>NZ_DASYWN010000041.1:0-606991 GCF_035935975.1 Bradyrhizobium sp.
GAGCTTGTGGCGCGAGATCCGATCACGATCCGGGCTGTGCAGCGTCACCAGCCACGTCTTCTGACTGAGTTCGATCGCAAGGAAAATTGTGCCATTATGGTCGCTGGTGAGCGTGCCTACAGTCGATGCTTGCATCTGACCCTCCGTGGGTTCGAGTGTGGAAACCCAAACCTACCGGAAAGGCCACGCTCACCGCCCCATGGAATCTACGAGATCTCGCTCGTAGTGACCGACGGAAAGACCTATGCCTTCTCCACCCCGCACCATTCCGCGATGAACAGCGCCGTCGCCTTGGTCGTCTTCTTCAGCGACTCCAGATCGACGAATTCGTTGAAGCCGTGCATCTCGCCGCCGCTGGCGCCGAAGCAGAGGCTTGGGATGCCGTAATTGAGGCCATAGAAGCGGGTGTCGGTGAGCGCGGTGAAGACGAGGTCCTCGACCGCACGGCCATAGACCTTGCTGAAGGCCTTGCCGAATGCGGCTTCCGGCGCGGCGGAGTCGGTCAGCTCATAGCCTTCCGAGAGGAAGCCGGACCATTCGACCTCCGGCGGATTGTTGGCGAGGAAGCGGTGGTTGCGCGAAGCGGCGGCGACGCAGGCCAAAATCTCCTTCTGGTGATCGGCGACCGACCAGCCCGGCAGGATGGCGATGCGGCAATCGACGTCGCACCAGGCCGGCACGCTGGAGGCCCAGTCACCGCCCTTGATGATGCCAGGATTGAAGTTGATGGGATGGTTCAGCGTCTTGAAATGGCGGTCGGCCTTGGCCCGCTCGTTCCATTCGATCTCGAGCTTCTGCAGGGCGTGGACGAGATGATAGGCCGCCATGATCGCATTGGAGCCGGAGCCGGCAAAGGCGACGTGGGTCGGATGCCCCTTCACGCGCAGGCGGAACCAGATCACGCCGACCTGCGAGCGCACCATCTTGCCGGCGGTGGGCTCCGGAATGAAGCAGGCATCGGCGCGATAGCCGCGCTGCAGCGTCGAGAGCGCGCCGACGCCGGTGCTCTCTTCCTCGATCACCGACTGGAAGTGGATGCGCGCCGTCGGCTTCAAGCCCGCGGCCTTGATCGCATCGAGCGCATAAAGCGCGCCGATGGTGCCCGACTTCATGTCGCAGGCACCGCGGCCGAACATCTTGCCGTCCTTGATGACGGGCGAGAACGGCGGTGTGTCCCACAATTCCAGCGGCCCCGCCGGCACCACGTCGCAATGGCCCTGGAGGATCAGCGACTTGCCGGCCTCGGTCGTCGGACGATAGGTGCCGACCACCGTGCGTGCCTTGGAGAAATCGTGCTCGATCGGGCCGAAGCCGCGCAGATCCTTGAGATCGTCGACGTTGATGTGCCAGTCATCGACCTCATAGCCGCGCGCGCGCAGGAGATCGCCGATCATGTCCTGGCACGGTCCCTCCGCCCCGCGGGTCGAGGGGATCGCGACGAAGTCTCTTGTGGTCGCAAGCTGGGCTTCGAAACCGGCGTCGACGGCGTCAAGAATCCTCTGCTGCGTTTCGGCATTCATCAGGCTGCTCCGGGCGTTCAAACAAATCGAAGAGCGCGCAAGCTAGCCGATTTCAGCCGTTCGGGTACTCCACAAAATAAGCATCCCGCAATGCATCTTCGAGCAGTCGGCCTTCTGAATAGCCATCCAGCGTCGCAGGGCGCGTGACGCCGTCGAGCAGGCGCGGACACGGCTCGGGCGCACCCAGCACCGTGCGCACCGGGATGCGCTCGGCATAGATCGGCAATTCGTAGTCCTCGTCGTCATCCGCGACACCCTTGGCGCGGACTTTGGCCGAGGCCTCCTCGATCTCCATCGCGATGAAGGAGGTCGCCTTGATCTCCTGGGTGTTGCTGGCCCGCAGGCTCGCGGTGCGGTCCGGAAAGAAGCGATCCACCATGGCGATCACCGCCCGCTCCTTCTCCTCGGGATCGGTGACGAGATAGGCGGTGCCGAACGCCATCACCGCGCGGTAGTCGGCGGAGTGGTTGAAGCCGCAGCGCGCCAGCACGAGGCTGTCGAGATGGGCGACCGTCAGGCAGACGCGCTCGCCCTTGGTCTGGTTGCGCAGCATGCGGCTGGCGCTCGAGCCGTGCCAATAGAGTTTTGTGCCCTCGCGCCAGAAGAAAGTCGGCGTGCAATAGGGCTGGCCGTCGATGACATAGGAGACATGGCAGAGCATCGAGGAGTCCAGGATGCGATGAACCGTCTCGTGATCGTAGAAGCCGCGGTCGTGACGGCGCTTCACCTGGTTGCGCGCTGACGTCGGATAGGAATTTGGGCTCTCGGTCTGGCTCACGGCCGCTCCTGTCGGGATTGGAACAATTCCAGGAGAGTTGTAGCGGCCGATTTGGTCTGCGATAGTGCCAATTCCATGCAAAAAATTCCGACCAATTCTCCCGCCAAGCCCCCTTCAGCGGCAAAGGCCGAGCTGCCGCTCGACCTCACCGGGGCGCACATCACGGCGGGCGCGTCCGCCGCGCACCGGCTGTACCAGGCGCTGTGCGAGATGATCGTCTCCGGCCTCGTCAAGCCCGGCGAGCCGCTGCCGCCGTCGCGGACGCTGGCGAAGCAGACGGGTTTCCGGCGCAACGCCGTCGTCACCGCCTATGAGCGGCTGATCGCCGACGGCTTTGCCGACGCAACCGTCGGCTCCGGCACTTTCGTCGCCGCACGCATCCCGGCGCGCACGACGGAAGCGAAGAAGCCGAAGGTCGTGGTCGAAGCGCCCCGGCAGGGCGCGTTCGCGCTCGGCTGCACCCATATCGACGAGCGCGCGGTGCAGCGCTTTCGCGCCTTCGTCGGCCGGCGCATGCGCGCCTTCGGGTCGGAGCATCTGCATTATGGCGATCCCCGCGGCAGCCGCGAGCTGCGCGCGGCGATCGCGGATCACCTGCTGTCGGCGCGCGGGCTGCGCTGCGATCCCGACCAGATCATGCTGACGTCGGGCACGCTGCATGCGCTGCGCATCGTGCTGAGCGCGATCCTCAAGCCCAATGACCAGGTCTGGTGCGAGGACCCGGGTTACCCCGCCGCGAGAAAAACCATCGCGCATTGCGGCTATCGCGCCGTGCCCGTTCCCGTCGACGAGCACGGCATGCGCGTCGCCAAGGGACGAACTGCCGGTCCCAACGCACGCGCGGCCTATGTCACGCCCTCGCACCAGTTTCCCCTGGGCGTGCAGATGTCGATGCCGCGACGGCTCGAACTGCTGGACTGGGCGAAGCAGGCTGGCGCCTTCGTGCTGGAGGACGATTACGACAGCGAGTTCCGCTATGACGGCGCGCCGCTGATGTCGCTCGCCGGTATCGATCACCTCCAGCGCGTGATCTACATGGGCACGTTCGCCAAGACGCTGTTTCCCGGCCTGCGCATCGGCTATTGCGCCCTGCCAGAGCGCCTGATCTCCGACGTGACCGCTGCCCGCGCCGCGCTCGACCGCTTTCCCGGCACGCTGATGGAAGGCGCGGTGGCCGACATGCTCAATTCCGGCGCGTTTGCCGCGAACCTGAAACGGGTACGAAAGCTCTATCGCGAGGCCCGCGATGCGCTGGCCGAAACGCTGGAGGCGGCCTCCGACGGCGCGCTATCCGTGCCGGTGCCCTCGCAGGGGCTGCATCTTGTCGCCCGGTTCGATCCGTCGGTCGATCTGTCGGTCGCAGCGCACGCGAAGCAAGCCGCCGGCGCGGAAGGCTGGCTGCTCGCCGACACCTATTCGCGGGCACGTCCCCTGCCCGGCTTCGTGCTGGGATTTTCGGGACACGCGGTTCCCAAGCTCGTGGCATCGGCGGAAAGGCTCGCGCGGGAAGCGCGTGCCGGCTTGCGCGCGAGGAGCAAACCGGCCCGGCGCGCCTGACGAAGGCTCACTATCAGAATCGGTGGACGGTCCCTACATTGCGGCATCGATGCCGGGACCTCTGACCATGCTTCTCCGCCGTGCAATCTGCCTCTCGCTCCTGATCTCCGCCGCGCTCGCGACGACGGCATATGCCGCCACCGTCGGACGCGAGCAGGACATCACCGATCTCAAGCTCGGTCAGCGCGTGCAGGTCGATGACGGAACCTGCCCCGCCGGACAGGTCAAGGAGGTGCGCGGCGCAAAGATGACCGATAAGGGTGTGGCAAGGACCAGCGCCTGCGTGCCGCGCTACGGTCCGAAGACGAAGTGAAGGCTCAGGACTTCGCCGGATCGAACATGCACTGCAAGGTCGGCTTGGCGATCTTGGTAAAGGTCGGGCCGATCTCGCTCTGCTTTGATGCCGGCACCCAATCGGTCTCGATGGTCGGCACGCCGGTCTCGCTGATGCCGCGCAGCAGCGCCTCGCGCAGATCGCGATCCTCGACGGCGGCGGCGGCGTGGTCATGCAGACAGCTGCAAACCGCTTCGGGATGTTCCCAGCGCCCGAGCATGTGCGGCGCACATTGACGCACGAACTCGCTGCGGGGATCCGGCAGCCGCGAGGGCGTGCGCACCTGTGCCTGGGCGGCACTAATCGCCAGAAACGATACAAACGCGGCGACGCCGAAACGAACAATCATGATGGCCTTTATCGGCTGATTATTGTTGTTGGCGATCAGAAGCGGGTAGCGACGACAATCGGGTGCTGCGGCGCAGGGGTAGTCACTGGCGTTCCACTATACTGGAAGGTGCCGATCCCGGGAAGGTTACCGTCGGGCGTGCCGGCGAACGAGGAACCGGCAAGCACGAAACCGAAGGCAAGGATGAAGCTGAGCGCGCGCATGATCTTGTGTCCCATTCGGTCACCGGCGGTTCCGCCGTCCTCGTTGTGAGCCTGATAACCATGCGTCGTTTCGCGCGTGATGCGCCAAAAGCGGAAAATGGTTTCGTCTTTGTGAGAATTGTTTCGTCGCGCCCCATGCGACGAAACATTCAGCGAAAAATCCCAATCATTTCAGATGGGTCGCACAGCGTTTCAAAGCGGCGTTGCAGGCTCATTTCGCGCTTGAAGGCATGCCCGCGCAGCGCGCCGTCACGCCCGCGACTTATGCGCTTCACATGCATTTTACGCTTTTCTGCTTAAGAGAAGCCCGAACGAAGGCTGGGTCGGATCGAACCGGGGGCGCTTCGGCTGCGACCCAAGCCATCGAAACCGCAAAGCCCGGAACCACCGGGCGCGTTCAGTCGAGGGATGGCCATCATGACGGCGCAAGATCGCGCAAAGGCGCGCGACGCGGACACGGGCCGCGCCGACCAACACTCCAATCGCTTCGCGTCAGTCGGCGCGATGTCGCTGCAGTCGGGCCGCGGCTATGAGGCCGCGCCGCAAGCATTCGTGCGGCTGACCGGCTCGCACCTCGTCAAGCCGCAAGCCAGCCGCACGCTCATCACTGAGTGAACGCAAGCGCGTCACTGAGTGAACACAAGCGTTACTGTGAACGCGCGTGCATCACTGTGTGAAGAATTCACCGCACTTCTGCACGTTCGCGTCCGCCGGTCCCCACGGCATGATCGGCACGGTCGAGGTCGAGTTCTTCGGCGAGCCCTCGATCAGCTTGTCCGAGTAGACCATGTAGACCAGCACGTTGCGCTTGGCGTCGCAGCCGCGCACGATCTGCATCTTCTTGAAGAACAGTGAGCGACGCTGACGGAACATGTCGTCGCCCTGCTCCATCTTGCCCTTGAACTTGATCGGGCCGACCTGGCGGCAGGCCAGCGAGATGTCCGAGACCTCCTCGGCAAGGCCGAGCCAGCCCTTGAAGCCGCCCTTCTCAGGCACCGTGAAATGACAGGCGACGCCCTCGACTTCGGGGTCGTCGAGACCATAGGTCGCGAGCTTGTCGTTCGGGCTCATCCATTTGAACACGGTAGAGCGGCGGAAGATCAGATCGGGCTCATCGGCGGCGGATGCGGAAGCCAGTGGCACGGCCATAGAAAGGAGGAATAAAGCGAGGCCTTTCAAGCGGATGCCAGAAAGACCGGGGAAACGAGATGACATGAAGTTCTCCGGTAACAAGTCCCGGCAATGTAGGCATGAGGCGGCCGCTCAGGAAGATGACGGGAGGCCTGGCGCGGCCGCCGTTTACCGCTCCGTGAGGCTTTTTTGCTACGTCGTGGACAAAAGTAGATGATGGCAGAACTGCTCTGCTGGTGAACGCGTATCCCCTCTGCGAGACTAATGTCTGATTTGGAATTATGGATTCGAGGATGAATAGCGTGAACGGGTCCGGTTTTTCTACCAAGCCGGCGCGGCTCTGGCAGATCGCCATTTTGACGGCGGCCGGTGCGATTGGCACTGCAAGCCAGGCAGACGCAGCATTTTACTATTGGACGGATTATTCGGACGGCTCCTATGGCCGGCAGGAACGGCATCCCGAGATGCCGCGCCAGAAGCCGCAAAAGCACGGCGCCTCCAGCAAGAAAAAAGAAGCCGTCGTCGAGAAGGAAGCCGGCACCAAGCCGCAAGGTCCGCTCGTCATCGTTGTCTCGATCGACCGGCAGAAGGTGACGATCTACGACACCAACGGCGTGTTCGCGGAGTCTCCGGTGTCGACCGGCATGAAGGGCCATTCGACGCCGATGGGTGTGTTCAGCGTCATCCAGAAGCACAAATTCCACCACTCCAACATCTATAGCGGCGCGCCGATGCCGTACATGCAGCGGATCACCTGGTCCGGCGTCGCCATGCATGCCGGCGTGCTGCCGGGCTATCCGGCGTCGCACGGTTGTATCCGCATGCCGATGGCGTTCGCGGTGAAGATGTGGAACTGGACCAAGATGGGCGCACGCGTCATCGTCACGCCCGGCGAGATGACGCCGCACAGCTTCCAGCACCAGATGCTCGCCTCGGTGCGCGTGCCGCCGCAGCCTGCTGCGAGCCTCGAGCCGCAAACCAATGTCGGCGACAAGGCCGACAAGGGCGCTGAACAAGCCAAGGTCACCGAGGCCAAACCGCAGGAGACCAAACCGCAGGAGACCAGGACCGCCAGCGCCGACAGCGTGCTCGAGCTGCGCTCCTCGGTCGGCCATGCCGTGATGTCGGACATGACCACGGGCAATGCACCCGCCCATGACGACGCCGCCAAGCCGGCCGACAAGCCCGAGACGAAGACCGCCGAGGCGTCTGATACATCCAAGCCACGGTCGGACGACTTAGCAAAACCTGCGAGCACGGAAGCGAAGCCGGCCGATGCCGCGGAAGTGCCGAAGGCAGCCGCAACCACCGGCGACAACGCCGCTGACCAGGCCCAGGCTGCGAAGACTGCGCCTGAACCCGCCAAGGCGGAGCCTACCAAGGTCGAGGCAGCCGACACTGCGAAGAAGCCCGACGCGACCCTGACAGCCACGGTGCCCGCAGCCGATGCCAAGAAGGACGAGACCCGCGTCGCCGATCCCGCGCCGGCGGCAAAGCCGGAAGCGCCGAAGCGGGCCGGCCAGATCGCGGTCTTCATCAGCCGCAAGGATTCCAAGATCTACGTGCGGCAGAATTTTGCGCCGCTGTTCGAAGCGCCGGTCACGATCGCCCCGAGCGACCGGCCGCTCGGCACCCATGTGTTCACCGCCGAAGTCGACAAGGCCGATTCCAACGCACTGCGTTGGTCGGTGGTGTCCCTGCCCGTCACCGCTCGCTCCGCCGCGCGCGAGGATGACAGCCGCATGACGCGCCGCAAGGGTGGCACCGCCGTGATCCCCGTTGCCGCGAAGCCGGTGGTGACGCCGGATAGTCCGGCCGAAGCACTCGACCGTATCTCCGTCCCTGCAGACACCATGGCGAAGATCAACGAGATGCTGACGTCAGGCGGATCGATCATCGTCTCCGACCAGGGCATCAACCAGGGCGAGACCGGCGAAGGCACCGACTTCATCGTCCGCCTGTACTAGGCCGCACAGTTCCCGATAACGCGGTGTTGAGCGCCCGACTCGCGCCGGCAGCGTTAAGCTCCGCGCGGATCATTTCGGGGGACGCCGTCATGATGAACCGCAGGACCATGCTCGTTGCGACGCTCGCCGGCGCCATCGTGCCGACGACCCGCGCGTTCGCCGATGGCGGCATGAGCCGGATTCCGGCCTACGCCTTCTCATTTCCTGCATTGTCAGGCGACGACATCCGCCTTGCCGCGTTCACCGGCAAGCCGCTGCTGGTGGTCAACACCGCCTCGCTTTGCGGCTACACGCCGCAATATGCCGGCCTGCAGGAAATCTGGACCGAGTTTCGCGCGCGCGGGCTGACCGTGATCGGCGTGCCCTCCAACGATTTCGGCGGTCAGGAGCCCGGCGGTGCCAGCGAGATCACCGAGACTGCGCACCATCAATATGGGGTTACCTTCCCGATCGCGGCCAAGGCCGTCGTGGTCGGTGCCAAGGCGCACCCGTTCTACAAATGGGCGGCCGAGGCACGGCCCAGGGAGGTTCCGCGCTGGAACTTCCACAAATACCTGATCGGCCGCGACGGCTACATTGCCGAGGTCTTTCCGTCGGCAGTCGAGCCGGCCGATACGCGGGTCAAGACGGCCATCGCCAGGACGCTGGCCGATAGCTGAGACGCCGTCGCGCTCCATCCGGTTGGGCACAATTGTGGCGGGGTGCCAAACAGCCGTTGCAATGACGAGGGCCCACCATCTAGGCTAGGACCATCTGGGGCGGGAAGGTTTTGCCGGAGCGAAAAGCGACGGTGGAACAACGGGATCAATCTCGAGGACAACACCATGCGTGTGGCGGCAGGACTGATTTTGGCAAGCGCGATGTCTGTTGCGATGGCAGGCGCGGCGTGGTCGCAGACCCCGGCCGCGAAGCCCGCTGCCGCGACCCAGGCTGCACCGGCGGCAGCGCCCGCTGCAGCGGCGGCTCCCGCACCGGCGGCCGCAGCCCCGGCGCCGGCCGGCTTCGTCAATCCGCCCCCGCCGCAACAGGCGCCGCAGCCCGCGCGCGCGGCCTGCAACACGCCCGGTGCGCTCGGCGTCGCCCGCACCGTCGAGATCGACACCACAGGCGGTCCCGGCTTCGGGTTCGAGCATTTCAAGGAGCTCGACTTCCTGCGCGACAAGGAGGTCGTGCTGACCTTCGACGACGGCCCCTGGCCGAAGAACACGCCCGCGGTGCTGAAGGCGCTCGCCGACGAATGCACCACCGGCATCTTCTTCTCGATCGGCAAGCACGCGACCTATGAGCCCGAGATCCTCAAGCAGGTCTATGCGGCCGGCCACACGGTGGGCACCCACACCTGGTCGCACGCCAATCTCAACAACAAGAAGCTGAACGAAGCGCAGCGCAAGGAAGAGATCGAGAAGGGCCTGTCCGCCGTGAAATGGGCGCTCGGCGGCATCTCGCCCTCGCCGTTCTTCCGCTTCCCGGCGCTGCAGCACCCGCCGGAGATGGTCACCTATCTCGGCAACCGCAACACGGCGATCTTCTCCTGCGACATCGACTCCTTCGACTTCAAGGCCTCCAAGCCCGAGAAGGTGATCGAGACCGTGATGAAGAAGCTCGACAGCAGGGGCAAGGGCATCATCCTGATGCACGACTTCCAGAAGCACACCGCCGAAGCCCTGCCCGAGCTGCTCAAGCGCCTCAAGGCCGGCGGCTACAAGGTGGTGGCGATGCGCGCCAAATTCCCGGCCTCGACGCTGCCGGAATACGACCAGGAGCTGCTCAAGGACGCCAAGCTGCCGACGGTGAGCCAGCGCCCGGTCAACAGCGTCGTGACGACGGTCTCGGAATAGACCGCAATTGTCTTTCCGGTTCGAAGGTTACGTCATCATCTCGGCGGACGGCATGCTTGCCGATCCGTCGCACATCATGCCCTCCACCCTGGTGTTCGAAGGCGACAAGCGATTTTTCGAGCAGGCGCTCGATCGCGCCGCGATCATCGTGCACGGCGGGCACTCGCACGAGCAGCAGCCGAACTCGCCGAAGCGCAAGCGGCTGATCCTGACCCGCAAGATCAAGGCGCTCACCGTCGATCCGGAAATGCCGAACGCGACGCTATGGAATCCCGAGCACGCGAGCTTCGAGGAAGCCTGCGCCTTCGCCGATGTCTCGTCCGGCACGGTTGCGATCATCGGCGGCCCAGTCGTGTTCGACATGTTCATGGACCGCTACGACACGTTCTGGCTGTCGGAAGCCCCGCATGTGCGGCTGCCCGGCGGCGAAGGCTGTTTCGTGGGCGTGCCGGAGCGGACGCCGCATGAGGTGCTGGCGTCACACGGGATGAAGCCGGGCGATCCGTATCTGCTCGATGCCGCGCATGAGGTGACCGTCACGCCGTGGCGGCCGGCCAGGAGCGTCAGCTAAAATTCGAAAAACAACCCCATGCACAGTACCGGTGTTTTGACACCTGCGTGCAACACATTCACGCGCCACGCATAACGATCACTGGGTGCTGGACGGGGCCAAACCGGATTTCTGCAGTTCAGCGCGCACGCTCTGGAGCACGCTGCGCCAATCGCCGGGCTGCGGTTGCCGGAATTGCCGCAGCGTCGGATACCATGGGCTGTCGTCGCGGTTCAGCAACCACCGCCAGCACCGATCGAAGCGATTGAGCAGCCAGACGGGGCGGCCAAGCGCGCCTGCAAGATGCACCACGGCGGTATCGACACCGATGACCAGGTCCAGCGCCTCGATCAGCGCTGCGGTCTCGCCGAAGTCGTGGAGATCGTCCGTCCAGTCGTGCCAGGACAGCCCGGGCGGCGGCGACTGGCTGGTCCCCGGTCCCTTCTGCAACGAGACGAAACTCACGCCCGGCAGGTCCGCCAGCTCTGAAAAACGTTCGAGCGGAACAGAGCGGCGATTGTCGCCGCTCATCGCCTGATTGCCTGCCCAGACGAGCCCCACCCGCAGGCCCTCGAGTTGCCCGACCCGCTCGCGCCAGGCCGCCGCACGCTGCGGATCGGCCCGGAGATAGGGTATCTCTCGCGGGATGGTTTCGAGCGTGGTGCCAAGGACCCGCGGCAGGCTCAGCAGCGGACAATGCAGATCGAACGGCGGCAGCGGATCGCCGCGGACGACGATGCTCTCGATTCCCGGCAGCCCAGCCAGCAGCGGCAATAGCGGCCGCTGAACCTCGAGAACGACCCGCCGCCCCGCCGCAATGGCCGGCACGAAGCGAACGAACTGGAGCGTGTCGCCCTGGCCCTGCTCCGCATTCAGCAGCAGGACCCGATCACCGATATCTTCTCCATTCCAGAGCGGTTGGCTGAAGCCGCGCAGCTGCAGCGTTTTCTTTGCCTGCTTCCACCGCCACTCATATTCCCGCCAGCCTTCGTCGAACTGGCCGGCCAGCAACAGTGAGGCCGCCAGGTTGAAATGCGCGTCGGCATAATCCGGCCTTTGCGACACCGCCGTTCGCAAGCTCTGAATCGATTCATCAGGCCGCCCAAGATCGAACAGCAAGGCACCGAGATTGTTGAGCGCCTCAGGCAAGGCTGGATTGTGAGAGAGAACGACCCGATAGCACGGCTCTGCCTCGTGGAAACGACCGGCCTCGCGAAGGGCATTGCCGAGAGTCAGTTGCGCGGGAAAATAGTCCGGCTCCAGACGCAACGCTTCCCTGCAGTAGGCTTCCGCCTCTTCCCGCCGCCCCTGGAGTCGCAGCAGGTCACCGAGATTGTTCAAGGTCCCGGGCGAATCTGACTTGAGCTTGCAGGCTTCGCGAAGATGGACCTCCGCCTCGTCGAGACGGCCCAACTTGATGAAAAGGCCGCCGAGATTGGTGTGGGCCTCGGCAAATGTCGGGTCGAGGCGCAGGGCCTCACGATAGCAACGCTCGCACTCCTCGAAGGCGGATCGATCGAACAGCACCACTCCAAGGTTGCAATGGGCCGCCGCGAAATCCGGCCGCTGCCGCAGCACGTGCCGAAACTCGACGATGGCGTCGTCGAACTGCTTCCGCCGCGCCAGCAGATTGGCGAGATTGAAACGGGCATCGACGTGAGCGCGAGCAAGATTGAGATCAAGGCCAGCGGGATGTCGCAGCACGAGCCGATAATGGGCCTCGGCGCCCGTGAGGTCGTCGCATTCGCCCAGCAGGACCCCGAGCTGATTGTGCACATCCAGACTGTCGGGCTTGAGCTTCAGCGCTTGCCGGTAGCTCGCGATGGCCTCGTCCCGTCGTCCGAGCGCGCGCAGAGCGCCGGCCATGTTGCTGTGATGGACGCTGTTGGAAGGCTGGAGCTCGATGGCACGGACGATGAAATCGAGCGCCTTGTCGGGCTGCCCTGCCTGAAGCAAGGCAATCCCCAGGAGTTGAATACAGTCCGCACGATCCGGCTCGGAGGCCAGGATCTGCCGATAGATCACTTCTGCTTGCTGCAAGCGGCCGGCGCGATGATGCACGAGCCCGGCCTCGAACGATACAGACCCCGACGACGCTGCAGCATACATTCCGATGGGCCCCCTCACCGATGCGATCAGGCAAGGCGCGCGTCAGATGGCCCTTCGTGCATTTGAATGCTGAGCAACCCTCGAATTGTCCGCACACCTCGCTCCGGCTCATCCTGCGGCAGCGACCTTGCGCGAGGCTGGACGTTCCGCGCATGTGAATGCGGGCTAACGCGGCGCCAAGCTAACCTGCGGGCTATGGGCTAGACGTCCCCATAGGCCGACTCGGCCGGGCGCGTGGTGCGGCCGTAGCCGATGATCATGCAGAGCGCGCCGATGATCGAGAGATTCTTCAGCGCGTCGACCAGCATCTTGGCGTTGTCGGGCGCTGCCATGTTCCAGAAATCGTAGAACAGCACGGTCGCGACCGCGACGTAGACGATCAGCAGCATGGCGAAGAAGCGCGCGCCGAAATTCAGCGCGATCATCACCCCTGCGATGACCTCGAGCGCCCCGACCGCGATCGCCAGCAGTTGCGGCGTGGTCATGGCAGTGGCCGTCTCGACCTGCTTGGCATAGGGCGCAATCACATCAGGCACCACGACCTTGGTGGCGATGTAATCCGCGGTCGCCTGGATGGCAAAGAGCTTGGTGGCGCCCGTGTAGATGAACAGCACGGCGAACAGGATTCGCCCGAAAGTCACGAACGCTGGCATGATCGGCCTCTTGGCTCAGGCTTTTTGAAATCGGAACTTGGACGAAAGGATTGCGCGATTATGGAGAGTCGTGCGCCGGTTTACAAACGGGGAAATGGGAAACTGAAAGTAATTCAAAACTGGTGGCGTCGGCTGCTTCCCCTCACCCCTTGTGGGACAGGGTGAATCGCGGCGAGACGGGTGAGGGGTTTCTATCGGCACGGATAATTCTCGCGGTCTCGACTCGCGGAGAGATACCCCTCATCCGGCGCCATAGCCGAAGCTTTGCTTCGGCGTTTTTTAGAACGGCGGCCGAAGGCCGCCTATGCCACCTTCTCCCGCAAGGGGAGAAGGATTTGCACCACCGACGACGCGCCAACTCGCACTTACGTGAACAACGTCGGCTGCTGTCGCGCCGCGCGCTCCTGCGCTTCGACCACGGCGACCGCTGTCATGTTCAGGATGCCGCGCGCGGTCACCGAGGGAGTGAGGATGTGGGCCGGACGCGCCGGGCCGATCAGGATCGGGCCGACCGGCAACGCGTCCGCCAGCGACTTGATCATCTGGTAGGCGACGTTGGCGGTGTCCAGCGTCGGCATGATCATGATGTTGGCCTCGCCCTCCAGCTTGGAGTGCGGCAGCACCATTTTTCGCGCAGCGGCGGAGAGCGCGGTGTCGCCCTGCATCTCGCCGTCGGCCTCGATCTCCGGATGCTTCTCCTTCAGGAGCTGGGTCGCCCGCCGCATCTTGCGCGAGGATTCGGTGTCGTAGCTGCCGAAATCGGAATGCGAGACGAAGGCGATCTTCGGCTTGATGTTGAAGCGCTGGACGTGAACCGCCGCGAGCGAGGCGATCTCGGCGAGCTCTTCCGCGCTCGGATTGGGCCGAACCTGCGTGTCGGCGATGAAGAACGCGCCCTTGCTGGTGATCAGCAGCGCCAGCGCGGCGTAGTCGCTGATGCCGGGCGAGAAGCCGACGATCTCGCGGACATGGCGCAGATGGCTCATGTAGCGGCCCTCGACGCCGCACAGCATCGCATCCGCCTCCCCGCGCGTCACCGCGAGCGCCGCGATGACCGTGTTGTTGGTGCGCACCACCGTGCGCGCCGCGTCCGGCGTCACGCCGCTGCGGCCGGCGACCTCGACATAGGACTGCACATAGGAGCGGTAGCGCGGATCGTCCTCGGGATTGACGAGATCGAAATCCTTGCCCGCCTTGATCGACAGGCCGAAGCGCTTGATGCGCGCCTCGACCACCGAGGGACGGCCGACCAGGATCGGCGTCGCCAGCTTTTCTTCCAGCACCACCTGCGTGGCGCGGAGCACGCGCTCGTCCTCGCCTTCGGCGTAGATCACGCGGACCGGCTGGGTCTTGGCCTTGGCGAACATCGGCTTCATGACGAGGCCGGAGCGGAAGGCGAAGCGCTCGAGCAGCGCGGTGTATTCGTCGAAATTGGTGATGGGGCGCGTCGCGACGCCCGACTCTATCGCGGCCTTCGCCACGGCCGGCGCGATGCGCAGGATCAGGCGCGGGTCGAACGGGCTCGGGATCAGCGAGCCCGGACCGAAGCCTTGCGTCTCGCCGGTATCAAAGCCCTGCGCGACCGCATCGGACGGCGCCTCGCGCGCAAGCTGCGCGATGGCCTCGACGGCGGCGTGCTTCATCTCCTCGTTGATGGCGCTGGCGCCGACATCGAGCGCGCCGCGGAAGATGAACGGGAAGCAGAGGACGTTGTTGACCTGGTTCGGATAGTCCGAGCGGCCGGTGCAGATCATGGCGTCGGGGCGCACCTTGCGCGCCTCCTCCGGCATGATCTCCGGGGTCGGGTTGGCAAGCGCCATGATGAGGGGCTTCTCGCCCATCGCCTTGGCCATCTCCGGCTTGAGCACGCCGGGGGCCGACAGGCCGATGAAGATGTCGGCACCGCCGATGACGTCGCCGAGCGTGCGCTTGTCGGTCTTCTGCGCATAGACCGCCTTCCAGCGGTCCATCGAAGTGTTGCGGCCCTCATGCACGAGGCCGTCGATGTCGCAGACCCAGATGTTCTTGCGCTGCGCGCCCATCGACACCAGGAGATTGAGCGTCGCGATCGCCGCGGCCCCTGCCCCCGACGCCACGATCTTGACGTCCGACAGCTTCTTGCCGTTCAGCCTGAGGCCATTGGTGATGGCGGCGGCGACGATGATGGCGGTGCCGTGCTGGTCGTCATGGAAGACCGGGATCTTCATGCGCTCTTTCAAGCGCGCCTCGATCTCGAAGCACTCCGGTCCGCGGATGTCTTCCAGATTGATGCCGCCGAAGGTCGGCTCGAGTGCCGCGACCGTCTCGACCACGCGGTCGATGGTGTCGGCGGCGATCTCGATGTCGAACACGTCGATGCCGGCGAATTTCTTGAACAGGACGGCCTTGCCCTCCATCACCGGCTTGGACGCCAACGGGCCGATATTGCCGAGGCCCAGCACCGCGGTGCCGTTGGAGACCACGGCGACCAGATTGGCGCGGGTCGTCAGGGTCGCGGCTTCCGCCGGGTTCTTGGCGATCTCGGTACAGGCGGCGGCGACGCCCGGAGAATAGGCAAGCGCGAGGTCGCGCTGGTTGGCAAGCGGCTTGCTCGCCTGGATCTCGAGCTTTCCGGGACGCGGCAGTCGGTGATAGGCCAGCGCCGCCTGGTGGAGATCATCTGAATAGGACGACATGCGGTCTCTTGCCTCGCGTTACCGGCCTCAAAATGCATCATCCGGAGCGGCCATCCAAGCGGATGGTATTTCCGGGTCGTGGAAACGGGATGAAGCACGGCGGGCGCCCCGGTGGCAACATCCGATTGCGGCCCCATCAACAGGGCGGCTGGTCAAATATCTGATAGCGTTAGCTTTCCCTAGACCGCGCGACGTTTCCCGAATATGGCAGCTTGCGCAGTGCAAAACGGGCAACTGGAGCTGGGAATGAAGCGCATCCTGATCGGCCTGATCGTGGCAGCCATGCTCGCCGCGGGCGGATGGTTCGGCTTCAACCTCTACGCCAAGCACCGCGCCACCGCCGAGATCGAGGCGGCGTTCGAGCAGATGCGCGCCGGTGGCGGCAAGGCGAGCCACGGCAAGGTCGCGTTCGACCTGATGACCCGGACGCTGACGATCGACGACATCGCGGTCACGCCCGGCAGCCAGCCGCAAGCGCAGGTCAGGATTGCCGGCATCAAGGGCACCGGCATTCGCCAGATCGACGACGGCAGGTTTTCGGCCGACAGCATCGACATCACCGGCATCGACGTCGCGCTGGAGCAGGTCGGTCAGGCCAAGGTGAAGGCGTCCTACAAGATCCCGCAACTGACGATGCGCGACTATGCCGGCCCGCTTCACACCGGGACGGCGCCGGCGAACGGCTCCCTGATCGATCTCTATCGCTACGTGCTCGGTCAATACGCAAGCGTCGCGGCGTCCTCGCTCACGGCGCCCACGCTGACGATGAGCTTCGATTCCGGCGGCGGTCCCGGCGGCAGCGGCGAGATCACCTATTCCGGATTGGCGATCCAGAACCTGAAGCGCGGCAAGATCGATGCGATGAAGGCGGATCGTGCCGCCATCTCGATCGACGTGAAGCAGCCGGGCAAGCCGGACAAGCTGACCGGCGAGCTGGCGAACGTCATCGTCAATGATTTCGATGCGACCGCGATCATCGCCGCGCTCGATCCGAAGACCAGCAGCGACGAGACCTATCATCGCGTCTACCGGCAAGTCTCGGCCGGCCCCTACGCGCTCAAATCGGCCCAGGGGATGCGTTTCGATATCGACGGCTTCGTGATGGAGAACATCGACGTGCAGCCGTCGAAATTCCGGCTGGCCGAGCTATTTGCGGCGCTGCCGCAGGATCAATCGGCTATTCCGACGCCGGCACAGTCGCGCGAGATGCTGGAGAAGCTCGCCGGGGTTTATGAGGGCCTTCGCATCGGCAGGGCCGAGGTCAGCAAAATTGCGATCGGCACGCCACAGGGGACCGGCAAGGTCAATGCGATCCGATACCGCGAGGGCGAGTTCGCAATCGAGGGCGTCGATACGCCGGCTCCGCAGGGACAGTTCAAGATGGAGCGCTTCGCGCTGAAATCGTTCAGCGCAGCGAACCTGATGCGCTGGGCGGCGGGCCTCAGCAATCCCGGACAGACGCCCTCGCCGGATCAGGTGCTGGGCCTGTTCCGGGTGCTCGAAGGCGCCGAGATCAAGGGCGTGGTGTCGCCCTACAAGACCACGCGGCAGCTCGTCACCATCGACACGATCAGCCTGAACTGGGGCCAACTGGTCGGATCGATCCCGAGCAAGGCCAATCTGGTCGTGAAGATGGTCACGCCCACCGATCCCGCCAATCCGGCGCAGCGGCCGCTGATCATGGCCGGCGTCGACAAGCTCGCGATCGATCTCGACCTCGGCGCGGCCTGGACGGAATCGTCCGGCGCGTTCGCGCTTGCGCCAGCGACCATCGATCTCGGCAATCTCGCCAGGGCGCAGGCCCGCTTCGCGCTTGCCAACGTGCCGCGCGGCCTGTTCACGACCGACCCGGTGCAGGCGATGGGCCAAGCGGCGCAGGTCGAGGCCGGCGCGATCGAGCTCTCCTTGCGCGACAGCGGCGTGGTCGATCTCGTCGTGGCCCAGTTTGCCCGTATGCAGAATGTCAGGAGCGACGCCGCGCGCAGCGCCATCGTCGAGTTGATCAGGGCGCAGGGCGAGAAGGTCGGCGCCTCCAACCTCGATGCCAAGGCGGCCGCGGGCGCGTTGGCCGACTTCGTCGCCACATCGGGGCAAACGCTGAACATCAAGCTGACGCCGCTCGGCAAGGTGCCGGTGCTTCAGCTCGTGGACGCCCTGAACAGCGAACCAATCGTCGCGCTGGCGCAGTTCAGGATCGAGGCATCGACGGGGTTGTAGGAGAGAGCTGTCTCGTGCCCCGGACGCAGCGCAGCACGCAGTGATGCGCTGCTGAGCCGGGGCCCACGTCTCGGCGAGCCGCGGTCTTCTGGGTCCCGGCTCTGCGCAGCGTCACTGCGTGCCGCAGCGAGTCCGGGACACGAGACCGAAAAAAACCGGCCCGTCTCACTTCTGCGGCAGGTTCACCCGCACATGCAGCTCGCGGAGCTGTTTTGTCGTCGCTTCCGACGGCGCGCCCATCAGCAAGTCCATGGCCTGCTGGTTCATCGGGAACAGCGAGATCTCGCGCAAATTCGTGGTGCCGCAGAGCAGCATCACGATGCGGTCGACGCCCGCGGCCATACCGCCATGCGGCGGCGCGCCGTACTGGAAGGCGCGGTACATGCCGCCGAAGCGGTCGACCACTTCCTGCTCGCCGTAACCTGCGATCTCGAACGCCTTCACCATCGCTTCCGGCACGTGGTTGCGGATGCCGCCCGAGGCGATCTCGTAGCCATTGCAGGTGATGTCGTACTGGAACGCCTTGATGGTCAGCGGGTCCTGGCCCTGCAACGCATCGAGACCGCCCTGCGGCATCGAGAACGGGTTGTGCGAGAAGTCGACCTTCTTGTCGTCCTCGTTGTACTCGTACATCGGGAAATCGACGATCCAGGCGAGCTCGAACCGCTCCTTGTCGGTGAGGTTCAGTTCCTCGCCGACCTTGTTGCGGGCCAACCCTGAAAACTTCCAGAACTTGTCGGGATCGCCGGCGACGAAGAAGGCGGCATCGCCTTCCTTGGTGCCGATCTGCGCGCGGATCGCAGCGGTGCGCTCGGGCCCGATGTTGTTCGCAAGCGGACCTGCGCCCTCGCCGCCTTCGCGCCACATGATGTAGCCGAGGCCGGGCTGGCCCTCGCCCTGCGCCCACGAGTTCATGCGGTCGCAGAACGCGCGGCTGCCGCCGCCCGGTGCCGGGATCGCCCAGACCTGGTTCTTGGGATCTTCGAGCATGCGCGCAAACACCTTGAAGCCGGAGCCACGGAAGTGCTCGGAGACGTCCTGCATCTCGATCGGATTGCGCAGGTCAGGCTTGTCGCTGCCGTACTTGCGCAGCGCCTCGGCGAACGGAATCCGGCGCCAGTTCTTGCTCACCGGCTTGCCCTTGGCGAACTCCTCGAACACGCCGGTGATGACGGGCTCCATCGCCGCGAACACGTCTTCCTGCGTGACGAAGCTCATCTCGACGTCGAGCTGATAGAACTCGCCCGGCAGACGGTCGGCGCGCGGGTCCTCGTCGCGGAAACACGGCGCGATCTGGAAGTAGCGGTCGAAGCCCGACATCATCAGCAGCTGCTTGTACTGCTGCGGCGCCTGCGGCAGCGCGTAGAACTTGCCGGGATGGATGCGCGACGGCACCAGGAAGTCGCGCGCGCCTTCCGGCGAGGATGCGGTCAGGATCGGGGTGTTGAACTCGAAGAAGCCCTGCCCCTCCATCCGCCGGCGCATCGACTTGATGATCTCGACGCGGGTCATGATGTTCTGGTGCAGCTTCTCGCGGCGCAGGTCGAGGAAGCGGTACTTCAGGCGGATGTCTTCGGGATATTCCTGGTCGCCGAACACGGGCAGCGGCAGGTCGCCGGCCGGGCCCAGCACCTCGATCTCGCTGACGTAAACCTCGACCTTGCCGGTCGGCAGGTCGTCATTGTCGGTGCCTTCGGGGCGGCGGCGGACCTTGCCGTCCATCTTGACCACGAATTCCGAGCGCAGCTTCTCGGCCAGCGAGAACGCCGGCGAGTCCGGATCGACCACGCACTGGGTCAGGCCGTAATGGTCGCGCAGGTCGATGAACAGCACGCCGCCATGGTCGCGGACGCGATGGACCCAGCCCGAGAGGCGGATCGTCTCGCCGATGTTGCTGTCGCGGAGCGCGCCGCATGTATGTGACCGGTAGCGATGCATGGTCGTCCCAAAATCAATGTCGGAGGAAGCGAATCGGACGACCCCAAGAGGGCCGGTCCGAAGTTGCGGCAGGGTTTACCCGACGAGGCCCAAAGCGGCAACCCGAGGCGGCAACCACGGCAACGGCCTGTTTTGGGCTGGAAGCGCCCATTTTCGGCCGATCGGGCCCCAAGCCTTTGCCATCAGGCATTCCCCGCCTATCTTTACCTCCATGACCGTCCATTTCCCGTTCCAGAACTCGTATTCGGCCCTGCCGGACAGCTTCTTTGCCCGCGTCGCGCCGACCCCTGTCGCCGCCCCCCGGCTGATCAAGCTGAACCGGCCGCTGGCGGTCCAGCTCGGGCTCGATCCTGACCTGCTGGAGACCCCCGAGGGAGCCGAGATCCTGGCCGGCAAGACGGTCCCCGCCGGTGCCGATCCCATTGCCATGGCCTATGCCGGCCACCAGTTCGGGCAATTCGTGCCCCAGCTCGGCGACGGCCGCGCCATCCTGCTCGGCGAGGTCATCGACAGGGACGGCATCCGCCGCGACATCCAGCTCAAGGGCTCGGGCCCCACCCCGTTCTCCCGCCGGGGCGATGGCCGCGCGGCGCTGGGACCGGTGCTGCGCGAATACATCGTCAGCGAGGCGATGTATGCGCTCGGCATTCCGACCACCCGCTCGCTCGCCGCCGTCGTCACCGGCGAGCACGTCATCCGCGAGACCGCGCTGCCCGGTGCCGTGCTGACGCGCGTCGCCGCGAGCCATATCCGCGTCGGCACCTTCCAGTTCTTCGCCGTCCGCCGCGACACCGACGCCATTCGCCGGCTCGCCGACCACGTGATCGTCAGGCACTATCCGGACCTGCTGCACGCCGAGCGGCCCTATCACGCCCTGCTCGCCGCCGTCGTCGCGCGCCAGGCCGAGCTCATCGCGCGCTGGCTGCTGGTCGGGTTCATCCACGGCGTGATGAACACCGACAACTCCTCTATCTCCGGCGAGACCATCGACTACGGTCCGTGCGCCTTCATGGACGCCTACAATCCCGCGCAGGTGTTCTCCTCGATCGACGAGATGGGCCGCTACGCCTATGCCAACCAGCCGCGCATCGCACTGTGGAATCTGACGCGGCTGGCCGAATGCCTGCTGCCGCTGTTCGGAGGCGACCAGGAGAAGGCGATCGCAGAAGCCCAGGACATCCTCGGCGCCTTCGGCGAGACCTTCAGCAATGCCTATCAGGCAGGCCTGCGCAGGAAGGTCGGCCTGTTCACGGAGCGCGACGGCGACGAGGCGCTGATCCAGGATCTGCTCGATGCCATGGCCAAGAACCAGGCCGACTTCACCCTGACCTTCCGCAAGCTCGGCGATGCCGCGGGCGATGACGGCACTGACGTGCGCGCGCAGTTCATGGAGCCGACCGCCTTCGACGAATGGGCCGGACGCTGGCGCGCGCGCACCGCGCTGGAGCCGCAGAGCGCGGCCGAGCGGCAAGCCGCCATGCACGCCGTCAATCCGATCTTCATCCCGCGCAACCACCGCGTCGAGGCCGTGATCCAGGCCGCGGTGAATGACGACGACTACGCGCCGTTCGAGGAATTGGTGAAGGTGCTGGCGAGGCCATTCGAGGACCAGCCGGACTATTCCGCCTACGCCGATCCGCCGCTACCGGACCAGCGGGTGCTGCAGACGTTTTGCGGGACGTGAGCGCGGCGCAGGCACGCCGCTACCTATAATTGGCCCAACGGCGGATTACGCTTTTGGCTGATCACGCGATGTGCGCGTGCGCTGTGGACGCCGCGCGCCCGCCGGAACCACTGTCATCAAACTGAAACACACGGGCTCTAACCGCCTGTCAGGATCGTCTTGCCGGAGGCGTCCATCCTCCAACAGTCCCGACAAAGCGCGCCATGCCCTTCAAATTCGTCCACCTCACCGACACGCATCTCGCGAACCCCGGGCTGAAGCTCTATGGCCTCGATCCCCGCGCGCGGCTGGACGCGGCGGTCGCCGACATCAACAAGCACCAATCCGATGCCGCCTTCGCGGTCGTGACCGGCGATCTCACCCATTGGGGCGAGCCTGAATCCTACGCCAATTTCGCCGAGGCGATGGCCGCGCTGAAAATCCCGTACATCGCCATGGTCGGCAATCACGACAAGCGCGTGGCCTGCCTCGACGGCCTGAAGGCCGCGCCGCGCGATCCCAACGGCTTCGTGCAGGGCACCCGCACCACCGAGCACGGCCTGTTCGTCTTCCTGGACACGCTGGACGAGACCAGCCACGCCGGCGAGATGTGCGCCAAGCGCCTCGGCTGGCTCGCGAGCACGCTGGCGGCCGCGCCCGCCGACCAGCCATTCGTCGTGTTCATGCACCACCCGCCCTTCCCGGTCGGCGTCCACGCCATGGACGAGATCGCGCTGAAGCAGAGCGCCGAATTCGCCGAGGTGATCGCGCCCCATCGTTCGCGCATCCGCCACCTCTTCTTCGGCCATGTGCACCGCCCGATCTTCGGCAGCTACGGCAAGATCCCGTTCTCCACCCTGCGCGGCACCAATCACCAGGTCTGGTTCGAGCTCGACGCCGACGCGCCGCACCTCGCAAGCCACGAGCCGCCGGCCTACGGCGTGGTGCTGATCGACCAGGACAACCTGGTCGTGCACAGCCACGACTTCCTCGACACCAGTCTGCGGTTTCCCTTCGAACCACCTGCGGGAGTGGACGGCCGCGACTATGCGCTCAACTTCCCGGCGCGGTGACATGAGCCTCGCTGAACCCGCGGCTCTCCCGGTCGCGACTTCGGCGGCACCGCGTCTGCACGTCGTGATGCGGTTCGTCAGCCGCTTCAAATCCTCGCTGCCCGCCTATCTGCTGCTGCTGCCCTCGCTCGTCTTCCTCGCGCTGTTTACTTACGGCGCGATGGGCCGCGTGTTCATCGATGCGCTCTATCAACGCGCCACGCCGAAGGCGCCGGTCCGCTACGTCGGCTTTGAGAACATCAGCGCGGTGCTGGCCGACCCCGCCTTTACCGGTGCGGTCGTCAACAATCTCCTTTACGCCGTCGGCACCGCGATCCCCAGCATCACGCTGGCGCTGCTGTTCGCGCTGGCTTCGTCGCGCACCCATGCCGTCAACAGCGCGCTGCGCGCCGCCTTGTTCCTGCCGGTGCTGATCCCGATGGTCGCGGCGTCAGCGCTGTTCCTGTTCATCTTCCTGCCCAATGTCGGCCTGCTCGATTATTACCTCGGCCGGCTGCTGCCGGTGCTGCCGAACTGGCTCGGCGACCCCGACATCGCGCTCTACGCGATCATGGTCATCACGATCTGGAAGAACGCCGGCTATTACATGCTGTTCTTCCTCGCCGGCCTGCAGGCGGTGCCCGAGGACGTGATGGAGGCGGCCCATCTCGACGGCGCCGGGCCGTGGCAGCGGCTGCGCCACATCATCCTGCCGGAGCTCAAGCCGACTTTCCTGTTCGTCATCGTGATCGCCACGCTGAACGCGGTGACGCAGGTCGACCACGTCTTCGTCATGACCAAGGGCGGGCCGTCCAACTCGACCAATCTGGTGCTGTTCTACATCTACCAGCAGGCGGTCGAGCATTACGACATCGGCAAGGCCTCGGCCGCAACGCTGCTGACGCTCGCAGCCCTGATGGGCCTCACCGCGCTGTCCTTCCGCACCATGGCGAACCGCGAGGGCGGGCCATGAATCCGATCGACTGGCTGCTCAAGGACGCTCCGCTCGCAACACGCCGCGAGATCACGCCGAAACTCGGCTTTTTGCTGACGGTACTGCTCGCGATCGTCTGGCTGATCCCGTTCCTGTGGATGGGCGTGGCGACGCTGCGGCCTGCCTCTGACGGCATCAACGCCATGGCCGAGCTGATGCCGAGCCTGAAGCCGACGCTCGACAATGTCAGGGATGCCTGGGAGATCGGCGATTTCCCGCGCTACGCCCTCAACACCACGCTGATCTGCACCGGCATCCTGCTGGTGCAGTTCGTCACGATCACGCTGGCGGGCTTTGCCTTTGCGCGGCTCGATTTCGCCGGCAAGTCGCTGATCTTCTACCTGTTCCTGATGCAGCTGATGCTGGTGCCGGTACTGCTGATCGTGCCGAACCTGAAGCTCGTCGCGCAGCTCGGCCTCTACGACACGCTCACCGGCGTGATGATGCCGTTCTTCGCCTCGGCCTTCGGCACCTTCCTGATGCGCCAGGCCTTCGAGGCCATCCCGACCGAGCTGGAAGATGCAGCCCTGATCGACGGCGCCGGCCTGTTCCAGCGCATCCGCCACATCTACGTGCCGCTGTCGATGCCGAGCTTTTCCGCCTTCGCCATCATCTCCGTGACCAGCCATTGGAACGACTTCCTGTGGCCGCTGATGGTGATCAATTCGCCGGACAAGCGGCCGCTCACGGTGGGCCTGTCCGTCTTCACCGCGACCGCGGAAGGCACGCAGGCCTGGGGCACCATCGCCGCCGGCACGCTGATGGTGATCGCGCCGCTGCTCATCACCTTCCTGATCTTCCAGAAGCGCTTCATCAGCTCTTTCGTCACCTCAGGCATCAAATAGGAGATTTTCCGATGCTGTTTACCCGCAGGCTCATGCTCGGCCTTGCCATGGCAGGCTCTATGGCAGGCGCCCTCGCCGTCCCGGCGATGGCCGAAGGCCCGACCGAGATCGACCTGTTCTTTCCCGTCCCCGTCGACGGCAAGCTCGCCCGCGACATGGGCACCTTGATCAAGGAGTTCAACGAAGGTCACCCGAACATCAAGGCGACCGCCGTCTACACCGGCTCCTATGACGACACGCTGATCAAGACCCGCGCCTCGATCAAGGCCGGCAAGCCGCCGTCCGCCGTGATCATGTCGGCGAACTTCCTGCTCGACATGCAGATCGAGAACGAGCTCACCAATCTCGATCCCCTGATCGCCGCCGACGGCACCACCAAGGACCAGTTCCTGGGCCAGTTCTTCCCGGCGCTGCAGGGCAATGCGGTGATCAACCGCTCGGTCTACGGCGTGCCGTTCCACAATTCGACGCCGCTGCTCTACATCAACGCCGACAAGGCCAAGGAAGCCGGGCTTGACCCAACCAAGCCACCGCAGACCTGGGCCGAGCTGACCGACTGGGCCAAGAAGCTCACCAAGCGCGAAGGCGACAAGGTGACCCAATGGGGCATCGCGATCCCCTGCGCCTACGACTATTGCGGCTGGATGATGGAAACGCTCACCATGACCAATGGCGGGCGCTACTACAACGAGGAGTTCGGCGGCGAAGTCTATTACGACACGCCCTCGATGCTCGGCGCGCTGACCTGGTGGAACGACCTCGTCTATAAGCACAAGGTCCACGCCCCCGGCGCCACGCCCGGTCCTGCCGTCAGCACCTCCTTCATCTCCGGCAATGCCGCGATGATGATGCTGTCCACGGGCTCGCTGACCTATGTGCGCGACAACGCCAAGTTCAACTACAAGGTCGCCTTCATCCCGCGCAACGTCCGCAACGCCGTGCCGATCGGCGGCGCCTCGCTGATCATTCCGGCCGGCCTCGAAGCCGACAAGCAGAAGGCCGCCTGGACGCTGATCAAGTGGATGACCTCGCCCGAGAAGAGTGCCTGGTGGAGCCGTGCGACGGGCTATTTCGCGCCCAACATGGCCGCCTACAAGACATCAGACATGGTCGACTTCCTCAACAAGAACCCGGACGCCAAGACCGCCGTCGAGCAGCTCGACGTCGCCAAGCCGTGGTTTGCGACCTACAAGACCGTGCCGGTGCGCAAGACGCTCGAGGACGAGGTGATGCTGGTTCTCAACGGCAAGAAGCAGCCGAAGGAAGCCCTCGTCGCCGCCCAGAAGGCCGCCGACGAGACGCTGAAGCCGTACAATGCCGAGACGTCGCTGAAGCTGCCGTAAGGGGCTACGTGGCTTCGCAGGGTGGATTACGCCTTCGGCTAATCCCCCTGCGAGCTATGAACGCGATCTCCTAGCCAGGGTGGGCAAAGGCGCACAGCGCCGTGCCCACCAAGTCCGTCTCAACTTTGCTGAGCGATGGTGGCCCCGCTCGCCACCAAAGGTTCGCGCCGCCGTGGACGCCTTGGCCGCAGCCCTGCCGAAGTTAATGACGTGACGGTGGGCCGGCGGCCCCATTAACTCCCCGTCCACCATCCGGCCCGCCCCGCCGCCGGTAACCATTGGAATTAACAGACCGTCAACGCACCCCCGACAAATCTAACGATGTTTCTGGAGATTTCCGCCGTGGATTTGCTGGTTTTCGAGTTCCTGGGATTGGCGCTGGTTGGCATGTGCCTGATCGTGGTCGCGCTGCCCTGCGCCCGCAAATCCTCGCACCGGATCCGTTACGAATAGGGAATTTCGCGGAAAGGGGCGATTTCGGCCCTATGCAGGCCTCGAATTTGCTTAGAGCCCCTTGACATCACAGCGCTTTCGGCAGAACGGCTGATGGTCTCGTCATGGGCCGTTCATGGATTTGATTACTACCACCGCTGACCTCGCGGCTGCCTGCAGCCGGCTGGCCAAGCACCCCGTTATTACCGTCGATACCGAGTTCCTGCGCGAAACCACCTATTACCCGCTGCTGTGCGTGGTGCAGATGGCCAGCCCCGAGGAAGCGATCGTTATCGACGCCCTGGCCGAGGGCATCGACCTCAAGCCGTTCTTCGAGCTGATGGGCAACGAGGGCGTGCTGAAGGTGTTTCACGCCGCCCGCCAGGACATCGAAATCATCTGGCACCAGGCCAACATCATCCCGCACCCGGTGTTCGACACCCAGGTCGCGGCGATGGTGCTCGGCTACGGCGACAGCATCGCCTATGACGCACTGGTCGAGAAAGTCACCGGCCACCGTCCGGACAAGACCCACCGCTTCACCGACTGGTCGCGCCGGCCACTGACCAAGGAGCAGATGCATTACGCGGTGTCCGACGTCACGCATCTGCGCGACGTGTTCGCCGCGCTCGATGCCGACCTCAGGAAGCGCCGCCGCAGCGAATGGGTCTCGATCGAGATGGAAATCCTGACCTCGCCCCGCACCTACGACTTCCACCCCGAGCGGGCCTGGGAGCGGCTGAAGACGCGCGTGCGCAAGCCGAAGGACCTCGCCGTCCTGATGGAGGTCGCCGCCTGGCGCGAGCAGGAAGCGCAGAGCCGCGACGTGCCGCGCGGCCGCGTGCTGCGCGACGAAGCCATCAGCGACATCGCCACCCACGCCCCGAACACGCTGGAGAAGCTCGCCCATCTGCGCTCGGTGCCGAAGGGGTTTGAGAAGTCCAAATGGGGCGCGGACATCGTCGCCGCGGTCGAGCGCGGCCTGGCACGGGACTTCTCCACGCTGCCGAAGCTGGAGAAGCCGCGCAACAACAACAACGGCGCGGCCATCGTGGAGCTTTTGAAGGTGCTGCTGCGCATGACCGCGGAGCGCCACGCCGTCGCCAGCAAGGTGATCGCGACCGTCGACGATCTCGAAGAGATCGCCGCCGACGACGAAGCCGACGTCCCCGCCCTGCGCGGCTGGCGCCGCGAGCTGTTCGGCGATGCCGCGTTGAAGCTGAAGCGCGGCGAGCTGGCGCTCGCGATCGAGAAGGGCCGCGTGGTCGGGGTTCAGCGGGCGTAGGCGTTAGCCCTCGCTGCTTCCACATCGTCATTGCGAGCGTAGCGACTTGTCCGCCGAAGCCTTTGGCGAAGGCGGAAGCAATCCAGCCCGACTCCGCGGAGACAGACTGGATTGCTTCGTCGCTGCGCTCCTCGCAATGACGAGCGGAGAGAACCTTACGCCGGCGTCAGCTTCGCGACTTCCGCCTTCATGTCGTTCAGCACGCCCGTGATCGCCGCCACCAGGTCGTCAATCTGCGCCTTGGTGACGATCAGCGGCGGGCAGATGGCGATGGCGTCCAGCATGTTGCGGGAGATCACGCCGCGCTCCTGCAGCATGCGGCTGGCGATGCCGCCGACGGCGCCGGGCGTGCTGGCGGCCGTCTTGCGCCCCTTGTCGAGCACGAGCTCGATCGCTGCGATCATGCCGACGCCGCGGACCTCGCCGACCAGCGGGTGGCTGGTGAGCTCGCGCAGCTTGCCCTGCATGTAGGCGCCGAGCTCGGCGGCGTGCGCGACCAGGCCGCGCTCCTCGATGATCTTGAGGTTTTCCAGCGCGATCGCCGAGCCGACCGGATGGCCGCCCGCGGTGAAGCCGTGGCCGAGCACGCCGATCTTGTTGCTCTCGTCCGCGATCGGCTCGAACATGCGGTCGTTCATCAGGATCGCCGAGAACGGGAAATAGCTCGAGGTGATCTGCTTGGAGACCACGAGCGCGTCGGGCTTGATGCCATAGGTCTCGCAGCCGAACATGTTGCCGGTGCGGCCGAAGCCGCAGATCACCTCGTCGGCGACCAGCAGGATGTCGTACTTCTTCAACACCGCCTGGATCTTGTCCCAATAGGTCGCCGGCGGCACGATGACGCCGCCCGCCCCCATCACCGGCTCGCCGAAGAAGGCGGCGATCGTGTCCGGCCCTTCCTTCTGGATCAGCGCGTCGAGCTCCTCGGCCCGGCGCGTTGCGAAGGCTTCCTCGGTCTCGCCGGGGGCGCCGTCCTTGTAGAAATGCGGCGAGCCCGTGTGCAGGATGTTCGGCAGCGGCAGGTCGAACGAGCGGTGATTGTTCGGCAGGCCCGTCAGGCTCGCCGAGGCAATGGTGACGCCGTGATAGGCGCGCATGCGGCTGATGATCTTCTTGCGCTGCGGCTGGCCGAGCGCATTGGAGCGGTAGGCGATCAGCTTCAAGACGGTGTCGTTCGCTTCCGAGCCGGAATTGGTGAAGAACACCTTGCTCATCGGCACCGGCGCCAGCGAGACCAGCTTCTCGGCGAGATCGATCGAGGGCCCGTGCGATTTGGCGGAGAACGTATGGTAGAACGGCAGCGCCAGCATCTGCTTGTGCGCGGCCTCGACCAGCCGCTTCTCGTTGAAGCCGAGGCCGACGCTCCACAGCCCGGCCATCGCCTCGAAATAGCGCTTGCCCGCCGCGTCGAACACGTAAGGGCCCTCGCCGCGCTCGATCACCAGCGGACCTGCCTGCTGATGGGCACGCGCGTTGGTATAGGGATGGAGCTGGTAGGCCACATCGCGGGCTTCTTGCGAATTGGGCAGGATGGACATTTGCTTGGGATCCTTGAAGTCGTGACGTCGCCGGCGCGGCCAACGTCACTCCTTGGCTATTGCGACGAGGCAGAACTTGCAACGCCAATTCGTCGGCAGCAAGCGCTCAGCAGCGTTGCACAAAGCCGCACACAAATAGCCTGGAAATGGCTTGGAAACCCGGCGGCGCTCAGGCCGCGCCGTCGTCATCGCCATCGTCGGCGACGCGTGCGGCTTCTTCCCGGACCTCGACGAGCGCCATCGAGAGCAGGTAGACCGTCGTGGGCAAGCCGATGCGGCGCGCCGTCTCGGCGGCACGCGACAAATCGCTCACCAGCTCCTTGAGCTCGTCTCCCCGTGACAATGTCCCACCCCATCCGCCGATCGCGGCCGCCTATACCGCAACGGCGCCGCTGGTTCTGATCAGTTCGGCGCTGGACAGGATTGTAGCAAAATTCCCGGCGACATTCACTACCGCATGCTTGTAGGCGGCAGCATCGCCCGTGCCCGGCTGCCGGCAGGCCACGGCATCGGCAACCACCTGGTAGCGGTGGCTGCGATGAAACCCGTCCACGGCAGTGGCCAGAATGGTTTCATCGAGGGAAAAGCCGATCAGCACGCAGCGCACATTGCGGATATTGGACATGTAGTCCACGAAGCGTGCGGAACTGTAGGCCGACGGCAGCGGGTGCTCGAAGGTCATTTCGCCCGGCCGCGGCTTCGCCTCCGCGATCCAATCGGTCAGCCTGGATGCCGGATTGAACCAGGCCGCCTGGGCAATGCGCTTCAGATGCATCACCGGCCAGAGATTGGTGCGCCACAGCGTGAGCAGCTCCAGGGACCGCGCAGTGGCGGCCTCGCCGTCGCGGATGACGTGGCGGCGCCCGGGAGTGAGGTACTCGACCTGAAGATCCGCGCAGATCAGGATCGGCGGATCGTCGTCGTGGATGGAAGCCAGCATTGTCTTGCGCAGAGCTGCACCAGTTTCAGCGATCGGCGAGTGCGAGGTCCCGCAGCGGCGAGGTCACCGCCCGCCCCGCGGATGCGTCGAGCACGCCGGGCCGGTCCCAATCGCCCTCGGGGCGGATGATCACATAGGGATCGCTGTCCAGCGTGATGGCGTCCGGCCCCGGCTCGATCTCCAGCAGCATCTCCGTGTAGGAGAAATCCGAGAAGGTGATCTTGCGATTATGACTGAGCGGCTTGGCGCCGAAATGGGCCCAGAAATCCACCAGCCGGTCCTGCGCCTGGCCGTAGATCTTGCGAAAGCCCTTGCGCTTCACATAATCGACGCTGGCCTGCACCAGCTTGAACGAGACGCGCGAGCGCCGGTACTGGTGCCGCACCGCAAGCCGCTCCACCTTGGCGAAATCGCCGAAGAAGCGCACCCGCAGGCAGCCCGCAGGCTCGTTGCCGATATAGCCGATGAAATGGGCGGCGACCATGTCGTTGCCGTCGAACTCCTCCTCGAACGGACAATCCTGCTCGGCGAGATACACGGCCGAGCGGATGGCGGTCACCAGCATGAGATCGCTGGGATCGCGCGCGAGGCGGACGGTGATGGCGCGGGAGTCGGGCTTGGCGAGAGGAATCCTAGTGCCGTGCATCTGCAAAACTCCTTGCTTGGATGATCGCGCCCGGCATTCGCAGCGGCTGCCGATGCCAGGGCCGCTCGTAACACCAGAGGTCGGGCTGGAAGCTCGCGATAGGCGCAAAGCCCGTCGCTTTCATGATCTCGCGTCCGGCCACGGTTGACGGCTGCGCATAGCAATCCGCGTCACGAAACCTTACCTGACGTAAATGCGCCGAGGCCTTGCCGAGACCGGCGATCCCGCGCCCCGTCGCCGCGATCGCCCATATGTAGATTGCGGAGACGTCCTCGTCGGCCAAGGCGAGATAGCGCACCTCCGGGGCCGTCAGGCAGATCTCGTCGAGCAGCAACGCGTCGTGGCCGTGCTCGTTGAGAAACAAGAACGCCATACCGCCGACGAGATGGCCCTTCCGGCTGAAGGTCAGGATGCTCTCGGGATCGAGTGCATAATATCGCGCCAGATCGACCGCTCCGATCTGCACGCCCGGCACCAGCCGCCGCGCCATTTCGGAAAGAGCCGCAATTTCGGAAAATTGCGCGCAGCGGACATCGACGTCCGGGCTGAGCGGCAACGCGTCGAAATCATGCCTTGCGGCAAACGAGCCCCTTTCCATACTCCACTCGCCCCTCTATCGTTCGCGGCTTTCGTACCCCGCTATGAGGATGAGCTTAGCGGTTGGGGATCAGGAGTATGCAGCAGTTATTGCACCGGGGTGCTGCGATGATGCAGCACCGTGAGGAAGCCCTGGGCGCGTCCTGGGACGATTTGAAGCTGTTTTTAGCGTGCGCAAAATATAAAAGTTTCCGCAACGCGGCCGAAGAGCTCGGGCTCACCTCCACCACGTTGATGCGCAGGATCGACCGGCTCGAAGAGAGCATCGGCTGCAAGCTGTTCCTGCGCGACCAGAGCGGACTCACGCTCAGCGATGAAGGCACCGCAATGATCGCCGACGTTGCGCATATGGAGCGTCATGCCTTCAACGTCTTCCGCCGCGCCTCGCGCGCGTCGAACGACACGTCGGGCACCGTGCGCGTCGCGGTGACGGAAGGCCCCGGCAATTTCTGGATCCTGCCGCGGCTGATCGACTTCCAGAAGACCTATCGCAAGATCACCGTCGACCTGCGCTGTGCGATGGAGCAGTCCGACGTCGCGCGTCTGGAGTCTGATATCGCAATCCAGCTCGAGCCGCCGACCAATCCTGATTTGATCGTCGCCAAGCTCGGCCGCCTGCACATCTATCCCTTCGTCTCCAAGGAGTACGAGAATCTCTACGGCCTGCCGAAATCGCTCGCGGATCTGCAGAACCACCGCATCATCAAGCAGAGCGCGCCGCAGGTCGACGACGGCGCCTATGCGCGCGTGCTCGGGCTGAAATCGCTCGAGGGCATCGTCGGGATCAAGACCAACTCCTCGGTCGGCGTGCTCTATGCGGTGGAGCGCGGCGCCGGCATCGGCTTCCTGCCGACCGTGTCGATCGCGCTCGGCGCGCCGCTCGTTGCAGTCGATCTCGGCGTCAGCCACCATGCCGATCTCTGGCTCACCTATCACGGCGAGTTTCGCGGCTCCGAGCGCCACAAGATCGTGGTCGACTGGCTGAAGAAGATCTTCGATCCCAAGACCTATCCCTGCTTCCGCGACGAGTTCATCCATCCGAACGCGCTGGTGCCGATGATGACGTCCGCACGCGAGGGATTTGGATTGACGGGTTACGTCGCGGCGACGCCGACTTGAGGCAAAGGCGAGCCCAGCTCACCATCGGTATTCGAAGCCGACCGTGCCCTGGTGCGAGGTCAGCTCGTTGCGGAACTTGCCGTCGTAGTTGATGTAGAGCCGCGCGGTGTTGGTCAGGCTGAGCGACGCCGAGGCGCCGGTATCCATGCCGTAACGGCTCTCGCCGATCCCGGGCACGACGATGCTCTGCGTCCCGAGGCTGACCTGCACCGATCCCAGGTCCTGGTGGAAATTGTCGACGAACTTGCCGTAGGCCGACAGGTCCAGGATCTTCTGGTCGAAGATGAAATAGCGGCCGATCTCGGCCCCGATCATCACCCGCGCACGCGAGAGCACGGTCGAGCCGACATTGAGCGGATCGAGCCCGCCGGATTCCTGGAACGCCGCGCTGGTGGCGCGCACATATTCGAGCGCGCCCTTGGGCACGACGCGTATCTGGTCCTTGGTCCAATAATAGCTGATCTCGGTCAGCGCGCCGTCGACGGAGGCGCGATAGCCCGCGGTGGCAAGGCCGAAGCCGGTATCCCGGCTGGAATGGACTTTTCCGAAACCGTGCACCACCGCGAAGGCCCAGGTCCACGGTCCCTTGTCGACCGAGCCGCTGAAGCCGATCTGCGTCAGGTCCATCGTCGCCGACTGCAGCGCCAGCGGCACGTCGACGTCGGTGTGGCTCTGGTCGACCGAAAAGCCGAGATTGACGCCCGGCGCGACCCGCGCGCCGAAGCCGGCCACGCCGCCAAACGTCTTGCGCTTGTCGCCGACGAAGTCGCCTTGCGGATCGGTCCGCACCGAAATGCCGTAGCCCTCGAACCAGGTGCGGTAGCGCGGATCTTCCGTAGCCGCGGACGCCCCGCCCCCGCCGGGATTGGTGCGGAACGCGCGATTGACGCCGCCAGACGCCTGATCGCCCAGCCGCTCCAGAAAATTCGAGCCGAGATTGAGCGAGGTGCTGCCGATCGACCGGTCGTAATTGATCGAGGATGAGGTCGGGGTCGGAGACGGGCTCGGTGATGGCGTGGGCGTCGGGGTCGGGGTCGGCGTTGCGGTTGGCGTTGGGGTCGGCGTTGGCGTTGGCGTCTGCGCCAGGACTGGTGTCGCCGACATCAGCACGGCGAGAGCGCATGCCATCATGACAGAAGTCACGATCCGGCGGACGCGGTCCAGCCCGATCGTCTGCCGTGTCCCGGAGAGCTGCGAGGCGCAGCGCATGATGACTAATCCCGAAGCAAAGTGACTGCGCGCAAAAATGCAACACGAGCTGCGGCGCACGCTGTGCGATTTGTGCCGAACTGCCACGGAGGGTCAACCGTTTGGTGCGCCATCCTCAGGGCATTGCGCTCGATTGTGGTTCCGCGGCCACAGGTCGGAAATTGAGGACCGTCGCGCCCGGTCCGGTCTTGAAATCCGCGCTCTGCTTGCTAACGGCCGGTTTTCATGTTGCAATATTGGCCACAATCGGAATTGGCCGTGCTGCTGTGCGTTTCGCGTCGTTGGGACTCGAACAGACTTCCGGAAGCCCGTTTGTGGCGTGGCACGCGAAATAGCGGCCGCGTCTTTTTAGTATCTAGCGGAGGAGACTAGCGATGCCACAAAAGGGCACCGTCAAATGGTTCAACCCCACCAAGGGTTACGGGTTCATCAAGCCGAACGGCAGCGATAAGGACGTCTTCGTCCATATCTCGGCCGTCGAGCGCGCTGGCCTCTCGACCCTGAATGAGAACCAGGTGGTTGAATACGATCTCGTGGAGAACCGCGGCAAATCGTCCGCGGAAAACCTCAAGGTCTCCTGATTTCTCTCAAAACCAAACGCGAGAGATCATGACGTTGCCCCCGGCTCTGCCGGGGGATTTTGTTTGGGACGGCGAAACGAGAGCCGCGCTCAGCTCACGACCGGCGCAATCAGAAAATTTTCCGACGCGGAGCTTCCCGCCGTTCTGCAGACATCGCCCTCGATCTTGACCTTGCCGGTCGCAAGCAGGCTCAACGCCGCGGGATAGATGCGGTGCTCGACCTCGAGGATGCGCTCGGACAGGCTATCCACCGTATCGTGGTCGCCGACGGGCACGGCGCCCTGCATCACGATCGGGCCGGCATCGGTCTCGGGGATGACGAAGTGCACCGTCGCGCCAGACAGTTTGACGCCGGCGCGCAAAGCCTGGCCATGGGGATCGAGGCCGGGGAACGACGGCAGCAGCGAGGGATGGATGTTGAGCATCCGCCCGTACCAGGCCCTGGTGAACTCGGCCGTGAACAGGCGCATGAAGCCGCCGAGACAGATCAGCTCGATGCCGTGCTGGTCGAGGGCTGCCTGCAGCACTTTCTCGAAACCGGCGCGGTCCTTGCCGAACGGCTTGCTCTCGATCACCAGCGTGTTCACGCCGCTCGCTTTGGCGCGTTCGAGCCCGAGCGCGTCGGCCTTGTTCGAGATGACGAGCGCGATCTCGGCCGGGAAATCCGCGGCAGCGGCGGCCTTGATCAGCGCGGCCATGTTGGAGCCGCGGCCGGAGATCAGGATGGCGACGCGGCGCTTCATCACAGCGCCAGATCGAGGTGACCGTTATAGACGACGCGGTGTTCGCCCTCGGCCGGAATCACGGTGCCGAGCTGCGCCACGGTCTCGCCGGCATCGGTGAAGACCCGCACGACCTCGTCGACCTTGTCGGGCTCGACGATCGCGATCATGCCGATGCCGCAGTTGAAGGTGCGCAGCATTTCGAGCTCGGCGATGCCGGCCTGTGCGGCCAGCCATTTGAACACCGGCAGCACCGGCAGGCGCGCAAGGTCGATGCCGACACCGAGATGGCTCGGCAGCACGCGCGGAATGTTGTCGGTGAAGCCGCCGCCGGTGATGTGGGCGAGGCCCTTCACCGCGCCGGTCTCGCGGATCGCGCGCAGGCAGGATTTGACGTAGAGCCGCGTCGGCGTCAGCAGCGCGCCGCCGAGCGTCATGACCGGGGCGAACGGCGCCGGCGCCTCGAAGCCGAGGCCGGACTGCTCGACGATCTTGCGCACCAGCGAGAAGCCGTTGGAGTGCACGCCCGACGAGGCAAGGCCGATCACGGCGTCGCCCGCCGCGATATCCTTGCGCGGCAGCAGCGTGCCGCGTTCCGCAGCGCCGACGGCAAAGCCGCCGAGGTCATAATCGCCGTCCTTGTAGAGGCCGGGCATTTCGGCGGTCTCGCCGCCGATCAGGGCGCAGCCGGATTCGCGGCAGCCCTCGGCGACACCGGCGACGATCGAGGCCGTGGCCTCCGGATCGAGCTTGCCGCAGGCGAAATAGTCCAGGAAGAACAGCGGCTCGGCGCCCTGCACGACGAGGTCGTTGACGCTCATGGCGACGAGGTCGATGCCGATCCCGCCGTGGAGGCCGGTCTCGATCGCGATCTTGACCTTGGTTCCGACGCCGTCGGTGGCGGCGACAAGGACCGGGTCCTTGAAGCCGGCCGCCTTGAGGTCGAACAGGCCGCCGAAGCCGCCGATCTCGGCGTCGGCGCCGGGGCGCGCGGTGGCGCGCACCATCGGCTTGATCAGGTCGACGAGGCGGTTGCCCGCGTCGATATCGACGCCTGAATCGGCGTAAGTGAGGCCGTTTTTGCGGTCGGTCATGCCCGATTTCCAGTGGGTTTGCGGCTGGTTACGTCGAATTCCGGGGACGCGCAATGGCAAGCGTGGCGCCCCGCCCTATACTATGTAGAGATATCAACCGGTTCAGCCTCCCAGGGGGCCGGATTCGAGGTCAGGCCGGGTGCCGGGAAGCGCCGCGTGAGTATTCCGAATATCATAACCCTGGGCCGCATCATGCTGGTCCCGATCATCGTCTGGGCCATCGTGTCGAGCCAAATGGAGGTGGCGTTCGCCGTCTTCCTGATCGCCGGCATCAGCGATGCCGTGGACGGCTTCCTGGCCAAACGCTTCAACATGACCAGCGAGCTCGGCGCCCTGCTCGACCCGCTCGCCGACAAGGCGCTGCTGGTGTCGATCTACCTCGCGCTCGGCATCTGGGGCGACATCCCGCGCTGGATCGTGATCCTCGTGGTATCGCGCGACATCATGATCGTGACAGCCGTGATCGTATCCTGGCTGTTCGACAAGCCCGTCGAGATGAAGCCGTCGAAAGTATCCAAGCTAAACACAGCCGCCCAGGTCGCTTATGCCGCCCTGGTACTGGCCTCCCTTGCCTTCGGCTTCAAGCCGGCGCCCTATGACACTGTCCTGATCGGCTTTGTCACGGTCTTCACGCTCTCCTCGGTGTCGCTCTACCTCGTCGAGTGGCTACGGCACATGAGCACGATCGAGGCCAAATGAGAGGTGATGCGGCCCTGCAAAAGGCCAAGTCCCGCTCGATGAGATCGAATCTCTTTCAACGAAGCCGGCGCGCGCCGGCATGGAGCAGAGCTAGCGTGGCAGGCCGCGTTCAACCCCGACAATTGGCGTTCTCGCTTCCGCATGCGGAAAGCCTCAGCCGGGACAATTTCCTCGAAGGCCCCGCCAATGCCGCCGGCCTCGCCCTGATCGACGGCTGGCCGGAATGGCCGAACCGGATCATGTGGCTGGCCGGCCCCGAGGGCAGCGGCAAGAGCCATCTCGCCGCGATCTGGGCCGAGGAGGCCGGAGCCCGCTCGACCACGGCCAATGCGCTCAACCCCGCCGGCGTTCCGGGCGCCCTCGCCACCGGCGCGCTGGTGGTCGAGGATCTCAAGGCCGGGGATTTTGACGAGCGCGCCCTGTTCCACCTCATGAACCTCGCCCGGGAGGACGGCGCCTACGTGCTGTTCACGGGCCGCGAAGTCCCGGCCTCGCTCGAGATCAACCTGCGCGACCTGCGCTCGCGCCTGCGCGCCCTCCCGACGGTGGCGCTGCTGCCGCCCGACGACCAGCTCTTCCGCGGCCTGATCGTCAAATTCTGCTCCGATCGCCAGCTCTCCGTGGACGAGAACGTGGTCAGCTACCTCGCCACCCGTCTGGAGCGATCCTCGGCGGCGGCCCGGCAGGCCGTGGAGCTGCTCGACGGCGAGGCCCTCAGGCTCGGCCGCCCCGTCACCCGCGCCCTGGCCGCCGAGCTGCTGCGGGACGCCTGACCCGCTCCGATGCCCCCTCAAGCCCGCTTGACGCGGCGCGGCGGCGGAACATCAATGTCATCGAAACGTCATCGGACTAACACATGCTCCCGCCGGTTTTGCGCATAAGTCGCAAATTGGGGCGAACTGGATGGACCGACTTCTTATGGATTCCGCGCAAGCCGTTGAAACTAAAGATAAAGCTCCGGAAGCCGAGAGCCTGCCGGCGATCGCGTCCAGCCCCGAGCGATTCATCAATCGCGAGCTCTCCTGGCTGCATTTCAACCGCCGCGTCCTCGAGGAAGCGGTCAATCCCAGCCACCCCCTGCTGGAGCGGGTGCGATTCCTGTCGATTTCGGCGAATAACCTCGACGAGTTCTTCATGGTCCGCGTCGCCGGCATCAAGGCCCAGGTGCGCGAGGGCATTGCCGAGCGCGCGCCCGATGGCCTGACGCCGTCCGAGCAGCTCGCGCTGATCAACCGCACCGTCTCGCAGCTCGCCAGCGACCAGCAGGCGATCTGGGCCGATCTGCGCGGCAGCCTCGCCGGCGTCGGCATCGTGCTGGTGGACGGCAAGGACGTCACCAAGGCGGAACGGACCTGGATCGAGGACTACTTCCTCAACAACGTGTTTCCGCTGCTGACGCCACTGGCGATCGACCCGGCGCACCCCTTCCCGTTCATCCCGAGCCTCGGCTTCACCATCGCGCTCCAGCTCACGCGCGAGGCCGACGGCAAGCAGATGAACGCGCTGATCCGCATGCCCGGCAAGATCGACCGCTTCATCCGCCTGCCGGCCGAAGGCAAGGTCCGCCTGATCTCGCTGGAGCAGGCCACCGGCCTGTTCATCAACCGTCTCTTCCCCGGCTACAACCTCCAGGGCCAGGGCGCCTTCCGCATCATCCGCGACTCCGAGCTGGAAATCGAGGAAGAGGCCGAAGACCTCGTCCGCCTGTTCGAGACCGCGCTGAAGCGCCGTCGCCGCGGGTCGGTGATCCGGCTCGAGATCGACGCCAAGATGCCCGAGGAGCTGCGCAGCTTCGTGCAGCATGCGCTGTCAGCGGCCGACGACGAGGTCTTCCTCGTGGACGGCGTGCTCGCCATGAACGAGCTCTCGCAGCTCACCCGCCTCGACCGTCCCGATCTCGAATTCACCCCTTACGTGCCGCGTCATCCCGAGCGCGTGCGCGAGCATGGCGGCGACATTTTTGCTGCGATCCGGCAGAAGGATCTCGTCGTCCATCATCCTTACGAATCCTTCGACGTCGTCGTGCAGTTCCTGCAGCAGGCCGCGCGCGACCCTGACGTCGTCGCGATCAAGCAGACGCTCTACCGCACCTCCAACAACTCGCCGATCGTACGCACGCTTGCGGAGGCCGCCGAAGCCGGCAAGTCCGTCACCGCGCTGATCGAGCTGAAGGCGCGCTTTGACGAAGAAGCCAACATCCGCTGGGCACGCGACCTCGAGCGCGCCGGCGTGCAGGTCGTCTACGGCTTCCTCGAGCTGAAGACGCACGCAAAACTCTCGATGGTGGTGCGTCGTGAAGGCGGCAGCCTCACGACTTACGTCCACACCGGCACCGGAAACTATCATCCCGTCACCGCGCGCATCTACACCGACCTCTCCTACTTCACCTCGGATCCGACCATAGGCCGCGACGCCGCGCGCGTGTTCAACTTCATCACCGGCTATGCCGCGCCGAGCGATCTGGAAAAGATGGCGGTGTCGCCGCTGACCTTGCGCAAGCGCATCATCGAGCACATCCAGGGCGAGACCGCGCATGCACGGCACGGCCGTCCCGGCGCGGTCTGGATGAAGATGAATGCGCTGGTCGACCCCGACATCATTGACGCGCTCTACGAGGCCTCGCAGGCCGGCGTGCAGGTTGAGCTCGTGGTGCGCGGTATCTGCTGCCTCCGTCCGGGTATTCCCGGACTGTCGGAAAATATCCGCGTCAAATCGATCATCGGACGTTTCCTGGAACATGGCCGAATCTACTGCTTCGGCATGGGCCAGGGCCTGCCGAGCGCGAAAGCGGCTGTGTATATCTCCTCGGCCGACATGATGCCACGCAACCTCGACCGCCGCGTCGAGGTGCTGTGTCCGCTGCAAAATCCCACTGTGCATCAGCAGGTTCTCGAACAGATCATGGTCGCGAATCTCAAGGACAATGAGCAGAGCTGGCAATTGTTGCCGGACGGGTCCTCAACGCGTATGAAAGCCGCGAAGGGCGAGGAGCCTTTCAACGTGCACAACTACTTCATGACAAATCCGAGTCTGTCTGGCCGTGGAAAGTCGCTCAAGGAATCCTCGCCGCGCCGTCTCACGCGCCGTAATGAACGTCATCCTTCCTGATCCGGGATCGTGGACGTGAAGCGGCCGCGCAAGCGTGGCGCGAGCGTCGCGGTCATCGACATCGGTTCCAACTCGGTCCGTCTCGTCGTCTACGAAGGGCTGACGCGGAGCCTCATTCCGATCTTCAACGAGAAGACGCTGTGCGGCCTCGGGCGCGAGGTGCAGAGCACGGGCCTGCTCGCGCCCGACGCGGTCGACAAGGCGCTGACGTCGCTGAAGCGCTTTCGCGCGCTGTGCCGCGTGATGCAGGTCGGCCGCGTGTTCGCGATTGCGACTGCGGCCTGCCGCGATGCCTCCAACGGCCCCGACTTCATTGCGAAAGCCGAGCGCATCTGTGCCGTGAAGATCGAGATCCTGTCGGGCCCGCGCGAGGCGCGGCTGTCGGCGCTCGGCGTGATCTCCGGCATCCATCATCCCGACGGCATCGTCGGCGATCTCGGCGGCGGCTCGCTCGAACTGATCGACGTGCGCCGGAACGCCGTGCGCAGCGGCGTGACGCTACCGCTCGGCGGACTCGCGCTGCAGGATCTCGCGCACAAATCGCTCAAGCGCGCCGACCGCATCGTGCGCGAGGAGATCGACGGGGTTGAACTCCTCACCGCGGGCCGCGGCCGCACCTTCTATGCCGTCGGCGGCACGTGGCGTGCGCTTGCGCGCATCCACATCATCCAGAGCGGCTATCCGCTGCAGGTGATGCACGGCTATTCGATCTCGGCGGCCGAAGCGCTCGACTTCTCCCGCCGCCTGCGGCGTCTGGCGGCCGCCGACATGCTCGCCGACATCGAGATCGTCGCCGATGCGAGGCGCCCACTCCTTACCTACGCGGCGCTTGTGCTCGAGCACATCATTCGCGTCGCCAAGCCGAAGACCATCGTGTTCTCGACCTTCGGCGTGCGCGAGGGCCTGCTGCACGAGAAGCTGTCGGAGTCCGAGCGCAACAAGGACGGCCTGATCTGCGCCGCCGAGGAGCTCAACGAGCTGCTGTCACGCTCGGCCAAGCACGCCCGCGAGCTGATCGCCTGGACCGATCGCCTGGTGCGCGTGGTGAAGCTGCGCGAGACCGAGGAAGACCGCCGCCTGCGCCACACCGCGTGCCTGCTCTCCGACATCGGCTGGCGCGTGCATCCCGACCATCGCGGCGAGCAGACGCTGAGCCTCGTCGTCAACGCCAATTTCGGCGCGATCACCCACACCGAGCGCGCCTTCGTCGGCCTCTCCGTGTTCTACCGCTATGCCGGCCTCTCCGAGGAAAACCAGCCGCCGGCGACCATGCAGGAACTGCTGACGCCGGCCCAGCTCGAGCGCGCCCGCCTGCTCGGCGCGGCGTTCCGTGTCGCACATCTGATCTCGGCGGCGCGTCCGGGCGTGTTGCCGGCGACGCATTTCCGCAGCCAGGGGCGCAAGCTGATGCTGGTGTTCGAGCACAGGCTCGGCGATCTCGTCGCCGACCGCGTCGGCAGCCGCTTCAAGCAGCTCGCCCGCCTCGTCGGCCGCGCCGGCTCGATCGTCCGGCGATAGAAAACTACCTAAGAAGAACGGCTGTTTACTCCGCCGACGCCTTGGCGTGGCGCTCGGAGGATTCGAGCGCGGCCTGGCTGAGGCTGCGCCGGCGCCAGATGGAGCCGACGACCAGCACGACGACGACCCCGAGCGCCGCGCAGAGATATTCACCGCCACCACCGCCATGACCGAACTGCGGCGGGATGCGCAAGCCGGCGAGCACGCCGTCCAGCGAGGCGCCGAACGGGCCGTCGAACAGCGTGTGCAGCTTCGGCGCAATGCCGGGATCGGTCGCGATCACTTCGCCTGCGATCCAGCCGAGCAGCGCAGCACCGGCCCACACCAGGACCGGAAGCTTTGCGAGCAGCGCCATGATCAGCGCTGCGCCGGCGACGATCAGCGGAACGCTGATGGCGAGGCCGAGGATCAGCAGCGGCACGCTGCCATTGGCGGCAGCCGCGACCGCGATGACATTGTCGAGGCTCATGACGATGTCGGCGACGACGACGATCTGCACCGCCTGCCACAGATGCGAGGCGGACTCGACGCCCTCCTCGTCTTCCTGTTCCGGCACGAGAAGCTTGGCCGCAATCACGATCAGCGCGAGACCACCGACGAGCTTGAGATACGGCAGCTCCATCAGGCTCGCGACGATGCCGGTGAAGATGATCCGCAGCAGCACGGCCGCGCCGGCACCGAAGATCATGCCCCACAGCCGATGCCGCGGCTTGAGGCCGCGGCAGGCGAGCGCGATCACCAGCGCATTGTCGCCGGAGAGGAGGATGTTGATCCAGATGATCTTGCCGACCGCGATCCAGAAGGTCGGTTCGGCCATCTCGTTGCGGAACTGGGTGAAGAATGCCCCGATCGTAGCGGGATCGAAGATCTGCAAGAGCCAGTTCACAGTGAGTCCTTATCCCCCGTCGATATCAACTGACCGGCTGACGGATCAGCCGACGATCTCGTTGCCCGAGAAGAACTGCGCGATCTCGATCGCGGCGGTCTCCGGGGCGTCCGAACCGTGCGCAGAGTTCTCGCCGATCGACTTTGCGTAGAGCTTGCGGATGGTGCCGTCGGCCGCCTTGGACGGATCGGTCGCGCCCATGGCGTCGCGGTACTTGGCGATCGCGCCCTCGGCTTCCAGCACCTGGACCACGACCGGGCCCGAGGTCATGAACTCGACCAGCTCGCCGAAGAACGGGCGGGCCTTGTGGACGGCATAGAAGGTCTCGGCCTGTTCCTTGGTCATGCGGATGCGCTTCTGCGCGACGATGCGCAGGCCCGCCTTTTCGATCACGGCGTTGACCGCACCGGTCAGGTTACGCGCGGTCGCATCGGGCTTGATGATCGAGAAAGTGCGTTCGATGGCCATAATCTTGTCCTTGAGAAGAAGCGGTGGTTTCGCGAGTTGCGGGGCTTATATCGGCGCTGCCGCCGGACGGCAAGCGACCGCCAAAGCGACCGGCACCGCCGCCCACGGGCGCTTCGCCGCAGGCCGCCATGCCGTACCTAGTCATGGATTACCGAGATTTCACCCAGATGAACCCAATCTGAAGCCTCCATTCAGGCTTTGGTTCAGCCTCGCTGGCGTAAGGTTGGGCCTATCGAAACCAAAGCCTCCTGGCGAGGCGGACCGTTTCGGCGGCCTTTCCATCGACGCGATAGCCCCGCGCCGGCAGTTTTGAGGAGATCACCATGTTGAGGAAACTTTCGCTTGCCGCCGTTGCCGCGGTCGCGCTGGGTGCCGCGCTGGCACCGACCTCCGCCTCCGCTCACTGGCATGGCGGCTGGGGCTGGCACGGCGGCGGTGGCGGCTGGCACCACGGCGGCTACGGCTGGGGCGGACCGCGCTTCTACGCCGCCCCCGTCTCTTATGGTTATGGCGGCTGCTATGTGCGCAGGCTGGTCCCGACCCCCTGGGGACCCCGCTGGCGGCTGATCAACCGCTGCTACTGAGCCCGACAGCACCTTTCCAAAGGTACCTTTCCCCCAGGGTACCTTCCATGCGAAGCCCCGGCGTTCCCCCCTGCGCCGGGGCTTTGTATTTCCGCCGATACGACGAATTCATACAATTTTTACTAGAATCCCCGGCATCCCCAACAACCGGCGAAACCATTTCGGGGGCCAGGGACTTGGTACCGTGTCTTTCCTTTGAGAACACGGAACCCTGCAATGGCTGGCCTTTTTGCCAATGACAGCGAGCCGATCGACCGGCGCACCTGCCGCTCGATTTGCGATGCCGTGGGCGAACGGCTCCAGCAGAGCCTGCGCCCCGAGCCCCGCCTCCCGACGCATCTGGAGCAGCTGCTCAACGAGCTGAAGCAGCGCGAGCGCGAATCGCACTGACGAAGAATCGGGTTGCGTTTGATCCCGCCTGCGGTGACAAGGCCGCATGCTTGCTATCACCGACCTCTCCATCCGCCTCGCCGGACGCCTTCTGATTGACCAGAGTTCCGTGCAGATCACGCCGGGCTCGCGCGTCGGCATGGTCGGCCGCAACGGCACCGGCAAATCGACCCTGTTCAAGGTGATCCGGGGTGAGCTCGCGGCTGAGCACGGCTCGGTGACCCTGCCGCCGCGCTGGCGCGTGGGCAGCCTGGCGCAGGAAGCCCCGAACGGGCCGGAAAGCCTGATCTCCGTCGTGCTCAAGGCCGACCTCGAGCGCGACGCGCTGCTTCACGAAGCCGAGAGCGCGACCGATCCGCACCGGATCGCCGAGATCCAGACCCGGCTCGTGGACATCGACGCGCATTCGGCGCCGAGCCGGGCAGCTGCGATCCTCTCCGGCCTCGGCTTCTCCGCCGCCGATCAGCTCCGTCCCTGCGCCGAATTCTCCGGCGGCTGGCGCATGCGCGTCGCGCTCGCCGCGACGCTGTTCGCAGCCCCGGACCTCCTGCTGCTCGACGAGCCCACCAACTATCTCGACCTCGAAGGCACGCTGTGGCTGGAGGATCACCTCGCGCATTATCCGCGCACGGTGATCGTGATCAGCCATGACCGCGACCTTCTCGAAAGCTCGGTCGACCAGATCCTGCATCTGGAGCGCGGCAAGCTCACGCTCTACAAGGGCACCTATTCCTCGTTCGAGGAGCAGCGCGCCGCGCGCGAGCTGCTCGATGCCAAGGCCGTCAAGCGCCAGGAGGCCGAGCGCGCGCGCCTGCAATCCTTCGTCGATCGCTTCAAGGCCAAGGCCTCGAAAGCCCGCCAGGCGCAGTCGCGCGTCAAGATGCTGGAGCGGTTGAAGCCGATCACGGCGCTGGTCACGGAAGACGTGCGCGAGATCACCTTCCCCGCGCCGGAAAAGATCCTGTCGCCGCCGATCATCGCCGTGGACAACGCCTCCGTCGGCTACGACCCGGCAACGCCGGTGCTCGGCCGCGTGACGCTTCGCATCGACAATGACGACCGCATCGCCCTCCTCGGAGCCAACGGCAACGGCAAGTCGACACTGGTCAAGCTGCTCGCCGGACGGCTCGCGCCGTTCTCCGGCAAGGTGACGCGCGCGGACAAGCTGTCGATCGCCTATTTCGCGCAGCACCAGCTCGACGAGCTGAACGAGGACGCCTCCGCCTACGACCACGTCCGCAAGCTGATGGGCGATGCGCCCGAAGCGAAAGTGCGCGGCCGCGCCGGCGCGATCGGTTTCTCCGGCAAGGCGGCCGACACCAAGGTCGGAAAACTCTCGGGCGGCGAGAAGGCGCGGCTGCTGCTGGGCCTTGCGACCTTCTTCGGCCCCAACATGATCATCCTGGACGAGCCGACCAACCATCTCGACATCGACAGCCGCGCCGCGCTTGCCGAAGCGATCAACGAATTCCCCGGCGCGGTCATCATGGTGTCGCACGATCGCTATCTAATCGAAGCCTGCGCCGACCGGCTGTGGATCGTCGCCGACCGCACCGTCACCAACTACGACGGCGATCTCGACGAGTACCGTCGCCTCATTCTGTCGGCGCGCAATGCGGAACCCGCCGCGCGCGAACGCAACGCGCCGAGCGAAAAGCCGCAGCGCCCGAAGTCGGACAATCGCGGCTCGCTGAAGAAGCGAATCGCGGAAGCCGAAAGCGAAATCGCCCGCGTCACCGACATCATCGCCAAGATCGACACGGCGCTCGCTTTGCCCGACATTTTCACGCGCGATCCCAAGCAGGCCGCGCAACTGTCGAAGGCGCGTGCCAACGCCGCGGATGCGCTGGCGCGAGCGGAAGAGCAGTGGCTCGAAGCCAGCGCGCAGTTCGACGAAGCCGCGGGCTAGATTGCAGCCCCTAGCGTTCCCGCATGATCTCGTGCCGGTACCGCTGCAACGGCGATAGCAAATAGCTCAGGATCGTGCGCGAGCCGGTGCGGATCTCCACCGTCACAGCCATGCCCGGAGACAGGCTGACGAGGCGGTCGTCGACCTGCATTTGCGTCCGATCAAGAGAAATGCGGGCGCTGTAGCTCAGTTCCTGCCCGTTCGGCTCGCTGCTGTCGCGTTGCTGCCCAAGTGCGCGATCGCCCCGCTCCGGCGGACGGTCGCGAATGATGGCGTCCTGCGCGACGCTCAGCACACGGCCCTCCAGCAGGCCGTAGCGGGTGAAATTGAAAGTGTCGATCTTGATCGCGGCGCCCTGCCCGGCCTCGACGAAGCCGATGTCGCGGTTGGAGATCATCGCCTCGACCTCGAGCCGCGTATCCGACGGCACGATCACGAGCAGCGACTGCGCCGGCGTGACGACGCCGCCGACGGTGTGGACCGCGAGCTGCTGCACGACGCCATCGACCGGCGAGGTCAGTTGCTGCAGCTTCGTCCGCTGCTGCGCCTTGATCAGATCGCGTGCGACGCCGTTGGCCTTCTGCTCGCTCTTGGCGAGATCGTCGGACAGGCTCTTGCGATATTCGGCCACGGCCTGAATACGCGTCTCGCGGATCGCGGCGACGGCGGACTCGGCCTCCTTGAGGCGGCTGCGCTGGACGCCAAGCTCCTCCTGCTGCTCGATCTGGAGCTGGAGGGTCTCGTAATAGGTCAGCTTCGAGCCGATCTCCTTCTCCATCAGCGTCTTGCGGATGTCGACGCGTTGCTGGGTCACGGGGAGCAACGCATCCAGCTTGTGGATCGTCGCCGCGATGGTCTGATGCTCCGCCTCCTTCTGCGCCTCCTGGCGCATCAGCGCGGCGAGCTTGGCGCGATGCTCGCCGACCTGGCTCGTCAGAAGCTGCCGTTGGGTGGCGACCAGCAAGGGATCGGCGTCCGCGGGCGGAACGAGGTCGGTGGCGCCATCTTCGCCCGCCATCAGTGCGGCGCGCAAACGCGCGATGTTCAGCCGCTCGGCCATGAGATCGTCATGCAGCCGGTCGCGCTCGGCGGCGTTCACGGTCGGATCGAGCTCGATCAGCACGTCGCCGGATTTCACAGCCTGCCCGTCCTGCACATGGATGGCGCGCACCACGCCGGTCTCGAACGGCTGCACCACCTTGCTGCGTCCGCTCGACACCACCTTGCCGGTCGCGGACGCCACGATGTCGATCGTTCCCAAGGCCGCCCATGCGAGCGCGGCGCAGACCAGCAGCATCAGGGCGATCGCAATGGCGCGGCCGATCGGCGACGGCGGCGCTTCGGTGATCTCCAGCGCCGCCGGCAGGAAGGCGATCTCTTCCGCGCGCCGCGGCATCGGCGTCTTGAAGGGAACGACGGTGGGTGCCGGCCGGGCGGCCGCTGCAGTGCTAGCCGACCTCATAGATCCCTCCCTGCAGACGATGCAGCGCCGCGTAGCGCCCGCCGGTCTTGATCAGCGCATCATGCGTGCCGTCCTCGACCAGACGTCCCCGCTCCAGCGTGAAGATGCGGTCGGCGCCGCGGACGGTGGAGAGACGATGCGCGATGATCAGGACGGTGCGGCCCCGCGCGATCTCCTTCATGTTGTCGTGGATGATCCGCTCGCTCTCATAATCGAGCGCGCTGGTGGCCTCGTCGAAGATCAGGATACGGGGATTGGTTACCAGCGCGCGGGCAATCGCAATGCGCTGGCGCTGGCCGCCCGAGAGCGTCGAGCCGCGCTCGCCGACGACGGTGTCGTAGCCTTCGGGGAGCTCCAGAATGAAGTCGTGCGCGCCTGCAAGTTTCGCGGCGTCCATGATACGGTCCATCGGCAGGGTCGGATCGGCGAGCGCGATGTTGTCGCGCACCGACCGGTTGAACAGCATGTTCTCCTGCAGCACCACGCCAATCTGCCGGCGCAGCCAGGCCGGGTCGGTCATGACGAGGTCCATGCCGTCGATCAGCACGCGGCCGCCCTGCGGCACGTAGAGCCGCTGCACCAGCTTTGCGAAGGTGCTCTTGCCCGAGCCCGAGGAGCCGACGATGCCGACGGTCTGTCCCGAGGGAATATCGAACGAGACGTCGTGCAGGATTTCCGGCCCGTCGAGCCTATAGCGAAAGGCGACGTGCTCGAAGCGGATGTTGCCGCGGAGCGGCGGCAGCCCGGCACGACCCGCGGAGTAAGCCGGCTCAGCCGCGCTGTTGAGGATGTCGCCGAGCCGCGCGATCGAGAGCCGTGCCTGATGGAAATCCTGCCAGACCTGGGCCAGCCGCAGCACCGGCGCCGAGACGCGCCCGGCGAAGATGTTGAAGGCCACGAGTTCGCCGACGGTCAATGCATCGCCGATCACGAGGCGCGCGCCGACATAGAGGATGGCGGCGGTGACGACCTTGCTGACGAACTGCACGAGCTGGCTTGCGGTGTTGCCGAGGCTGGTGACGCCGAAGCTCGCCGAGACGTAGCCGGCGAGCTGCTCCTCCCAGCGCCGCTGCATCTGCGGCTCGACCGCCATCGCCTTCAGCGTCTCGATGCCGCTGACGCTCTCGACCAGAAACGCCTGGTTCTCGGCGCCGCGGCGGAACTTGTCCTCCAGCCGGCGGCGGAACAGCGGCGTCGCCACCGCCGAGATCACGATGTAGAACGGGAACGAGCCCAGCACGATGCAGGTCATCAGCGGCGAATAGGCGAACATCACCGCCAGGAACACCGAGGTGAAGAACAGGTCGATCAGCAGCGTCAGCGACGATGAAGTGATGAAATTGCGGATGTTCTCGAGCTCGCGGACCCGCGCCACGGAATCGCCGACCCGCCTTGCCTGAAACCAGGCCATCGGCAATGCCAGCAGATGATGGAACAGGCGCGCGCCCAGCTCGACGTCGATGCGGTTGGTGGTGTGCGCGAACAGGTAGTTGCGCAGGATGCCGAGCACGGTATCGAACAGCGAGACGACGACGAGGCCGATGACGAGGACGTCGAGCGTCGACAGCGAGCGGTGCACCAGCACCTTGTCGATCACGACCTGGAAGAACAACGGCGAGACCAGCGCGAAGAGCTGGAGGAAGAATGAGGCGGCCACGACTTCGCCGAACAGCCGCCGGTATTTGCCGATCGCGCCGATGAACCAGGTGATGTCGAACTGGCGTCCGAGGTCCGACAGCCCGACACGCCGGGTCATCAGGATCAACCCGCCGTCCCAGATCGCGCACAGCTCGTCGCGTTCCATCAAGACCGGCCGCTGCGCCTGCGGCGACTGCACCAGCACTTTCTCGGCGGACGCCTTTGCGATGACCATGAAACTGCCGTCGCGCAGCATCGCGATCGCTGGCAGCGGGCTGCCCGGCAGGCGGCTCCACTGCGTGCGATAGGTTCGAGCCTTCAGCCCGAGCGACCTGGCGCAGCGGACGATGTCCGCTGCGCCGAAACTTGCCACCCCCAGCCGGTGCCTGAGCTGGTCGCGGTCGGCTGCAACACCCTGCAGATGCAGCAGGGTGAGCAGCGCATCGAGCCCCGTGTCGGCCGGGACCACATTCGTCGTCATGGGCGTTCTCCCGGCCGGAAGCCGCAGGTTCAGGCGTGCTGCGGCGGAGCGAGCGTCTGGGTCTGCGCCGTGTGCGGATCGGGCAGCGGCATCTCGCCGTGGCCGTCACCCGCCGGAACAAGGTTCGCGGCCATGGCCTGGTTGAGCAGCATCGCCGCGGCAAAAGCGCCGCCCTGGATGACGACGTTGTTGCCGCTGCCGCCGTCGAGGACGTCCTGGCCGCCGCCGCCGAGCAGCACGTCGTCACCGGCACCGCCCGTCAGCGTGTCGTTGCCGGGGCTGCCGATCAGGACGTCGTCGCCATTGCCGCCATTGGCGACGAGCTGGATGCCGCCATGCAGGTTAGAGGCCGTGATGACGTCGTCGCCATCGAGACCGTTGATGACGAGCCTGTCGCCCGCGCCGGCATCGGTGATGTTGATGTCCTGGCCGAGCCCCGACACCGTGATGATGCCGTCGTGCTCGGTCACGGTGATGACGTCGCTGCCGCTGCTTCCGTTGATCGTCACCGTATCAGCCGCGCCGTCATTGGCGCCGAGGTCGAGATCGATCTGGTTCACGCCGGTGCCGGAGAGGTCGCCGACCGTGATGTTGTCGGCCCCGCCGAGGGCGTTGAAGTTGATGTGCTCGACGCTATTCAGGTCCATCGCGATGGCGGCAACGTCGCGGGTGAACAGCACCCGGCCGCCATTGGCCAAGATGTTGATGTTCTCGCTGATATTGGCGCCGTTGAAAGCCAGCGTGTCGGTGCCCTTGCCGCCTTCGACGATGTCGCTGCCGTCGCCGGGATTCCAGATGAAGGTGTCGTCGCCGGCGCCGAGATTGGCGACATCGTTGCCGCGGCCGCCATTGACGATGTCGTTGCCGGCGCTGCCGGTGATGGTGTCGTTGCCATCGCCGCCATTGAGATTGAGGCTGAGCAGCTGCCCCGCCTTGATCGCGGATGCATCGATGACGTCGTTGCCGCCTCCGCCGTTGACGCTGAGCACGTCACCGGCGTCGGCATGCGCAATCGCGACCTGCGCCGCCAGACCATTGACCACGACCGAACCACCGCTGGTGCCGACCGAAATGTTGTCGTCACCAGCGGTGCCGTTCACGGTCACGCGATCCACCGCGCCGTCGCCGCTCTGGCCGCCGGGGCTGGCGCTGAGGTCGATGGCCACCTGCGCGACGTCGGTTCCGGTGAGGTCACCGACCGTGATGTTGTCTGCACCGCCGGCGGCGGCGATCTGTACACGCTCGACGCCGTTGAGGTCCATTGTGATAGCGCCGACGTCGCGAGTGAGAAGCGCACGGCCTCCGTTCGCCGAGATCGACATGTTCTCCGCCACGTTGGCGCCGTTGAACACCAGCGTATCCGTTCCCGTGCCACCTTCGACGACGTCGCTGCCGTCGCCGGGATTCCACGTGAAAAGATCGTCGCCCGCGCCGAGCAGAGCCACGTCATTGCCGCGGCCGCCGGTGACCTTGTCGTTGCCGTCACCGCCGATCAGGGTGTCAGCACCCTGGCTGCCGGTGATGGTGTCGTTGCCCGCGCCGCCGTCGAGGGTCAATCCGATCACCGCAGCAAGCGCGGATGCATCGATGACGTCGTTGCCGCCGAGCGCCTGGATCACCAGCCGGTCATTGGCCGCCTCTGCGTTGGCAATGGTCACGACCTCAGGCAGGCCGGTCACCGTCACGGTCGACCCCACGGCCGTGACCTCGATGTGCTGGCCGCCATTGGTGCCGTTGACGGTCACCGTATCGGCCGCGCCGTCGCCTTGCGGGTTGCCGGGAACGGCTGCAAGATCGACCAGCACCTGCTTGACGCCGGTCCCGGAGAGATCGCCGACGGTGATATCGTCGGCGCCGCCGCGCGCATCGAACTCGATCTGCTCGATGCTGTTGAGGTCCATCGTGATGTTGGCAACGTCGCGGGTGAAACGAACCCGGCCGCCATTGGCGGAGATGTCGATCTTCTCGTTGATGTTGGCGCCGTTGAACAGCAGCTTGTCGTTGCCCGATCCGCCTTCGACAATGTCGCTGCCGTCGCCGGGATTCCAGATGAAGGTGTCGTCGCCGGATCCGAGCAGGGCGGTGTCGTTGCCGCGACCGCCATTGACGATGTCGTCGCCGCTACCGCCGATGATGAGGTCGTTGCCGTCGCCGCCGGTGATTCTGTCGTTGCCGGCGCCGCCATCGAGCGTCAGCGAGATCAGGCTGGCGAGCCCGTTGCCCGCGGTGATGACATCGTCGCCGCCGCCGGCGTGCACCACGAGATTCTCCGTCGTGCCGATGTCGAGCGAAAATGGCGCGGCGCCGGTGCCGTCGAGCCGCACGCGCGTGCCGTTCGCGGTGATCGTGAACATCTCGGGGTCATTGCTGCCGTTGACCTGCGCCGTATCGTTGCCGTCACCGCCCTCGAACAGATTGGTGCCGCCACCGGGATTCCAGATCATGAGATCGTCGCCGGCCTCGCCGAACAACTGGTTGTCGCCGCTGCCGCCGTCCAGTGTGTCGTTCCCCGCGCCGCCGAACAGCAAATCGTTGCCGCCGCTGCCCTTGATCGTATCGTCGCCGGCCTGGCCGAACAGCAGGTCGTTGCCCGAGCCGCCGGTGATCTTGTCATTGCCGTCGCCACCGAAGATGTGCACGGCAGGCATCGGGCCGTGGCATTCGTTGACGGTGATGGTGTCGTTGCCGCCCTGACCGAAGATGTCGATCCCGCTGGTGTTGTCGACGGTGGGCTCGCCACCGACCGTCTTCACGTGCCCGTTATTGACCAGGATGCGGCCTGACTTGTCGCGGCTGATCACGACGCCGTTATTGGCGGTGTCGCCGAAAATGGTGAGCTGCCCCGTAACCGGGGAAAAGACAGAGGTAATGGACATCCAAATATTCCTTCGATCGATCTAGCCCCTCCCCTCGATGCGTAGCAGCCGCGCACATGACATTCTTGAAGCGCTGCTTGAGACACGCGTGATTATTCTGGAGATTTCCTCCAGATTTCCTCCGGGCCCGATTTCGACAGCGGACTCGAACACGCTCTCATCACGAATCGCTCGATCACGCGTAACAGCGGCGTGATTTTCAAATGCGCGCGAAGCAAAATTGCCCCTGCGGTCTCGGCGCATTTGGTACTAAGCTCGGTGGCGGAATGGCGTCCGGGCATCGCGGACGATCTCGTTGCGTGGCGGCCCGCCTTTTCAACCCCAATGGATATCCAGCAAAGAATATTTGAGGGAAATTTCAGATGTCGTCACCGGAGCCTATTAAATTCACCGACGGAGTCGCTTACGAACGCTTCATGGCTCCCTGGAGCCGATCGGCCGGCACGCTCTTCCTCGACTGGCTCGCGCCCCGCGCCGGACTGAGCTGGGTGGATGTCGGCGCGGGCAATGGCGCGTTCACCGAGCTTCTGCTTGCGAAGTCCGGCCCTTCATCCGTTTGCGCGATCGATCCCTCCGACGCGCAGATCGCGACTGCGCGCCAAAAGATTTCGGCAAGGCAGGTCGAGTTTTCGATTGGCGATGCGATGGCCCTTCCCTACGACGCCAACCGTTTCGACGTCGCAATGATGGCACTGGTACTGTTCTTCATTCCCGACCCGCGCAAAGGCGCCTCGGAAATGGTCCGCGTCACCAAGCCCGGCGGCATGGTCGCGTCCTACACCTGGGATGTCATGCGAGGCGGCCCGCCGACGCAACCTTTGTGGGAGGAGCTGGACACCATGGGCATACCGGCGGCTCGCCCGCCGAGTGCGGAGATCTCGCGTTTTGCGGCGTTGAAGGCGCTTTGGGCGGAGCTGGGAATCCGCGATGTCGAAACCCGTGAGCTTGTCGTCGAGCGGACCTTCGCGAACTTCGACGACTATTGGCTGTCGATGGTCGTGAGCAGCCCGAGCGGAATCGTGGGGAAGCTGTCAGATGCGGAAAGCGCGGAGCTGAAGCGCCGGCTGCAGGACAGGTTGCCGGCAAGCGCGACGGGAGAGATTACGTTTCACGCCTGGGCCACCGCAATCAAGGGGCGCAAAGCCGCCTGACGAACGCACCAGCATGCGCCGCAGATCACATTGACAGCCGCAACCAGCTTCAGAGCGGACGGTCGACAGCGTTTACGCCGACTTCTTCTTCGGCTTTGGCTTGGCCGCCTTCGGCGCGACAGGCGCTTCCGGGGTGCCTTCGATCGAGGACAGGCGGCCATTGGTGAAGGTGTAGATGCCTGCGCGCGGACCGGTGTTCCAGGTCACCACGGCGACGCGGCGGCCGGCTGCATCACCGGAGAGACTGACGTTCGAGGGCGCGCCGATGCCCCGCACCACGTCGCATTCAGTGTGGCCGAGCGCGACCGTGCCGCCCGTCGGCGCGGGCGCCGTCGTCGACGCATTGGCGTCGGCCGGTCCGGGCGGCGGCGCCATGCCGGGACAGGCGCCGTCGGCGCTGACCAGATCAGCGGCGGCAACCGGCTGGTCGGGCGTCAGCGGCGGCGATTCGATCGAGATGTTCTTGATGAAGAGGCGCCCGGGCCGTTGGAACCATTCGGCGTCCTTTGCGGACGCCAGCAGATCGGTCCCGCCTGAACAGCCCGCGACCAGCGGTGCTACGGCAGCCAACACAATTACGAGCGAGCTGGGAAGCTTTTGATGTCGCACGATAAACTAAATTCCCCGCATGAAGGACGAGCTCTAAGCGTTTGTCCCAACATCACTTTGCGGCACGAAGGTGGCCAAAGCCAGCATCGCCCGAAAAGCGAAGATTATCGTTAATTACGACCGACCGCTAATTTCGACGCTGCCAGCGACCCCGCTCGTCGGCCTGCCAATAGGTGACATCAAATCCCCGCGCCTTGCAATCCGTCCAGGCGCTGCGGGCGAGCGCAAGGGCGTCCGGGTCGTCACCGTTGAACAGCAGCACCATGCGCTCATAGCCTTGGGCGTCCTGGGGGAGAGCGGCATTGTCGACCAGAAAGCGGACATTGGCGGCATTGGGATTGCCCTCCTCGATCGCCAGCACGATCGGCTGATCGGCGGCGTCGTTCACTCGCCATATCGCGTGCGGCAGGAAGGAATCGTCGCGATAGGTCCATAGGTGCGCGTCGAGCGCATCGGCGCGCTCCTCCGAGGTCGACTGCACCACGACGCGCCAGCCGCGCTCGAGCGATTTCTCGAGAAGCGGCGGCAACACGTTCTCCACCGTCATGTTTTGCAGATGATAGAAGAGGACTTCAGTCATCTCGGGTCATTTGCGCTCGTAGTGATCGGCCACCAGGCGATCCAGCAGGCGGACGCCATAGCCGCTGCCCCAGCTCTGGTTGATGTCGGTCTTCGGCGCGCCCATGGCGGTGCCGGCGATGTCGAGATGCGCCCAGGGCGTGCCGTCGACGAAGCGCTGCAGGAACTGCGCCGCGGTGATCGAGCCGCCGTGACGTCCGCCGGTGTTCTTCATGTCGGCGAACTGGGAATCGATCAGCTTGTCGTATTCGGGGCCGAGCGGCATGCGCCAGACCTTCTCGCCGCTCTCGATGCCGGCCGCGAGCAGGCGCTCGGCGAGCTCGTCATTGTTGGAGAACATGCCGGCATGCTCGGTGCCGAGCGCGACCATGATCGCGCCGGTCAGCGTCGCCAGATCCACCATGAATTTCGGCTTGGTCTTCTTGGCGACGTACCAGAGCACGTCGGCGAGGACGAGGCGGCCTTCTGCGTCGGTGTTGATGATCTCGATGGTCTGGCCCGACATCGAGGTGACGATGTCACCCGGACGCTGCGCATTGCCGTCGGGCATGTTCTCGACGAGGCCGATCGCGCCGACCACGTTGGCCTTGGCTTTGCGTGCCGCGAGCGCATGCATCAGGCCGACGACGCAGGCCGCCCCGCCCATGTCGCCCTTCATGTCCTCCATGCTGCCGGCCGGCTTGATCGAGATGCCGCCGGTGTCGAAGCAGACGCCCTTGCCGACGAAGGCGACCGGTGCATCGCCCTTCTTGCCGCCGTCCCAGCGCATGATCACGGTGCGGCTCGGCCGCGCCGAACCCTGGCCAACGCCGAGCAGCGCGCCCATGCCGAGCTTGTCCATCGCCTTGACGTCGAGCACTTCGATCTTGACGCCGAGCTTGCGGAGCTGACCGGCGCGGCGGGCGAATTCCTCGGGGAACAGCACGTTCGGCGGCTCGTTGACGAGATCGCGCGCGATGATGACGCCGTCGACGACGTGACCGGCCGAGGCAAACGCCTTCTTGGCAGCGCCGGCATCGCCGACCGCCAGCAAGATGTCGGCCCGCAAGGCGCCCTCCTCGCCCTCCTTCTTCTTGGTCTTGTAGCGGTCGAACTTGTAGGCACGCAGCCGCAGGCCCGAGGCGATCGCGACCGCCTGCTCGCTGGTCATGGCGCCACCGGGCAGTTCCGCCATGATGGTCATGGCGGCACCGCCGGCGGAGAGCTTGCTGGCCGCCACGCCGCCGAATTTGAGGAAATCATTCGCCTTCAGGCCCGTCGCCTTGCCGGCCCCGATCACGACCAGGCGGGTGGCCTTCACGCCTTCCGGCGCCAGGATGTCGAGCGCCGCACCGCTTTTACCCTTGAAGCCGGCCGCGGAGGCCGCCCGCTTCACCAGATCCGTGGCACCGCCCAGCGCCTTGGCCGTCGCCGGACCGACCTTCAGATTGTCGTCGCAGAACACGACCATAATGCCACGGGCGGCAGCAGACAGCGGGACGAAGCCGACCTTGATGGCATCGGACATGGGTAACTCCTCAAAAACACGTGGCTTTTTGCCGCTCGGCGGTTCCGGCACAGACCGGAGCTGAACGGCGATTCACTAGACTTCCCCTACTATGGGCCAGCGGCCCGGCAGATGCCAAGCACCGCCCGTGGCCGCCATGCCACAACGAGGGAAATATTAACCATATATTGACGGTGCCACGGGGCAGCCATTTTGTTGACGGATCAAAGGGATGGTAGTGAGAGAGTAAGCCGCTAGAACAGCGGTTGGACGACCTTGGGGGTCCCCTGAGCGGGGATTGGTCGGACGGCCGGGCTTTCGGCCTGCATTGGGGTGTTGGTGGGGATTCGTGCGGTAGCGCATGGGGTCGATCGATAGGTATATTTTCCGCACGACGCTGGCGTCGTTTGCGCTGGTCCTGGTCAGCCTCACCGGCGTGATCTGGATTACGCAGGCGTTGCGCGGCATCGACCTGATGACGAGCCAGGGTCAGACCATCCTGACCTTCCTCGGCATCACCAGCCTCGTTGTGCCCGCTCTCGTGCTGATCATCTCGCCGATCGCGCTGATGATCGCGATCTCGCACACGCTGAACAAGCTCGCGACCGATTCCGAGATCATCGTGATGAATGCCGCCGGCTTCTCGCCGTTCCGGCTGTTCTATCCGTTCTTCTACGCCACCTGTGTCGTGGCGCTGCTGGTCGCGTTCGTCGCGGCCTATCTCGCCCCTGACGGCATGCGCCGGATCAAGCAGTGGGACGCCGAGATCACCGCCGACGTGCTCACCAACATCCTCCAGCCCGGCCGCTTCGCCCAGCTCGACAAGAACCTCACGATCCGGATCCGCGAGCGCAAGCCCGGCGGCATTCTGGAAGGCATCTTCATCGACGACCGCCGCGATCCCAATGAGCGCGTCTCGATCGTCGCCGAGCAAGGCGAGGTCGTGAAGAACGAGAACGGCTCGTTCCTGGTGCTGAAGGACGGCAACCTCCAGCGCTTCGAGGCCGGCAAGCGCGATCCCGCGCTGGTGGCGTTCGGCCGCTACGGCTTCGACATGTCGAAGTTCGGCAACCAGGGCCGTGACGTCACCCTCGGCATCCGCGAGCGCTATCTCTGGGAGCTGTTGTCGCCGTCCGAGGACGACCCCGTCTACAAGCAGATTCCCGGACAGTTCCGCTCGGCGCTGCATGACAGCCTGCTGGCGCCGATCTATCCGTTCGCCTTTGCCGTGCTGACCTTCGCCTTCCTCGGCGCGCCGCGCACCACCCGCCAGAGCCGCAATTTCTCGATCGGCTCCTCGATTCTCGCGGTGTTCGGCCTGCGCATGGCGGGCTTTGCCTGCTCGGTGATGGCGGTGAAATCGACGGGCCCGGTCCTGGTCCAGTACGTGATGGTCTTCGGGGCCATCGCCATCGGGCTGTGGATGATCATCGGCGGCGTCGTGGTCGAGCCGCCGCCCGGGCTGATGGAAGCCATCAACAGGTCGAATGCGCGCATCGCGCGGCTGTTCGGACGGCCGGCCACCGCATGAGCATGCTCACCAACACGCTCGGGCGTTATTTCGCCGGCCGCTTCGTGGTCGCGGCGCTTGGCGTGTTCGCCAGCATCTTCCTGCTGCTGGTGCTGGTCGACTACATCGAGATGGTGCGCAAGACCTCCGGCCTTGCATCCGCTTCCGCGATCATGGTGGCCGAGACCTCGCTGTTCCGGGTGCCGCAGCTTCTGGAGAAGCTGACGCCGTTCTGCATGCTGATCGGCGCCATGACCTGCTATCTCGCCCTCTCCCGCCGGCTGGAGCTCGTGGTCGCGCGCGCCGCCGGCGTCTCGGCCTGGCAGTTCATCTCTCCGGCGCTCGGCAGCGCGCTGCTGATCGGGGTGATCGCCACCGTCGCCTACAATCCGATGTCGGCGAACCTGCGCGAGCTCTCCAAGCGCATGGAAGCCGAGCTGTTCGGCTCGGCGCCCGGCGGCGGCATCCAGGATGCCTCCGGCTTCTGGCTCAACCAGGTCACCAGCGACGGCCAGACCATCATCAATGCCGCGCGCAGCGAGCAGCAGGGCGTTCGTCTCACCGGGCTGACGCTGTTCCGCTTTGACACACAGCAGCACTTCAAGGAGCGCATCGAGGCGCGCGAGGCGACGCTCGAGGCCGGCCATTGGCTGTTCAAGACCGTCCGCCGCTTCACGCTGGACTCGCCGCCGGTCGACCAGGCGACGCTCGAGATTCCGACGACGCTGACCGAGGCGCAGGTCCGCAACAGCTTTTCCACACCCGAGACTGTGTCCTTTTGGCAACTACCGAGCTACATCCGCTCGTCCGAGAGCTCGGGCTTCGCGACAGCAGGCTATCGACTCCAGTATCACAAGCTGTTGGCACAGCCGTTTTTGCTGGCCGCAATGGTGATGCTCGCGGCCTCGGTGTCGTTGCGTTTCTTCCGGATGGGCGGCGTGCAGAAGATGGTTTTGAGTGGCGTGGGCGCGGGCTTTCTGCTCTACGTTTTGTCGAAAGTGACTGAAGACTTGAGCAAGGCTGAGTTGATGCATCCGATCGCTGCGGCGTGGTTGCCCGTGGTGGTGGGCGGCCTCACCGGCTTTTTGGCCTTGTTGTACCAGGAGGACGGTTAGTGACTGCCGTCCATCGAGGGCTCGTGTCTCGTTTGACGCGGCGTACCGTGGTGCGCGCGAACGGGATCGGCTTGTCCATTCGCAGGCTCCTGCTGGCCGCCGCCGCCGTGGCATCGCTCAGCGGGCTGATGGATGTTATCGTCGTGGCTCCCGCCTCCGCCCAGGGCTACACCTACAATCCGCTGCCGCCGCGCCCCAAGCCGCCGAAGGTCGCCAACGACAACCAGATGCTGGTTCAGGCGACCGAGGTCGATTACGACTACAACAATTCGCGCGTCTCCGCGGTCGGTAACGTCCAGCTGTTCTACAACGGCACCAGCGTCGAGGCCGACAGGGTCATCTACGACCAGAAGACCAAGCGGCTGCATGCCGAAGGCAACATCCGCATGACGGATGCCGACGGCAAGATCACCTATGCCGAGATCCTGGATCTGTCCGACGACTACCGCGACGGCTTCGTCGATTCGCTGCGCGTGGACACCGCCGACCAGACCCGCATGGCCGCGAGCCGCGCCGACCGCTCCAGCGGCAACTACACGGTGTTCGAGAACGGCGTCTACACGGCCTGCGCGCCGTGTAAGGACGATCCGAAGAAGCCGCCGCTCTGGCAGGTCAAGGGTGCCCGCATCATCCACGACCAGCAGGAGAAGATGCTGTATTTCGAGACGGCGCAGCTCGAATTCTTCGGCGTGCCGCTCGCCTACATGCCCTATTTCTCGACACCCGATCCGACCGTGAAGCGCAAGACCGGCTTCCTGATGCCGGGCTTCACCTCGAACACGCCGTTCGGCTACGGCGTCGAAGTCCCGTTCTATTGGGCGATCGCGCCCGACATGGACATGACCTTCAATCCGCGCATCACGTCCAAGCAGGGCGTGCTGTTCCAGGCCGAATACCGCCAGCGCCTGATGGACGGCGCCTACCAGATCCGTGTCTACGGCATCGACCAGCTCGACCCCGGCGCGCTCGCCGGTCAGCCCGGCGATCGCCAGTTCCGCGGCGCCGTCGACACCAAGGGCCAGTTCGCGCTGAACGACAAGTGGGTCTGGGGTTGGGACGGCGTCCTGATGTCCGACTACTATTTCTTCTCGGACTACCGGTTGTCGCAGTACCGCGATCCGCTCGGCGCGTTCCTGTACCTGCCGACCGACGCGCTGTCGCAGCTCTATCTGACCGGCGTCGGCAATCGCAGCTTCTTCGACGCGCGCACGATGTACTGGCTGAGCTACTCGGGCAACCAGAGCCAGGTGCCGATCGTCTACCCCGTGATCGACTACTCGAACGTGCTGAACTATCCGGTGTTCGGCGGCGAGTTCAGCTACAAGGTCAATTTCACCAACCTGTCGCGTGACGCGGCCGTGTTCGATCCGATCACGACGCAGGCCAACACCGCCGGTCTGTGCACGACGACGTCGGCCGATCCGCTCGCCCGCACGCCGTCGCAGTGCCTCTTGCGCGGCGTCCCCGGCACCTACACCCGCCTGACCGCGGAAGCGCAGTGGCGCAAGTCCTTCACCGACCCGTTCGGCGAGATCTGGACGCCGTTCGCGATCCTGCGCGCCGACGCGGTCAACGCCTCGATCTCAAACCAGCCGGGCGTCTCGAACTACCTGCCCGTCGGCGATACCCAGGCGCTGCGCCTGATGCCGACCGTGGGCCTGGAGTACCGCTACCCCTTCATCAACGTTCAGCCCTGGGGCTCGACCACCGTCGAGCCGATCGCGCAGATCATCATCCGGCCGAACGAGACCTATGCCGGCAGGTTCCCGAACGAGGACGCCCAGAGCATGGTGTTCGACGCCTCGAACCTGTTCAGCGTCGACAAGTTCTCCGGCTACGACCGCGTCGAGGGCGGCGGCCGCGCCAATGTCGGCGTACAGGCCACCACCCAGTTCGACCGGGGCGGCGCGGTCAAGGTGCTGTTCGGCCAGTCCTACCAGCTGTTCGGCCTGAACTCCTACACGGTCCAGGACACCATCAATACCGGCATCAATTCCGGCCTCGACAAGCCGCGCTCCGATTACGTGGCGAGCGCCGCCTACTCGCCCAACAGCACCTATACGTTCAGCGTCCGCTCCCGCATGGACGAGCAGACCTGGAACATCCAGCGCTTCGAGGCGGAAGGCCGCGCCAACTTCAATCGCTGGTCGGTCAGCATGATGTACGGCAATTACGCGGCGCAGCCGGAGCTCGGCTATCTGACCCGCCGCGAGGGCATCCTGACGTCAGGCTCGCTGAAGGTCGCCGCCAACTGGGTGGTGACAGGCTCGGCGCGCTGGGACCTCGAGGCCAACAAGATCAACCAGTATGTGGTCGGCGCCGGCTATGTCGACGATTGCTTCGTGCTGGCGGCGAACTATGTAACTTCGTATAGCTACTCCGCGGGCTCGACGCCGCCCGTGCTGAGCCACGCGTTCATGTTCCAGATCGGCCTGCGCACGCTGGCGACCTCGACCGGGGCCAGCTCATCCGGCATCCAGTGACACCCGTTTGAACTGCCGGCCGCCTGTTCCCGATCGCAGGATCATTTCGGCCGACATGCGAGCGACAACCATGACGACCCCATTGCCTGTGTTCCGCCTCCTCCTTCTCGCACTGGCCTCCGTGCTGGTTCTGGCCGGTACGCCCGCGCGCGCGCAGAACATCGTCGTCATGGTCAACGGCGACCCGATCACCGATTTCGACATCGACCAGCGCTCCAAGCTCGACGCGCTGACGACGCAGAAGACCCCCGGCCGGCAGGAGGTCATCAACGAGCTGATCGACGACAGGGTGAAGATGAAGGAGGGCAAGAAGTACGGGGTCGACCCCGGCGTCTCCGACATCAACCAGTCCTACGAGGGCATGGCGCAGCGCATGCGCATCACGCCGGATCAGCTCACCAAGTCGCTCGAGTCCAAGGGCGTCCGTCCCGAGACGCTGAAGGCCCGCATGAAGTCCGAGATGGTGTGGACCAGCCTCGTCCGCGGCCGCTACAAGGAAAAGCTGATGGTCGGCGAGCGCGACGTCGCGCAGGCCGTGCAGGCCCAGACCGGCGACAAGCTCCAGATCGAGGGCACCGAGTACAAGATGCAGCCGATCGTGCTGATCGTGCCGCGCGGATCGCCCCAGGCTTTCCTGGAAACGCGGCACAAGGAAGCCGAGCAGTATCGCGCGCGCGTCGGAAGCTGCGAGGAAGCCAATTCGCTGTTCCGTTCGACGCCGAACGCCACCATCCGCGACACCGTCACCAAGACCACCGCGGACCTGCCCGAGGGGCTGCGCAAGGTCCTGGACGACACGCCGATCGGCCATCTGACCGCGCCTGAGGTGACCAAGGCGGGCATCGAGATGGTGGTGCTGTGCTCGCGCAAGCCGACCATGATCGACACGCCGAAGAAGCGCGAGGTCCGCGAGAAGATGTATCAGGAGAAGTACGAGAAGACCCAGAAGGCCTATCTCGACGAGCTCCGCAAGGCGGCGATGATCGAATATCGCAACCGCTGATGGCCAACGACGCGCTAAAGCCCCTCGCCCTGACCCTGGGAGAGCCCGCCGGCATCGGCCCCGACATCACGATCGCAGCCTGGCTCCGGCGCCGTGAGCTGAACCTGCCCACCTTCTATCTGCTCGCTGACGAGGCCTTCGTCGCCCGCCGTGCCAAGGCGCTCGGCGCCGATATCCGCATCGCCTCCGTGAGCCCGGGCGAAGCCGCAGCCGCCTTCACCGACGCCCTGCCCGTGGTTGCAACGGGCGAGCGCGCGGCGGCCGGGCCCGGCAAGCCCGATGACACCAGCGCGCCGGCCGCGCTCGCCTCGATCCGCCATGCGGTCAGTGACGTGCGCGCGGGCCGCGCCGGCGCCGTCGTCACCAATCCGATCGCCAAGAGCGTGCTCTACCGCGCCGGCTTCCGCCATCCCGGCCACACCGAATTCCTCGCCGAGCTCGCGAGCACCGACGGCCGCGTGCCGCAGCCGGTGATGATGCTGTGGTCGCCGCGGCTTGCCGTGGTGCCCGTGACCATCCACGTCTCCTTGCGCGATGCGCTGGCCGAGCTCAGCAGCGAATTGATCGTCTCGACGGTGCGCATCGTCGCGAGCGAGCTGAAGTCCCGCTTCGGCATCGCCAGCCCGCGCATCGCGATCTCCGGCCTCAACCCGCATGCCGGCGAAGACGGCTCGCTCGGCCACGAGGAGCAGACGGTGATCGCGCCGGCGCTCAAAGTTCTGCGCAACGACGGCATCGAGGCCAGGGGCCCGCTGCCCGCCGACACCATGTTCCACGAGGCCGCGCGCAACACTTACGACTGCGCGGTCTGCATGTATCACGACCAGGCGCTGATCCCGATCAAGACGGTCGCGTTCGACGACGCCGTCAACGTCACGCTCGGCCTGCCCTTCATCCGGACCTCGCCCGATCACGGCACCGCCTTCGACATCGCCGGCACCGGCAAGGCGAATCCGTCGAGCCTGATCGCTGCGCTGAAACTCGCGGGCCGCATGGCGGCTGCGACAAGCTGATGAGCGCGATCGACGACCTCCCGCCGCTGCGCGAGGTCATTCGCCAGCACGCGCTGTCGGCCCGCAAATCGCTCGGCCAGAATTTCCTGCTCGACCTCAATCTCACCGCGCGCATCGCGCGTGCGGCGGCACCGCTGGAAGACTCCACCATCGTCGAGATCGGCCCGGGCCCGGGCGGACTGACCCGCGCCTTGCTCGCGCTCGGCGCCAGGCGCGTCATCGCCATCGAGCATGACGAGCGCGCGATCCCGGCCTTGCAGGATATTTCCGCGCGCTACCCTGATAGGCTCGAGATCGTGCATGGCGATGCCATGACCTTCGATCCGCGTCCGCTCCTCGCAGGCGAACGCGCCAAGATCGTCGCCAATTTGCCCTACAACATCGCGACCCAGCTGCTGATCAACTGGCTCACCACCGAGCCCTGGCCGCCCTGGTACGACATGATGGTCCTGATGTTTCAGCGCGAGGTCGGCGAGCGCATCGTCGCGCGCGAGGACGAGGAAGCCTATGGCCGGCTCGGCGTGCTCGCCAACTGGCGCTGCGAGACCAAGATCCTGTTCGACATTTCGCCGTCCGCTTTCGTGCCGCCGCCGAAGGTCACTTCCTCCGTCGTGCGCCTCACGCCGCGCGCGGAGCCGTTGCCGTGCGACCGGAAAATGCTCGAACAGGTCGCCGCCGCAGCCTTCGGCCAGCGCCGCAAAATGCTGCGCCAGAGCCTGAAATCACTCGGTGTTGATCCCGCGCGGCTCGCGAGCGCAGCCGGCGTCGATGCGACGCGGCGCGCCGAGACCATTCCCATCTCCGGCTTTGTTGCCATGGCGCGTGAATTGGCGGATATACGCAGCGAAGGAGCATGATCCGGAAAAGTGTGAAGCGGTTTTCCGAAACAGATCATGCTCAAACAACGAGCTAATTTCGGAGGAAGGAATATGGCGTTGATGCGTCGGCAGTCCCTGGTCAAGTTCGATGCGCCTCTGTGCGAGACCATCGTCGACACACCGAAGCCGCAGGGACGCGAGGTGCTGGTGCGCATCGAGCGCTGCGGCCTCTGCCATTCCGACCTGCACATCCAGGACGGCTACGCCGATCTCGGCGGCGGCAAGAAGCTCGACACCACGCGCGGCATGACGCTGCCCTTCACGCTCGGTCACGAGATCGCCGGTGTCGTCGACGAAGTCGGCGCGGACGTGCCGGCGAGCCTCGTCGGCGCCAAGAAGGCCGTCTTCCCGTGGATCGGCTGCGGCCAGTGCCGCGACTGCGCCAATGGCGATGAGAACCTCTGCGCCAAGCAGCGCTTCCTCGGCGTCTCCATCGACGGCGGCTTCGCCACCCACGTGCTGGTGCCCGACGCGAAATATCTGCTCGACTACGATCCCCTGCCCGTCAACCAGGCCGCGACGCTGATGTGCTCGGGCGTCACCGCCTATGGCGCGCTCAAGCGCCTGGTCGACCGTCCGCGCCAGCGCAATCTGCTGCTGATCGGTCTCGGCGGCGTCGGCATGATGGGCCTGTCGTTCGCACAAGCGATGTTCAAGCAGCCGATCACGGTCGCCGACCTCTCTCCCGCCGCGCGCGAGACCGCGCTGAAGAACGGTGCCGCCAACGCCTACGATCCGTCCGAGCCCGACGTGATCAAGCGCATCCTGAAGGAAACCGAAGGCGGCTTCGACGAGGTCGTCGATTTCGCCGGCAACGAGAAGTCGATGGCCTTTGCGGTCGCGGTCGCCGCGCGCGGCGGCAAGGTCGTGGTCTCGGGCCTGATGGGCGGCCAGTTCACGCTGCCGATGGTGCAATGGGTCTACAAGCGCCTCACCGTCGAGGGCTTCATGGTCGGCACGCTCGCGGAAGGCCAGGAGCTGATGGCGCTCGCCCGCGCCGGCAAGATCAAGCCGACGCCGATGCGCGAAGAGCCGATGGGCGACGTCCAGAAATGGATCGACGAGCTGCGCGCCGGCAAGGTCGTCGGCCGCATCGTGCTGAAGAACTGACGCGCAACAAATCTGACAAGGCCCGGCGGCGAGATGCGTCTCTCGCCGCCGCACTTTCTCCGGCGCAATCAACCCGGCATTGCCGCAAGGCCCGGTTCCGCAGACCTCGCTCAAATAGAGCGGTGCGCACTTCGTAGCATGCACGCGCCGGCACGCGGAACGCCGGCACCAGTGCCGCGTTGGCAGCGCATGTCCATTCGCTGCACCGTCGAGAGCGCATTCTTCATCGCCTGGAGTTTTCTGGAGGGCAGCGGCGAGCTCGGCCCGCCGGACGAGACCGCGAACTTTCTGCTCGACGCCATCGAAGCGCAGCTCAGGCGCGGCGAGCGCCGCCAGTTGATGCTCGCCAACAAGGCGATCGACGCCTGGCGCGCGCACGCAGGCAGATGCCAGCCGTCGCAGCATGCTCGCTTCGGATGATAGCCGATGCCCTCGGACCCGCCGGCCCGGCGGCGGTTCGAGCAAGGTATGGGCCGGCGGTCGTCAGGCAGACGCGCACGGGGTACGCCGCTTCCGCGAGGAGCACGCTACGCCGATCCGCCCGCCCCTTATGTTCACTCCTGAACAGAGCCCGCGAAGTTGCGACGCGGCTCGCCCACGCTTCCGAAACTCCGTAAATCCGCCGCCGATTTTTCAACGCCTGAAAATCCCTTGTGTGCACTTTGGAACCGTCGGTTCCGCCGCGGAAACGTAGGGTTCTGGCCGGTGCCGATTCCCGGCCAGAGAAACCACAAGTGACCGGCCGGCCCCAGAACGATCTGCTTCGTCAGCTCAGCCCCCTCGATGTCGAGCTGCTCGCGCCTCACCTCCAGCCCGTCGACCTTGCGGCGAGCCACATCCTGCATCACGCCGGCGACGCGGTGACGGCGGTGCATTTTCCCTGCGGCTCGGCGCTGGTGTCGTTCGCCGTGCCGGTCGAGGACGACCGCGAGGTCGAAAGCCTGCTGGTCGGCCGTGAGGGTGCGGTCGGCGTCGCCGCACGCCGCAGCCCCACGCTCGCCTATTCGCGCATCGTCGTGAAGCTCGGCGGCACGTTTCTCCGGCTGCCGCTGCGCGCGCTCGAGCAGGCGCAGCAGCGGTCGGTGACGCTTCCGGAAATCCTGTCGCGCTATGCCGACTGCCAGGTCGCGCAATTGCTCCAGACCGCGGCCTGCAACGCCGCCCATTCGATCGAGCAGCGCGCCGCCAAATGGATCCTCGCCGTGCATGAGCATATCGGCGACGCCGAGATCCCCCTCACCCACGAGCAGCTCGCCGGCATGCTCGGTGTTTCCCGCAGCTATGCCAGCCGCGTCATCCAGATGTTCAAGGCAAGGCGCATCCTCGCAACTCGCCGCGGCGCCATCCTGATCCTCGATGCGTCCGCGCTCCAGGCCAGGGCCTGCGCCTGCAACGAGTCAGTGAAGAAGCATTTTGGCGAGGTGCTGGGCAGGACGGCATCGGCGGATGTCTAGCGTCGCTCGCGCCGAGGAACATTCTTCGGCACGCCGCATTGCCCGACATGCCGCGGTACTTCTTCCATTTCGAGGGCCAGCAGCCCTACACCGACACAACAGGCGAGACGCTTGCGAGCGACGAGGCCGCCTGGCGCGAAGCCGTCCGGCTCTCCCGCGACGTCGAGCACGCGCTCCGCCCCGGCGACAACTGGACGCTCGGCGTCTACGACGGCAGCGAGCCGGTGTTCGTGCTGGCGATGGTGACGCGGCGGTTTCGCTGAGGGCCTGGACCAGCACACGCCGCGCGCCAACGGTCGTCGTCGCTCAATACAGCCGCGAGCCGTCGCCCAATCCATCCAAGCCGACGTTGCGAGCAAGCCGCTATCTCACCGGTTCATAACACCTAGCGACGGGATACGCGGAGCGACGTGACGTGGATCGCTGAAAATCCGGCGTGGCATTCGAATTCGCCCGATCGCTTTGGCCTGACGTTGGAACGTCGCGCGCCTCATGCGCGTTTGCCCGATGCCAAGACAAAGGGGGATCGAAAGAGGAGACACGAGCGTGGTCCATCCCGGCAAGTGGTACGATCCGATAACCGAGCGCTGGATCGCGCCGCGCGAACCCCGACTTGCAACGCCGTCCCGTGCGATCGAGAACCACGTCCTCGAACTCGAACGGACAATTGAAGTCCAGCGCATCTGGCGCGCTTTGGTCGATTGCTGCGCGCGCAACTGATGCATTCGCGCGGCGCAGGAACGCGTCGGCGGTCGCGCCGTTGTAACCCTGCATGACCGATCCCGCATCACCCACAAAGCCGATCGCGACCGCGGTCCGCTATCTCTCGATCGCGATCGGCTGCGCCTGTCTGTTGCTGGCCGCCATCTGCTTCGCCATCGCCTGCCAGGTCTTCATCCAGACCGGCATGCTCGCGCAGTCGTATGCGATGGTGTTCCTCATCAGTGGCGCGCTGGGATGTCTGGCGCTGATGCTCGCGCGCCTGTGGAAGTAGGCGTTCAGTCCGTCGGATGGGTAAAGCCCTTGCGAAACCCATCACCCGGCTCACGCCGTTCTCCGTAGTCATTATCCCGCGGATTTCGTTCCAGCAGGCTCATCGACGATGCAACGATGCCGGCTCCTCCTCGTCATTGCGAGCGCAACGAAGCAATCCAGGCTGCCGCTGCGGAAAGACTCTGGATTGCTTCGCTGCGCTCGCAATGACGGTGTGGCTAAGGGTCTGCCTGGGCCATCCCACCGCGCGTGGCCACCGCCGCGCGTCCCGTCGGGCAAAACACCGAAAACATCCGTCAACCCCTTTTCACTAAAATATTCCACTTTCCCGAATTTCGGATTTATGGCATACACCATTCATCCCGGCCCTGCCAAAGGGGCGTTCGCGACCGTCACGAGATGCGGGCCGGGTTGCGGTGGACGCGGCAGCGCCGGCGCGACTGGCGTGACGACAGGGCGGGCAACCGTGAGTCCTCACGCGACGCGGTACGACACGGCGCGGTCACAGCGGGTTCGCCGGTCGTCGGGAGTGAGCACACGCAAGCTCTCGACGATCAGGCAAAACCGTCCGCGGACGGAGAAGTCGTGTGGTCCTGACGCCCGGGGTCTGTGCGTCAAGGCTTGCGGTGATGTGGCGGCCAACCGGCGCGCGCATCGATATCTGCAAGGCGACGGGGGCAATAGTGCATCGCTCCCCGGGGAGAGCACGAAGGACACCGTTAAAACCATCCGCGCAGGGAAGGCCGGGCGACCGGCATCACCTGTGGTCCACCCCGTGTGCATTTCTGTAGCGCACGGATCTCGGGTGCCGGCCGGCGCCCGGCCTTCCCTGCGCCCTTTGGCTTCCATCGGGCGGCGAACGGCAGCAAGGCTCGGGCAGAACCTGCCGCGGGAACGCGAAGCCATGACCCCGTGTCCATGGCGCCTCGCCCATCGATACGCACGGGTACAGAATGTCGCACCGCTTTTCGCGCGCGCCCAGCTGGTAGGTTGGCGCCAGGATCGGTCGTCCGACCGTTCCGCCGATCCCGCCCCCTCCGTGCGCCGGAGCAAGCCGGCAGCCGAGGAGCGTTCATCGTCGCGGCGAAGTGGTGGCGGAGGTGGCGGCGTCGGTGGCTTCGACGGCGCCTGGATCGTCACCAGCGTCGGCTGCGGCGGCTCGACCAGCGGCGCCGTCGTGGTCAGCTCGGGCCGGGTCATCGGCGAAGGCGTCAGCGGAACCGTCAGCCCGAGCGGCTCGGTCTCTACGCACGGACAAGGCCAGGGCGTGACCTTCACTAGCGCGGGCCGGATCTCCGGCCGCAGCGGTTCCGGGACCTGGCGCCGCTCGGACGGCTGCGGCGGAACCTGGACCTCGGCCAAGCAATAGCGGTCGGAAAGCGCCTGAATTCGCGGCGGAACCAACGCCGCGCAGGCCTGATTCAAGCCACATCCTCTCCGGATTTGCGGCTCATTGCCACCCAAGTCTTTGATGACAAAGGAACGGTAAAGAGTTGCGTCATGCGTAATCGGGAGACCAGGATGGGCAACCGCACCGCAAAATTCGTATCCGCGCTTGTCGGCAGCATCATTGCCGGCGCGCCGCTGGCCGCCGTGTCGCAGAACGCACCGGCTGCATCGACAACGGGAGCCGCATCGACAACGGCCAATGCCGCGAGCGACTGTCTCGCCTCGCCGAAGGGCGCTGCGCCGCAGGGCCAGCACTGGTTCTATCGCCTCGATCGCGCGACCAAGCGGCAATGCTGGTACCTGCGTGCCGAAGGCGCCAAGGCAACACAGAGCGCGCAGGCGACAGCCGACACGCAAAATACGGATTCAGCCGCGCCGCCGTCGGTGCAGAATGCGCACGCCGAATACATCGCGCCGAAGACCGGCACGGCAGCGAACGTGACCGCGCCTGCGCCGGCCGCAGCGGCGACGTCGCCGGCCGCGCAGCAGCCCACCAACAGCGACACGCAGCAGCCCGCTGTCGCCACGCGCTGGCCCGATGCCTCCGCGACCGCTGCGGCTCCCGCGCCTGCTCCTGCCGCAGCAACCGCGCAGCCGAGCGCGAAGCCGGCCAAGCCCGCAGCTCCCGTGGCGCTCGCCACGGCTGAAGTTCCCGCCGACAAGCCGACCGGCTCGCTGCCGACGCTGCTGCTCGTGATCAGCGGCGCGCTTGCGCTCGCCGGTGTCCTCGCCAGCCTCATCTACCGCTTCGCCGGCGGCCGCCGCCGCGCCCAGGCTGCAGGCGACCACCGCCGCGTGAACTGGGATGATATCGGGTCGCACGATCACGATGACAGCCGCGCGCCGTGGCTCAACGCAACGCCGGCGGAGACGCAGCGGCCGCGCCCGGTGGATTTCGACGCGGCACGTCAGCAAGTCCTGCGTCCGCAAGCCCCGCAGATCGCCGCCTTCAGCGACGAGATCAGCCGCATCGCGGCGCAATCCCGCGCCCCTCGCAACGAGATCGCAGATCTCGACGATGCCGATATATTCAAGGGAGAGTTCGAGATCGACACGTCGGCGCCTCGGCTCGGGGCCAACGACACGCATCAGGAAGAGCCCGTCGACGCAAAGCCGGTCGATCGCGATGAGACCGTGCAAGCCGACGACGGCGTCGACATCGACGTCATCACCGCGATGCTGGAACAGATGGCGCAGCAAGGGCCCCGGCTGGCCAAGCCGGGCGTCGACTCTAGCCCTGGAGCTGTCCTTGTAGACCTCGCACGAAGCCGACGAGGCCAGTCCGCCGCTCGCGCTTGAGGCGTTCGGCCTTCAGAATCGACTGCACCTCGGCGAAGGCGTCATCGACATTGTGGTTGATGACGATGTAGTCGTACTCGGCCCAGTGGCTCATCTCGTGGCTGGCGCGGCTCATGCGCTTGCGGATCACCTCGTCGGAATCCTGCGCGCGCGAATGCAGCCGCTTCTCGAGATCGGCCGCCGACGGAGGCAGGATGAAGACGCTGACGACATCGGCGCGCGCCTTCTCCCGTAGCTGCTGCGTGCCCTGCCAGTCGATGTCGAACAAGACGTCCTGCCCCGCCGACAGCGCGGCCTCGACCGGCGCACGCGGCGTACCGTAGCTGTTGTCGAACACGGTCGCCCATTCCAGCAGCTCGTCGCCCTTCACCATCGCGTCGAACCGCGGCTTGTCGACGAACAGATAGTCGCGCCCGTCGACCTCGCCCGGCCGCATCGCGCGCGTGGTGGCGGAGACCGACATGCGCAGGCCCGGCATGCGGTCGATCAGCATGCGCGACAGCGTCGTCTTGCCCGCGCCCGAGGGCGAGGACAGCACGAACATCAATCCGCGCCGCTCGACACCGTCAGTTCCGTGACCGCTTGTCGTCATCGATCACTCCAGATTCTGGACCTGCTCGCGGAATTGCTCGACCACGTTTTTCATGGCGAGCCCGGTATTGGTCAGCTCGATGTCGTTCGACTTCGAGCAGCAGGTGTTGACCTCGCGGTGAAACTCCTGCGCCAGGAAGTCGAGCTTGCGGCCGATCGGGCCGCCCTTGCCGATCAGCTCGCGCGCCTGCGCGATATGCGAGGCGATGCGGTCGAGCTCCTCGCGGATGTCGGCCTTGGTGGCGATCAGGATCGCTTCCTGCATCAGGCGGTCGGAATCGAAACGGTCGGAGGTGTCGAGCAGCGCGGCGATCTGCTCGGCGAGCCTGGCCTTGATCGCCTCCGGCTTACGGCCGGGCGCGGCTTCGGCCTTCTTCGCGAGTTGCTCGACCTCGTCGACCCGCTGGGTCAGGATCTGGCCGAGCGAGGTCCCTTCGCGCTTGCGCATCGCGACGAGTTCGTCGAGCGCCTTGTCGAAGGCTTCGGCTGCAGCAGCGCGCGCGGCCTTGTCCTCCTCCTCGTCGCCCTCGGGCTCGGCGACCTCGACGACGCCCTTGATGGCGAGCAGGCCGTCGACGCTCGGCGCAACCGCGTCGACCTTGCCGGCGATCACGGCGGCGGCCTTGAGCACGGCGTTGAGCACGTCCTCATTGACGCGGACGGACGCGGCCGCATTGGCGCGCTTGACGTTGAGATTGGCGTAGACGGTGCCGCGCGAGAGCAGCTCGCCGGCGCGCTTCTTGGCGTGGGCCTCGAGCTCGTCGAACCCCTGTGGCAGCCGCACCCTGAGGTCAAAGCCCTTGGCGTTAACCGACTTCAATTCCCATTCGAACGTATACGGCCCGCTAACGCCGTGGCTTCGGGCAAAGCCGGTCATGGACGACAGCGCCATCAGGTCAAATTCTCCGGAAACATGGGATTCGCGAGGCCATCAGGCCACGCGAATCTTAAGACTATTTTGCAGGAAAGTGGAATCCGCAAAGTCCCGTAGCAGGTCTGCGCGGGGGCTGACGCCGGGCCCTGGCCTAGCGCTGGATCACCTGCGGCGTCGGCTGGACCGCGCCCTGCCGGGCCGGCGCAGGATTGGCCGGGCGCGCGGCCGGCGGCTTCTTCTGCTGGTTCGGCCGCACCGGCGTGGTCGCGGTCGGCGCCGTATCGGCGGCGGCGGGCGGGGCAGCAGCGGGCGCCTGCGCGTCGTCGGCCGGCTCGACCGTGTCGTTCTGGATCTGCTTCTCCATCGCGCGCAGCTTGGCGACGTTCTTCTGGTGCGCGTCGTAGGTCTCGGTGAAGGCATGCCCGCCGGTCCCGTCGGCGACGAAATAGAGGTCGCGGGTACGGGCGGGGTTGGCGGCGGCTTCCAGCGAGGCGCGGCCGGGATTGGAGATCGGGCCCGGCGGCAAGCCCTCGATCACATAGGTGTTGTAGGGCGAAGGCTGCGTGATCTCGCTGCGCTTGATCGGACGGCCGAGCGTGCCCTTGCCGCCGACGAGACCGTAGATGATGGTCGGGTCGGACTGCAGCTTGATCTTCTGCCTCAGGCGGTTGGTGAAGACGGCGGCAACGCGGCTGCGCTCGTCAGGCTTGCCGGTCTCCTTCTCCACGATCGAGGCGAGCGTCACCAGCTGCTCGGGCGTCTTGACCGGGACGTCCTGGCTGCGGCGCTCCCAGATCTCGGCGAGCACGCGCTTGTGCGCCTGCTGCATGCGCTGGATCACCTGATCGCGCGGGGTCCCGCGCGGGAACTTGTAGGTCTCGGGCAGCAGCGTGCCCTCGCGCGGCAGCTCGCGCACGCTGCCGGTGAAGATGTCGTTGTCGGACAGGCGCGCCACGATCTGCTCGGAGGTCAGGCCCTCCGGGATCGTGACCGAATGCTGCACCACCTTGCCCTCGACGATGGTGCCGATGACGTCGCGCAGCGAGGCGTTCTTCTGGAATGAATATTCACCCGGCTTCAGGTCCGAGCTCGCCTTCAGCGCCGCCACGCTGGCGATGAACACCCACGGATTGACGTCGGTGACGCCCTCCTTGTTCAGCGTCTCGGCGATGTCGCGCTTGCCGGCACGCTGCGGGATGTTGACGACCTTGTCGTCCTTCAGCGGCCCCGGCGCCTCGAGCACCTGCCGGCCGTAGTAATAGACGCCGCCGGCGCCGAGCATGGCGATCAGCAGCAGCGTGATGATGGCATTGCCGACGATCACGAACGGATTGCGCGCACGGTCCGATCGCTTCGGCGGCGGCGGGACCTGCTCGGGCTCGAGCGCTGCCCGCGGGCTCCGGGGCGAAATGGGCGGCCTTTCACTCATCGAAGCAACCTGAATCCTGCCGGTTCAATCGCGGCCGCACGATCGCTCGTCCGGCCAAATGCATCCGCCCACGTCCATGACTATCGCCGAATACGGCAAAACGGTGGATTCGTCGCAACCACAAACTAATGGACCAGGCGCCGGACGATCACCGACGCATTGGTACCGCCAAAACCGAAAGAATTCGACAAAGCGATATTGACCTCGCGCTTCTTCGCGGTGTGAGGCACGAGATCGATCGCGGTCTCGACCGACGGACTGTCGAGGTTGATCGTCGGCGGCACGACATTATCGCGAATCGCGAGAATGGCGAAGATCGCCTCGATCGCACCGGCCGCACCGAGCAGATGCCCGGTCGACGATTTGGTCGAGGACATCGCGACCTTGGAGGCGGCGTTGCCGAGCAGACGCTCGACCGCACCGAGCTCGATCTCGTCGCCGAGCGGCGTCGAGGTGCCGTGCGCGTTGATGTAGTCGAGATCAGATGCCGTCAGGCCGGCGCGCTTGAGCGCAGCCGACATGCTGCGGAAACCGCCATCGCCATCGGGCGACGGCGACGTAATGTGATAGGCGTCACCCGACAGACCGTAGCCGACCACCTCGGCGTAGATCCTGGCGCCGCGGCGCTGGGCGTGCTCGAGCTCCTCGAGGACGAGGACGCCGGCGCCCTCGCCCATCACGAAGCCGTCGCGGTCCTTGTCGTAGGGACGCGAGGCCTTCTCGGGCGTGTCATTGAAGCCGGTCGAGAGCGCACGCGCGGCGTTGAAGCCGGCAATGCCGATGCGGCTGATCGGCGACTCGGCGCCGCCGGCCACCATGACGTCGGCATCGCCGAGCGCGATCAGGCGGGCCGCGTCGCCGACCGCATGTGCGCCGGTCGAGCAGGCCGTCACCACCGAGTGGTTCGGTCCCTTCAGCCCGTGCGCGATCGAGACGTAGCCGGAGGCGAGATTGATCAGGCGGCCGGGAATGAAGAACGGCGACACCCGGCGCGGTCCGCGCTCCTTGAGGAGGATCGCGGTGTCGGCAATGCCGGTGAGGCCGCCGATGCCGGAACCGATCATGGTGCCGGTCGCGCATTTGTCCTCTTCGGTCTCGGGATGCCAGTTGGCATCGTCGAGCGCCTGGCCGGCTGCGGCCATGCCGAAGATGATGAAGTCGTCGACCTTGCGCTGGTCCTTCGGCTCCATCCACTTGTCGGGATTGAAGGTGTCGTTGCTGCCGTCGCCGCGCACGACAGTACAGGCGTATTTGGTCTGCAGATCGGAGACGTCGAAGCTCTCGATCTTGCGCGCACCGCTCTCGCCGTTGAGGATGCGTTTCCAGGTCGGCTCGACGCCGCAGCCGAGTGGCGACACCATGCCGAGACCAGTGACGACAACCCGCCTCATATCCGAAAACTCCGCATCGAAAGATTCACGGCCAATAACAAGAAACCGGCTGACCGCTGCGAAGCGGCCCGTCCGGTTTCAATGTTGTCCCCGCGAAAATAGAAGAGCCTTAGCTCTTCGCGTTCTTCTCGAGAAACTTCGTGGCGTCGCCGACGGTGAGAATCGTCTCCGCGGCGTCGTCCGGAATCTCGCAACCGAATTCTTCTTCGAACGCCATCACCAGTTCGACGGTGTCCAGACTGTCGGCGCCGAGGTCATCGATGAAGCTCGCTGCGTCGACAACCTTCTCGGGTTCAACACCAAGGTGTTCGACCACGATCTTCTTAACCCGCTCGCCAATGTCACTCATTGCATAACCTCGTGTTGTTCCCTGTAGACCCGACCCCCCGGGACGATACGAGCCGTCGTGGTCGTTGACTGCCTTCGCTTACGAACTTTGATTTGGTCCCACCCTAACCGATGCAGGACCCGGCGAACGACGGCCAAGGCTCCGCATCGCCAATATACAGGGTTTCAAAAACCTGCAATGGCGTTCTTTGCCCATCCGTTGAGCGTCCGGTTATCATACTTCAACTGCCTTGACTACACGCCTCATTTCGCTCCGGAAACGGCCGTTTGCCGCATCCCGCACTGCGCTTGTGGGCAGTGCGAAACGAGGGCTTCAGATCATGGCCATGCCGCCGTTGACGTGGATGGTCTGGCCGGTGACGTAGGCCGCTTCGTTCGAACTCAGGTAGACGGCCGCGGCCGCAATGTCCTCCGGCGTTCCGAGGCGCGCAGCCGGAACCTTGGTCAGGATGGTCTCGCGCTGCTTGTCGTTCAGCGCATCGGTCATTGGCGTCTTGATGAAGCCGGGCGCGATGCAGTTCGCAGTGACGCCGCGCTTGGCGTATTCGGCGCCGAGCGTCTTGATCATGCCGATCAGGCCCGCCTTCGACGCGGTGTAATTGCCCTGCCCGGGATTGCCGGTGACGCCGACCACCGAGGTGATGGCGATGATGCGGCCGAAGCGCTTGCGCATCATCAATTTGGTGGCAGCGCGCGCGAGGCGGAAGGTCGAGGTCAGATTGATGTTGATGACCTCCTCCCAATCCTCGTCGCGAAGCTGCACGAAGAGATTGTCGCGGGTGATGCCGGCATTGGCGACGAGAATGTCGACCTGGCCCATCGCCGCTTCCGCGGCGGGCACCAGCGCCTCGACCTCGTCGGCCTTGGAGAGATTGCAGGGCAGCACATGGGTGCGCTCGCCGAGCTTGCCGGCAAGCTCATCCAGCACTTCCTTGCGCGTTCCCGAGATCGAGACGGTGGCGCCCTGCGCATGCAGCGCCTGCGCGATGGCGCCGCCGATACCACCGGTCGCGCCGGTGACGAGCGCCTTTTTGCCAGTCAGATCGAACATTGAAAAACTCCTCTAGGCCTGCTTCGCAGCGGCCAACGCATCCTTGGCGGCGGCAATGTCGTTGGGACCGCCGACCGAAACGCCGACGGCACCGTCCGCAATGCGCTTGACGAGGCCGGACAGCACCTTGCCTGCGCCGATCTCGAAGAAGCGCGTGACGCCCTGCCCTGCCATATAGGCAACCGACTCGCGCCAGCGCACCGTGCCGGTGACCTGCTCGACCAGACGGCGGCGGATCTCGTCGGGATCGGTGATGGCGCTTGCCAGCACGTTCGACACCAGCGGCGCCGCCGGCGCCTTGATCGTGACCTTCGCCAGCGCCTCGGCCATGGCGTCGGCGGCGGGCTGCATCAGCTTGCAGTGGAAAGGTGCGGAGACCGGCAGCAGCATCGCACGCTTGGCGCCCTTGGTCTTGGCAATCTCGACGGCGCGATCGACCGCGGCCTTGTCGCCGGAGACGACGACCTGGCCGCCACCGTTGTCATTGGCGGCCTGGCAGACCTGGCCTTGAGCCGCCTCCTTGGCGACCTCCATTGCCGCGTCGTAATCGAGGCCGAGCAGCGCGGCCATCGCGCCGGCGCCGACCGGCACGGCTTTTTGCATTGCGAGACCGCGGATGCGAAGCAGCCGCGCGGTATCTGATACCGTCAGGCTGCCGGCAGCAGCCAGCGCTGAATATTCACCGAGCGAGTGGCCGGCCACGAACGCGGCATCCCGCCCGACGGAAAAACCGGCTTCAGCCTCGAGCACCCGCAGAGTGGCTACAGACACGGCCATCAGGGCCGGCTGGGCGTTCTCGGTGAGCTGGAGGGTTTCGGCCGGGCCATCCCAGATCGTCGCTGTCAGCTTCTCGCCAAGCGCGGCATCGACCTCGTCGAACACGGCGCGCGCCACCGGAAAGGCGTCGGCCAAGGCCTTGCCCATGCCAACCGCCTGGGAACCCTGCCCCGGAAATGTGAATGCTGCCGTCATCGGCGCTCCCCTGGATCGCTCGAGCCTTACGCTTCGAGAACCCGGCAGCCGATTACGTCCGGCCCGAGCCTTGGTTCCCGACCATGCTCCGAAAGGGGCCGTAGACACTGTCCGGGGCCGGAATGTCAAGCCAAGATAGGAACTTCCGCGGGCATTCAACTGGGGATGCGGCCCCCTAGAATCCACCGTTGGTCTGGTTGGCGTCGACCGCCGCCCCTGCCTGCGCGCGGCGCGCACTGTTGACCAACTGGCCAGGCCGATCATCCCGATCGGGCTTCGCGGTCGCGAGCCGCAGCACCGCTGCGTAACCCGGCTGCACTTCCATCCGGCCGGCATGCCGGCTCTCGCTGAGCAGGCGATGCACCTTCGGCAGATTGTAGCAGGGCACGTAGAACAGCAGATGATGCTCGAGGTGATAGTTGACGAAGTACGGCGCGATGAACAGACGCTCGAGGACATTGGCGTGCGTCGTGCGCGTGTTGCGCAAGGGATCGCTGCTGTCGGGGACGACGGCATGCTCGGCGATGTTGCGGATGCGGGTGATGACCATCATCCAGGTCAAGAGCGGCACCAGCCATAGCAAGGGATAAGCCCACCACACACCGGCCGCCGCGAGGCCAGCGAACATCGCGGTGTTGACGAGGCATTGCGGACCGAGCTTGTCCCAGAAATGCGCGGCGCGTTGCCGCCACGGCCAGTCCTTCGGCCCAAGCGCGTTGAGCAATTGCGCCTTGCGCTGCTGGTAGCCGGTCTGTCCGGTGATGTCGCGGATGAACTTGCGGCGGTAGCTCAGCTTGGTGATCGGAAACGGCGCCGACAGCACGAGGTCAGGATCGTCCTCCTGCTGGGTGCGCGCGTGATGCTGCAGATGATAGCGGCGATAGCTGCGCGTTTCGGCAAACAGAGGATAGGCGCAGAGCCACTGGCTGAGCGCCAGATTGGTCTTCTCGTCGGCGGAGAGACAACCATGTGCACCGTCATGCATCAGGATCGCAAGGCCAAGCTGGCGCGAGCCGATGATGGCGACCGCGAAGATGTATGTCAGCGGATTGGGCCACCACGCGACGAGCGCGATCGCGCCAACGATCAGCGCCCAGGCGTGGGCGATCATCGCGACGCCCTTCCAGGTCACGCGCTGGCGCACCTCGGCGAGCTGATCGTCGGTCAGGAAATCGCGGGCACGCATGCGAAGTGCGGTCATGGCCTAGCCCTCCTCGTTCGAATTGCTGGACGTGTCGCTCTCGTCGACGAGACGCAGACGCGCCGCCTCGCCGGTGGATTTCGCCTGCTCGCCGAGCACGCGCAGCATCTCGGCGCAGAGCGCCTCTGGCGAGCGGCCCATAGCGTAGCCTTCGAGGATGACGCCGATCGCGACGGCCCAGAACCGCCGCGAGCTTTCGTCGGGCGCGCGCAGGGACCGCCAGCCATGGCGGGCGACCTGGCCGGCATAGGCCCGCGCGCCTTCGCTGTGCAGGCGCTCGATGGTGCGCTCGACCAGCGGCGCGAGATCCTGGCGGCGCCGGGTCAGCGTCAGCGCCTCGGCGAAGAAGGCGATCGAATCACTCGCCGTCACCGTCTCGGCCAGCGCGTGGGTATATTCGCGCGGCGTACGGGCCTTCATCGCTGCCTGCTCCGTCGCCCGCGCGAGATACAGGAGATCGCGGCAGGCGCATTCGACGAACAGCGCCTCCTTGGTGCGGAAGTAATAGGTGATCTGGCTCGGGAACGCGTCCGCGGCGGCCGCGATGTCGGTGATCGCCGTGCCCGACAGCCCCCGCTCCCGGAACAGCGGGCTCGCCGCATCCAGCAGCAGCGAGCGCATTTTGCGGCCCGCCGAGCGCGTGGCACGGGCCGCGTGCTTGGGATCGCCTTTGGGATCGCCAGCCGCCTCAAACGGCTCAGGGACCGACTTTTCCGGCATCGGGATCGTCTCCGTTGATTTATTTGTATGACATACAAACAAATAGATCAAGCCGGATGTGGTATGAGAAGACCGGCCCCCGCCGCCTCGCACCGGAACCATCCGGGCCGAAAGGGCGGCCCCAAACCTTGCAAAGCCGGTCAAAATCCGTATAAGGCGCGCATCCGCAGACCCCGGCCGGGAGCTGAACGGACGGTCTCAGCAAATCATTCGTGATTTTGATGTGGCAGGGCCAGTCGGCCCGTCGTCCCGTGTTTCCGCCTTCTGAGCTTAATCCCAGAGTCCTTTCCGAAGGCCTCTTAAGGGCTTGACGCCGGGCGATGCGCCAACATGAGGAAAGGACCACCATGGCTCTTTATGAGCATGTTTTTCTCGCGCGTCAGGACGCGAGCCCGCAGCAGGTCGAAGAGCTGACTGCGCAGATGACCGGTATCGTCGAAGGTCTCGGCGGCAAGGTCACCAAGACCGAGAACTGGGGCGTTCGCTCCCTCACCTACCGCATGAACAAGAACCGCAAGGCGCACTTCGTGCTGCTCAACATCGACGCGCCGTCCGCGGCGATCGCCGAGATCGAGCGCCAGGAGCGCATCAGCGAGGACGTGATCCGCTATCTCAGCGTCCGCGTCGAAGAGCTCGAGGAAGGCCCGTCCGCGATGATGCGCAAGGCCGATCGCGATCGCGAGCGTGACGATCGTGGCGGCGGCTTCCGCGGCGAGCGTGAAGGCGGCTTCCGTGGCGACCGCGAAGGCGGTTTCCGTGGCGGCGATCGTGACGGTGGTGGCTTCCGCGGAGATCGCGGCCCGCGACGTCCGCGCGAAGAAGCTGAAACCACGACGACGGATGGGGAGTAAGATCAATGGCTGAAGCTGGTGCACGCCGTCCGTTTTTCCGTCGTCGCAAGAGCTGCCCGTTCACGGGCGCCAATGCTCCGAAGATCGACTACAAGGACTCCAAGCTGCTGATGCGTTACGTCTCCGAGCGCGGCAAGATCGTGCCGAGCCGCATCACCGCGGTGTCCGCGAAGAAGCAGCGTGAGCTCGCCCGCGCCATCAAGCGCGCGCGGTTCCTGGGCCTCCTGCCCTACGTCATTCGCTAAGACGAATTCGGCCGGCGGCGTCATCGCCGCCGGTCGCTCTACCTGGTTTCATAAGGCTTCCGGGTCGTCCGGTCGCCGATGGTTGGGGCGAGACGCCTCTAACCGCTCGAAGGGAGCGGGACAGCTGATGATGGCATTTGGACTGATAGCCCTGATCGCCGGCGCTGCGTCGGCCCTGATGTTCGCCTCGATCGTCTCGGGCGCGCTGATCTCGCTCGTCCTGTTTTATCTCGCACCGCTGCCGCTGATGGTCGCCGCGATCGGCTGGGGACCGCTCTGCGCAAGCGTCGGCGGCATCGCCGCCGCGATCGGCCTCGGTGCCCTGTTCGGCCTGCCCTACTGCATTGCCTTTGCCGTCACCGTCGCGCTGCCGGCCTGGTGGCTCGGCCATCTCGTCCTGCTCAGCCGGCGCGTGGGCCCCGTCACCGCGGATGGCAAGATCGATCCGGCGGCCGAGCCCGAGCTCGAATGGTATCCGGTCGGCCGCCTGCTGCTGTGGATCGCGGGCTTCGCCGCGCTGACCACCATCGCTGCCCTGCTCACGCTCGGCACCGACGCCGACACCATCATCGGCACGCTGCGCCGTGGCCTGATGCGCCTGCTCCGCTCCGCCGATCCGCAAACCTCCGGCGAAGCCGGCCAGTTCGTTGATGCGATGGTGCGCATCGCACCGGCTGCCGCGACCCTCGTCGCCATGATGACGCTCACCCTCAATCTGTGGCTCAGCGCCAAGGTGACGGCGACATCGGGCCGGCTGCGCCGTCCCTGGCCGGACATGATGACCGCGGAACTGCCGCCGATGACGCTGGTCGGGCTCTGCGTCGCGCTCGCCTTCTGCTTCACCGGCGGACTGCTCGCGATCGTCGCGCAGATCAGCGCGGCGGCGCTGATGATGGGCTACGCGTTCACCGGCTTCGCCGTGCTGCACACGCTGACACTGGCGCTGAAGAGCCGCACCTTCTGGCTCGGCTCGACCTACATCGTCGTCGTCATTTTCGGCTGGCCCGTCATCGCGATGGTGATCCTCGGCATGGCGGATGCCGTGTTCGGTTTCCGCGAGCGCTTCATGCGCACGCGGCAGCCGCCGCCGCTGCCGACCCCTTAAGTTCAAGTCCGAAAATCCAACTCACTCGACACTTCAAAAGGAGAACGAATATGGAAGTCATTTTGCTGGAACGCGTCAACAAGCTCGGCCAGATGGGCGAAGTCGTGAAGGTTCGCGACGGCTATGCCCGCAATTTCCTGCTCAAGCGCGGCAAGGCGCTGCGCGCCACCGCCGACAACCGCGCCAAGTACGACGGCATGAAGGCCGATCTCGAGGCCCGCAACCTCGCCTCCAAGGCCGAGGCGTCCAAGGTCGCCGAGAAGATCGAGGGCAAGAACATCATCGTGATCCGTCAGGCGTCGGAAGCCGGCCAGCTGTTCGGCTCGGTCAACGTCCGTGACATCGTCGTCGCGTTCGAAGCCGACGGCGTCGCACTGGCTCGCCCGCAGATCCAGCTCGACGCGCCGATCAAGACCATCGGCAAGCACAGCATCACCGTCGCCGTCCACCCCGAGGTCGAGGTCGAGATCACCGTCACGGTTGCGCGCAGCCAGGACGAGGCCGAGCGCATCAACCGCGGCGAGGACATCTCGACCCGCAACGAGGACCGCGATGCGGCCGCCGAGGCGATCGCCGCCGCCGGCGAGTTCTTCGATCCGGAAGCCCAGCACGACGACGCCGAGCCGGCCCCGGCTGCGGAAGAGCAGTAAGCAAATCTGCTCGAGATTCCGGGTCTGGCGCTTGCGCGCCATCCCGGAATGACCAAGGCAATCAAAAGCCCGGTCGCCTCAGGCGGCCGGGCTTTTCGTTTTGGCGGCGACGTCCTCGCTCAGCATCGCGATCGAGGCGAGCGCCGTTGCGGTGTGTTTCTCGACGCCGTCGCTGACGCAGAAGACGTCGGCGGCAACCACCGAGACCTGGCGGCCCGGCTTGATCACCCTCGCGCGGCAGATCAGCTTGTCTCCAACAGCGGGCGACAACAGGTTCAGCTTGTACTCCGCCGTCAGCGCGGGTTGGCCGCGCGAGGTCGCGGCCGCGATCGTCGTGGCATTGTCGACCAGGAAGGCGGTGACGCCGCCATGAAAGAAGCCGTGCTGCTGCAGCAGCTCCGGCCGGCGCTCCACCGCGATCGTGCAGGTGCCGCGCGCCAATTCGGACAGCTCGGCCCCGACCAGATTCATGAAGCCTTGCCGGCCGACATTGGTGTGGATGCGCTCGGCGATGGGGGCGAATTCGGGATCTGCGTCGTGACCCATGCGACCTCTCCTTGTTATGTCCTGATGCGATCGGGTGGCCGCAGCGCGCGGATGGCGCAGGCGACAAGCGTGTCGGCCTCACCGCGCGGGTCGGCGCGGTCGCGCCCCGACAGGAAGGCACGGCAGAAAATCTGTGCCGGGCCGATCATCTGGCTGACGAACATCACCGGCGTCATCGGCAACAGCTCGCCACTGGCGACGAGCGGCGCGCGCCAGCGTTCGAGGCCTTCGGCAAGACGCGCATTCTGCGCACGCTGGGCGTCGCGAACATCCTCGCCCCATTCGCTGCGCGAGATCTCGAAGAGATAACGCGCCTCGCGCCGGCTGGTGACGACCCAGCCGAGATGCGCCCGGATCAGGCGATCGATCCCCTGCTCGGCATCCGGGGCCGGATCGAGCGCGGCCAGCATTGCGCCGTGATAGTGCCTGAGCACCTCCAGGAACAGCGCCCCGGCCAGCTCCTTCTTCGATCCGAAGACGTGAAAGAAGCTGCCATTCGACGCGCGCGCCCTGGTGCGGATCGCCGCCACCGTCGCAGCTTCGAAGCCGACGCGGTCGAACACGGCAAGCCCCGCCGCCAACAGATCGTCACGCACGCTCGCGGTCATCGCGCCTCCTAGAGTAATACTCTAGAGTACTACTCTAGGCGCGGTCAAGACGACGCGGAGGCCGCGATGCGCGCGGCCTCCGCAGCTCGATCGGAAAATGGGGGCTGTTACCGCGAGATCGGCGGCGCGGGCGGGCCCGAGGATTCCGCCGGTGCCGGGGCTGCAGCGGTTGCGGGCGGCGCCGCTTCCTGAGGCTTGGCCGCAGGTGCCGGTTCTGAGCTGGCGGCGGGGGCGGCAGGCTTGGGAGCCGCCTCTTCCACCGGCTTGGGCGCGGCTGGTTCGGTGGGCTTCGCAGCGGCGGCCGGCGGAGCCGGCGTCACTTGCGGCACCGGATCGGGCCGCAGCGCGGGAGCTTCGCTGCCGCGCGGCTCGACCTTGGCGCTGCTGTCCGACTTAGCCTCAGCGGGTTTTTCGGGAGCAGGTTTGGTCTCGGGTTTGGCTTCGGGTTTGGCTTCGGGCTCGGCCTTGGCGCTCTCGGGCTTGGCCTCGGCTTTCGGCTCGCTCTTCTTCTCTTCAGTGGCCGGCGCGGCGGCATCGACCTTCGGTGCCTCCTCGGTACCGGGCTTGGCGCGACGCTTACCCTTGCGTCCCTCGGGCGCGGGCTGGCCCTCGGGCTTCACGCCTTCCTTCACGCCTTCCTTGGCGCCCTCCTCGGCCGGCCGCGCGGCGCGCTTCTGACGCGCGCCTTCGGCGGCGGGAGCAACAGCCTCGCCTTCCGGCTTGGCAACGTCCTGACGCTGACGGCGGCCCTGATCCGGCGTCTGGCCGGGAGCGGTGGCGGCTTCCTTGGCGCCGTCCTTCTTGCCGTCCTTGGCCTGATAGCGCGTGTCGGTCGCGCCGTTGGAGACGAGATAGGAGGCAAGGATGCCCGCCATATCCGAGCTCGTGGTGTAGTGTTGGCGCAGGAAGCCCGGCAGCGAACCAGGCGCCACGGACTTCAACAGGCCGCGCGGACTCTTGTGGCATGCATTGCAGGTCTGCGCGAAGAGCTGGGACGGGCTTTTGCCGGCCTCGAGGTTCGTCGCCTGCGCAAGAACGGTATCGGTCGCGCCGAAGCCAATCAGAAGCAATACCGTCGCGAGGCTGAGCGCTCGGCTCGACATTCCCATCATCTCCATTGAATTTTACGCGGATGCAGCCGGCAAAAGGCGCAGCAGCGGGTCACCTTTTAGCGGATTGAGCCGCGAATGGAAGCAGCCACCACGCGCAAGGATGTGATTAAGCGCTTTTGGAATATCGGCTGTGATCACAGCGCAATAGCGGAATCCAAGTCCTTCCCCAGATTTACATGCAAACGCATAGGAACCAGAGCAGGACCTGAGCGTCGGATGTGAAGGCCGGGTTAGTCGCATCCCTTCGGGTTCGCTCGAGAGGAAGGTGTCGATGGACCGCTTGTTGCGCAGATTCTTGTCTCAATTTATCCGCCGCGGGTCGATGACGGTGACCAGCGCCAACGGATCGAAGTTCACCGTCGGCGACGGCTCAGGCGAGCCGGTCGCGGTGCGCTTCGTCACAGCGGACGCCGAGCGGAAAATCCTCGTCAATCCCGAGCTCGGGCTCGGCGAGGCCTATATGGATGGCGAGTTCGTCGTCGAGCGCGGCAGCATTGCTGATGCCCTCGCGATCCTGCTCGATCAACCCGACCTATTGCCGCAGTGGGCAAAACCCTGGTGGCACCTGCGCTATCTGACGCGGCGCCTGATGCAATTCAATCCGCGCTCGCGCTCCCGCGCCAACGTCGCGCACCATTACGATCTCGATGCGCGGCTCTACTCGCTCTTCCTCGACGCCGACAAGCAATACAGCTGCGCCTATTTCGAGACGCAGGACGCGACGCTCGACGATGCACAGCTCGCCAAGAAGCGGCACATCGCCGCAAAGCTGCGCGTCAAGCGCGGCCAGCGCGTGCTCGACATCGGCTCCGGCTGGGGCGGGCTCGGGCTATATCTTGCCGAGATCGCCGGCGCCGATGTCACCGGCATCACGTTGTCGACCGAGCAGTTGCAGGTCGCCAATGCGCGCGCGATCGACAAAGGCCTGACCGGATCCGCCAGATTCCTGCTCGAGGACTATCGCGACATCGAAGGCCCGTTCGACCGCATCGTCTCGGTCGGCATGTTCGAGCATGTCGGCGCGCGGTTTTACGATGCCTACTTCCAGCGCTGCGCCGAATTGCTGAGCGATGACGGTGTCATGGTTTTGCACTCGATCGGACGTTCGCAAGGCCCGGATTCGACCAATCCCTGGATCGCCAAATACATCTTCCCCGGCGGCTACATCCCCGCGCTGTCCGAGGTGCTGCCGGCGATCGAGCGCGCCGGCCTTCTGGTCTGCGACATCGAGATCCTGCGCCAGCACTATGCCGAAACGCTGAAGGCCTGGCGCGAACGGTTCATGGCGCGGCGCGAGGAAGCGGTGCAGCTCTACGACGAGCGCTTCGCACTGATGTGGGAATTTTATCTCGCCGCCTGCGAGATGACGTTCCGCAAGCAGGCGATGATGAATTTCCAGATCCAGCTCACCAAGCGCCAAGGCGTGGTGCCGATCACCCGCGACTACATCGCGCGCGAGGAAGCCCGGCTGCGGGCGCTCGAAGGCGGCGCGAAACCCAGGCTGAAACTGGCTGGTGAATGAGGTCTAATGACGCAGGGTCGAAATCGGGGACGATGGGTAAGAGGCCGTTAACGTCAGTTGCGCCCGCACTTCCGCGATAACCTCGGGCGCGACCGGCTGGCGGCGGATTTCAGGCTGCTCGGCGTGCTGCATGGCTGCGATCAGGCCGGTCAGCCAAGCCCTGCTGGCTGCCTCGCTTCGCCTGATCTGGTGCTGCCGTTCTGGCCGCATCGCTTGCCTCGTTCCTGTCGGCAGGTCGCGGGAGACAATACCATACCCCGCCTGCTTGTTCCGGAGTTACCCCGAAAGAATCCGGGGAGATGTGATCTGTTTCACATTCCTCTCGACGGCCCTGGCTTAGACCGTCGCCATGAGCAAAGAGACCCAATCCTCATTCGACGTGCAGGACGACCTTCGAACCGACTACGCCCTGATCGCCACCGGCGTCGGAGCGGCCCTGGTTGCGCTGGTCTACCTCCTGCTGGTCTGACCGAGCCGAAAGCTCCCAACGAGCCTCGTTCCGCGCGCGTTTGAATAGGTCTGCGCCCGCCCCCCTCAGGTTCACCTCATCCGGATTTTTCCGGGACGCGGCTGCGACCGCCGCCCGGCGGGGGCGTGGTTCCGCAAAATCCGTCAAGCACGGGGCATGCTGCGGCTGCTAATCATCCACCACTTTTAAGATCGGTTGATAGCGGCGAGCTTTTGCTTCCGCTTTGGCCTGCGTCGGCGCTTTATCCCGGCCCCGCATCTGCCCAAGAAAATTGCTATCGCTCGACCATGGCCCTGACTGATTCGAACGTCCTCAAACTCGCGCCCGAGCCCGGAACGCCCGCCTATCGGAGCGCGCCGCATAATATCGAGGCGGAACAGAGCCTTCTGGGCGCGATCCTGGTCAACAACGACGCCTTCTACCGTGTCTCCGACTTCCTGGAGCCGAAGCATTATTTCGAGCCGCTGCACCAGACCATCTACGAGACCGCCGGCAGCCTGATCCGGATGGGCAAGATCGCCACACCCGTGACGCTGAAGACGTTCCTGCCCGCCGATACCGACGTCGGCGGCATGACCATCGGCCAATATCTGGCGCGGCTCGCGGCCGAAGCGACCACCATCATCAACGCCCAGGACTATGGCCGCACCATCTACGACCTCGCGCTGCGCCGCGACCTGATCGGCATCGGCGAGGACATGGTCAATGTCGCCTATGACGCGCCGGTGGATTTCGCGCCGCGGGCGCAGATCGAGGACGCCGAGCGCCGCCTCTACGAGCTCGCCGAGTCCGGCCGCTATGACGGCGGCTTCCAGAAATTCTCGCAGGCACTGGCGGTCGCGGTCGATCTCGCCGCCAAGGCGTTCCAGCGCGACGGCAAGCTGTCCGGCATCTCGACGGGCATGCGCGACCTCGACACCAAGATGGGTGGCCTGCAGCACTCCGATCTCATCATCGTGGCCGGACGCCCGGGCATGGGCAAGACGTCGCTGGCGACCAACATCGCCTACAACGTCGCCAAGGCCTACGTTCCGGAACTCCAGGCGGACGGCACCACGAAGGCCGCCAATGGCGGCGTGATCGGCTTCTTCTCCTGCGAAATGTCCGCCGATCAGCTCGCCACGCGTATCGTGGCCGAGCGCACCGGCGTTCCCTCCTCCCACATCCGCCGCGGCGGCATCTCGGAGGCCGATTTCGAGAAGATCCGGGAAGTCTCGATCGAGCTGCAATCGCTGCCGTTCTATGTCGACGCGACCGGCGGCCTGTCGATCGCGCAACTGATGGCGCGCGCGCGCCGGCTGAAGCGCCAGAAGGGCCTCGATCTGCTCGTGATCGACTACATCCAGTTGCTCTCGGGCTCGGGCAAGCGCGCCAGTGACAGCCGCGTGCAGGAAATCACCGAAATCACGACCAGCCTGAAGGCGCTCGCCAAGGAGCTCAACGTTCCCGTGATCGCGCTGTCCCAGCTCTCACGCCAGGTCGAATCCCGCGACGACAAACGGCCGCAGCTCTCCGACCTGCGTGAATCCGGATCGATCGAGCAGGACGCCGACGTCGTGCTGTTCGTTTACCGCGAGGAATATTACCTCGCAATGAAGGAGCCTCGCCCGGGCACGCCTGAACACGAGAAGTGGCAGCTTGACATGAGTCTTGCGCACGGGAAGGCCGAGGTCATCATCGGCAAGCAGCGCCACGGCCCGACCGGCACCGTCGATTTGGCGTTCGAAGCCTCGGTCACGCGGTTCGGCGACCTCGCGCCCGACAGTCAGCTGCCGGTTCGCAGCGGCGGTGACTACTGAGTTCCTTGAACCGCGCGGGCCTCTTGCGTAAAACGGCGCCATGACAATGGCGTCCGACCCGAAAATGATCCAGCAATCCGGCCTTCTCTCAGCGGAGGCCAATCAGGCTGCCGCGCTCGCTGCCTATGGCGGCGTGCTCACCGTCGATCTCGACGCGATCATCGCCAACTGGCGCAAGCTCGAGAAGACGGCGGTACCGGCCGAATGCTCGGCGGTGATCAAGGCCGACGCCTATGGCTGCGGCGCCGCACAGGTCGCGCGTGCCCTGAGCAAGGCCGGCTGCAAGACCTTCTTCGTCGCCACCATCGAGGAAGCGCGCAAGGTGCGCGAGGCCGTGCCGGAGACCACGATCTACGTGCTCGGCGGCTATTTCCAGAACAGCGGCGAGCACTACGCCAAGATCGATTGCCGGCCCGTGATCGGCGATCTCAACGAGCTCGCCGAGTGGGACGTGTTCTGCCGCCGCACCGGTTGGAACGGCGGTGCCGCGATCCATATCGACACCGGCATGAACCGGCTCGGGCTGACGCTGTCGGAGGCGCAGGCCATCATCCCCCGCATCAACGCCGGCGATCACGGCATCACGCTGGTGATGAGCCATCTGGTCTCGGCCGAGCAGCTCAACAGCCAGATCAACGCCAGGCAGCTCGCGGCCTTCCGCGGCATCGCCAGTGAATTCTCCGGCGTGCCGGCGGCGCTCGCCAATTCCTCGGGCATCTTCCTCGGCGCGCCCTTCCAGTTCGAGCTGGTGCGGCCGGGCGCGGCGCTGTACGGCGTCAACCCGACGCCGGAGGCCGACAATCCGATGCAGCCGGTGGTCGACCTCAAGGCCCGCATCGTGCAGATCCGCAATGTCGAGCGCGGCGACACCGTCGGCTATGGCGGCACCTGGAGCGCGCGGCGGCCGACGAAACTGGCGATCATCGCGGTCGGCTATGCCGACGGCTATTTCCGCGCCGCCAGCTCCAATGACGGCACCCGCGGCGCCGAGGTGATCGTCGCCGGCAAGCGCTGCCCGGTCGCGGGCCGCATCTCGATGGATTTGATCGCAATCGACATCACCGACCTGCCGCCGAACGCGGCGCGACGCGGCCACATGGTGACGCTGCTCGGCGAAGGCATCACCGTCGACGAGCTCGCGCATCATTTCGGCACGATCGGCTACGAGGTGCTGACCAGCCTCGGCCACCGCTATGCCCGCGTCTACAAGGGCGGCAATGTGGTGGAGCCGCTGGTCAAGCCGGAGCCCGCGCCGACGGCCGAGCAGCCGCCCTCCCCGCCGCCGATCGAGCAGCCCGCGGGCCCGCCGCCGCTGCCGTCCTAGCCAGCACTCTCATGTGTCGGACGCGCCGTGAGCGCGTTCACGCGCGTCTTCGACGCGCCACGGCGCTGCGCCGCGTCCGGCACACCAAACTTACTTCTTCTTCCGGCTGTCCAGCGCCGCCTTGCAGGTCGCGCTGAGCTGATCGCGCTTGGCGTCGAGGCAGGCGATGATCTTGCCGCCGCCTGGCGCAATGCCGGCGCAGAATTTGTCGTAGTCCGCCTTGCACGCACCGCGCGGATCGGACGATTGTGCCGAAGCGACACCGGAGAACGCGACGGCGACGACGATGGCGGCAAAGCTCATTTTGGACATTGTATCTCCGGTACGGAAGGCAGAAGCCGGTAGCTCTACATGAAGATTGCGACATTCAACATCAACAACATCAACCGCCGCCTGCCCAATCTGTTGGCATGGATGCGGACGGCGAAGCCCGATGTCGTCGCGCTTCAGGAGTTGAAGGCAAGTGATGGCGAATTTCCGGCAGCAGCGATCGAAAAAGCCGGCTATGGCGCGGTGTGGCGCGGACAAAAGACCTGGAACGGCGTCGCCATCCTCGCCCGCAATGCCGAACCCATTCTCACCCGCGACCGCCTGCCGGGAAAGCCCGGCGATCTCGAAGCCCGCTACATCGAGGCCGCCGTGCGCGGAATCATCATCACCAGCATCTATCTGCCCAACGGCAATCCGCAGCCGGGGCCGAAATTCGACTACAAGCTCGACTGGTTCGCGCGGCTCAAGCGTCACGCGAAGATCTTCATCAAGCAGGACCTGCCCGTGGTGCTCGCCGGCGACTACAACGTCGCGCCAACGGAAATCGACATCTATCCGACGCGCTCATGGGACAAGGACGCGCTGATCCAGCCGAAGAGCCGCGCGGCGTTTGGCTCGCTCGTCGAGCAAGGCTGGTGCGATGCGATCCGCGAACTGCATCCGGAGAAGCGCATCTACACGTTCTGGGATTACAAGCGAAACCGCTGGCCGCGCGATGCGGGCCTGCGGCTCGATCATCTGCTGCTGAGCCCTGCCCTGGTCTCGCGGCTGGCGAAGGCCGGTGTCGACAGGAAGGTTCGCGGCGAGGACGGCGCGAGCGATCACGCGCCGGCGTGGGTGGTGCTGAAATGAACGAGATGCCGCAGGGTGGGCAAAGCGACTTGTCCGCCGTAGCTCGAAGAGCGAAGGCGGAAGCGTGCCCACCAAATTCGCTTACGGAGACAGATGGTGGGCACGGCGCAAATGCGCCTTTGCCCACCCCACGAATACGTGCCGTGGGTTAGCGCCCGTAATACTCCTGCACCGTGTCCCACGCCGCCTTTTGCAGCAGTTGCGTCGTCTCCGCATCCAGCCCCATCGTGTAGGAATTGCCGACCGGCGAGCGTCCCGTCAGCGCGGCGAGTGTCACACAGGTCGCCAGATATGTGCCGGCCGGGCTCGGATGCCGCTTGTCCGGCGCATACAGATTGAGCTCGGGCTGCAGCTTGCGCACGCGCGCGAACGCGAGGCCTGCGGGAATGACCAGCGCATCGTTGGCGTTGCCCGCGACCGTATAGGCCTCGGCCAATTGCTCCGTCATCTCCGGCTTGTCGGCATAGGCCCAGGACATGAACAGCACCGGCCGCATGCCGTGGGCGCGGACGATGTCGCTGTCCTTCTTGGCGGAGGTCGTGAACGCATCCTTCAATTGCGGATGGATCGGGCATTGGCTGCAATCCATCATCACCACGGCGTCGAACTGCCTGCCGGGCTTGTTGAAGACGACGACGTTCTGCTCGTCGAAGGAATAGGCGCCGATGCCGCCCGGCCGCAGCAGATTGTCCATGTCGTGCCAGTCGAGGCCGGAGCCGCCGATCGTGGCCATGGTGTTGCGGTACGCCGCCTTGTTCTCGGCATCGGCTGCCCGCTCCATGAAGGAGAGATGCCCGGGCATGCCGTTGTTGTAGTAGAAGAAGCTGTTGCCGACGAAGAGCGCGGCCTTGGGGAAGTCAGGTCCCGGTGTCGTGACCTTCGGCTTGGTCTGCGCCTGTGCATTGCCGAATACAACGGCCAGACACATTGCAAGCATCACTCGCGCAAAAAGACGCATCATGACTTCCTCCCGTTCTTATCGGGCCGGAACCAAATCAGCTTTTCAAAATGGCCTCAAGAGCACGAAGGTGGGGCAGGCATGCGTGAGTTCGCATGCTCACCACAGATGCTCACCAGAGATTCTTGCCGTCGATCATGTTCACCGGCACGGCATCGAGATCGAAATCGTCGAACAGACGCGCGTTCACGGCAACCTTGGGATTGTCGAAATCCGGCTTGCCGCTCGACCAGTCCGGCGACTCCGAATAGGTGCCGCAGCCACAGCTTGCACAGAAATGGTGTTTGACGGTCCGGCTGCCCCAGAGATAGGTCGCGACGTTGTCCGCCGGTGACAGCAGCCGAAATTGCGCAGGCGTGTAATAGGCCCACAGCGCACCGCGCTTGGCGCACAGCGAGCAGGTGCAGCGCGTCACGTTCGAGGGCGCCTCCGTCACCTCGAACACCGTCTCACCGCAATGACAGCTTGCCTCGATCGGCATGACCCGCTCCCCGATTTGTCAGGAGATGGTCGTAGCCGGCCCCTGCTGCCAACATGCTGTCAGCAGCGCGCGCCCCGTCAGGGAGCCTCGTTCGCCGACAGCCGCCTGGCGTTCGCGGCGACATGCTCGCGATAGCGCTGGACGATCGCCGCCGGCGTGGCGCCGCCGAGCAGGCTGAAAGTTGCCTCGAAGGCCGCGGCGATCTTCTCGCTCACCATCAGGATGGCCTCCTGCCCCGCAGCCGCGTCGCCATGGCTGAGCTTCTCGCAGCGCAGCCGCACGACCTCGCCGGCTTCAACCGCGAGCATCGCGCCCGCATACCAGGGAAAACCGTTGTCGGAGCCGCCGAGCACCGCATGGCGGTCGAGGGCGGAGAAGGAGTGATGATCGGGCATTGCGGGCCTCAAATTCTTTGAGCGAACGTTCTTTCAGCGAGCGCTCCGATCAATACGCGTCAAATTCTAAGGATCCGGCCGGGGAACCCGTCGGATTGGGGGCGGGGTTATCACCGGCGATTAACCAAGCCCCTTGACGCGCCTCCTCTGGTTATCATACTGGTCTGACCACGATCAGACCAAAAGAGGCCGGGATGGAGCTCAAGCGGGCCGCCGAAGGCGAAAAAGGGTTCGAGAAGGTGTTCGCCTTCCTGCGCGAGCGCCTGCTCGCGGGCTCGCTCAAGCCTGGCGATCGCCTGATTTCCGAGCGTGAGCTGGCGACCCTGCTTGGCGTCAGCCGGCCGATCGTCCGCGAGGCGCTACGCGCCCTCACCGTGCTCGGTATCGTCGAGATCCGCGACCGCATCGGCACCGTGGTGACCCGACCGGACGTTTCAGTGCTGAACGACTTCTTCACCTTCGCGCTTGCCCAGCAGGCGGACATGCTCGACGACGTGATGCAGGCGCGCGTCGCAATCGAATGCCAGGCCATCCGGCTCGCCTGCGAGCGCGCCAACATCGCCGATTTCGAGCGCCTGCAGCGCGCTCTCGCCAAGATCGGGGAGACGATCGACGAGGCCGATGCCGGCGGCATGGCCGACTTCGAATTCCACCGCGCCATCGTCGTCGCCGCGCATTCGGAGACGCTGACCGTCTTGCACGGCTCGCTGGCGGGTCTACTGACGCATTCGCACCGCAGCCGCCGCGAGCTGGTGCAGGCCTTCCCCTCGATGAAGACCTATCTGATCGACGACCACCGCCGCATCTTCGAAGCGGTGATCGCGCGCGATCCCGAGCGCGCTGACGCGACGTTGCGCAAGCATTTTGCCATCGGCGACGAATACCGCAGGCGCGCCATTGTCGGCGACATCGACAAGACCGCCTCAGGCTGATCGCAGACCAGTCGACCGGGAAGCCAACAATCAACCAAGAAACGGACTGACAACATGGGACGGAATGACAAGGGCAGCGTCGGATTCATCGGCATCGGCACCATGGGCCGGGAGATGGTGCGCAACCTGCTGGTGGCCGGCCACGCGGTTCGCATCTTCGATCTCAACGAGGCCGCATTGGCCGACGGCGTGAAGGACGGCGCGGTTGTCGCCAAGAGCCCGGCCGATGCCGCGCAAGGCGCCGACATCGTCATCACCATGCTGCCCGACACGCCCCATGTCGAAGCAACCATCTACGGGGAGCAAGGCCTGCTGAAATCGCCGCCATCAGGCAAGCTCATCGTCGACATGAGCACGATCTCGCCGGTCGCCGTGCGCCGCATCCATGCCGACCTGCAGAAGGTGGGCGTCGGCTTCATCGATGCGCCGGTCTCGGGCGGCCCCGTGGGCGCCAAGAACGCCGCACTCTCGATCATGGCCGGCGGAGATGCGGACGCGTTTGCCAAGGCCGAGCCGTTCTTCCGCGCGATGGGCACGACCATCACACATGTCGGCGCGTCCGGCGCCGGCCAGACCGTCAAGCTCTGCAACCAGCTGATCTGCGGCATCAATATCCAGGCCATCTGCGAAGCTCTCGCACTCGGACGCGCCTCGGGCATCGATCTCAATTTGCTGCGCCGGGTCCTGCTCGGTGGCTCCGCCGCCTCCTGGATGCTCGACAAGCTCGGCCCCGCGATGATCGCAGGCGACGTCTCCGCCGGATTCCGCATCGACCTGCAGCTCAAGGACCTCCGCCTGGTGCAGGAGCACGCGCAGGCGCTGAGCGTGCCCCTGCCCGGCACCGCGCTCGTCACCAGCCAATACGTGGATGCGCGCGCGCATGGCGAGGGCAGCAACGGCAACCAGGCGCTGTTCCGCGTCTATGACCGAATGACCAACCAGACCACGGGCTGAACCTGATACGATGAGCCTCCAACTCGACTTTCCCGCAGTGCTGGAGCGTTGGCCAAGCTTCCTGGCCGGCGCTGCGCTGACGCTCGAGTTGGCGTTCTTCGCGACCGTGCTCGGCGCTCTGATCGGCACGCTCGCAGCAGTCGGCCGCGGCTCGCGAAGCGCGCTGATCGCCGGCGCCTGCAAGATCTATGTCGAGGCGATCCGCAACACACCGCTGCTGGTGCAGATCTTCCTGGTCTATTTCGGTCTCGCCAGCCTTGGCCTGAAATTCTCCGCGTTCACCGTGGCCGTGGCCGCGCTGACGATCAATGTCGGCGCCTACACCGCCGAGATCATGCGCGCCGGCTTCGAGGCGATCCCGCGTGGCCAGATCGAGGCGGCCGAGGGGCTGGCGCTGTCGCGCCTGCAGGTTTACTGGCACATCATCCTGCTGCCGGCGATCGAGAAGGTCTATCCGGCGCTGACCAGCCAGTTCGTGCTGCTGATGCTGGCCTCTTCGGTATGCTCGCAGATCTCGGCGGAAGAGCTCACGGCGGTCGCGAACTACATCCAGTCGGACACCTATCGCGCGTTCGAGACCTACATCATCGTCGCCGTGATCTACGTCTTCCTGTCGCTGGTGATGCGTGCGGGCTTCTGGGGCCTCGGCCTGGTGCTGTTCCCGCGCCGCCGCCGGCTCGGCACGCCGTTGTGAGATGACCATGGGCGGACATCTCAACATCAACCATCTGATGTTCCTCGGCCAGGGCGCGCTGTGGACCATTGGCCTGTCCGCGATCGCGCTGATCGGCGGCGGCATCGTCGGCTTCGTGATCGCGCTGGCGCGGATTTCGCCGCTTAAATCGGTGCGGATCGCCAGCGCCATCTATGTCCAGCTGATCCAGGGCACGCCGCTGCTCGTGATCCTGTTCCTCGGTTATTTTGGCCTGGCCGCCATCGGCCTCAAGGTCTCGCCGCTGGCTGCCGCCGGCGCTTCGCTGACGCTCTATGTTGCCGCCTATCTCGGCGAGATCTGGCGCGGCTGCATCCAGTCGGTGCCGAAGCCGCAATGGGAAGCCGCCGAAGGCCTCGCGCTGAGCCGAACCCAGCGCATGCTAAAGGTGATCCTGCCGCAGGCGATCCGCATCGCGACGCCGCCGACCGTCGGCTTCATGGTGCAGATCATCAAGAACACCTCGCTCGCCTCCGTCGTCGGTTTCGTCGAGCTGATGCGCTCGGGCCAGATCGTCAACAACTCGCTGTTCGAGCCGTTCGCCATCTACGCCATCATCGCCGTCACCTATTTCGCCATGTGCTATCCCCTCTCCCTGTTCAGCCAGAGGCTGGAGAAGCGGATGGGGCGTGGCAGGTCCAACCTCGCGCCAGCTTGACATGCACCAAACCTCCTCCGCCTCCGAACCGATCGTGTCGCTCCGCGACGTGCAGAAGAGCTTCGGCCCGCTCCGGGTGCTCGACGGCGTCTCCTTTGCCGTCCAGCGCGGCGAGGTGCTGGCCCTGATCGGCCGCTCCGGCTCCGGCAAGAGCACGGCACTGCGCTGCATCGACCGCTTCGAGAAGGTCGACGGCGGCGAGATCGTGGTCTGCGGGCATCGCGTCGATCGTCCCGATGTCGACCTGCGCGCGCTGCGCCAAGACGTCGGCATCGTGTTCCAGAGCTACAATCTGTTTCCGCATCTCACGATCGAGCAGAACATCACGCTCGCACCCTGCGCCGTGAAAGGCATGCCGGCGTCGCAAGCCAAGGACCTCGCACGAAAAGTGCTGGCGCAGGTCGGGCTCGAGGAGAAGCTGCACGCCTATCCCGAGCAGCTTTCCGGCGGCCAGCAGCAGCGCGCTGCGATCGCACGTTCGCTCGCGATGCAGCCGAAGGTCATGCTGTTCGACGAGGTCACCTCGGCGCTCGATCCCGAGCTAACGGCTGAAGTGCTGAAGGTGATCGAGCAATTGGCGGCTGACGGTATGACCATGGTGATGGTCACCCACGAGATGGGTTTTGCCAAAGGTATCGCCGACCGGATCGTGTTCATGCATCGCGGCAAGGTTCACGAGACCGGACCCGCCTCGATCCTGACGTCGCCGACGACCCCCGAACTCACGCAATTCGTGGGCACGGGAAACCTAAAATCATAACAGGGAGAGGAGAACTAGGGATGATCAACAAGACACTGCTGGGCACCGCCGCCGCACTGTGCGGCCTGGTCATGATGGCAGCAACGCCAGCATCGGCCGACCTGCTCGATGACATCACCCAGGCCAAGAAGATCCGCATCTCGACCGACCTCGCCATCCCGCCTTCGGGCATGATGGATTCCAACATGAAGCCGACGGGCTCCGACGTCGAGGTGGCACAACTGCTCGCCAAGGATTGGGGGCTCGAGCTCGAATTCGTCCAGACCACCGGGGCAACCCGCATCCCAAACGTGCTGACCGGCAAGGCCGACATCATCATCTCGACCCTGTCGGTAACGCCCGAGCGCGCCAAGGTGATCGATTTCACCAAGCGCTATGCGACGCTGCAATCCGACGTCGGCTGCCTCAAGTCCTCGACCGTCAAGGACTGGCCGGACCTGAAGGACAAGTCGATCGGCGTCTCGCGCGGCACCACGCAAGACACCACCCTGTCCAACATGAAGGACAAGGATCTGAAGATCGCGCGCTATGACGACGACGCCACCATGGTGACGGCCGCCGTCTCCGGCCAGGTCGACTGCGTCGCCTCGTCCGCAACGATCATCAACCAGATCGGCGTGAAGAACCCCTCGCGCGTCTTCGAATCCCGGATACCGCTGGCGACCTTCGATCTCGCCATCGGCCTGAAGAAGGGTGAGCAGCGCCTGATGGACAAGCTCAACGCCTGGATCGGCGAGAACGTCAAGAACGGCAAGCTCAACGCGATCTACAAGAAATTCCACGGGGTCGAGTTGCCGGCCGACATGCGCAGCTAACCCCAGAACGATCGTGACAGCCGCTTGCCGGCGGCTGTCACGCCTCATGCAAAATCTAGAAGGACATCAAATGCGTCTCGTCATCGGATCCGACCACGCCGGCTGGCCGCTCAAGCAGACCGTCATCGACCATATCCGCAGCCTCGGCCACGACGTCGTCGACGTCGGCTCCTATGACGACAAGCCGGTGGATTTCCCCGATATCGCACGCGCCGTGGCGCAGAAGGTGACGTCGGGTGAAGCCGCCCGCGGCATCATGGTGTGCGGCACCGGCGTCGGCGCCTCGATCGCCGCCAACAAGATGAAGGGCATCCGCGCCGCGGTCTGCCACGACGTCCATTCCGCCCATCAGAGCGTCGAGCATGACGACGTCAACGTGATGTGCATCGGCGCACAGATCGTCGGCGCCTGGCTCGCCGTCGATCTGGTATCGTCCTATCTTTCCGCCGAATTTTCCACCGACGAGGATTTCCGCCGCCGCGTGGAGAAGCTGCGCATCATGGACGAGCAGGGCTGACGGCCTGCCATGATCCTGGTGTTCGGCTCGCTCAACATCGATCTGGTCGCGCAAGTGCCTGTCATTCCTGGTCCTGGCAGGACCGTGCTCGCACCGTCCTACCAGACGCATTTCGGCGGCAAGGGCGCCAACCAGGCCGTCGCCGCAGCGCGGATGGCGGGACCCGGGCACGTGCGCATGGCCGGTCGTGTCGGCTCGGACGGATTTGGCGACCGCGCGATCGAGAACCTTCGCGCGAACGGGGTCGACGTCGACCTCGTCATCAGGGCAAGCGAGCCGACCGGCTGCGCCTTCATCACGGTCGATCAAGCCGGCGAGAACGCCATCACGGTGGCGAGCGGCGCCAACAATTCCACGAGCGCAAGTGACCTTCCCGCGGCGCTGTTTGGTCCCGACACCGCGCTGGTGCTCCAGATGGAGGTGCCGTTCGCGCAGGCAGTCGAGGCTGCGCGCCGGACAGCCTCCGCTTCAGGCACCGTCATATGGAACCTCGCACCGGTTCCAGAAAAGATGACGCGTGAAATGGTGACGGAGCTTCTCGCCGTGACCGATCATCTCATCGTCAACGAACACGAGGCGCTGGATGCGGCCGCAGCGGTCGGCCTCGCGCCGCCCGATTACACGGCCGCGGCCACGGAACTCGCCAGGATTGGCGACCTCACCTGCATCGTGACTGCCGGCGCGCAAGGCGCTCTGGCTGTCGCAGCCGACGGGACCTGCCGGCGCGCGCCCGCCCCGCGCATCACACCGGTCGACACGACCGGGGCCGGCGACACCTTTGTCGGCGCCTTCGCAGCGATGATCCACGAAAAGGTTCCGCTGCAAACCGCACTGCAGGTCGGATGCGAAGCGGCGGCCCGGAAGTGCCTCGAGCCGGGTGCGCAGGCGGGCATGCCGATGCGGGCGAAGATTCCGTCTCTCGCCTAGCCTCGTCCGCGGTTACAGTGCTCCGATTCCCGGAGCCCTGCCCATGGCCTTCCTCTTCGTCCTCATCGTCGGCCTGATCGCCGGCACCATTTCAGGCATCGTCGGCACGGGCTCGTCGATCATGCTGATGCCGGTGCTGGTCTACGCCTATGGGCCGAAGGAAGCGGTGCCGATCATGGCGGTTGCTTCCGTGATGGCGAATTTTTCGCGGATCCTGGCCTGGTGGCGCGAAGTCGACTGGCGCGCCTGCGCTGCCTATTCGGTCACGGGCATTCCGGCGGCGGCGCTCGGCGCGCGCACCCTGCTGGCGCTGCCCGCGCATGCCGTGGATCTCGCCATCGGTATCTTCCTGATCGCGATGGTGCCGACCCGGCACTGGCTGGCCCGGCACGACCTCAAGGCCAAGCTCTGGCACCTCGCAATCGGCGGCGCCGTCATCGGCTATCTCACCGGCATCGTGGTTTCGACCGGCCCGCTCAGCGTGCCGCTGTTCCTGTTCTACGGCCTGTCCAGGGGTGCCTTCCTCGCGACCGAGGCCGCCGCCTCGCTCGGCCTCTATTTCGCGAAGTCCGTGACGTTCGAACGGTTCGGCGCCCTGACGCAGGAGGTGTTCATCAAGGGCCTGATCGCAGGATCCTCGCTGATGGCAGGTGCTTTCATCGCCAAACGCTTCGTGCTGCATCTGAAGCCGGACATGTTCCGCCTGGTGATGGACGCGATCATGATCGCAGCCGGGCTCTCGATGCTCTGGAACGCGACGCAGCCCTAAAGCGCGATGAGATCAGGATGAATCGTCATCGCGCTTTAGGTCGTTGTTTGAGCATGATCTTTTCGGAAAACCGCTGCGCACTTTTCCGGATCATGCTTTAGCCGCGCTCAGGCCGCGAATTCAGGCGCAATCGGCGGGCTGTCGATGCGGACGCGAGCTTCACGGGGCTGCCCTTCGAGCCCTTGCAGCACGGCCTCGAGGGGTTGCGGCCGCTGGTAGAGATAGCCCTGCCCGAACCGCACGCCCATCTCGCGCATGGCCGCGGCCTGCTCGGCCCGCTCGATGCCTTCGGCGACCAGGGTCAGCCCCAGCGTGCCGGCGAGCGAGGCAATGACGCCGACGATCGCCTTGTCTTCCGCGCTGCCGGGAATCTCGCTGATGAAGGCCTTGTCGATCTTGACCTTGTCCAGCGGGAAACGCCTGAGATGCGCGAGCGAGCTGTAGCCCGTGCCGAAATCGTCGAGCGCGATGGTGGCACCGAGGCGCCGCAGGCGGTGCAGCGTCTCGGATGCGCTGGCGATATTATTGATCAGCGAACCCTCGGTGATCTCGAGCTCCAGCGATGATGCCGCAACATTGAAATTCCTGCAGGTCGTGCGCAGCTCGGCGGCGAGCGAATGGTCGGCGAGCTCGGACGGCGGCAGATTGATCGCGACCCGGATCTCCGGCCGGCCGGCAGCCGCCAGGCGCTGCAGCGCGCGGCAGGCGTCGGTCAGCACGTAGCGCGTCAGCCGCGCGTTGTTACCGCTGCGCTCGATCAGCGGCAGGAATTCGCCGGGACCAATGATGCCATGCTCGGGATGGCGCCAGCGGATCAGTGCTTCGAGACCGACGACAGCCTGGCTCTCCAGATCGACCTGGCTCTGATACCAGACCTCGAACTGTCCCTCGGCAAAGCCTGTGGGAATGGCGAGCTCCAGATCCCTGCGGCGGCGATAGTCGCGCTGCAGCGCTTCGTCCAGCACCGCGACGGTGCCGGGCGCCTTGCTCTTGGCATGGTAGAGCGCGATGTCGGCGAGCGCCGGGAGGTGCGACAGCTCGGGATCGGCGGCCCGACGCACGGCAAGACCGATGCTGGCGCGCGGCACGACCTGCTTGTCGTGCAGCCGGATCGGCTCGGATATCGCGTCCAGCAAGTGGCGCGCGAACGCCTGCGCGGTCGCCTGGTTGCTGACCTCGGGGCGGATCACGACGAACTCGTCGCCGCCGAGCCGCGCGACCCAATCCTGCGGCTCGACCGCGTCGCGAAGACGTTCGGAGATGTGGACCAGGAACTTGTCGCCGGCATCATGGCCGAAGGTGTCGTTGATGCCCTTGAAGTCGTCGAGGTCGATGAAGCAGAACGCGATCAGCGAGTCCGGCGAGCCGGCATCGTTGCTCAGGGTCACCAGATGCTCGGACAGCGAGCGGCGATTGGGCAGGCCCGTGAGCGGGTCGTGCGCGGCCATATGGCCAAGCCGGTCGAGCGCGCCCGACGTCGTGTGCTGCATGGCGTTGAAGGCCCGCGCGAGCTGGCCGAACTCGTTCAACGACTTGATGTCGGCCGGATAGGCCCGCCCGTCCTGCTTGCTGCGCTGGATCGCCGACATGATCGCGGCGAGCGGCTTGCCGATGAAGATGTTCGCCGAGATCCGCATCGCGATCAGCGTGGCGAACGTTGCGAGCAGACCGACGACCAGCAGGAGCATCAGCCGGCTGCCGGTATCGGCATAGACGGTCGCATAGGAATAGGCGATCACGATGCGTCCGGCCTGCACGGCGATGTTGCCGTTGGTGTAGCTGATCGGACGCGAGACTTCCGAGACCGACTGATCAGCCGGACGCGCCACGACGCGCGCGATCGGAACGCCGGTGTCGTCATAGACGGCCGCGGCGGCGATGGTCTCGTCGTGCATGATTTCGTTGAGCACGTTCGTGACCTGGTCGTAGCGCATCTTCCAGAGCGGCTCGGCGATCAGCTCGGCGCGGCTCTCGGCCGTGCGGGCGATGCGAGCATCGAGCTGCCTGATCTGCGACCAGAAGCTCGAGACCTCGACACCGGCGGAGGCGAGTAGTTGCACCAGCAGCAGCACCGGCACGGTGGCCCAGATCATCGCGCGGACCACCGAACGCGACGGCGCCGGCTGCGCGCTGCGTTTCGGATCGGTCATGTCGTCAGCGTTTCGCATCAGTCGGCGGCACCTTCGAGCGGCGCCAATGACGAGATGAGCGCATTCATGGAGAAATCGTATTGGCCGCAGCGTCCCGCCTTCGCCCTGAATCGCGTGAAGTCGATCCGATCGAAAGAGCGGCTCTTGATGAGGTCGCCGACGGAAGCCAGGTTTGCACGGGTGATCGCAGCGGTCTTGACCTCGACATGGGGCGAAGCCGCCGCGAAATCGCAACCATCGGCATAGTCGCGAAGCAGCACGATCGACCAGCCGCCAAGCAGGAAGTGGCCGCCATCGGTGAGCAGCAGCCGCCCCGCCCTGATCGCGCGCAGCGCATCCTCCGACCAGTTGAGGCCGACCACCTGGATGTCCTCGCCGGGAACGAGTCCTGCCGTCGAGATCGCCTTGATGGCCCCGAGCGCCATCGGATCGTTGCCGGCCCAGACGCCCGCGGGACGGATTCCCTTGCGCTGGGCCCAGCCCAGATAATTCGCCGTGACCTGCTCGGCCTCCGACTGCGTCCAGTTCGCGAACAGCATCCGGTCCACGACCACGTCAGGCGCGCCGTCCGCGGCGAGCCGAAGACCGGCGTTGCGGGCGATCGAGGCCGGCGTGATCTCGTCGCCGCCGATGCCGAGAATGTGGATCTTGCCGTCCGGGCTCTGCCATTTCTCGGCGCGCGCCGCGCTGATCAGCGCGTTGGCCATCCGCGCACCGGCGGTCTGGAGATCGGTCGTGATGTCACCGAGCCAGGTCTTGAGCTTCTGGCGTGCCGGCCCGAGACGCACCGCATCCTCGCCGATCAGCGTGTTCGACAGCAGCAGCGTCTTGACGCCGGCAACCTCGGCCGCCTCCAGGACCGGAACGGCGGCGGATTCCTCGTTCGACAGGATGAGAAAATCGGGCTTGTCGGGGCGCGCCACGACGCCGAACCCGAGCTCCTGCATGGTGCGGTAATTGCGCTCGCTGGTCAGCACCTCGACATGCGCGTCGAGCTTGCGGCCCGCGGCCTGCATGGTCTGCGCGACCATGTCCCAATAGACCTCTCCGGTCTTGCCGGGGTTGACGAAAACGATATGGAGGGGTTTGGCGTCGGCCGCGACAACGAGGCCGGCCGGCGCCACAACGCCGCAGGCCACGCCAATTGCGAGCAATATGCGCAGAAACATCGTCATTCTTTTTTTCGCCATCCCGTATTGGTTCCGACCCTGGACCCATGTCCGCTAACATTTGGCAAAGTCCGGCGCGGCGCGGCGGCCTAAAGCTAACAAAGGGTGTACGGCTTGCGTTGAATTGCGATATTGGGCGCGCACATAGCCGGCCTCACGGACCGCCGTTCCGTGCTATCAGCAGACCTCAAGCCCTCCGACTCGATCATCCCATGGCCAAGAACACGCTTTCCTTCGTCTGCCAGAACTGCGGCGCGGCCTATAACCGCTGGCAGGGCAAGTGCGAGTCCTGCGGCGAGTGGAATACGCTGGCCGAGGAAGACACCAGCGGCAGCGTGCCGGTCTCGATCCGCTCCAAGCGCAAGGGGCGGACGTTCGCGCTGGAGAGCCTCGCCGGAAAGAGCCCGGACGCGCCGCGCCTGTCGTCCGGGATGACCGAGCTCGACCGCGTCACCGGCGGCGGCTTCGTCCGCGGCTCGGTGCTGCTGGTCGGCGGCGATCCCGGCATCGGCAAGTCGACGCTGCTGACCCAGGCCACCAGCATGATGGCGCGCGCCGGCCATCGCATCGTCTACATCTCCGGCGAAGAGGCGGTCGCCCAGGTGCGGCTGCGCGCCGAGCGGCTGGGGCTGTCGGATGCGCCGGTGCAGCTTGCGGCCGAGACCTCGGTCGAGGACATCGTCTCGACGCTGTCGGAAGGCGCGGTGCCGCGGCTGATCGTGATCGACTCGATCCAGACCATGTGGACCGACACGGTGGAATCGGCCCCCGGCACGGTCACCCAGGTCCGCGCCTCGGCGCAGGCGCTGATCCGCTTCGCCAAGAAGACCGGCTCGGCCATCATTCTGGTCGGCCACGTCACCAAGGACGGCCAGATCGCCGGACCGCGCGTGGTCGAGCACATGGTCGATGCGGTGCTGTCGTTCGAGGGCGAAGGCTCGCAGCAATTCCGCATCCTGCGCGCCGTGAAGAACCGTTTCGGCCCGACCGACGAGATCGGCGTGTTCGAGATGACCGGGCTTGGCCTGCGCGAGGTCACCAATCCCTCCGAACTGTTCCTGTCCGAGCGCGATCTCGGCACGCCCGGCACCGCAGTCTTTGCGGGCATCGAGGGCACGCGGCCCGTTCTGGTCGAATTGCAGGCGCTGGTGGCCCCGACTTCGCTCGGCACCCCGCGCCGCGCCGTGGTCGGCTGGGACCAGAGCCGGCTCTCCATGGTGCTGGCGGTGCTGGAGGCCCATTGCGGCGTCAAGCTGTCCGGACACGACGTCTATCTGAACGTCGCCGGTGGCCTGCGCATCCACGAACCCGCCGCCGACATGGCCGCCGCGGCCGCGCTGGTCTCGTCCCTGGTTAATGCGCAGTTACCCACCGATGCGGTCTATTTCGGCGAGATTTCGCTCTCCGGCGTGATCCGTCCGGTGGCGCAGACCCCGGCCCGGCTCAAGGAAGCGGTCAAGCTCGGCTTCAAGCGCGCCGTGCTGCCCGAATCGGCCCGGGGCGATTCCGGCGGTGACGCCGGACTGTCCCTGAACGCGGTGAACAGCCTCACGACATTGGTGGCCGAAATCGCCGCCAAGGGCTCCCGCCGCGGCGATCAGAGCCCGCCGGCGGAGAAAAATGCCACACCGGCAAGATTCCGCCGTGGAGAGGGTTAGCTGGAGGTGACGTTTCCGGCCCCTACCGCTATACAGCCGTCACAAAAGCAGCATGGGATTGCGTGGTTGCGGCCTTGCCGGGAACGCCGTCTGCCCCTCTTTTAGGGCAACGGCCAAACACCGATTCGCTGAGCACCTTTGAGAGTACGAGCGGACCTGACCAGCCGATGCCAGTAACACTCCTCGACCTGATCCTGCTCGGTGTGATGCTGATCTCGGGCCTGCTTGCCATGGTCCGCGGCTTCATGCGCGAAATCCTCTCGATCGCGGCCTGGGGCGCCGCGGCGATCGTGACGCTCTACTCCTTCTCGAAGCTGCTGCCGACCGCCAAGACCTATTTCAACAACGACACCGTCGCGAGCGTGGTCGTGGTCGCCGGCGTGTTCGTCGGTACCCTGGTCGTGGTCTCCGTGATCACGGTCCGGATCTCCGACATGATCCTGGATTCGCGCATCGGCGCGCTGGACCGGACCCTGGGCTTCCTGTTTGGCCTCGCTCGCGGGCTTTTGATCGTCGTGGTCGCGTTCCTGTTCTTCACCTGGCTGGTGCCGGACAAGCAGCGCCCGGACTGGGTCACGGGGGCGAAATCCCGCGTGGTGCTCCAGGGAACCGGGGATTGGCTGATGTCCCTCTTGCCTGACGACCCCGAGAACACCATCTTGAAGAGATTCAAGAAAAACAAACCAGATGATGATCAAGCTGATTCCGAGCAGCAGCCTTCGGGCAGTGGCGACGGATACAGTAAATCTGCTCGTGACGGCATGAAGAAGCTGATCGAGAAACCTGCGGCGCGTTGATAGAGCCCTAGAGAGAGGCGCGGACGAGATGCGACACCCTGACCAGGACGCCCAACTTGATCTCGATCCCAAGGCCGGTTTGAGCCCGGCTGCGCTAGAGGTTCAGGACGACCTGGAGGGGGATACGCTGCGCGAGGAGTGCGGTGTGTTCGGCATCTACGGACACCCGGACGCTGCCGCCATCACGGCGCTCGGCCTCCACGCCCTTCAGCACCGCGGCCAGGAAGCCGCCGGCATCGTCTCCTACGACGGCAGCCGTTTCCATTCAGAGCGTCGCCTCGGCCTCGTCGGCGACACTTTCTCCCGCCGCGAGGTAATCGATCGCCTGCCCGGCAACATGGCGGTCGGCCATGTCCGCTATTCCACCACTGGCGCGACCATCCTGCGCAATGTGCAGCCGCTGTTCGCCGAGCTCAATGCCGGCGGCCTCGCGGTCGCCCACAACGGCAATCTCACCAACGGCCTGACGCTGCGCCGCGAGCTCGTGAAGCACGGCGCGATGATGCAGTCGACCACCGACACCGAGGTGATCCTGCACCTGGTCGCACGCTCCAGGCGCGCCCGCTTCATCGAGCGCTATATCGATGCGCTGCGCGAAATCGAGGGCGCCTATGCGCTGGTCTCGCTCACCAACAAGAAGCTGGTCGGCGCGCGCGACCCGCGCGGCATCCGTCCGCTGGTGCTCGGCGAGCTCGACGGCTGCCCGATCCTGACCTCCGAGACCTGTGCGCTCGACATCATCGGCGCGCGCTTCGTGCGCGACATCGAGCCCGGCGAAGTCATCGTGTTCGACGAGAACGGCCAGGACATTCACAAGCCGTTCCCGCCGATGGCGCCGCGTCCCTGCATCTTCGAGTACATCTACTTCTCCCGTCCGGATTCCATCGTTCACGGCCGCTCGGTCTACGAAGTGCGCAAGGCCTTCGGCGCGCAGCTGGCGCGCGAAAGCCATGTGCCGATCGACGTCGTCGTGCCGGTGCCGGATTCCGGCGTGCCCGCGGCAGTCGGCTACAGCCAGCATTCCGGCGTGCCGTTCGAGCTCGGCATCATCCGCAATCACTATGTGGGCCGCACCTTCATCCAGCCGACGCAGGCGATCCGCGAGTCCGGCGTGCGCATGAAGCATTCGGCCAACCGCGCCGCGATCGAAGGCAAGCGCATCATCCTGATCGACGACTCGCTGGTGCGCGGCACCACCTCGAAGAAGATCGTGCGCATGATGCGCGATGCCGGCGCGAAGGAAGTGCACTTCCGCCTCGCCTCGCCGCCGATCCTCTATCCTGATTATTACGGCATCGACCTGCCCGACCGCGGCGGCCTCCTGGCCGCGACGCATTCGCTGGAGGAGATGCGCGAGATCATCGGCGCCGATTCGCTCGCCTTCCTGTCGATCGACGGCATGTACCGCGCCATGGGCGAGCCCGGCCGCGACCCCGCCAATCCGAAATTCTCGGACCACTGCTTCACCGGGGCCTATCCGACCCACCTCACCGACCAGACCCAGACCGAGCAGCAGCCGCGGCAGCTGTCGCTGCTGGCGGAGGCGAGCTGACGGCGGAGCCGTCATCCCGGGGCGGTCCGCAGGTCCGAGCCCGGGATCTCGAGATTCTCAGGTGCGCAATCGCGCACCATAGTTCGATGCTTCGCATCGCCCCGGAATGACGGTGTGATGAGGGCTTGTCCCGGCCATCCACGCCTGTAAAACCCCGGCATGACAAAAGCCCTCGCCAACCGCATCGCTCTCGTCACCGGCGCCTCGCGCGGCATCGGTTTTGCCACGGCACTCGCGCTGGCGAAGGCCGGCGCGCATATCGTCGCCACCGCGCGCACGCAGGGCGGGCTCGAGGAGCTCGACGATGAGATCCGGAAACTGGGCGGCAGCGCCACGCTGGTACCGCTCAACCTCACCGATTCCGACGGCATCGCACGGTTAGGGGCCGGCCTGCACGAGCGCTACGGCAAGCTCGACATCCTCGTCGGCAATGCCGGCGTGCTCGGCCCCGCCTCGCCGATCGGCCATATCGAGCTGAAGGCCTTCAACGACGTGATGGCCGTCAACGTCTCCGCGAACTTCCAGCTGATCCGCTGCATGGAGCCGCTGCTCAGGCAATCCGATGCCGGCCGCGCCGTATTCATCACCTCGGGCGCCGCCAACAAGGCGACCGCCTATGTCAGCCCCTACGCCGCCTCCAAGGCCGCGCTGGAGACGCTGGCGCGCGCCTGGGCGCAGGAGACCGCGAACACGCCGCTCCGCGTCAACCTGTTCAACCCCGGCCCGATCCGCACCCGCATGCGCGCCACGCTGATGCCGGGCGAGGATCCCGCCACGCTCGACACGCCCGAGCAGGTCGCCGAGTTCATCGTGCCGATGTGCGCGCCCGGCTGGACCGACACCGGCAAGTTCTACGATTACAAGACCCGCAGCCTGATGAGCTTCCGCGCGCCTGCGTAATTGTCTTGCCTGATTGACTTGGGCACCTCCCCGCGATTGACTGCCGGCGCTCAAGCGGCAGCAAGCCGCAAGCCAAAAAGGGAGGTCGCCATGACATCATGGCATGATCGCGCAGGCTTCAACCGTGCGCTCGTACGTGTCGCTCACGCCTTCTCCATCCTGATTGCAGCCATCGCGTTCGTGCTTCCGGGCAAGGCGACCGCAGGCGATGTCCCCACCTTCGCCGTGGATCCCTCCTGGCCAAAGCCGCTGCCGAACAACTGGATCCTCGGCCAGGTCGGCGGCATCACCGTCGACTGGCAGGGCCACATCTGGGTGATCCATCGCCCGCGCTCGCTCACCGACGACGAGAAAGGCGCGAGCCTCAATCCGCCGCGCTCGAAGTGCTGCGTCTCAGCACCGCCCGTGCTCGAATTCGACAGCGACGGCAATCTGCTGCGGTCCTGGGGCGGTCCGGGCGAAGGCTATGAATGGGTCGGCCGCGAGCACGGCATCGAGGTCGACGAGCGCGGCTTCGTCTGGATCGGCGGCAATGCCGACAACGACAATGCCATCCTGAAATTCTCGCTCGACGGCAAGTTCGTCGCCCAGATCGGAAAAATAGCGCCGAGCCTCGGCAGCAACGACACGACGCAGCTCGGCAAGCCCGCGGAGACCGCGCTCGACAAGGAGGCGAACGAGATCTACGTCGCAGACGGCTACGGCAACCGCCGCGTCATCGTGTTCGACGCGACGACGCTCGCCTACAAGCGGCACTGGGGCGCCTACGGCAACAAGCCTGATGATGCCAAGCAGGCGGCCTATGATCCCAAGGCGCCGGTGTCGCAGCAATTCGGCAATCCCGTGCACTGCGTGAAGCTCGCCAGCGACGGGCTGGTCTACGTCTGCGACCGCATCAACAACCGGATCCAGGTCTTCAGGAAGGACGGCACTTTCGTGAAGGAGTTCTTCTTCGAGAAGAACACGCTCGGCAACGGCGCGGTCTGGGACATCGCGATCTGGCCCGATCCGAAGCAGACCTGGCTGCTCAGCGCCGACGGCGAGAACAACGAGATCCGGATCATCAAGCGTGACGACGGCAGCGTGGTCGGCAGCTTCGGTCGCAACGGCCGCAACGCCGGCCAATTCCATTGGGTCCATGCCATGGCCATCGACGCCAAGGGTAACGTCTATACCGCCGAGGTCGATACCGGAAAGCGCATCCAGAAGTTCAGGCTGACCTCGGACGCGCTGAAATAGCGTCTTGACGCATCTTGCCCAAAAGTTAACCGACGGATGACGCTACGACGCAGCGTCATCCGGCTTTAGGCGCATTGCCGCAAACCACCGGACACGGTAGAGCCATCAGCCGGACCAAGGCTTCGCAAGAGAGCCGTCCGCATATTTGACAATGGAGGAAACCTTTTATGACGACGACGTTCGCGCGCCGCTCCGCGGCCCTTCTTGCCTGTGCCGCTTTCGGTTTTGCCACATCCGCCTTCGCCCAGGACAAAACCGTCACGATCGGCGTGCTCAACGACATGTCCAGCCTCTATGCCGACATCGGCGGCCCAAATGCCGTCGTCGCGGTGAAGATGGCCGTGGAGGATTCCGGCCTGCTTGCCAAGGGCTGGAAGATCGATGTCATCAGCGGCGATCACCAGAACAAGCCCGACGTCGGCGTCAACATCGCGCGGCAGTGGATCGATACCCAGAAGGTCGACGTGATCGCCGACACACCGAACTCGGGCGTCGCGCTGGCGGTCAGCAACGTCGCCAAGGAAAAGAACGTCGTCCTGCTCAACAATGGCGGCGCCAGCGCTGATCTCACCGGCAAGGCCTGCAACGCCAACACCATCTCCTACACCTACGACACCTACATGCTCGCCACCGGCACCGGCAAGGCGCTGACCAAGGCCGGCGGCGACACCTGGTTCTTCCTGACCGCCGACTACGCCTTCGGCGCCGCGCTCGAACGCGACACCAGCGCGGTCGTCACCGCCAGCGGCGGCAAGGTGCTCGGCGGCGTCAAGCATCCGCTTAACACGTCGGACTTCTCCTCCTTCCTGCTGCAGGCGCAGAACTCGAAGGCGAAGATCGTCGGTCTTGCCAATGCCGGCGGCGACACCACCAACTCGATCAAGCAGGCGGCCGAATTCGGCATCGTCGAGGGCGGCCAGAAGCTCGCCGCGCTATTGCTGTTCATCAACGACGTCCACTCGCTCGGGCTCAAGACCGCGCACGGCCTGACCTTCACCGAATCCTTCTACTGGGACCTCAACGAAGGCACCCGCGCCTTCTCGAAGCGCTTCCAGGAGAAGGTGACCAACAAGGCGATGCCGTCGATGACCCAGGCCGGCAACTACGCCGCCGTGCTGCATTACCTCAAGACGCTCGATGCCCTCGGCGGCAATCCGCATGACGGCGCCAAGGTCGTCGCCAAGATGAAGGAGATCGAAACTGACGATCCCCTGTTCGGCAAGGGCCCGCTCCGCATCGACGGCCGCCGGATCGTTCCGGCCTATCTGTTCGAGGTGAAGAAGCCGGAGGAGTCGAAGGGGCCGTGGGACTATTACAAGCTGGTCGCGACCATCTCGGCGGAAGATGCCGCCAAGCCGCTCAAGGACAGCGAGTGCCCGTTGGTGAAGAAGTGACCGAGAGCGCGTAGTCCACTTCGTAGGGCGGGTTAGCCGCAAGGCGTAACCCGCCTCTTCTCTCACCCGGAGCAAGATGGCGGATTACGCTTCGCTAATCCGCCCTACGGGATCGTCTTCGTGGTCGCCAGCGCCCGCATCGCGATCGCCACGCACACCACCATTAACACCGCCGCGAGCAGGAACGGCGCGCCGGGCAGATGCAGCGGCGCGCCGGCGCCGATGAAATAGGAAAATGTCAGCGTGAACAGAAACGGGCCGACGAGCTGCGAAACGCTCTGCACGCTCGCGGTCGCGCCCTGCAACTGGCCCTGCTGATCGGGCGCAACCAGCCGCGTCATCAACGATTGCATGGCCGCGCCCGAGATGCCCCACAGCGACATCACGGGAATGCCGATCCAGAACAGCGGCCCGGTCGGCGCAGCACCGAAGATCACGAATCCGATCGCGCCACAGCACAGGCCCATCAGCAGCGCGTTGCCCTCGCCGAGCAGGCGCACGATCGGGCCGATGGCGAGCCCCTGCACCACCATGGCGCAGATGCCAACCATCGCGAGCGTCAGCCCCACCGTCTTCGAATCCCAGCCGTAGCGATAGGTCGCATAGAGCACGAACGTCGAGGGCAGCACGACGTGGGCGACTTGCGCGATGAAGTTGACGACGGACAAGGCGGCAAGCGCCGCATTGGACCGCAGCAAATGCAGCGCACCGATCGGATTGGCGCTGATCCAGCGGAACGGCGCGCGCTTTTCCGGCGCCAGCGATTCCGGCAGGACGAACAGCCCGTAGAGCGCATTGGCAAAGCTGAGGGCCGCCGACGCCCAGAACGGCAGGCGCGGATCGATATCGCCGAGCAGGCCACCGAGCGCCGGGCCGAGGACAAAGCCCGCGCCGAAGGCAGCCCCGATCCTGCCGAAGATCGCCGCGCGGCGCTCCGGCGGCGTGATGTCGGCGATATAGGCGAAGGCGGTCGAGATGCTGGCCGAGGTGATGCCTGAGATGACGCGGCCGATGAACAGCCAGAGCAGCGACGGCGCAAGCGCCATCAGCACATAGTCGGCCGCGAGCCCGAAATTCGACAGCAGCACCACCGGGCGTCGGCCGAAACGATCCGACAGCGCGCCGAGCACCGGCGAGAACACGAACTGCATCAGCGCCCAAGCGGTGCCGAACAGGCCGAAGATGCGGGCCGCATGGGCGGTGTCGTTGTCGACAAAACTCTCGATGAGTTTTGGCAGGATCGGCATGATCACGCCGAGCGCGAGCATGTCGAGCAGGATGGTGACGAAGATGAAGGCGACCGCACCGCGCCGGACCGGCGCTGCGCTTGGCGCCGACGCCTCGCCGGCGTGGTTGCTCACGACGGCCGCTTGCGCTTGTGGGCGAAGGGGTTGGCCTTTTCACGAAGCGTGATGCGCACCGGCGTCCCCGGCAGGTCGAACGTCTCGCGCATGGAATTGGTCAGATAGCGCAAGTACGACTGCGGCACAGCGTCGGCGCGCGAGCAGAACAGCACGAAGCTCGGCGGACGCGCCTTGTTCTGGGTGATGTAGTTCAGCTTCAGGCGGCGACCCGACACGGCCGGTGGCGGATTGGCCTGGACCGCCTGCTCGAACCAGCGATTGAGCGCTGACGTCGGCACGCGCCTGTTCCAGACCGCATAGGCGTCCTGGATCGCCTGCATCAGGCGGTCGATGCCCTCGCCCATCAGGCCCGACACGGCGACAATCGGCACGCCCTTGACCTGCGGCAGCCAATGGTCGGCATCGCGGCGCAAGTTCGAGATGGCGCCGCCGCCCTTGGTCTCCATCAGGTCCCATTTGTTGGCGGCGAGCACGATCGCCCGGCCCTCGCGCTCGATCAGATCGGCGATGCGCAGGTCCTGCTCCTCAAAGCGGTTCTGCGTGTCCATCATCAGCACGACGACCTCGGCAAAACGCACCGCGCGCAAAGCGTCGGCGACCGAGAGCTTTTCCAGCTTCTCCTCGATGCGCGAGCGACGGCGAAGACCCGCGGTGTCGAACACGCGGAAATCGCGGCCCTTCCAGTTGATCTCGACCGCGATGGAATCGCGCGTGGTGCCGGCTTCCGGGCTCGTGAGCAGACGCTCCTCGCCGAGCAGATGGTTGATCAGCGTCGACTTGCCGGCATTGGGACGGCCGACGATGGCGACCCGGATCGGGCGCGTCGCGGCCTCTTCCTCGGTCAGCGGCGCGTCGTCCTCATCCTCGTCTTCCTCGACGGGTTCCGGCATCAGCTTGGCGAGCGCATCGTAGAGCTCGCCCATGCCCTCGCCGTGCTCGGCCGAGATCTGGATGGGATCGCCGAGACCGAGCGCAAAGGACTCCATCGCGCCGATATCGCCGTGTTTGCCCTCGCTCTTGTTGGCAACCAGCAGCACCGGCTTGTCGGCCTTGCGAGCGAAGTCCGCGAAGGCGCGATCGTTTGGCGTGAGGCCGATACGGGCGTCGATGACGAAGAACAGCGCATCGGCCTGCGCGATCGCGGCCTCGGTCTGCTCCTGCATCCGCGCGGTCAGCGAGCCCTTGGCGCCCTCGTCAAGGCCGGCGGTATCGATGATGGTGAACTCAAGGTCTCCAAGCCTTGCATCGCCCTCGCGGCGGTCGCGGGTGACGCCCGGCAAGTCATCGACGAGCGCGAGCTTCTGCCCAACCAGGCGGTTGAACAGCGTCGATTTGCCGACATTGGGCCGGCCGATGATGGCAATCGTGAAGGACATCGGTCATTCGTGCGCTGCGAAGGCCGCGCCTGTCAATGCGTTGGAAAATTTAAAGCGCGATGAGATTCGGATGAATCGTCATCGCGCTTTAGGTCGTTGTTTGAGCATGATCTTTCCGGAAAACCGCTTCGCACTTTTCCGGATCATGCTCTAGCGCGAGAAGCTGCCGCTCGGCAGGGGCGCCGGGAAGCCGCCCTGCGTTTGCTGCTGCGTGGTCTGGGTCGGTTGCGCCTGCTGGACCGGCTGGTCCGGCGGCGGCGCGGTGGTGCGCTTGCGGACGATCTTCTGCTTGGGCGGCGGAGCGGCTTGCGCCGGCGCGGCCTCCGGCTGGGCCTCGCCATCGACTTCGCCCGCGGGCGCCTCAGCCGGAGCGGCTGCGGTCGCGGCCGGCTGCTTCGTCTTCTTGGCCTTGGCACCCTTCGCCGGCTTTGCAGGCTCGGGCGGCTGCGGCTCCGGCGGCAGCGAGGCGACGGCAGGCGCGTTCGGATCCACCTGCTGTTGCTGCGCGCCCTTGTACATTTCCTTCGGGACGCCCTGCTCGAGGCCGGGCACGCCCTCCGGGAAGACAGGCTTGCGGTCGCCGGGCAGCTTCTTCTTGGTGTCGAGGAAGTCGAGCATATCGCTCGGATCGAATCCGCCGCTGGAGCAGCCGCCCAGGAGGCCCGTGAAGGCGATCAGGACGGCGGCTGCGATCAAACGTGGCGTGCGGCGCATCTTGGTGTCTCGTCTAACGTCAGAGGTCCGTCGTCAGCTTTTGGCGACGGGCGGCAGCAGGGCCTGGAGCGCCTCGGCGCGCGAGCGCAGGCCGGACGGCGTTTCGCCGTCCTCGGCGATCGCGTCGAGCCATTTGCGGGCCGCGGTGGTGTCGTTGTTGCGCCAGGCCGACAGCGCGAGCATCTCGCGCGCGGTGTGGCGGAACGTCGATTTGGGCGCAGCGGACGACTCGAGCCGCTGCTGCATGTCGGCGTAGCTGGCGCTGTCGACCAGCAGGCCGGCCGCGCGAATCTTCGCCAGATCCTGCCACTCGCCACCCACGCCGCGATCGGCGGCAATCTCGTCATACATCTTGGCGGCGGCCTTGGGATCGCGGCTGGCGGCCTCGGCCGCAGCGCGCAGCCGCGCCAGGGTGCGATAGCCCGACGGCGCCTTGGCGGCGAGCTCGGTGAAGGCCGTTTCGGCCTCCGCATGCTTGCCCTGGTCGGACAGCTCGGCGGCCTTCTCGAAGGCCGCACCGGCCTCGGCGGCCTTCTGGGCCTCAAAGTACTGGTAGCCGCGCCAGCCGCCGACGGCGGCCACGATCAGCACCATCAAGGCGATGAAGTAGATCGAATACTTGTCCCACAGCTTCTTGAGCTGATCGCGACGTACTTCCTCGTCGACTTCGTCAAATAATTCAGACACTTATGATAATCCCATGCCCGTCCGGGTGCGCGCGCCAAGGCGTTCGCGTCAGGAATCCGGCCCCCACATGGCGGCGAGGTACCCTAACGATATGGCGGTGGCAAGGCAAAGCGAGCCCAATCAAGGCGTTAACCACCCGGGCGGCCCGCAAGCCGCCTGCCCGGCTCAGGCCCCCAGTAGCTCCCGCAGCTGCCGCTTGAGCACCTTGCCGTTGGCATTGCGCGGCAGCGGCTCGGTGGTGATCGCCACAGTTTCGGGAACCTTGTAGTCCGACAGGCGCTCGGCGCACCAGGCCCGCAGCGCGGCGTCGGTAACGGGTGCACGCGTCACCACCACGGCATGAACACGCTCGCCCAGCACCGGGCACGCCTTGGCGATGATCGCGCTCTCAACCACCGCGGGATGGCCGGCCAGCACGGATTCGACCTCGGCAGAGTAAATCTTCAGCCCGCCGCGGTTGATCATGTCCTTGCTTCGGTCGAACACACGGACAAACCCTTCCGCATCGACCGAGCCCAGATCGCCGGAGTGCCAGAATCCGCCAGTAAAACTCTCCGCCGTGGCCTTCGGGTTGTTCCAGTAGCCCTTGATGACGGATGCGCTCTGGATCCAGAGCTCGCCGATCTCGCCGGGCGGCAGCTCGCGCCCATCCGGTCCCATCGCGATGATGCGCGCGCCGGGACACGGCAGGCCGACGCTGTCGATATGGCTCGCCGTCAGCTCGCCCGGCATGATCGTCGAGGGCGACGTCGTCTCGGTCGCGCCGTAGCAGTTCGCCAGCTTCAGGCCGGGGATCGTTGCCTTGAGCTTCTCGATGGTGGCGACCGGCATCGGCGCGCCGCCAAAGCCGCCGATGCGCCAGCTCGACAGATCATAGCTGTCGAAGTCCGGCTGGAGCAGGCAGAGATTGTACATCGCCGGCACCATCACGGTGTAGGTGACGCGCTCGCGCGCGGCGAGCTTGAGATAATCGGCCGCCTTGAACTCGGGCATGATGATCAGCGCACCGCCACAGCGGATCATGGTCGTGATGTTGGCGACGACGCCGGTGACATGGCCGAGCGGCACTGCCGCGATCGAGCGGTCTGCTTGCGTTAGTTTGAGGCAGGACACGAACACCATCGAGGAATGCACGATGTTGCAATGAGCCAGCATCGCGCCTTTCGGCTTGCCCGTCGTGCCCGAGGTGTAGAGGATCATCGCGGTGTCCTCCTCGCTCACCTCGACCGGCGCCGGAGCCGGTGCGTTGTCTGCGAGCACCGCGAACCGTGACAGCGACGGATCGTCGTCGATGGCGATGCGATGGATCAGATCGGGCATGTCCTGCGCATCGGGCAGCCGCTCGGCGAGCCCGGCTTCGTGGATCAGGATCCTGGCGCCGCAATCGGTGAGCACATAGGCGATCTCCGGCTTCTGCTGGCGCGTGCTGAGCAGCACCGTCACGAGGCCCTCATGCGCGGCGGCGAACAGCAGCAGCGGAAACGCGATGCGATTGCCGAGCAGGATCGCAACGCGATCGCCGCGCTGCAGGCCGAGCTTGCGAAAGCCGGCCGCGATCCGCGCGGCCTGCTCCACCGTCTGCTGCCAGCTCAGCCTGACATCGCCGCAAACCAACGCTTCACCATCGGGATTGCGGGCGCACGCGTCCGCAATCATCGCCCACAGGCTCGCCGGCCGACCGCTGAAAGCCGGTACCACCCGATCGCCAAAGCGCGCCTCGAGCTGCATCGGCGGGATCTGAGATTGCGACCAGTCCATCGGAACGCCTCGGCTTGTTGCTCTTGTTATCTTCCGCTTATCTTCCGCGCATGATCGCGCGGCTCCTGTCTTGTGCCGATCGGCTAGCCCCCCATCACGGGAACGCCGATCACGACAGGATGGAACGCAAAGGCCAGCGCCAGATAGGCGACGATACCGACCGCAACCGCGATCAGATCATTGGTGACGCCGCCCACCGGAATCGGCGGGCCGCCGCCATCGGTGCGGTGCTTCAGCGTGATCCGGTCATACACCGCCCAGCCCAGGAACGAGCCGAACAGGATGATAGAGCCGAGATCGCCGTTGGCGAGCAGATGCGCCGCCGCCCACAGCTTGATGCCGGCCAGCATCGGATGCTTCAGCGTCGCATAGATGCGGCCGCGCATGTAGGAGGCGACCACCAGGATGACCGCGGGCAGCATCAGCGCGAGCGTGATGTGCTTCAGCGCCTTCGGCGGATACCAGACATCGATCCAGCCGGAGCTGCGGTAATGGGCAAAGCCCCAGATGATCAGCGCGAGCCCCGCGAGCGAGACCACCGAATAGAGGATCTTGTAGGTCCCCTCGCCCAGTTTCGCGATCGCCTGCGCGCGCGCCTCGCGTTTCGTCGTGAAAATATGGGCCGCGAAAAACAGCACCAGCCCCAGGATCATGACCAGCAGACCCACGACATCCTCCCCCTCAAGCAGCCCCCGCCTCTGAGGTATCATCGATTGACCGCCGGTCGCAACTCTTGCCCCTCATGGTGAGGGGATGGAGCTGTGCTATTTCGCAAGCTCGCGATTGTCGACGTAGCGGATCGCGATCGGCCGCCCGGCCAACGCGCCGCCGAGGCCGCTGGTGAATTTCAGCGGCAGGCAGGCCTTCAGCGATGAATTGATCGCGTTGAGGTAGCTGGTTCGTATGTCGGCGGGAACGCCGGAGGTCGCATAGGTCAGGCGCGGCGGACCAATCAAGCCGCCCGCCTTGTTGAAGCTGAAGCGCACCGACATCTGCATGCCCGCGCGCGCATCGTCGGATGGCGGCGACCAGCAAGTGCGCAACTCGGCAAAGAGGTCGCCGATCGTGTCGAGGTCGTGATCCGGCTTCCGGTATTTGGCGCGATCGGCCGCGGACGGGACGCTCTCGATCGTGAGCTGCAGATTTTGCCCGTAGGGATAAAAGATCTCGGGAATGCAGGGCCCGGGCTCCAGCGGGCTGCAATAGGACGGCGTGCAAGGACGATTGTCCAGCACGCTGCACGGCTCGTGCGAAAACGGGATCGGGTTGATCTGCCGGCGCTGCGCGTCGGCGGCAACGGCCGATATCGCCAGCAGTATGAAAACGAGAATGCCGCGCCACATGATGCGAGCTCGCAAGATCACACGGTGGAACGTGGCATTGCTCCCGACAAGGTCAAGCCCACTTCGCGTTCACATGCTCGCGTTCAACTCCAGTGTCGTCGCCCGGCTTGACCGGGCGACCCAGTATTCCAGAGACAGTTGTAATCGAGCCGAGGAGCCGCGGCGTACTGGATGCCCCGGTCAAGCCGGGGCATGACAGCGGAGGGTGTGGCAGCTCTGCAGAGCGCAGAATAAACCGCCCCCCTACCCCTTCTTCTTGACATCCTTGACGTTGGTGAACTCGATGCCCCCGGCGCGTTCCCTGGTGTAGCCGAGATAGAACTCGTTCCGGGCGAGGTACACGGGATCACCGTCGACATCGTCGGCGATGCTCGACGTGTTGGCGGCGATGAAGGTGTCGAGCTTCTTGCGATCCTCCGAGGAGACCCAGCGCGCGAGCTGGAACTCGCTGACCTCGAACTCGACCGGCAGCGAATATTCAGCTTCCAGCCGCGCCTTCAGCACGTCGAGCTGCAGCGCACCGACGACACCGACCAGCGCCGGCGCGCCGTCGCGCGGACGAAACACCTGGACGACGCCCTCTTCGGACATCTGCTGAAGCGCTTCCTTGAGCTTCTTGGCCTTCATCGCGTCGGTGAGACGGACGCGGCGGACGATTTCCGGCGCAAAGCTCGGCACGCCGACGAAGGTGAAATCCTCACCCTCGGTCAGGGTGTCGCCGATGCGCAGCGTGCCGTGATTGGGAATGCCGACGACGTCGCCGGCAAAGGCTTCGTCCGCCACCGACCGGTCCTGCGCGAAGAAGAATTGCGGGCTCGACAGCGGCATGCTCTTGCCGGTGCGCACGAGCTTGGCCTTCATGCCGCGGCTGAGCTTGCCGGAGCAGAGGCGCGCAAAGGCGATGCGGTCGCGATGGTTCGGATCCATGTTCGCCTGGATCTTGAACACGAAGGCGCTCATGCGCGGATCGGTGGCCTCGACCTTGCGCTGGTCGCTGTCCTGCGCGCGCGGCTCGGGCGCGAACTTGCCGAGACCTTCCAGCAGGTCGCCGACGCCGAAATTGCGCAGCGCGCTGCCGAAATAGACCGGCGTCAGATGGCCCTCGCGGAACGCCTCAAGCTCGAACGGCTTTGAGGCCTCGGTGACGAGCTCGAGCTCGTCCTTCACCGCGGACACGTCGAGATTGGCGTTGAGCTTGGCGAGCTCCTCGATCGCGATCTGCTGCGCGGCGCCGGTCTTGGCGCCGCCGCCTTCGAGCAGGCGCACGCCGCCATTGACGACGTCATAGGTGCCGAGGAAATCGCGGCCACGGCCGACCGGCCACGTCATCGGCGTGGTGTCGAGCGCCAGCGTCTTCTCGATCTCGTCGAGCAGCTCGAACACGTCGCGGCTCTCGCGGTCCATCTTGTTGATGAAGGTGATGATCGGGATGTCGCGCAGGCGGCACACTTCGAACAGCTTGCGGGTGCGCGCCTCGATGCCTTTGGCGGCGTCGATCACCATGACGGCGGAATCGACCGCTGTGAGCGTGCGATAGGTGTCTTCCGAAAAGTCCTCGTGGCCCGGCGTGTCCAAGAGGTTGAAGACGAGGCCCTCGAACTCGAAGGTCATGACCGAGGTCACGACCGAGATGCCGCGCTCGCGCTCGATCTTCATCCAGTCCGAGCGCGTGTTGCGCCGCTCGCCCTTGGCCTTGACCTGGCCGGCGAGATTGATGGCGCCGCCGAACAGCAGCAGCTTTTCGGTCAGCGTGGTCTTGCCGGCGTCCGGGTGCGAGATGATCGCAAAGGTACGCCGCCGTGCCACTTCTGCGGCAAGCGGGGAACGGGCCGGCGATTCGGCTGTGGGTGCGGCAATGTCGGACATGGCGGGAGCGTTTGGCAGGGAAAATGGGCCGGATCAAGCCTCATTTGGTGATTGCGGAGCTCTTCGGCCAGCCCCATATCGGCCTTGGCCATACTGGCCTTGGGGGAGGACGGCCTTCCAGCTCATCAGCCTATCTGCCTAGCGGGGACGACCCTGCCTTGAATGGAGGGTCGTCATGGCCTGGAGCATCCTGTTCGTCGCCGGTCTTCTCGAGATCACGTGGGCGATCGGGCTGAAATACACCGAGGGCTTTACCAGGCTTGTTCCCTCGATCATCACGCTCGCGGCCATGGCCGGCAGCGTCATCCTGCTCGGACTTGCCCTCAAATCGCTCCCCGTCGGAACCGCCTATGCGGTCTGGACCGGCATCGGCGCGGTCGGGACCGCGACGCTCGGCATCATCCTGTTCGGCGAACCGGCGACAGCCTTCCGCCTCGCCAGCATCGGACTGATCGTCGCCGGCATCGCCGGGCTGAAATTCGTTACCTGAGGAAGAGCTCGACCGCCCACCAGGTCAGCGCGGCGACGATGGCCGAGGCCGGGATCGTGATCACCCAGGCGTAGACGATCGAGCTTGCGACGTTCCAGCGCACCGCCGAGACCCGGCGGGCCGCGCCGACGCCGACGATCGCACCGGTGATGGTGTGGGTGGTCGAGACGGGAACGCCGAGGAAGGTCGCCATGAACAGGGTCGCCGCGCCGCCGGTCTCGGCGCAAAAGCCCTGCATCGGCGTCAGCTTCGTGATGCGCAGGCCCATGGTCCGGACGATGCGCCAGCCGCCCATCAGCGTGCCCATCGCCATCGCCGCCTGGCAGGACAGCACCACCCAGAACGGCACGGAAAACTCGCTCCCGAGATGGCCCTGCGAATAGAGCAGCACGGCGATGATGCCCATGGTCTTCTGCGCGTCATTGCCGCCATGGCCGAGCGAATAGAGCGATGCGGAGGCGAATTGCAGGATGCGGAAGGCGCGGTCGACCGCGAAGGGCGTCGAGCGCACCGAGAGCCAGGACACGATCGCCACCAGCATCATCGCCAGGAGAAAGCCGACCAGCGGCGACAGCACGATCGCCAGCACCGCCTTGGACAGACCGCTCCACACCGCCGCCGAGATCCCCGCTTTCGCCATGCCGCCGCCGACGAGGCCGCCGATCAGCGCGTGCGAGGACGAGGACGGGATTCCGAGCCCCCAGGTCACGAGGTTCCAGACGATTGCCCCAATGAGGGCCGCGAAGATCACCTGCGCATCCACCACCGCAGGATCGATGATACCGGTGCCGATGGTCTGGGCGACATGCAGCCCGAACACCATGAAGGCGATGAAATTGAAGAACGCGGCCCAGAACACCGCGAATTGCGGCCGCAGCACGCGGGTCGAGACGATGGTTGCGATCGAGTTGGCGGCGTCGTGCAGGCCATTCAGGAAGTCGAACAGCAGCGCGACGGCGATCAAGCCGACCAGGACGGGAACACCGAGAGCAGCATCCACGGCGGCCTGCCTTAGATCTTGCGCATGATCTGAGCGGAAAACCGCTGCGAACTTTTCCGGATCATGCGCTAAACCTGCTCGATGACGATGCTGTTGATCTCGTTCGCGACGTCGTCGAAGCGATCGGCGACCTTTTCGAGGTGGTCGTAGATCTCGACGCCGACGATGAAATCCATCGCATTGCCGTCACGATGCTTGAGGAACAGTTCCTTCAGCCCGATGTCGTGGAGGTCGTCGACGCGGCCTTCGAGCTTGGTCAGCTCTTCCGTGATCGCGGTCAGCATGGCGACGTTCGGACCGATCGACTGTAGCAGCGGCAGCGCGCGGCCGACCAGATTGGCGCATTCGATCAGAAGCGCGCCAATCTCACGCATCGGCGGCTCGAAGGTGCGGACCTCGAACAGCATCACGGCCTTGGCGGTCTGCTGCATCTGGTCGATGGCGTCGTCCATCGAGGTGATGAGGTTCTTGATGTCGCCGCGGTCGAACGGCGTGATGAAGGTACGGCGTACCGCCGTCAGCACCTCGCGGGTGACGTTATCGGCGTCGTTCTCGAACTGGCTGACGCGCTGGCAATAGACCGGCGTCTCCTCGCCTCCGTTCAGCACGCCCTGGAGCGCGATGGCGCCCTGGATCACGGTCTTGGCATGGCGGTCGAACAGGTCGAAGAACCGTTCTTCCTTGGGAAGGAAAGCGCGAAACCATCGCATCATGGGGATAGGCTACCGGTTGGAAATGGCCCGGCCCGAGGGCCGTCACAAAACTGTCATAGAAAATTTCCGCCCCGCGCGCGTGACATCTCACGCCCGCGGAGCCGGATCATCCACCGGATTATCGCGCCAATGAAATTAGCGCAATATCAATGATTTAGAGAGACCTCCGGAAGTAATGGGCGATTTCGCCGATCACGCCGCGCCGGAAGGTCAGCACGCAGATCACGAAGATCGAGCCCTGGATCACCGTCACCCACTGGCCGAAGCTGGCCAGATATTGCTGCATGGCGATGATCACGAAGGCGCCGACTACCGGCCCGAAGATGGTACCGAGACCGCCGACCAGCGTCATCAGCACGACTTCGCCCGACATCGACCAGTGCACGTCGGTGAGCGAGGCGTTCTGCGCCACGAACACTTTCAGCGCGCCGGCGAAGCCGGCCAGTGTTCCCGACAGAACGAACGCCAGGAACTTGTACTGGTCGGTCCGGTAGCCGAGCGAGATCGCGCGCGGCTCGTTCTCGCGGATCGCCTTCAAGACCTCGCCGAACGGCGAGTTGATGATGCGGTAGATCAGCAAGAAGCCGGCGAGGAAGCCAACCAGCACGACGTAATAGAGCACGGTCGGCTTGGACAGATCGAAGAGGCCGAACATGCGTCCCTGCGGAATGCCCTGGATGCCGTCCTCGCCATGAGTGAACGGCGCCTGGAGGTAGATGAAGTACAACAGCTGCGACAGCGCCAGCGTGATCATCGAGAAATAGATGCCCTGGCGGCGGATCGAGATGTAGCCGGTGATGATCGAGAGCCCGAAAGCGGCGACGATACCGACGAGGATGCCGAGCTCCGGCGGCAGCGCCCACACTTTCAGCGCATGCGCGCTGCAATAGCCGGCGGTGCCGAGGAACATCGCGTGTCCGAAGGACAGCAAGCCGCCATAGCCGATCAGGAGGTTGAAGGCGCAGGCGAGCAGCGCAAAGCACAGCGCCTGCATTACGAAGAACGGATAGACCCCCGTGAATGGCACCGACGCCAGCAGCAGCGCCATCACAACAAACACGATCATCTCGTCGCGCATCGCGCGCGGGGTTACCGGCAGCGTGTCGTCCGTCAAGGCTGTCATATCAGGCCGCCCTTCCCGTCAATCCCGTTGGCTTCACCAAGAGCACCAGCACCATCAGCACGAACACGACGGTGTTGGAGGCCTCCGGGTAGAAATATTTGGTCAGACCCTCGATCACACCGAGCGCAAAGCCCGTGATGATGGAGCCCATGATCGATCCCATTCCGCCGATCACCACCACGGCGAACACGACGATGATGAGGTCGGCGCCCATCAGCGGCCGCACCTGGTTGATCGGCGCCGACAGCACGCCGGCGAGCGCGGCAAGGCCGACGCCGAGACCGTAGGTCAGCGTGATCATGCGCGGCACGTTGATGCCGAAGGCGCGCACCAGCGTCGGGTTCTCGGTGGCGGCGCGCAGGTAGGCGCCAAGCCGCGTCTTCTCGATCAGGAACCAGGTCGCAAGACACACGACCAGCGAGAAGATGACCACCCAGCCGCGATAGACGGGTAAGAACATGAAGCCGAGATTCATGCCACCCTTGAGCTGATCAGGAATGGCGTAAGGCAGACCGGAGGAGCCGAAATAGTTCTGGAACACGCCCTGCACGATCAGCGCGATGCCGAAGGTCAGCAGCAGGCCGTAGAGATGGTCGAGCCCGGTCAGGAATTTCAGCATGGTCCGTTCCAGGATCATGCCGAAGATGCCGACGATGATCGGCGCCAGCAGCAACGCCCACCAGTAATTGATGCCGCCGAGGTTCAGCAGGAAATATGCGACGAAGGCGCCCATCATGTAGAGCGCGCCATGGGCGAAATTGATGATGTTGAGCATGCCGAAGATCACGGCAAGCCCGAGACTGAGCAGCGCGTAGAACGAGCCGTTGATCAGTCCCACCAGTAGCTGAGCGTATAGAGCCTGCATCGATCCCGCACCCGGTCCCTTCGGCGTTCCCTGGATAGCTGCCCGCCGGCTCGAAGCCGGCGGGCTGTTGTTCTTACTTCTTGAGCAGTGGGCACTTGCTCTCGGAGAGCGGCGTGAAGGCCTGGTCGCCCGACACCGTGCCGACGAGCTTGTAGAAGTCCCACGGTCCCTTCGACTCGGAGGGCTTCTTCACCTCGAACAGATAGGCATTGTGGATGGTGCGGCCGTTGGGCTGGATCTCGCCCTTGCCGAACAGATCGTCCTCAGTCGGCATCGACTTCATCTTCTCGACGACCTTGACGCCATCATGAGGATTGCCGCCCATCGCTTCGAGCGCCTTGAGATAGTGACGCACGCCGGCATAGACGCCCGCCTGCACCATGGTCGGCATCGCGCCGTTCTTGATCTTCTCCGAGAACCTCTTGGAGAAGGCCCGGGTCTGGTCGTTCATGTCCCAGTAGAACGTCTCGGTGAAGTTGAGGCCCTGCGCGGTCTCCAGGCCGATCGCCTTGACGTCGGTGAGGAACAGCAGGAGCGCGGCGAGCTTCTGGCCGCCCTTGACGATGCCGAACTCGGCCGCCTGCTTGATCGAGTTGGTGGTGTCGCCGCCAGCATTGGCAAGGCCGATGATCTTGGCCTTGGAGGCCTGCGCCTGGAGCAGGAACGAGGAGAAGTCCGGCGTGTTGAGCGGATGCTTGACGCCGCCGACCACCTTGCCGCCATTGGCGGTGACCACGGCCGTGGTGTCGCGCTCGAGCGCCGCACCGAAGGCATAGTCCGCGGTCAGGAAGAACCAGCTGTCGCCGCCGGCTTTCACCAGCGCCTGCCCCGTGGTGTGGGCCAGCATGTAGGTGTCGTAAGTCCAGTGCACGGTGTTGGGCGAGCACTGCGCGTTGGTCAGGTCGGAGGTTGCAGCACCCGAGTTGATATAGACGCCGTTCTTTTCCTTGATGACGTTGTTGACGGCGAGCGCAACGCCGGAGTTCGGCACGTCGACGATGACGTCGACCTTGTCGACGTCGAACCACTGCCGCGCGATCGCGGTGCCGATGTCGGGCTTGTTCTGATGGTCGCCGGAGATGATGTCGATCTTCCAGCCCTTGGCCGCGAGGCCGGAATCCTCGACCGCCATCTGCGCGGCGAGCGTCGAGCCGGGGCCGCCGAGATCGGCATAGAGGCCGGACTGATCGGACAGCGCGCCGATCTTGACCGTCTTGTCCTGTGCGAAGGCTACGCCAGCCGTGGTGACGGCCAACGCCGTGCCGAGCAGAAACGATGCAATCGACTTCTTCATGTGACTTCCCTCGTGAATTTCTCTTCGTCTTTTGACCTTTGGCCGTTCTAGACGCCGAGATAGGTGTGGAGCTTGTCCATGTTGGCGGCAAGCTCCGCGTTGGAAAATCCGTCAATGATCTTGCCGTGTTCGACCACGTAGTAGCGGTCGGCGACGGTGGATGCGAAGCGGAAGTTCTGCTCGACCAGGAGGATCGTGAATCCCTCCTTCTTGAGCCGCGCGATGGTGTGGCCGATCTGCTGGATGATGACAGGTGCCAGGCCCTCGGTCGGCTCGTCCAGCATCAGGAAGCTCGCGCCGGTGCGCAGGATGCGCGCGATCGCGAGCATCTGCTGCTCGCCGCCGGAGAGCTTGGTGCCCTGGCTGTTGAGCCGCTCCTTCAGATTCGGAAACAGGTCGAAGATCTGCTCGAGCGGCAATCCACCTTCGCGGACCACCGGCGGCAGCAGCAAATTCTCCCGCACGTCGAGACTGGAGAATATCCCCCGCTCTTCCGGGCAGAACGCGATGCCCATGCGCGCGATCTTGTCGGAGGTCGCACGGATGATTTCCTGATTGTTGAATTTGATCGAGCCGGCGCGCTTGCCGATGATGCCCATGATCGATTTCAGCGTGGTGGTCTTGCCGGCGCCGTTGCGCCCGAGCAGCGTGACGACCTCGCCCGCATTCACGTCGAAATTGATCCCGTGCAGGATGTGGGACTCGCCGTACCATGCTTCGAGGTTGCGGACCTGAAGGATGTTTCCGCCGGTCGCAGACTTTGCCGGAGCCTCGGCGATCGCAGTGTCAGGCATGACCGGCTCCCAGATACGCTTCCTTGACGCGCTCGTCCTTGGTGAGTTCGCTGTAATGGCCCTGCGCCAGCACCTGCCCGCGCGTCAGCACGGTGATGATGTCGGAGAGATTGGCCACGACGCTGAGGTTATGCTCGACCATCAGGATAGTGTATTTCGCGGAGATCCGCTTGATCAGCGCCGCGATCTTGTCGATGTCCTCGTGGCCCATGCCGGCCATCGGCTCGTCCAGCAGCATCATTTCGGGGTCGAGCGCCAGCGTCGTCGCGATCTCGAGTGCACGCTTGCGCCCGTAGGGCATCTCGACCGCGGGCGTATTGGCAAACTCGCTGAGGCCGACATCGTTCAACAGCTCGCGCGCGCGATCGTTGAAGCGGTTGAGCACCGATTTGGAGCGCCAAAAGTCGAACGAGCTGCCGTGCTGGCGCTGAAGCGCGACACGGACGTTTTCCAGCGCCGTGAGATGCGGAAATACCGCCGAGATCTGGAAGGAGCGAACAAGGCCCATGCGGGCCACGTCGGCCGGCGCCATCGCGGTGATGTCCTGTCCCTTGTACAGGATTTTTCCGGCGGACGGTTTCAGGAACTTGGTCAGAAGATTGAAGCACGTCGTCTTGCCGGCGCCGTTCGGGCCGATCAACGCATGAATGCTTCCACGGCGGACCTTGAGCGCAACGTCGCGGACAGCGAAGAATCCCGCGAACTCCTTGGTCAAGCCTTCCGTTTCGAGAATGAACTCATCGGCCAAACAGTTTTCCCCCTGCCCGCGCAAACGCGCGTGGCTATCCTTGTTGCTTCGACTTTCCCGAGGCCTTGCGGCCGCCCGGGAACTCCGCCTCCGGGCGCGGAATATGCCGGAGGTGACGGGGGTTAGGCAAGGCGGAAAGCTGAGCAGATCAGGCCTTTGGCTGGGATACAAATGCTCCCTTAGTCGGAGGCGTTTCGATGTCGTGCCTGCCCGGCCTCCCGGTTCGCGAAAGCACCGGTCATCAAGCCGTCGTTAACGGTCTTTCGTCCCGCACGCCAGCCTTCATAGAAAATTTTCCCGCAAGCTGCATGATGCGCTGGTTTCGAGCTACCGGGAATATTGTTTTGGATTTCGCAAGCGCCGCCCCCTCCGTCGTCAAGTCGATCAGGCAGCGTGATCTCCTGAACACGTGGCTGCGACTCTATGCGCGCCAGCAGATGGCGCCAGCGATCTGGGAGTATCAGCCGGCACGGCTCGAGGAAGAGCTGTCCGATCTCATCTATTATACGGTGGATCTTTCGACCGAGTCGCCACGCCTCATCATCCAGAGCGAAGGCACACGCATCTCGCGCGCCTATGGACATACCGGCAAGGGCGTTCCGCTGGATGAATATATCGGGCCGCGGCTCGTGCCTTTCGTGATGCCCATCTATCATGAATGCGTCGCGCGCGGGCTGCCGGTCTACAGCGTGGCCGATGTCGACGACATCTACGGGCGCGTCGTCGCCTACGAGCGCCTGTTGCTGCCGTTCCAGACCGACGGCAAGGTCTGTCACGTCATCGCCTCGCTCAAGACCTTCTGCGAGGACGGCGGCTTCGAGATCAGGAATCTGATGCGCGGAAATGACGCGCTACCGCGCCCGAAATTGCGCGCGGTGATCGAACGCGATCTCTTTCACCGCGCTCCCGGCCGCATCGCGGCCGCTGATGTGGGCGAGTTCGCCGATCAGCCTGGGGGCACGACCGAGGTCATCGAGCTGAACTGACGCTCAGCCCGGTCGGACGCCAATTCTGGCCTTCTACTTGGCTTTGACTTCCTTGGCATAGATATCCGGCTTGAAGCCGACCAGCAGCTTGCCGCCGGTTTCCAGCACCGGCCGCTTGATCATCGATGGTTGCGCTAGCATCAGGGCCAGCGCCTTTTTCTCGGTGAGGCCTTCCTTGTCGGCATCGGGCAGCTTCTTGAAGGTCGTACCGGCGCGATTGAGCAGCGTCTCCCAACCGACCTTGTCGCTCCACTGCTTGAGCTTGTCCTTGTCGACGCCCACAGCCTTGTAATCGTGAAACGCGTAGGCCACGCCATGGCTGTCGAGCCAGGTCCGCGCCTTCTTCATGGTGTCGCAGTTCTTGATGCCGTAGATGGTGTTGGGCAAGAGCAGTTCCTCGCGCATGCGTGATGCTTCGGCTGCGGCGTTGTACGAAACTCCGCTTCGCGCGACAATATTGCGAACCAGGCCAGCTCTCCGAACGGACACATTATGCACGTCACTCACGACCCCGCCGCGGCCGCCTCGCCGACCATCGACTTCAACGCCTTCCTCGCGGTCGACATCCGCGTCGGGACCATCGTCGATGCAAAGCCGTTCCCGGAGGCGCGCAAGCCGGCCTGGCGGCTGTGGATCGACTTCGGCCCGGCCATCGGCGTGCGCAAAAGCTCGGCGCAAATCACCGAAAACCATCCGCTCGAAACGCTGGTGGGACAACAGGTCGCGGCGGTCGTGAATTTCCCGCCGCGCCAGATCGGCCCTGTTGTCTCGGAGGTGCTGACGCTCGGCTTCCCCGACGCGGACGGCAAGGTCGTGCTGATGCAGCCGAGCAAGCCCGTGCCCAACGGCGGGCGGCTGTTCTAGCGACACGCCATCGAGGTCGCTGCGTCGGCGCATTCACAACGCAATAATCAGCCGCTCTTGCCGGCTCCGGACGGCCCGGACTTGACCAAAATCCTCTTTCGCAATAAAAATGACTGACTGATCGTTTTTTATATTGGCCGACTTGTCCCAAGCTGTACCCAGCGACCAGCTAAAGCGATCGACCTGTCAGTTATTTATGGACCGCCCAAATGCCCAAGATCAGCGACAAGCAGCGTGAAGGCCGGCGGCAGCAGATCCTCGAAGCCGCCCTCGCCTGTTTCGCCGAGGACGGCTTTCACCAGACAGGCATGGCCGACATCGTCAAGCGGTCCGGCCTGAGCCACGGCGCGGTCTATCTCTACTTCCAGAGCAAGGATGATCTGATCGAAGCCCTCGCCGACGACCGCCACCGCCGTGAGGCCGTGCTCAATTCGGTCGCGCAAGGATCGGGCGATCCGATCGAAGGTCTTCACGCGCTGATCCGCGTCTACGCGCAATGGCTCACCGATCCCGCCGGCGAAGCGCGCCGCCGCGTCGGCATCCATGGCTGGGCCGAGGCGCTGCGCAACCGCCGTGTCCGCACCAGCGTCGTCGAAGGCATCGACATGCCACGCGCGCTGATCGTGGCGCTGGTGGAGCGCGGCCAGCATGACGGCCTGATCAAGCGCGATATCGGCGCGGATGCGATCGCGCGCGTGCTGATCGCGATCTTCCAGGGCTTTGTGCTGCAAAGATGCTGGGGCGAGGATTTCGACGTCGGCGCCTGCATGGCAGCCGTCGACGGCGTGGTCGATGGCTTTCGCACGACCAAGCCCGACGTTAAGCGACGGACCAGGACATGACCGATGTCCTTCATTCTTGAACTCCTCGCCGGTGCCGGCGTCGGCCTGATCGGAGGGCTGGCATCGGGCTTCACGGGCACGAGCCCGGGCGGCGGCCTCGTGATCTTCTCCGTGCTGTTGCTCGGGGCCGAGCAGCATATCGCCCAGGGCACCTCGCTGATCACGCAGATTCCGCCGACGGGTCTGGCCGGCGTGCGCCGCTATTGGCAAAACGGCAATCGCAGCCCGCTGTCGTGGATCATCTGGATCTGCATCGGATTTCTCGTCGGTGGCATCGGCGGCGGCTATGCCGCGGCCGCGGTCTCTGACGCGGTTCTGCAATGGACCTATGTCGTCTACCTCGTCGCGCTGATCGCCCTCCTCATCCTGCGGCGCGACCGCAACGAGGCAAGCCACGAGGCCGAAGGCCGGGACGACCTGCCCCGGCTGCCCCTCCTCCTCATCGGCATGCTGGCCGGTTTCTCCTCCGGCTTCATGGGCATCGGCGGAGGCCTTGCGATCACCGTCGGCCTCGCCGCAGGCCTGCGCGTGCCACAGCATCAGGCCCAGCTCGTCAGCCTGATCTTCTCGGTCATCCCGACCAACATCCCGGCGGCCTGGATCTACTGGAGCAAGGGCCTCATGGTCGGCTGGCCGGCCATCATCGGCATCGTTGCCGGCCTCTGGATCGGCACCGATTTCGGCGCGCGCCTGGCCAACGGCGTCAGCAAATCGACGCTGCGCCGGGCCATGATCTCCCTCGTTGCGCTGATGGCGCTCTATATGACTCATAAGGCGCTGACGTAGATCTTACGGCCGCTTCGGAATGTTCAGTCCGCGTTCCACGGCGGGGCGCGCAAGGCCACGTTCGAGCCAGGCACCGACCGACTTGAACTGCTTGAACTCAACGAGATCGCCGGCGCCATAGAAGCCGATGAGATTGCGCACCCAGCCGAGCATCGAGATGTCGGCGATGGTGTAATCGTCATCCATGAACCATTGCCGGCCGGCCAGATGCGTCTCCATCACGCCGAGCAGACGCTTGGCCTCGCGGACGTAACGATCGCGGGGCCGCTTGTCCTCGAAATCCTTGCCGGCGAATTTGTGGAAGAAACCAACCTGGCCGAACATCGGCCCGATGCCGCCCATCTGGAAATGCACCCACTGGATGGTCTGGTAACGGCGCGCCGCGTCCTCCGGCAAGAGCTTGCCGGTCTTCTCCGCGAGATATTGCAGGATCGCGCCGGACTCGAACAGCCCAAGCGGCCTGCCGCCGGGACCATTGGGATCGAGGATCGCGGGGATCTTGCCGTTCGGATTGAGCGAGAGGAATTCCGGCGTCTTCTGGTCGTCCTTGCCGAAATCGACGAGATGGACTTCGTATGGCAGCCCGATCTCCTCAAGCATGATCGAGACCTTCACGCCGTTCGGCGTCGGAAGCGAATAAAGCTGGAGCAATTCTGGATGCTTCGCAGGCCAGCGCTTGGTGATCGGAAAAGCGGAGAGATCGGACATTGGGACCTTCGATCTGAGGTTGACGCGCGTCTAATCTAGGCGAGGTGCACGATGACGCAAGGCTCAATAATTGATCTCCATTCGCAATCCGCGCGGATCGATCTCCTCGCCGCCGACACGCTGCGAACTGTCGCGCGCCGCGACCGCACAGGCGCAGGCATCAATGAGATCGTCGCGGCCGATGCCGGTGCCGTGACGCAGCGTCAGCCATTTGCGCAGGCGTGTGAAACCGCGCGTCTCCAGCAACGCGATACGTTGTTCGCGGCCTTGTGCTGACGCCTTGCTGTCGAGCCGCACGCGGCCGGCAAGATTCCAGAAGATCAATTCCGGATGCGCTTCGCCGATCGTCGCCTGTCGCGCCGGCGTCATGATCTCGTCGACCTCCTTGATCTTGTCCCTGATATTCCAGAGCTGCGCTGAGACGCCCCTGCCCTTGCCTTCGTGTTCCCAGTAGTGGCGATTGGCTGCCGCCATATCCGGGAATGCCCAGAGGTCTCGGCGCGCACCGAGAAACACGGCGGGCCCGACCAATTCGCGCGCGCGCAGGTCGCAGACGCGATAGCCGGCCGGCTTCAATCCGATCGGCATGTCGATCATCGCGCGCGCATGCGGCATCGCGAGCAGGCGCGTCAGGCCCGGCGAATAATCAAAACCGTGATCGCCGCGCGCGTCGATCCACGCGGCGACCCAGCCGAAACGAAATCCATCGAGGCCGAGATAGTTGGGCACGTCACGCGTCCGTCATTTAAGAATTTCACACGCAGGCCGCTTGACACCCGCAAGTTGCAGGCGTATTTCCCGCGCCCTCACGAACACTTCCGTTCGCGACAGACACCATGAACCGAGCAATGTCACACCGCTACGAAAGAATTGTCCGCATGCCGAATAGCTCCAAGCTATTCGATTGCGCATGCCCGGCTCATGGGAGCGATCTTGCCTGACCGCAAGATCGACAGTCCGCTTCTCACGGACCCTCCCGAGCCTACCGCTCCGGAGGGTTTTTTGTTGCCCGCCGCGCGGCCCATTCGAACATCCCGGCAATGGCCGGAACGGGAGACCCGGATCCCGGGGCTCGCGCTGGAGAGGCGCGTGCCCAAGTGCGCGGGGCCTGCCGGAGGGAACGAGGCGACGAGCCGGACACCGATGGCAGAGCGAACCCGAATGGTTCGCAAAGTGCGGCGTGTCGACAACGCCGCGATAGAATTTTCTTGAATTCGGTTTGCCGCGATCATCGCGGCTCAACCGACGCTGGTGGTGAAGATCTCGGATACTTCCTCCACGGTAAAGCGGGTTCGAATCCCGCCTTTGACACACGCACCGGGATGCGGCCTCGGAAAGGGCATGCACGCGGCCCGGCGCAGGAGCCATCCGCAAGGACAGCGACTGTGTTGTCGTCACTGAGAGCCGAGATCGCCTGTTCCCCAGCGTACACTTCCATGGTCGATGCGAGAGCATCTGCCCGGCGGTGGTGAAGATGCCTGTTACTTCGTGGTGAAGGCACAGCCGTGCCGAGCAGGTTCGAACCCTGCGCGCCGAAAGGCGGATCGCCCGCAAGGGCAGCAACAGCATCGCTTGTTCCCCGCCAACCCATCACGGTCCGTGGTGAAGATAGCTGTTACTTCGACTGATAATCGAGCGGTCGCGGGTTCGAATCCCGCCCGGTGTACTTTGCACCGGTAGCTCAGTGGCAGAGCGCTACCTGGCCTGCAGGGTAAGCTGCAGGCTGGGGTCTCAGCATCGCCTGTTCCCGGATCGTGTCCTTCCGTCCCCACCGCCGGTGGTGAAGAGCGCTGTTACTTCATGATCGTAACGGCGGTGTCTCGACTCTCTGTGAAGATTGATTGAGCCCGCTCTGCGAAGCTCCGAGAGGGGCAGTACAGCCTCGCTTGTTCCCCGGCCCCCGTTTTCATTCCACCATCACCACAGAGGAGGCCGTCATGGTCAGGCTCAACAAGATCGTTCGCGCCTTCACGCGTGAGGGCGCTCGTGCAACGCGCTTCACTCCCGAGATGGAGCTGAAGCGCGCGGTGATGAACTGCCTCCTGTGGGAGAACCAGTTCTACGAGGACGGCGTCTCGATCGCCGACCGCATCAAGGCCCTCGTGCCGAAGGTCGACCCTGCCCGCGTGGCCCAGCTTGCGATCGAGGCGCGCGAGGTGATGAAGCTGCGGCACGCGCCGCTGCTCGTCATCCGCGAGATGGCGCGCAGCGAGAAGCACCGTGCCCTCGTTGCCGACACGCTCGCCCAGGTGATCCAGCGTCCCGACGAGATGACGGAGCTGCTCGCGATCTACTGGGCGGATGCGCTCGGCCCTCAGCAGCAGCGCAAGCGTCAGCCGGTCTCGGCGCAGGTCAAGAAGGGCCTTGCCCGCGCGCTGACCAAGTTCGACGCCTACCAGCTCGCCAAGTATGACCGCGACGGTGCGGTGCGCATACGGGACGTGCTGTTCCTGGTGCACGCCAAGCCGAAGGACGCGGACCAGGCCAAGGTGTGGAAGCAGCTCGTCGACGGCGAGCTCGCCTCTCCCGACACCTGGGAGGTTTCGCTCTCGGCCGGCAAGAGCAAGCGCGAGACCTTCGAGCGGCTGATCGCCGAGCGCAAGCTCGGCGGCCTGGCGCTGCTGCGGAACCTGCGGCTGATGCAGAACGCAGAGGTCCCGCGCGAGACCATCGCAGGCGCGATCGAGGCGATGCGGACGGATCGTATCCTTCCCTATCGCTTCATCACGGCGGCGCGTTATGCCCCGGACTTCGAGCCCGAGCTCGAAGCTGCGATGCTCAAGTCGGTCAAGGACCATGTGCGGCTGCCCGGCCGCACGCGGCTTCTGATCGACGTGTCGGGCTCGATGTTCACGGCCCTCTCCGCGCAGTCGGAAATGACGCGCGCGGAAGCTGCGTGTGGTCTTGCCATCCTGGCACGCGAGATCTGCGACGAGGTCGAGATCTTCACCTTCAGCAATGAGGTCGTGAAGGTCCCGTCCCGCCGCGGTTTCGCACTCCGGGACGCGATCATCAACTCGCAGCCGCACCATGCGACCTATCTCGGCAAGGCCGTGGCGGAGATCGACCGCAAGGGCGATCGCCTCATCGTCTTCACCGACGAGCAGAGCCACGACCAGGTGCCCGAGCCCAAGGCGCGCGGCACGATGGTGAACGTGGCCTCGTATCAGCACGGTGTCGGCCACGGCGCCTGGACCCGCGTCAACGGCTTCTCCGAGGCCGTGGTCGCGTGGCTCGCGGCGTCGGAGACGGCATTGAACTGACACGCAACGACGACCGCCCCCGGACGCGGAACACCGCGCCCGGGGGGAAATACATTCTCTGAAATGATCCGCCCGCCCCGGCTATGGTGCGCGGGAATGCAAAGCAGGACACAAGACCATGCGACGATCCGATCCCTACATGGAACGCGCCCGCGAGCTCTGCCTCGCCGCCGGCGTCGATCCCGACTCGCGCGTCGGCGAAGGACGCGGTCAGCCGGCCTGGTGCTCGTACCGGGACGCTGCGCGCAAGGAGCATCTTGCCCGCGAGGCCAATGCGGCCGCGAGCGAGATTGCGAACCTGCGCCCGCAGGAGGCCCGCTTCCAGAATGCGCCGCTGAAGATTTTCGGCCCACATGAGGATGCGACCATCGCGCAGATGCGCAACTGCATGGCGGTCGGCAACGTCGTCTCCGGCGTGATCTGCGCCGACGGCCATCTCGGTTACGCCCAGCCGGTCGGCGGGGTCATCGCCTATGAGAAGCAGATCAGCATCTCCGGCGTCGGCTTCGACATCGGCTGCGGCAACATGGCCGCACGGCTCGACACCCGCTTCGACGACATCGCGGCGATCGCACCCACGATCATCCGCGACGTCGCCAAGGTGATCTCGTTCGGCGTCGGCCGCGCCAACGCCGAGCGGGCGGAGCACGAGCTGTTCGACGACGGCGATGCCTGGCGCGAGAGCGACATGGAGGCCTACCGCCAGAAGGCGGTGAGCCAGCTCGGCACGGTCGGGTCGGGCAACCATTATGTCGACCTCATGCGTGACGAGGAAGGCTTTGTCTGGATCGGCGTCCATTTCGGAAGCCGCGGTCTCGGGCACACCTCCGCGACGCGCTACCTCAAGGCCGCCGGCGGCAAGGACGGCATGAACGTCCCGCCCGCCGTGGTCGACGAGGACTCCGAGCTCGGCCGCCGCTACATCGCGGCGATGCAGCTCGCCGGGCGTTATGCCTATGCGGGCCGCGAGTGGGTCGTCGAACGCGTCCGCCAGATCATCGGCGGCAGCGTGACCGAGAGCGTGCACAACCACCACAACTATGCCTGGCGTGAGACCCACGGCGGCAAGGATTTGTGGGTGGTTCGCAAGGGCGCGACACCGGCGTTTCCCGGCCAGAAGGGATTCGTCGGTGGCTCGATGGGCGACGACGCCGTCATCCTCGAAGGCGTCGACAGTCCGGAAGCGAAGGCTTCGCTCTACTCGACCGTGCACGGCGCCGGCCGCATGTTCGGACGAAAGGAAGCGAAGCGGCGCTTTTCGCGCGCGGAGATGGACCGCTGGCTCAACGAGCGTGGCGTCACCCTGATCGGTGCCGACCTCGACGAGAGCCCGATGGCCTATCGCCGCCTGCCGGACGTGCTGGCGCAGCATGCCGGCACCGTCCGGGTGCTGCACACGCTGCGGCCGTTTGCCGTCGCCATGGCCGGCGAAGGCGAGTTCGATCCGTGGAAGGATTGACACAAACAGCGGACGGGAGGTTTTGCCTCCCGCCTGCACCATCTAGCCCGCCTCCTGGCCAGGAACGCGTTGGCCTCGACCGGCGCCAGCGCGACGAAGGCCGGAATCGATTTCAGATCGTCAGCGTTTTGATAATCTGCCATGTCTCATCTCGTCAGATATTCGCGCATCAGGGCGCGGGCGCGGTGCAGGCGGGCCTTGACGGTCTGCCGCGACGCCCCGAGTGCATCGGCGATTTCCTCAATGGTCATTTCCTTGACGTCGCGCATCAGCGCGACATCGCGGTAATGCGGCGGCAACGCCTCGAAGGCGGCAGCGACGTCGAGCCGGAGCTCGGCTTCGGGCCGCGCGAGCAACGCAGTCTCCACTTCGCTCTCGTCAACGGCCGGCGCGAGGCCCGCCTTGCGCGCGAGCCGCAGGCATTCGCGGCGGACCACGCTGAACAGCCAGGCGGATAAGGCCAGCAGCGAGCGGATCGTCCCGACATGGCGGAACAGGATCCACAGCGCCTCCTGCGCCGCATCCTCGGCATCCGCCGAGCTGCGGCAGGTCGCGCGGGCATAACGGCGAATGTCCGGTTGCGCGGTGGCGAGCAGCGAGGCGATCGCCTGGGGATCGCCGAGCCGCGCCGCTTCGAACAGGTTGGGTGAAATCGCAGCCGCACTCACGACAAGCCCCCGCGTCCGATCCCGGCCATCGCGCACATCGGGCAGTAGCCGACGAGCCCGGTCAGCGCGAAGCCGGCGCCACCGAGCGCCACCAGCCAGGCGGCGCTACCGGTGAGATAGACGAATGCAGCAACCGCCGCTGCCGCGCCCAAGGCGATCCGCACCGCCTGGTGCAGGCCGCCGATGTTCTTCCTGTAAAATGCCATCGCATCCTCCGAGATAAGCCGAGGCTGATCGCCTCGACCACAGAGAGGGCGCGATGGCCGAAAAGGATTCGCGCCCGCGCGCAATTTTTTTGCTGTCAGCCTCCGACGGCCTGGTAGGCCAGGCGCTTGAACTCGAAGAAGTACGGATTCCAGAAGCCCATATAGCGCTGGGCCATCAACACGCCGGCGGTGTTGGCCTCGGGGCAGATCCACCAATGGGTGCCGGCCAGCCCGCCCCACTGGAATTCGCCGGTGGAATTCGCAGGATCGGACGGCATCGGCGCGAAGGTCACGGCGCCGCCGAGGCCAAAGCCTTTGCCGGGGATCGGGCCGAGATTGGCGAAACGGATGGTGCGCCCCGCCGGGAGCTGGTTCGTCATCATCTGCCGCAGCGTTTCCGGCTTCAGCAGCGCATTCGACCCCGGCACCAAGGCCCGTACGAGCGCGAGCATATCAGGCAGGGTCGACACCAGGCCGCCGCCACCCGAGAGCCGCGGGAACGGCCGCCGGTAGGCTTGCGGATAAGGCAGATTGTCGGCACGCGTGAGGCCGGGCTTCATGGGGTCGAGCAGGTCGGCACCGTTGTAGAGCGCGACCAGCCTGCCCTGCTGCGCCTCCGGCACGGAGAAGTCGGTATCGGTCATGCCGAGCGGATCGAAGATGCGCGCCTTGAAGAAGGCATCGAGGGATTTGCCCGAGACCACCTCCACGACGCGGCCGAGCACGTCGGTCGCGACCGAATATTCCCACGCCGTGCCGGGCTGATAGGACAGCGGGAGATCGGCGAGCTTGTCGATCATGTCGGTCAGCGGCGTCAGCGGATTGAGCACGCCTGCCGCGTTGTAGCCCTTGAACAGCACCGTGCCCGGATCGAAGATGCCGTAGCTGAGGCCGGAGGTGTGGGTGAGGAGCTGACGGATCGTGATCGGGCCGTTCGCCGGCTCGACATCGGCAAGGCTTGCCGCGCCCTGCTTCAGGACCTTGCGATTGCCGAGCTGCGGCAGGAATGTCTCGACGGGGTCATCGAGCCCGATGCGCCCCTCTTCCATCAGCAGCATGATCGCGCAGGTGACGAAGATCTTGGTATTGGAAAACGCGCGAAAGATGTGGTCGGGCCGGAGCGCCATTTTCGCCTCGCGATCGGCAAAGCCGACGCATTGCTTGTCGATCACGTCGTGGCCACGCAGCACCGCCCAGGACGCGCCGGGAATGATCTCCTGGTCGACGTAGCGCTGCATCGCCGTCCGCACGGCGGAAAAATCGGTTGCCCTGGCGTCCATGAAGTCCTGCCTCCCTGAATTGGTTGCAATGGATATAGCGAGAAATCGGCCGCGGGGAAGCCCGCCTCTCCGGATCCGGATCGGCACGGGCCACATCGATATTTTTGTTTCGCCCCGTGTTCACGAGCGCGCGAGCAACACGGCGAAAACCGCAGCAATCCTTGCGGCAAGACCTCGTTAAGCGCGCGACCTTTAGCCTCGCATCCATGTTCAGCGTATTCCTGACCTCATCACGGGTGACCGGCAATGACCTCGATCTCTGCAACCTCCACCAGTTCCTATTCCCCGCTCGACCGCCTTAAGAGCGAGCTCACCAAGGAAGTCTCGGCGGGCACCATCAGCTCGAGCGACGAATCGGCGCTCTCCTCCGCGCTCGACGACATCGATTCCGCACTCAAGACCGGCGCGTCCAGCTCCAGCTCCTCGTCACCGCCCTCGCCCGACGAGATGCAGTCCAAGATCGACGACCTCATCCAGAGCGAGGTGTCGAGCGGCAAGCTGACCAGCGACCAGGCCAGCGAATTGAAGAACGTGTTCGCCAACACTTTCTCGGGGACCAGCGGCGCCGGTGGCCCGCCTCCGCCGGCGGACGACAGCACCGACTCGTCGAGCACTGGCAGTACCGACTCCACCTCTTCGTCCAGCTCGTCCTCGGCCAGCGCCGAGGACCTGATGAAGGAGTTGATCGCGATGCTGCAGAGCGCGACCAGCCAGTCGACCTCCTACGGCTCCAGCGGCAACAGCAACGCCTCCTCGGCGAGCGCGTTGCTGGTCGACTACAAGACCTGACGCCGTCACTCCTGCTTCATCAGCGCGGTGACATGCAGGCGGCGGCGGATGCGCATGCCCTGCCGCTGATAGAGCGCGATGGCGGACGCGTTGCTGGAAAACACGTGCAGGAACGGAATCTCGCCGCGCGCCTCGATCTGGCGCGCGACGGCCGCCAGCAGCGCCTGCGCGTAGCCGCGGCCGCGGTGATCGGGATGCACGCAGACCGCGGTCATCTCCGTAAACTTGCCCGGCTTCATCCGCTCGCCGGTCATGGCGACCAGCTCGCCATTGATGCGGATGCCGAGGAACGTGCCGAGCTTGTGCGTCCGCGTCGCGAACGGCCCGGGCTTGGTCAGCGCCGTCAGCGCAATCATCGCGGGAACGTCGGCGTCACCGAGCCTCACTATTTCGGCGTCGCGCAACGGGCTGTCGGTGGGCGAGCCGATCATCTGCTCGCCGGTGTCGGCGAGCACGACCTTGTAGCCGGCGGGAACGTCGACCGGCTCCGGCGTGAACAGTGCGGCAACCTGCGAGCCCGACAAGAGATCACCAAGGACTGCAAAGCTTGCCTCGGACATGTCGATCATGTCGGCAAACGGCGTCATGTCCACGGGATAGCGCAACGCTCGCGCACCACCTTCGGCCAGATGTTTGTGGCTGGTCGTCAACGCACTCCAGATCGGGCGATCCAGCAGCGCAAAATCGCTGTCGGACACCGGCCTAATCCTTGTCGAAGCTGACGATGACGGCGGCGTTGGCGATGAGGATGGGGTCATTGGCCACTTCCGTGGCCGAAGGAATCTCCAGCCCACCTTTGACCGCGGTGACGGTCACGGTGCCGTAGGGAAGCTCCTTCGCAACGGCTTCCTTGTCGACGGCCTCGGGATTAGGCACGCCGATGGTGACGTCGACGAACATGTCGTTGGCGGTCTTGCCGATCATCCGGAAGAACCCGAGGCTCGAATGCCTGATGGCATCCGACACCGCGCGCTTCGCCGCCTTGGTGGCGTCCCTGCCGTGAACGTCGACGCCCATGCCCATCTCGGTGACACAACGAACGCGAGTCATGTTTTATTCCTGTGGTTGCGTTGGATGATCGGGAGTGTCGATGATCGGAGAGCACGACACAAGTTGTTGTTCTCGTGTCCCGGACGCGCTGCAACGCTCTTGCGTTGCTGCGCAGAGCCGGGACCCAGGAAGCCACGGAGTTCGCCGGTGCGTGGGCCCCGGCTCTGCAGCGCACCGCCAAGGGGCGCTGCGCTGCGTCCGGGGCACGAGCTCGCAGTCATCACGCCTTCGCCTTCTCATGCGCGCGCAGCTCGTCGACCAGCACCCGCACGTTCTCCGAATAATCGATCGGGATCGAGACCAGATGCACGCCGCCGTCCTTGAAGGCCGCGTCCAACGTCGGACCAAAGCTCTCGATGCTCGCGATGCGATGGCCCTTGGCACCATAAGCCTTGGCGTACATTGCAAAGTCGGGATTGCCGAACGTCATGCCGTAATCGGCGAAATGATCGACCGCCTGCTTCCAGCGGATCATGCCGTAGGCGTTGTCCTCCAGCACCAGCACGACGAGGTTGAGCTTGAGGCGGACGGCGGTCTCCATCTCCTGGCTGTTCATCATGAAGCCGCCGTCACCGGCGACCGCGAGCACGCGGCGGTCGGGATAGAGCATGGCGGCCATCATCGCCGACGGCAGGCCGGCGCCCATGGTCGCCAGCGCGTTGTCGAGCAGCAACGTGTTGGCGACGCGGGTGCGGTAGTTGCGTGCGAACCAGATCTTGTACATGCCGTTGTCGAGCGCGACGATGCCGTTCTCGGGGATGACCTGGCGGATGTCGTGCACGATCCGCTGCGGCGTCGGCGGCCAGCGCGTCTCGGTGGCACGGTCGGCGATGTGCTTGAGGATCTCCTCGCGCAACGGCAACAGCGCGGCCGCCTGCGGCAGCTTGCCTTCGAGCCGGTCGGCCAGAAGCTCCAGGCTCGGGCCGACGTCGCCGACCACCTCGGCATCGGGAAAATACACCAGCTCGACGCTCGCCGAGGTGTAGCTGACGTGAATGACCTTCGGGCCCGACGGCCCCATGATGAAGGGCGGCTTCTCGATCGGGTCGTGGCCGATCGCCACGATCAGGTCGGCGGCGTCGATGGCATCATGGACATAGTCGCGCTCGGACAGCGCGGCCGTGCCCATATAGAGATTGGTACCGCCGGGCACGGTGCCCTTGCCCATTTGCGTGGTGAAGAAGGGAATGCCGGTCCGCCGCACGAAGCTGGCGATGCCGTGGGTCGAGCGCGGCCGGCTGGTCGCAGCGCCCATCATCACCAGCGGACGCTTGGCTGACAATATCATCTCGGCGGCGCGATCGAGCGCGGCGCGATGCGCGACGGGGATTTCGATCGGATGGAGCGGGATCACGGGCGTAGCGGGCACTTCATCCCCCGCGATGTCCTCGGGCAATTCGAGATGCACCGGCCCCGGCCGCTCCTCCATCGCCACGCGGAAGGCGTCGCGCACCACGGTCGGGATCGACGAGGCGCTGACGATCTGCCGCGACAGTTTTGTCAGCGGCTTCATGGTCGCGACCACGTCCACGATCTGGAAGCGCGCCTGCCGGCTGCTCATGATCGGCTTCTGGCCGGTGATCAGGATCATCGGCATTCCGCCGAGATGTGCATAGGCCGCGCCGGTCGACAGGTTGAGCGCGCCGGGACCGAGTGTTGAGAGGCACACGCCGGGCTTGCCGGTCAGACGTCCGTGCGTCGCGGCCATGAAGGCGGCGGCCTGCTCGTGGCGGGTGAGGACCAGCTCGATTTTGGAGGTCCGCAGCGATTCGACGAGATCGAGGTTCTCTTCGCCGGGCACGCCGAAAATGCGGTCGACGCCTTCGTTCTCCAGCGCCGCGACGAACAGGTCGGATCCCTTCACTTTGCGTTCCTGCTCGCTCATGTCGCCTCCGCTTGCTGCTGGCTCCCGCGCCTCGGGAGCGGGAGCATGGTAGCGGCTCGTGGCACGAGCACAACTCACAAAGAGGCGCGGTCCATAATGCGCCGTGCGTTCCTGGATGCACTCGTAGGATGGGTAGAGCGAAGCGAAACCCATCAACGCTTGCTCCGCGCTGAAACATGATGGGTTTCGCAAGTGCTCTACCCATCCTACGGCCTCGCAGACACACCTTCGCATCCTCGCGGCTTGTCCGCCCGAGCTTTGCCCGTCGCCTCACCCTCAGATGAAAGAGGGCGCAGGGAAGACCGGGTGCCGGCTGGCACCCGCGGTCCACTGTGCGATATCTGCACTACAAGAGGCTGCACAGCGGCATACAGGTGAAGCCAAACATCCGGCCTTCCCTGCGCAGTGGTTTGACGGCTTATGTCGCGCTCTCCCCGGGGAGCGATGCACTATTGCCCCCGTCGTCTCGCAGATGACTGATCCGAGGGCCCGGTTGAGCCACCCGCATCACCACGAGCCTTGGCGCACAGACCCCGGGCGCCAGGACCACACGATTTCGCCGTACGCCGATCACACCGGTCGTGTGCGCGATGTTTCGCTCACGGTTGCCCGCCCTGCGAAGCTCTTCGCGCCGATGTGGCTCGCGTCCACCGCCGCCCGGCCCACGTTCGTGACGATCGCGATGCGCCCCTCTTCCTTGGGCCGGGTTGCGGCGATGGATACGCTGTTTCCGAATTTCGGTAAAGTGGAATATTTTCGGCGATCGGGATCGACCAATGGATGGGGTGTTTTGCCCGTCGGGCAACGCAAGGCGTTGTAGCCCGGATGAGCGAAGCGACATCCGGGAGTCGCGGCACGAGCTGCCCCGGGTATCGCTTCGCTCACCCGGGCTACGAGAACCACCTCCTACAGCTTCGCCTCGGCGAAGATGCCGGATATCCAGTCGAGGAAGACGCGCAGGCGCAGCGCGAGCTGGCGGTTTTGCGGGTAGAGCGCCGAGAGCGGCGTCGGCGACGGCGGATGGCCGGCGAGCACCTCGACCAGCGCGCCGCTGGCGAGGTCGCCTGCGAAACGATAGCGGGGCGCCTGCGCGAGGCCGAAGCCGAGCCGCGCAAGATCGGCCATGGTGTCGGAATTGTTGACGCGCACCCGGCTCGGCAGCACGACGTGCCGCAGCTCGCCCGCGACGGAAAATTCCAGCGGCAGCACGTCACCGGTGCGCGAGGAGACGAAGGCCACCATCTGGTGGCCGTCGAGCGCATCCGGCGTCGCAGGCATGCCGTGGCTCGCGATATAGGCCGGGCTCGCCACCGTGATCTCCGCGATCGTGCCGAGCCGGCGCAGGATCATTCCGCTGTCGTCGAGCTCGCCCGTCCGGATCACGCAGTCTATGCCCTCGCGCACGAGATCGACCAGGCGGTCGCCCTGCCCGATCTGCAATTCGAGCTGCGGGTAGCGCGCCAGAAAGGCCGGCAGGTGCGGCAGGATGAAGGTGCGGGTCAGCAACGGATGCGCGTCGATGCGGAGCAGACCGCGCGGCCGCGCATCGCGCATCGCGGTTTCGGCTTCCTCGACCTCCGCCAGAATGGCGACGCAGCGACGATAATAATCCTCACCGTCGAGCGTCGGCGTGACATGCCGCGTGGTCCGTTCGAGCAGGCGCGCGCCGAGATGCGCCTCGAGCCCGCGCAACACCTCGCTCGCCGTCGAGCGGGGAATGCCGAGATCGGCCGCCGCAGCCGTAAAGCTCTTCCGTTCGACGAGGCGAACGAACAGGCGCATGGCGTCAAATCGATCCATGGGTGATCGTTCACCACAGCCGACAAATGATGGCAAGCTTTTCGCGATGATCCGGCCGAAGCGACCGTGCATTCTCGAACGACACGGCCGCGGCGCCTCGCACGATGCCATCACCTCACCTTCAAGCTGAGCTCCGTTCCGCCCTTGAGCGGCAGCGTCATCGAGACGAAGCCGTTGTTGGGATCGCGGATGAAATCGAGATGGTCGGGCTCGGCGTTGTCGTTCATGACGTAGCCGCCGACGCGCAATTGCGGCGCGACGATCTCGATCACCTCGCGCGCGAGCAAAGGACCGCCCTCGCCCGGCCAGCCGTCGATCAGGACGAAGTCGACGGGACCGCCGAGATCGCGCAACGTCTTTCGCGCATCGCCCTCGCGGATCTCGGCGTAATCGGCAAGGCCAGCCTCGGCGAGATTGCGTCTGGCGGTCTCGACCTTGGCCGGCACGATCTCGGAGCCGATCACGGTGCCGCCGCCATTGTCGCGCACGGCCGCCGCGAAATAGAGCGTGGACATGCCGACCGAGGTGGCGAACTCCGCAACGCGCGAGGCACGCAGGCCGCGGCAGAGCAGGTAGATCAATTCACCCTGCTCGGGATGGATCGAAAAACCCTGCTCGGCATAGGCGTGGGGATCGCGGCTGCTGAAGCCGCCGCGCGGGCCTCCGCCGGCCGGCCGCTGCCGCGCGCCTTGCAGGCGCGCGATGACGGCGTTGACCCGCGGATCCTGAATCGGGCTGTGGGGCCGATCGTTCATGGGCGGTCTCGCTTTCCAGTTCCTTGCTAGTTACTTGCCGAGAATTTCCGCGGCGGCACGATCCAGGATCGCGGCGATGCGGCGCGCCTCGGCGGAGTCGCTGCCGTGTTTGGCGCGCAGCGCGCGCTTGAGGTTGTGGCGAGCGCGGTGCAGTTCATCGGAAGCATCCGCATCGAGATCGCTGACGCCGGCAAAGGCCTCGCGTACCTCGTCCATGCGGCGGCCGATCCGCGACAGCGCCTGCAGGATCGCGTCTGCCGTGGCGCGGTTCTCGGCCAGATGCGCCTCGCCCTGCGGCGTGATGCTGTAGAGCTTGCGGCCGCCGTCCTGCTCGACGCGTGCGTGGCCGACCTCTTCGAGATAGGTCAGCGCCGGATAAATCACGCCGGGGCTCGGCGTGTAGAACCCGTCCGAGCGCTCCTCGATGATCTTGATCAGCTCATAGCCATGCGCCGGGTTTTCGGCGAGCAGCGCCAGGATCACGAGCTGAAGGTCCTGCGAGGACAGTCGCCGCGCGCCGGGGAAATCGCCGCCCGGGCCGCGCCCGAAGAAGCCATGTCCGCCGCGGCCAAAGCGCCGCCCGCCGCCGTGCCGGCCCATCGCGAAATGGGCAAAGTGCCCGAAATGGAAGTCTTTGTGGTCTCGTCCGTGGTGCATATCGTACGTCCTTTTGTAAAACATATCTTACGATATAGTTTGCGATAATCAGACTTCAACCCACAAACCCGTGATCGGGCTACGGCACCGGTGCGGGGCCCCGGGACGCCCGCCCCGGCGCCAGCTCACTCGGCGGCTTCGCTGTGGGGAACGCCCTGCTCGACCTCGAGCTGGAGAATGTCGTTGAAGCGGTTGAAGGCACCGCACAGCGCGATGCGCCAGGTCAGCTCGACCACCTGCGCTTCCGAGAAATGTGCGCGGAGGCGGGCAAAGATCTCGTCGCGGGTCTTGTTCCAGTTGTTGGTGACGGCGAAGGAATATTCGACGACGAGCTTGTCCACCTCGTCGAGCTCGGGATGATCCTTGTAATCGACGAGGCGCGCCGCGCCCGCCTCCGACACGCCCTGCACCGCCAGCTTCGGCGCGTGGTGGGAGACGCAATAGTCGCACTTGTTGAGCAGGGAGACCGTGACCAGCGCCAGCTCGAGATGGCGCTTCGACAGATTGCCCTCTTCGGCGAGATCGACCAGCAGCGACCACATGTGCTTGAAGATCGGCAGGCGGTGCGCCATGACACCGGCCTGGTTCTCGAACGCACCGTAGGTCGTCATCTTGTCCCACAGCGGCTTCAGTGCGTCCGGCAGATCGTCCCTGGTCTTGATCGAAACGCGCGACATGGCCATTCATCCCTCGTTGGAGCGCTTATGCTGCCATAACGGCGCGTCCCGCGTACCGGTCGCAATCGCATGACACCCAAGACATTCGAAGCACGCTGCCTGCGCCTGCCCGCCGCCACCAAAGTGGTGCAGTGGGAAGGCACCTCCGTGTTCAAGGTCGGCGGCAAGATGTTCGCGCTCGGCGGCGGCTATACGGCAAGCTCCGGCGGCTACATGTTCAAGGTCTCGGACATGGCCTATGCGATGCTGATCGAGAATGGTGTCGCGCGGCCGGCCCCCTATCTGGCGCGCGCCAAATGGGTGCAGCTTGTGAGCAACAACGCGCTGCCGGATGCGGAGCTGACCGGCTATCTCGCGCAGGCCCACGCCCTGATCGTGGCAAAGCTCACGCGCAACACCCGCAGAGAGCTGGGGCTTGCCCCACCGGCATGACCATCCGCGCGAAACGTACGGCTCGCGCGCGGCAACATCGAGCTTCGTTCTCGTTGGTCAGAAATCGACGGCAACCTCGCCGAAACCCGCCAGGCGCACACGAGCGCCCGTGCCCTCTTGCGCAAAGACCATACCGGTGCACGAACCGGTCGTGACGAAGTGACCAGGCGAGAGAGGCGCGCCTCGGTCCGCACAATGGGCAATGAGCCAGCGCAGCAGACGCCAGATGTCGCCCGCCGGATTGCCTCCCATGGTTTGCCGGCTGACGTCATCGCCGACGGAGACGTGCGCCTCTAATCCCCTCAGATCGATGGAAGCAACGCTGACCGTCGAGGCTGGTCCGATCACCAACGCGCCATGGCTCTGCAAATCCGCAAGCTGGGCCAAGGCAGCGCTGTTCGTCCAATCCTCAAGGCGCGTCTCGACCACCTCGATGACGGGATACGCGGCATCGAAGGCTCGTGCCAATTCGTGATCGGGCAATGTGGCATCTTCGGCCGTGAGCGCGCGCCCGACCCGAAGCGCGACTTCCGCTTCCACACCGCGCAACCGCAATCCCGGCCCCAGTCGCGCGCCGGAGGCAAGCAGGCACGACGCAGGCAGCGGCGCGCAGATGGGCTCGGCCGTCGGGTTCGACGCCCCGACCTTCCAGCCACCGAGCGGACCGATCCGGGCAAGCGTTGCATCCTGGATCGCGTAGGCACCGGCACGATCCGAAGGCAGAACATCGCGCCACGCGACTGGCCGGCCGCTGCTTCGGGCTGCGACCAGCAGGTCCGCCGCTTCACTCGCGTTGCTCACGATGCGCTCCCTTCATGTATTCCGGTCTCGGCGACAGGCGCTCCGAGAGGAAAGTTCTGCTCGAATTCCCGCCCCAACGCCAGCACGGCGGCATCGGCCCCCTCGGGCCCGAGCAACTGCAAGCCGGTCGGCAGCTTCGACACCCATCCACATGGTAGCGCCAGCGCGGGCAAGCCGGCGGCGTTGGCAATGGCGGTGAAGACGGCGTGCCCGCGCGGCCCGACCGCCTGCCCTGCGATCGCTTCCGGGTAAGGTCGGTCGGCAGGCCACGGCAAGGAAGCGGTGGCGGGCGTGAGGATCGCGTCGCAGGACGAGAACAGCGCATTCAACTGCCGTTTGAGCCGCTCAATGGCACTGACGAGATTGAACAGGCCGATCGCTCGGGCCGAGCGTCCCTCTTGCAGCGCGGCGCGAGCCGCATCGCCGCACCTGGACTGGTCCGGTTGCGTCCCGCGGCGAAGGCTGAGTTCAGGCCAGCGTGCGCCATCTTCGAACAGCCAGGCCAGGCCGATCGCGGAAAGCTGCGGCCACAGGCCGTTGATCTCTTCGGCGAGGTCGAACGAGACCCGGATCTCGACGACATGTCCCATCGCTTCGAAACGCTTCGCCGCCCTCTCGACGGCATCGACGATGCCGGGATCGACGGGCGCCCCCGAGAAGCTCGGCACATACAGGATCTTGACCTTTTTCGGAGCAGCGAAAAGCGGCCGCCCGGCCAGGGTCTCGGTGAAGCTGGCGACATCCGCAACGTTTCGCCCGATTCCCCCGGCCACCTCGTGGCCCAAGAATATTTCCGGCAGACCGCCGAGCCGCTTCACGAGCCCGGCCGACGGCTTGAACCCGACCAAGCCGCAATGCGAGGCCGGCCGCCGTATCGAACCGCCGCCGTCGGTTGCCAGCGCCAGCGGTCCGCAGAAGGCGGCGACAGCGGCTGCCGCACCGCCCGAGGAACCGCCTGATGTCAGCGACAAAGCGAGGGGGTTGAACGTGGTGCCCTTCAGCGTATTCGCAGTATAGCCCTGCATCGCGAACTCCGGCAGGCTGGTCTTTGCGAAAAGCACCGCGCCCGCCGTCCGTATCCTGGCCACCGGCTCCTCGTCCTCGGTCGCGACGAAGCCGCGCATCAGTTCGCTGCCCCATGTGGTCGGCATGCCCGCGACATGCAGATTGTCCTTCACCGAAACCGGGATCCCATCGAGGGCGCCGAGCGGCCTTGCCTCCGCCCAGCGCCTCCGACTGGCTTCGGCGGCCCGCAATGCCCCGGCCTCATCGACGTGCAGGAAGGCGTTGAGCGATCGATCGCAGGCCCGTGCGCGATCCAGGCAATCCGCGATGACGTCGACCGGCGTGAACGCGCGCTCCGCGTAGCCCTGGATCAGTTGCGCGACATCGAGATGCCAGAAATGGGTCATGCGTGGCTATCGTTCTCCAAGGCATTCGGGAAGGCATTCGGGGCGATAGCATATCGGACAAATCTTGTATACAAGTATGACGCATCAACGCCCGAACATGCCCTCATCGAGACGAGCGATGACATCAGCCCAGCACATCAGCGATCGCCTGCTCGACGCCATCCTGGCAAAGAAGCTGGATCCTGGAAGCCGCCTCGGCGAGCAGCAACTGGCCGAGCTGTTCGGCTGCAGCCGCACCATCGTACGTGAAGCACTGGTGCGGCTCGAAACACGAGGCATCGTTTCGGTAAGCGCCCGTCGCGGCTGGTACCTGCTGGAGCCCACGGAAAAGCAGGCAGCCGAGGCGTTCGCGGCGCGCCTCGTGATCGAGACCGGGCTGTTGCGTGGCGCCGGCCCGCTGGCGACGGCGGAGCTTCGCCTTCTGCGGGATCATTTGCGGCGACAATCGCGGGCGATCAGGGGTTCCGACGTCGGGCTGAGAAGCTTCGTCCTCGGCGACTTCCATGTCTGCCTTGCCCGCTGCCTCGGCAACGAGCTTCTTGCCCAGACTCTGCGCGACCTCACCGCTCGCACGGCACTGATCGCCACGCACCATCAGACCGAAAGCGAAGCCAGGCGATCGTACGACGAGCATGTCGGGATCGTTGCGGCCCTGGAAGCGCACGACATGTCGCTCGCGGAACGGCGCATGAGCGTTCATCTCCGCACCTGGAAGCAGAAGCTTCGCCTCACCTCCGGCAGCGATCCGCTGGCGACGTTGCGCCACGCCCTGTCGCCGATCGATCCTGTGGAACAAGTCTTGCATACAAGACCGAACAAGGGCGCACAGTCCATTCGGCGCGCCGCCAAGTCGCGTCCAGTCAGCAAGGAGAAATCGTGATGTGGGTTTCAAGGCGTGTTTTTTCGATCGGCCTCGCCGCCATTCTCTCGGTCATCGCCGCCGTGGAGGCTTCGGGACAGACGGCGCTCGACGGTATCGTCCGCAGCAAGGCGGTCCGGATTGCCGTTCCGACGGATTTCCCGCCCTATGGCTTCGTCGGTTCCGACATGCAGCCGCAGGGACTCGATATCGACATGGCGCGACTGATCGCCGGGAAACTCGGCGCAACGGTGGAGCTGATCCCGGTCACCACCTCCAACCGCATCCCCTATCTCCAGACCAGGAAAGCCGATCTCGTCATCTCGACGCTCGGCAAAAATCCCGATCGCGAGAAGGTCATCGACTTCACGGCCGCCTACTCGCCGTTCTTCATCGGCGTGTTCGCTCCCAAGGCGATGGAGCTGAAGGCCCCCGAAGCGCTGGCCGGGAAATCGATCGCCGTGACGCGCGGCTCGGTGGACGATTCCGAACTGACGAAGGTCGCGCCTTCGACCGCCGAGATCCGCCGGTTCGAAGACAACAACGCTACGATTTCCGCCTTCGTCGCCGGCCAGACCCAGACTGTCGCGACCAGCGCGCAGGTCGCCGCGGCGATGATCACCAAGAATCCGCAACTCGGCGCCGAATACAAATTCCTGCTCAAGGACAGTCCGAACTTCATCGGCGTCGGCAAGGGCGAGGACGCGTTGCGCGCCAAGCTCAACGAAATCATTCTCGCGGCCAAGGCTGACGGCACCCTCGAGGCGCTCTCGCGGAAATGGCTCGGCAGATCCACCGGCGACTTGCCGGAGTAAGCCGGGCCGTGGTCAATCTCGATTTCGGGACCATTCTTGTTGACTGGCGCATGCTCGCCAAGGGCGTCGCATGGACGCTCGGATTGACCACGGCTTCCGCGACCGGCGGACTTGCGCTGGGCATTGGATGCGCCTGGGCACGCATTCACGGACCGGTCTGGTTGAAGGCCGTGACGGGCGCTTATGTCGAACTGTTCCGCAACACGCCCTTCATCGTGCAGCTCTTCTTCATCTTCTTCGGCCTGCCGGCGGCGGGCTTCCGGTTGTCGCCGGAAACCGCGTCCATCCTCGCGATGGTCGTGAATCTCGGCGCCTATGCCACCGAGATCATCCGTGCCGGCATCGAGGCGACACCGCGCGGCCAGGTCGAGGCCGCGCAGAGCCTGGCGCTGTCACCGGTGCAGACCTTCTTTCACGTCGTGCTGCCGCCGGCACTGCGCAAGATCTGGCCCGCACTCGTCAGCCAGATCATCATCGTCATGCTCGGCTCATCGGTCTGCGGGCAGATCTCCACCGAGGAGCTCAGCTTCGCCGCCAATCTGATCCAGAGCCGCAACTTCCGGGCCTTCGAGGCCTTCATCGTCGCCGCCCTGATCTATCTCGCTTTGTCGATCGTCGTGCGGCGATTGCTCAATTGGCTCGGCCCGCGCTTCCTGTTCGGAGACTGAGGGTATGGTTGAATTCACGCTATGGGATATTCTGCGTAACCTGTTGCTCGCCGCGCGCTGGACCGTGGGCCTGTCGCTGATCGCCTTCATCGGCGGGGGCTGCGTCGGTTTCGCCCTCTTGATTGCCCGCCTGACGCCTTCCCAAGGTGCCCACCGTCTCGTCGGCCTCTACATTCAGCTGTTCCAGGGCACGCCGCTTCTGATCCAGCTCTTCCTCGCCTATTTCGGCCTGGCGCTTTTTGGCATCCAGACCTCGGCGTGGACGGCCGCGACGCTGGCGCTGACCGCCTATACGAGTGCCTTTCTGAGTGAGATCTGGTTCGGCTGCGTCGCCTCCGTTCCGCGCGGCCAATGGGAGGCGGCCCGGAGCCTGGCTCTCACTTTTGGGGAGCAGTTGCGTCACGTCATCCTGCCTCAGGCGCTGAACATCGCGATTCCCCCAACCGTTGGGTTCCTGGTCCAGGTCATCAAAGGCACGGCGCTCGCCTCTGTCATCGGCTTCGTCGAACTGACCAAGGCCGGCGGCATGATCACCAACGCAACCTTCCGGCCTTTCACGGTCTATGCCGTGGTCGCACTGATCTATTTTGCCCTGTGCTATCCGATCAGCCTTACCGCCCGCGCGCTCGAGAGGACCCTCCATGCCGCCCATCGTTGAGATCGCCGCGCTCTACAAGTCCTTTGGGGAAACGCAGGTTCTCAAAGGCGTCGACCTGAACGTGGAGCCCGGCGAGGTCATCGCCATCATCGGCAGGAGCGGCTCGGGCAAATCGACCCTCCTGCGCTGCATCAACGGGCTGGAGCGTTTCGACAGCGGCGCGATCCTGATCAGGGACAAGCAGATCGATCATGACCGCGCGGCCGCGATGCGCGAGCTGCGTCAACAGGTGGGAATGATTTTTCAGAGCTTCAACCTGTTTCCCCATTTGAGCGTCGGGCGCAACATCATGCTCGCCCCAAGGCTCGTCAAGAAGCGCGCAGCGCGACAGGGCGAAGAGCAGGCGCGCGCCCTGCTCGCGCGCGTCGGCCTGGAGGAGAAATTCGACGCGATGCCCGACCGCCTCTCGGGCGGCCAGCAACAGCGCGTCGCCATCGCGCGCGCGCTCGCCATGGAACCGGCCGTGCTGTTGTGCGACGAGATCACCAGTGCGCTCGATCCAGAACTGGTTGGCGAGGTCCTGCGTGTCGTCGAACGCCTCGCGAGGGATGGCATGACGCTGATGATGGTGACCCACGAGATCGGCTTTGCACGCAAGATCGCCGATCGCCTCGTCTTCATGCATCAGGGCAAGGTCCATGAGATGGGACCGCCCGAGGAGCTCTTCGCCAATCCCAAAACTCCCGAGCTCCGCCAATTCCTGTCGTCGCTCCACAATTAGGGCGTGTACTCATAAATCCGCGATGTCCGCTTATCCCCCAAACAGCGGCGTAGTAGCGGACATGGCACGAGGTCCGAGAAGGGCCGATTGTGTTGCAAAAGTCGAAAGTTGCAGGGCTCAAGATTTTTCGCGAAAACACTAAGCAGCGAGCGATCGCTGATTCGTATGACCTCAATCGCGTTACCGAAGTCGCCTGTGAATTTTGCGTGAGGCCATGAGGTCCCTCGCATCTTGTACGCGAAAGTCGCGCCCACGGCCCGCAGAATTTTGGTCATCGGCGAAAAACGACTTTTGCAACAATATCGGCCACGAGCCGACATCGAAACGCAGTCACCAAAGGCGCGGCGGCGAACTGCTCCATGAAGCCACCTCGCCGCCGCCAACCCTTGGCTTAGCAGAAGCAATACTACCCGCCACCGCCCTTGATGTTCGGCAGGTGTTTCATGTCGAGCAAGGGAACCGGATTATCCGGGTGTTGCAGATCTGGCCTCCAATCGTTCGAGGCTCCGCCGGGAAGCCGCTTGATACTTGGAAAGTCAACGATTGACTTATTGAACTCCAACACAACCGGAGTGATCAATGCCAGTACCCAGCCATTGTCCTGTCCGGCATACTTGCCCGGCGATTGTGTTGTCATTCGTGCTGACATCGCGCCGTTGAACACCATGTCGTATTTCTCGAACGGGTCCATTGTCAGATTGTACACCGCGCCGATCGAGCCCAGGTTCTGCTCCGGACCGAGCCAGGTATCCTTGGCCGTCCATAGGTACTTCCACGCGATGCTGAGATCGGGGTTAGTTGGATCACCGGCGACATCCGCGCGTGCTCCCATGAAGTTTTCGCCGTCGATATAAACCCACGACCTTCGTGCCGAGTGGTTTGCGCGACCGAGAATGTACTCACTGTTGTCGATGCTATCGAAGTAGATGGGCTTGCCATTGTTGTCGGTCCATGCGCCGTGTGGCGGTGGAGTCAGGCCGACCATCTTGGAAAGCGTCGCCCAGCAGTCGATGTGCGACATCATTTCGTCGTACTTCGCGCCAGCCGGGATGTGGTCCGGCCACCACATCAGTCCGGGGACGCGCCAACCGGCTTCAAATGCCGTACCCTTCTCGCCCCGAAACGGCGTGGTGCCCGCATCGGGGTACGCATCCTGCCAAGCACCGTTGTCCGCCGTCACAATAACGATTGTGTTCGGTGCTTCTGCGCGGATTGCGTCCATGACGCGCCCGATGTCGTCGTCGAGTTCGAGCAAGGAGTCCGAGTAATCGCCGAGCCGAGACTTTCCGGCGAACTTTGCTGCGGCATTGGTAGGGTTGTGCATCTTCATGAAGTTGACATCCATGAAGAACGGCTTGGTGTCCTTGGCGTGTTTCTTGATGTAGTCGATTGCGTAGTCGGCCTGCCGCACGTCGAAGTCGGCGAGGCGGTCGTAAGTGATGTACTCGTTTCTCTTCGCCGGTTGTCCTGCAACTCCCTCCCACTCGTACATATTCACGACTTCAAAATACGCCTTCGCGATTTCTGGATTGTACGAAGGGAACCAGGGATGAAACCATTTCGAGGTGTCGGCATAGGTGTAGACACCCGGATAATATGCCGCGAACGCCTTCATCTCATCGAAACCATGCTCAATTGGATAGGACTCGGGCTTGTCGCCGAGATGCCATTTGCCTGAGAAGTACGTCGCGTAGCCGCTCTTCCGGAAATACTCGGCGATTGTCGGTGTCTCCTTCTTTAGAGCGTTTTCGTCACCCGGAGCGACCACGATTGATAGCGCTGAACGGATAGGAATACGCCCGGTGATGAACGAGGCGCGGCCCGCTGTGCAGCTTGCCTGGCCATACCAGTTCGTGAATGTCGCGCCCTCCTTGGCGATCCGGTCGATGTTCGGTGTTGGATGGCCAAGCGCCCGGCCGCCCCCGCTATAAGCGCCGAAATCGTTCCAGCCGGTGTCGTCAGTCATCAGCATGACGACGTTGGGTCGCTTTTGCTCCTGTGCGGATGCTGGCATGTTCATAACCGTCACAACGGCGACGCCTGCCAGCAGGCTACGCTGTACTGTTTGCCAGATTTTCATTGGTCGTTCCCTTGCCTAGCCTTGAGGATGAGAAGCCGTCCATTCCAGGACGATCCAGCATCCGGGCCAGAACGTCATCTGGTTTGACATGGGTCAAGCGTGAGCACGGTTGACGCTTATGACTGCTTCAAAACAAGCCATGTCGCCTTTGGGGTCAAAATCGGAAATACTCTGATTGAGCAGAAAATTTCTGCTGAGACCCCAAAGGCTGACGTCGTCGCGTTTATGAGTAAACGCCCTAGTACGCAGTCAAAGCAACCATCGAAAGCCGATTTGCTCATGCGCTAGTCGCCCGCCTGCGCAAGGAGCCTGGGCTGGAGTGAACGCGAGCCTGCGGACGACGAACGCCCTCTCCACAACGTGATGGGATGATCGTCATCCTCCCACTGGTGTCATGCTGCACCGCAACTACCTCAATGGAAAGCCCATTCGAGATGGAGTTTTCCATGAGCAAATCCAGCACGGCCGTGTCGGCCAAAACTCACCGCTATGAATTCGTGCACAACGACGGCGCCGACTTCGTGGCCTATCAGCGCCGCAGCGACGACGGGAACTGGACGACCTTTGCGTCGTGGATGATTCCGCGCGCGGTTTACTAGACCGGCGCAACGCCGCTGCCGTTGACCAGAACATAATATCTGACTAAAGTCAGATATTATGCTGAATCCCGTCGCCCGCGTCCGCCGCTTCAACCGTGCCGTCACCTCCGCCGTCGGCGCGCTCGATACCTCGTTCCTCGGGCGCGGCCGGCCGCTTGGCGCGGCGCGCGTGCTCAATGCGATCGGGCATGGGCGTTCGGACGTCGCCGAAATCCGCGACTATCTCGGGCTCGATTCCGGCCTGATGAGCCGTCTGCTGCGCAGCCTCGAGGACGAAGGGGTCGTCGAAACGACCGCGCATGCGGACGATGCGCGCCGCCGCGTGGCAAAGCTGACGCGTAGCGGCCGCCGCGAGTTCGCGGCGTATGAGGCGCTGTCGAACACGCAGGCCGAAAGCTTCCTCGCCCAGCACTCGCAGCGCGAGGCGCTGCTCGCGGCAATGGACCTGATCGCCTCGGCATTGACGCGCGAGCGCGTTGCGCTCACCGAGATGGACCCGCAAAGCGAAGAGGCCCGCTATTGCCTCGGCGAGTACTATGCCGAGCTCGGCCGCCGCTTCAAGCAGGGTTTTGATGTCTCGCTGTCGCGCGATCCGGATGCCAAGGACATGCGCCGCCCGCGCGGCACCTTCATCGTCGCGATGTCGGACACGCTGCCGATCGGCTGCGTCGGCCTGAAGGGCACCGATCATGGTTATGCCGAGATCAAGCGGCTCTGGGTCGCGCCCGCCGCGCGCGGGCTGCGCCTCGGCCGCCGCCTGATGGATGCGGCCGAGGCCGCAGCGCGCGAGCTCGGCATCACGCTGCTGCGGCTCGACACCAACAGCGCGCTGCCCGAGGCCGGCCAGCTCTACCGCACCACCGGCTGGCGCGAGATCCCGCGCTTCAATGACGATCCCTACCCGGACCTGTTCTTCGAGAAGCAGCTTTGATCCTCACCTCGTCCGCGTCGGGCGCACGACCGAAGGAGCATGCCGTGACCAGAGACGATCTTGCCGGCATCTACTGCGACTATATCGCCTGCCTGAACCGGCAGGATTGGCCGGCGCTCGGGCAGTTCGTGCATGATGACGTCACCCACAACGCGCGGCCGCTCGGGCTGTCAGGTTATCGCGGGATGCTGGAGCAGGACTTTCGCGAGATTCCGGATCTGCAGTTCAATGTCGAACTGCTGATCTCCGATCCTCCCAGCATTGCGGCCAGGCTGAAGTTCGATTGTTCACCGGTCGGGATGTTCCTTGGGCTGGCCATCGATGGGAAGCGCGTGTCGTTCTGCGAGAACGTATTCTACAGATTTCGCGAGCGAAAGATCTGGCAGGTGTGGTCGATCATCGACAAGGCCGCAATCGAGGCGCAGCTAAAGGTGCCGTAACCCGGATGAGCCAACGGGTCGGCGCGACGCGCCGCCCGATGACAGGCTCCGCGACATGCGGGACTCCACGAGCGCTGTCCCGGGTGTCGCTTCGCTCACCCGGGCTACGGGATCATGCTGTAGCGGGCGCCGCTACTTCCGCTTGCGGCTTCGCGAACGGGCGGAACGTCATCGCCATCAGGAACGCACCGAGGCCCATCGCCCAGGAGGCGATGTAGAGCCAGGCGTAGCTGGAGAAGGCATCGTAGATCAGGCCGCCGGCGAGCGGGCCGGTTGCCATGCCGAGACTGCCGGCCATGGCCGTGCCGCCGATCACCGTGCCCATCATCCGAAGCGGAAAGTTCTCCCGGATCAGCACGGCATAGAGCGGCATGGTGCCGGCATAGATGAAGCCGAACACGGCGCCGACCGCGTAGAAGGTCGCAAGCTGATGCGCGAAGACGTAGGCGAGCGCGCCGAACGCCTGCAGCAGCAGCCCCGAGACCAGCACGCGCTTGGCGCCGAAGCGGTCGCCCATCAGGCCGAAGGCGATGCGGCCGCCGAGGCCGGCAAAGCCCTCGATGCTGTAGATCGTCACCGCCGCGACCAGCGGAATGCCGCAGCTCACGGCGTAGCTGACGGTGTGGATGATCGGGCCGGAATGGGTGGCGCAGCAGAAGAAGTTCGTCGCCAGCAGGATCAGGAATTGCGGCGAGCGCAGCGCCTCGCCCATCGACATCTCGGATTGCCCGGCGCTCTCGCCCGACGGCGCGGGCGCGGGCGCGGCCACGGCCTGCGCCAGCGCGGGCGGACGGCGCACCAGCAGCGAGACCGGGATCATGATGGCGCCGACCACCAGCGCGATGATCTGCATCGAGGTGCGCCAGTCGTGGCCGGAAACGAGCCAGGCCGCCAGCGGCGACATCGTCATCGGCGCCATGCCCATGCCGGCCGACACCAGCGACACCGCAAGGCTCCGGTGCGTGTCGAACCAGCCGGTGACGGTCGCCATCATCGGCGCGAAGATCGCGGCGCAGGAGGCGCCGACCAGCAGGCCGAACACGAACTGGAACACGATCAGCGAGGTGGCATGGCTCGCCGCGAACAGGCTCAGCGCCAGCACCGTCGATCCCGCCAGCACCACCGGCCGCGGCCCGAACCGGTCGGACGCGGTGCCCCAGGCCATGCTGGTGAAGGCCATCGCCAGAAAGCCGATCGTCATCGCGCTGGAGATGCCGGTCACCGACCAGCCGGTGTCCCTCGTGATCGGCTGCAGGAACACCGGCAGCGAGAACATGCCGCCGATCGCGACGCAGCCGAGCAAGCCGCCCGCGGCGACGATCACCCAGCGATAGGAGGAAGCGTTCATCTTGGTCTCCCGTCAGGTCTGTCTGGGTGGAAGACGAATGGGAACTGTGCGGGCCGACAGAGTAGCGTGATTTTTTGCGAGAGGCCCTCCCGCCTCGCGAATTTTGGGCTCGCACAGCAAAAATGTCGAAAAACAACCCCATGCACAGTAGCCGGCTGCTGCGGGATCAATGACTTACGAGGCCGCATGACTCGCGCTGCCGAGCCGCAATTTGACTCGTCGGGCAAAACACCGGCAATATCTCATCATCGGCTGAAACTCGATCGCATCTGAAGCGCATGCCGCCCTTACGAGCGGCTAGGCGTCGAATAGCGCATTCACATCGCTCTCCGTGAGGGCCGATGCGATGCCACCGTCACGCGCGAACAGGCCATCGGCGAGCGCTCGCTTTCTGGATTTGAGCTCGTCCATCTTTTCCTCGATGGTCCCGGTGGCCACCAGCCTGTAAACGAAGACGGCCTTGTCCTGCCCAATCCGATAGGCCCGATCGATCGCCTGTTCCTCGACCGCGGGATTCCACCAGGGATCGAAGATGATGACGGTATCGGCGGCGGTCAAATTGAGGCCTACGCCGCCTGCTTTCAGGCTGACCAGGAAGATTTCGGCCTCACCGCTCTGAAAGGCCTCAATCGCCGTCTTTCGGTCGCCGGTTTGACCGGTGAGAACGCTGTAGCGCAGGGCTCCCGTGTCGAGGCGCTTGCGGATAAGATCGAGCATGGACGTGAATTGCGAGAAGATGATGATCTTGCGTCCCTCGCTCAGCAGCTCCCCCACCATGTCGATCAAGCGATCGAGCTTGGCCGATGGCCGTTCAACGCCGTCGTTCAGTTTCAGCAACGCCGGATCGCAACAGGCCTGCCGCATCCGGAGCAGGGCTTCGAGCACCACGATGTGGCTCTTGGCAAGGCCACGCTTTGCAATGGCCTCGCGAACCTTGCGCGACATCGCGAGCCGTATCGAATCGTAGAGATCACGCTGCGGCCCTTCCAGCGCGATGCTCTCCACCATTTCGCTCTTGGCAGGCAGTTCGGTCGCCACCTCCGTCTTGGTACGTCGCAACAAGAAGGGCTTGACGCGCTGCGCCAATGCCGCGGTCCGCGCCTTGTCGGCGCGCTTTTCGATTGGTGTACGCCACTGGCGCGAAAAGGCCGCCTTGTCGCCTAGATAGCCCGGATTGGCAAAGCTCATGATCGACCAGAGTTCGCCGAGATGATTTTCCATCGGCGTGCCCGTGAGACAGAAGCGATGCTGCGCCTTCGTCTCGCGCAGCCATCGTGTGGTGGCGGCATCGGGATTCTTGACCGTCTGCGCCTCATCCAGCACGGCCATATGCCACTCCCGCGTCAGCAGAATTTCGCGGTCCCGCGCAATCAGTGGATAAGTCGTCAGAACCAGATCGTGCTCTGCGACGGCGGGAAATTTGTGCTTGCGATCCGCCCCGTGCAGCACGAGGACCTTGAGGCTTGGAGCGAACTTCTGCGCTTCGGCGCACCAATTCGTCATCAGGCTGGTCGGCGCGACGACCAACACGGGATTGGCGAGGTGACCTCGCGCTTTCTCCAGCGCGATCATGGCCAGGATCTGGACGGTCTTGCCCAGACCCATGTCGTCGGCGAGGATCCCGCCCAACCCGCTCTCGCGGAGCAGATCAAGCCATGCCACACCCTGCGCCTGATAGGGCCGAAGCGTGGCGCGAAAGGTCGGCGGCAGTTCCGGCGCGGTCAACCCTCGCGCCTGGAGCAGGCCTGCGAGGCGGCGAAGACTGTCGGCTCCCCGAAAGGCGAAGCGCTCGTTCTCGACACCGAGCAGCGGAACGATGTCCGCGCGCGACAGCCTGATCCGCCCGGAGGCATCTTCGAAAACACCGCTCATGTGCAAGCCATGCAGCGCCAGAACGAGCGGCAGGAAGCGGTCGGCAGCCAGCGCGATGTGCCGTCCATCCGCCAGAGGCAGAAGGAAACGCTCGCCCTTGTCTGCGAGCGCCATCACCAGTTCGGGGCTGAAGCCGGGCGCCGAAACCAGCGCGGCAAGGAGCGGTGCGAGATCGCGCCGCTCGCCTTCGATCTCGATGCCGAGGGACAGTTCGAACCAGTCGATCCCGCTGGACTCTAGCACGGCATCGAAATCGCCTGACGACTCCGCCAGCCGGAACGGAAAATCGTCGTCGATCAGGATCTCGAAGCCTTCCGACCGCAGATGCCCGGCGTGCAGCGCGAGAAAATCGAACCAGCTGTGCTGATCTTTCAGCGTGAGATCCGTGGCATGGCGGTAGTCGAGCATCGGAAGCGCCGACCGCGCTTCGGTGAGCCCCACGTCGGCGAGGCGCTTGCGTGCCTGCCTCTCCTTCGCCTGGCGGCGTGCGATCGCATAGACCTGCCCGCCTTGGAACAGCTCCAGTCGGCTCGCTCGCTGGCTCGGATCGATGTCGAACCCGCCGTAGCGAAAGCCGAGGCTGGCCACGCCGGCGGGACCTGCCTGTTCGTTCTTATGGCGATAGTAATAATAGCTCGCACCGACATGTCCGAGCTTCAGCCGCAGCACGGGACGCGGATCCTCGTCGATGAGCACCGTGGCCGCCGGCGGCACCGGCAGCAGGCCGTGGTGAAGTTCGGGCAACCTCTGGCTCAGGCGGCGCGACACCTCTTCGAGTTGCGCGCGGGGAATGGAGGGTGCGGCCAGGAACTGGCAGGCCAGACGGGGCGGCAGGCCGAGTTGTACGGACCCGATCACACCGCTGGCGTCATCGACATAGACCGGCGGTTCGGCATTGAGTGGCACTGCGCCGGGCACGACGAGGTGTGGTGCCACGCCGCGCGCGGATGCCGGACGCCACTCGATCCGGCCCGCGCGCGCCTCGCCCCAGCTCAGCGGCGCCCGCTTGTGGTCAACCCAGAATGCGCGGCCCGTCGCGACAATCCGCTGCAACAGCTCTTCCGGATACGGCCCTTGGGCGTGGTAGTTGCGGATGCGGCCGTTCACCTCCGTTACAATGTCGACATCGACATCACGGAAGTATTTCGGCGCCCGGTCCGGCTTGAATTCGTACAGGCTGGGACTGCTGTAGCTGTCGGCAAAATCTCCACCCTTGCGGAGCCGGACCGATCGCAGGGACACCGCGAGATAAGGCATCGGGTCGTCCGACGGATGCAGGCAATACAGCAATCGCTGGCTCTCGTCCGCGGCATAGTCGCTGCTCCGTGCCGCGCGGCCGACAGTGTCGATCCAGGTGTTGACCTCGAAACCCAGAACCGGCGGAGTCGGCGGCGCTTGCGCCTTGGAAGGAATCGGGAATGGCGCGGACGCCAACTCCGTAGGCTCCTTGTCGCTCAGTGCCTCGAGCAGGGTCGCCGCCACATGCTTGCAGTTGAAGGCCATCGGACAACTGCAATCGCCTTCAAGGTCGATGAGCCTGCCGCGGTCGAACTCCAACTGGATGTCGATGCGATAGGTCCTGGACTCGTTGCCTCGCACCTGGGAAGTGACGCGGGTCAGGTCATCGCTGACGCCCACCGCCGAGACGCGGCCCTGCGCCTGATAGGCGTGCGCCTTCTCCATTGCCGAGCGGCTGAAGTAACTATAGATTTCTTTCCGCTTGAGAACGTCCGAGAGCACTTGTAATGATTCCGCGATCCAGCTTTTCGGCATGCACTATAGTCGCTTCGACTGGAGCATTGTAGTCTTCGCATACGCCGCCGATCCCAGCGCACTGCCAATGCCCAGATTTCTGCAAGGACCCGCATGAGATTGGGCACGGACCAAGTCGCCACGTCGGTTCCAGGGAAATAGCGGTCGGTCGTCCAGACGTCGCCGCTCCCAGCCAACAGGATGTCCCCTCGCGTTGACTGCTAACGAGTGGAATATTCCCATGCCCAAGATCGACATCGCCACGGTGCCGGCCCGCAAGGGCTCCGGCTATCCCGCGCCCTTCGCGGCTCCCTGCGCCGAGCGCATCCGCAGGCGGCTCGGCAATGCCGGGGGTCTCTCCGATTTCGGCGTCAACCTGATGTGGCTGCCGCCGGAGGGCTGGTCGAGCCAGCGGCACTGGCATTCGCATGAGGACGAATTCGTCTATGTGCTCGAGGGCGAAGTGGTGCTGCTTGAGGACGGCGGCGAGACCGTGCTGCGCGCGGGCGACTGCGCGGCCTTCCCGAAGGGCAGCGGCAACGGTCATCACATGATCAACCGGTCGGATGCCGTGGCCGTCTATCTCGAAATCGGCTCGCGCTCGCCCGACGACCTCACGACATGCTCGGACATCGACATGATGAGCGCGAATTCCGACGGCCGTTTCGTGCACAAGGACGGCACGCCCTATCCGGATTAGGGTGTGTACCCATGAATTTGACGGCGTAACGATGCCGCGTCCGCTCCCGATGGTGCCCGAGCGCCCGCGGTGCTACATGTCGAGAAGGGACAGAAACCGCCTAACGCTGTTGCGGGATCGGCGGCAATCTCTGCTCTGCAATGACCCGCACCGGCGGGAAGGCGACGCAATCAACTACGTCGAATAATACAGTGACATTCCGATCGAACGACCGCGCAAAAGCCATAGCGTCATCCTTCTTCGCATCAACGATACGGGTGCCAAGGGTGCAATGGGGCGTCCAAGCTCCGGGCCGATAGTGAGGTCGACAGTGAGCGGGGTCGATGATCTCGCTGATTGAGGCGTGCCACCTCGCGAGCACCTCGTCAGTCGTGGGCTCTGCCCATAAGACAAGCGGCGGACCGACGAACCAGCGAATACGCTTGAACTCGACTCGCAACGGCGCATCGCTGGTCACTGCGCGCAGCATGGCCTCCCATGCAGTCTTTCCCTCGATCTCGGGCGAATCGTAGATCGCGAACGTAAAATGCGGTCGGTAGCCGAGAGCCCGCATCGACGGCTCATCCTCGAATGCCGCAACTTGGTCCCACAATCGTTCGACCTCTCGCGCAGAGGAGTCATCGGCTCGAATGTTAATCGCTATCGCCATTGCTGAACGAGTTAGACATTGGGGTCCGCTATCTTTAGCCGAGCGGCGGAGGTCCGCAACGGGCTATTTTCGACGCATTGCGTTCGGCCAGACCCCTGTGATTCAAACTTCCAAACTGGGGGATCGAATCATGCGCTACGAACTCGCCGATTATGTCGTCGTGTGGCGACGTGCTACGGCAGGCTTACAGGAAACCACCTTGCCTTCGTCCAACTCGCATCTATCCGGCTATGGCTGGCCGCGCGTCATCAGTCCACGCCCTAGTTGGCGAGGTCCTGCTTGTCGATCCAGTCATTGACGAGCCTTGCGACGTCGTCCGAGTTACGGTCCATCATCAGCATGTGGGTGTTGCCCTTGATCCCCATCTTGGGCAGCTCGAACGTATCGACCTTGCCGCCGGCCGCCGCGATCGCCTGCCCCCATTTGGTCGGATTGACCACGAGCTTCGACCACACCGGCACCTTGTCGAGAAAATCGCCCCACACGATCAGGTGCGGCACGCCCTTGAGCTTGCCGGCATCGGCCTTCGCCGGGTCCGGCGCACCTGAGGGCTCGACGGTGATCAGCGCCTTCACCTTGTCGGGCGCATTCAGCGCCGCCGTGAAGCCGAAATTGCCGCCCTGGCTGTGGACGATGATGATGCAGGGACACACCTTCTGCACCAGCGCGTCATAGGCTTTTTGCGTGGCTGCATCGTTGGTCGCCCAGCGCGGAATGCCCTGCCTGGCGAACTGGTCGAATGCCTCGATCGGGAATTGCTCGCCCTCGAACGCCTCGCGCTTGCCGCCGACCTCGTAGCTCGGCCCGATCCGGAACAGCTCCCACGCTTCCTTCTTGGGCCGGAAGAACGGCTCGCTCTTGAAGATTTCAGGGTAGCGCGCCCAAGAGGCGCGGCCGCGCTCGACCGCATCGGAGACGTAGACGTCGTAGCCGGCATTGAGGAAGAACTGCTGCCAGCCCGGCTTGCCGTCGGGCTTGGTCTCCCACGTCACGCCCGACAGGCCGCCGCCGTGCCAGAGCAACAGCGGCAGCTTCGACTTCGGCTGCGCGAGCTTGACGAACTGGACATACATCTGCTCGACCTCGAACTCGCCGTTCGGATCGACCTTGATCGGCGGGGCGCCGGGCGAGAACACGATCTCCTTCGACGGCAACCCGCTCAGGGTTTCGGTGCGGCCGCCGACATGGAAGCTGCCGACCTCCTTGACCAGATAGTCGGCCGCGGCGGGCGTTGCCGCGGTGATGGTTGCCGCCAGTGCCAGTGCGATTGCGCGCATGAGTTTCCTCCGCCTTCGACTCTTGTTGTTGGCGGCAACGTTAGGCTACGCGACGATGCGGGGCAATTGGCAGACCGCAATTTGACTCGTCGGGCAAGACAGCGGGATGATGTCATCATCCCGCCAGCGCCATCGCATCATCCGAGCGGAGCGTTTCTGGCGCGCTGACGCCATTCGCTGACGGTGAGCCAGATCGCCGAGACCAGGAAATAGATCGCGCCGACCGCGGCATAGCCCGTGACAGTCGCGATCGACGGCGACATCGGCGTCGTCGCCTGAAAGATGAAGAAGCCGCCGGCCAGGGCCGACTGGCCGCCGCTGAGCACCATCGCCCATTGCGCGCCGTAGCTTTTCCAGCGCCGCACCGCGGTCCCGAGCTGAAGCAGTCCTGATAGAATCGCCCAGGCGCCGAACACACCGAGCACCCAATTCATGCTCACCTGTAGCGCGAGAAGGACAGCTATCGCGGTCGCAAGGCTGACCACGACGTTCAACACCTGCGTGCGGTTCTGATCGAGCCCACCGCTGCGCAAGCCATCCACGAGATTGGCCGCGGCGTCCCATGCCGGATAGAGCACGAGCAGGACGCCGGCGACCGCGACAGACGACCGACCGGCCGCAACCGCGGCAACGACCCAGGCGATCGAGAACGCCGCTCGCAGGAAATAGTATTGCTTCAGCCATCGCTCGCGATCGGCTTGGACGAGATCGAGTTGATGATGCGTCATGGCAGCTTCTCCTTTACCTACTAGTTGGTAGCCTTCGTACGCAGCAAGACGCCCTCCCCCAGCTCGCCTGCGGGGGCTATGATCGCCTCGTCGATGTCTTCAGTGCCTGGTCGACAGCCGCTCCAGCAGCGGCTCGGTGATCACGCCGAACATTTTTGGATCGCCATAGGCGCGCGCCGACAGCATCGCGCCGTGAATCGTTGCCATGAACCCTTCAGCCTCGACCTTGGCTGAGTTCGAGAGATGAAGCCGCCCCTTCCGTTTGCCGCGCTCCATCACCGAGGTCAGCCAGGACGCGAGCGCGCGAAAGTGCGCGCGGACCTCGAGCGCCACCTCCTCCGGCAGGATCGGCAGCTCGCTGGCCAGCAGCGCGCAGACGCAGAAGGGCGCCGTCGCGTCCGCGATGCATGCCTCCCAATAGCCGACATAGCTTTTGAGCTGGTCGCGCGGATCGGGGACATTGCGCTCCAGCGCGGCCAGCCCCGCCTCCGCTTCCTCGCGATAGCGCGACACGAGCGTGCGAACCAGATCGACCTTGCTGGCGAAATGGTGGTGGATGCTCGGCTTGCGGATACCGACGACGTCGGCGATGTCGGCATAGCTGAAGCCGTTATAGCCGCCCGCGATGATCAGGCTGCGCGCGCAGGCCAGGATGTCGTCGGCGGTCGAGGAAACGTTGGTCATGGAGTTCGAATTACCTTCTAGTAGGTAGGGCGTCAAGAATGGGGTGCTTCAACCATCCGTGAGTGGTACCGCATGATCCGGACCCGGAGGGCCGCGTTAGCGCAAAGTGCGCAGCGGTTTTCCGAAAAGATCATGCGCAATATACAAACCAAGGCGCCCTGCATGACCATTCGCCCGATCGTCCGCTACCCCGACCGCCGCCTCGCCATGCCGGCCCGCCTCGTCACCGCCTTCGACGACGGCTTGCGCGAGCTCGCGGCAGATTTGCTCGAAACGATGCGTGCTGCGCCCGGCATCGGCATCACCGCGCCGCATATCGGCGTGCCCCTGCGCGTCGTGGTGCTCGAGCTCGACGCCAAGGCGGGTCCGCAGACCTACGTCAATCCGGAGATCGAGTGGGCCTCGCCCGAGATGATCCTGCACAAGGAAGGCAGCGTCTCGATGCCCGGGGTCAATGACGAAGTGCAGCGCCACGCGCGGGTGCGGATCAGCTATCAGGACCTCGACGGCAACATGCAGACCGAGGAGTCCGACGGCTTGCGCGCTGTCTGCCACCAGCACGAGATCGACCAGCTCGACGGGATGTTCTGGATCCAGCGGCTATCGCGGCTGAAGCGCGACCGGTTGGTGAAGAAATTCGAGAAGATGTCGCGCCCGTAGCCACCCGCGCCTACTTAACCGTTGCGATCCCCGCCAAAATCAAATCGATGCCGGCGAGAAACTGCGCGCGATCGTCGTGGTCGCGCAGCTCTGTCGCCATCTGCCGCACGAATGGATATTTCGCGGGGTCGAGCGCTTCCCATTGCGCGGCGACGGAGGCGAGGAAGGCGGACCGATCCGTATCAGGGGCATGAACGCGGGCGTTGGCGGCGTTCTGTCCGGCGACGCCGAGAATGTAGTGCACGAGCGCTGATGCGGAATCGAACTGCGCGGCCCGGGGCACGCCGAGCGCCTGCAGCCGGCCGCCGACGCTCTCGATGATCTCCAGCATCGCGGGCCGCCATGGCTCACGAAAGAGCTGCGCGCCGACCCAGGGATGGACATCGATCGCGTCGAACACCCCGAGGGCCACCGCGCGGATCGCCTCGCGCGGCCCGGCGCCACCTTCCAGCTCGGACATGACGCGCGCGATGACGTCGTCGGTTGCGGCAGCCAGCAGCTCGCCCTTGTCGGCGACGTGCCAGTAGATCGCCCCGCTGCCGGTCGCCAGATATGCGGCGAGCGCGCGGACGGTCAGAGCGCCCTCGCCGCCGGCGTCGAGGATCCCGATCGCAGCAGCGATGATCCGCTCCCGGGAGAGCGCATCGGTGCGCCGTTCAATGCGGTGAGTCTTCTTCGCCATAGCCCATCTTGACATGATTGGAACGACGTTCCAATACTATGGAACGATGTTCCATAGATTTCGCTAAAGGATCCCGATGACGCCCCCGGTCACGATTGTCGGCGCAGGCCTCGGCGGCCTCACCCTCGCCCGCGTGCTCCACCTGCACGGCATTCCCTTAGAAGTCTTCGAGGCCGAGGCTTCGGCGATGGCGCGGACGCAAGGCGGGATGCTCGACATCCACGACGACAGCGGACAGCTCGCCCTGAAGACGGCAGGTCTGTTCGAGGAATTCCGCGACCTCATCCACGAAGGCGGCCAGGCCTCGCGCGTGCTGGACCAGCACGGCAAGGTGCTGCTGGACGAGCCCGACGACGGCACGGGCGGACGGCCCGAGGTGCGCCGCGGCGCCCTGCGGGGCATCCTGCTGGACTCCCTTCCCGCGGGGACGATCAGATGGGGCAAGAAACTCACCAGCGTCGTTGCGCGCGGCGATGGACAGCATGAGCTGACATTCGCCGACGGCTCCCACGCGCGCACAAATCTCCTCGTGGGCGCCGACGGCGCGTGGTCGAAGGTGCGGCCGCTGCTGTCGAACGCGACGCCGGAATACGCCGGAACGTCATTCTTCGAGACTTATCTGCACGAGGCGGACTCGCGGCACATGGCTGCGGCCGAGGCGGTCGGCGGCGGCGCGCTGTTCGCGCATGTGCCGGGCAAGGGCATCTTCGCGCACCGCGAGCCGGACAGCGCGCTTCACGCCTACATCGCGCTGAACCGCCCGGCCGATTGGTTCGCCGCGATCGACTTCACGGATGCCGCCGCCGCAACGGCACGCATCGCAGCCGAGTTCGACGGCTGGGCGCCGGCCCTCACCGCGCTGATCACCGACGCAGATACGCCGCCGGTGCTGCGCATGCTCCACACGCTCCCGAACGACCATCGCTGGGACCGCGTGCGTGGCGTGACGCTGCTGGGCGACGCCGCGCATCTGATGCGGCCGGCCGGTGACGGCGCGAACCTCGCGATGCTCGATGGCGCGGAGCTCGGCGAGGCCATCGCCGCGCACCCCGACGACATCGAAGCGGCGCTGGCGGCTTACGAAGCCGCACTGTTCCCCCGCAGCCAGACAGCCGCGGTCGGCGCGCATGAGATCCTGGAGCTCTGCCTCGGCGAGCGCGCACCGTTCGGCCTGGTGGAATTCTTCACCGGGATGCGCGGTTCGTAGGGCGGATTCGCGAGGCGTAATCCGCCCTGCGGCAGCGCGCTATTTCAACGGCAGGAAAACGTCCGCGACGGCCTCATGCTCCGGCACCTCCGGGAACAGGCTCAGCCGCTGGCAATAGATCGGGAAATCGCGTGCTTCCTCGCCGCTGGCCGGAAGCCAGTCGCGATAGAGATACAGCGCGGCGGGCTCCAGATTGTCGGTGAAGCCGACGACGCGCAGCACCGCGCAGCGTCCACCGGGAATCTCGCCGGCCTTGATCGCTTCGCCATTCGCCTCGATCGGTTGGTCGGTGCCGACGCAAAGGTCGATGTGATATTCGTCCTGCTGCGCCGGACGCCCCTCGGAGTGCCAGACGTTGAAGGTCGGACTTGTCCTGGGGTGCAGGCCGGCGGCCTTACGCCATGCGATAAACCGCCGGATCGTGTCACCGAGGGTCTCGGGGCTGCCCCGATGCTCCATGATCGCCACCCGCGTGGGGGTCACATCGCGGATCGTCACGTCGTCAGCGGTAAAGTTGTTCTGCATGAGCTTGCTCCTCGCATTGTCGAGAGGCCCGAAGGCCGCAAGCCACGGTTCCCAGTCCGGCGATTTCCGGAACGACGACGGTGATTGCCCGAACCGTTGCCGAAAGGCGCGGGCAAAGGCGTCAGGTGCATCGTAACCGGCATCCATCGCGATGTCGGTGACATCAAGGGCGTCATTGTAGGCCAGTTGATGCGACGCGCGCTTCATACGCGCCAACTGGACATAGCGATGCACGGACAGCCCGAAGGTCGCCATGAACTGCCGGTGGAAATGGAATTTCGAGAACGCCGCGACAGCGCTTAAGCTGTCCAGGTCCAGATCCGCCTCAAGATGCCGGTCGATATGATCCAGCACCCGCCGCATCCGGTCCTGATAGTTTTGCAGTGCCGCCGTCATCGACCCTCCTCCGTGGCGGCTTGAGTTAGGCGATGATGGCGATCATGCGCTCGACCGATCTTGCGGTTTGGCGCACGTACGCAGGATGGGTAGAGCGCAGCGAAACCCATCGACCTCGTTGCGGAGGAGCGATGATGGGTTTCGCTGCGCTCTACCCATCCTACAATCGCCTCACCCGCCCGCCATCAGCGCCTTTGCCAGCGCCATGTACGCCGGCAGCGTGACGGGATCGTTGGCCGCGTTCCCCGCCACCGGGTGCGATGCGTAGCGGGCGACCACCATCTCGGCCTTGGGATCGATGTAGATGCCCTGGCCGTGAACGCCGCGCGCCATGTAGGCGCCGTGGGCATTGTGCGTGACCCACCATTGATTGCGATAGGAAGCGCCTGGCAGCGTGGTGTAGCCGGCCGGCTTGAATTTTTCCGGGTCGCCGCCGCGCGCGATGTCCTCGACCACCGACGACGGCACGATCTGGCGGCCGTTGAAGCGGCCGTGATTGCGGATCATCTCGCCGAAACGGGCGAGATCGCGCAATGTGGTGGAGAGACCGCCGCCCCCGCTCTCGGTGCCGATGCGATCGACATGATAATGCGCATCCTCCTCCGCCCCCATCGGCGCCCAGATGCGCTCGGAGAGAAGATCGGACAGCGTCATGCCGCTGGCGCGCCTGATGATGAAGGCCAGCACGTCGGAATTGACGGTCTTGTAGGCAAAGGCCTTGCCGTGCTCGCCCTGCTTCTTCTGGGCGACGAGAAAATCGAAAATGTTGGTGGTGCCCTCATAGTCTTGCGGGATCGGCGCCATGCCGTTCGCGCGGCGCAGCCCCCATACGTCCGAGTTCTTGTCGGTGTAGACTTCGGTGTAGACGAGGCCCGTGGTCATATCCATCGCCTCGCGCACGCGCGCATCGCCGAACGCGCTGCTCTTCAGCTCCGGCACATAGTCGGTAACAGGCGCCTGCGGATCGATCTTGCCCTCGGCGACCAGCATGCCGGCGAGCGTGCCGGTGAACGATTTCGTCACCGACATCGCGATGTGCGGCTTGTGCGGCTTCAACGCGCCGAAGTAGCGCTCATAGATCAGCCTGCCCCGATGCAGCACCGCGACGCCATCGCTATACGTCTCCTCCAGCATCTTCTCGAAGGTCATGGGCCGGCCGTCCATCGTGGTCGAGGCGACCGCGCCGATGTCATGGTCCACCCGCGGCAGCACCGACGCCGGCCCCGCCCCGCGCCAGACATTCACCGTCGGCACCAGCTGGCGGATATTGCTCCAGGCCCAGCGCAGCTCGGGGAAGCTCCGGAACGAGCCGTTCTGGAAGGTGATGGTGCGCTCCGGTGCCGGCGGAAAGCCACGCATCCAGCCGAGGGCTTCGGGATCGGTTTCGGTGGAGGTTGCGGGTGGATTGGCGGCAGTAGCGGACATTGACACGAGCTCCAGAGGGTGGAGCTCGTGTCGTAGCATGGGCCCGCGCGACGCACATCTTGCCGATATGCTGGGCTGCTGCGCGGCGATCACCGCGGGCTAGACGTCGGCGCCATCTTCACCCCTTCCGTCCCGTGCGCTTCTTCGCTTTCGCTGCGCGCTTGCGTCCTGGTGCTACGGCGCGCGACGGTGCGCCGCGGGCGCGGCCTCCGGTGTCGGCGGTCAGCTCGGGACGGAGCCTTGCGAGCTTGGCGCGGTCGGGCATGAGGTCGGCAAAGCCGTCGATCACGCGCGGCGCGGGCGCACCGTCGCCGGTGTCGGCCATCGCGGCGGGCGATGCGGTCTGGCTCAGCGCCTGCAGGCGCCGGCAGGCTTCGCCGAGGTGATAGGCCTCGCCGCCGAGCGCCACCCATTTGCCGACCTCGGGGTGCAGCACGAGGTTGGCCGAATGGTTGTCGGAAGAGCTGGTCGGATAGTCGACGAAGACGTCGATGCCCGACTGCACGCCGACCATCACGCCCTGCGCCGACCAGGACACCGCGACGTCGACGCGGTAGCGGCCCGGCTTCTCGAAGGCAAAGCCCGCGGTGCTCCAGAACACCTTTGCCGAGGCTGTGACGCTCTGGCCGGGCGCGATCTCGGCGAGCTTGGCATGCTCGCACAGGATCACGAACGGCCTGACAGGACGCTCGTGCCCCTCGCCGTCGGTGACGGTGATCGAGGCGAACAGCGCCTCGATGCTGACGTCGTTCGGCGCGCGTAGCGACACGCCGCTGTTGTTGGTCATCGTCCAGGTCAGGTCCAGCGGCTGGCCGAGCGCGACGCGGTCGGTTGCGGCCGTCACCGTCAGCCCGAGCTCGGAAGGCTCGAAGTCGTGGCGATCGGCGGCCTGCGGCGCGCCGGTCGGGAACCAGCTTGCGAACGGCCATCCGCCCGGACGAATGACGGGATCGGGCATGTGGTTGAGGTGATGACGCACATTGGTGTTGTGCGCGAGCTTGATCTGGTCCGGGAACACGCCGGGCTCGCCGGTGGCGGGACCGCCGAGCACGTCCGCGACGCTCGGCGTCGTGGTCATGATCGAATTGTCGGCCGCCGTCTCCTGCTCCTGGTGGATCTGGTTGAGCGTATGCGTCAGCTCGTGGGTCGCGCTGCGCAGGAACGCACGCGGCACGTCGCGCTGCTTCTTGTTGGCGGCGAGCCCGAAGTTGGAGGAGTCCGAGACGGGATAGCCGTCATCGGAGAAGCTGGCGCAGCCTTCGCGGGGAACGCCGATCGTATCGTACATGATGCCGCGCGAGCAGCCGAGCTTTGCGGGCACCACGATCATATGCACGTGCCATTCGGTGTCGAGGTTCGTCGCCGGGTTGCGCACGGCGGTCATCAGCGCGTGCAGATCCGCCGAGCTCCAGCAATTGGTCGGCACCACGCCCGACGGTACCGGAACGTTGGTCTGGTCCTGCACCACCGTGAGCTGCCAGCCGGTCCTGGCGAAGACGGTGTCGAAAAACTCCGTGCCGCCGGCGCCATCGGGCACCGGTGCGGGCCTGACGGCACCGACCAGCGTGTCGATCTCCAGCGTGGCCCTGCGGAAGAATTTTGACACCCAGGCGAGCGTGATGCTGCCCTTGTCGACGCCGCCCTCGAACAGCCGGCCCTGGTAGAACGGCCCGCCGGTCAAAGAGAACGGGAACGGCGCCGGCACCTTCGACAGCTTCATCGTCACCGTCCGCGAGGGCGTTGCCGGGAACGTGCCCTTGAACTGGCCGGCCGGCGGCTGCATGTAGTTGAACTGCTCGGCGACGATCGTCAGCTCGCACTTCTTCGGGAACGGCACCGCGACCGGCGCGGACACGCTGGTCACCCTGAGATAGGAGTGATAGCGCGCCCGGGGGAAGATGGGGATCCTCGGCCTGCGGATCGGGAACGGGATAGCCGGCTCGTCGACCGCGCTGAGCGAGGCGGCGAGACTCGTCAGGCTTGAATCCGCTGCGGCTTCATCCGCGTCCTTGTTGCCCACAGGCGGCACCGGCGGAATCGGCGGCTTGATCACCGGAAGGCGCGAATAGAGATCGCCGCTGACGATCAGATGGTCCGCGCCGCCATCCGGCGCCGTGCGATCGACGCGCAGCGTGCCTTCGAACGACACCAGGCTCGCCGTCGGCCTGAAGTTGATCTGGTAGCAGCCTTCGCGGAAGTCGAGCTTGCACAGCCGGAACGGCGGAATCGGCTGGAGGTCGGTCGAGGCCGATTGATCGCCGGACTCCTCATCGCCGAAACTGATCTGGCGCGACAGCGGCACCTGCGGCCTCATGGCCGGCGCGACCGAAGCCGCCGTCATCTTCGAAAGGCTGGTCGATTCATGCTCTGAGCAATTGCACATGTCGTCTTCTCCTCGTTGAAAGGGCGAGGCGATCGACGTGAGCGTCGGGCTCATTCGCGGGTACAGCCGCGTTATTCTGGTCGGCCAGGGTGTCCTTGCAATCCTACACGCGCCGATAGGTCACAAGACATCCCTCTGAATCCGTAAACTCAAACCGGTCGGCCTCGAGTGCGATGTGATAGGTCACGAGTTCATCGTTCGCCGTCCCGACGACGAGTGTGCTTGAGTCCTCGAGACGGTAGATTCCCGCATCCCACCACACCATGCCCTGCCCTGCTCCGCGCATGCCGCGGTAGGTGCCGGTCGAGAATGTGATGGTGGCAGGATATTTGTCCGCACACGCGGCCGCCGTGGTTTTGGTCCACGTCCCAACCATGCTCTGTCCGTGTTTGTCAGCCATAGTGTCTCCATAGCTTTCATCGCCCGGCGCAAGGCCGGTCGATGGCTATTTCAACATGTCATTCTGACGTGTGCAGCTCATTTGAAGCTGATGTCGCGGCAATTCACCACGCTCAATCACAACACGCATTTTGTCTCATGATTGCTGTGCGCGTGCGTGTGAAAAGGATCACAGCGAGGTGCGACAATTGGGCGCCGGGCGTGGGCACCGACTTACACACGTTCAATCGGAGACTCTCTCTTCCGAACCGTGCCGTTGACCTTGGCTTCCATCAAGACGTTGAGCGGTCCGGTAGCGGCCGGGCGACAGGCCATGATGCCGATGGAAGAGTTTTGAAAACGCCGCGGCCGTCTCGTAACCGACCCGGCTCGCAATCCGTGCGATGGGCTCGTCGCTGGTTTCGAGCAGGAACGCCGCTTCCGCCATCCGGCGTTCGATCAGATAGCGATGCATGGACTGGCCGACGAGCTTGGTGAAGCGGGCCGAAAATACCGAACGGCCGAGCCCCACGCGGTGGCCGAGGTCGCTCAGGGTCCAGGGCCGCTCCGGGTTCTCGTGGATCAACTTGAGCGCCGGCCCGATATGCGGGTCCGAGATGGCCCCGAGCCAGCCGCCTTGTCCGGGACTGAGAGACGCGATCCAGCTTCGCAGCACCTCGACGAACAGCACTTCGGTCAGCCGCGAGAGCGCGACGCGCTGGCCGGGACGCTCGAGCGCGGACTCGCTGACCATGCGGCGCAGGATCGCTTCGAGCCAGCCACCGTCCGCACTCGGCTTCAGCAGGAGCACGGGCGGAAGCAGCTCCAGCACGTTGCCAAACAGCGGCCGTGACACCGTGAAATTGCCGCAGATCATGGTCGAGAGCGGCTTCGCACGGCCGCCGTGACGAACGACGCCAAAACGTGACGACGATCGATCGAGGTCCACGATCTGCAACGGCTTGGCCCGGCGATCCGAATAAAACACATGGGGCTCGCCGCGTGTGATGACGACAAAATCGCCCTCGGTCATCTCGAGTTCTTGTCCCTGCTCCAGCGCGAGGGTCGCCGAGCCGCGGCTGAGATAGTGAAACAGGGCATAGGGGCGCGCCGGCAGCGCCAGATTCCAGGGATGGCCGAGCTCGAAGTGGAAGAGCAGCGTCCCGCCGAGACGCACGCGATCGAGCACTTGGGCGAGGATATCCATGCCGCCGAAGTTAGCCGGGTGGACGATCGGACACAACATCCGGACGATTGATCCCTATCGTCCGGAAAATTCGCGCCCTAGGTCATGTCACGGCGGGCCGACGTCACGTGCGGCAACCATTTCGCCGACGGCGGATGGAAGAACCGCGACCTGGCCGGAAACGCCTGTCCATTCCTCCGGACTTCATTTCGTCCGACATGCCAACAGGAACAATCAATGCGAAATATCCTCCTCTCAGCCGCCACCGTACTCCTGGCCGGATCGACATTGGTCGGCTCCGCCCAATCCGCCGAACTGCCCAAGGGGGCAGCCCACAACATCGTGCTCGTGCACGGCGCCTTCGTGGACCAGACGAGCTGGCAGCCCGTTGCCGATATTCTCACGAAGAAAGGCTACCGCGTCACGCTGGTGGAAAATCCGCTCACCTCGCTCGCCGCCGACGTCGATGCCACCAAGCAGGCGCTCGCGAAGCAGGACGGCAAAACGGTTCTCGTCGGCCATTCATGGGGCGGCGTGGTGATCACGCAAGCCGGCAACGATCCCAAGGTCTCGGCGCTGGTCTATGTCTCCGCCTTCGCGCCCGAGGTCGGTGAATCCCTGGCGTCGCTGGCAAAGGCCGGCCCGCCGACCGAAGGCGGCAATGCGATTCATCCCGACGCGAAGGGCAATCTGTACATCGACCCAAAAGTGTTTCCATCGGCCGTCGCGGCTGACCTTCCTCCGGAGATCGCCGCGCACCTCGCCAACTCGCAGCTTCCGTTGAATCACGTTGCGTTCGAGGCTCCGGTCGACATCGCAGCGTGGCACGACAAGCCAACGTTCTACGTCATCAGCACCAAGGACAAGGTGATCGCGCCCGAGGCCCAGAAATTGTTCGCAGCCAGGATGAAGGCTCAGACGACGGAAGTCGCCGGCAGCCATGCCTCGCTCGTCGTGCACGCGAAGGAGGTTGCTGAGGTCATCGAAAAGGCAGCGCTCGCGAAATGACGACCTGCTCCCGGCGCTTCGGCGTCGGGAGCGGCCGACGTTTGCTCGGGAGACGATCGGATCGTCACCACCGTCCGCCGCCTCTTATCCGTCAATAGAACAGTGCTCGGCCGCGCGGCACCAGCTGGAGCAGGATGTCAAAGTCACCAACGTTCGTCGTCAGCACGACGAGGCTGAGCTTCCGCGCCTGAAGGAACAGTAAGACCGGCTAGCCACGCGGCATGATGCTGCCGTCGCAGTTTCGTGCGCAATGACGGCGATGCCGCCGTACAAACGCGATCGTGATTGGAGCGAGCAATTTGAGATATTCGCTCTTAGCGTGCCGCGAGATATGCTCTCCTGAATTGGACATATCGCTGCCCCGGCCAATCAGCCGCTCCAATACGAGCGCTCTGATGATGGGTTTGAACGAGGCGCTGCTGCTAATGGCCAATCGGGGGCGGAACGTCGCGGATTTGCCTGGCGCCAATGCGTTACCGTCGCTGGGGCAAAGAACCGGGGACGAATGTCGGAGGGAATCCAGGAATGAACGACGCCGCGAATTCTTCCTACACAAAAGATTTCAAGAAATACTCCGTTTGGGCTGCCGAAGTCGCCGCAATCTGGGTGCCGGGTGCGGGAATTGTCGCAAAGCTGATAGAGAAGGCTCCCCTTGAGGACGTTGAGATATGGCTGCGCAGCCGAGCACCTGGCGGCCATGTCGACGTTACAGAACCCGTTGCCATGGCCACGGATGCGGTGGTGGGCAGCGGGGATCCTGCGCCGGAAGCACTCTCTCCGCAGCCGCCGCCCGCACACGCAACCCTTGAGGTTGACGACCTGCTCCGCCAGTACGTCGAAGTGCGAGAATCAGAACCATTCCGGGCCGCTCTGGGCAGTGCCCTCGACGCGTCGATCGCCAGGCTTGAACACTTTATGCAGGAGACCACGTGCTTTGAGGGCGGCCTCGGCAACCCCGGAAACGGTCTCTGGCCGGCCTTTGCGCTGGAGTGGAAGCTCAGGCGGAGCTTGAGCAATAAGCTCGGTGCTTCGGCTATCGTGAGCGACCACCCGGCCGTGCGCAGCCTTGTCGAGGCGGACCTCGCTGCCGGCCTGATCGACGCAATGATGGGACCTTTGGCCGGGACCCCAAAGCAGCCCTACACGGTCGAGCGGCTGGTGCGTATATTCGCGGCCAGCCCGGCCTACCGATGGCCGAGGGCTGAAGGGCTGCGCCCCGGCTATGTGATGGCCAACGTGACATCACCTCTTTCGCTCAGCGTTTTGGACCTTAAGAGCAATGCAGGAAGATCCGCTTTGGCAAGGGTAACTACGCCCCCAATGATGGACGTCGCGGTGCTGGAGCAAGACGCGGACGTCCTCATCTCCCGGCTCGGCGGCTTGAGTGTCTGCGGTCGCGACGAGCTGACGCGCGCGTGGCTGCGTAGCTGTGTCGCTAGCGAAATGTCAGAGCGGCAGCGCAAAGCGAGCGGAATGGCGCCTAATCCCCTTCTGAGTCGCCTTCAACACCCGCTGATTCACATCGACGACAAGGACCTATTGGAAGAAATCCGAGATGATGTCGAAGCGACTCTCGGCGCCCCCGAGCCTACGCTGCAATTTCTCGCGGAGGACAGCGTCTACACTGAACTCGACGCAATCACGCAGGCCTTTGCGACCAACGACGCGGGCGGCTTTGACAAAGCGGTTACGTCCATCAACACCTCGCCACTCGTTGCCTCTCAGGCCGCCATAAAGGAGCGCGTTGGGCGCGTCGTTGGGCGACTGAGGCAGGCGCGCGGGTGGGCTTGAACTTTTCGGACTGACAATATCCAGGCGGTGTCCACCTCGAAAACTGCCGTCGCTTGAACCGTCGGATGCGCATGGCTCTTGAATTCAAAGACGAATTTGATCGCTGCAGAAACTCTCCGCTTGCAGCGACCATGAATATTGATGGTCCAGTTTTCTCGAATCCACTGGCAACGTCGCACCTCCGATGTAGCCGAAGACGACCGTCAGCCGCGCGAGGGATTGACCGCGATTTCGCGTCAAGCGATCGCAGCTCGGCTTCCGACCGGATTGCCGCAAGCGGCGGCGGCGACTTGCCGCGCGTCAGTCGCGCGATACGGACAGCCCGGCGAGAAGCGAAGCGTACGCGGCGAGCCTGCGGGATACGAACTCCGTGAAGAGCCGCACGCGCTTCGTCTTGCGTGTCTCTCCCTGTGTGAGAAGCCAGAGCGTTCCGTACATGTGCAGGTCGGTGCCCGGCACCCTCACCAGCAGGGGGTCGGCATCTCCGACGAAGCACGGCAGTGTCGTCATCCCGAGCCCCTGGCGTACCGCAACAATCTGCGCCTCAGCGTCGGTGACCCTGAACAGGCCCCCCGTGGCGCGAACCTCACCCTCGCGGACCCAGTCCGGGAGCCCATGAATGCTTATGACGATCCACCGGATGGGATCAGGCTCGCCCGCGCGCCACGCGGCCAGTCGGTCGCGGGATATGTAGACGGCTCCGAACAGCTCCGGTCCCTTCAGGCCATGAAGATTGTGCGGCAGGGTTTTGCGGTCGTAGACGACGCGGATCGCGACGTCGGCCTCTCGGTTGGTCAGATTTGCCAGCTCGCCGGACGACAGGATTTCCATCTCGATGTCCGGATGCAGATGCGCGAAATCGGCGAAATCTGGCATGAGCAGGTGTGTCGCGAGGGTCGGCGCCAGCGTCACCCGCAGAAGCCCGCGCACGCTCTGGTCGCGGCCGAAAACGCGCGTCTCCAGCTGGTGCGACGACGCTTCCATCTGCTCCGCGAGCTCGAGCACCTCCTCGCCCGCAACCGTCAGGCGGTAGCCCGAAGGCAGCTTCTCGAACATCTGCGCCCCGAGCCGTTCCTCGAGCTGGGCGACGCGTCGCAGCACGGTCGAGTGGTTCACCCCGAGGCGCTCGGCGGCGGCCCGCACCGAGCCTCCGCGCGCGACGGCAAGAAAGTAGCGAACGTCATCCCAGTCGATCATGGTGCAATCCGGCACCGCCGGGGTGCGCCTTCCAAAGCCCGCATCTAACACATCGAACGGCAATACGGGCAGTCATCATAGCCTATGTCGACGAGCGCGCCCCAATTACGAACGGCGGGCACCGATCGTCGCGGCCGGCGCCAGCCATCCAGCCGGATCGATTTCGCACCACCGATGTGCGCGCTTCCGCACTCAACGCCTGACGCCGGCGGACTTATGTCGAGGTCCTCGGGGCCCTCCCCGAACGACCAAAGACGGAATCCAGGAGAAGTTATGGGAAAGCTAGACGGTAAGGTTGCAGTCATCACGGGCGGATCGAGCGGCATGGCGCTGGCGAGCGCCAGGCGGTTCGTCGAAGAAGGCGCCTATGTCTTCATCACGGGCCGGAGGCAGGAGGCGCTCGACGAGGCCATCAAGCTGATTGGGCGGAACGTGACCGGCGTGCGCGGCGACGCGGCCAATCTCGACGACCTCGACCGTCTGTTGGACACGGTCAAGCGGGACAAGGGCAGGATCGACGTCCTGTACGCGAGCGCCGGCACAGGCGAAGCCGTCCCACTGGGCGAGATTACCGAGCAGCATTTCGATGCGACCTTCGACCTGAATACGCGCGGCACGCTGTTTGCGGTTCAGAAGGCGTTGCCGCTGTTCAGCGATGGCGGATCGATCTTCATGACCGGGTCTGTTGCGTCGGTGAAAGGTTTTCCTGGTTACGGCGTGTATGCGGCGAGCAAGGCGGCGTTGCGCTCATTCGCACGCACCTGGCTCAACGAACTGAAGGGCAGGAATATCCGGGTGAACGTGCTGAGCCCGGGGCCGATCGCCACACCGATGCAGGACCAGGTTCTCACCGAAGAGGCGAAGCGGATGTTCGAATCCCTGATCCCACGGGGAAAGATGGGGCAGCCTGAGGAAATTGCGGCGGTCGCGCTGTTTCTCGCTTCAGACGATTCGAGCTTCGTGAATGGGGTGGAGTTGTCTGTCGACGGCGGCTTCTCGGCCATCTGAAAAACCGGACAGTCAACATCAAACACGGATCGGAGAAGTAATCATGAGCTATGCGATTGTAGGATTCGGAAAGATAGGACAGGCCCTCGCCCACGCCTTCGCCCGTAAAAACATCAACGTGACCGTCGCGAGCCGCCGGCCGCCAGAGGCGTTGGCGCCGCAGGCTCGGGCGATTGGACCCACGGTCGTCGCCAAGTCGCTGCGGGATGCACTCGAGGCCGACACAATCATCCTGGCGGTCCCGTTCGGGGAGCATCGCGAGGTCGCGAAGGCCCTGCCGAGCTGGAAAGGCAAGACGGTCATCGACACGATGAACGCGTTTCCAGTCCCTGAAGAGCTGGACGGTCTGCCGTCCTCCGCCTACGTCGCGAAGGCCTTCACCGGCGCCAAGCTCGTGAAAGGCTTCAATCACCTGGTCGCGGCCAAACTGGCTGCCGATCCGATCGTCGAGGGCGGCCACCGGGTCGTCTTTCTGTCTGGTGACGACGAGGACGCGACCGCTCCCGTGGCGGCCTTGGCCAGACAGCTCGGGTTCGCACCCGTCAAGCTGGGAAAGCTCAACGAGGGTGGCGCGCTGGTGCACGCACGCGGCCGCGTCTGGGGTCCGCTCATCTTCCAGGATTTGTTCAGGAAGGAGCAGTAGTCGATCTACGTCCGTGTGATTTGGCCGGTGGAGCGAGTTGCCCGCATGAGCACAGCGATATGCGGGACACCACACGACGTGCTGATCGGAAGCACCCGGATGTCGCTGCGCTCCATCCGGGCTATGCTTGCCGATCCGCCCTTGCGCGAGACGATCTCAATCAAGATGCCTTGCAAGATGCCTTGGTCGGCTCGGACATTGTTATCCGGTTCTTGACGCTAGGACGCTCCTGCATCCTTGCATACCATGCCAAAAGAGCCTCGCACTCGACCGGCACCGACACACTCACGAGTCCCGCGAAGATCAAGCCGCCTATAAGGGTGATATCGGCCATCGTGAACGCCTCGCCGGCGACGAACGGCTGTTCTTTCAGAATGCCGTCAAAGTAGTGCATCCCCCTGAGTGCCTTGTCGCGCTGGCGGAATCCCCATTCGGGGTTCTGATAGATCTCGACATGAGGCCCAAGACCCGGCGTGGCGTGGTGGAAATAGACACTGATGGCATCGAGTACTTCCAGTTCGGCGCGCTTGCTCATCATGTGAATCACGCCCTTTTCGCGCGGGGTCCGGCCGGTCAGCGTCGGCGCGCCATCAAGCGCATCAAGGTACTCGGTAATTGCCGTGCACTCGCCAATGAAGGTCCCGTCGTCAAGTTCGAGCACCGGCAGGGTGCCGGAGTAGTTCTTGGCGAGGAATTCGGGCTTCTTGTGCTCGCCCTTGTAGAGATCGACCAATACGAACTGCACGTGCGACGGCAGGTTCTTTTCGGCCAAGGCGATGCGAACGCGGGCCGGATATGGACCTGTTGGCCAATCGTAAATCTTCATCACGACACCTATTTTATCTACCTGCCACTTGGTAGTCCCGATATGAAGACTTCCAATTCGGCTGGTCAAGCCCTACCTGTCACTTGGTAGATAACGAAGCAGTGAGGCGGCGAAGTGAGTTCAAGCGCTCGGGAGGCCATCTTGGCGGCAGCAAAGCGGACCGCGCAGGCGCACGGCTATAGCGGCCTGAATTTCCGCGATCTCGCGGACGAAGTCGGGATCAAGGCCGCCAGCATCTACCACCATTTCCCAAGCAAGGCCGATCTCGGCGTGGCCGTCGCACGGCGCTACTGGGAGGACACCGCCGCCCAACTCGAGGCGATGCTGGCAGAAACCGCCGATCCTGTCCGCTGCCTGCGTCGATATCCCGATGTGTTTCGCAAAGCACTCGAGAGCGACAATCGCATGTGCCTCTGCAGCTTCATGTCCGCGGAAGTCGAGGACCTGCCGGGCGCAGTAAAGAAGGAGGTCCAGACATTTGCCGACGTCAACGTGGCGTGGCTGAGCAAGCTGTTGGTGGCTGCGGGCCTGGTCAGTTCGAGAAAGAGCGAACAGCGGGCCCGCGCCATTTTCGCCGCCATCGCCGGCGCGCAGCTCATCGCCAGAAGCCGCTCCGATATTTCGCTTTACGACTCGACGATCGACGACTATCGCGCCGCGGGTCTTCTGCCAGCATAGATGGTCCTAACATCAGACCGCAGCGAGGCGGCGAGGCCCTACTCCCACTCAATCGTCCCCGGCGGCTTGCTGGTCACGTCGTACACCACCCGGTTCACGCCCTTCACCTCGTTAATGATGCGCGTGGCGGTCTCGCCCAGAAACTTCATGTCGAACTGGTAGAAGTCCGCGGTCATGCCGTCGGTTGAGGTGACGGCGCGCAGGCCGACGACGTAGTCGTAGGTGCGGCCGTCGCCCATGACGCCGACTGTCTTCACCGGAATTGCGGCGACAGTGCATTCTACTCGCAAGCCTTCTTTGGCGAGCGATAGTTAAGTGCACTGTCGCCACAATCCCTAGCTGCGAACGCTTATTGCTTGAAACAGTGTTCGCGGTGCCACTGCAAGAAATGTGGATGAGGCCGGTCCGACGGTCTTCTTGGCTCAAGCGCACGACCGGTCTTGTTGATGACCGATCGAACTCCGTCCAGATCGTTTGTCTGGCGCGAGATCAGTATTTCCAGATCGTCGGCCAAGCTGATCAAACCACGATCAAACATCCAATGAGCGGTACCAGACAGAGCGATCCCATTGCTCACGACGTCTGGTCCATTTGCCTCCACAGGCCGAATGTGCGCCGCCGCAACTTCTGCGCGTCCCATCCCATTGATGAGCTTCAGCCCGGTAATGGCACAGCGTTCGTCGTAGGCGCGCAGTACGATCCGGCGAAAAACGCGATCGCGCAAAACTCTAGACACCGTAAGACTGACGCGATCTCGTTGCTGCTCAAGTATAAACGGCGCCTGCTCTCTTTCATCGAGTTGAGACAACCGAACATCGGCGTCAACCCGGGGCAGCAACGGCGCGCCTTCCGCGAAGCCAAGCTCGAATATTCGATTGAAGTCGTCGGATGAGATCGGGCGGACTGCTGACTGAGCACGTCCCGAAATTCGCCCCTGCTCATTCAGGACGCCACGCTCTACAAGGCCAGTCGATCCGTTGAAAGGAACTGGATTGGCGAAATCGAGATAACTTCCGGGCTCGATCAGAGCGAGATACATATTCGGAGTACCGGGGTCAGGAATAACCTGCTGAACCCGGGCAATCGCAAAGTAGCCCCGCGTCTCGACGACCTTGCTCGGTTCGTAATAGACAATCCAATCGCCGATGCAGGCTTGGACACGACGAAGATACTGGCTGGGAAACTGATATCGTTCAGCCGGGCTGTCATCGTAGATCGAGTCCGATCGATGGACGAATACCCCAAATCCCATGATCTACGCCGCGTCGCCTCTCCGGGACATAACGACCTAACTCAGCAATATTGAACCTGGAGAGAAATCCCTACTCCCACTCGATCGTCCCCGGCGGCTTGCTCGTCACATCATACACCACCCGGTTCACGCCCTTCACCTCGTTGATGATGCGCGTGGCGGTCTCGCCCAGAAACTTCATGTCGAACTGGTAGAAGTCCGCGGTCATGCCGTCGGTTGAGGTGACGGCGCGCAGGCCCACGACGTAGTCATAGGTGCGGCCGTCGCCCATGACGCCGACTGTCTTGACCGGGAGCAGCACCGCAAAGGCCTGCCAGATGTCGTCGTAGAGGCCGTGCTTGCGGATCTGGTCGATGTAGACGGCGTCGGCCTTGCGCAGGATGTCGAGCTTGTCGCGGGTGATGTCGCCGGGGCAGCGGATGGCGAGGCCGGGGCCCGGGAACGGGTGGCGGCCGACGAAGATTTCGGGGAGGCCGAGCTCGTAGCCGAGCTTGCGCACCTCGTCCTTGAACAGCTCGCGCAAGGGCTCGACGAGCTTCATGTTCATGCGTTCGGGGAGACCGCCGACATTGTGGTGCGACTTGATCGTCACCGAGGGGCCGCCGGTGAAGGAGACGCTCTCGATCACGTCGGGGTAAAGCGTGCCCTGCGCGAGGAAGTCGGCGCCGCCGAGCTTCTTGGCTTCCTGCTCGAACACCTCGATGAAGAGGCGGCCGATGGTCTTGCGCTTCACTTCCGGGTCGGTGACGCCTTCGAGCTCGCCGAGGAACTGCTTGGACGCGTCCACGTGCACGAGCGGGATGTTGTAGTGGTGGCGGAACAGGTCGACGACGGTCTTGGCCTCATCAAGACGCAGCATGCCGTGATCGACGAACACGCAGGTGAGCTGGTCGCCGATGGCCTCGTGGATCAGCACGGCCGCGACGGCTGAATCGACGCCGCCGGAGAGGCCGCAGATCACCTTGCCCTTGCCGACCTGCTGGCGGATCTTCTGGATCTCCTCCTCGCGGAAGGCGCGCATGGTCCAATCGCCGGTGAGGCCGGCGATCTTGCGCACGAAGTTGCGGATCAGTTTTGCGCCGTCTGGCGTGTGCACCACTTCGGGGTGGAACATCAGGCCGTAGTACTTGCGCTTCTCGTCCTGGATGATCGCGAACGGCGCGTTCGGCGAGGTGCCGGCGACGGAGAAGCCCGGCGGCATCTTGGTGATGCGGTCGCCATGGCTCATCCAGACCTGGTTCTTGCTGCCTGATGACCAGACGTCCTCGAACAGCTTGCTGTCGGCCTTGACCTCGACATCGGCGCGGCCGAACTCGCGATGATGGCCGCCCTCGACGGTGCCGCCGAGTTGCTCCGCCATGGTCATCTGGCCGTAGCAGATGCCCATCACGGGCACGCCGGAGGCGAAGATCAGTTGTGGCGCGCGGGGCGAGCCTTCTTCATGCACCGACTCCGGCCCGCCGGAGAGGATCACCGCTTTCGGCTTCATCTCCTTGAAGGCCTCTTCGGCCTTGTTGAACGGGACGATCTCGCAATAGACGCCGTCCTCGCGCACGCGACGCGCAATCAGCTGCGTCACCTGGCTGCCGAAGTCGACGATGAGAATCTTGTCGTGCGCCGAGGCCACGGAGGGCGTCGACGCGGAGCGGTCGTTCTGTGCTGCTGTCATGGCAAGCAGATACGCGACCCGCGACCGGCCCGCAACCGCGCACGAAGCGCGCCCACATGCTTCTTTGGGCATGGACAAATCCATATAGGTAAGTATTATTGACCTAATTGCCTCGCTCGCCAAACAGGGGCCGATCAGGGAGACCGCTCATGTCACAGCACCATCAGCCCGCAATGCTTGCCGCGCTCGGCCGGACCTGGGTCGAGGCCTGGAACGCGCGCGACCTCGAACGCGTGCTAACGCTCTACGACGAGGCCACCGTGATGACTTCGGACCGCATTCCCGTGATGGGGTTCGACGCCAGCGGGACCGTGCGCGGCAAGGACGCGCTGCGGGCGTATTGGGGCAAGGCGCTCGGGCTGCTGCCGAGGCTGCATTTCACGCTGATCGACGTGTTCGTCAGCCCGGACAGTGTGGTGGTGTTTTACGAGAACGAGCGCGGCAAGAGGATCTGCGAATATCTGCGGGTGAATGATGCGGGACTGATCGTGCAGGGATCGGCGAACCATTTGTTGCATTGAACGGTGCAGCAGCGCGCGCGTCGTGTACGGACAGTGCGCGCCTCCGCATCGTCATTGCGAGCGCAGCGAAGCAATCCAGACTGTCTCCGCGGATGCATTTCTGGATTGCTTCGCTACGCTCGCAATGACGGAGACTGTAGCGAGCGCCTGCGCTAACAGAGCACCGCCGGCTCTGAAACAGGACCTCCCCCATGAAACTCCCCACCTCCCCCTTCACCGTCACCGACTGGAGCAAGGTCGAGGCCACCACGCATCCTGGCGAGACCGGGCAGGCCCTCTGGCGCACGCTCAATATCGGCGATCTCCGGGTGCGGATGGTCGAGTATTCGCCGGGCTATCTCGCCGATCATTGGTGCGACCGCGGCCACGTGCTCTATGTGCTAAAGGGTGAACTGGACTCTGAACTTCGCGATGGGCGCAAGTTCAAGCTGACGGCGGGAATGAGCTACCAGGTCTCGGACTTTGGCGACGCCGCGCACCGGTCCTCGACAGCCACCGGAGCGACGCTTTTCATCGTCGATTGAGGGCCATCGGGCCACTTATATGCACCGCAAAATAGCAAAGTTACGCGAGGTGCCGGACTGCGGGTGGTGCCTTGAAGTGGCCCCAAATTCTCGCTATATTGTGATCATCGATACTTGGCCGAACGACTGGGCCGCTTCGCCTCGTCTAAGACAGGCGCGCACGCTTCAGATGATTTCTCCAAAACATCGACTCATCAGGGCTATGGGCGCAAGGCTGCGTACCGGTCCGCGTGCGTACCGTCTCTAACTAACTAAAGGAAATTTCCCATGGCTATGGGCACCGTGAAGTGGTTCAACACCCAAAAGGGTTATGGTTTCATCCAGCCGGATGACGGCCAGAAGGACGTGTTCGTCCACATCAGCGCCGTCGAGCGCGCTGGCCTCTCCTCCCTCAACGAGGGTCAGAAGGTCTCGTTCGACATCGTTGCTGACCGTCGCAGCGGCAAGTCGTCGGCTGACAATCTCCGCGTCGGCTAATCGCCAGCGCACCTGCGTTCTGACCACGGACGTACCGGCAGAACGCTAGACTTAGAAGGCCCCGCGACCGGGATCGGTCGCGGGGCTTTTGCTTTTTGGGCAGTCTCTCTACCGTCGTCATTCCGGGGCTCGCGAAGCGAGAACCCGGAATCCATCGAGCCGCAGAGGCCGCCGCGCCATGGATTCCGGGCTCGCCCTGCGGGCGCCCCGGAATGACAACGTTGATCAGCTACGATTTCCGCAATACCGAGACGAAGAAGCCGTCCGTCCCCGTGCGCCGCGGCGTCATCAGCCAGCCTTCGGCCGACTGCAGCGCGGCTTGCGCAAAATCGTCCGCCTTGTCCCAGAGCACGCTCGCGGTCTGCTCGGGCGGCACGACCTTGAATTCGGGGTGGCGGGCCGTGAACGCCCTCACCTGCTCGCCGTTCTCTTCCGACAGCACCGAGCAGGTGATGTAGGCGATGCGGCCGCCTGATTTCACCAGGGGAACCGCACGGTCCAGCACCTCGGCCTGGTCGCGCAGGCGGATCTCGAGCGCGCCGGGGCGCATGCGCCATTTGGCATCGGGGTTGCGGCGCCAGGTTCCGGTTCCCGAGCAGGGGGCATCGATCACGACGAGATCGGCGGTGCCGCTGATGTCGGCGAGCGGATCGGCCTCGCCCTTGGGCGTGCGGACATCGGCATTGTGGACGCCGGCGCGCGACAGGCGCTCGTGGATCGGCGCAAGCTGGCGCTTGTCGCGGTCGGTCGCGATCAGGCGGCCCTTGCCCTGCATCAGGGCGGCGAGCGCCAGCGTCTTGCCGCCGGCGCCGGCGCAGAGATCGATCACCTGCTCGCCGGGTTTTGCCGCGGTGAACTGGGCCGCAAGCTGCGATCCTTCATCCTGAACTTCAACGCCGCCCTTGATGAAATCCTCCTCCGCCTGGATGCCCGGGTTGCGCGCATCGGCCGAAAGCTCGATGCGGAGGCCAGTTGCGGACCACGGCGTCGGTTTCGCATGAAGATGAGCAAGCGCCTTCAGCACCTTGTCGCGATTGGACTTTAGCGTGTTGACGCGCAAATCCAGCGGCGCGCGGCTCGCCATCGCGGCGGCCTCGGCGGCGCGGTCCTCGCCGAACATTTTTGCCAGATGCGGATCGAGCCATTCGGGATAGTCGCCCGCGATCGCAGCCGGCGCGTCCTTCAGGGAACGCGAGGACAGCGCCGCCTGCTCGGCCTCCGTCAGCGGCGCCGGTGCAAACCGGCTGCCGTCGAACAAGGCGGCCATGGTCGCCGTATCCATGTTGCGCTCGAGGCGGAGCATGCCGATCAGCCGCGCCCGCGCGGTGTCGGAATCCATCAGGAAGGCGCTCGAGGCATAGCGGCGCAGCACGTCCCAGACGAGGCCGGCGATCGCGGCGCGGTCGCCGGAGCCGGCGAAGCGATGCGCAGTGCCCCACTCCTTCAGCGCCTTGGCCGCAGGCACGCGGTCCTTCTCGATGGTGTCGATGAGTTCGATGGCTGCGGACAGCCGGGCAGCGGGAGTCATTTGAATCTTTCAGGTAAGGTCCGACGGCTAACCGTCAGATCAGCAAGAGCATCTTCAGCGCGAAGTAGATCCACATCGCGAGCAGCACCAGCACGCTGGCGAGCCAGATCGTGGAGCGGCGGCCGAGATCGTTCGAGGAGACGAACACGCCGGCATGGGCAAAACGCGTCACCACGAACACCCAGGACATCAGCACGATGAAGAGATCGGCATGGCGCAAGGGCAGCGCCAGCGCGATCAGGGCGTAGAACAGCACCGGCAGCTCGAACTGGTTGCGGTAGCAATTGGCGATTTGGGTAGCGCCCTTGGGCCAGTTCGGTTCGCCCAGCGCAATGTCGCGGATCTTGGTCTCGCCCGAGACCAGCGCCTTCCGGCGTCCGAGCACCATGCCGAGCAGAAGCGCGAAGGTAAGGCCGACCTGCACGAAGACGGGCAGCAGGACCATTTGGATGGACATCGGAACTTTCCCGTAAGGCGGATAGCCGCGGACCGTCATTAGCCGCGACTGCTGCCGCTGACAATCAACGAGTTGAACCGGCGTTCCAGATCTTGCGACCAACGGGCGATCGTTAAAGCGATTTTGGCCCCGTCGGGCCGCAAGACGAGCCAGCGCCAAGGCGACCAGCGCCATGAACACCCTGTCCAGCTTCTTATCCGCCGACGGCCAGCTCGGCATCCTGATGTCGGCGCTGTCAGGCATCGCAGCCGCGCTCGCCGTCGCGCTGGCGATGACGGTTTACTTCCGCCTGAACTACCGGACGATCTATTTCACTTGGCGCGACGTCGTCAGGCACGGGCTGGCCGCGCTCGCCGCCGTCGCCCTGCTCGGCTTTGCCGCCTACGACATGCGACACGCCGCGCTCGGCAATGAAGATGCCGGCAAGGCTGCTGGAGCGTTTGCGGTGCCCGTATGGCCGGAAGGAGATCGTGACGGCAAATCGGTCGGACGGATCTGCTTTGACGGTGGATAGGCGTTGCTGACGCGCGACATCCGTCGCGTGCTTTAAACTTTGTTTCATCACAGGTTTTGCGCGCGTGTCATCGTTCCGACGTTTGCGCGAATGATAATTCGCCCATGTCCGAATTTCGCCTCACGCAGATTTCCGACACGCATCTCGGCCGGCGCTTTCCCGGCCTGATCGCAAACTTCCACCGCGTCAGCGAGCACATCGACGCGAACAGGCCCGATCTCGTCATCAACACCGGCGACGTCTCCTTCGACGGGCCGACCAGCCGCGACGACATGGAATTCGCCAAGGGCCTGCACAGCGCCCTGCCCGTCGACTGCCGCTACATTCCCGGCAATCACGACATCGGCGACAATCCGACCGCGATCGGGCCGGCGCCGAAGCCGCCGGTCGAGGAAGTCCACCGCCGGCAATTCTGCGACATCATCGGCGAGGATCATTGGTCATTCGAAGCCGCCGGTTGGCGCTTCATCGGCCTCAACACGTTGGTGATGAATTCAGCCCTCGCCTTCGAGGCCGAGCAGTTCGACTGGCTGGCCTCGGAAGTCGCGCGCGTGAACGGCAAGCCAGTCGCGCTGTTCCTGCACAAGCCGCTGTTCCTCAACCTGCCCGACGATCCCGAACTGCATGGGACCTCGATCCGCTACGTGCCGCAGCCGGCGCGCGCGCGGCTGATCGAGATGTTCGTGCATGTCGATCTCCGCCTCATCGCCAGCGGTCACGTGCATCAGCGGCGCGACTTCACGTTCCGCCACACGCGCCACATCTGGGCGCCCTCGGCCGGCTTCAGGATCAACGACCAGCGGCAGGACCGGATCGCGATCAAGGAAACGGGCCTCGTCGAGTACCGCTTCCAGGCTGACAGCTTTGAGGTCCGCCACCTCAGGGCGGCCGGCCAGATCGATGTCGACATCGAGGAACTGTTCGCCCAGATGGGCGGCGAGCACTAGCCCAATTGGCGGGCAATTACCTCTACTAAAATACCTAATTACATCGAATTCGATCGGGGAATGGCTAAAATGGCCTAATGACAACGTTGTCATTACGACATATCGTTCGTTTGGCGGTCGAGGGCCGCTGAGGGAGCGACGATGCAGTTCTTGTCCCCAAGGGATAGCCAACGGGATAGCCAACGCCTTTCGAGCACGACACGGGGCATTCCCCTGGTCGATGGCCTGGCCCTTGAGGACATTGGCAACCAGCGCTGGTCGCCTTCGCAGGGCGATCTCGCTTTGCCCGCCCTCACCCTCGATGAAACCTCCTTCGCGGCTAACCGCGACCTCTTCCTCGCCTGGTGTGCGAGCGCCGGCGTCAGCGTCGCGCCTCACGCCAAGACGCCGATGTCGCCGGAGCTCGCCCGCTCGCTGCGGGCAAACGGCGCGTGGGGCACGACGGTCGCGAACATCCAGCAGGCCGCCGTGCTGCTCGCGAGCGGCGAACGGCGCCTGCTGCTGGCCAATGAGATCGGCGGGCGTGCAGCGGGCCGTCGGCTCGGCGCGCTACTCAGCGCCTATCCCGACGTCGAACTTCACGCCTTCGCGGATTCACCGGCCGCCGTCGCAGCGCTCGCCGAAGCCGCGCGGATCGCGGACCGCAACGAATTGTCGGTGCTGGTCGAGCTCGGCACAGGCCGCGCCGGCGCGCGCGATCGCGCTGCGATCGAGGCGACGATCGCTGCCGTGCTTGCCGCCGACCGGCTCGTGCTCGGCGGCGTTGCGACCTATGAGGGCGCAGCCGCAAGCGCCGATGCCGACGCGACGATGCGCGCGATCGCGGCGCTGCTGGAGCGCACTATCGAGACCTTCGCGCTGCTGCGCGCCGCCGCCCCGCAGCGGCCATTGATCATGAGCGCCGGCGGCTCCGCCTATTTCGACATCGTCGCGCAAAGGCTCGCGCCGGTGGCCCAGGCTGACGGCAATACCAGCGTGATCCTGCGCTCGGGCGCGCTGTTCTTTGCCGATCACGGCGTCTATGCGCGCGCATTCGCGGAACTGGACCGGCGCGGCGGCCTCCTCATCGACGGGCTGCGCCACTCCGCAGTGGAAAGTTTTCGTCCGGCGCTGACGCTCTGGGCCGAGGTGCTGTCGCGCCCCGAGGCCGGACTTGCGATCGCCGGCTTCGGCATGCGCGATGCGTCCTTCGACCAGGGCCTGCCCGTCCCCTTGCGCGTCTTCCGCGACGGTGCCGAACAGCGGGCGCTCGCAGAGACCTTATCGGTCACACGCCTCAATGACCAGCATGCGTTCCTGTCCGTCGCACCCGGCAGCGCGCTCGCGGTCGGCGACGTCATTGCGTTCGGCGTCTCGCATCCCTGCACCTGCCTCGACCGCTGGCGCGTGATCTTCGGCCTCGATGCCGACGGTGTCGTGACGCGCGCCCTCCGCACCCAGTTCGGCTGAGCGCGGCGATGAATTTCCTGCCGCTCTGGCGCTATCAGAACCAGCTCATCGACGGGGCCATCACCACGCTCGAGCTGACCGTGATCTCGGCGCTGGCCGGGCTCGTGATCGGCATTGCCGGCGCGGTCGCGCTGAACGGCCACATCAAGCCGTTGCGCTGGCTGGTGCGCGGCTACATTGAGCTGTTCCGCAATACGCCGTCACTGATCCAGATCTTCATCGTGTTTTTCGTGCTGCCGAACTTCGGGCTGAAGCTGCCGGCCTTCGAAGCCGCCGCCGTCGCGCTCTCGCTCTATTTCGGCGCCTATTCGGTCGAGATCATCCGCGCCGGCCTCGACTCCATCCCCCGCAACCAGGTCGAAGCCGGCCAGTGCCTCGGGCTGTCGGGCTGGCAGGTGTTTCGCCACATCGTGCTGCCGCCGGCGCTGCGCAACGCGTATCCGGCCGTGACCAGCCAGTTCGTGCTGCTGCTGCTCGGCACCTCGCTCGCATCGCAGGTCGCGGCCGACGAGCTGTTTCACGTCGCCGGCTTCATCGAGAGCCGCACCTATCGCAGCTTCGAGGTCTATGCGGTGATCTGCGCCGTCTATTTCGCGATGGCGATGTCGTTCAAGGCGCTGTTCGCCATCATTGGTCTGGCGGCCTTCCGCTGGCCGCGGCGGCGCTGAGGGGGAAAGCGATGCGATCCTTCTCCCTGATCGATTTCGTCTCGCTGTTCGCGGCGCTGCGCTGGACCGTCGCGCTCGTCGTGCTCGCACTCGCATTCGGCGCGCCGCTGGCGCTCGGGCTGGCGATGGGCCGCATCAGCCGCTTTGCTGGCCTGCGCTGGGCGATGGCGGCGTGCATCCAGGTGATCCAGAGCGTGCCGCTGCTTGGCCTCCTGTTCTTCTTCTATTTCGGCATGCCTGTTTTCCTCGGCATCCAGGTGCCGGCCCTCGCCGCCGTGACCGTCGCCTACACGCTCTACACCGCCGCCTTCCTCGGCGAGATCTGGCGCGGCGGGCTGGAGGCCGTGAAGCAGGCGCAATGGGAGGCCGGCGCCTGTCTCGGCCTGTCCGGCTGGCAGCAATTCCGCCACATCATCGCGCCGCAGGCGCTGCGGCTGTCGCTGCCGCCGACCGTCGGCTTCCTGGTGCAGCTCATCAAGGGCACCTCGCTCGCCTCAATCCTCGGCTTCGTCGAGCTTGCCCGCGCCGGGCAAGTGGTGAGCGCGGCGACGTTCCAGCCGCTGCTCACCTACGCGCTGGTCGCGGCGATCTATTTCGCGCTGTGCCTGCCGCTCACGCTCTGGTCCCGCTCCTTGGAGGCCCGCCTCGATGGCTCTCGTTGAAATCCGCGACGTGCACAAGACATTCGGCAAGGTCGAGGTGCTCAAGGGAGTCTCGCTCGACGTCGAGGAAGGCGAGATCGTCACGATCATCGGCCGCTCGGGCTCGGGCAAGTCGACGCTGCTCCGCTGCATCAATGCGCTGGAGAGCGTCGATTCCGGCGAGATCCGCGTCGAGGGGCAGAAGGTCCACGCCGGGATGGCCGACCTCAAGAAATTCCGTCAGCGCGTCGGCATCGTGTTCCAGGCCTTCAACCTGTTTCCCCATCTGAAGGTCGAGCGCAACATCACGCTCGCTCCGCTCCTCACCGGCCGCATCGAGAAAGCCCGGGCGCGAGCACTTGCACAGGACGTGCTCACCCGCGTCGGCCTCGCCGACAAGATCGACGCCTGGCCGGAGCAGCTCTCCGGCGGCCAGCAGCAGCGCGTCGCCATCGCGCGCTGTCTCGCCATGGCCCCGCACCTCATGCTGTTCGACGAGGTGACGTCGGCGCTCGATCCCGAGCTCGTCGGCGAAGTGTTGAAGGTGATGGAGGCGATGGCGAAGCAAGGCATGACCATGATCCTGGTCACTCACGAGATGGGCTTTGCCCGCAACGTCGCCAACCGCATCGTCTTCATGCACCAGGGCCGCGTCTGGGAACAGGGACCGCCGGCAAAACTGTTCGCCAATCCTGAAACTCCCGAGCTCGCAAGCTTCATCGCTTCCGCGAAATGATCAACCAGCCATCCGCCACCAGGAGAGAGTCATGAGACCACTGAAGTCCCTCTTTGCGATCGCAGCCACCGCGCTCGCCGTGATCGCCGCCCCCGGCCTCGCGCAAGCCGACAAGCTGCAGGACGTGCTCGGCTCCGGCAAGCTGCGCGTCGGCCTCTTGACCGATGCCGCGCCGTGGGGCTTCAAGGACGACAAGGGTGAGATCGCCGGCTTGGATGCCGATCTCGCCAGGCTGATCGCCGCCGACATGGGCGTGAAGCTCGAGCTCGTGCCGGTGACGGGCGCAGCGCGTATCCCAAGCCTGCTCTCGGACAAGATCGACATCCTGATCGCGGGCCTCGGCGCTACGCCCGAGCGTGCCCAGCAGGTGATGTTCTCGCAGCCCTATGCCGTGGTGAATCTCGGCGTCTACGGCGCAAAATCGCTGCCTGCCGCCACCGGCAAGAAGCCGGACAATCTCGACGGCCGCAGCGTTGCGGTCGCCAAGGGATCGACGCTCGACGTCTGGCTCACCGACAACGCGCCAAAGGTGAAGCTGGTGCGTTTCGAGGACACGCCGGCCGCCATCGCCGCCTATCTCGCCGGTCAAGCCGACACCTTCGCCGAGAACAGCGCCATCGCGCTGAAGGTGCAGGACCAGAACCCGACCAAGGAGGTCGAGCTGAAATTCCTGATCCGCCAGTCGCCGGCCCATGTCGGCGTCCGCCAGGGCGAGCAGAACCTGCTCAACTGGATCAACACCGACATCTTCACCAACAAGCTCAACGGCAAGCTCGGCGCCCTGCAGCTGAAATGGTTCAAGGAAGAGCAGACGCTTCCGACGCTGTAAGCTCGCGCACGGTTCCCGCATCATGCGGGAGCCGGCCCTCACGAGGAGAATTCCGAGATGATCAAACGTTACGTCGTCGGCTCGCGCATGAGCCAGGCTGTCGCCGCTGGTGGCATGGTGCACATCGCCGGCCAGGTGGCCGATGATCGCAAGGCCGGCATCGTGTCGCAGACCCAGCAGGTGCTCGCCAAGATCGACGCCCTGCTGAAGGAGGCCGGCTCCGACCGCTCCAAGCTGATCGCGGTCAACGTCTTCCTTCCGCATATCACCGATTTCGACACCATGAACTCGGTCTACGACGCCTGGATCGATCCGGCCAATCCGCCGGCGCGCGCCTGCGTCGAAGCCCGCCTCGCCGATCCCGATCTGCGCGTCGAGATGACCGCGGTCGCATTGCTCTGACGGCCCCCTTCTTTCAACCTGCGGCCGGCGTCGGCGACGACGCGGCCACGAGGCCTCCCATGCATACCGGACTGTTTCACGACATCGACTTCGAGAAGGACCAGAAATGGTCCGGCCATCTCGGCATTCCCTTCTCGATCGATCGCTCCCCCTACTTCCAGCTCAAGATTCCGATCTTCCGGATCAAGAACGGCGCAGGCCCCAAGCTGCTGCTGATGGCCGGCAATCACGGCGACGAATATGAGGGCGAGATCACGCTGACGCGGCTCTATCGCCTGCTCGATGCCAGGGCCATCAAGGGCGAGGTCACCATTCTTCCCTTTGCCAACCTGCCTGCCGTGATGGCGGCCCGCCGCCGCTCGCCGCTCGACGAAGGCAATCTCAACCGCGCCTTCCCGGGCGATGCCGCGGGCACGCCGACGTTCCGCCTCGCGCATTTCCTCGAGCACGAGCTGTTTCCGCGGCACGACGTCGTGTTCGACCTACATTCCGGCGGCACCTCGATGGCGCATCTGCCCTGCGCGCTGATCGAGCGGCAGGGCCCGCCAGAAATGTTCGGCCACGCGCTGCGCCTGATGGAGGGGCTCGGGATGCCCTTCGCCTTCGTCGCCGAGAACGGTGCGACTGCGCCGACCTCGATGGCCGCGGCCGCACGCGCCGGTGCCATCGGCCTGTCGGGCGAATTCGGCGGCGGCGGCACCGTCACGCCGCAGACCATGGCGCTGACCGCGCGCGCCGTCGATCGGCTGCTGCTCGCGCTCGGCATCGTCCAGGCGCCCGTGCTGGGGCCACATGCGCCGGTCGAGCGCGCCACCGAGCTGCTGGCATTGCAAAGCCACGCGCAGGCGGTATTCGCGACGCGGCGCGGCTGGTTCGAGCCTGCGGTCATGGTCGGCGCGCGCGTTACGGCCGGCGACATCGCCGGCTGGTACCACGACTTCGAGCGCCCGGAACTCGCCGAAGAGGTGCTGCGCTTCCCCGCCGACGGCATCGTGATCTCGCAGCGCCTGCACACCGACAGCCAGAGCGGCGATTGCCTGGTCCAGGTCGGCCGTGCCTTGAAGCGCGAGGAGGTTTTGACGACGGGCTGAGTTCGATTAGCCTTCGTCTCGCATCACCGATCAGGATTCGATGACCGATCCGGCAAAGCCAGGCTATGACGATGTGGTGCGGATTCCGGCGCCGCCCGGACGCGCGAGCGCGACGGGACGGCCGCCGCGCATCGAGGAGGTGGCGGAACGCGCCGGCGTTGCGCCGATCACGGTGTCGCGGGTGCTGCGTCACCCCGAGAAGGTCAATCGCGAGACCCGCGAGCGCATCCTCGAAGTGATCGAGGCGACCGGCTACGCCTCCAACCCGCATGCGCGCGCGCTGCGCTCGGGCCGGTCCAACGTCGTCGTCGCCTTCGTCTCCAACATCCTCAGCCAGCAGTTTGGCCTCGCGGTGCGCAGCTTCGCCGCGACGCTGGAGCCGGAGGGCTTTGAGGTGCTGGTCGGCCAGACCTCCTACTCCTATGCCAAGGAGGTCGCGATGATCCAGTCGCTGCGCGGCATCCGCCCCGCAGCGGTGCTGTTCACCGGCGTGATCGAGCTGGAGGAGAACCGCGCGGCGCTTGCCGAGCTCGGCATTCCCGTGATCGAGACCTGGGCGTTTCCGCGCGATCCCATCGACATGCTGGTCGGCCTGCCCAATGCGGATGCCGGTGCGATGGCGGCGCGGAGGCTGGCCGAGGCCGGACATCGCCGCGTCGCCTTCGTCGGCCGCAGCAGCGGCCGTGGCGCGCTGCGCCGCGACGGCTTTCGCAAGGCGGCCGCCGAGCTCGGCCTCGAGATCGTCCACGAGATCGGCGTCGGCGAGATCACGGGGCTGGTCGACGGCCGCGCCGCCTTCACCGCCCTGCTCGCGCGCGGCGGCGACGTCGATGCCGTGTTCTGTGCCAACGATCTGCTCGCGACCGGCGCGCTGATCGAGGCCCGCGCCCGCGGCCTGTCGGTGCCGCGCGACCTCGCCGTGCTCGGCTTCGGCGACAACGACGTCGCCGACCAGATCACGCCCGGCCTCACCACCATCTCGTTCGACGCGGCGGCGGTGGGACGCATCGCGGGCGAATTGCTGCTGACACGGCTCTCCGGCGCGCCGGCAGCCGCGCAGCAGCTTGCAGTCGAATTGTCGCTGATCGAGCGCGGCAGCGTCTGAGTTTGCCGCTTACGCGACGCTCTTGAGATCCTGCTGGATCGCCGCCAGCAGCGACTGCAGCGCCGCGCTGTTCACGGGCGCGCTGTTCAAGGGCTTGGCCTCAGGGAACGCAGGCTGGACACTGGCGGGCTGCACACTGGCGCTCGGCGCACTGACGGCCTGGACGCTCGCGGGCGGCGCAACCTTGACCGGACGCTTCGGGAACGGAGGCCGTGGCGCCGGCATCGGGCCTTGAGCGAAATCCCCCTCCTCCTCGCTATGCACGAACTTGCCATGGATGACGTCGTCATGGCGGCCCATGACGAACATGGTGGCCCAATAGCCGGCGGCCAGGAGAATTACGCAGAAAATACCAATCTCTAACATCACGACACCTAAAATATGCGCGATGATTCAATGCCTTCGCCGGCCCGTCAATGAACCGAGGGTCACACCTGCGGCTTTTGCGGGCAGGTGTGGCCCGTCGGTGACACTTTGTTAACCATCGATGTCCGGCCTGTGACGCCCGTGCAACGGTGGGTCATCCAGACCTTGCAACCAGGCCTTGCCGCTACGCCTTGTCGGGGCTTACCCGAACCAATTGCTTGCCGAAATTGGCCCCTTTCAGCAGGCCCATGAAGGCGCCGGGCGCGCTTTCCAGACCCTCGGTGACGAACTCCTTGTACTTCACCCTGCCGTCGCGGACCCAAGCGGACATGTCGCGCAGGAAGTCGCCGTGGCGGCTGGCGAAGTCGGAGACGATGAAGCCGCGGAAGGTGAGCCGCTTGGTCAGCGTCGCGCGCATCATGGCGCCCGCCCACTTCGGCGGCTTGGCCTCGGTGTCGTTGTAATGGGCGATCAGGCCGCAGACCGGCACGCGCGCGAATGGATTGAGCAGCGGGAACACCGCCTCGAACACCGCGCCGCCGACATTCTCGAAATAGACGTCGATCCCCTTCGGGCAGGCATCCTTCAGCTTCGCGGCGAGATCGGGATCGCGGTGATCGATGCAGGCATCGAAGCCGAGCTCCTTCACGACGTAGTCGCACTTGTCCTTGCCGCCGGCGATGCCGATGGCACGTGCGCCCTTGATCTTCGCGATCTGGCCGACGGCCGAGCCGACCGCACCGGAAGCGCCGGCGACGACGACGGTCTCGCCTTCCTGTGGCTTGCCGATGTCGAGCAGGCCCGTATAGGCGGTCATGCCTGGCATGCCGAGCACGCCGATCGAGGTGGAGATCGGACCGAGCTTGGGATCGACCTTGATCAGACCCTTGCCGTTCGAGATCGCGTTGGTCTGCCAGCCGGTTCGTGCGCGGACGATGTCGCCGACCGCGAAATCGGGATTGTTGGAGGCCACGATCTCGCTGACCGCCTCGCCCTCCATCACGCCGTCGATCGGCACCGGCGCGGCGTAGGACGGCCCGTCGCTCATGCGGCCGCGCATGTAGGGATCGAGCGACAGCCAGATCGTGCGCAGCAGCACCTCGCCCGCGCCGGGCGTCGGCCCAGGCGAAAATCAGACGGTTTTGGTTCGCCGACGGGACGCGCGGCGAGCACGATGCGCTTGGCTTGGGACATGATGGCTTCCTCCGAATTTTGTTTCGGCGTGAACGGAAGCTGAGCGAGCGAGGCGCGTCAATACAAAAGCGGTGGTGTGGATGGTCGCGGACGCGCCGCGCCTCTCGTGTCCCGGACGCGCTGCAACGTGAAACGTTGCTGCGCAGAGCCGGGACCCACGCGGCTTGCACGCTCGGCGAGATGGGCCCCGGCTCTGCAGCGCATCACCGAAGAGGTGCTGCGCCGCGTCCGGGGCACGAGAGCGCTGCTAGAGGCGCGACCGAAGACTAACCCCCGCCCGGATAGTTCGGGGCTTCGCGCGTGATGGTCACGTCGTGGACGTGGCTTTCGCGCAGGCCGGCGCCGGTGATGCGGACGAACTGGGCCTTGTCGTGCAGGTCCTTCATATCCTTGGCTCCGACATAGCCCATCGCGGCGCGGAGGCCACCGGCGAGCTGGTGCATGACGTTGCCGACCGGGCCCTTATAGGGCACCTGGCCCTCGATGCCTTCAGGCACGAGCTTGAGCGTGTCCTTGATGTCCTGCTGGAAGTAGCGGTCGGCCGATCCGCGCGCCATTGCGCCGACCGAGCCCATGCCGCGATAGGCCTTGTAGGAACGGCCCTGCCACAGGAAGACTTCGCCCGGTGTCTCGTCGGTGCCGGCGAGCAGTGAGCCGACCATGGCGATGTCGGCACCGGCGGCCAGCGCCTTGGCGAGGTCGCCGGAGAACTTGATGCCGCCGTCGGCGATGACGGGGATGTCGGACTTCTTCGCGGCTTCCACCGCATCCATGATCGCGGTGAGCTGGGGAACGCCAACGCCGGCGACGATGCGCGTGGTGCAGATCGAGCCCGGACCGATGCCGACCTTGATGCAGTCCGCGCCCGCATCGATCAGCGCCTGCGCGCCATCGGTGGTGGCAACGTTGCCGGCGACGACCTGCACCGAGTTGGACAGACGCTTAATGCGGTTCACGGCGTGCAGCACGTGGCGGGAATGGCCGTGCGCGGTGTCGACGACGACAAGATCGACGCCGGCATCGATCAGCCGCTCGGTGCGCTCGAAGCCGGTGTCGCCGACCGTGGTGGCCGCGGCGACGCGCAGGCGGCCCTGGGCGTCCTTGCAAGCCAGCGGATGGGCGACCGCCTTCTCCATGTCCTTGACGGTGATGAGGCCGACGCAGCGATATTGGTCGTCGACCACCAGCAGCTTCTCGATGCGATGCTGGTGGAGCATGCGCCGCGCTTCGTCCTGGCTGACATTCTCGCGCACCGTGACGAGACCTTCATGCGTCATCAGCTCGGAGACTTTTTGCCGGCGGTCGGTGGCAAAGCGCACGTCGCGGTTGGTGAGGATACCGACCAGCTTGCCGGGCGTATTCTTGCCGGCGCCGGTGACGACGGGAATGCCGGAGATGCCGTGGTCGCTCATCAGCTTGAGCGCGTCATCGAGCGTCGCATCAGGGCTGATGGTGAGCGGGTTCACCACCATGCCCGACTCGTAGCGCTTGACCTGCCGCACCTGGGCGGCCTGCCCTTCGGGATCGAAATTGCGATGGATGACGCCGAGACCGCCGGCCTGCGCCATGGCGATCGCCATGCGGGCTTCGGTGACGGTGTCCATGGCGGAGGCCATGATCGGGATATTGAGCGGGATGGCGCGGGTGACGCGGGACCGGATGTCGACCTCGCCCGGCATCACATCCGACAGGCCCGGCTTCAACAGCACGTCGTCGAACGTAAAGGCTTCGCGAATGCCTTGTTGCACCGTGGCCATGTGCCAACTCCTTCCTGCGGCCCTGCCGCAAATAGCAATGGATGAGCGCCGCCCTCGGCGTACCTTGCGGCATCGCCGTCGAATCGGAGCCCATCAGTGGGGTTGACGCGGGTCGATAGCATGCCCGCGTGACGAATCAAAGCAATTCGGCCCGCTGGCCAGCCATGCACAGGCTTTTTAAGTAAATTCGGCGTGGATAGCCCGTCCGAACAGTCATTCCGGGGCGCGCGCCAAGTGACTTGCCCCCGAGAAGAGAGCCGAACGACGTGTCCCGCCATTGGGCGCAACCTTGAAGTGAGGGTCACACCGTTGTTACGCAGGATTTAGGTGCTATGCGTTGATCCGCAATGGTCCGCACAAGGCGACGGTGATAAGCCGCAAGTCCACCCTTCCTTCTGATTTTCATTACCAATCCGTCATGGTCGACAAGCAACGCGTCATTCCGCTGATCGTGGCCACTGCTCTCTTCATGGAGAACATGGACTCGACGGTGATCGCCACCTCGCTGCCGGCGATCGCGGCCGACATCGGTACCAGCCCGCTGACGCTGAAGCTCGCGATCACCTCCTACCTGCTGTCGCTCGCGGTGTTCATCCCGGCGAGCGGCTGGACCGCCGACCGGTTCGGCGCGCGAATGGTGTTCGCGATCGCGGTCGGCGTGTTCATGGTCGGATCGGTCGGCTGCGCGCTCTCGACCTCGGTGACCGATTTCGTGTTCGCGCGCATCCTGCAGGGCATGGGCGGCGCCATGATGACGCCGGTCGGGCGCCTCGTGCTGCTCCGCTCGGTCGACAAGAGCGCGCTGGTCAACGCCATGGCCTGGGTGACGATCCCAGCCCTCATAGGACCGGTGATCGGACCGCCACTCGGCGGCTTCATCACAACTTACGCGTCGTGGCACTGGATCTTCCTGATCAACATCCCGATCGGGCTGCTCGGCATCTTCATGGCCTTGAAGTACATCGATCCCATCAAGAGCGAGACGCAGGAGCCGTTCGATCTCTACGGCATGGTGCTCGCGGGCATCGGGCTTGCCGGCATCGCTTTCGGCCTTTCGGTCGCCGGTCTCAATTTGCTGCCCTGGGGCACGGTTGCGGCGCTGGTCGTCGGCGGCGCGATTTCGATGACGCTGTACGTCCTGCACGCGCGGCGCACGGGATCGCCGGTGCTGGACTTTTCGCTCATGCAGCTTCCGACGCTGCGCGCGGCGATCCTCGGCGGCTTCCTGTTCCGTCTCGGCATCGGCGCGCTGCCGTTCCTGCTGCCGCTCCTGATGCAGATCGGATTCGGCCTGTCGCCGTTCCATTCCGGCCTCGTCACCTTCGCCTCCTCGCTCGGCGCCATGGGCATGAAGACGCTGGCCGCGCGCCTGATCCGCGCCTTCGGCTTCCGCAATCTGATGACGGTGAACGCGATCGTCAGCGCGTTTTTCCTCGGCGTCTGCGCGCTGTTCACGGTGACGACGCCACTGCTGATCATCATGGTGATCCTGGTGGTCGGCGGATTCTTCCGCTCGCTCGAGTTCACCGCGATCAACACGGTCGCCTATGCCGAGGTCGAGACGCCGCAGATGAGCCGCGCCACCACGCTCGTCAGCGTCAACCAGCAGCTCGCGGTCTCGGCCGGCGTTGCCGTCGGCGCGGCCTCGGTGGAAACGACGATGTGGCTCAGCCATGTCAGCGAGCTCAATGCCGCCGTGTTCATGCCCGCCTTCGTCGTGGTGGCGCTGACCTCGGCGGCCTCGAGCTGGTTCTTCTGGCAGATGCCCGCCGATGCCGGCCACGAGATTTCCGGCCGCAAGGCGGTGGAGATCGCCAGCCGCAAGGGCGCCGGCAAGGGCGCGGCCAAGGCCGCCGTGAAGGCGGCGACCGAGGATACGCAGGACGTGCGGGACCAGCGGCTCGGCTAAAGCGCGATGAGATCAGGATGAATCGTCATCGCGCTTTAGGTTGTTGTTTGCGCATGATCCTTTCGGAAAACCGCTGCGCACTTTTCCGGATCATGCTTTAGGGCCCGACGACCGACGGCAACACCCGGTAGAGCGAAACGCCCAGACCCAGCGTGTCGGACAGAGTGAGCTTTCCGTTGATGACGGTGCCCGCCAGCGTGGTCTTCTGCAGCTCGGACGAATGGTTCGCATCAACCAGGAAGAGCGCCAGATTGCTGTGCGTCGCATCGATCAGGTAGCGCTCCACCGTCACCGACCCGTTGACGAAAGGCAGATTGTCGACGTCGAGCGAGAACGCCTCCGGCGTCTCGGCCGTCGTGTTGGTACCGAAGACGCGCGTCGCATCGTAATTGTACAGCATGATGTTGGCGGTGGAGCTGCTGCTGTCCCATGTCGCGAACGCATTGAGGTGGGAGCCGGATCCGCCGGTCAGAGCAGCCTGCACGCGCTGGCCGGACATCTTGTTGTACATCTTGAAGAGGTTCGCGACCGGCTTCGGATAGTAGTCGGCCGGATTATCGCCGTGCGGCACCTTATGCAGCAGGCTGGCCTGTCCCGTGTAGGGCGCGATGTTCGGATCGCCCTGGCCGTCGCCGATGATGAGGTACGATCCCATCGAGATCTTCTTCTTCACCGCTTCGAGCAGGAAAGCCGCCGTCCAGGCTGCCCCCTTGTGCGAGTAGTTGACGTCAGTCGCCTCATAGGCCGTAGGGCCCCATTCCGACAGGAACAGCTTCACGTCGGGCATGTTGGCATTGTTCGTCTTCAGCGCGTTCAGCTTGGCCTTGACCGTGTCGACCAGGTTGTCGAAGAACGCGAAACCCGCGGTACCGTCCGTCGAGCCATAATAGTGGAACGAGAAGCGATCGAGCCGCGAGTTGAATTTTGACAGGTAGGTGTCTGCCAGCGGATTGAAGGTCTGGTCGAGAAAGACTTCCTCCAAGGTCGGAAGATTCTCCGCCGGATAATAGTTGAAGCTCAGTCCAACCAGGGCCGGCCCGGCCATTTCCAGCGTCTTGCCGTTATAGTTCGGGTTGGCGGCGAGTTCGTTTCTGATGTTCACGATCGCCTGTGAGAAGACCTTCTGAACCGGCAAGAGCTGCCTGGGCAGACGGCGCGCATCGAGCTGATAGGGATAAGACAAGGTCGGGTCGTCGGCATTGGACATCGTGTGGGATTGCAGCGGGGGCCACTGTTTGAGGACATATTTGGCCGGGTCCATCCACCACAGCCAACGGCCCCATGATCCCAACGGCTTGAGCGTATAGGCGGACGGATTGGTGTCGCTCCAGTTCTCCGGGGCCGTATCGGCGATATCAACCTCGTTGCTGACCTCGAAGATGACGGATGGCGCCCCGCCGTCGAACGACTTCTTCGCGATATAGCGCACGAGAGCGTCAGCATATTTCTGGAAAAGTGCCGGAGCCGGTCCGTTCGCAGCCCAACTCTCGCCAGGGCCGTATTGCACCAGGCGCGGCGGCATGAAGGCCCCGACAGCCACGTGAGGCGAGAGCCCGCGATTCAGGGCCCAGTCAAGATGCCACCCCAGAGGCTGGCAGTCGCCCGGATGGAAGACGCCATCCATAGTGTAGCCGAACACATCCCCGGTCTGATCGACGTCGCAATAGACATCGCTGAGCAGCAGGCGCGTCCGCTTCATCCCGGTATCGGTGATGATCTGGTTGAACTGGTCGAACGCCTGTTCGGACGGGCTGTTGGCGCTCTGGTAGATCTTCTTGAGATCACCGAGATCGTCGTTGCCGCTGAGACCGATATTGTAGGGCGTCTGCGTGCTGACAACGATCGACGTGTCTGCACGCGACGTCGTGGCCGAACCGAGGCCGAGCGACGCAAAGGCCAGGAAGGACGCCGAGACAAAAACAAGGCGATGCTTGCAAACGCGCAAGCGCTGACGACATAGGCACTGCATGGACTGATCTCACCCGCTTGAATTGCAAGTGAAGGATCTACCAGCTCAAGATGTTATCAATGTGAATGTTATGTTAGTGCGAGAGTGACACGTCAGTTCGTGTCCGGCTGCCCACCCCGAAACCCTGTCGCGAGCACGTAGCGCTCCGACGAATCCTGCCGGCTCGCCGCCGGCTTCACATGGCGCACCGTTGCGAAGTCGCGCTTGAGCTGGGCGAGCAGATCGGCATCGGCGCCGCTCTGGAACGTTTTTGCCAGGAACGTGCCGCCGGGCTTGAGCACGTCGCAGGCAAACGCGGCCGCGGTCTCGACGAGGCCGACGATGCGAAGTTGGTCGGTCTTGCGGTGGCCGGTGGTGTTGGCGGCCATGTCGGACATCACGATATCGGCGCCGCCGCCGAGCATCGCGGTCAGCTTGTCCGGCGCATTGTTATCCATGAAGTCGAGCTGCGCGAAATCGACGCCGGGAATTTCAGGCATCTCCAGGAGATCGATCGCGACCACCTTGCCCTTGCCTTCCGTGGAGCCGACGCGTTTTGCTGCGATCTGGCTCCAGCCGCCGGGGGCGGCGCCAAGGTCGACCACGGCCATGCCGGGCTTCAAAAGACGAAACTTGTCGTCGATCTCAAGCAGCTTGAACGCGGCGCGCGAGCGGTAGCCCGCCGCCTTGGCCTTGGCGACATAGGGATCGTTGAGCTGCCGCTCCAGCCACAGCTTCGACGACAGCTTGCGCTTGCCGCCGGTCTTGACCTGGACGTGCAAGCGGCCGGTGGTGTCTTTCGCCATCTCACCAGCTCCTGAGCGCGCCGTCCTCGCGCATCATCTCGACCAGCATGCCCTCGCGCAGGCCCCGGTCGGCGACGCGCAGGCGCGGCAGCGGGAAGGCGCGCCTGATCGCATCGAGGATGGCGCAGCCGGCCAGCACGAGGTCGGCGCGCTCGATGCTGATGCAGTTGTTGTTGGCGCGGTCCTCGTAGCTCATGCCGAGCAGCTTGTTGATGGTCGCGGTGATGTCGGAATCATTCATCCAGATGCTGTCGATGCGGCGGCGGTCGTAGCGCGCCAGATTGAGATGGATGCCGGCGAGCGTCGTCACCGTGCCTGACGTGCCGAGCAGATGCATGTCCGCGAGGTCGCGGCCATGCTCCTGCGCGAACGGCGCGACATGACTGGCGACCTCCTGCTCCATCGCGGCATAGATCTCCGGCGTGACGTCGCGGCCGCCGAACTGCTCGGCGAGCGTGACCACACCGTACGGGATCGACATCCAGGCCTTGATGCGCGGCTCCGGATTTTCCGGATCGCGCTCGATCCGCACCAATTCGGTCGAGCCGCCGCCGATGTCGAACAGGATCGCGCCCCTGCCCCTGGGGTCGACCAGCGGCGAGCAGCCGAGCACAGCGAGCGAAGCCTCGGTCTCGCGGTCGATCACCTCGAGCTCGATCCCGGTCTCGGCGGCGACGCGGCTGCGGAAACCTTCGGCGTTCGACGCAGCGCGGCAGGCCTCGGTCGCGATCAGCCGCAGCCGCCGCGCCTTGCGCAGATTGATCTTGTCGCGGCAGATGCTGAGCGCGGCGATGGCGCGCTCGATCGCGGCCTCGCTGATGTTCCCCGTCGCCGAGACGCCCTCGCCCAGCCGGATGATGCGCGAGAAGGAATCGACCACGCGAAAGCCATCGCTGGTCGGACAGGCGATCAACAGCCTGCAATTGTTGGTGCCGAGGTCCAGCGCCGCATAGACGCCGGTTCCCGCTTGCGCGGGGACGGCCGGTTCGGGGGCAAACGCCACCGCCGCCATCGACCCCTCCAGCTCGCCGTGCGGCGCATGGCCGTCGCGGAGCCGCGTGTGGTCATTCATACAAATTGTCTTTCCGCGGCCGGTCGGGCCGGTCTGGAATGGATTTTTCGCCTGAAACATTAGCAGCGCGGCGGGTATGCGCAACATCGCATCACATGGGACCATGCCCATTCGTGCGTTGTCGTGAACGCGGGGGCGGGTTATCTGAACGGGGTCCGGTCCCCCGCTGCCGCGAAAATGCGCAAATGCCGGCTTTTCAGGTCATTTCCATGCAAGAACACACCAAATCCTCCACGCTCGAAAACGCTATTGCACTGCAAAAATACGGCGTCGGGCAGCCGGTCCGCCGTAAGGAAGACGACACGCTGGTGCGCGGCAAGGGCCGCTATACCGACGATTTCAACCTGCCCGGCCAGGCCTATGCCGTGATCGTCCGCTCCACCCACGCCCATGGCGTGATCCGCGGCATCGGCACCGATGCCGCCAGGGCGATGCCGGGCGTGCTGGGGGTGTGGACCGGAAAGGACCTCGATGCTGCCGGCTACGGCCCCTTCACCTGCGGTCTGCCGCTGAAGAACCGCGACGGCTCGCCCCTGCTCCAGACCAACCGCCAGCCGCTCGCGACCGACAAGGTCCGCTTCGTCGGCGATCCCGTCGCCTTCGTGGTCGCCGAGACGCTGGCCCAGGCGCGCGATGCGGCCGAGGCGGTCGAGCTCGACATCGAGCCCCTGCCCGCCGTGACCGATCCCGAGGAAGCCGCCAAGCCCGGCGCGCCGCAGCTCTACGACCACATCCCCAACAACGTCGCGCTCGACTACCATTACGGCGACATGGACAAGGTCAACTCCGCCTTCGCCGGCGCCGCCCATGTCACGAAGATCGACATCGAGAACACCCGCGTTGCCGTGGTCTCGATGGAGCCGCGCGTCGGGCTCGCCTCCTACGACAAGAAGACCGAGCGCTACACCATCCAGATGCCGACGCAGGGCGTCGCGGGCAACCGCGCCAACCTCGCCAAGAACCTGAAGGTGCCGAACGAGAAGGTGCGCATTCTCACCGGCAATGTCGGCGGCTCCTTCGGCATGAAGAACGTCAACTATCCCGAATACATGTGCATCCTGTACGCGGCGAAGGAATTGGGGAAACCGGTGAAGTGGCTGGACGAGCGCTCGACCAGCTTCCTCTCCGACAGCCATGGCCGCGCGCAGAAGATCCATGCCGAGCTCGCGCTCGACGCCGAGGGGCACTTCCTCGCGGCGAAGCTCTCCGGCTACGGCAATCTCGGCGCCTACATCACCGGCGTTGCGCCGGGGCCGCTCTCGCTCAACACCGGCAAGAACTTTTCCAGCGTCTACCGCACGCCGCTGATGGGCGTGGACATCAAGACGGTGCTGACCAACACCACGCTGATGGGCGCCTATCGCGGCGCGGGCCGGCCCGAGGCGAACTACTACATGGAGCGGCTGATCGACCGCGCCGCCGACGAGATGGGCATCAACCGCCTGACCTTGCGCAAGCGCAACTTCATCAAGCCGAACCAGATCCCGTTCGCGGCCTCCTCCGGCGTCACCTATGACAGCGGCGACTTCCAGGCCGTGTTCAACAAAGCGCTCGAAATCTCCGACCACGAGAACTTTGCCAAGCGCAAGAAGGATAGCAAGAAGATCGGCAAGCTGCGCGGCATTGCGGTCGGCTCCTATCTCGAGGTCACGGCGCCGCCGAGCGTCGAACTCGGCAAGATCGTGTTCGATCCTGACGGCACCGTGCAGCTCATCACCGGCACGCTCGATTATGGCCAGGGCCATGCCACCCCGTTCGCGCAGGTGCTGTGCCAGCAGCTCGGTGTGCCCTTCGAGAGCGTGAAGCTGGTTCAGGGCGACAGCGATATCGTCCACACCGGCAACGGCACCGGCGGCTCGCGCTCAATCACTGCGAGCGGTCAAGCCATCGTCGGAGCCTCGAAGCTCGTGATCGAAAAGGGCAAGCGCGCCGCCGCGCACATGCTGGAGGCGTCCGAGGCCGACATCGAGTTCGCCGACGGCAGCTTTACCATCGCCGGCACCGATCGCAGCATCGACATCATGGAGCTGGCCAAGAAGCTGCATGACGGCAAGATGCCGGAGGGCGTGCCCGACAGCCTCGATGTCGATCACACCAGCGAACCGGTCGCCTCGGCCTTCCCGAACGGCTGTCACGTCGCTGAAGTGGAGATCGATCCCGACACCGGCGTGGTGCAGATCGTGCGCTACAGCGCAGTCAACGATTTCGGCACGGTGATCAACCCGATGCTGGTCGCGGGCCAGCTCCATGGCGGCGTCGTCCAGGGCATCGGCCAGGCGCTGATGGAGCACGTCCGCTACGACGAAAGCGGCCAGCCGATCACCGGCTCGCTGATGGACTACGCCCTGCCCCGCGCCGGCGACGTGCCTTTCATGGAGGTCGGCGATCACCCCGTGCCCGCCACAACCAACCCGCTCGGCAGCAAGGGCTGCGGCGAAGCCGGCTGCGCCGGCAGCCTGTCGACGGTGGTGAACGCGGTGGTCGATGCGTTGTCGGACTACGGCATCAAGCACATCGACATGCCCTTAACCCCGGAGCGCGTGTGGCGCGCCATCCAGGATGCCAAGGGCAACGCGGCCTAGGGAAGTTCCGCGACCGCGACAACGCCGGGGCTTCGACTGGCGTTTCGACAGGGGTCACTTGATCGCCGTTTCGGCGGCGATCAACTCTTGTCCCTCCGTTGTCGCGATCGTTAGCCGTATTTTTTCCCCGCTGCGGCCGTCGGCAATTGCTGCCGAAATGCGATTTCCGTTGTTCGGATCGGCGCTCACGACCCCGCTGAACAGAGCTGTGTCACCCTGTTTCAACGTGACAAGCAACGGGATGGCCGGTTCGATGCTGAAGAACTCGACAACGGCGCGAGACGCCTCGGCCGAGAAATTGATCAGGATTTTCTCGTTCGCATGGGTCACGTTGCTCATGCCGACGGTCGGGCTGTAGGTTTCCGGAATCGACACCTCACTGCGTGCGGGAAAGTCGGCAGGGTGGAAGAACTGGTCTGACACACCCGCCCATAATTCGACATAAGGCCGCCACTCGTTTGGATCCTTGCGGGCGTCGGTTTCGCCGGTGAGCGACGGAAACCCCCACGTCCACATTTTCAAGCCCCGCGTGAGGGTATTGTCCGCAATGCGAATAATGCCTTCTGCGTTGTCATGATTGATGACGCCCCAGAAATTCCCGCCCTGCATATCCGGTGCGGCATAGGCGATGCCCATCGTTGGCCAGTTCTTGAAGTAGCGCAGGTTTTCGAAGCGCCGCGTGCCCATACCGGCGCTCTCGTCGCCGTCTGCCAGACGGGTCGACCAGGCCGGCGTCGTATAAGTTCGGATCGGCGCGATGATTTCGGCGCCGCCCGTTGCCCTGGGATTTCTAGGCTCCGACCCCGGAGCGAGTGTCGTGCACGTCCAGTACTCGTATTGGACAGCCTCGTCGTTCGGATTCTTCAGCACCACGCGCGCATCGAGTGCGGCACGATCGGCCTTCAGCGTAACGTAGTAGCTCGCCGCGATGCCGGTCGCGGCCCTGAACTTGCTGGGCCGCGCGGAATAGTCGAAGTCATCCTGGAACGACATCACGACCGTGACTTCGTCGGCGCCCTCCTTCACCACCCGGAGAGCCCACGGCTTCAGCCACGTCTTGCCATGCTCGGCATCCGGGAACGTTGGGAAGATTCCGCCGTACACCATCAGCCAGTCGTAGTAGAAATTTCCGGTCTTCATGCCGTAAGGCACTCCGACTTCCGTTCGATAAAGCTGCTCGTGGCCAGTCGGCTTGTAGACCATGGATAGAATACGCCCTCCGAATTCGGGCACGAGCGTTACCTTCAGATATCGATTCTCAAGCACATAGGATTTGAAACGGTGTTCGACGATCATGCTCTTGTCGAGCGATCCGCTGACAAAGCCATTCTCCGCATCGACGGCGAACTTGACGGTGCTCCACGTCGTCGTCTGCTCGCTGAGCGACACGCTATCGGGCATCAGTGCGGCGGCATGCACGCCGCAAAGCGCATGGAGCGACAAAAGGAGCGCTATTCCGAAGCAAAAGAGGGCACGCAAGGAGACCTCGACTGGCATTCAGGCCGCCGCCTGCTCGCGCGGCTGGTAGATCGCGGTGTGCTGGCAGTGCGCAATCGGCGTCGTGCCGTTGGCGACGACGAGTGCGTCGAGCTCGACGAAACGGTGGCCCTTCTTCTCGTAATTCGCGGTGACCTTGGCCTGCGCCGTGATCTCGTCGCCGGCGCGCGCGGCGGACAAAAGCTGCATGCGGCTGCCGACATGGATCCACGGGCCCAGAATCGTATTGTCCACCAGCACGCGGTTCATGACGCGCTGGATCAGCCCGGGGTGGCCGAGCCCCTCGCGCGCGAAAACCGGATCGGTCTCCCTGATGTCAGCGAGATAATCGGTGGCATCCTGCCCGGCCCAGCGGCGCGGCGTTGTGCCGAGCCATTTGCCCGTTTCGAACGTCGCGGGACTGACCGGCTTGCGCTCGGCAACCGCCGCGACCTCGACATAGTCGCTCAGCGACACCGCCGGAACTGCCGCCGGCAGCGAGGCCGTTCCGGTGGCGCAAAGCTCGGTGCGGCTGAAGACCTCGATCGTCAGCAGGCCGTTGTGCTCGGTCGCGTCGACATCGGCGGTCTCGCCGTCATAGACCGGCTTGATGAAGCGGGCCTCGACCAGCCCGCGCGACAGGAAATCGCGGCCCCAGCGCGCCACCGGCACGTGCATCATGTAGGCGAAGACGTCGACGCCCGGGACCAGCCCGCCGGAAAAGCCGAAGCGGCGCGCCACCGTGTCGTCATGCATCTTGTTTTCGGACTGTTTGGCGGTGTTGTAGGCCTCGACGCGCCAGGTTTCGAGCCGGTTCGGCATGGGTCATCTTCCCTAAGTTTCTTGCCTGTATTCTTGTCGTTTCGGGGGTAATCGTAGGCCCCCGGGAACACCGGTCAATCCCCTCGCCTTTGGGGCCCGAATGGGGTACCACGCGGCGAATGACTGACACCCCCACCCGCATCTATATCGACGCCGACGCCTGCCCGGTGAAGGACGAGATTTACCGTGTGGCGCTCCGGCACGGCGTGCCCGTGAGCGTCGTCGCCGGCAACTTCATCCGCGTGCCCCAAGATCCCCTGATCGAGCGCATTGCCGCAGGCAGCGGCATGGACGCGGCCGACGACTGGATTGCCGAACGGGCCAAGCCGGGCGACGTCGTCATCACCTCCGACATTCCGCTGGCGAGCCGCTGCGTCAAGGCGGGCGCCGACGTGATCGCGCCGAACGGAAAACCGTTCACCGAGGAGTCCATCGGGATGACGCTGGCGGTCCGGAATCTGATGACGGATCTGCGCTCGGCGGGTGAAGTCACCGGTGGCCCACGTTCGTTCGCACCGCGCGACCGCTCTGCCTTCCTCTCGGCGCTCGACCAGACGCTGCGCCGGATCCAGCGCCGCCGCGCCGACCAGGCCGCTACGAGCCAGAATTTGAGTCAAGGCTGATCATGGCGCCCCCGCTGATCCAACTGAAAGACATCAAGCTCACCTTCGGCGGCACGCCGCTGCTGTCGGGTGTCGAGCTCAACGTTGCGCCATCCGAGCGCGTCTGCCTGATCGGCCGCAACGGCTCGGGCAAGTCGACGCTGCTGAAGATCGCGGCCGGGCTGGTCGAGCCCGACGGCGGCACGCGCTTCGTGCAGCCCGGCGCCACCGTCCGCTATCTGCCACAGGAGCCGGATTTCGGCGACCACAAGACCACGCTCGCTTACGTCGAGTCCGGGCTCGCCCCTGGCGACGACCAGCATCAGGCCCGTTATCTGCTGGAGCAGCTCGGCCTCACCGGCGATGAGGACCCGCATAACCTCTCCGGCGGCGAGGCCCGCCGCGCGGCGCTGGCCTATGTGCTCGCGCCCTCGCCCGACATTTTGCTGCTGGATGAGCCGACCAACCATCTCGATCTCGCCACCATCGAATGGCTGGAACAGGAACTCGACAGCCGCCGCAGCGCGCTGGTGATCATCAGCCATGACCGCCGCTTCCTCACCAATCTCTCGCGCGCCGCCGCATGGCTCGACCGCGGCAAGATCAAGCAGATCGACCGCGGCTTTGCCTCGTTCGAGGGTTGGCGCGACGAGGTGCTGGCCGAGGAAGAGCGCGACCAGCACAAGCTCGACCGCAAGATCGTGGACGAGGAGCACTGGCTGCGCCACGGCGTCTCCGGCCGGCGCAAGCGCAACGTCAAGCGGCTCGCCAATCTGCACACCCTGCGCGACCAGCGCCGCAACTATCGCGGCACCGCCGGCAGCGCCTCGCTCGCCGCAGCGGAAGCCGAGCAATCCGGCAAGCTGGTGATCGAGGCGAAGGGCATCACCAAGGCCTATGGCGAGCGCAAGATCGTCGAGAACTTTTCGACCCGGATCCAGCGTGGCGACCGGCTCGGCATCATCGGCCCGAACGGCGCCGGCAAGACCACGCTGGTCAATCTGCTCACCGGCGGCGCGCAGCCGGATTCCGGGATCGTGCGGTTAGGGGCCAATCTGGAGACGGCCACGCTCGACCAGCACCGCGAGAGCCTCGATCCCAAGTCGACGCTGGCCGAGGCACTGACCGGCGGCCGTGGCGACCAGATCATGGTCGGCGGCAAGCCCAAGCATGTCGTCGGCTACATGAAGGACTTCCTGTTCGCCCAGGAGCAGCGCGGCACGCCCGTAGAGGTGCTCTCGGGCGGCGAGCGTGGCCGGCTGATGCTGGCCCGCGCGCTGGCCAAGCCCTCGAACCTGCTGGTGCTGGACGAGCCGACCAACGACCTCGACCTGGAAACGCTCGACGTGCTCGAGGAGATGCTTGGCGACTACGAGGGCACGGTCATCCTGATCAGCCACGACCGCGACTTCCTCGACCGCGTCGTCACCTCCGTGATCGCGCCTGAGGGCAACGGCAAGTGGATCGAATATGCCGGCGGCTACAGCGACATGCTGGCGCAGCGCGGTGCGGACCTGAAGCGCGAGACCGCGAAGGCACAACCGGTTGCGGAGAAGAAAGAGGAGCGCGCTGCCGCGCCCGCCTCCGCGCCCAAGCGCAAGCTGAGCTTCAACGAGAAGCACGCGCTGGAAACGCTGCCGACAAAGATGGAAACGCTGCAGGCCGACATTGCCAAGCTGCAGCGCGTGCTCGACGATCCCAATCTCTATGCGAAGGATCGCAAGACATTCGACGACACGTCAGCCGCCATCGCCAAGGCGCATGAAGACCTGTCCGCCGCCGAAGAGCGCTGGCTCGAACTTGAAATGCTCAGAGAAGAGATAGAACAAGCATAGATCGCAGGATGGGTAGAGCGAAGCGAAACCCATCGCGTAACGGGAATTGGTCCTGATGGGTTTCGCTTCGCTCTACCCATCCTACGGGGCCAAAAATAGAGAGAGCCAATGACCACTCCCCTCGCCGCCAAAATCGCCCGTGAATACGGCACGCCCTGCGCCGTCATCGACATGGACAGGGTCGAGCGCAACATCGCGCGCATCCAGAAGGCCTGTGATGATGCCGGCGTTGCCAATCGCCCGCACATCAAGACGCACAAGAACCCGACCATCGCCAAGATGCAGGTCGCGGCCGGCGCCAAGGGCATCACCTGCCAAAAGATCGGCGAGGCCGAGATCATGGCGAATGCCGGCATCGACGACATCCTGATCAGCTACAATCTTCTGGGCGAGGAAAAGATGGCGCGTCTCGGCGCGCTGAATGCCAAGACCAGGATGACGGTCGCCGCCGACAATTCGACCGTCGTTGCCGGCCTGCCAAAGGCCGCCGCGGCGTCGGGCCGCCCGCTCGCGGTCGTCGTCGAATGCGACACGGGCCGCAAGCGCGCGGGCGTCGAGACGCCGGCGGAAGCGATCGCGCTGGCGCGGGAGATCGCGGGATCCAAGGGGCTGGAGTTTGCCGGCTTCATGCTCTACCCGACCGAAACCGGCTGGGGCGATGCGCAGAAGTTCTTCGACGAGGCGCTGGCCGGCGTGCGCGCACACGGGCTGGACGCAAAGATCGTCTCGACCGGCGGCACACCCAACCTCGTCAATATCGGCAAGCTCAAGGGCGGCACCGAACATCGCTTCGGCACCTACATCTACAACGACCGCATGCAGGTCGCTGCCGGCTCGGCGACCTGGGACGATTGCGCACTGCACATCTATTCGACCGTGGTCAGCCGCGCCGCGCCCGAGCGCGGCATTCTCGATGCCGGCTCGAAGACGCTGACGACGGATACCGGCGGCCTCGACGGCCACGGCCTGATCCTGGAGCATCCCGAAGCCAAGATCGCGAAATTCGCCGAGGAGCACGGCTTCCTCGACCTCTCCCGCAGCAACACGCGGCCGAACGTCGGCGACGTCGTCCGCATCGTGCCGAACCACGTCTGCGTCGTCGTCAACATGATGGACGAGGTCGTGATGGTCCGCGGCGAGGAGATCATCGGCACGCTGCCGGTGGCGGCGCGCGGGAAGCTGCGGTAGGGCCACGTAGGATGGGTTTCGCTTCGCGAAACCCATCGAAACTTGCGCGGGCTTGAACGATGGGTTTCGCTTCGCTCTACCCATCCTACAAGTTCAACCACTCCAGCACGCCCCTGCCCGCGGCAGCGCCCGTCGCAAACGAGGCCTGCAGCAGATAGCCGCCGGTCGGCGCTTCCCAGTCCAGCATCTCACCGGCGGCGAACACGCCGGGCCATTTGCGCAGCATGAAGTTCTCGTCGAGCTCGGCGAAGGCGATCCCCCCCGCGGTCGAGATCGCGCGCTCGATCGGGGCTACTCCCGTAAGCTGAACCGGAATCGCATTCACCAGATGCGCCAGCTCCGCCGGCGAGAGCGCCGCCAGCGACCGGCCGGATGCGATGGCCGCCTCCTGCATCAGGCCGATGCCGACCGGCGACAATTGCGCGGCCTTGCGCAGGAAATTCGCCAGCGACTGCTTGCCGCGCGTGCCCGACAGGCGCGTGGTCAGCGCCTCGGTGGTGAGATCCGGCCGCAAGGCGATGGTCAGCGTCGCCTGCCCCAAACCCAGCACCGCTTCGCGCAGCTCCGCCGACAGCGCGTAGATCGCGCCGCCCTCGATGCCGCTGCGGGTGATCATCGCCTCGCCGCGGATCGTGTGTGCGCCAACCGTCAGCGCCACGCCCTTGAGCGGCTGGCCCTCGAAACGATCCCGGAAGACGTCGGACCAGGCGACTGTGAAGCCCGAGTTCGCGGGCCGAAGCGTCGAGATAGCAACGCCCTTCGCGGCGAGACAATCGACCCACGCGCCATCCGAGCCGAGCCGCGGCCAGCTCGCGCCACCCAGCGCGAGCACGGCTGCGCCGGCGGCGATGGCAAGCGGTCCATCAGGGGTTTGAAATTGGAGCCGCCCCTCGGCGTCCCAGCCGGTCCAGCGATGCCGAAGGGCGAATTGCACGCCTGATGCATCGAGCCGCCGCAGCCAGGCGCGCAGCAAGGGCGAGGCCTTGAACGTCTTTGGAAACACCCGCCCGCTGCTGCCGACGAAGGTGATTTGTCCCAGGCCTGCGCTCCAGTCGCGCAGCGCGTCGGGCGAAAACGCCTCGACCGCGGCGCGCAGATGCGGCATCGCCTCGCGGTAGCGGGTGAGGAAATCCGGCAGCTGCTCGCTGTGGGTGAGATTGAGCCCGCCCCGGCCGGCCATCAGGAATTTTCGGCCTGCGGACGGCATGGCGTCGTAGACGGTGACGCGGGCGCCGCCCTGCGCCAGCACCTCCGCCGCCATCAAGCCGGCGGGACCGGCACCAATGACGGCGACCTCAGTCAGAGCTTGATCCCCGCCCGTGCCGCAGCCTGCGCGACGTACTTCTGCGTCTGCTCGAACGCACCCTGCAACGCCCTGGCCTTCGACATGTCGCTGATCTCGGCGAAATGCGCGGCGATTGCGTCCGGGGTCCATTCGGCTTCCGGCAGGTTGATGCCTTCGCTCTCCAGGATCTTGATGACCGCGAACGATCCTGCACCGGCACCCATGATGGTGCGGGTCGGCGCGTCCTCGCTCAGCATGTACTCGACCGCGGGCGTGATCGCGTTCGGCTTCATCAACTGCAGCGCCTGCGGCGGCAGCAGCTCCTCGGTCATGCGGGTTGCCGCCGTCGGCGAGATGATGTTGACGCGGATGTTGGTCTTGCGGCCTTCCTCGGCGAGCACGTTCATCAGGCCGACCATGCCGGATTTCGCCGCGCCGTAATTGGCCTGGCCGAAATTGCCGTAGAGGCCGGAGGACGAGGTCGTCAGCACGATGCGGCCGTAATTGCGATCGCGCATGCCGGCCCAGGCCGCCTTGCAGCAATAGAAGGTGCCGACGAGATGCACGTCGAGCACCTTCTGGAAATCGGCCGCTTCCATCTTGCCGAACGATTTGTCGCGCAGGATGCCGGCATTGGCGCACATCAGATCGACGCTGCCCCACTCCTTGGTCGCGCGCTCGACCATGGCGGTGACCTGCTCGAAGTTCGAGACGTCGGCACCGTCGGCCATCGCCGTGCCGCCGGCTTTGCGGATCTCCTCGACCACGGCTTCCGCCGGCGAGAGCGAGCCGCCGGTGCCGTCGCGCGCGCCGCCGAAATCGTTGACGACGACTTTTGCGCCGCGGCTGGCGAGCCCCAGCGCATGCGCCTTGCCGAGGCCATTGCCCGCGCCGGTGACGATGGCGACGCGTCCGTCGAACCTGATTGCCATGATGCAGTTCCTGCTTCTTCTTCCTTCTCCCCGTGCGGGAGAAGGTGGCGCGCAAGCGCCGGATGAGGGGTATCTATCAACAGCGGAGCTCGCGGAGAGAGACCCCTCACCCGGCTTCGCTCCGCGAAGCCACCCTTTCCCGCAGGGGAAGAGGGTGAGATCGCGATTTGGACAGCTTTTGAGCAGCGATGGATGGCCGGGTCAAGCCCGGCCATGACGGCCACACCTCAGGCGAAATAGGTCAGCCCGAGCCATTCCGCGACCAGCGCGGGCTTGTCTTCGCCTTCGATCTCCACCGTGACGTTGGTGCGAGTCTGGAATTCGCCGGGCTTGCGCAGCTTGGCTTCGGCCAGCACGAACCTGCCGCGGACGCGCTTGCCCGAGCGAACCGGGGAAATGAAGCGCAGCTTGTCGAAACCGTAGTTCACACCCATCGTGGCGCCCGCTACCACCGGCATCACCTCGTAGGACATCACTGATAACAACGACATCGTCAGGAACCCGTGCGCGATCGTGGTGCCGAACGCCGTCTCCTTCCTGGCTCTCTCAGGGTCGACGTGGATGAACTGGTGATCCTCGATCACGTCGGCATAGGCGTCGATGCGGGGCTGGTCGATCAGGTGCCACGACGATACGCCGATCTCCTTGCCGACCATGGCCTGATAGGCTTCGAGGGAAATCGGCGGCTTCTTCCAGACTTCGTTCACTTAGGTCTCACTCCGTGTTTTCGGCAGCTCTGGAAAATCCTCCTCGCGGAATTCCCGGCCGCGCAGCGGATCGTTGCGATCATCGTCGCGTTCGAGCCGTCGTAGCTGCACCCGGCGGATTTTGCCAGAGATCGTCTTCGGCAGCTCGGTCACGATCTCGAGCCGGCGGATGCGCTTGAACGGCGCAAGGCGCGTGTGCAGGTGCTTGAAGATCGACAGCGCCGTCTCCGGCGTCCGCTCTGCACCCGAGGTCAGCAGCACGAAAGCCTTGGGGATCGCGAGCCGGATGGGATCGGGGCTCGGCACGACAGCGGCTTCCGCCACCAGCTCGTGCTCGAGCAGCACGCTCTCCAGCTCGAACGGGCTGATGCGGTAGTCCGAGGATTTGAACACGTCGTCGGAGCGGCCGACGAAGGTGAGATAGCCGTCCTCGTCCTCGAAGACGACGTCACCACTGCGATAGAGCGCGCCTTCCGCGCCCGAGAGCTTGCCGTCGTCACCCTGATAGCCCTGCATCAGGCCGGCGGGACGATCCGCGCCCAGCACCAGCGCCACCTCTCCCTCCTTGGCCGGATGGCCGTCGGCATCGCTGACCTGCACGCGATAGCCCGGCAGCGGCCGGCCCATCGAGCCGACCTTGATCTTTTGCCCCGGCGAATTGCCGGCAAGCGCGGTCGTCTCGGTCTGGCCATAGCCGTCGCGGATGGTGAGGCCCCAGGCGGCCTGCACCTGGTCGATCACTTCGGGATTGAGCGGCTCGCCGGCGCCGCAGACTTCGCGCAGGGCCACCTTGAACGAGGCCAAATTCTCCTGGATGAACAGCCGCCACACCGTCGGCGGCGCGCACAGCGTGGTGACGCCGCAGCGGCCGATGGTGGCGAGCAGGCCCTTGGCATCGAAGCGCGGCTGGTTGACCACGAACACGGTCGCGCCCGCATTCCACGGCGCAAAGAAGCAGCTCCAGGCGTGCTTGGCCCAGCCGGGCGATGAGATGTTGAGATGGACGTCGCCGGGCTTCAGCCCGATCCAGTACATGGTCGAGAGATGGCCGACGGGATAGCTGCGCTGGCTGTGCCGGACGAGTTTCGGTTTTGCGGTGGTGCCCGAGGTGAAATAGAGCAGCATCGGGTCGTCGGCGTTGGTCACATCGTCAGGCGCAAAACGTTCCGGCGCTTTCGCCGCCTCGTCATAGGCGAGCCAGCCATCGGAGGCGGTGCCGACCACGATTCGCACCACATTCTCGGCACCGAGGCTCGCAAACTTTGCGACCTGATCCTGCGCGGCAATGACCGCCTTCGCCTTGCCGCGATCGAGCCGGTCGCGCAGCTCGTCGGCGGTGAGCAGCGTGGTTGCGGGGATTACGACGACGCCGAGCTTCATCGCCGCCAGCATCGTCTCCCACAGCGGAACCACATTGCCGAGCAGCAGCAGCAGATGATCGCCGCGCTTCAGGCCCTGCGCGCGCAAGAAGTTGGCGACCTGGTTGGAGCGCTGCGAGAGCGCCGCGAAGGACAGCTTGGTCTGCTTGTCCTGCGCGGCATCGACGATCCAGAGCGCGGGCCGGTCCTTGCTGTCCGCATTCGTCGCCAGCTCGGCGTCGAACCAGTCGAGCGCCCAGTTGAAGGGAACCGGATCGGGCCAGCGGAAGTCTCTGACCGCCGCCCCGTAGTCCGTGCGGTGCTTCAGCAGAAACGCGCGCGCTTCCAAAAATGTCGTCATGATCAGAGCCCGTCGAATTGATCTTCGAACGTAGCCCGGATGGAGCGAAGCGCAATCCGGGGCCGGCCAGGGCCCCGAACGGAACTATCCCGGATTTCGCTTCGCTCCATCCGGGCTACGAAGCCCCGCTATTTTCCAGCGAGGCCGCGAACGTGCTTGATAATTCCGGAAAAATCCACCCCGCCCTGGCCGGCCGCGTCGAAAGACTGATAGATCTCCTGCGCATGCTTGCCGAGCGGCGTCGCCGCTCCGGCGGCCTTGGCGGCGTCCTGCGCCAGCGTCAGATCCTTCACCATCAGCGCCGAGGCAAAACCCGGCTTGTAGTCGTTGTTCGCCGGCGAGGTCGGCACCGGGCCCGGAACCGGACAATAGGTCGTCAGCGACCAGCACTGGCCCGACGAGGTCGAGGCGACGTCGAACAGCGCCTGGTGCGAGAGACCGAGCTTCTCGCCGAGCGCAAAGGCTTCGCTCACCGCGATCATGGAAATGCCGAGGATCATGTTGTTGCAGATCTTGGCCGCCTGCCCTGCGCCGGCGCCGCCGCAATGCACGATCTTCTTGCCCATCTTCTCCAGTACCGGCTTGGCCGCCGCGAACGCGCCCTCCTCGCCGCCGCACATGAAGGTGAGCGTCGCGCCCTTGGCGCCGCCCGTGCCGCCGGAGACCGGCGCATCGACCGAGAGCACGCCGCTCCTGGCGGCCAGCGCATGCGCCTGCCGCGCGCTCTCGACGTCGATGGTGGAGCTGTCGATGATCAGCGTGCCCTTCGTCATGGCGGGAACGACTTCGTTCCAGACGCCGAGCACGTGCTTGCCCGCGGGGAGCATGGTGACGACGACATCGGCGCCCTTCACCGCGCCCGCGGCGCTGTCGGCGATGCCGGCGCCGTCGGCCTTGGCTTGCGCGCGGGAGGCTTCGACGAGGTCGAACGCCACCACCTTGTGGCCCGCCTTGACGAGGTTGGCCGCCATCGGGCCGCCCATGTTGCCCAGACCAATGAATGCGATCGTGGCCATCTTCGTTTCCTCCGCTATAGCGTTGTTAGTTGAACTTCAGCTCGTCGGCACCGATCTCGGCGAGATAAGGCGCCAGCATCTGCGGTGTCACGTCCTCGATGCGCGGCGGCGACCAGGTCGGATTGCGGTCCTTGTCGATCACGGCGGCGCGCACGCCCTCGCGGAAATCGTCGCTGCGGAACACCTCCAGCGCGGCGCGATATTCGCGGACCAGGCACTCCTCCAGGCTCGACGCGGTGCGCGCGAGCCGCAGCAGCTTCAGCGTCACCACCATGCCGCGCGGCGATTTTTCGTTGAGCGTCTTCAAGGTCGCCAGCGCGAACTCCGAACCGTCGCGCTTGAGCGCCGCAAAAATGTCTTCCATGCGGTCGAAGCCGAACAGCGCGTCGATCACAGGCTCCTTCGCGGCGACCGGTCCCGCGGTCTCACCGGTCGCAAAGCCGTTGATGAGCTTGCTGACATCGGCCGCGCTCACACCGGAGCGAACCTTCGTCAGCGCCTCGCGCAGCTCCGGCCACTTTGCGGCGGGCACCACGGCATCGGCGAATCTGGCGTGGATCGCGTCGGGTCCGTTCATGGTCTGGCCGGTCAGGCCAAAATAGGTGCCGATCTCGCCGGGCGAGCGCGACAGCAGCCAGGTGCCGCCGACATCGGGGAAGAAGCCGAGCCCGACCTCGGGCATCGCCAGCTTGGTGCGATCGGTCACGACACGATGGCTGGCATGGCCGGACAAGCCGACGCCGCCGCCCATGACGAGGCCATCCATGAATGCGACATACGGCTTCGGATATTTCGCGATCCGCGCATTCATGACGTATTCCTGGCGCCAGAACCGCGCGCCGAGATCGCCGCCTTCGCGTGAGCTCTCCCAGAGGCCGCGGATGTCGCCGCCCGCACAGAGGCCGCGCTCGCCAGCACCTTCCAGAATGATCACCGCGACCTCAGGATCGGTCTCGAAGCGATCCAGCGCCGCGTCGATGCCGATGGACATCTCCAGCGTCATGGCGTTGATCGCCTTGGGACGGTTGAGGCGGATCACGCCCGCTGCGCCTTCGCGGCGAACGATGAGATCGCCCTCTTCCACTGAACTCATCGTGCGCCCTCGATCAATTTGCGCGCCACGATGAGCCGCATGATTTCATTGGTGCCTTCGAGGATCTGGTGCACGCGCAGATCGCGCACGATCTTCTCGATGCCGTATTCGCTGAGATAACCGTAGCCGCCATGAAGCTGCAGCGCATGGTTGGCGACTTCGAAACCGACATCGGTGCCGAAGCGCTTTGCCATCGCGCAGAGCATGGTGGCGTCGGGGTCTTTCCGGTCGAGCGCTGCCGCAGCGCGCCACAGGAAGGTGCGCGCAGCCTCGAGCTCGATCGCCATGTCGGCAAGGCGGAACTGCAGCGCCTGGAATTCGTCGAGGCGTTTTCCAAAGGCCTTGCGCTCCTTCATGTAGGCGCGCGCCTTGTCGAGCGCGGTCTGCGCGCCGCCGAGCGAGCAAGCCGTGATGTTGAGCCGGCCGCCGTCGAGGCCGGCCATCGCGATCTTGAAGCCGACGCCCTCCTCGCTCAGGCGGTTCTCGACCGGCACGCGGGCGTTCTCGAACATCACCGCGCGGGTCGGCTGCGCGTTCCAGCCCATCTTGCGCTCATTGGCGCCGAACGAGACGCCCGGCGCCTTGCCGTCGATCACGAGGGTCGAGATGCCGCCGGGGCCATCACCGCCGGTGCGCACCATCGCGACCAGCAGATCGGTGCCGCCGGCGCCGGAGATGAACTGCTTCTGGCCGTTGAGGACGTAATGATCGCCGTCGCGCACCGCGCGGGTGCGGAGCGCCGCCGCGTCCGAGCCGGCGCCCGGCTCGGTCAGGCAGTAGCTCGCGATCAGCTCCATCGAGCAGAGCTTCGGCAGCCATTTGTGGCGCTGGGTGTCGCTGCCGAAGGCATCGATCATCCAGCTCGCCATGTTGTGGATGGAGATGAAGGCCGAGGTGGTCGGACAGCCCGTCGCCAGCGCCTCGAAGATCAGCGCCGCGTCGAACCGCGTCATGGCGGAGCCGCCGACATCCTCGCGGATGTAGATGCCGCCCATGCCGAGCGCCGCGGCCTCGCGCATCACGTCGACGGGGAAATGCTTCTCCTCGTCCCAGCGCAGCGCGTGCGGCGCTATCTTCTCCGCCGCAAACGCCAACGCCATGTCGCGAACCGCGACCTGATCCTCGTTCAGAGCGAACTGCATGCTGGGCTCCTCACCTTCCTCGTCATTGCGAGGAGCGAAGCGACGAAGCAATCCAGACTGTCTCTGCAGGAAGATTCTGGATTGCTTCGCTACGCTCGCAATGACGGGCTGGGCAACAGCCCTACTTCATCAGCGGGATCGAGAACTCCGCACCTTCCTTGACGCCGGACGGCCAGCGCGATGTCACCGTCTTGGTCTTGGTATAGAAGCGGACCGAGTCCGGGCCGTGCTGGTTGAGATCGCCGAAGCCGGACTTCTTCCAGCCGCCGAAGGTGTAATAGGCGATCGGCACCGGGATCGGCACGTTGATGCCGACCATGCCGACGTTGACCTTGGCAGCGAAGTCGCGCGCGGCATCGCCGTCACGGGTGAAGATGGCAACGCCGTTGCCGTAGTCATGGTCGGACGGCAGCGCCAGCGCTTCCTTATAGTCGTGCGCGCGCACCACCGAGAGCACCGGGCCGAAGATCTCTTCCTTGTAGATCCGCATGTCCTTGGTGACGTTGTCGAACAGCGAACCGCCGAGATAGAAGCCCTTCTCGTAGCCCTGCATCTTGAAGCCGCGGCCGTCGACGGCCAGCTTCGCGCCTTCCTTGATGCCGATGTCGATGTAGCTCTTGACCTTCTCGACAGCCTCGCGCGTCACCAGCGGACCGTAATCGGCCGACGGATCGATCGAGGTGCCGATCTTGAGGCTCTCGACGCGCGGGATCAGCTTTTCCATCAGCCGATCCGCGGTGGACTTGCCGACGGGAACCGCAACCGAGACCGCCATGCAGCGCTCGCCGGCCGAGCCGTAGCCGGCGCCGATCAGCGCGTCGACGGCCTGGTCCATGTCGGCGTCCGGCATGATGATGGCGTGGTTCTTGGCGCCACCGAAGCACTGGCAGCGCTTGCCGGTCTGGGCTGCGCGCTCATAGATGTACTGCGCGATCGGCGTGGAGCCGACGAAGCCGACAGCCTTGATATCGGGATCGTCGAGGATGGCGTCGACCGCTTCCTTGTCGCCGTTAACGACGTTGAGGATGCCGGCCGGCAGACCCGCCTCGATCATCAGCTCGGCGAGCAGCATCGGCACGCCGGGATCGCGCTCGGACGGCTTGAGAATGAAGGCGTTGCCGCAGGCGATCGCGGGCGCGAACTTCCACATCGGGATCATCGCCGGGAAATTGAACGGCGTGATGCCGGCGACGACGCCGAGCGCCTGGCGCATGGAGTAGATGTCGATGCCGGGACCGGCGCCTTCGGTGTACTCGCCCTTCATCAGATGCGGGATGCCGCAGGCGAACTCGGCGACTTCGAGGCCGCGCTGGATGTCCCCCTTCGCATCGGGAACGGTCTTGCCGTGCTCACGCGCGAGCAGTTCGGCGAGCTTGTCGTAATCGCGCTGAACCAGCTCGACGAATTTCATCATGACGCGGGCGCGGCGCTGCGGGTTGGTCGCGGCCCACTCGGGCTGCGCGGCGCGCGCGTTCTCGACGGCGGCGCGGACCTCGGCCTTGGACGCCAGCGCGACCTTGGCCTGGACGTCACCGGTCATCGGCTCGAAGACGTCGGCGGTGCGGCCCGAGGTACCTTTGACCTCCTTGCCACCGATGAAATGTCCGACTGAACGCATGGAATGATCTCCTTGAGGGCGAGCTTGAACGCTTTGACAAATCCTATTGACCTGCATTTTATAGGATTCAAGTCTGAGATATTGCACCATAGATGTGCGAAAATGCTGGATCAAGGTCACATCGACTGGGACGACTTTCGCTTCGTGCTGGCCATCGTGCGGGGCGGCTCGGTGTCGGCTGCGGCAAAACAGCTCGGCGTCGATCATGCGACCGTGATCCGCCGCGTGGACCGGCTGGAAAAGCACCTGTCGGCAAAGCTGTTTGACCGGCGCAAGACCGGATACCTCCTCACCGAGGCCGGCCAGCGCGTGGCCGACAGCGCCGAGGCGATGGAATCGACCATCGTCGCCAACCAGGAGCAGGTCGGCGGCTCCGTGGCGCGGCTGACCGGCACGGTGCGGATCGGCGCGCCCGACGGCTTCGGCACCGCCTTCCTGGCGCCGCGGCTGGCGCCATTCGCCGACCGCTATCCCGATCTCGATCTGCAACTTGTAGCCACCGCGCGGCTGTTCAGTCTCTCCAAGCGCGAGGCCGACATCGCGATCAGCCTAACCATGCCGAAGGAAGGCCGCATCGTCGGCCGCAAGCTGCTGGACTACCGCCTCGGGCTCTATGCCGCCCCCGCCTATCTCGACCGATTCCCGAACATCACTTCGCGGCAGGACTTGGTGCAGCACCGTTTCGTCGGCTACATCGAGGAGCTGCTGTTCACGCCGGAGCTCGACTATCTGCCGCAGGTGTCGCCGCGGATTTCCGCGCGCTTCCGCAGCGCCAATCTGATCGCGCAGCTCAACGCCACGCTGTCAGGCTTCGGCATCGCGGTGCTGCCGCATTTCATGGCAAGCGATTATCCGCGGCTTGTCGCAGTGCTCCCTGAAGAGATCTCGATCACGCGGACGTTCTGGATGCTGATGCACGCCGACAGCAAGGACCTCGCGCGGATCCGGGCGGTGGCGGATTACATCGGGGAGATCGTGGAGCGCGAGCGGGCGTTGTTTGCGGGGCGAGTTTCGTAGGGTGGGTTAGCTTAGCCGAAGGCGTAACCCACCACTTCTGTCTCCGCAGATAGGGACAGTGGCGGGTTACGCTTCGCTAACCGGCCCTACGCATTCAACGGCACCTCGGCCTAGCTCTGCTTCGCCTTCTTCGCCGCCACCACCTTCGGCTCGCGCTTCGTGCCCTCAAGCGCGCTGTCCTTGCCCGCCTTCAGCACCTCGTCCGACAGCTCACTGGAGCCCGCGATCCGCGCCAGCAGCATGGTGCCGGCCATGGTCGCCAGCGTCGCGATCGCCTGCTTGCGGGCGGCCTTGCGCGGAACGCTCGGGATGAAATCGGTCATCATCTCGACCATTTCGTCCAGCTTGCCGGCAAACGCTTTGCGCGTCTTCAGGCTTTCGCGGGCGATCTCCGCACCGAGCGCGGGAATCGAGCAGCCATGGCCGGGATTGTCGCGGTGGAGCGCCGAAAGATACGTCTCGACGATCTGGGCGAGCTGCTTCTCGGGCGCGATCTGATCGGATTGCTTGCGCCAGTGCTCCATCGAGCGGTCCATGGCGTAGGCAAACGCCTCGATCACCAGCGCCTCGCGCGAGTCGAAATGCGCGTAGAAACCGCCATGGGTCAGGCCCGCCTCCTTCATGAGGTCGGCAACGCCGATACCGTGGGCGCCCTTCTCGCGCAGCCGCACGGAGGCCTTCTTCACGATGCGATCGTGGGTTTCCTGCTTGTGTTCCCGGGAATAGCGCATGCGTGTCTCATTGAATGTCGGAGATCATCTCATAGCACAGAAATGGACCAGCCGGTGGATTAAAATCATGTTAAGTTGTTGCGCCGATCATCGAAAAGGTTGCAGTTGCATGGACTGCGAGCGCGCCCTTGCCGTCGCGCACGAACCCCTCGGTGTAGCTGGTCTGGCGCCCCAGCTTGATCACTTTACCTTCCGCCGAGATCAATCCGGAGCGAACCGACAGCGGGCGCAGGAAGGTCATTTTCAGGTCAAGGGTCACCGACGATTGTCCGGCCTCCAGCCGTGTCGAAATGGCGCAGCCCATGGCGGTGTCGATCAACGCCGCCGCGGTCGCCCCGTGCAGGAGGCCGATGGTATTTTCGAGATCCTCGCGCGGCTCCAGTTCCATCACGATCCGGCCCGGCTCGACCACGCCGACGGTAAATCCGATCAGTTTCGCGAAGGGCGGCGGCGGCAGACGACCATCGCGGATGCCGAGCATCGCGTCCATGCCTGACAGGCCCATGGCGACTTTCGCAACCGGCGCCGGCACCTGCCAATCCACCACGCGCTCGCGCCGAAGCGTGGACAAAAACAGGTCGAGTTGATCGGTGTCGGTCATGGCGGCCTCTTTGTATGATCGATATCATACTATGCCGCGGACTTCGCGCTGGCAACTTCGTCCCCACCCGCTTGACAACACGGACGTTTCGGCCCGGAAGTGATGCCGACCGGCGCACCTCGCGCCTGTCCACGAAACCTTCGAGATGCCACGATGGAAATGCTCAACAATCACTGCGGCGTGACGCGCGATGCGCGCGGCGTCGTCCATGTCGCGATCTGCAACGCCGGCTCACTCAATATTCTGGGCTCGCCCGTCACCGACGCGGTGCGCGAAGGCCTGCAGCAGCTCTCGTCCGATCGCAGCGTTCGCGTCGTGGTGCTGCGCGGCCAGAGCGAGAAGAGCATGATCGGCGGTGCCGACATCAAGGAGATGGCGAAGCTCGACCAGAAGTCGGCCGAAGCCTTCATCAGCCGCCTGCGCGATCTCTGCGAGGCCGTGCGCCAGTTCCCCGCCCCCGTAATCGCGCGCATGCCCGGCTGGTGCCTCGGCGGCGGGCTCGAGGTCGCGGCGGCCTGCGACTTCCGCATCGCCGCGCATGATGCGCATTTCGGCATGCCCGAGGTGCGCGTCGGCATCCCCTCAGTGATCCACGCCGCCCTGCTGCCGCGCCTGATCGGCTGGGCCCGCGCCCGCTGGCTGGTGATGACGGCGGAAAACATCAACGCGCCGACCGCACTGGCCTGGGGCCTCGTCGACAAGGTCGCCCCGGCGGGCGAACTCGATGCGGCCGTCGAACATCTCGTCACCGCGCTGCTCGAATGCGGCCCCGAGGCACTGCGGTCGCAGAAGGCGCTGCTGCGGCAATGGGAGGAGCTGCCGCTGACGGAGTCGGTGAATTTGAGCGTCAAGGTATTCGGCGAGTCATTCCTGACGGACGAGCCGACGCGGCTGATGCAGGCGTTCGTGAACAGGAAGCGGTAGGCGCTGGGAACGAAGGCGTTCCCTCAAAGACGGTGTCATGCCCCGCCTAGTGCGCAATTGCGCACGGGGGGCGGGGCATCCAGTACGCCGCGGCTTCTCGGTTCCAGCCGCGCGGCCTCTGGAATACTGGATCGCCCGCCCCGGTGCGCGATTGCGCACAAGGCGGGCGACGACGGTGTGCCGAGAGCGCCACCTCCTCCAATCGAACGACCAAATCTCATCCGACCCACGACATTTTCTCATCCCAGCCGCGGTTGCATTTTTTGCATCGCCTCATATGATGATCATAATCTTACACACCCTCGCAGGGAGTTTTCGTCATGGCTGAAGCCGCCGATCCCGTCGTCATCGTCTCCGCCGCCCGCACCCCGCTCGGCCGCTTCATGGGCGAGCTCTCGCCGCTCCCCGCGCATAAGCTCGGATCGCACGTGATCGGTGCGGCGCTGGAGCGCGCCAGGCTTGCGCCGGAGAAGGTCGACGAGGTCTTCATGGGCTGCGTGCTGCCGGCAGGACAAGGCCAGGCACCGGCGCGCCAGGCCGCGCGCGCGGCCGGTCTGCCTGATGCGACCGGCGCCACCACCGTCAACAAGGTCTGCGGCTCCGGCATGAAGGCGACCATGCTGGCACACGACATCATTCGCGCCGGGTCCGCCGAGATCGTCGTCTCCGGCGGCATGGAGAGCATGAGCAACGCGCCCTATCTGCTCGCCAAGGCGCGCGGTGGCTATCGCGCCGGGCATGACCGCATCATCGACCACATGATGATGGACGGCCTCGAGGACGCCTACGAGACCGGCCGCTCCATGGGCGATTTCGGCGAAGCCACCGCAGAAGCCTATCAGTTCACCCGCAAGGACCAGGACGCCTATGCGATGGAGACGCTGAGCCGCGCCCGCAAGGCGGTCGAAGGCGGCGCGTTCAAGGCCGAGATCGCGCCGATCACGCTGACCGAAAAGGCCGGCCCGCGCATCATCGCCAATGACGAGCATCCGCTGAAGGTCGATCCCGCCAAAATTCCCGGCCTGAAGCCGGCCTTCCGCGCCAACGGCACCATCACGCCCGCGGCCTCCTCCGCCAACGCCGACGGCGCTGCGGCACTGGTGCTGACGAAACGCTCGCTCGCCGACCGCAACGGCCTGCCTGCCATCGCCGAGATCAAGGGCCACGCCACCCACAGCCAGGAGCCGCAATGGTTCACCACGGCGCCGATCCCCGCGATCCGCAAGTTGCTCGACAAGGTCGGCTGGAGCGCCGGTGATGTCGACCTGTTCGAGATCAACGAAGCCTTTGCGGTCGTCGCGATGGCGGCGCAGCGCGATCTCGGCATTCCCCGCGAGAAGCTGAACATCAATGGCGGCGCCTGCGCGCTCGGCCACCCCATCGGCGCCACCGGCGCGCGGCTGATCGTGACGCTGCTGCATGCGCTCGAGGCCAACAACCTCAAGCGCGGTGTCGCAGCGCTCTGCATCGGCGGCGGCGAAGCCACCGCGATCGCCGTGGAGCGTCTCGCGCATTGACGCGCAACGTCCGAAAATGAGGGAAGTCTGTCATTTTGGACTTCCCTCATTTGTGCCAGACTGCATCAATGACGCGGGTCCTTATGGGCCTGCCAACCAATATTGAGGGGCGATGATCTCGAACTGGCTCGCGGCAGCACTCGGCCGCCGCAATATCCACTACGGCTGGGTGATGGTCGGCGTGACCTTCCTCGCCGCGCTGATCAGCGCCGGCACGGTCGGCGCGCCCGGCGTGTTCATCGTTCCCCTGCAGAAGGAGTTCGGCTGGAGCACGGCGGAGATCTCTTCCGCGCTCTCGATCCGCTTCATCCTGTTCGGGCTGATGGCGCCGTTCGCGGCCGCCCTGCTCAACCGCTACGGCCTGCGCAACGTCACGCTGGCGGCGCAGCTCATCGTCGTCTCGGCGCTGGTGCTCTCGCTCGGCATGACGCAAGTCTGGCAGCTCATTGCGCTCTGGGGCGTGGTGATCGGCATCGGCACCGGCATGACCGCGCTGGTGCTGGGCGCGACCATCGCGACGCGCTGGTTCGCCGCGCGGCGCGGCCTCGTCGTCGGCATCATGACCGCGAGCGTCGCCACCGGCCAGCTCGTGTTCCTGCCGCTGCTCGCAAGCCTGACGGAGCGCTTCGGCTGGCGCCTCGCGCTCGGCTTCGTCTGCATCATGCTCGGCGTCTCCGCCATCGCGGTGCTGCTCGCGATGCGCGACCGGCCGAGCGACGTCGGCTTGCGGCCGTTCGGCGACGAAGGCACTGAGCCGCTGCCCGCCCCGCCCGCGAGCCACGGCTCGATCACGGCAGTAGCGCTCGGAACGCTGCGCGATGCCTCGAAGTCGAGCGCGTTCTGGATCCTGTTCGCGACCTTCTTCGTCTGCGGCGCGTCGACCAACGGCCTCGTGCAGGTGCACCTGATCCCGATGTGCCTCGATTTCGGCATCCCGCAGGTGCAGGCCGCGAGCCTGCTCGCCGCGATGGGCATCTTCGACTTCTTCGGCACCATCATGTCGGGCTGGCTGTCGGACCGCTACGACAACCGCTATCTACTGTTCTGGTATTACGGCCTGCGCGGGCTCTCGCTGATCTTCCTGCCCTTCAGCGATTTCTCGTTCTACGGCCTGTCGATCTTCGCGATGTTCTACGGGCTCGACTGGATCGCCACGGTGCCGCCGACGGTGCGCCTCACCGCGCAGAAATTCGGACCCGAGCGCGCCAATCTGGTGTTCGGCTGGATCTTTGCAGGCCACCAGCTCGGCGCGGGCACCGCAGCGTTCGGCGCCGGCCTGTCGCGGACGGTCTATCAGAGCTATCTGCCCGCGTTCTTCATCGCCGGCGCGCTCTGCGTGTTCGCCTCGCTGATCGTGCTGGCGCTGTCGCGGCAGCCGAAACCGCAGGCCAAACCTGCGATGGCCTAATACCTGATCGTGGTGGTGACGCCGAACACAGCGGCGTCACCGATCCGCGAGACGCCGGTCGGATCGTTCGGATTCGGAATGCCGCCGGAGGGGCGCCACACATACTGGAAGTAAGGCGCAATCAGCCAGCCCGGCTTGATATGCGCCTCGTAGATCATCTCGAGCAAGGTCTCGTTGCTGCGCACCGGCCCCTGGACGCCGCTGTAGAAGTTGGTGTCGAGGTCGAGATTGCGCGCGGTGTTCGAGATCCGCATATAGGCCATTGCCACGCCGAAACGGTCGAGCGGCCGGCCCGGCGTGAAGCCGACGAAGCCGATGCCGCCGTCGAGATAAAGGTCGATCAGATTGCGATCCGGCGGGCTATAGGCGATGCGGCCGAACGCGGTGATGCCCGGGATCGAGGCCGACGTGCTGTTGTCCTTCACCTCCGGCGGGCGATACAGCACCTGCTCGATCACGGCGAAGATGCCGTAATTGCCCTGCAGCCTTGCCGGAATACCACTGCCATCGGGATCGGCGATCGACTGCCCTTCCGCAGTAAAGCGCTGGCTATCGAACGAGCCATAGTGCTTCCAGGCCCCCGGCGTGAAATTGCCGGCAAGCGAACGTCCGCCGATGTCGATGTCGTAGTTGAAGCGGACCTGCCCGATCAGCCAGGGCGGATCGTTGACGCGGAACGCAAGGCCGTGATGATCGCGGAGCTGCGGATCGGCCTCGCCCGGGCCCGAGGGATCGCCGTTGAAAACAGCGCCGAACAGCGTGACCTGATCCGACAGCGTGGCCTTGACGCGGATGCCGGGCACCGCGATCGGCGGCGCCGGTCCGCCGGCCGGCAGGTTCGACGCCTTGATCGCGGGCCAGCCGAAGGTGCCGTTGATGAAAAGGTCGTCGGTCTGGCTGTCGAAGAACTCGACGTCGGCGGCCTGCTGGCCGGCTCTGATGTTCAGGCGGTCGTTGAAGAAGCTCTGCTCGAAATAGGCGTTGTAGAGCCGCTGGTCCGGCGGCGCCTCGATCTCGCTGATGGTGGCGAGGTTTTGCACGTAGTTGCGGGAGAGCCTCTGGCCGTAGATCACGAACGCATTGGCGTAGAAGCGGCCGCCGGTCCAGCCGACGAGCTTGTCGAGGTCGGCGTCGACCGACAGGTCGAGCCGGCCGAAATGGATGGCGCCGCGCTTCACGCCGCCGGAGACGTTGGCGATGTTGTCGGCGATATAGGTCGCGCCGAAATTCAGCCCCCTGTTGGCGATGCCGTCATGCCATTCGTTGAACCATTTTGGGAACAGCCATTCGGCCGCGCTTTCGTCCTTGGCGCCGGCGAACGCGCTCGTTGTCGTGCAGGCCAGCGCCATCGCGGCCGCCAAAGATGTATGGGCGCGCCAACTCACGATCGATACGCTATTTGAAGATGCCCGTGCGCCGCATGAACAGATAGGCTGCGCCGACCGACGAGGCCATCAGCAATGCCGCCCAAAGGAATCCGCTCTCGACATCGGTGAGCGGCAGGCCTTTCGTGTTCATGCCGAAGATGCCGGTGATCAGCGTCGGCGGCAGCAGCAGCGAGGTCACGATCGAGAGCGTGTGGAGATGGCGGTTGCTCTCCTCCTCGTTCTTGAAGCGCAGCTCCTCCTCCAGCAGGCGGCTGCGCTCGCGCAATTCGACGATGTCGTGATCGAGCCCGTCCAGCCGCTGCGCCAGCTTGCCGGCCTGTATGCGTAGCGCGGGCGACAGATGGTCCGTGTTCTTCTGGTCGAGCCGGTGAAACAGCACGCGCAATCCCGTGAGCTGGCGATGCAGCCTGACGCAGGTGCGGCGGAGACGGCCGAGATTGCGGCGCATCTCCGGCTTGGCGTCGTCAGCCAGAATCCGTTCCTCGATATCGTCGATCTCCTGGCCGAGCTTGTCGGCCATCCTGTCGAGCGTGTCGGCGACCTCGTCGACGATCTTCTCCAGGAGATGAGCGACATTGTCGACGCGATAGCCGCCTTCGAGCACGCGGCGCGTCGCGTCCGCCGAGCACAGCGCCTGATGGCGGCCGCTGACGAGGAGATGCTCGGTCATGGCGAAGCGCAGGAAGGCGGTCTCCTCCGTCGCGCTGTCGATGTCGCGCACGAGATCGGAGAACACGCCGTAGACGCAGTGGTCGATCACGTGGAGCTGCTGGAACGTGTCATTCGAGAGCAGCAATTCGCGCGCCAGCGGCGGCAGCGTCGATGACGCGATCCACGGCCGCACGCGACCATCTGTCAAATTGAAATGCAGCCACAGACGGCCATCATGGCTGAACTCGATCGGCTGATTGATCGGAAGCGGCTCGGCGCTGCCGTCGCTGTGCAGGCGGAACGCCCAGACGAGCCCGGGAATGGCGGGGTCGGTGCTCGATATCGCGCTGACAAGCTTCGCCGGCTCAGCCATGCCCCACCCCAAAGTCAACGTCTCACGTCCATGCAGCCCAAATCCGGGGGGCCGTTGCCAGCCTTCTCCGGACCTCTCGCGGGTACTCAATTACGGCTTTGTTACAGTTTGATGATGCGCCCTATTCCGCGGCGAGCGCCGTCGCGGCCGCGGCTTCCTTGACATAGTCGTGCACGACGCGGCCGAACGGCAGCGTCAGGTCGGCGATGTAGTGATGCGCGCCGAGGCAGCGGCGGACCGGGAAGTCGGCAACCGGCGCATTGACATGCGGCACCAGATGCAGCCGGCCGGGCCCCATCCACGAGCCCTTCGGCACGATGTCGATCAGGTTGATCGCGACGAGCTGGCAGATCTCGAGACGGCCGTCGACGCCGGGGATCATCTTCAGATTGATCTGCGTCTTCGACAGCGTGGCGCGGGTGAGATCGCCGTTGCCGGCCATGCTCTCGTGCTTGTAGCCCATCGTGCCCATGGCGACGAGCTGGCCGGCATATTCCAGCGTGCCCGTCAGCGTGTCCTTGACGATCTCGAGTTTCGGATGGGCGTACTTCTTGGGGAAGCCCCAGATCTCGCGGCCGGCCGCGATCGGCGGATCGTCGTCCAGATACATCTGCGAGACGAAGTTGACCTCCTCGCCGTTGAGGCGCGCGGGGATGACGAGGCCGGACTCGGTGTAGCTGCCGAAGCCGGAGGAGTCCGGCATCCTGATCCATTCGTAATGCACGATCGGCTGCTCGATCGGCTCCAGCGGCTCAGGCAGACCGGCGCGGATCAGCTCCGGATCGGTCTCGTAGGTGATAACCAGGAATTCGCGGTTGACGAAGCGATAGGGACCGGCGGGATAGCTCGGCCCGGCGGCCGGCATGGACGGAAGCTTCAGCAGATCTTCCCTGCGCATCGCGCCTCTCCTGTGTGATGTCTGTGACGTCGGCCCGGCAACTCGCAAGCTCAGGCCAGATTGCTAGCCGCCGTCATTGACTGCGATGTGAAAGATTTCCATCAGCCGCACGACCTGCTGCCATTCCCGCGGCGGCTGACGCGCATGGCACGCTGCATCGTCGCCCAGCTTGTCATCACGCCGTCACCGCCGGACGCAATCGTTTGGACAGGCAGGGAGGCAAACCCATGGACGCCCGCACGTCGCAACCGGCTCATCAGACCCATCCGTCTCCCGCACGCGGCTGGCGGCCCGAGCGCTGCGACCGCGTCGCGCTGGTGCTGCAGGGCGGCGGCGCGCTCGGCGCCTACCAGGCCGGCGTCTACCAGGCGCTGCACGAGGCCGGCATCGAGCCCGACTGGGTCTGCGGCGTTTCAATCGGCGCCATCAACTCCGCCATCATCGCCGGCAACAGGCCGGAGAAGCGGCTCGAGGCGCTACGCATCTTCTGGGAGCGCATCACCAACCGCAAGATCTGGCACTACACGCCCGATGGCGACGTCTTCCGCCAGTGGCGCAACCTCACCAGCGCCTGGATGACCTCCACGCTCGGCCAGCCCGGCTTCTTCACCCCGCACCAGGTCAATCCGTGGCTGAGCCCGGTCGGCGCGCGAACCGCGACGAGCTATTACGACACGGTGCCGCTGAAGGAGAGCCTGCTCGAGCTGGTCGACTTCGACCTCATCAACGAGAAGAAGGTCCGCTTCGCGGTCGGCGCGGTGAACGTGCTGTCGGGCAATTTCATCTATTTCGACAATTCCCACGACGAGATCGAGCCGGAGCACATCATGGCCTCCGGCGCCCTGCCCCCGGCGCTGCCGATGGTGCGGATCGGCACCGATCATTTCTGGGACGGCGGCATCGTCTCCAACACACCGCTGCAACATCTGCTCGACCAGGAGGACGCGCTCAATTCGCTGGTGTTCCAGGTCGACCTGTTCAGCGCGCGTGGCGTGCTGCCGCGCTCGATCCAGGACGTGATGGCCCGCCACAAGGACATCATGTATTCCTCGCGCACGCGCCACAACACCGACGTCTATCGCCGCACGCACAATCTCAAGGTCCTGCTCTACAAGGCGCTGGCGAAGCTCCCCGAGGAGCAGCTCACCGACGAGGAGCGCCAGCTCAAGGCGAGCCTCTGCCACATGCCGGAGATCGCGATCCTGCATCTGATCTACCAGCAGAAGGCCTATGAGGGCGACGCCAAGGACCACGAGTTCTCGGGCACCTCGATGCGCGAGCACTGGGCAAGCGGCTACGAGGACACCAAGCGCACGCTGAAGCGCCGCGACTGGATCAAGATGCCCGAGAAAGGCATGGGCCTCGTGGTGCACGACGTGCACCGGGAGACGGAGAGCGCGTAAGCGCGCGTGTCTGCCGGAGTGCTCCAAACAAAAAGTGCGAAAACAACCCCATGCACAGTAGCCGGGGCATGAGGGATCAATGACTTAGCCGATCGGCAAGGCGGTTTGACTCGTCGGGCAAAACAGGAGCATGATGGCACACTTCCAAAATCGCACGACAGATCCGCTCCGCGCCAATCCGCGGCATTGGCGAGCGCGCGCGCGATGCCATACGATGCAAATCAGGAGCGTCAGGAGGTCAACTTGCGCCCGGTCAGCGAAGGCGCGTATTTCTTTGACGAGTATCGATTTTTTCCCCGGCGGCAGTTGCTGCTCCGGGGGCAGGTTCCCGTCCGGGTTGGTGCGCGTGCACTCGATCTGCTTCAGGTGCTGCTCGAGCGCCAGGGCGAGCTGGTCAGCAAGGCTGATCTGATAAGCTTCGCCTGGCCCGACACTTTCGTGCATGAGAGCAATCTGAAAGTGAACATCGCGGCCCTGCGCCGATCGCTGCCGCAGGATCAGGCCGACCTTCCCTACATCGTCACCGTTCCCGGCCGCGGCTATCGCTTCGCGGCACCAGTCCGGTTCGAGACCGCCTCCGCGACATCCGTCACGCCCTCACAGGGTGGCGGCGGCCTCGACCGGCATCCGCAAGGGCCTCACCTTCTGATCGGGCGCGAAGATGACGTCGTCGAGCTCTCGAAGCGTATCTGCGACCGGGGCTTCGTCACCATCGTCGGCCCCGCCGGTGTCGGCAAGACCAGTCTCGCCGTCGCCGCCACGCGGGAGCTCGGAGAGCGCTTCGGCGATGGCGTCTGTTTCGTCGACCTCGCCGCCATCAACGATGCCCAACTGGTGTGCGCCGCCATCGCGTCCGCGCTCGGATCGGGCACCGGGCTCGTCGACCTGCTGGTCGGCATAGTCGAAGCTCTGCGCGCGAAGGACAAGCTGCTGATCCTGGACAATTGCGAGCATGTGCTGGCGACCGCAGCCCTCATCGCCGAGCACATTCATCAGGCACTGCCCGAGATCGGCATCATCGCGACCAGCCGCGAGCCCCTCCGCTCGAAGACGGAGACTGTGTACCGGCTGTCGCCGCTTCGCTGTCCCGAAGCTGATGAGCGTCTCGACGGACGACAGGCGATGGCGTTCCCGGCGGTCGAGCTGTTCGTCACGCGTGCCCAGGAAGCCGCGGGTTATGGCCTGAGCGACACCGACGCGCCCGTGATCGCCGACATCTGCCGGCGGCTGGATGGAATTCCTCTCGCCATCGAGCTGGCGGCGCCGCGGCTGAAGAGCTGCGATGCGGCGACATTGCTGCGGCATCTCAACGAGAGCTTCGACCTCCTGAACTACGGCCCGCGGACCGCGCCGCTTCGTCACCAGGCGCTTCAGGCGACCCTCGACTGGAGCTACCGGCTCTTGTCCGAGGCCGAGGCGTCGCTGCTGCGTCACTTGTCCGTTTTTTCAGGCGTGTTCTCGACCGAGGACGTGCTCGGCATCACCAGCGACATCGTGGCATCGCCGGGCGAGACCGCCGCATGCATTGAAAATCTCGCGTCGAAGTCGCTGGTCTCGCAGACCATCACGGACGGCAAGGCGGCGTACCGGCTGCTCGATACGACCAAGAGCTACGCCGCCGAACGGCTGCGCGCCGAAGGCGAGCAGCGGCGCGCCTGCGAGAGCCATGCCACCCATCTGCTCGATCTGTTCGAACGGGCCGAAGCGGAATGGAAATGGCTGGCGCGCGACGAGTGGATGGCGAGCTACGGCCGCCGCGCCAATGATCTGCGCAAGGCGATCGACTGGGCGTTCGGCGCGGAGGGCGATGCCGAGACGGGCCTGCGACTATCGACCGCCGCCGTCCCGCTCTGGGACGAGCTCTCGTCGGTCGCCGAATGCCGGCAGCGCGTCGGCACGGCGCTGAGCGTCGCAAAGCAGACGGCGCATCCGGATATCGAATTGCAGATGAAGCTGGCGACGGCCTATGCCCGCAGCCTCTCCTTCACCGAGCAGCTCGACCCGGAGGCGGAAGCGGCGTGTCTCGAAAGCGTGCGGCTGGCGGAGCTGAAGGGCGATGCGGACTATCAGCTCCGCGCGGTCTGGGGCCTTGCTGTGCTGCAATCCTTCGCCGGCCGTCACCGCGATGTCCTCGCCAGCCTCGATCGCTTCGATACGATCAGTGCGCGGGCCAATGATCGCTCCGCGGCGGCATCAGGCGCGCGCTTCCGGATCATGACGCAGTTCTATCGCGGCGACATCATCGGCGCGCACGAGGCCTTGAAGCGGCTCGCCCGGCAGCACGACACGCTGGCCCAGCGCTCGCGCCTGTCGCGCTTCCAGGTCGATCCCTATGTCGTGATCCGCGTCTCGCTCGCCTTCGTCGGCTGGGTGCGTGGCGATACGCTCGAAGCCGTCAGGACCGCGCGGGCCGCCGTGGACGGCGCCGCCGCCACCGAGCATCTGGTAACGCAGTCCAATGCGCTTGCGCTGGCCTTCATTCCCATCGCCATCTGGACCGGCGATCTCGACGCGGCCGAGCGGCACCTGGACCTGCTCGACGACAACCTCAACCAGAGAAACCTCGCAAGCTGGGCGCCGATCAGCCACTTCTTCCGTGCGGCCATCCACCACCAGCGCGGCAGACCCGATGCGGTCGAGCGAATGCGCATCGCCGCCAACGAGATCCTCGCCAGTAAATTCCTGATCCGCGCACCGATCTACCTCGGCATGCTCGCGGAGGCCGCGCTGGAGCACGGCCGGATCGACGTCGCGCGCGCGAGTATTGCTGCCGGCCTAAGGCATATGGCGCAACTGGACGAGACCTGGTGTCAGGCCGAGCTCCTGCGCATCCTCGGCCGGATCGAACATCAACACGGCGACAGCGCGCGCGGCGAGCGGGCACTGATCCGCGCAATGCAGATGGCCGCCGAAACAGGCGCCCTCGCCTTCCAGCTCCGCGCCGCGACCGACCTCGCCGGGATATGGACCGAGACCGGAGCGCCGTCGGTGGCTGTCGCCCTGCTCGATCCGATCTATCGGGCGTTTGCCACTGACAGCGCGGACAAGGACATTGCGCGCGCACGGCGCGTGCTCGATCGGGCCCGTGTCAAAGCGTCTGATCGGGACTGATCTCCGCAGGCTGAGTGTGACAGATTGAAGCTGCGGACCGATCGCGATCGCCGTGAGTTGCGGGCGCCGGTTCCACCTGGTCCCGGTCGTACGCTTTTACCACAATTAACCGCCGGTCTTTCGGCATCTCGTTAGACTGTTCATGCGCGACGATGCTCCCAGCGCCACGCAAGAACAAAACACAGCGTGGAGTGAAACATGATCAAAGTTGTCCAGGCCTTCGACCGAAAAGAGATCACCGCGTTCTCAGGCGATGACGCCGCCGCGCTTGAGGCGAAGTTCGAGACGGCGCGAAAGCTGTTCGCCGATCGCAGGAGCTGGCTGAAGCCTCATCAGCGGATCGCCATCCTCAACAAGCTCGCCGATCTCGTCGCCGCGAGGCGGCAGGATTTCGGGACCCTGATCGCGCGCGAGGGCGGCAAGCCACTCACGGACGCGCTGATCGAGACGGACCGGGCGATCGACGGCATCCGTTCCGCGGCGGATTTTCTCCGGACGCGCGCCGGGGTCGAAATCCCGATGGGCCTCACCCCCGCAAGCGACGGACGACGTGCCTGGACCATCAAGGAACCGATCGGCATCGTCGCGGCGATCTCGGCCTTCAATCATCCCCTCAATTTGATCGTCCACCAGGTCGCGCCGGCGATCGCTACCGGCTGCCCGGTCATCGTGAAGCCGGCGGGCACAACGCCGCTGTGCTGCGTGGAGCTGGTGAAGCTCGTTCACGAGGCGGGCATGCCCGAGGGTTGGGTCCAGACGTTCCTGCCAGAGGAACACGGCCTGTCGGAGAAATTCGCCATCGATCCGCGCGTCGCTTTCCTGAGCTTCATCGGGTCGGCGCGGGTCGGCTGGCATCTGCGGTCGAGCATCGCACCCGGCGCGCGCTGCGCGCTCGAGCACGGTGGTGTCGCCCCCCTCATCGTCGACCGCAGCGCCGAGCTCGAAAAGATCATCGAGCCCGTCGTCAAGGGCGGCTACTACCACGCCGGGCAAGTGTGCGTATCGGTCCAGCGCATCTATGTGCATTCCTCGCTTCAGAAGGAATTCATCGACAGGATGGCGGCAAGGGTCGAGTCCCTGAAGGTCGGCGATCCTGTTCGTCCAGAGACCGAGGTCGGACCGCTCATCACGCCGCAGGAGGTCACCCGCGTCGAAGGCTGGATCGCCGAGGCCACCTCGAGCGGGACGCGCCAGATCGGCGGTGGACGACTGAGCGAGACCACGCTCAAACCGTCGATCCTGGTTTCGCCGCCGCGCGACGCGAAGGTTTCCACGCTGGAGGTCTTCGGGCCGGTGACCTGCGTCTATCCGTTCGATCATATCGACGATGCGATCGCAGAGGCGAACTCCCTGCCCGTCTCGTTCCAGTCCGCCATCTTCACGCGCGATCTCGCGACAGCCCTCGATGCGGCCGAGCGTCTCGACGCCGCCGCGGTGATGATCAACGACCACACCGCCTTCCGCACCGACTGGATGCCCTTCGCGGGTCGCCGTGTATCCGGCCATGGCGTCGGAGGCATTCCCTACACGATGCACGAGATGACCGCGGAGAAGATGATCGTGTTCAAATAGGCGCAGGCCGCCCATCACCGGCCCGACGCTCTCGTCCGTTCACGATTTCGATCTTTCCAGGCGCAATCTGCAGCTCGCCGACGGCAACGAGGAAGCTATGCCCAGATCCTACACCAGTCTCACACTGGATGATGCCAAGCGCATGCTGCAGGCGAGCGAGGCTGCGGCGACGAGGATCGGGATCGCCTACAATATCGCCGTCGTCGACGCCGGCGGCAATCTCATCGCCTTCGTGCGGCAGGACGGTGCCCTGATCGGAAGCATCGACCTTGCCATCTGCAAGGCCAGGACGGCGCGCCTGTTCGACAAGACCACGTCGGAGCTGGCGCACCTGGCGCAGCCGAACGGTCCGCTGTTCGGCATCGCGCAGAGCAACGAGGGCAAGGTCGTGATCTTCGGCGGCGGCCTCCCAGTGCGGATCGCCGGAAGCATCGTTGGTGCCGTTGGCACAAGTGCAGGCTCGGTGGAGCAGGACGAAGAAGTGGCCCGTGCAGCCCTCGACGCGATCGAGACTGCCTAAGGGCAATCATCAAGCCGGGCGAGATCGTCGGCCGGGCCGTGATGAAATTCTAACCACAGATCGACTCAAGCAAACAGTCAGGTAATTCCATGTCCAAAGGCAAAGTGCTCATTGTCGGCTCCAATGCCACGCGTATCGAGATCCAGGGCGGCGGCACCGGACCGACCGGCCAATATCTCAACGAAACCGTCGTCCCGGCCATGGCGCTGGTCGGCGCCGGGTACGAAGTGGTGCTCGGCACACCGAACGGCAAGCAACCCTATATCGATCCGGCATCCGATCATGCGGCCCATTTCGGCGGCGACGAGAAAGCCTACCGGCAGGGACGCGATTTCTTCGACAAGGACCCGGCGATGACCAACGTGCGCACGCTGCGCGCGATCGTGGACGAAGGACTGGACCAATATGCCGCCGTTTTCGTTCCCGGCGGGCAGGGTCCGGTCGTCGACCTCATGCAGGATGCGGAGCTCGGAAAGATCCTGCGATATTTTCACGAACGGAAGAAGCCGACGGCGCTACTCTGCCACGGACCGATCGCGACGCTGGCCGCCCTGCCCGACGCCAAAGCCTATCGCGCCGCGCTGATCGCCGGCGACAAGGCCAAGGTCGCCGAGCTGGGCACGGGCTGGCAATATGCGGGATACAAGATGACGGTGTTTACGGCCTCTGAAGAGATCCCGATCGAGGAGCAATTCCTGCACGGCAAGATCTACTTCACGATGCCGGACGCGCTGGGAGCGGCCGGCGCCGAAGTCAGCCGAAGCGCCGTCGACTTCGAGCCCTACGTCGTCGAGGACCGCGAGCTGATCACGGGCCAGAACCCGCGATCCGACCATCCCATCGCAGCGAAACTGATCGCGGCGCTCGACCGGGCCAACAAGGCCGCTGCCTGAGGATCGACGTCATGATCGCTGGAGGACAAATGTCCCCCGGCGATCCGCAACGAAATGCGATTTGATTGCGCGCCATCCGCGCCCCTGAGTGCGACACAACATTGGCGCGAGTCCGGCTGGCTTGAGCCGGCCGCGCCGGTTCCACATCGCACCCGTCCTACGCTTTTACCACAATTAACCGCGGCGCTCTCGACACCTCGCTAGACTTGGAACGACGGTGGGGATTCCGCCGTTACCGGGGCGGCGATGGCCGCGCTCGGGCCGGGACTTCGGCCGTGTGGACGGCAATATTCGAAGGACGCACCGACATGATCGAGCTCACCGTCAATGGGACCAGGCGTCAGGTTGACGTCGTCCCCGAAATGCCCCTGCTGTGGGTCCTGCGCGACGAGCTCGGCATCACCAGTCCCAAATACGGCTGCGGGGTCGCGCAATGCGGGGCCTGCACCGTCCAGATCGACGGCATGGCGGTCCGCTCCTGCCAGGCGCATATCGGCGAGGTCGCGGGCAAATCGGTCGTGACGCTCGAAGGTCTGGAGAAACGGGAGCAGCATCCGGTCATCCAGGCCTGGATCGAACACCAGGTGCCGCAATGCGGCTACTGCCAGACCGGACAGATCATGCAGGCGATCGCGCTGCTCGATCTGATCTCCAATCCCACCGATGAGGAGATCAACCAGGTGATGTCCGGCAATCTCTGCCGCTGCGGCACCTATCCGCGCATCCGCGCCGCGATCCACGCGGCTGCGGCCAAGAAAATGGCGGAGAAGTGAGATGGGCCACATGCAGAATCTCTCACGCCGCGCTTTCGTTTTCGGCTCCGCCGCGATCGCCGGCGGCATCGCTTTCGGCGCCTTTGGCCCGGCTGAAGCCGCCACCACTGCCGGTGACAATCCGCTGACCGCCGGCCTCGGGCCGAACTCCGTCACCTTCAATCCCTGGGTCGAGATCAGTCCGGACAAGATCACGCTGATCGCGCAGCACGCCGATATCGGCCAGGGCGTCGGCTCGATCCAGCCGATCATGATCGCCGAGGAGATGGACCTCGATCCCGGCCAGTTCGAGATCCGGTTCGCAGGCCCGAGCCCCGCCTATTTCAACACCGGCTTCGCCGACGAGTTCGCGCCGTTCGTCGCCGCGGACCAAAGTCCGGCCGCCGAGGAAGCGCGCGCCAAGACGCTCGAATGGCTGAGACAGGCCGGCCTGCAGATGACCGGCGGCTCGAGCACGCTGCCGGACACCTATGAGAAGCTGCGCGTTGCCGGCGCGGTCGCACGCGAGACGCTGAAGGCCGCCGCCGCCAAGCGGTCGGGCGTCGCTGTGGCTGAGCTGCGCACGCAGTCAGGACATGTGATCCTGCCCAACGGCACTGAGATCGCCTATGTCGATCTCTCCGCCGATGCTGCAAAGATTCCGCCGGTGCTCGATGCCAAGCCGCGCGACCCGAAGACATGGCGCATGCTGGGCAAGCCGATGACGCGTCTCGACATTCGCGAGAAGGTCCTGGGCGAGCTGAAATTCGGCATCGACCTGAAAACGGACGGCATGCTGTACGCCTCCGTCAAGCTGAACCCCGGCAAGGGCCAGCCGCTGAAATCCTACGACGCCAGCAAGGCGCGCACGATGCCGGGGGTCAAGAAGGTCCTCGAAATCAAGAATGGCGTCGCCGTGATCGCGACCAACAGCTGGTACGCGATGAAGGCGGTCGACGCCATCATCTGCGAGTGGGCGCCCTCGGCCTATCCCGCCGAGCAGGCCGATCATTGGAAGGTGCTGGAATCCTCGTTCAAGCCCGAATTCCTCGGCAAGGAGTGGCGGAAGATCGGCGATATCGAGGCCGGGCTGAAGACGGGCAAGCTCGTCGAGGCCGAATATCGCGCGCCTTACGTGGCGCATCAGCCGCTCGAGCCGCTGAACGGGATCGGCCTCGTCACCGACACGGGGATGGAGATCTGGGTCGGTCACCAGAGCCCGCGCTTCGTGCAATATGTCGCGGCAACCGCGATCGGCCTCAAGCGGGAGCAGGTCACCTTCCACAACCAGTGGACCGGTGGAAGTTTCGGCCACCGTCTCGAATACGAGAACGTCCGCGTTCTCGCCGAGATCGCCAATCAGATGAAGGGAACGCCGATCAAGCTGGTGTTCTCGCGCGAGGAGGATTTCCTCCAGGATATTCCCAGGCAGATTGCGATCGCCCGGCACCGCGGCAGCGTCGACAACGGCAAGATCGTCGCCGCCGATCTGCAACTGGCCTCGACCACGCCGCTCAAGGGGCTGCTCGAGCGTTCGGGCACGCCCTCGAAGGATCCCGACGGGCAATTGGCCGCCGGCCTGTGGAATGTCTATTACGACATCCCCAACTTCCGGGGCACGAGCTACGAGGCGCAGGGACTGTCGCCGAGCACGACGTGGCGATCGGTCGGCGCCTCGACATCTGGCTTCTTCACCGAGAGCTTCATCGACGAGCTGATCCATGCCGCCGGGCTCGATCCCATGAAGGCGCGCATCGCGATGTGCAACGTGCCGCACTATCGCAAGGTGCTGGAGACGGTCGCGGAGATGTCGGACTGGAAGGGACCGCTCGGCAACGGCCGCGGGCGCGGCGTCGCCTTCGTCGAGTCGTTCGGGACGCCGACGGCCGAAGTCGTCGAAGTCTCGATGACGGATCGAGGCATCCGGATCGACAAGGTGTGGATCGCGGTCGATGTCGGCAAGGTCGTCGATCCCGTCAATTTCGAGAACCAGGTGCAGGGCGGCGTGATCTGGGGGCTCGGCCACGCCATCAATTGCGAGCTGACCTACGCCAAGGGCGCGGTGCAGCAAACCAACTACAATCACCACGAGGCGATGCGGATCTACCAATGCCCCGTCATCGAGGTTCGCGGGCTGGAGAATGATCCAAAAGTGAGAGGCGTCGGAGAGCCGCCCGTTCCGCCCGCAGCGCCTGCGCTCGCGAATGCGATCTTCGCCGCGACCGGCAAGCGCATCCGCGAAATGCCCTTCAACAAGTTCATCGATTTCGTCTGAGGCACGCCATGAAGAGATCTCTGATCGCGGTCGTCTTCGCGGCCTGCTCCATCGCAGCCCTCACGGGCATCGTCGTCGCCAAGGACGAGCCGGCCAAGGGCGTGCTGCCGCCGGGCAGCGTCAGCCGCACCGAGGGGTTGGAGGCCTGGAAGCGGATCGAGGCTGTGGTGACGCATCCGCGCTGCGCCAACTGCCATGTCGACGCCAAGGCGATCCCGATCTGGACGCCGGCCGGCGAAACCAAGCCGCGCGTGCACGGCATGAACATCCACGGTGGCGAAAGCCGGATCGGCGCCGAAGCCATTCCCTGCTCGACCTGCCACATGACATCCACCCAGGCCAATGAGCCGGCACCGGCGCCGCCGCGCGCCGGCATCGACTGGCAGCTTGCGCCGGTCGAGTTCATCTGGTTCGGCAAGAGCGGCGCCGAGATCTGCGCACAGATGAAGGATCCCAAGCGCAACGGCGGGCGCGACGCCGCCGGCCTCGTCGAGCACCTCCGGCATGATGCATCGCTGAACGGCTTCATCCCGCGCGGATGGGCGCCCGGCGCGGGCCGCTCGACACCGCCGGGGAGCTTCGAGGAGCACGTCAAGGACGTAGCGCTGTGGGGAGCTGCGGGACAGCCCTGCCCGAATTGACGCTGTTGCCGCGAGCGTCATCTCGCGGAGGCCGTCCGCGAGGCGTCCTCCCCGAGCTGCTGGCCCTGGGCGAGTCGCCGCTTCAGCATCGCCATGACGGAGTCGACCTCGCCAAAGGCTCTCGAGTGCGCGTCATCGCCGCCGAGCTGCGTGAGGTCGAACACCTGGATCTTCTGCTGCGCCAGCGCGCTCTTGTACGGCTCCTCGTCCGGATTGATGTCGCCGAGGCGGCTCGTCCCTCCCGCGAGCGATTTCGAGATCTTGAGCGCGACATCGTCCTGTGACAGAAACAGGCCGATGCGCGGGCGCTTGGGGCCCAGCGCGCTGACCGCGCCGATGAACTCGTCAAATCCGATGTCGGGCGCGACGAGCGCAACATTCTTCAGCTTCGACACCGTTCCGCCGCGCGACGTTCGCACGCGCAGCGCATTGAACGTGACCAGGCAGCCCATGGAATGGCAGACCAGCGTGATCTCCCTGATGGCAGGATTGGCGTTCACGAGGTCCACGAGCTCGACCAGCGATGCGCCCGATTGCACCGCGACCTTGCGGTCGTACTCGTAGGAGCCGAGGTTTCCCGCGCCCTGCGACGGCCATGAAAACAGCACGTGAATGACGGGCAACCGGCCGTCATGAACGAACTGGGCGTAGCGATACACTGCGTCATCGAAACGGTTGTTGAAGCCGTGAACGAAGATCATCGCCTTGTTGCGGTGCCTGGCCTTGGCCGCGCTGGCGAGCGCAGCGTTAAAGGCGGAGCGATCGAGAGTCTCGGCGGACGTGGTCACGAAATCCCGGCGCGGGTCGCCGGGCGGCGTGACCGGCCATTGGATTTCACCGGCGGCGCGCGCGGCATCCGGCGGAATCGAGACCGTCACCTGGGCGAACGCCATCTCGGTGGACGGCTCGCGGCTGAACATCTCGCCGGGGTCGCTGCCGGACCGCGCGCGCGTCGTGCCGATCAGGATCGGAACCTGCGAGGTCGCCTCGACGGCCTCGCTGCTCGGCACCAGCACGCCCTGCAAGGGCCGCATCGTGCAGGAGCAGCAGATCAACAGCGTCAGCACGGCGGCTGCAGCGCGCAGCGAAGCGACGGTCCGGCCCCGTAGATGCATCCCCTCTCCTCCCGGCACACACCCAAATCTCCGGAGCAGTTTGGCAGTTGATCAAATCTGGCCGGCCTCGATTTCGGCGCGGCGGCGGGTGCATCCAGCAGCAAAGTAAGCTGCAAAAAGTCCCGATTGATCCAGATCAATGCTCCGGTCCGGCGAGCGGCCGTCGCCGCCGGACCGTTTTGGCATCAGCCGCGCGGGTTGACGATGGTGTAGCCCCGCAGCGAGCGCGCATGCATGCGCGTGGCGTGACCGCCCGAATTGGCGTCGTATGCCATCCACATGTCGCCGGCGAGATGCTGCTCCAGAACGAAGACGTGGCCGCGGCGCGCCGCAACCATGCCCGGCGCCGGCGCGGTGCGCGGGAAGCGCAGCCAGTTGGAGGCGAGATTCAATTCCGGCACGACATGGCCGAACACGCGGATCGCCGCACCACAGCCGCAGAAGGACGACGGGCAGCCGGCCGGACGGCCGCCGATGACGCGCTCGCCGGACGCGACGATCGTGGTGGCGGTGTTGCCCACCGTCATTCGGGTCGTGCGATAGGCTTGCAATGACTGCCGGGGAGCGCGCTCCCGGCGCGGCTGCGCATAGGAGAAATCGCAGGGCATGGTGATGTTGCATTCGCGGGCTTGAAGCGTGCGGTAGGGCCTCGCTTCCACGGCAACGGAGCCGGCAGCGACGAACAGACATGCAGAAACAACTTGCTTGATCATGCAGGACTCCAAAATGGGAGGACCCTGCCCCGCGACGAGAGAGAAATATTGGTTTGGCTGAAATGCGCCTGAAGGGCGGCGGAAAATGGCTGACTTAAGGCGGGGTTAACGCGAGTTAACCTCCTTTCGCGCGCAATCGCGGCGCACGACAACCGTCATTGCGAGGAGCAATGACGGCGTTGATGCAGCTTGCGCCCAACTCCGGTCTCGTGCCCCGGACGCTGCGCAGCACCAAGAGCGCGTTTACGCGCGTCTTCGACGCGCTATGGTGATGCGCTGCAGAGCCGGGGCCCATGTTGAAGCGGTGGGCGTGGCTTCCTGGGTCCCGGCTCTGCGGAGCGTCACTGCGTGCCGCACCGCGTCCGGGACACGAGAGAAGCGAATGCCGCCACCCCACACTCCGTCATTGCGAGCGAAGCGAAGCAATCCAGACTGCCTCCGCAGAAACAGTCTGGATTGCTTCGTCGCGGAGTTTATCATCGGCCGGCCGAAGGCCGGACCGGGTGGCTCCTCGCAATGACGAGGAGAGTCTGACGAGGAGAGTCTACGGTCTGATCGTCATGTTCTCCGGCGGCCCTGCTTTCCGCAGCGGCTCAGCCAGCCTTGCGAACTCGCACAAAAGCGAGCGCGTCTTGCGGGGATCGATGATCTCCTCGACCCAGAATTTCTCGGCCGAGCGGAACGGCGAGCGCAGCTTGTTGAGGCGCTCTTCGATCTCCTTCAGCTTCGAAGCCTTGTCCTCGGCAGCGTCGATGTCGGCGCGGTAGGCGGCCTCGATGCCGCCTTCGAGCGGCAGCGAGCCCCAATAGGCCGACGGCCAGGCGTAGCGGATCGAGAAGCGGTCGGCCGGCTGATGCACGACGCCGGCGACGCCGAAGGCGTTGCGCAGGATCACGGTGCACCAGGGCACCGTGGTCTGGTTCACCGCGGCCATGGCGCGGACGCCGTGGCGGATGGTCGCCGCCTTCTCGGCATCGAGGCCGATCATGAAACCCGGGCAGTCCATGAGATAGACGATCGGCAGATGGAAGGTTTCGGCGAAGTCCACCCAGCGAACCACCTTCTGGCACGCATCAGCCGTCCACGAGCCGCCGTAATGAAAACTGTCGCTGGCGAGCACCATCACCGCCCTGCCCTCGAGCCGCGCCAGACCGACGATGATCGGCTTGCCAAAGTTCTTGGCCACCTCGAAGAACGAGCCCTTGTCGACGACCGCGTCGATGATCGGCCGGATCTTGTAGACCTGCTTGCGGTTGCGCGGCACCGCGTTCATCAGCGCGTCCTCGGTCCGCTCCGGACTGTCGGCGCAAGGCAAGGTCGGCGGCAGCTCGTAGACCGACGACGGCAGATAGGACAGAAAACGCCGCGCGCAGGCGAACGCCTCCTCTTCCGTGTCGACGGCATGATCGACCGCGCCGGCGCGGGTCTGGATATCGGCGCCGCCGAGCTCTTCCTTCGAGAGGTCCTGCCCGAGCGCCTTCACCACCGGCGGTCCCGCGACGAACATCGCGGACTTGCGGGTCATGATCGAATAATGGCTGGCCGCGAGACGCGCGGCACCGAGCCCTGCGACCGAGCCGAGACCGAGCGCGACCACCGGCACCCGCGACAGGTTCTCGGTCGTGAAGCGATACCAGCGGGTGCCGCCGATACCGCCCGGCAGATTCGCCGCCCCCTTGGTCTCGATGGTCTTGACCGAGCCGCCGCCGCCGGAGCCTTCGATGATGCGGACGATCGGCAGACGGAAGTCGTGCGCCATCTCTTCCGCCATCAGCGGTTTGGCGGAGATCGACGCATCGGCCGAGCCGCCGCGCACGGTGAAATCGTCACCGACCACGACGACGGTGCGGCCGTCGACGCGCGCGCGGCCGAACACGCAGTTCGCCGGCGTCAATTTCTGCAACTCGCCGCTGGTATCGTACTCACCGATGCCGGAGACGGCACCGATTTCGTGAAAGCTGCCTTTGTCGATCAGCTTGTCGATACGCTCCCGAACAGTCAGCCGGCCCTGGTCATGCTGTCGCTTGACCTTGTCAACGCCGCCCATCTCCCGCGCGAAGGCTTCGCGCCGGGCGAGCTCGTCGAGTTCCGGCTTCCAGTTCATTCACTCCCTCCGAATTGATCGGCTTGTTATTGTTGTGCACGGCCATTGCGACCGGTTTGCGCGAGATGCGGTTGTTGAAGACGTCGCCTTCCGCGCCCTCCATCAGGCTACCGAGAGAGCGGCCGAGCGCGAGCATCAGCGGCGCGACCTCGGCATGCAGACGCTCTTCGTCATACATCGCCGACAACAGACCGATCGTGATGACGACGAAGGTCTGGTACTGCGGCGACCAGATCGGCACCGCGAGCCCGTTGATGTGCGGGCTCCACAGGCCGCAGGCCACGACATAGCCGCGCTCGCGCAGCGACTGCCGGTTGGCCTCGATGCGGGGCCTGAGGATCTTTACGGCTTCGGGCGCTTCGCGCTCCATGTCCGCGATGAAGGCATCGCCGAATTCGGGCGACAGCGCCGCGGTGTAGGCCGCGCCTGCCGCCGTCGAAGCCATCGAGATGCGACTGCCGGTGCCCTCGTGCAGGCCAAGCGCGGTCGCCGACCGCGCGAACTGCAGATAGACGAGATGGAAGCGATCGGGCACGACGAAGCCGACGGTGCCGGGAAGCTGCTCGGCGACCTCCTGCAGCCGCTGCCGGATCATGCTGCGCAGCTGCGCGCCCTTCATCATCGAGGCGCTCATTGCGACCGCGCTCGGGCCGATGCGATATTTCTGATCGCGCGGCAGATAGACCAGCTGGCCCATGCGCGTCAGCGTGTGCGTGAGACGCGACACGGTCGAGCGCGGCAGGCCGCAGCGATTCGAAATCTCGAGATTGCCGAGCCTGCTATCGTGGCCCTCGAAGCATCGCAACACGTCGAACGCGCGCGACACCACCTGGATGACATCACCCTCACCGGATTCACCAGCGAGCGCACCTTGCCTACTCAACCGCTCCGAACGTCGTCCCATGTTCCCTACCGTTTGTTCCGCTGTGCGGAATTAAATTCCACTTGCAGACGAAGCTACCTCAGGCATTTTGCGACGACAACAAAAAGGCGATGGCATGCCAGAAATTAAGATCGTCACGGAGGTCGCGGGTCGCATCTGCTCAACTCCCGTGCAAGTTGGAGGAACCGTTGCCGATGGCGACGACGTTGTGGTCGTCGAAGCGATGAAGATGGAGATACCCGTGCCCTCGCCCGCGAACGGCACGATCACATCGCTTCTCGTCAAGCTCGACGACATCGTTGCCGAAGGACAGGCGATCGCGATCGTCGCGAACTGAATGCGCATGAATAGCAGCCTTGGTTGCGCAATCTTCGTGTGGCCATCCTTCGAGACGCCCGCTTGGGCGCGCGACAATCTGTCTGCTGCCTGCTTCCTGCGCTCACGGTACGGCGTTGCCATCGCTTGATGGCGATGACATGATCAGTTTCAAACAAATCTTTGTTTCAAACAAAGAACGAAAATCTTCGCGGCAAAGCGAGGATCATTGGAGGGAAACATGCTTCGTGGGCTGGTCATGCTCGCGCCTGCCTTGGTTGCGGGCATTTCTTTTGCGTCTACACGCTATGCCGTCGCCGAGGACGTCAAGCTGCCGGCGACATTGACGTTCACCGCCTATGACACCGGCACCGCCGGCTTCAACATCGCAGTCGGCGTCGGCAAGATGATGAAGGACAAGTTCGGCACCGATGTGCGCGTGCTGCCCGCGGGCAACGACGTCGCACGGCTTGCGCCGCTGCGTGCCAAGCGTGCGGCCTCGTCCGCGATGGGATCGGGTACCTATTTCGCGCAGGAAGGCGTGTTCGAGTTCGGCGCGAAGGAATGGGGACCACAGCCGCTCCAGATCATGCTCTCGACGGTCGATTGCAATTGCGGTTCGCTTGGCGTCGCAGCAGATAGCGGTGTGAAAGATCTGAAAGACTTGAAAGGCAAGCGCGTCGGCTTCGTCGTCGGCTCGCCCGCGCTGAACCAGAACTCGCTCGCCGTGCTCGCCTTCGCCGGGCTGACGCAGAAGGACGTCAAGGTCGTCGAGTTCGCCAGCTACGGCGCGATGTGGAAGGGCCTCGTCAACAACGACACCGATGCTGCGTTCGGCACCACCATCACCGGCCCTGCCAAGGAAGCCGAGACCTCGCCGCGCGGCCTGATCTGGCCGCCGCTGCCCGCGGGCGACAAGGAAGGCTGGGCGCGGATGCAGAAGGTCGGCTCGTTCTTCTTCCCGCAGCTTGCGACCTGCGGCGCCGGCATCACGCCCGAGAAACCGATCGAGCTCGGCAACTACCCCTACCCGATCTTCGTCACTTATGCCTCGCAAGCACCCGACCAGGTCTATGCGATGACCAAGGCGATGATCGTCAATTACGACGCCTACAAGGACTCCGCGCCCGGCGCCGGCGGCCTCGCCGCCGACCGCCAGACCAAGAACTGGGTGGTGCCGGTGCATCCCGGCGCGGTGAAGGCTTTGAAAGAAGCCGGGCAATGGTCTGACGCGCAGGACGCGCACAACAACAAGCTGTTCAAGCGTCAGGAAGTGCTCGGCGCGGCGTGGACGGAGTACGGCAAGTCCAACCCGCCGGCGGATGACAAGGCGTTCCTCGACGGCTGGATGAAGGCCCGCGCGGCTGCGCTAGCGAAGGCCAACATGCCGAACGGGTTCGAGGACTAATCCACAGCGGTTACCAGCCCACGCGCGGGGTCGATCATGTCTGCTACAGTCTCCACCGGCCCCGAGAGCGACGCCAAGCGGGTCGTGTTCGACGATCCGCACGGCGCCGCCGGCAACATGCAAGAGGCGGAGGTGACGCGCGTCCGCACGCTTCGCGGCGCCTGGCGCTGGACGCTGGTGGCCGCGACCGCGGCAACGATCTTTCTCTGCATCAACCAGCAATTCTCGCTGCGCTTCTTCATCGGCTACACCCAGCTCAACACGGAGTATTTCTATCTCCTGATCGCCCTGATGCTGCCGTTCACCTTCCTGATCTTCCCGGGAAGCGAACGCGCACCGCTCGACCGTATTCCCTGGTACGACCTCGTCTTCTTCGTCGCGACCATCGCTGCCGCGCTGCTGTTGATGTCGAACGTGCGCAAGGCGGCCGAGGCCGGCTGGGAGTTCGGCGGCGCGCCGAACGGCGTGATCGCCGCGGGCCTCGTGATGTGGGTGATGCTGATGGAGGCCCTGCGCCGCACCGGCGGCTGGAGCCTGCTGCTCAGCGTGCTCCCCTTCACCGTCTATCCGCTGTTCGCGGAAGCGAGCTGGCTCGGTCCGTTCCGCGGCACGCAGTCCACCCTGGAACAGGCGACCGCCTATCACGTGCTCTCGGGCGAGAGCCTGCTCGGCATTCCGATCCAGGCCTTCGCCGACACCGTGATCGGCTTCCTGGTGTTCGGTACCGCGCTGATGATGACCGGCGCCGGAAAATTCTTCATCAACCTCGCTTTCGCGCTGTGCGGTACCTTCCGCGGCGGCGCCGCGAAGGTCTGCATTTTCGCCAGCGGCCTGCTCGGCATGATGTCCGGCTCGATCATCTCCAACGTGCTCACCGCCGGCACCATGACCATCCCCGTCATGAAGAAGAGCGGCTTTCGCGCCTCCTATGCCGGCGCGATCGAGGCCTGCGCCTCGACCGGCGCGGTGCTGGCGCCGCCGGTGATGGGCGCGACCGCCTTCGTGATCGCGCAATTCCTCAATGTCAGCTACGCCGACGTCGCGGTCGCCGCGATCATTCCGGCGACGCTCTATTACATCGGCCTGTTCATGCAGGTCGACGCCTATGCGGCCCGTCACGGGCTGAAGGGAATCCCGCGCGCCGAGCTGCCGCGGATCATGGATACGATCAAGGACGGCTGGTACTACGTCTTCGTGATCGCGCTGCTGATCGTGATGCTGCTCTACTTCAAGCGGGAGAGCCACGCACCGTTCTATGCGACCGCGCTGCTGCTGGTGCTCAACCAGTTCTTCTCCAAGGACACGCGCTGGACGCTGGCGACGATCGGAAAATTCCTCGAGGTCAACGGACGCACTTTCGTCGAGCTGGTCGGTATCCTCGCCGGCTGCGGCCTGCTGATCGGCGCGTTCTCGATGACCGGCGTGGTCTCGAGCCTTGCCAACGACCTCCTGCATATTGCCGGCGACAATCCCTTCCTGCTGCTCGGCATGTGCGCCCTCACCAGCCTGATCCTCGGCCTGGGGCTGACGACGACGGCCTGCTACATCTTCCTCGCCATCCTGGTCGCGCCCGCGCTGGAAAAGCTCGGGCTGAACAAGATCGCCGTGCACATGTTCATCTTCTACTGGGGCATGCTGTCGTCGATCACACCACCGGTCGCGATCGCGTCCTTTGCCGCCGCCGGCATTGCCGGCTCGCCGGCGATGAAGACGGGCTGGGAATCGATGTGGGTCGGCAGCATCATCTATTTCATCCCGTTCTTCTTCGTGCTCAACCCGGCGCTGGTGCTGCAGGGACCGAGCCCCTATCTCGCGGGCCTCGGCCTGATGGGCATGGCCGCATTCGGCACGCTCTTCATCTGCGGCGGCATCCAGGGCTATCAGCCGTTCGTCGGCGATCTCCGCGGGACCGGCGCGCTGGAATGGCCGATCCGGGTGCTGCTGGTGATCGGCGGCTTCGTGGTGGCCACACCCGGCGGCGGGATCATGCCACTGTCGCAAATGCAGGTGACGCTGCTCGGCCTTGCCATCCTCGTACCCACGGTTTTGATTGCCCTGCTTTTGGTCCGGCGGCAGTCCATCATCCCTGACGGGTTGCGCGCCCCCTGATTGCGTTGCACAAGAGAGCGGATGACACCGCTCTCGCCGCTCGCCTCCGCCTGGACCCGCTCGAAGCCGCCCCTGCTGCGGTTTCTGGGCAATTGCCTCAACGAATTCTCGGCCGAGACCTCGGGCCACGTCGCCGACTACATCCCTGAACTGAGCAAGGCCGACCCTGCCTATTTTGGCATCAGCCTCGCGACGCTGGACGGCCATGTCTATGAGGTCGGCGACAGCCAGGTGCCGTTCACCATCCAGTCGATGTCGAAGCCGTTCGTGTTCGCGCTGGCGCTGGACCTGCTCGGCGCAGCCAAGGTCGAGAGCGCGATCGGCGTCGAACCATCAGGCGATCCCTTCAACTCGATCCGGCTCAATTCCGAGAATCATCCGTTCAACCCGATGGTCAATGCGGGCGCGATCGCCTGCACCGGGCTGATCTACGACAGCAAGGGTCCTGAGGCCTTCGAGCAGATCCGCCTTGCGCTCAGCCGCTTTGCCGGGCGCGACCTCGCCGTGGACGAAGCGGTCTATACGTCGGAGAGCCAGACCGGCGACCGCAACCGCGCGATCGGCTATCTGCTCAAGACCAATGCGGTGATCTCGGACAATGTCGCCGGCGTGCTCGACGTCTATTTCCGGCAATGCGCGGTGCTGGTCACCGCGCGCGACATCGCGGTGATGGCGGCGACGCTCGCCAATCGCGGCGTCAACCCGGTGACGGGCGAGCAGGTGCTGAGCGCTTACGCGATCTCGCGCACGCTGTCGGTGATGACGTCCTCGGGCATGTACGACTATGCCGGCGAATGGATCTACCGGATCGGCATTCCCGCCAAGAGCGGCGTCGGCGGCGGCATCCTGGCCGCGCTGCCTGCCCGGCTCGGGCTCGGCAGCTATTCGCCGAAGCTCGACAAGCACGGCAACAGCGTGCGCGGCATCAAGGTCTGCGAGGCCCTGTCATCGCATTACGATCTGCACATGCTCAACCGCAGCGACGATGCGCGCAACGCGGTCATTGCGGACTACGACATCGGCAAAAGCCCGTCGCGGCGCGTGCGCCGGCCGCAGGAGCGCGAGATCCTGGCCGCGCATGAGCAGGAGGTGCGGATCATCGAGCTGGTCGGTACGCTGTCGCTATCGGCAGTCGACTACGTCTCGCGCCGGCTCGCGGGGCGGCCGCGGCCGCAAATCGTGATCTTCGATCTGCACCGTGTCACCTCGACGACGCGCGCCGGCGCGCGCCTCGTGGCCGAGGCGTTCGCGGAGCTGGCGGCGCTGAACGTCACCGTCGTGATCTCCGGCGTCCGCCGCGCCTCCAGGGAATGGGACACGTTGCGGGAGTGGACCGCGGAGCTGAAGAACGTCCGCGATTTCTACCTGCTCGACACCGCGATCGAATGGGCCGAAGACCAGATTGTCTATCGCTATGGCGGCTCGATCGATTTCCACGAGACCACCGAGCTTGCCGAACAGCCGCTGCTGGCCGGCATGAGTGAGGAGGAGCTGACCGACCTCGCCTCGATCTGCACGATCAGGACCTATCAGTCCGGTGAGAGGATCATCACGACGGGCGACCCGGCCTCCTCCCTGTTCTTCCTGCGCAGCGGCGCGGTGCACGTCACCCTGCCCGACGGGGTGCGGCTGGCAACGCTCACCGCCGGCATGGCCTTCGGCGAGATGGCGCTGCTGGAGCCGACGCGTTCGGCCGACGTGTTCTCGGACATGGCCGCGACCGCGTTCGAGGTGCAACTGAAGGATTTCGAGCGCTTCCGCAAGCAGCACCCGCGCGCCAGCGAGCGCGTCATGCGCAACCTCGCGCAGTTGCTGGCCGATCGCCTGATCGTCGCCAATGCCAAGGTCGATATTCTGACGTCGACGTGAGCCGTCGACATTCATTCACATGAGGTCGTCATGCCCGGGCTTGTCCCGCCTGCGCGGCCGAAGCCGCTTCGGCGAGGCGAAGGCCCGGGCATCCACGTTCTCGGTGCTGCATGGCAAGGCGTGGATGGCCGGGACAAGCCCGGCCATGACGCTGCGGGGACTGTCAGCAGGCCTCATGCTTCAGCGGCTCGCCGCCTCGCTGATCCGCCGCTTGATCTTGGCGGCGCTGGCCTTCAGCAATTCGGACGGCTGTTGGCCGGTCGCGGCGCACAGGCAGGCCCAGTAGTAGATGACATCGCCGAGCTCTTCGACCAGACCCGCCTTGTCGAGCCAGTCGTCGCGCAGCAGCTTCTTGATGTGCTCGGCGACCTCGCCGGCTTCACCGGCAAGGCCGAGCCCGAGATAGGACAGGCGCTCGTTGGAGGGACGCTCATCGACTTTCGCAATGGTTGCGGCCCAGGCCGCGTATTCGTCGATCGTCATGAGCATCCCTCGCAATAAGCTTTGGATCAGCCCACCACTTCGGTGACGGGCTGGAGATCGATCTCGAACGTCTCCAGGAACTTCGACGTCATGATGTAGAAGCCGACCGAGAGCTGCAGCTCGACCAGCGCGGCCGGCGTCAGCTTCGAGGCGATCGCCTTGAAGGTCGCATCCGTCGGCTTGTTCAGCTTCACGATCTCGTCGGTGAAGGCGAGCGCGGCGCGCTGCACCTCGTTGAAGCAGGTCGCAGCCTGCCAGTTCTCGAGCGCCTCGTTCTGCTCGTCGGTGACGCCGACATTCTTGCCGATCCGCTTGTGTGCGACGATCTCGTAGGGCGCCTGGCACAGAATGCCGGTGCGCGTGATCGCGAGCTCGCGCACGACCGGGTCGAGCTCGCCCTTGTGGCGGATGGCGCCGCCGAGGCGGCAATACTGCTCAAAATAGCTCGGCGAATGCGCCATCATGCGGAAGATGTTGGCGTGGCGGTTCTTGTCGAGGATTTCGCGGGTACGGTCGGACGCCCCAATCGGATCGCTGTAGTTGATGCGGGCCATGATCTCGGATTTTCCTTGAGCCTTTGATGCTTGTTGTCGTTATCGGCGGCAGTTCCCTCAAACTCTAATTGCGAGCGGACGCAGGAGCAACAACATCGAGTCAAAATGCCGCCGCATTGCTGATCGACCTTGGCACAGTCGATATTCGCCGCGTGGGGACAAATCACGGCGAATACTCGCAAGGGGTGTTCCGAGTAAAAACAATTGGCCGTCTTTGCGCATCAAATGCGCAACGATGAGTCACGCCCAAGTCTAGGGAGAAAAAGGCATGAAGGAAGCCACCAAGGGGGCGGCCTCGGGAGCGCTCGCGCATATGCTGGCGGTGACGGCGATGCTCGTCATCGCCAGCATCCTGTTCTACGGGCGTTGAGTGAGTTGAGTTAAGCGTATCGGAGTTTTCGTCATTCCGGGGTGGCCCTCGCACAAGCCAGACCCAGAATTCCCGTTCCAGGTTCGGTCCTTAGGACCGCCCCCGAATGACGAATCCCTCCCTTGGTTGCCGTAGCCCGGATGGAGCGCAGCGCAATCCGGGAAAATCCGTCCGCGAGGTGAAAACCCCGGATTTCGCTGCGCTCCATCCGGGCTACGGGTGACCATCCAACTATTTCTCCTTGGCGAAGAACGGCGCGAGCTTTCCGGCAAACGGCTTGAAGCCCGCGATCACGGAATCGCCGATGGCGAGATCATTCTCGCCGTGCGCCATCATCCGAAAACCCTCGGCGCAATCGACCAGCAGGATGTTGTAAGGCACGTGCGCGCGCGTTTCGGGCGAGGCGGCGCGGCAGACCAGGGAGGTCGCATAGACCCTGCCCTTGCCGCTGGCGCGCGCCGCGCGCAGATCTGACGCTCCGCACGCCGCGCAGAAGGCGCGGTGGAAATACTGGACGTGCCCGCAGGCGGCGCAGGTCTGGTAGGTGATGGCCTCTTCGCCCTTGGTCCAGTCGGCCAGCCGCTCACTCATCGCACCCGCTCCAGAAACATGCTGACATGGGACGACAGCACGCCGCCGTCGCCGTGCAAGAGCGCGATCGAGGCGTCGCGTACCTGGCGGCTAGCCGCCCGCCCCGTCATTTGCAAATGCGCCTCGACCAGATGCGCCATGGCGCCGCCGACGCCGCAATGGCCGTAGCTGAGCAGGCCGCCATGGGTGTTGAGCGGCATGGCGCCGTCGCGGCCGAAATGGCCGGCGCGGACGCGCGCGGCCGCCTCGCCGCGGCCGGCAAGGCCGAGGTCTTCCAGCAGCATCGCGAGCGTGATCGTAAAACTGTCGTAGATCGCGGCGTAGCGCACGTCGGAGATCGCAAGGCCCGTGGCCTCCCTGGCGCGGGCGATGGAGATCTCGGCGCCGAGCTCGCTGAGCGCCGGTGCTGCCGTGACATGCTGATGGGTGTGCGCCTGGGCGCAGCCGCGGATGCGCACGCCCGCCTCGCCGGTCTGCTCCCGGCTGATGACGAAAGCGGCGCCGCCGTCCGACACCGGGCAGCAGTCGAGCAGTTTCAACGGCATCGCCACAGGCTTCGAGGCCATGACGTCGGCGACCGTGATGGGATCGTGGAATTGCGCGCCGGGATGGGTGCAGGCATGGGCGCGCATCAGCACCGCGAATTCGGCGAGATCTTGTTCGGTCACGCCGTATTCGTGCATGTAGCGCGTGGCGACGAGGCCGTAATAGGCGGGAATGGTCGGCCCGAGCGGCACCTCGTAGTCGGGATGGCCGACCTGCGCCAGCGCCTGGATCGAGGCGTCGCGGCTCTGCCCGGTGAGACGGTTCTCGCCGGCAACCACGAGCACGTTGCGGCAGACGCCTGCCTCCACGAGGTGATGGGCGAGCATCGTCATCGCAAGGCCCGTGGCGCCGCCGACCTGCACGGCGTGGGCGTAGGACGGGCGGATGCCAAAGTGCTCGGCGAAGACGGTCGCGAGCATGATGTGCGGCGAGACGGTGGAGTAGCCGCAGAGGATGCCGTCGATCTCGGCGCGCTTGAGGCCGGCATCGTCGAGCGCGAGCTGGGCAGCCTTGCTCATCAGGTCGAGGGAGGACGAGCCTTCGTGCTTGCCGTAGGGCGTGAGGCCGACGCCGGTGATGAAGCTCATGTTGCCTCCCTACTCCGGCGCCGAGCGCGTGACGCCGTCGCGGACCAGGGCGGCGATCTCGTCCGGGGAGTAGCCGATCTCACGCAAAATCTCCGCGCCGTGCTCGTTCAGCCGCGGCGCCAGCCGCGCAGGCTCGGCCCCGGTTTCCGACCAGTTCGCCGTCACCTTCATGCTGCGGATCGGGCCCTCGGTCGGATGGTTCACGACCGGGAAGAAGTTCGTCGCTTCGAGATGCTCGTCGTGCAGGATCGAGGCGAGGTCGTGCATCGGCATCACCGGCACGTCGGCCTTGGTGAGCAGGTCGATCCACTCGGCCGTGGTGCGGGTCTCGAAGATGCGGGCGAGCTCGGCGTAGACGACGTCGATATTGGAGGCGCGGCCGGCGAAGGTCGCGAATTTGGGATCGGCGCGCAGGTCGTCGCGGCCCGTCGCCTTGAAGAAATTCTCCCACTGCTTGTCGTTGTAGACGATGACGCTGAGATAGCCGTCCGAGGTCTTGTACGGCCTGCGGTCGCGCGAGAGGTGGCGCGCATAGCCCCCCTTGTCGAGCGGCGGCTCATAGGTGAGCCCGCCCATGTGGTCGCCCATGACGAAGCCGGCCATGGTCTCGAACATCGGGATGTCGACGCGCTGGCCGCGGCCGGTGCGGTCGCGATGCACCAGGCTGGCGCAGATCGCACCGACCGCGGTGAGGCCGACGATGCGGTCGACCAGGGCGTTAGGCACGTAGCGCGGCACGCCATCGCCTGTCTGCGCCATCAGCGCGGGCAGCGCGGTGGCGCCCTGGATCAGATCGTCATAGGCGGGCTTGGCGGCATAGGGCCCGTCCTGGCCGAAGCCGAACACGCCGGCATAGACGAGGCGCGGGTTGATGGCGGAGACGACGTCGTAGCCGAGCTGAAGCCGCGCCATTGCCTGCGGGCGGACGTTGTAGACGAGCACGTCGGCGTCCTTGAGAAGCCGCAGCACGGCGTCACGGCCGGCGGGCTTCTTCAGGTCGAGGCAGATCGAGCGTTTGCTGCGGTTGGTGTTGAGGAACACCGGGCCCATGCCGGTGTGCCGCATCGGGCCGATCAGGCGGGTGACGTCGCCGTCGAGCGATTCGACCTTGATCACGTCGGCGCCGTAATCGCCGAGCATCTGGGTCGCATAGGGCCCCATCAGCACGGTGGTCATGTCGACGACCTTGATGCCCTTCAGCGGCCCCATTCGTTCGCTCCCGATTGCGCGGGCTCAACGCGGCTCCGCGATTTCGGTCCAGCTAAAGGCAGCGGCGCCGCGCGCGCAAGGGCGGCCGGCGTATGGCCGCATGCGCGGCGCTGCGGCTGCTATTTCTTCTGGCGGGATTCGCGGATCTTGATGAGACGGTCGAGCTCGTCGTTCTGCTGGTTGATACGGTCGGCGATGCGCGACTCGTTCTGCTCGCCCGAAGCGGCCGCGGCCTGCTCGATGAGCTGACGGATATTGTCCTCGAGGATCGCGATACGATCGTTGAGTGCGTCGAGGGAGAGTGAATCTTCGTAGGCGTTGCTCATGATGCTTTTCCGCAAATCAATCAGGAGCGATAAGGTGGGCAAACCGAAGCGTGCCCACCATGATCTATCGCAAGGAAATTGGTGGGCGCGGCGCTTTCGCGCCCTTACCCACCCTGCGAAGGCTTACTTCAGCGGCTCCAGGACGGAGACGTAATTGGCGACCGCCGCGCCGCCCATGTTGAAGATTCCGCCCAGCTTGGCGTTCTTGAGCTGCATGCCCTCGGGCGCCTGGCCGGCGAGCTGCATCGCGGTCATCACGTGCATGGAGACGCCGGTGGCGCCGATCGGGTGGCCCTTGGCCTTCAGCCCGCCGGACGGATTGACCGGCAGCTTGCCGTCCTTGAGCGTCCAGCCTTCCTTGATGGCGCGGGCGCCCTGCCCCTTCGGCGTCAGGCCCATCGCTTCGTACTCGATCAGTTCGGCGACCGTGAAGCAGTCATGGGTCTCGACGAAGGAGAGATCGTTGAGCGTGATGCCGGCCTGCGCCAGGGCGCGCTGCCAGGCGACCGTACAGCCCTCAAACTGGAGGATGTCGCGCTTGGACATCGGCAGGAAGTCCTGGGCGTGCGCGGTGGCGCGGAAGCCGATCGACTTGCTCATGCCCTTGGCGGTCTCGGCATCGGCCAAGACCAGCGCGGCGGCGCCGTCGGACACCAGCGAGCAGTCGGTGCGCTTGAGCGGGCCGGCCACATAAGGGTTCTTCTCGCTCTCGGCGCGGCAGAAATCGAAGCCGAAATCCTTGCGCATCTGGGCGAAGGGATTGGCGACGCCGTTCTTGTGGTTCTTGGCCGCGATCAGCGCCAGCGCATCGGACTGGTCGCCGTATTTCTGGAAATAGGAGCTGGCGATCTTGCCGAACACGCCGGCAAAGCCGCCGACGGTGTCGCCGTCCTCGGGCAGGTAGGACGCCTTGAGCAGGTTCTTGCCGATCTCCGGGCCCGGGGTACGGGTCATCTGCTCGACGCCGACGACCAGGACGACCTTGGCGGCCCCTGCGGCGATCGCGCGCAGGCCCTGGTGGACGGCGGCAGATCCCGTGGCGCAGGCATTCTCGACGCGGGTCGCCGGCTTGAAGCGCAGCTTCGGGTCGGCCTGGAGCACCAGCGAGGCGGTAAAATCCTGCTGCGAGAAGCCGGCGTTGAAATGGCCGAGCACGATCTCGTCGACGTCGGAGGCGGAAATGCCGGCATCGGCCAGCGCCTCGTTGGCGACGCGGGTGACGAGGCTTTCGACGGTTTCGGTGTCGAACTTGCCGAACGGCGTATGCGCCCATCCGACGATGCTGGCGGTCATGGTCTTTTCTCCCTGGAGTCTCTTCCTGACCTAAGTCTTAGCCCAGGGATGGCAAGACTTCACGCAGGTTTAAGGGCCTGGAGGGTGCGCTGGCAGATGGCAGTTATGCCGGCCCAGTTCCCGGCCCTGATCTCCGCCGTCGGGCACAGCCAGGAACCGCCGACCGCGACCACGTTGGGCTCGGCCAGCCAGGTCGCCGCATTGGCCTCGCCCACGCCGCCGGTCGGGCAGAACCGCACGTTCGGGAACGGCCCGCCGAGGGCGCGCAGGCCCTTGATGCCGCCGGCCTGCTCGGCCGGGAAGAACTTTGCGACGTCGAAGCCGTGCGACAGCGCCAGCATCAGTTCGGAGGCGGTGGCGATGCCCGGCGCGAACGGCAGGGAGCTATGGGCGGCGGCCGCGAGGAGATCGGGGGTCAGGCCCGGGCTGATGCCGAACGCGACGCCGAGCTTCTCGACACGGGTAAAGTCGGCCGGATTGAGGATCGTGCCGATGCCGATGACCGCCTCGGGGACTTCGGCCATCATCGCCCGCGCCGCCTCCAGCGCAACGGGGGTGCGCATGGTCACCTCCAGCGTGCGGACGCCGCCGGCGACCAGCGCACGCGCCAGCGGCACGGCGTCCTGGATCCGCTCGATGGTGAGGACCGGGATGACGGTCGCGGCCTTGAAGAGCGCGACGAGGTGGTTCTGTTGGGCGGCAGTGGGCATCTTGAGGATCTTTTCGTTTCACTTGGTCGCTTGACGCGTGGGCGCTGGCCTGTGCCGCTTCTTCGGCGGCATGGCATAGCCCGGAATGATGGCGCCGGGATAGCAGATCACGAGGCTGGCGAGACGGTGCCCGGCCTGGGCCGCCTCGATCGGATCGGCCCCCGTGAGCCGGGCGGCGATATAGGCCGCGGCGAAGCTGTCGCCGGCCGCGGTGGTATCAACCACAGGCTTGGTCATTGGTTCAGCGCGGACCTCGTAGGTAGCTCCGGGAAAGCGCAGCAGGCTGACCGGCTCGGCCAGCCGGAACACCAACTCGGGCGTCGGGATCCGCGCCATCAATTGCTCACGGCTCTCGCCGGGATAGAGCGCGAGCAGATCCTCGGTCGAGGTCAGCACAATGTCGGCGGCAGCGAAAGCCGCCGCGAACACCTCGCGCGCGACATCGCGATCCGGCCAGCCGCGGGCGCGGAAGTTGGTGTCGAACACGAAACGCGTGCCGAGCAGGCGCGCGCGCTTGATCGCCGCGAACAGGCGCTCGCGCCCGGCCGCATCGTAGATCGAGAGCGTGATCGCGGAGAGATAGACGATGTCGTAGCTCATCAGCGAGTTGAGCAGCTCGTCGGTCTCCGGCAGGCTCATGAGCTGGCGCGCCGCCGCGCTATCGCGCCAGTGGAAGAACTGGCGCTCGCCCTTGGCATCGGTCTGGATCATGTAGAGGCCGGGCAGCTTGCCCGGCAGCCGCACCACCCGCCTCGTGCCGACGCTCTCGGCATTCCAGGCCGCGATCATCTCATCGCTCAGGGCGTCGTCACCGAGCGCGGTGAGATAGTCGACCTTGACCTCCAGCCGCGCCAGGTACACCGCCGTGTTGAGGGTGTCGCCGCCGAAGCCGCGCGAGTAGAGCCCACCGCCCTGCCCGGCAGATTGCCCGGTGGAGTGTCCCCCTTGGGCCTGCCGGAGCTCGACCATGCATTCACCGATGCAAGCAACGCTCGCCATCGTCATATCCACGCTGTTCATCTGATACGTCAGGCGACGAAGTTGCCGCCCAGCTCGTCTTCGATGTGGATGCGGATGATGTCGTCGAAGGTCTTCTCTTCGGTGGTGAAGCCGAGCTCGCGCGCCCGCTTCGCCTCGAAATTGCGCGGCCAGCCGCCGACGATGCCGACGATGAACGGATCGAGCTCGTGCTTGATGCGCGCGGCGACCTTGTCGCCGGCGACGCGCCGGAGCGCCGCGATCTGCTCGCCGACCGTGGCCGAGAAACCGGGCATGGTCAGGTTGCGGCGCGGACCGACCTTGGCGAGGTCCATGGTGCCGGCATGCAGCAGGAAGCCGACCGCTGAGCGCGGCGTGGCGTGCCAGTGGCGGACGTCCTCGGAGACCGGGAGCACCGCTTCCTTGCCGGCCAGCGGCTCGCGCAGGATGTTGGAGAAGAAGCCCGATGCCGCCTTGTTGGGCAGGCCCGGCCGGATGCAGATGGTCGGCAGGCGGATGCCGATGCCGTCCAGGAAGCCGCGGCGCGAATAGTCCGCCAGCAGCAATTCGCCGATCGCCTTCTGGGTGCCGTAGCTGAGCAGCGGGGTGTGGAAGAACTCGTCGCCGATCGCATCCGGGAACGGGGCGCCGAACACCGCGATCGAGGACGTGAACACCACGCGCGGCTTGTAGCCGCCACCGACCAGGCGGATGGCGTCGAGCAGCATCCGCGTGCCGTCGAGGTTGATGCGGTAGCCCTTGTCGAAATCGAGCTCGGCCTCGCCCGAGACGATCGCGGCGAGATGGAAGATCACGTCGGGACGGCCGGCGATCAGCTTCTCGGCGGCGCCGGGGACGGCGAAATCGCCGAACACGGTCTCGACGGCAAAACCGGCCTTTTCCGGCTTCTTGGGCTCGACCACGTCATGCATGGTCAATTTGGTGATGTCGCTCTTGCCGAGACGGCCGTCGCGCAAGAGACGTTCACACAATTTGCGGCCGACCATGCCGGCGGCGCCCAGAACCAGAATGTGCAAGAGCCTACTCCTTCTTATTGGCCGGAACGCGCCGCTCTTGAGACGTATTGGCGCGTTCTCAGGCAGGCCCCGCGATCATTCCTTCACGGCGCCGGTCATCGCCGACACATAGTACTCTACGAAGAAGGAATAAAGGATAACTACGGGGACCGAGCCGGTCAGGGCCGCCGCCATCAGCGCGCCCCAATGGTAGACGTCGCCGTTGACGAGCTCGGTGATGGCGCCGACCGGAATGGTCTTGTTCTCCGAGGAGGAGATGAAGGTCAGCGCGTAGATGAACTCGTTCCAGGACAACGTGAAGGCGAAAATGCCGGCCGAGATCACCCCAGGGAGCGACAGCGGCAGCGTGATCTTGACCAGGATCTGGAGCCGCGTCGCGCCGTCGATCAGTGCGCATTCCTCAAGCTCGTAGGGAATGGTGCGGAAATAGCCCATCAGCAGCCAGGTGCAGAACGGAATCAGGAAGGTCGGATAGGTCAGGATCAGCGCCAGATTGCCGTCGAACAGGCCGAGCTGGAACACGATCGCCGCCAGCGGAATGAACAGGATCGAGGGCGGCACGAGATAGCCGAGGAAGATCGCAAGGCCGACATAGCGCGAGCCCTTGTAGCGCAGACGCTCGATCGCATAGGCGGCGCAGACGCTGGCGAACAGCGAGATGAAGGTCGAGGACACCGAGACGATCACGGTGTTCCACATCCAGAGCGGATAGTCGGTGTCGAAGAACAGCTTCTTGATGTGCTCCAGCGTCGGATTCACGATCCAGAACGGATTGTACTTCTCGTAGTCGTACATCTCCGCGTCCGGCTTGAACGTCGCGACCGCCATCCAGTAGAACGGGAACAGCAGGAAGAAGATGATCAGCAGAAGCGGAAGATAGACGCGCAGGAACTTCCGCGGGAAGCTCTCGAGATAGTCCATTCCGACGCTTTGGTCGTCCATCGTGGTCATGGTCAGTCCCTCCCGCCCTGCTGCCAGCGGGACCGCTGAAGCCCGAAGAAGCTGAGCAGGATCGCCGCGACCAGGAATGGAATCATCGCGTTCGAGATCGCCGCGCCCTCGCCGAGATTGCCGCCCGTGATGGCGCGCTGGAACGACAGCGTCGCCATCAGATGCGTGGCATTGATCGGCCCGCCCCGCGTGATGGTGTAGATCAGCTGGAAGTCGGTGAAGGTCATCAGCACCGAGAACGTCATCACGACCGCGATGATCGGCGAGAGCATCGGCAGCGTGATGTGGCGGAAGCGCTGCATGTTGGTGGCGCCGTCGAGATTGGCGGCCTCATAGAGCGAGGGCGAGATGGTCTGCAGGCCCGCCAGCAGCGTGATCGCCACGAACGGCACACCGCGCCAGATGTTGGCGGCGACCACCGACCAGCGCGCGTTCCAGGGATCGCCCAGGAAGTCGATGTAGCGCGTGATCAGGCCGGCCTTGATCAGCACCCAGGAGATGATCGAAAACTGGCTGTCGTAGATCCACCAGAACGCGATCGCGGAGAGCACCGTCGGCACCACGAAGGGCAACAGCACGATGGCGCGGATCATCGACTTGAACGGCAGCCGCTCGTTGAGCAGCAGCGCCAGATAAAGGCCGATGGCGAATTTCACGATGCTCGCGAACACCGTGTAGAAAATGGTGTTGAACACCGACAGCCAGAACACGGAGTCCTTGGACAGCGAGACGAAGTTCTGGAAGCCGATATAGCGCCCGACCCCGCCGATCTTGGTGTCGGTCATGCCGAGCCAGAAGCCCAGCGCCAACGGGTACGCCAGAAACAGGATCAGGATCGCGATTGCCGGCACCATGAACATCGCGCCGAGAAAATGCCGGCTTTCGAATGCTCTGGTCCACAGGCTGCTGCGGTTGACCTGCGCGACAGCGGACTCGGCCAAGACTGCCATGTCGGATTCCCCTCAGAAGAAGAGTCACGGCGTCCGGCAAACCGGACGCCGCGCAGATGGAGTTGATCAGACCTGGTAGTAGCGCTTGGCGCGCTCGGCGGCGCGCGCGGCCGCCTGTTTCGGCGTCGCCGAGCCCGAGGCTGCTTCCGCGAACATGTCGACGACGACGAAGTCGCCCATTACGGCGGCGGAGGCATAGCCGAGATCGCCGGCAAAGCCGTTGTCGCGGCAGCGCTTCAGGCAGTCGCGATACGGGGTGATCTTCGGATCCGACGTCCACACCGGGTTGTCGTTGTAGGCCGGCAGCGGCGGAGACACGTAGCCGTTAGAAGCGACCTCCCAGGCGTCGTAGTTCTCCTTGTCCATCATGAACTTGATGTATTCCTTGACAGCCTTCGGATACTTCGAGTGCTTGTAGCCGTAGTAGACCAGCACGTTCTGCTGCTCGGTCGACACGCCCACGGGCCCGATCGGCATCGGCGCGTGGTTCATGTCCTTTGCGATCTCCTGCTGCTTCGGATCGGTCGAGGTCTTGCCGACCGTCCAGATCGAGATGCCGTTCAGGGTCAGGCTGAGTTCGCCGTTGAGGAACGCCTTGTTGTTGTTCGAGTCGTTCCACGACAGCACGCCGGGGATGAAGGTCTCGTAGAGCTGCTTGACGTATTCGAGCGCGGCGACCGTCTCGGGCGAGTCGATCACGACCTCGTTCTTCTCGTTGACGACCTTGCCGCCGAACGCCCACAGCGCCCACTGGCACCAGCCATTGGCGTCGCCCGTGGCGTGACCGAGCGCGAAGCCGGCCGGCGTGTTGTTCTTCTTCAGGGCCTGGCACAGCTTGAGGAAGCCGGCGGTGTCCTTCGGGAATTCGTCGAAGCCCGCGGCCTTCACATGGCTGATGCGGTAGTTCAGGCAACCGCCGGTCGCGCCTTGCGGGATCGCGATCCAGCCAGCGCCCTTCTTGCCGTACTTCTCGGCGACCGGATACCAGCCGCCATACTGGGCGCCGAGATAATCGGCGACGTCGGTGACGTCGATCAGCTTCTCGGGAAATTTGTGGGGATCATCGAGCGTGCCGATGATGAGGTCGGGACCGGCGCCGACATTGGCGGCGACCGCCGCCTTCGGGCGGATGTCTTCCCAGCTTTCGGCCTCGAGCTTGACCTTGACGCCGGTCTTCTCGGAGAACTTCTTGGTCTGCTCGGCGAACTTGTCGAACTCGGCCTGGATGAACTGCTTCCAGCGCAGCACGCGGATCGACGCATTCGGCTCCGGCGTGTTGGTCCACTCCGCCGCCCGGACCGGGACGATGCCCGGGCCGGCCAGCAATGCGGCGCCGCCCAGGCCAGCTTTAAGCACACTTCGCCTGTCGAAATTGCTCATCGTTCTCTCCCTGAATTTTATATTTGTATTTTGGTAGTCTTGGGCAGTTCTGCCTGAGCAGTTCCGCTTTGGCGGTTCTGCTCAGCCAGTTCTGCGACGTCGCTACAGGCGTTTGCCCGTAGCGTCGTCGAACAGATGGACCAGCGACGGGTCGGGCTTCAGCCGGACCTTGTCGCCCGGATTGAACTGATGCCGCTCGCGGAAGACCGCGACGACCTGCTCGCCGCCGACCTTGGCGAAGACCTGCGTCTCCGAACCGGTCGGCTCGACCACGACGATCTCAGCGTCGGCGCCGTCGTCGGCGATGGTGAAGTGCTCGGGGCGGACGCCGTAGACGACGGGCTTGCCGTCGGAGCCGGCCGGCGCACTCTTGAGCGGCAGCTTGACGCCGTTCGGCCCCTCGAAGGTCGCGACGCCGTTGACGCGGACATGCCCCTTCAGGAAATTCATGGCCGGCGAGCCGATGAAGCCGGCGACGAACTGGTTTTCCGGCTTGTCATAGAGCTCGAGCGGTGTGCCCATCTGCTCCACGATGCCGTCATGCATCACGACGATCTTGTCGGCCATGGTCATGGCTTCGATCTGGTCGTGGGTGACGTAGACCGTGGTGGTCTTCAGCCGCTGATGCAGTTCCTTGATCTCGGTGCGCATCGCGACGCGCAGCTTGGCGTCGAGGTTCGAGAGCGGCTCGTCGAACAGGAAGACCTGGGGATCGCGCACGATGGCGCGACCCATGGCGACGCGCTGGCGTTGACCGCCGGAGAGCTGGCGCGGGTAGCGCTCGAGCAATGGCGTCAGCGCGAGAATTTCGGCGGCGCGCTTGACGCGCTTGTTGATCTCGTCGGAGCCGGCATTCCGCAACTTGAGCGAGAAGCCCATGTTGTCGCCGACCGTCATATGCGGGTAGAGAGCGTAGTTCTGGAACACCATCGCAATATCCCGCTCCTTTGGCTGGATATTGTTGACGACGCGGTCGCCGATCGAGATGGTGCCGGAGGTGATGTTCTCGAGACCGGCGAGCATGCGCAGAAGCGTCGACTTGCCGCAGCCGGAGGGGCCAACCAGGACGACGAACTGACCGTCCTCGATCGGAATCGTCACGCCGTGCAGGACTTCAAAATTGCCGAACGATTTCCGCACGTCGCGGATTTGCACAGACGACATCTAGCTCCCTCCTCGAAAGTCCACGACGCCTCTCGCGCCGCGACCGTCTTGTTCTTTCAGACTTCACCAACCGAAGCCCGATCTTAGCGGGCGACATTGTCGGCAGTTTGTGCGGTTTTGGCAATTTGTCTTTGGTTAGTCGTTGCTGGTAGCGCTGTCAACGATCCTTTGTTTGCGACAGTGGCTATGCTAAGAGCAGCAAATGGGTCGAAAACGCACCAAGTCAGGCAAAATCCGGCTGGCGGAAGTCGCCGAGCTTGCCGGCGTGAGCCCGATTACAGCGTCCCGCTTCTTCCGTAATCCCGAGGCGCTGTCGGTGGCCAAACGGACGCGGGTGGAGAGCGCCGCCAGGGAGCTCGGCTATGTGCCGAATCTTGCGGCCCGCGCGCTGGCCTCGCAACGCACCGAAGTGATCGGTGTACTGATCCCCTCTCTCACCAATAACGTGTTCTCCGACGTGCTGCGCGGCATCTACGACGCATCCGAAGGCAGCCGATACTCGATCCAGTTGTCCAACACCCGCTACAGCATCCTCCAGGAGGAGAAGCTGCTGCGGCTGTTTCTGGCGCAGAAGCCGGCCGGGCTGATCGTCACAGGCATCGACCAGACCACGGAATCGCGCGCGATGCTGGAGGCGGCCGACTGCCCGATCGTGCAGATCATGGAGATCGGCCCCAACCCGGTCGACATGATGATCGGCTTTTCCCACTATGACGCAGCCCGCGCGGCGATTGCTCATTTGTTCGAGCAGGGCCACCGCAAGATCGGCTTCGTCGGCGCGCGCATGGACCCGCGGGTGCAGCGACGGCTGGACGGGTATGTCTCTGCCATGAAGGACGCCGGCCTGTTCGAGCAGCGCCTCGTCGTCACGACGGCGACACCGACCTCGGTCACGCTCGGCGGCGCCCTCTTCACCGACCTGCTGGCGCGGGAGCCCGGCATCGACGCGGTGTTCTGCGCCAATGACGACCTTGCGCTCGGCGTGCTGTTCGAATGCCGCCGCCGCGAGATCGCGGTGCCCGAGCAGATCGCGATCGTCGGCTTCAACGACCTCGAATTCATGGCCTCCGCGGTCCCGACCCTGACCAGCGTGCGCACCAATCGCTACGAGATGGGCAAGACCGCCGCCACGATGCTGATCGAGGCGATCGACGGACGGCGCCCGGAGCGGCCGGTGCTCGACCTCGGCTTCAAGGTGATCGAGCGGCAAAGCTCGTCGTCGCGCCATTCAGACAACAGGCCAGCCGTATCGAGCGGCGGCGCGCCGAACAAAATGGTAGCGTTACCAAGTAGCCATGACTAGTATCGAACTTGTGAGGAAACGACCCGCCAACGGGCCGGCACACCATTGCTCACGCCGTTGGGCATCGCACAAGCCGACACCCTAGAAACGGACGCCAGTGCGTTTGCATTGCAGGAGAAACCAATGACAAAAAAACCAACCAATGGGCATGCGCCCGCCAGCAACGGCGCTCGCCGCCATCTCCGCTCGCAGGAATGGTTCAACAATCCGCATAATCCGGGCATGACCGCGCTCTATATGGAGCGCTATCTGAACTACGGCCTCACCCGCGCCGAGCTGCAGTCCGGCAAGCCGATCATCGGCATCGCCCAGACCGGCAACGACCTCTCGCCCTGCAACCGCCACCATATCGAGCTCGCCCACCGCGTCCGCGAAGGCATCCGCGAGGCCGGCGGCATTGCGATGGAATTCCCGACCCACCCGATCCAGGAGACCGGCAAGCGCCCGACCGCGGCGCTCGACCGCAACCTCGCTTATCTCGGCCTGGTCGAGATCCTCTACGGCTATCCGCTCGACGGCGTGGTGCTGACCACCGGCTGCGACAAGACCACGCCGGCCTGCATGATGGCGGCCGCGACCGTGAACCTGCCCGCGATCGTGCTGTCGGGCGGCCCGATGCTGAACGGCTGGCATGCCGGCGAGCGCACCGGCTCCGGTACCATCGTCTGGAAGTCGCGCGAGCGGCTCGCCGCCGGCGAGATCGACTATGAAGAGTTCATGGAGATCGTGGCGTCCTCGGCGCCGTCGGTTGGCCATTGCAACACCATGGGCACGGCCTCGACCATGAACGGCCTTGCCGAAGCGCTCGGCTTCTCGCTGCCGGGCTGCGCGGCGATTCCCGCCCCCTATCGCGAGCGCGGCCAGATCGCCTACGAGACCGGCAAGCGCGCCGTCGAGATGGTCTGGGAAGACCTCAAGCCCTCGGACATTCTGACGCGAGAAGCGTTCGAGAACTGCATCGTCATCAATTCGGCGATCGGCGGCTCGACCAACGCTCCGATCCACATCAACGCGCTGGCCCGTCACATCGGCGTCGAGCTGTCGATCGACGACTGGCAGAAGGTCGGCCATGACGTGCCGCTGCTGGTCAACATGCAGCCGGCCGGCTTCTATCTCGGCGAGGAGTTCCACCGCGCCGGCGGCGTGCCGGCCGTGGTGCGCGAATTGATGAAGCACAAGCGCATCCACGAGAACGCGGTCACCGTCAACGGCCGCGGCATCGGCGAGAACTGCAAGGACGCGCCGGTCCCCGATAACGACGTGATCTGGGCCTACGACAAGCCGCTGGTGAAGGACGCCGGCTTCCTGGTGCTGAAGGGCAATTTGTTCGATTCCGCGATCATGAAGACCTCCGTGATCTCCAAGGAATTCCGCGATCGCTATCTCAGCAACCCAAAGGACCTCAACGCCTTCGAGGGCCGCGCCATCGTGTTCGAGGGTCCGGAAGATTATCACGAGCGGATCGACGATGCCTCGCTCGACATCGACGAGCGCTGCGTGCTGTTCATCCGCGGCACCGGTCCGATCGGCTATCCCGGCGGCGCCGAGGTCGTGAACATGCAGCCGCCGGCGGCGCTGATCAAACGCGGCATCCTGTCCCTGCCCTGCATCGGCGACGGCCGCCAGTCCGGCACCTCGGGCTCGCCCTCGATCCTGAATGCTTCGCCGGAAGCCGCCGCCAATGGCGGTCTCGCGATCCTCAAGACCGGCGACAAGGTCCGCATCGACCTCAACAAGGGCAGCGCCAACATCCTGATCTCGGACGACGAGCTGAAGAAGCGCCACGCCGAGCTGAAGGCCAGCGGCGGCTTCAAGCATCCGCCGAACCAGACGCCGTGGCAGGAGATCTACCGCAACACCGTCGGCCAGCAATCGACCGGCGCCTGCATGGAACTCGCCACGCGCTACCAGAACGTCGCCGGCACCTTTGGTGTGGCGCGGGATAATCACTGAACCAGGCATACGCAGCCCGGGTGAGCGAAGCGACACCCGGGACACCGCTCCCGGATGTCGCGCTTACGCGCTCATCCGGGCTACGGCACTGACAATCGAATTCAAGGTGAGGAGAACAACAAAATGGCCAACCGCCTCAAGGGAAAGCGCGCCGTCATTACGGCTGCGGCAGCAGGCATCGGGCGCGCATGCGCCCTCGCATTTGCGCGTGAAGGCGCAACCGTCATCGCGACCGACATCAACGAGGCCGGCATCGCCGGTCTGACCAAGGAAGGCATCGCCGAGGTCGCCAAGCTCGACGTCCGCAACACCGCCGACGTCAACGCCTTTGCCAAGCGCATCGGCAAGATCGACATCCTGCTCAATGCAGCCGGCTTCGTGCACCACGGCACCATCCTGGAGTGCTCGGAAGAGGATTTCGACTTCTCGTTCGACCTCAACGTCAAGTCGATGCACCGGACCATCAAGGCGTTCCTGCCCGACATGCTCGCGGGCGGTGGCGGCAGCATCGTCAACATCTCGTCCTGCGCCGCGCTACGCCCGCCGGCGAACCGCTACGTCTACAGCTCGTCGAAGGCGGCGGTGTCGCTGCTGACCCGCGCGGTCGCGCTCGACTTCATCACCAAGGGCATCCGCTGCAACTCGATCTGCCCCGGCACCGTCGAGACCCCCTCGATGCTCGACCGCGCCGCGGCGCAAGGGCCGCAGGGCAAGGAGATGTTCATCTCCCGCCAGAAGATGGGCCGGCTCGGCACCGCCGACGAGATCGCCAACATGGCGATCTATCTCGGCAGCGACGAGAGCGCTTTCACCACCGGCGTCGACCTCGTCGTCGACGGCGGTTACATGCTCTGATCACTCCTCATCCCGAGGAGGCGCGACAGCGCCGTCTCGAGGGATGGGCCACGGGCTCTATGGTTCGAGACGCGCGCAAATGCGCGCTCCTCACCATGAGGGATAGATAAAGGGATTCATCGATGAACAAGATCGATCTCAATGGCCGCGTCGCTGTCGTCACCGGCGGCGCACAAGGTTTTGGCCGCGCCATCACCGAGCGCTTCGTCGCGTCAGGCGCAAAGGTCGCGATCTGGGATTTCGACGCCGCGCTGGCTGAGAAAACCGTCAAGGAAATCGGCGACAACGCCAAGGTCTTCAAGGTCGACGTCACCGACACCGCCGGCGTCGAGCAGGCCCGCGATGCGACGCTGGCCGCCTTCGGCAAGATCGACATCCTCGTCAACAACGCCGGCATCGCCGGCGTCAACAAGCCGGTCTGGGAGACCGACCTCGAGGAATGGCGGAAAGTCCTCCGCATCAACCTCGACGGCCCCTTCATCGTCTGCAAGGCGATCGTCCCCACAATGCTCAAGCAGAAATACGGGCGCATCGTGAACATCGCCTCCATCGCCGGCAAGGAAGGCAACCCGAACGCCTCGCATTATTCGGCGTCGAAGGCCGGCCTGATCGCGCTGACGAAGTCGCTCGGCAAGGAATTGGCCGCGCATGACATCCTCGTGAATGCGGTGACGCCGGCGGCGGCGAAGACCGCGATCTTCGACCAGATGACGCAGCAGCACATCGACTTCATGCTGTCGAAGATTCCAAAAGCCCGCTTCGTGCTGGTGGAAGAGCTCGCCGCGATGGCGGCGTGGCTCGCATCCGAAGATTGTGCCTTCTCCACCGGCGCGGTGTTTGATATTTCCGGGGGACGGGCGACCTACTGAGACCTTGCCGAGACACTGGTCCGCCCGAGGGGGCGGACCATGCGTTTTGGGCGTCGGGATTTCGTCAAGCTTGCAGCGGGCACAGGCGCGCTGCCGCTGTTTTCGCGCGGTGCGCTCGCGCAGCTCGTGCCGAACCCGCCGAGCATCCATCCGCCCTCGCCGGCCGAGCGCAGCGCCATGGCACGGCTCGCGCACAGCTTCATGGACAAGTACGGCGTGCCGGCACTGTCCTTTGCGATCGGCTATGCCGGCACGATCGTTCACGAAGACGCCTTCGGTCTTGCCGATGTCGAACGGAACGAGGCCTTGACGCCGCGACATCTGTTCCGGATCGCCAGCGTCAGCAAGATGATCACCTCGGTCACGATCTTGCGCCTGATCGAGGAGAACCGTCTCAAGCTGACGGATCGCGTGTTCGGTCCGGGCGCGCTGCTCGGCACCGATTACGGACAGCCGCCCTACTCTGCCGGCATCGACCAGATCACGCTCGAGCATCTGCTGACCCACACCGCCGGCGGCTGGAGCAACGACAACCGCGATCCCATGTTCACACATCCGCGGATGGACCATGCCGCGCTGATCGCCTGGACGCTCGCCAACCGGCCGCTCGACCGGCCGCCGGGCCAGCACTATGCCTACTCCAATTTCGGCTATTGCGTGCTGGGGCGCGTGATCGAGAAGCTCACCGGCCAGCCCTATGCCGAGCATGTCCGAGCCGAGGTGCTGGCGCGCTGCGGCGTCAACGACATGACGATTGCGGGCAACACGCGCGACCAGCGCCAGGCCGGCGAAGTCGTCTATTACGGCCAGGGCGACAACCCCTACGGCATGAATGTCCGGCGGATGGACTCCCATGGCGGCTGGATCGCGACGCCGGCGGATCTCGTCCAGTTCCTGATGCATGTCGACGGCTATTCGAAGCCGGCGAACATCCTGCGGCCGCGCACCATCCAGATCATGACCACCGCGCCCAGCTACAGCCCGGATTACGCCAAGGGTTTTTGCGTCAACAAGTTCGACAATTGGTGGCACAATGGCAGCCTGCCGGGCACGAGCACGATTGCCGTGCGCACCCATGGCGGCTTCTGCTGGGCCGCCTTCACCAACACCAGACGCGGGAATTCCGACATGGATGGCGATCTCGACAATCTCAACTGGAACATGGCGCGCCAGGTCGGCGAGTGGCGGGTGGCCTGAGATGATCCGGGAAGGTGGATGCCTGTGCGGCGCGGTGCGGTTCAAGGCGGAGGGCGAGCCGCTCAATGTCCGCATCTGCCATTGCCGCATATGCCAGAAGGCGATGGGCGCGCCCTATTTTGCCCGCGCGCAATTCGACCAGCGCGCGCTGACCGTCGAGGGCGAGACCGAGCGCTATGCCTCGTCCGAGGCCATCGACCGCGTGTTCTGCAAGCGCTGCGGCACGCGCCTGTTTGCCTGGCGGCGCAACGGCACGCTGGCGGGCGTTTCGCTCACCACCTTCGACGACCGCAACGCCTTCGCGCCGACCGAGCACATCTGGGTGTCGGAGAAGCTGGCCTGGCTGAAGCTCGACGACGGGCTGGTGCAGTATCAGGGGACCATCCCGACCTGATGTCAGGGTTGGCTTGACGCGGACGCGCTCGCCGGCCGGGGGCGCTCGCCCGTCGTCGTCGCGATCCAGATCCCGGCAAACACCGCGACGATGCCGGCCGCGAGATTCCAGCGCAGCGGCTCCGTCAGCAGCCAGGCCCCGACCACCGAAGCCGTGACCGGATTGACCGTCACCGAGATCGCGACGCGCGTCGGCGTCGTCCGCTCCAGCGCGAAGGCCCAGAGATAGAAGGTCAGCGCCGCGCCGAAGGCGCCGAGATAAAACGCTGCCAGCCATTGCGGCGCCCCGAAGGCTGCGACCGGCGCGAAACTGCCGCGGACATAGGCGAGCGGAATGAGGCAGGCCGCGCCCGCCGCCATGCTCATCGTGGTGAAGGCGAGCGGGCTGGCGCGCCGGATCAGCGGCTTCGACCAGATGCCGTAGAGCGCCATGCACAGCGCCGCCGCCACCATCAGGAGATCGCCGCGCCAGGCACCTGATGGCGCCGAGGTCAGATCGGTGAGCAGCGCAACCGCAACGCCCAGCGTCGCGATCACCACCCCGATCGATTTGCGCCAGGTCATGGCCTCGGCGCCGAGTGCGGCCCCGATCACGAGCGACAGCAGCGGAAGCGTCGACAGCGCGAGCGCACCGCGCGCCGCGGTCGTGAAGATCAGCGAGGCGTTGAACAGGATCGGAAACAGAGCAAAGAACAGAATGCCGAGCGCGACGGCGGCCGCCCAGTCTCGCCGCTCCGGCCAGCGATCGCCGCGCAGCAGCGTCAACGGCAACAGCAGCAGAAAGCCGATGCCGAACCGGAACGAGCCGATCGCGAGCGGATCGATGTTGCCCACCAGATAGCGCGTGGCACCGATCGAGGTGCCGCCCAGCGCGCTCGACAGCACGGCGGCCAAAACGCCAAGAGTCTCGCCCACGCTCCCTCCCCCAATGGATTTGCGCGCAGCATATGAGGCACGCCGAAACAGGGAATGGATTTTCCGTCATGCCAGGATAAATTTCCGTCATGAGCGAGCCCGATCTCGACCTCGATCTTCTCAAGGCCTTCCTCGCCGTCGCCGAGCATCGCTCCTTCACGCGCGCGGCCGCGACGCTCAATCGCACCCAGTCGGCGATGAGCGTCCAGATCAGGCGCCTCGAAGAGCGGCTGGACGCCAGGCTGTTTCACCGGACGAGATCGGGCGTGACGCTGAGCGCGGCCGGTCGTGAGCTGCTCGTCTACGCGAGGCGAATTCTCGACCTCAATGCGGAAGCGGTCGGCGCACTGCGCGCGCGCAGGCGCGAGGCCGTGGTCCGCCTCGGCGTGATGGACGACTACGGCACGATCGTCATTCCACCCTTGCTGCCGCACTTTGCCGAAAGCCATCCGGAGATCCGGGTCGAGATCGAGACCGGGCTGACCGCGACGATGCCGGCCCGGCTCGGCGAGGCCTATGACCTCGTCATTGCCATGCACCCGGTAGGGCACGGCGATGGCGAGCTGCTCCGGCGCGAGCAGGCGGTGTGGGCTGCGGCCAAATCCTACCCAGCCGGGGCGCAGGAGACCCTGCCCGTCGCGCTCTACCCGCCGGGCTGCCTGTTCCGGCAATGGGCCGCGGATGCCCTCGATGGCGCCGGCCGGCCCTGGCGCCTTGCTTTCGTCAGCCGGACCCTTGCCGCGGTCGAGGCGATCGTGGCGCAGGGGCTCGCGGTCACGGTCGTGAAAGCCGGCACCTTGCCCCCTCGCCTGCGCATCCTGTCGGCGCGCGACGGCCTGCCGCCGTTGCCGGGAGCGGACATCCGCCTCCACCGCGCGCGCAATCTGTCGCGGCCGGCGGCGCTGCTGGCCGATCATTTACAGCTTGGGATTTCGGAACCGGCGTCCCATATCCTGACCTGACGCGTTGCCCCACCACCGGATTGGCCGGGTTGGCTGCAAGGCCACGAGGCACAAACCGGGACAGACGAGCCGTGAACGTTTCCTTCTATGACCTTTCGGTGTGGGTGCTGCCGCTGGTGCTCGCCATCACCTTCCACGAAGCCGCGCATGCGTTCGTGGCCTACCGTCTCGGCGACAACACGGCCTGGCAACTCGGCCGGGTCAGCTTCAACCCTATCAGGCATATCGACCCGTTCGGCACCGTGATCCTGCCGGCGATGCTGCTGTTCGCGCATTCGCCGTTCCTGTTCGGCTATGCCAAGCCGGTGCCGGTCAATTACCGCAACCTCAACCATCCCAGGCTCGACATGGTCTGGGTGGCGCTAGCCGGGCCCGCCACCAACATCCTGCTGGCGCTCGCGGCCGCGCTTGCCCTCCATGCCCTGCCCTTCGCCCCCGCCGGCTCGGCGCAGTGGATCTTCGACAACCTCAAGAATGCGCTCTTGATCAACGCCATTCTGGCAGTGTTCAACATGATGCCGATCCCGCCGCTCGATGGCGGGCGGGTCGCGGTCGGGCTGCTGCCGCGGCCGCTCGCTCTGCCGCTGGCCCGGCTCGAGCCGTTCGGGATGCTGATCCTGATCGGCCTGCTGATCCTGCTACCGCTGGCGGGCTCGCAGTTCGGTCTAAATCTTGATGTTATTTCAGCAATACTGCGAACGTTGACCGGTTATGTGATTCAGGCTGTTCTCTTTCTGACCGGCAATGCGTAGTTGAAGCGAACACCCGAACACAAGCCGAAGGGCCAGAGGCCGACTTGGTCAAAGCTGCCGATATGCTGATCGCGCGACGCGCGGACACCCGTGCCCGCGCCGATTTTGCCACCTGGAAGATGATGGCCAAGCTCAACGGCTCATCCGCGCTGCCGCCCGAGGCCCAGGAGTTCCTCGCGAGCTACAAGAACCTGCTGGCGCGGATGAGCGAGGGCGAGGCCACCGAGGCCACGATCGGCGCGATCTACAAGGCCTACTATGCCGAGATGGGCGGCGCAGGAACCCCGCCCGACGTCCGCACCCGCCCGGCCGAACCGGCAGCGGACAATGTTACCGCTTTCCGCCGCCCGGCCCCGAAGCCGAAGACGGTCAGCTTTTTCGGGACTGGCGCGGCCGCCGGAACCCAGAAACGTCCGCTCCCGGTCATGCTGATTTTCGCCTGCCTGGTCGTGGTCTATGTCGGGATCCGGCTTTACTGGCGCTGAGCCTGCTTCTTCTTTTTCTTCTCGTCCGCCGGCTTGAACACGATCTCGACCGTGCGCTCGAAGCGATCCTCGTTCAGGGCGACGGGCGGCTGCGGGAACGGGTCGGACTTGCGGACCATGGCGATCGCGGCGTCATCGAAGGCCTTGTCGCCGGACGAGGTCACGACATCCACCGACAGCACATTGCCCATGCGGTTGAGCGCAAAGCTCACCTTGGCCGTCTCGTTCTTGGGCTCCTTGCCCTCCGGATTGACCTTGTGCGCCGAAAGATGGGCGCTGATCTTGCGGTTCCAATCGGCGGTCAGCTTCAGCAGGTCCTTGCCGATGCCGAGCACGGGCGCCATCGCCTTCTCGGCCTCGCGCGCAGCGTCCTCGAAGGTCTGACGCTCCATCGCGACCGACTTCTGCGCGGCCTCCATGGCCGGCGTTTCGACGGCGGCGATCTTCGGATCGTCGTCCTGCTCTTTCTTCGGCTTGTTCTCGGTGACGAGGCGATCGGCCTCTTCGACCTGTTGCGGCCGGTCCTGAGGAAGGTCCGTCTCCTTCACCTCGGCCTTCTGCTCGGGCATCTCCGGGCGCTCTTCCTGCTCCTCGGAGTCCTGCGGCCCCGGGGCCCTGTCGGACTCCTGGACCGGCGGCGATGTCATCTCGACCGCGAACTCCGCCCCCGCAGCGCCCAAGCCCTCGTCGCCGTCGTCCGCCTGCAGGTTTGCGAGCGCTAGCGCCGCCCCACCCACATGGAGGACGATGGCCGCGATCGCGGCCAGGATCCAAAGCCTGCGGGACGGTCTGGGTTCGAGCTCGAGGACGGACATGGCCAATCTCTAGGGCTGCGCGGGGCTCGCAGCAGGCGCTCCCGCCGCCGTGGGAGCCCCCTCGAGCGCTACCAGCTTCACCTTGGTGTAACCGCCGGAGCGCAACAGCTCCATGACGCCCATCAATTCGCCATAGGGCACCGAGCGATCGGCACGCACGAAGATGTACTTGTCCTTGCTCATATCGGACATTGAATCGAGCGTCATGATCAGTTCGGCCCGGTACACGGACTCCTCGCCGATCGCGAGCGTCATATCGCGCCTGATGCTGAGATAGGTCGGCTTGTCCGGCTTCTTCTGCGGCATCGCGCTCGACGTCGGCAGATCGATCGGCAGGTCGACCGTGGACAGCGGCGCTGCGACCATGAAGATGATCAACAGCACCAGGATGACGTCGATGAACGGCGTGACGTTGATGTCATGCGTCTCGGAGAAGTCGTCCTCGTCGTCATTGTCCGTGAGCGAAACGGCCATGGTTCACTCCGCCGCGCGAGAATGCAGGCTGCCGTGGCTGCGGTCGAGATCGCGCGAGAGCAGCCGCGCCGCCGCGCCCGAGGCACGGCTGACGAGCTCGAGATAGCCCTTCGTCACGCGCGAGAAGTGGTTGTAGATGATGACGGCGGGAATGGCGGCGACGAGGCCGATCGCGGTCGCGAGCAACGCCTCGGCGATGCCGGGCGCGACGACGGCGAGGTTCGTGGTCTGCGACTTCGAGATGCCGATGAAGCTGTTCATGATGCCCCAGACCGTACCGAACAGGCCGACGAAGGGCGACGTCGAGCCGATGGTCGCGAGCACGCCCATGCCGATGCGGATGCGCCGTGCCTCCGCGCGCACGATCTCCTGGAAGCTCGAGGCCGCACGCTCCTTGATGCCGGCATCGCTGGAGAGGCCAGCCGACATCCGCGCCTCACGCAACGCCGCCGCCAGGAAGGACGGCAGGATGCCCTCCTTGGCACCGAGCGCCATCTGCGCTTCGGCGAGCGAGCGCGCCTCGGCGACCTTCTTCAGCGCCGAACGCAGCTTCGCCGAGGCGACCGACAGCTCGAACGACTTGGCGATGAGGACGGTCCAGGTCATCAGCGAGGCGAAGGCGAGCCCGATCATGACCGCCTTCACGACGACGTCGGCCGACATGAACATCACCCAGGGCGACAATTCCTTCATGCCGGGTACGCCAACGGTCACCGTCTCGGCCTTCGCGGCCGCTGGGGCCGTGGCTGCAGGCGACCCCGTCTGGGCGGAGGGAGCCGCTGCGGCGGGAGCGGTCGGAGCCGCAGGCGCGGTCGCCGGGCTGGCCGGGGCCGTCTGGGCCTGTGCCGGCGCCGTCGGGGCGGCTTGTGTCTGGGCAGAAACAGGGGATGCGAGCCAGGCGGCGGCCAGCATCACGGCGGCGGCAAGGCTTGCTTGGAAGGACATGATCTTCATACTTCGGCCCAGTAGCGAATGAGGTTGTGATAGATACCCGTCAATTTGACCGTTTCGGGATCGTCACGCCCGAGCCGTTCCACCAGCGCCTGTATCGCGGTGTCGAGGTCAAAGATCATGCTCCGGGCTTGATCGTCCCGTATCATGCTCTGGAGCCAGAAGAAAGACGCAACCCGCGCCCCCCGGGTCACCGGCGTGACGAGATGCAGGCTGGTCGAGGGATAGAGCACGCAGTCGCCGGCTGGCAACTTGACTTCGTGCGAACCGTAGGTGTCCTCGATCACAAGTTCGCCACCGTCATATTCTTCCGGCTCGGCGAGGAACAGCGTGACCGACAGGTCGGTGCGGATGCGAAGGCCGGTCAGCCGGTCGCCGCGGATCGCATTGTCGACATGCAGGCCGAAATGATGGCCGCTGCTGGCAGCATAGCGGTTGAACAGCGGCGGGAAGATCTGGAGCGGAATTGCCGCCGCAATGAAGCGCGGGTTCGACGTCAGCGCCGAGATGATGCGATTGCCGAGCTTGCGCGCGACCTCGCTGTCCGGCGGCAATTGCTCGTTTCGCTTGACCATGGCCGACTGCGCCCCTGCGGTCGAGCGGCCATCCTCCCATTCGCTGGCATCCATGATGCGGCGGAAATCCGCCACATCATCCTTGCTGAGAACGCCAGGCAGACACGTCAACATAATCAGAACTTCGCCGTGGTGATCAGATAGAACGCCCGTCCCGGCGCGACGGCCACGAACGGCACGGCGCTGCGATAGAGCGTGTCGTAGTACAGCTTGTTGGTCAGGTTCTGCGCGTAGAACTTCATGGTCCAGTTCTTGTCGATCTTCTTCTCGACGAACGCGTCGAAGCGCCAATAGCTCGGCAGCTCGTTGCCGGTGTTGGCCGCGAACGTGCCGCCATAGACCTTCGAGCGGTACACCGCCTGCCCGCCCAGCTCCCAGCCGTCGTCGAACTTGTACTTGGTCAGCATGCTGAACGACTGGTGGGCGACGTTGGCAAGCTGCAGACCGATGTTCGAAGGAATGCCGCTCTGCGTGACTTTCGACTGCATCAGCACCAGGCCGCCGAAGACGCTCCAGCGATCCGTGATCTTGCCTTCCGCCTCGATGTCGATGCCCTGGATTCGATAGGCCGCGCCCGACGTCAGCAGGTTGTTGACGGTCTCGCGGGCGTTGTCCTTCGTGGTCTGGAACAGAGCGCCGCTGACCAGCAGGTGGCGATCCACCAGCTCCCATTTGGTACCGACTTCGACCGCCTTGTTGCGCTCGGGCCCGAGCAGGATGGCCGTGTTGGGAGGAACGCCGCCGTAATCGGTGCCGGTCGCGTCAAGCTCCGACCCGAACGGATTGGCCGAGGTTGCATAGGCCGCGTAGATGCTGCCGATCGACATCGGCTTGTAGACCGCGCCGACGTTGTAATTGACGAGATCGGCGTTCATTTTGAGGGCGGGCGGCGCGTTGACCGACGCGCTCATGTTGTAGCCGTCGTAGCGGACGCCACCATTCAGGATCACGGTGTCCTGCCAGTTCGCGGTGTCCATGACATAAACGCTGCTGGTGTTGACACCATAACGCGTCGGATTGCCCACCAGCGACGGCGTGCTGCTGAAGGGAATGTTGGTGTATTGCGGCGAGTAGAGATTAACTCCCGTGACGGCGCCGTTGCTCGTGGAGCCACCACCGAACAGTTCCGACGAAAGGCCGGTGTACCGGTCGATCGAGATATTTTCGTTGGTGTATTCGGCGCCGAACACCGCGGTGTGCTTGACCCCGTAGGTGTCGAGCTTGAACGTGGCTTCGTTCTGGTTGGCCCATACGTCCACGTTCTGGTAGCGGCTCTGCGCGCTGGCCGTCGTGGTCCACAGCAGCGGGTTGGCGAAGCTCGTGTTCGGGTTCTGCGGCAGCGTGCCGATGTAGTTGAGCAGCGAGTGCTCGCCGCGCACCTTGCTGCTCAGCGTGATGGCTTCATTGACCTTGTACTCGATCGTGCCGGTGCCGAAATCCTGCCGCGCGGTCTGGAAGTCGCGGTTGAGGAAGCCGTACCAGTTGCCGCGCGGAATGCCAGCCGAGGTCACCGGCACGTTTCCCTGCTTGTAATAGGGCACGCCGAAATCCGGATAGCCGCTGAGATCGGTATGGACATAGTTCGTGGTAATCTTGATGTCGTTGGTCGGGGTATACTTGGTCGAGATGAAGCTGCCCCAGCGATTATCGGTCACGTAGTTGCGGCCGGCCACGTTGGCGTCCTGGAACAGGCCGCCGGTACGCACCGAGAAGGTGGGATCGACGACCTGGTTGACGTCAATCGTGACGCGCTTGGTGTAGTCGGTGCCGAACTCGGTATCCATGCGCTGGAAATTGCGGTCACCGGCCTGCTTGGTGACGATGTTGATGGCGCCGCCGGCCGTGCCGCGGCCGGCATAGGAGGACGCGGGGCCGCGCAGGATCTCGATCTGCTCGGTGAAGAAGTTCTCGCGGATGGAAACCGCGGGATCGCGGATGCCGTCGATGAAGACGTCGTTGCGCGCGTCGAAGCCGCGGATGAAGAAGCGGTCGCCGAACGCGTTGCCGCCCTCGCCCGAGCCCAGCGTCACGCCCGCGGTCGAGCGCCCGATCTCCTTCAACGTGGTGGCGTTCTTGTCCTCGAGCACCTCCTTGCTGAGCACCGTGATGGTCTTCGGCGTGTTCAGCAGCGGCTCGGGAAACTTGCCCGAAGCCTGGACGTGGTCGACCTTGTAGGGCGCGGCCGGATCGGAATAGGGATTGCGGTCGACCTCGCCGACCGGAGCCGAGGGAGCAGCGGCCTGCTGGGCAGCCTGCTGCCGCTGCGCGGCACGGCGCAGCGCGTTGCGCGCGCGGACCTGATCCGGCGTCGGCTTCGAGGCCGTCGGACGCGGACGCTGCACCGGCGCATCGACGGTCACCGGCGGCAGGTTCGATTGCTGCGCCTCCGCGCCGCTCGACACCGACGCGACCGCGATCAAGCTCGCGACGGCCGAAACCTTCTTGCCGGAAATTCCCGCAAACTTCTCATCCACTGGATTGAACGCTGCGACCGAACGCAACGACTTCGGTGCGACCACCTGCCCCATTACCAAACGCCCCATCTGCAAGTTCGCTCATTCACTTCGATGAGCGATTAGGCTGTTGGTATCGACGGCAAAATAGTGGGTCAATCCGCACAGGCCGCGAGAACACCGGAATAGGTCCAGTTCAAAACGATTCTAAATTACAGTTTGAAACCGTTCTAAATCGTTGTTTGGACTCGTTCTAAAACACACACGAAAACACCGCGAAATCCCGCTTCGCAGAACGGCATCAGTCGCTGCTCGGCGGCTTCATCAGCGAGAACAATTCGTCGACCGTTTTCTGCGCGACCGCGCGCACGCGATCGGTGTTGTCCATGCCTGCGATGTTGACGCCGTTGACGACCGCTTTGATCTCGTCGCGAAAGTCGGTGAGGAAACGCAAGGGATCGCGCTGTTCGTTGGCAACGCGCGCGATCAATCCCGTGATCAGAATCTGACACGCGATCAGCTTGCCGTTCAGCTCGTCCATTCCTGCGCTCCCGTTGTGGCGGGGGCCGATATGACCGATGCCGAATTTCCTGACAACCGAAACGCCGCACGCGCGATTTAGAACCGTTCTCATGGCGCCAATCTGGACGCCGATCCGGGCATTCATTCCGACTGTCGGCGCAACGCGGACGCGATCGCCCTTGGGGCGACTCCACTTCCGCCCACACCGGTTCCGAGCAGTGTCTGAAGTTTGCACGCAGATCGTTCGCATCGGGAAAATGCAGCACTGCACACCGTAGTGACACGGAGCTGCCTAGACAGTGCAAAGCTTTCCAATTGTTTAGGATTCTCGACCCATAGTGCTGTTTACACTGGAACTTGGCGTGTATTATACAAGCGCGCTGGAACCCTATGATTGCCCCACAATTCGTAGTTTTGGGCATACGAGCCAACGAGCCGATATGAAAAAATCACGGCCGATAGTTTGGATTGTCGTCATCGCGGCCGTGGCCACCGCGGGTTACTATGGTTGGCAGAAATACGGCTCGCCAGACGCCGGGAAAGCCCAGACAGCACAAAAGGGTCCGCCTCGCCCATCCGCCATCCCGGTCAGCGTTGCGCCGGTCCAAAAAGTCGATTTTCCGGTCTATCTGACCGGTCTCGGCACGGTTCAGGGCTTCAACACCGTCCAGGTCCGCTCCAGGGTTGATGGCCAGATCGACAAGATCGCCTTCACGGAAGGGCAGATCACCAAAGAGGGCGAGCTTCTCGCCTCGATCGATCCCCGTCCCTATCAAGCCGCGCTCGACCAGGCCAAGGCCAAGAAGGCGCAGGACGAGGCAAATCTGGCCAACGCCAATCTCGAGCTCCAGCGCGCCATGAAGCTCGGCGAATTCGCCACCGCGCAGCGGGTCGACACCCAGCGCTCCACCGTCGCCCAGCTCACCGCGCAGATCGCCGCCGACGAGGCCGCGATCTCCAACGCGCAGACCCAGCTCGATTACACCCAGATCAAGGCGCCGATCACCGGCGTCGCCGGCCTGCGTCTGGTCGACGTCGGCAACATCGTCAACGCCTCGACGCAGACGGGCATCGTCACGATCACGCAGGTCGAGCCGATCACGGTGATCTTCACCGCGCCCGAGGATCAGCTCCCTTATATCAGCGAGGGTCAGAAGGCCGCGGCCCTCAAGGTGATTGCCTTCAGCACCGACGGCAAGAAGACGCTGGCCGAAGGCAAGCTCTCGGTCATCAACAACCAGGTCGACACGACCAGCGGGACTATTCGCCTCAAGGCGGTGTTCGACAACAAGGAACACACGCTGTGGCCGGGCCAGTCGGTTTCGACGCGCCTTCTGGTGCGCACGTTGAAAGATGCCACCGTGGTTCCGGATGATGCGGTTCAGCATTCGACCAACGGCCTCTACGCCTATACCGTCAATCAGGACAACAAGGCCGAGGTGCACAAGATCAAGGTCAGCTACGCCATTGACGGACGCTCGGTCGTCGATGAAGGCTTGACCCCTGGTCAGCAGGTGATCACCGGCGGCCAATTCAAGGTTCAGCCCGGAAGCCTCGTCTCGACGGCGGTGGCAAGTTCGGATCCGGCCCAGAGCAAGGTACGACAGGAATGACCGAGGGCGGGATTTCGGCACCTTTCATCCGTTATCCCATCGGCACCTCGCTGCTGATGGCCGGCATTCTCTTTGTCGGTCTCGTCGCCTACCCCCTGCTGCCGGTCGCGCCGCTGCCGCAGGTGGACTTCCCGACCATCCAGATCACCGCCAATCTGCCGGGCGGCAGCCCCGAGACGATGGCCTCGTCGGTGGCGCAGCCGCTGGAGCGCCAGTTCGCCCAGATCCCCGGCATCGCGCAGATGACCTCGACGAGTTATCTGGGCACCGCGTCGATCACCATTCAGTTCGACCTCAACCGCAGCATCGACGGCGCGGCCAACGACGTGCAGGGCGCCATCAACGCCGCCAGCGGCCAGTTGCCGAAGAACCTGCCCTCACCGCCGACCTATCGTAAGGTCAACCCGGCTGACGCGCCGATCCTGCTGCTGTCGGCGACGTCGGACACGCTGCCCTTGACCAGCGTCAGCGACGCGGTCGACGCCCAGCTCGCCCAGCAGATCAGCCAGCTCTCGGGCGTGGCGCAGGTCTTCATCGGCGGCCAGCAGAAACCCTCCATCCGGATTCAGATCGACCCGGCGAAGCTCGTCGCCAAGGGTCTGTCGATGGAGGACGTGCGCAGCCAGATCGCGATCACCACGGTCGACAGTCCCAAGGGCAATATCGACGGGCCCAAACGCGCCTATACGATCTACGCCAACGACCAGCTGACCCAGTCCAAGGACTGGAACGACGTCATCATCGCCTATCGCAACGGCGGCCCTTTAAGAATTCGCGACATCGGACAGGCGGTCAGTGGCGCCGAAGACGCCAAGCAGGCGGCCTGGGCCAATGGCAAGCGCGGCGTGTTCCTGGTGATCTTCAAGCAGCCGGGCGCCAACGTCATCGAGACAGTCGACCGGATCAAGGCGACCCTGCCCCGCCTCGTCGCGGCGATTCCGCCGGCGATCAAGATCGAGCTGATCAGTGACCGCACCACAACCATCCGTGCCGCTGTCGAGGACGTCCAGTTCACGCTGCTGTTGACCATCGCCCTGGTGGTCATGGTCATCTTCATCTTCCTGCGCAGCTTCTGGGCAACGGTCATTCCCACCATCACGGTTCCACTGGCGCTATTAGGCGCGTGCGCCCTGATGTGGGTGGCCGGCTATTCGCTCGACAATCTGTCGCTGATGGCGCTCACCATCGCGGTCGGCTTCGTGGTGGACGACGCCATCGTGATGCTCGAGAACATCACGCGCTATATCGAGGAAGGCGAATCGCCGATGGCGGCGGCCTTCCGGGGTTCCAAGGAAATCGGTTTCACCATCATCTCGATCAGTATCTCGCTGGTCGCGGTGCTGATCCCGCTGCTGCTGATGGGTGGCATCATCGGCCGCCTGTTCCGCGAATTCGCCGTCGTGCTGGCGATGACCATCTTCGTCTCGATGTTCGTGTCGCTGACGCTGACGCCGATGATGGCCTCGCGGTTCCTGCGCTCCCATGGCGAGGTCACCCACGGCAAGTTTTACAAGTGGAGCGAAGCCGGCTTCGACGCCATGCTGCGCGGCTACGAACATGTGCTCGACCTCGCCCTCGCCTGGCGGCGCACCACGCTCGTGATCTTCTTCGCCACGCTCGCTTTGTCGGTCTATTTGTTCGTGCTGATCCCGAAGGGCTTCTTTCCGCAGCAGGACGTCGGCCTGATCACCGCGACCTCGGAAGCCTCGCAGGACATCTCCTTCGCGGAGATGCAGCGGCGCCAGGTCGAGCTCGGCAAGATCGTGATGGAGGACCCCGACGTCGCCACGATCGCGATGAACATCGGCGGCAGCGGCCGCGCCGGCAACAACGGCAACATGTTCATCACCTTGAAGCCGCGTGATCAGCGCGACGCCTCGGCACAGCAGATCATCGCGCGCCTGCGTCCCAAGCTCGAGAAGGTGTCCGGCGCCCGCCTCTATATGCAGGCGGCCCAGGACGTCCGCCTCGGCGGCCGGCCGACGCGCACACAGTTCGAATTCACCCTGCAGGACGCCGATCTCGCCGAGCTCAACGACTGGGCGCCGAAGATCCTCGCCAAGATGCAGACGCTGCCGCAGTTGCGCGACGTTGCGACCGACCAGCAGACGCAGGGCACCACGGTCCAGCTCAAGATCAACCGCGACACCGCCGCACGCTACGGCATCCAGCCGCAGCTGATCGACGACACGCTGTATGACGCTTTCGGGCAGCGCCAGGTCACGCAGTATTTCACCCAGCTCAACACCTACAAGGTGATCCTCGAGATCCTGCCGGAGCTGCAAGGAAACCTCGACAGCCTGAACAAGCTCTACGTGAAATCGCCGCTGACCGGCGACCAGGTGCCGCTGTCGACCTTCGCGACCTGGACCACCGATCCGGTCCGCCCGCTCTCGATCAGCCACCAGGGCCAGTTCCCGGCGATCACGATCAGCTTCAACCTCGCGCAAGGCGTCGCGCTCGGCCAGGCCACCGAGGCCGTGCAGAAGGCGATGGCCGATCTCGGTGCGCCGCCGACGCTGAACTCGAGCTTCCAGGGCACCGCGCAGGCGTTCCAGCAGTCGCTCGGCACCGTGCCGCTGCTGATCCTCGCCGCGCTCGTCGTGGTGTATCTGATCCTCGGCATTCTCTACGAGAGCTACATCCACCCGATCACGATCCTGTCGACCCTGCCCTCGGCCGGCGTCGGCGCGCTCGCGATCCTGATGGCGGCGGGATTCGAATTCAGCCTGATCGCGCTGATCGGCGTCATCCTGCTGATCGGCATCGTGAAGAAGAACGGCATCATGATGGTCGACTTCGCGATTGCCGCGGAACGCGATCACCACAAGACGCCGGAAGAATCGATCCGGCAGGCTGCGCTGCTCCGCTTCCGCCCGATCATGATGACGACGATGGCCGCGCTGCTCGGCGGCGTGCCCCTGATGCTCGGCCACGGCACCGGCGCCGAAATCCGCCAGCCGCTCGGCTACGCCATGGTCGGCGGCCTGATCGTGAGCCAGGCGCTGACGCTGTTCACCACGCCCGTCGTCTATCTCTATCTGGACAAGCTCAACAACTGGTTCTCCGGTTGGGGCCGTTCGGATGACGACGAAGGCCACGAGGTCTCCGAGCACGGCGCCGTTAAGCAAGCCGCCGAGTAAACTTGCGCCGCGGCCCCCGCGACGCTACAGCGAAGCCCCCGGTTCACGCCAACGCGGTTTCGCCATGCTCATGCAATCCAGACTTGCCGCCCTCGCCGCCGCCCTCCTGCTCTCGACCGGCGCCGCGTACGCCCAGCAGGGCGCCAAGAAGAATGCAGCGCCCCCCGCTGCGGCACAGCCCGCGCCGGCGCCAACGCAGCCGCAGGGTGACGCGGCCCAGGCGCAGCAGGCCGGCTGGGTCGTGCGCTGCACCAGCGTCAGCCGCGATGCGCCGCTCGAATGCGCGATGGAGCAGAACGCGGTGCTGACCAAGACCGGCCAGACCATCGTCCTGATCAACATCCGCATCGCGCCCGACACCCGCACGCCGATCGCACTGCTGCAATTGCCGCTCGGCCTCAATCTGCCCGTCGGCGCCAAGCTCCAGGTCGACGAGGGCAAGACCGTCGACCTCCAGATCCAGACCTGCGAGAACCGCGGCTGCTACGCCTCGACGCCGATCGCGGCGGACCTGCTCGCGGCCCTGCGATCGGGCAAGCAGCTGAAGGTCTCCTTCCAGAACATGGGCAAGGAGACGATCGCGATCCCGATGCCGCTCGGCGACTTCGCCGCCGCCTACGACAAGATCAAGTAAGGGCCTACTGCCGCGCCATCTGCGCATTGCCGACGGCATCGCCGTCAAGCTTCTGGTCGCTGTGCATGGTGACGGTGACGCGGAGCAGCTTTCCCTCGAACTCGAACGGCGCCTCGTAATGCGAGACGGGGCTGCCGCGGTCGCGGCCGATGTCGAGGCCGGACCACGAGATCAGCGTGTGGAAACCGAGCTGGGTCTGGAGCGCCCCCGCCGGCTCGCCGTCGATCAGCAGCGTGTATTCGGTGACGCCGGTGCGCGAGCCCTTGGCCGGAGGCTCCTTGCGCACGAGACGCTCGACGTGAACCCCGAGCCGCCGCGCGCCTGAGGACACCTTGCGATCGGAGCGAACGATCTGGTGGCTGCCGCCGATGTTGAGGTCGTGCACGAGGTGACCATCCCTGACGTAGAGACTGTAGCCCGACGTCGCATCGCCATGCGAGATCAGCACGCCGTCCGCGCCCGCCTCCCCGATCTCGACATGCGCCTCGATCGTATAGCTGCGGCTGCGTACGTCGGGCGCGACATCCGTCGGCACATGGCCCATGCCGGCGTGGAAGACGAAATGGTGGCGCGCGCCGTGGAAGCGCGCGGCATTCTCGGCAAAGCGCGGACCGAAACGATCGTCGAGCGGCAGCACCTTGTGCTTCTCGGCTTCCGCCCACCACGTCGCGATCATCGCCGCGAGACGCTCCGGCTCTTTCGCCGCGAGATCATTGGTCTCCGAAAAATCCTCGTCGAGATGGAACAGCTCCCATTTGTCGTTCTCGAACGGGGTGCCCGAGGGATGGAAGGCGACCGCCTTCCAGCCCGCCTGCCAGAGGCCGCGATGGCCGAACATCTCGAAATATTGCGGCGAGCGTTTTGAGGGCGCGGAGGCATCGTTGATCGATCGCGCAAAGCTCTCGCCTTCGAGCGGCATCTGGGGACAGCCCGCGATCGCCGTCGGAGATTCGATGCCGATGAGTTCGAGCAGCGTCGGCGTGAGGTCGCAGGCATGCACGAACTGGTGCCGCAGTTCGCCCTTGGCTGCGATCCGCTTCGGCCAGTTGATGACGAAGGGATCGCGAATGCCGCCGCCATGGGTGTTCTGCTTGTAGCGGCGCAGCGGCGTGTTCGAGGCCATGGCCCAACCGTGCGGGAAATTGCTGTGCGTGTCGGGACCGCCGATATCGTCGATACGGAAGAGCTTTTCGGCGATCGGCTCCGGCTTGAAGTTGAAGGGACCCATCGCGTTGACGAAGCCGAGCGGGCCGCCCTCCTGGCTCGCGCCGTTGTCGGACATCACGATGATCACGGTGTTGTCGCGGATGCCGGCCGTCTCCAGGAACGAGACAAGGCGCGCGAGATGACGATCGGAATGATCGAGCATGCCGGCGAAAGCCGCCTGCAGGCGCGTGAAGACGCGGCGCTCGTCGGCGGAATGCTCCTCCCAGGCCTTCACGCCGTCATTGCGCGGCGGCATTCGCGTCCCCTCCGGCACAAGTCCCATCGTCTTCTGGCGGGCGAGACGCTGCTCGCGCTCGACGTCCCAGCCATGCGCGAACGAGGCGTCGTAGCCGCGGATGATGTCGGCGGGCGCCTGATGCGGCGCGTGGCAGGCGCCGAGCGCGACCCAGGTCAGCCAGGGAACGTCAGGGCGATCGGCGACGTGATCGCCGATGAAACGGATCGACTGGTCGATCAGATCCTCGGTCAGATGATATCCGTCGGCGTGGGTGCCCGGCGGATCGATGTGCGTGTTGTCGGAGACCAGCTCGGGCGCGTATTGATCGGTCTCGGCGTCGAGGAAGCCGTAGAAGCGGTCAAAACCGCGCCCCAAAGGCCAACCGTCGAACGGGCCGGTGGCGCCGCTCTCGGTCAACGGCGTGACGTGCCATTTGCCGACCATGTAGTTGCGATAGCCGTGCACGCGCAGCATCTCGGCGAGCGTCCCCGCCTCGCGCGCGATCTTGCCGCGGTAGCCGGGATAGCCGGAATCGAAATTGGCAAGGCACCCGACGCCGACGGAATGATGGTTGCGCCCGGTCAGCAGTGCCGCCCGCGTCGTCGAGCACATCGCGGTGGTGTGGAAGCCGGAGTAGCGCAGGCCCTCGGCGGCGAGCCTGTCGATGGTCGGCGTCCTGATCGCCGAGCCGTAGCAGCCGAAATCGGAGAAGCCGACATCGTCGAACAGCACGACCAGGATGTTCGGCGCGCCCGCGGGCGGCCTCGCCGCCTCAGGCCACCAGGGTTTCGACTCCGCAACCGTCTTGCCAACGGTGCCGCCGAACGGCGCGGTGCTGCCTGCGCTCATCTGCTCCTCCCTGATGCCTCGGGCGTGTTGCCCCGGCTGCCACAGTTGACCCGCGGCCAGCCTTACTCTAAATTATAATCCGAATTATGATTATGATTTAGGACGGATGCAAGCACGGATGCGGCCATTTGCGGAGCCCGAGGCCCGCGACTTCGACCTGCCCGGCGTCGCCCCGTCGCGGCAGAAGCGCAGCCGCGAGACCACGCTGGCGCTGCTGCGCGCCGGCGCCGACATGTTGCGAACCCGCAGCCTCGCCGAGCTCTCGATCGAAGCGCTCTGCACCGAGGTCGGGGCCACCGTCGGCGCCTTCTACAGCCGCTTCGACAGCAAGGAGGCCTATTTCAATGCGCTGATGGCGCTGGCCGCGCGCGACGGCGAGCAGCGGCTGGGCGACATCAGGCGGCCCTCAGCGGATAATACGAGCCTCGACAAGCTTTGCCAGACCGTCATCAGCGGCATCGTGGCCTGGATGCGCGACCATGAAGGCGTATTGCGCGCCGCGCTTCAGCATGACGACACCCGCCCGGACAAATGGACGCCGTTCAAGGCGCTCGCCCAGGCGACGACCGCGCGCGCCACCCCTCTCCTGCTCCCCGCCATGGGCAAGGGCCGCAAGGCCGCCAAGACCCGCACCATCGCGTTCGGCTTCCAGGTCGTCCTGGGCACGCTGGTGAATGCGATCCTCAACGATCCCGGACCGCTGACGCTTTCGTCGAAAGAGATGGAGACGCGACTGGCCGGCTGCCTGTCGCTGCTGCTCAAGGCGGAGATCGATCAGTCCACGCCGAGATAGGCCTTCTGCACCTGCGGATCCTCCGCAAGTGCGGCGGCTGTGCCCGACAGCACGCTCTTTCCGACCTGAAGCACGGTCGCAAAATCCGAGACTTCCAGCGCGAGCTCGATCGACTGCTCGGCGAGCAGGATGGTCAGGCCCTCGCGATGCAGGCGGCCGAAAGTCTCGTACATGGATTCGACCACTGCCGGAGCCAAGCCCAGCGAGGGCTCGTCCAGCATCAGCAGCTTCGGATCGCTCATCAGCGCGCGACCGACCGCGAGCATCTGCCGCTCGCCGCCGGACATGGTGCCGGCGCGCTGGTTGCGGCGCTCCTTCAGGCGCGGGAAGATCTCGTAGACGCGCTCCAGCAGCGTGGCCTGGCGCGACTTGTCGTGCAGCGGCGTCGCGCCGAGCATGAGGTTGTTCTCGACGCTCTGCTGCACGAACAGCCGCCAGCCCTCCGGCGACAGCGCCAGCCCCTTGCGCACGATGGAAAAGGCCTTCTGGCCGGCGATCTCCTCGCCGCGAAAGCTGATCGAGCCGGCATGCACGGGAATGAGACCCGCGATCGCATTCAGCGTCGTGGTCTTGCCGCCGCCATTGGAGCCGAGCAGCGCGACGACGCTGCCCTCCGGCACCTCCAGCGAGACATCGGAGACCCCGATGAGGTCGCCATAGCGCACCTCGAGGTGCTCGATCCGCAGCAGCGCTCCACTCATAGGTCGGGCCCGCCCATCAGCTCGACCGGCGTATGGCCGGCGGCCGCCTTGGCGGCGCGCGTGCCGAGATAGGCCGCAATCACCGCCGGGTTGGACGTGACCTCGCGCGGCGAGCCGCGGGCGATCTCCTTGCCCTGGTGAAACACCATCACGCGGCTGGCGAGCGACATGATCACTTCCATGATGTGCTCGACGATGACGAGCGTGATGCCGGAGCGGTGGATGTCGCGGACGAGATCGATGGCGAGCTTGACCTCATGTGCGTTGAGCCCGGCCATTGCCTCGTCGAGCAGCAACACTTTTGGTTCGGTCGCGAGCGCGCGGGCGATCTCCAGCCGCTTGCGGCCGGGCGTGCCGAGCGAGCGCGCCGGCGCTTCCGCCAGCCTGCTCATGCCGACGCGCTCCAGCACCGCGCGCGCCTTGCTCTCGGCCTCCTTGCGATGCGAGGTGCGCAGGAACGCGCCGATCATGACGTTCTCGAGCACCGTCATACCTTCAAAGGTCTGCGGCACCTGGAAGGTGCGCGCGAGCCCGAGTCCGGCGCGCTGCTCCGGTGCGAAGTCGGTGATATCGGTCCCCTCGAACAGCACGCGTCCCGAGGTGGTCTTGAGGTCACCAGTGAGGCAATTGAAGAAGGTCGACTTGCCCGCGCCGTTCGGGCCGATCAGGCCGAGAATGTCGCCCTGCTCCAGCGTGACGGAGGCGTCGTCCACCGCCTTGAAGCTGCCGAATGCCTTGGTGATCCCGCGCGCCTCAAGGAGCATGGCTTGCTCCCTTCTCGGACTTTGTCTTGCTGCGCCGTGTGAACAGGCTGAGCAGGCCGCCCGGCTGGAAACGCGCGATCAGCACGATGATCGCGCCATAGACCACGAAGGTGAGGCCTGCGCCCTTGCCGCCGAGCCAGCTGTTGGAGATCTCCTCCAGCGGCACGAGGATCGCGGCCCCCACCAGCGGCCCGAACAGCAGCCCTGCCCCGCCCAGCGCCGCCATGATCAGGATCTTCACCGAAATCAGGATGCCGAGCCCGGACTCGGGATCGACGAAGCCGAACATCATCGCATAGAGCGCGCCAGCAACGCTCGTCAGCGCAGCGCTCAGCATGTAGGCGTAAAGCTTCGTGCGGCTGGCCGGCGCGCCGAGCGAGCGCGCGGCGCGCTCGGAATCCTTGATCGCGCGCAGGTAAAATCCCATCCGGCTGTTGGTCATCCACCAGGTAATGAGCAGCGTGATCACGAGCACGAGCAGGAAGAGATAGTAGTACGGCAGCGACGACAGGAACGAGAGATCGAAGACGTTGCGCGGCACGGTCGGCCCCGAAAGACCGACGGCTGCACCCAGCCATTCGGTGTTGGTGACGATCAGCCGCATCGTCTCGGCCACAGCAATCGTCGCCATGCTGAAATAATGGCCCGAGAGCCGCAGCGTCGGCACGCCGACGATCGCGGCGAGGCCCACCGCCAGCACGATGCCGCCGGGAATGCCGAACAGAGGCGACAGGCCGAACTTGGCGTAGGAGCCCATCGCGGCATAGGCGCCGCAGCCGAAGAACACGACATGGCCGACCGAGACCTGCCCGGCATAGCCGCCGACGATGTTCCAGGCCGACGCCGCGATGGCGTAGAGCAGCACCAGTGCGCCGAGGCGCTGCTGGAACGGCGAGGACAGCAGCAGCGGATAGGCGATCGCAAAGGCTGCGACGACCGAGAGCCAGATCCAGCGCCGCATCACATCTTCCCCATCAGGCCCTGCGGCCGGAACCAGAGGAAGAACAGGAACAGCACGTAGACGACGATGTCCTTGTAGATCGCGCCGATCAGATAGCCCGACAGCGACTCGATCACGCCGATCAGAAGCCCCGCGACGAGCGCACCCGGCACGCTGCCGAAACCGCCGAGCGACACCGTGACGAAGGCGACGATGCCGAGCGTCTCGCCGACCGTCGGCACGATGTAGAAGAAGTTCGCGATCAGCGCACCGGCAAGGCCGGTGGCGCCGGCCGCAATCGCCCAGGCGATCGCCTGCATGGTGTCGGGCCGGATGCCCATTAGCTGGGCCGCGGTCTGGTCCTCCGCCACCGCCAGCATCTTCGAGCCGAGCGAGGTGCGCGTCAGGAGCAGATGCAGGCCGAGCGTCACCAGCAGCGCGACGACGCCGGCCAGCAGCCTGGAGGCCTCGATGCGCAGGCCGGCGAAGGCATAGGTGCCGCCGACGATGTTCGGCGGCATCGACAGGAAATTGGCGCCGAACCACCAGAACACGGAATAGCGCAGCAGCAGCGCCAGCCCGAAGGTGCCGAGGATCTGCGCCAGCATCGGCCCCTTCATGATGCCGCGGATCAGGGCGAAATAGACGACGACACCGAGGGTGGCGAGCACCAGCGTCGCCAGCGGCGCGCCGAGGATCGGCCCGCCGCCCATCAGCGTGTAGACGACATAGGCGACGTACATGCCGAGCATGACGAAATCGCCATGCGCGAAATTGACGATGTTCATCATGCCCCACACCAGTGTGAGGCCGGAGGAAAACAGGGCGTAGACGGCGCCAAGCAGAAGCCCGCCGACGATCACCTGCACGAGGACAAAGGACATGAGCCGCGTTGCTCTGATCAAATCATTCCGGGAATGGCGGGGCGCACGGCCCCGCCATCAAAACCTTCACCAGCCCTTGTAGGGCAGCACCGGCGGCTTCTCGGCATTGGCCTTCGGCCACACCGCGACATAGTTTTCGCCATCCTGAAGCTGGATGATGGCGCCGGAGGCAAGGATGTTCTGGCCCTTGTCGTCGAACTTCACGCCCTTGTAGCCGATCATGAGCTGCTCGGGCTTCAGGTCCGTCGCCTTCAGCGCGGCCTGGATCTTGGCGGGCTCGGTCGAGCCGGCGCGGTCGATGGCGTCGGCGAGCACGAAGAAGCCCTGCATTTGGCGCGCGACCGTGTCATCCATCTCCTCGCCGCTCTTCTTCTTGTACATGTCGGCGATGATGGCGGACGGCGAGCCCGACGGCCCCACCACCCAGGACGAGCGGTTGAACACGCCTTGCGAGATCTTGCCGACCGCCTTGGTGAAGGACGGATCGGAATAGCCGGCGTCGTCGGCGAGCAGCACGGCCGGCTTGTAGTCGAGCGACTGCATGGTCTTGGCGAACAGGATCGCGTCCGACGTGTAGCTGATCATGATGACGACGTCGGGCTTCTTGTCCTTGAGCTGGAGAACCTGTCCCTGCAGGTCGGTCGCGTTGACGGGATAGGCGACGTCGAGCGCGATCGGCTGGCCCTTCTCCTTGAAGGCGCCGGCGATCGTGTTCGCGACCGAGGTGCCGTATTCGGTGTTGTCATGAACCAGCGCGACGCTGTCGGTCTTGGCGCCCTGCGCCTTGATGTCGGCGAGGAAGTCGACATAGATCTTGGCGAAATCGGTCGCGATCGGCGTGGTGCGGAAGAACCATTTGAAGCCGCGTTCGGTGAGATTGGCGGCGACCGACTCGGAGTTCAGGAAGGGAACGCCGTATTTCTCGGCGATCGCGCTCGAGGTCAGCGTCACGCCGGACTGATAGGAGCCGAACACCGCGGCGACCTTCTCTTCCGTGATCAGGCGCAGTGCCTGGTTCTGGCCGGTTGCCGGGTTGCCCTGGTTGTCGGCGATGATCACCTCGACCTTGGCGCCGCCGAGACCGGCAAGACCGGCATTCTTGGCCAGCGGGAAGTTGCCGAGCTCCGGGTGGGCGTTGTTGATGATATCGGTGGCGACATCGAGCGCCGCCTTGGCGTGCGCGCCGATCGAGGCGGTGCCGCCGGACATCGGCATGATCACGCCGATCTTGACGACCTTGTCCTGCGCCTGCGCGCCGGAGACGAGCGAAAGCGACATCGCGGCCGCGCAAAGCAGCCCTGTAGCGTGCTTCAAATTCATGAAATCAGACCTCCCAAAAGGGTTTCCCCAACCAAGATTTTTTGGAAGCTGTCGGCTTAAGCGCCTGCTTCCGTTTGTTTATGCCTGGCTCGCCGTAGGATGGCATGTCAGCCGGATACCGGCAAGGTGAAACGGATTGCCACGATGCTGCATCGGCCGGCATCGATTACGCGCGCACATGCGCGCCGCGTTCTATCTGGCGTGGTTCACCGAGAGCACAACAACTGCAGCGACCGACCGGAATCGTAGCCCGGGCGAGCGCAGCGATGCCCCGGGGCAACCGGGGTACCACCCGGATATCGCTTCGCTCATCCGGGCTACGGGTCCCCTGCCACATCCTCAACTGACCACGTCGCTCGCCCTCAGCAGCGTCGTGAAGCCGCCATAGATCATGCGCTTGCCGTCGAACGGCATATCGTGCCCGTGGAAGCGATCATCGGCCATCACCTTCTTGTTGACGGCGTCACGGGTCTCGCGGTCGCGGTAGACGATCCAGGCGAACACGACGACCTCGTCCTCCTTCGCCAGCACCGCGCGCGGAAACGATGTCAGCTCGCCATAGGGCACGTCGTCGCCGATGCATTCGACGTAGTCGAGCGCGCCGTGCTCCATCCAGACCGCACAGGCCGTTTTCGCCAGGGCCTTGTAGGCCTCGATCCTGTTCTTCGGCACGGCCAGCACGAAACCATCGACATAGGGCATCATGGATCTCCTCGGGTTGTGTCTCCCAAGGACGACCGGCGGCGCGGCAATCCGACGGCGGCAATGTGATTTCAGATGAGGCAAACCGTCGCGAGCGGCGGTGTGCGGGCGCATGAGACGATCCGACGCACTTGCCGGTTGCGAGGCGTGATTTGACACCCTTGCGATGCAGGTGCATTTTTGCTTTTTATTCCTTGTTTTGAGGAATTGCGCATGGCCCGGATTGCTCACGCATTGCGCCTGCTGCTCATCACCTCTTTTTCATCGGGCATGGCTGTCGAACCGGCAGCCGCACAAGCCGTCGGCGATATCGTCACCTATCGTGGCGCTTGCGACGGCTCGGCTGCGGTCGCACTCGATCAAAATCGTTTTGCCGTCGCTGACGACGACGGCAATGTCCTCAACGTCTACGAGATCGGAAAGCCGGAAGCTGTGGGGCTCAATCTCGATGGGTTCCTCGACGCGCCGTTGAAGAAGAAACAACCCGGACCGGACGGCCAGCCGGCTTACAAGGAAGCAGATATCGAGGGCGCCGCGCGGATCGGCGATCGCATCTACTGGATCAGCTCGCACGGCCGCGATTCCAAGGGACATGCCGAACCGAGCCGTGCGCGCTTGTTCGCAACACGAATTGTGCCTGATCCGGCGGGGCCTCGCCTCGAGCCGGTGAATTCTACGGCCGACCGGAAGAAGCCGGCGGTCTACACGAACTTGCGCGAGGACATGTTCGCTGACAAGGCGCTAGAGGACTTGAAGCCTGCCAAGACTTACGCGCCCGACAAGAAAAAAGGGCCGCCCCCGGAATCGAAGAAGGGGTTCAACATCGAGGGCCTCGCTGCGACGCCGGATGGCCATCTCCTGATCGGATTCCGCAATCCGCGTCCCGGCAAAAAAGCCGTGGTGATCCGTCTCGACAATCCGGCCGAGGTGTTGGACGGCAACAAGCCCAAGTTCGGCAAATCATGGCAGCTGAAGAAACTCAAAGGACGCGGCATCCGCAGCATCGAGCGGATCAACGACACCTACGTCATCGTCGCCGGCCCCCATCAGGACGCCAAGGATTCGAAGATCACGCCGCCGTTCGCACTGTACACCTGGAGTGGCCAGGAGAACGACACCAAGCCGGTCAGGATGAAGGACGTGGTAGTCCCCAAAAAATTCACGCCCGAAGCAGTGTTTGCGATTCCGGGCAGCCCGAACATGATGCTGCTGTCCGACGATGGCAGCGGGACGTGCAAGGACGCGAAAAGGCCCGATAAATCTTTCCGGGCGTTGACCCTGCCGGCGCCGAAATGACGGCTCGCTGTCGGTGACGAGGCCCTGAGCTCGCAGGCCGGGCGCGCTGCAGATCTTGGGTAAATGCTGGCCGGAGAGTTGGCTGGGGAACCTGGATTCGAACCAAGACAAACAGAGTCAGAGTCTGTTGTGCTACCGTTACACCATTCCCCAACGGAATAGTCGAACAAATTCAATGACTTGATGATTTGTCCAACTGTGGCCGGAAGCGCGTTTGGCGCAAATCACGGCTCAGGCGTGGCAGCGTTCTACCCGCTCGCATCTGGGCTGGCAAGCGCTGCGGTGCAAGGAGCTGTTGACCCGCGGCTTGGCCGGAACAGGACTATTCCGGCGCGATCGTTGCGAGCCCGGCTTCGATGATCGTGATCTCTTCATTGACCTGCGCGATGGCCTGCGTTGGGTCGACGCCGGTGACCGAGACCAGCTGCCGCAGGAGGTCCTGCCGGTGCGCCAGAATATCGTGGAGCGCATCGCGATCTTTCAGCCGCACATATCCTTGGACGATCAATTCAACGGAAAGAGACATCGTACTCTCAAAAAATTGGGTTGTTCTTCGGATATCCAAAATAGAGCGATTGGGACGCCGGTGTGAGCACGATGTCCCGTCAACCTTGACCGGTAAGGCTAACAACGCGGGCGCAAACCCGCATTTGATCTGGATCAAGGCCCTACCCGGCCCGGATCAGTGCGGACGCCCGATGTTAACGACGATCTCGCCCCGGCCGTTTGCGATCATCACCTGACCGTATTCGTCCTGCGGCGGGCTCTCCTCGTAGCGCAGCGGGATCGTGGTGATCTGCTCCTGCGCCGCGCCGGCGGGCTGGTCGGCGCTCACGTCCAGGATCAGTATCTTCGGATTGATGCCCTGCGGCGTCCGCTTGGTCAGCCGGGCCTGCCAGCCATCGGTCGGGACACGCACGTCGCCGGTCATGACCAGCTTGGGCGGCGCGCCCGGCGCACGGTCGATCCAGGCCCTAAAGGTGTTTCTCAGCAGGACGGTCATGACACGCGTCTCCTTCGCCAAGTTGCGCGATCCTTCAGTCGCGGGCGCAACATGGCGGGCGAGGCGAAACCGAACGTGAATTGCCCGTGAATTCGACGCGGTCGCAAATCCGCCCGGCGACGGCCGGAGGCGCCGGCCGCTCACGCTGGTCGATCGGCTGCGGGAAACCCTTCCGCGGGACCGGCGGGCTGACTTGAAGAAAGAATAGCATCTCGTTGCAATGGCTGCGGAATTCTCCTGCGCAGCCTATCGCTTGCCGATTTCGATCCAGCTTTCCTAACCCCGGCTGGAGGCTCGTGCCCGAGAGCCATGCCCCCGGGCCGGGCAGGCCCCTCGCCCTACTCCAGCTTGATGTTCGCGGCCTCGATCACCTTCTTCCACCGCTCGGTCTCGGAGGCGATGTAGGCCTTGAAGGGTTCGGAATCGATCGCGACCGCGGAGGCGCCGAGCTCGGCCATCTTCTGCACCGTCTCCGGCTGCTGCATGAAGGCGCGGATCTCGGCCGAGAGCTTTTCGACAATCGGTTTCGGCGTACCCGCCGGCACGAAGAAGCCGTGCCAGGCGACGGCCTCGAAGCCGGGCAGGAATTCGGCGACGGCCGGCACTTGCGGATCGAAATCCGCACGCTTCGGTGTTGCGGTCGCGAGCATCGCGAGCTGGCCGGTCTTCACCTGCGGCAGCAGCAGCGGCACGTTGTCGAAGGCGAGATCGATCTGGCCGCTGAGGAGATCCGTCAGCATCTGGCTGGAGCCCTTGTAGGGCACGTGCACCATCTTGGTGCCCGTCATCTGCTGGAACAGCTCGCCGGCGAGATGCTGCGAGGTGCCGACGCCGGCCGAGCCGAATGAGACCTTGTCCGGGTTCGCCTTGAGGAAAGCGATCAGCTCCGGCACGGTGCGCGCCTTGACCTTGTTGGGATTGACGACGAGCACGTTGGGCACGACGCTGATCTGGGCAACCGGCGTCAGGTCCTTGTCCGGCTGGTAGCTAAGCTTCGGGCCGTAGAGCGACGGGTTGATCGCGAGCGCGGAGGTGCTGGCGAGACCAAGCGTGATGCCGTCGGGCGCCGACTTGGCGAGCCGCGTCACGCCGAGGATCGAGCCGGCGCCGCCGACATTCTCGACCACGAAGGGCTTGCCGAGCTTGATCTGCAAATGGTTCGAGACCATGCGCGCGAAGATGTCAGCGGTGCCGCCCGCGGCGAAGGGAACGATCACCGTCACCTGCTTGGACGGATACCCCTCCTGCGCCTGCACCGGTGACGTCGCCAGCAGCACTGCCGACACAAGACCAAGCCACATCGATCTCATCGAAGTTTCCTCCACTTTCACTGTTGTTGATTGGCTGCGGCGCGCCGCAGAGATCTCAGAACGCGACCTCGTACATTTTCAGGATCGCATCGCGGCTCAAATCGCGCGGATTGTTGTCGAGCAGGCGCCGGATGGCATGCGCCTCGTCGGCCATCACGCCGAGATCGTTTTTGGGCACGCCGAGCGCGGACAGTCGCATCTCGATGCCGAGATTCTTGCAGAACCCGTAAGTGGCGTCGAAGGCATGCTTGGGATCGCTGCGCTCCGGCAGCCCCAGCGCGCCGAGCACGGCCATCGTCTTCGTCTCCACCGCCGGCATGTTAAAGGCCAGCGTGTGCGGGAAGATCAACGCGCAGGCGAGCCCGTGCGCGACGTGATGGCGCGTGCCGAGCGGATAGGCCACGGCATGGCCCGCGGTGGTGTTGACGGGCCCGAGGCAATAGCCGCCATAGAGCGATGCCAGGGAAAGACCGGCGCGCGCCTCGCGGTCGTCGCCGTCGGCCACCGCGCGCGCGAGATAGCGGCCGACCAGCCGCGCGCCCTCGAGCGCATAGAGGTCGATCGCCGGATGCGCCTTGCGGCTGGTATAGGCCTCGACGCAATGCGCCAGCGCATCGACGCCGGTTGCCGCGGTGACCTCCTTCGGCACGGTCATGGTGAGGTCGGGATCGACGATGGCGATATCGGCCATCATGAAGCGGCTCTGCACCGCCTGCTTGTTCTGGCTGACGGGATCGGTGACCAGCGCGCGGGTGCCGGCCTCGCTGCCTGTGCCCGACGTGGTCGGGATCTGCATCAGCGCCACGCTGCGGCCAGCGACCTTCTCGGGCCCGACGATGTCGGCAAAGGCCACGTCACTGGTGCAGAGCACCGCGACCAGCTTGGCGAGATCCATCGCGCTGCCGCCGCCGAAGCCCACGACGAGGTCTGGCTTGACCTCTTTCGCCATCGCCACCGCCTTCTCCAGATTGGGCAGGTCCGGCTCGGGCTTGACGTCGCCGAACACTTTCACCGCGCCCGGCAGCGCCAGCGTGTCGACGCGGCGCGCATTGAACGGATCGGAAATCACCAGCGGCCGCCTGGCGCCGATCCGCTCGGCGAAGCGCGCCGCAGCACCGATCGTGCCGTTGCCGAACTCCAGGATGGCGGGACGTTGGATTTCGATGGGCCTGAAAGCGTTGGTCATTGTGCGTTCGATCTCGTCACTTGGATGCGCCAGCCGACAGCCGTTCGGCATAGTCGATGGCCTCGATCAGGCTGTGCTCGTTGGCGATGCCCTTGCCGGCGATGTCGAAGGCGGTGCCGTGATCGACGGAGGTGCGGATGATGGGCAGGCCCAGCGTGATGTTGACGCCGGAGAGCTCCTGCCAGCGCCCGGTCGCGGGATCGACCTGGAAGCCGAGCAGCTTGACGGGAATGTGCCCCTGGTCGTGATACATCGCGACCGCGGCGTCATACTGGTCCGCGCGGAGCTTGACGAAGATGGTGTCGCCAGGCACCGGCCCGACGACATCGAGGCCGTCGGCGACTGCTTTCGCGATCGTCGGCGCCGACACGTCGATGTCCTGGCGGCCGAACAGACCGCCCTCGCCGGCATGCGGATTGAGTGCAGCGACCGCGATCTTCGGCCTCGCGATGCCGAGCCGCAGCAAGGCATCGTTGGTGAGATCGATCACCATGCGCAGCCGCTCCGGCGTCAGGCGCTTCGGCACGTCCTCCAGCGCGACATGGGTCGAGACATGGCTGACGCGCATGTTGCCGTGGGCGAGCAGCATCACCGAGCCGCGCACGCCGGTGAGATGCGCCAGCATCTCGGTATGGCCGGGGAAATGATAGCCGGCCTTGTTCAGGGCTTCCTTGTTCAGCGGCGCGGTGACGATGGCCGCGGTCCGGCCGGCCTGTGTCAGGCGCACGCCCTGCTCGATCGCCTTGTAGGCGAAGCGACCGCCGTCGGCGCTGAGCACGCCCGGCTTGATCGGATCGCCTTCGGCGTCGGCCTGCAGATAGCAGAGATTGGGCCATTCACGATCGTCGGCGGTGACCTCCGGGATCGCCACGTCGGCGCCGAGCGCAGCCTTCGCGCCATCGAGCGCCGCGCCGCTGCCGATCACCAGCAGGCGCAGATCACCCTTTGCGATCCTGTCCCTCAACCCGACACAGGCCTTGACGATGATCTCCGGCCCGATCCCGGCGGGATCGCCCATGGTGATGGCAAGATGACGAGAGGTCATATCGGACTCTCCATTCTGAGCAGATGATTGTCCCGGAGCAGGTCGCGCCACAGCTCGCTGGGACCGAATGCGCCGGATTTCGAGATGACGTCGACCCCGGCCCAGCGCCCGCCTTGCAGGATCGAGCGCGGCAATCCGGGAACGATACGCCCTGTCACCTGGAGGGCGTGTGCGTCAAGGGCAACACATGCGGCCTTCAAGGTCTCGCCGCCGGCGACGATCAGCGTCCCCGGCGGTTCGAGCGCCGCGATCAGCGCCGACATTTCGCGCGCGATCCGCTGCGCCGCTTCGGCGCGCGCCAAGCCATCCGGAAGCGCGAACTGAACCAAGGCTACACCGTCGTCGGCCAGCTTGCGCTGAACGCCGGCGCCCCCCTCGCCTTCGCCCAGCGCGATGGTGGCTTCGCCACAGGCGGCAAGCTGGGAAGCGGTGGCAGGTTGGTCGGAGCCGAATAACCCTAGCACCGGTCGCCTCAATTCAGACGGGGCATCGGCGCGGTGACTGCGCGCGAGTGCACCGGCCAATCCGCCGCTGCCGCACCAAAGCACCGGCCCAGGCATGCGCCGCGCCATCTCGACGACGCGGTCGAGACAAAAGTCGCTTTCGGCATCGAACACCTGAACACCGCCTTGCGACAGCGTGTCAGCGTCGGCCAGTCGTGCCTCGATGCCGTCTTGCTTGAGTTGATCCAGCAGGTTATCGCCGACGCGATGCCACTCGCCATTCTGGCCCCGCGCGAATTGCTGGCCACCTGCGGTGCGGCGCCCCTGATAGTCGAAGGCCGGCGCCACCACGCAGGAGGCCCATTGGCCGCCCCGCAGGCAGGCACCAAGCTCGGCCGCCCACGCACCGCGCAGAAGGCTGTCGACCTTCTTGTAGGCGATACTCGCGCCTTGAAGTTGCGGCGCCAGCCGTCCGACGATCTCGACGCTCTCGGCCCTGGATCGCTCGCGGGTCCCGGTATCGATCGCGAAGCTCTGCGTGCCCAGCGTTGCAGGAGCATCCGCCCATGTGACGTCGAACGGTCCGCACAGGCCGACGAACTCCGCCGCGGTATCGAGTGCACCGGTGAGATCGTCGGCGAGCAGGCGGACGCTCGTCATCGTTGCAGGCCTCCCCCGGCGAAAATCTTGCCGGGATTCATCAGGCCGTTCGGATCGAGCAACTTCTTGATATCGCGCATCAGCTCGAGGTCGAGCGGGTCGGCGACGCGCGCCAGCCGGCCGCGATTGGTGATGCCGATGCCGTGCTCGGCGCTGATCGCCCCGTCCTGCGCCGCGGTCTCGTCGTCGACGATCTCGTTGATCTCGGACACCAGCTTCGCGGTCGCCTCCGGGTCCTGGCAATGCACGCGATCGATCAGGGCCACGACATGGATGTTGCCGTCGCCGATATGGCCATGCATCACCACATTCGCATGCGGCACGGCGGCCTTGATCCGGGCCTCGACATTGTTGACGAAGGCCGCCTGGCGCTCCAGCGGCACCACGCTGTCATGTGACACCACATAGCCGCTGCGCTTGTTGCCTTCGGACACGCTGTGCCGCACGGCCCAGATCGCCTTGGCCTGCGCAAGGCTGGTCGCCAGGATGGCGTCTTCAGCGAGCCCGGCCTCCATCGCATCCGCGAGCACCGTGGCGAGAGGCTCGTCGAGATCGACGCCGGCAAGCGTGTCGGTCAATTCGACGATCAGATACCACGGCGTCGTCAGCTCGAAGGGAATGGTCACATGCGGCACGGTCGCGGCGATCGCCTCGATCTGCGAGCGTGACATGATCTCGAGGCTGCCGAGCCGGTCGCCAACCGCGCCGCGCAGGCGCGCCATGATCTCGAGCGCCTGCTCGACGCCTTGCAACTTCAGTAGCGCCAGGGCCGAGCTGCGCGTCGGCGCGAACAGCTTCAGCACCGCCGCGGTGACGATGCCGAGCGTGCCCTCCGCACCAATGAAGAGCTGCTTCAGCGCATAGCCGGTATTGTCCTTGCGCAGCGCCCGCAAGCCGTTGAAGATGCGTCCGTCCGGCAGCACGACCTCAAGACCAAGCACGAGATCGCGCGTCGGCCCGTAGCGGAGCACGGCCGTGCCGCCGGCATTGGTCGAGATGTTGCCGCCGATCTGGCAGGAGCCCTCGGCGCCGAGGCTCAGCGGAAAGTAGCGATCGACGGCTTTCGCCGCGTTCTGCACCTCGGCGAGGATGCAGCCGGCCTCGACCGTGATCGTGTTGGCGAGCGGGCTGACGTTGCGCACGGCGCGCATGCGATCGAGCCGGATCACGACATTGCCCGCCCGGTCATCGGGCGTCGCCGCTCCGCACATGCCGGTGTTGCCGCCCTGCGGCACGATCGCGAGCTGCCTTTCGGCGCAGAACTTGACGACGGACGAGACCTCTTCGGTCGAGCCTGGCTTCACCACTGCAACCGCGCGGCCGTGATAGCGCCCGCGCCAGTCCACGACATAGGGCTCCTGGTCGGCTCCGGACGCGATGACGTGTTTGTCGCCGACGATCGCGGCAAGCCCGGACAGCGCATCCTGGAAAGTGTCGGACATCGGATCGCCTCGTCGTCCGTACCGAACCTAGGCGGAGGCTGCGAATGCCGCAGCATTCGCGAGCAGCTCTTTCAGCTGGTCCGGCTGCAGGGATTCCAGCGGCGGCCGCAGGCGCTGCCAACCGGCATGCTTGGTGCGATCGGCCGCCAGCGCCTTCAACGAGGCCATCTGCGGGAAGCGCGAGACCAGCTCGCGGCCCTTCACGATCCGCGCCTGCGCCGCCTTCAGCGCCGGGTCGTCATCGCCGTCGCCAAAATGCTTGTAGACATAGGCCAGGCTGCGCGCGACGACATTGGATGTCGCCGTGATGCAGCCGGCGCCGCCCTTGCGCAGCAGCGGCAGCATCAACGGATCGGCGCCCCCGAGGACCGCGAACCCGGGGAAGCGTTCCACCATCGCGGTCATGTTGGCGAAGTCGCCGGATGAATCCTTGATGCCGGTGAAAATCGCGGGATAAGCCTTGCGCAGCCGCTCGATCAGCGCATGCGAGATCGGCTGTGCCGACATCTGCGGGTAGTGATAGAGGACGACTTTCAGGCGCGCATCGCCGATACGCTGCACCACTTCGCTGTAGGAAGCGAAAATGCCGTCGTCGGTGACGTTCTTGTAATAGAACGGCGGCAGCATCACCACTGTGTCGACGCCGACCGAAAGCGCGTGACGCGTCAGCGCGATGGTGTCGGTGAGCGCGGCAACGCCCGTGCCGGGCAGAAGCCGCTGCGGCGCGATACCGGCGGCCACCACCGCCTCGAGCAGCGCGGTGCGCTCGGCCACCGAGAAGGAGTTGGCCTCGCCGGTCGTGCCGAGCATCGCGATACCGTCGCAGCCTTCGTCCAGGAGGTAGCGGCAATGCTCCACGAAACGCGCGTGATCGGGCGCGAGTTCGGCGTCGAGCGGCGTCAATGCGGCGGAGAACACGCCATGAGGGTGGAGCGATGATGTCGACAAAACTTCCTCCGATCGCCAGAACGATGTTGTTCGGAATGCGAACATTTGTTATTTGCTGATCTTGTCGTAAAATCAGCGCGCTCCCGCGTCAAGGGCGATGCTGTCATGGCGGGGCATTCCAGCATGGCCAAGGTGCAAAAGAAGGCCGCGAAGCGCAAAGCTGAAGCTAGCCCAAAGAACCCCAAGAATTATGTCGCTTCGGTCGGCAAGGCGTTTGGCGTGCTCCAAAGCTTCACCAGCGAGTCTTTCGAGCTCACCCTGAGTGAGATTGCCGCACGCGCCAATCTCGACCGCGGAACCGCGTTCCGGCTGATCCAGACCCTGGTGGAGCTCGGCTATCTCCAGGCTATTCGGCAGAGCCGCCGGTTCCGCCTGGGCCTTGCCTGTCTCGACCTCGGCTACACCGTGCTGTCGCACGGATCCTTGCGGACCATCGTCGAACCGCTGCTGCGCGATCTCGTGCCCGACGTCGGCGATGCCGCGTCACTCGGCATCCTCGATGGCGGCGACGTGATCTATCTCGCGCGCATCGGCGCCGGCCTCGACCGCCACAAGATGGATCGCCGGCCGGGCACGCGCATTCCCGCCTACAGCGCTGCGCTTGGCCACGTCATGCTGGCGCATCTGGCCCGCGACGAGCAGATCGCGCGGCTGGAGTTACGGCCCCGCGTAAAACTGTCGGAGCGGACGCTGACCGATCTCGATGCCCTGCTCGCGCGGCTCGATCAGGTGAAGAAGAAAGGCCATGCCGTCTCCGACGGCGAGAACGCCTACGGCTTGCGGACGCTGGCCACACCGATCTTCGACGCGCAGGGTCTCGTGGTCGGTGGCCTGAGCGTCACCGTCGATGCGATGCGCTTGGACATGCCGGCCTTCCGCGACCAGGCGCTGCCGCGATTGATGCAGGTGACGAGCAAGGTGCAGGATCTCGCGATCAAGTCGGGATTGTCGAGCTGAGGGCAGCTTTCTCCGGAATGTGATCGGTGCGGCCGCGCGCCTGATGATCTCAGTTTCAAACATCATTGTGGAAGGCCGCTCGCAACCTATATCGTCAGGGCTTCCTCCCAGAACCCGCCCCCCTTGCGAAAAGCCGTGCTCATTTTTCTCATGCTTCTGTTCGTGCCGATCGGCCTATCAGCCGCGCGGTATTACTGGCTTGGCGATGGCCGCGGCAATTGGCAGACGGCGGACCGTTCCAGCACAGGCCTGTTGCCTCCGGCCTCCTCCCATCCCGATGCCCTGATCCGGATCTACGCGGCACGAACGGTGCGGTGGCGCAGCATCTTCGCCGTCCACACATGGATCGTCGTCAAGGAAAAGGATGCAACGAGCTACAGCCGGTACGACTACACGGCGTGGGGCGAACCGATCCGAAGCAACGGCTTCGCGCCCGATGGACGGTGGTTTGGCGCCCTGCCTGAGACCGTTGTGGCGGTCGACGGACCACAGGCCGAGCTCTTCATTCCCAGGATCCGATTGGTCATCGAGACCTACAAATTTCGAGCTTACGGCGATTATAGCGCCTGGCCGGGACCGAATTCGAACACCTTCGTTCAAGCTACTTTGAATGCCGTGCCTGAACTTCGCGCGGTTCTGCCGCCGACGGCCATCGGCAAGGATTATCCCTATTCCGGGCAATGGATCGGGCTGACCGCCTCGCGCACCGGCTTCTATGCCTCGCTCTCCGGTTACCTCGGTCTCACCCTCGGCTGGGTCGAAGGACTCGAGATCAATGTCTTCGGCGCCGTGCTCGGCCTCGACATCAGGCGCCCCGCCCTCAAGCTACCCGGCATCGGCCGACTGGGTGTTGCCGCCGGCCTGTAACGCTATTCGGTCACTAGATGACGATGTGATCGAAGTCGGCCGCGATCCTGCTGTTCGGGAAGATCGCTGCCGCCTCGGCGAGAATCTCTGCGTCCTCGTAGCGGCCCGACATGTGGTTCAGCACGAGCTGTCTCACATTGTTCGCGGCTGCAAATGAAGCCGCCTCTGCCGCAGTGAGATGGCCGTAATCCCGCGCGGTCGATGTGTCGCGTTCGAGGAACGTTGCCTCGATCACCAGCAAGTCGGCGCCGGCGACTTGGTGCGACAGTCCCTCGGTGGTCTCGGTGTCGCCGATCACGACGAGCTTCCTGCCGCCACTCGGTGCCCCCAGGACGTCCTCCGGATCGATCGTCCGGTCGGCGATGACGACCGGTCGTCCCTGCGCCAGCTCGCCGCGCAAGGGACCGTCGGGCACGCCGAGCGCCGCGAGGCGATCGGACTGTAGGTGACGGCGAGCGGGACTTTGGAAGACGAAACCAAAACTGTCGGTGTCGCGGTGGCGAACCGGAAAGCAGTCGATGGTGAAGTCGCCGGCGTCGATGAAACGCCCTTCGGTCAGCGCCGCAAACTCCACCGAAAGCGGCGCCCTGCCCGCGCCCCAGATCCCCGCCAGCATCTGGATGACGATGTCGAGCGTCGCCGCTCCGCCATGAAGGGTCATCGCGTCGGAGTTCTGCCGCAGGCGCAGTGTCGAGAACAGGCCGGGGATGCCAAGCACATGATCGAGATGCGCGTGCGTCAGGAGGATGCGGTCAAGCCGCCGAAAGCCGGCGCCACTGCGCAGCAATTGCCGCTGCGTGCCCTCGCCGCAATCGATCAGGATGCGCTGGCCGGCCGCCTCCACCAGGAGAGCCGGATGGTTGCGCTCCGCCGAGGGAACGCTTGCCGAGGTGCCGAGAAATGTCAGGGCGAACATGGCCGTCAGTGTCCAGCGACCGCCCCGCTCCGCGACAGCACGGTGGACGGTCTCACCGCCCCCAATGCCACGCGAGCAGCCATGCGTACAGGCCCATCGACGCAGCGTAGAGCGCGGCAAGCAGCGCGTATCCCGCGATCTGGCGACCGAGCGCCGCCTTCGGCGTCACCCACCAGTCGAGCGCCCTGAAGGCAGCGGGTACCAGCCACCAGCCGAGCAGCTGGGTACTGACGAGATTGCCGACGAACAGCGACAGCCAGACCGGCACGCCGTGGCTGTCGATCAGCGGCCGGCTGATGAAGAAGCCCCAGAGATAGACCACGGGATAGAGCACGAGGAGGACGATGAGGTTGCTCTTCCAGATCAGGCCGGCACTTTGCTCCGGCGCCTGGGCCTTCCCCGTCGGGAACCAGAAATTGAAGCCGTAGCTCGCCCGCTTCACGCTCATGCCGGCATTGAAGCGCTCGCCCTCCTTCAGCAGCGTCTGCCGCAAGGGCGAGCCCAGCCATGCATTGAGATTGGCATCGCTATCGAACGACAGGATGACGATCCATTCGTCGTGCAGGCCCGGAATCGGCCGCTCGATCTTGTGGCGCAGGAAGCCTTTGAACTCGGCTTCAGCTGCCTGGATGCGCTGCTGCCATTTCAGGAACGCGTCCTCGAGCCCGTCAGGCACCATGAAGGAGATGACGGCGGAGACGGCGCTGTCGCGCTGAACGCCGGTGTCGGGCAGGATATGAACATCCTCCGAACCGACGAAGTGGCGCTGCACCTCCGCGATCAACTTCGCCCGAACCTCGCTCTGAAGCCACGCGCGCGCCGCGGCCGGGCTGGCGAAACGCAGGATCGTCACCCAGTCCACATGCGCCGGCGGCTGCGGCGGCACCACCTCCTGGCTGAGGAAGCCCGGCCAGGTCTTGAGCACCTCGCCGACCTCGCCGTTCCAGCGCGCGAACGCGGCAAAGCCGTCGTCGGCAATGCGGCGCTGGATGACGAGGGCGACCGGCTGGCCGGCTGTCTCGGGAGATGCGCTCATGAGCAGCGGCTTCAGCTCTTCTTGTAGAGGCGCTTGCCCATCACCCAGGTCTCGTCGACGCAGCGATCGTCGCCGACCATCATGACGGCGAACAGCATGTTCGCGGCTTCGTCGACCGTGCGCGGACCGGCCCCGTCGGCGATCAGCGACTGATGCCAGGGCTGCGCCGTCGGCCCGCCGTTCGGATCGAGCGCGACGAAATCGGCCTCCTTGCCAGGCTCGAAATTGCCGAGCTTGTCGTCGATGTAGAGACCTTCGGCGCCGCCGAGCGTGACCGACCAGAAGCCGCGATAGGGTGAGAGCTTGTTGCGCTCGGCTTCCGCAAGGTCCTTGCGCGCCGGATCGATGCTGCCGTCGAGCATCGTGTTGTTGCACATGCCGACCTTGTAGGCGTCGTCGAGCACGTGGATCATCGAGAAGCGGTTGCCGCCGCCGACGTCGGTGCCGAAAGACATCTTGACGCGATGCTCCGGGTCGGTGGCGCGACCGAGGCGGAACAGGCCGCTGCCGAGGAACAGGTTCGAGCACGGGCAGAACACCACCGCCGCGCCCTTCTTCGACATCCGTCGGAATTCGTTGTTCGAGAGATAGACGCCGTGGCCGCCGGAGAACTTCGGGCCGACCAGGTCGAACTTCTCATAGACGCCGAGATAGTCCTGGCAGTCCGGATGCTCGACCAGCACGCCGCTGCATTCGGCCGGGTTCTCGGAGATGTGGGTATTGACCCAGCAATCCGGATGCTCGTGCTTGAGGCGCTGACACGCCTTCAGCAGCTCCGGCGAGGCGCCGAAGGCGAAGCGCGGCGTGATGGCGTAGAGGTTGCGGCCCTTGTTGTGGTACTGCGCGATCAGCCGCTTGCTGTCGCGGTAGAAATTCTCGGGCGTGTCGATGAACTCGGCCGGCGCATTACGGTCGATTCCCGTGAGGCCCGCGATCACGCGCATATTGCGCCTGCTCGCCTCCTCGAACAGCTCTTCGGTCGAGACCGGCGAGGAGCTGGTGAAGGCCTGGCAGGTGGTGGTTCCGCCGGCGAGCAGTGCGTCGAGAAAACGCTTCACGCCCTCGCGCGCGTAGTTGCGATCCTTGTACTTGATCTCCTCAGGGTAGATCGATTTCTGCAGCCACGGCAGGAGCTGCTCGCCATAGGCGCCGAGCACGCGGGTCTGCGGCAGATGGATGTGGCCGTCGATGAAACCGGGAACGATGATGCGGTCCTTGATGTGCGTGATCTCGACACCCGGATGCGCAGCGGAGATCTTGTCATAGGGACCGAACGCCTTGATGACGCCGTCCGTCACAACCATGAGGCCGTCCTGGTGAAAGCGCGCGGCAGCCTGCTCGTTGCCGATGTGCTTCCAGGGATCGTCGACGAAGTCGAAGAACGTGCCGCGAATACCAACAGTAGTCATGAACTGGTTCCTTCCTTAAGTCTGTGTGGCCTGGCGCGCTGAGGGCAGCGAGATCGCGAGCAGCGTGCCCGCGACGGCGCAGAGGCCGAGATAGAGCCATCCGATCGGCGCTTGCGTTGCTTCAGGCAGCACCGCCGCGATCGCCATGGCGCCGCTGACCGCGAGATAGCAGAGCGCGCTGATGAGACCGCCGATCAGGCCGTGGTCGCGCTCGAACAGGCCGAGCGCCATGCCGTACATCATCGGACACAGCACGCCGCAGCCGCCGAGCACGAGTGCCCCGCCGACCGTGATCGACACGAAATCGAGACCGACGGTCATGCCGGTTACGGTCAGGACCGCAGCACCGGCGAGGAACAGCGCGAAGGCGCCAAAGCCCATCACGCGGGCCGGCATGAAGCGCGCGAAATGCGCGCAGCCGAGCTCGCCGGCGAGATTGACGCCGCCAAGGCCGAGCGCGACGAGGCCGTAGATGGCCGCCGAATAGCCAAGCCCGGTCTGGTAGAAGAACGGTGCGACGACGCCGAAGGCGAGCTGCGCGCTCGCGGCCGCGGCGAACACCAGCACGAAGGCGAGGAAGCCCGGACGGACCAGCGCATCACGCAGGATGCCGGCGGTGCGGCGCGGATCGAATGGCGCCCGCCGCTCGGCCGGCAACGTCTCGGGCAGAAGGAATACGACGATCGCAGCGACGATGGCCGCGGCGATGGCAATGATGACGAAGACGCCGCGCCAGGATGTCAGCTCGACGATGAAGCCGCCGGCGGCAGGCGCAAGCACGGGCGCTAGTCCCCAGGCAGCTCCCAGCAGGCCCGAGATCGCGGTCAGCTCACGGCCGCGATAGCAATCCGCCGCGACCGCATAGGCGACGACAAGGCAGGTGCAGCCGCCGATGCCTTGCAGGAAGCGCAAGCCCAGCAGCAGCGAGGCGCTGGTGGCGAGCGCGCAGGCGATGCTCATCGCGATCAGCACCGACAGCCCCGCGAGCAGGACGTTGCGGCGGCCGAGCGTATCGGAGGCGATGCCGACCGGCACCAGCGCCAGACTCATGCCGAGCATGTAGGCGGTGACGGTGTTCTGCATCGATGCAGAATCGGTTGCGAGGTCCACCACCATCTGCGGCAGGCCAGGCGTATAGGCATCGAGCGGGATCTGGCTGAACGGCACGACGCACAGCAGGATCGGCACGATCCCGCTCCTGGCGCGACCGGCGTCGGAAGCAAGTGCAGTCATGGCTTACGCCCCCTCGATGCCCGCGGGCCCCGTCTTTTCGTGCGCGCGATGAGACGCGACGACGCGGGTTGCGGATCTTGACGCGCGGGAACGTGCCAGAACTGTGTGTAAAAACTCTTAGGAGTTCCGGCTTAATGCGGGTTGCGCCGTGAAGACGACGCCCATTAACCGTTCGGAAGGCATCGCCGTGTCGAACGCCGGCCGGCTTCGGCGCGGCTCAGGTCAGGAAGCCCTCGAGAGCATCGAGAAACTGCCACGGCGATTGAAGCTGCGGCACGTGGGCGCAGCCTGCAATGATCTTGAGCTCCGCGTGCGGCAATCCCGCGGCGAGCTCATGCGACATCGGCGGAGGCGTCGCTTCGTCGTGCTCACCGACCAGAACGAGGACCGGGACTTTCACCGCAGAGAGTTGAGAGCGGAGGTCGAGGCTTGCCAAGGCATCGCACGCGGCACGAAACACATCCGGGTCCGTGCGCAGAAAGGCCGCACGGCGATCCTGCATCAGCTCCGGATGATGCTCCTGAAATTCGGGCGCGAACAGGCGCCGCATGGCAACGTCGGTGATGGCCTCCAGTCCCTTCTCGCGCGACACCTTCGCCATGTTGCGAAACGCCTCGCGGCCGGGCTCCGAGAACGCCGCGCCGCTGTCGGCGAGAACGAGCCGGCTCGCGATCCCCGGATGCCGGATCGCCATCTGCAGCGCGACGAACCCGCCATAGCCATTGCCGAGCACGATCGCAGGCGCGCCGCCCGCGGCATCGCGCACCGCCTCCGCCATCCGGTCCGCGACCGCCGCAAGTCCGCCGTCTACAGCGCGTGAGCGGCCGAATCCCGGCAGTTCCGGCACGATGGTGCGAAACGATTGCTGAAGCTCAGGCACGATCGCATCAAAGCTCGCGCGATCCGACAACAGCGAGTGGAAGAGGAATAGCGGCGGCCCCTCGCCCGATTGCGCGGCGTTGACGGTCCCGTTGGCAAGAAGCCTGTCCATATCCGGTCTTTCCTTCACTTCGTCGGCCGTTCGCATGCCGTTTCGCCCGCACTAGAGGCCCCGATTGATAAATCAACTGTCAGGGAATTCAAGCATTTGGCCCTTGACCTGAAATATCACGACTGAGATATTAACGCCAAGGAGCCAGCCAAAATGATGCTTTTACGCGAAAATATCTACGATCGTCTCAGGTCTGATATTTTAGCTTGCCGATTTGCGCCAGGCGATGAAATGCGGGAGCAGGATCTGGCCGAGCGCTATGACGTCAGCCGGCAACCGGTTCGGGATGCGCTGCTGCGGCTGCAGCGCGAGCACCTCGTGACGGTGCAGCCGCGCCAGGGTTATCGGGTCACGCCGATCTCGCTGTCGGACGCCCGCGACCTCCTCCGCTTCCGTCTTGCGCTGGAGCCGGCCTGCGTCGCGGAGGCGATCGAGAGCGCGCCCGACTCCGTTCTGAAGTCGCTCGACGAATTCCGCCGCTTCTCGGGCAACCACGAGGACTTCATCGCCTACAATCGCGGCTTCCACACCGCCCTGGCTCACGCGTCCGGCAATCGCCGCATGGCCACCGCGCTGTGCGACCTGATCGGCCAGGCCGATCGCCTCGTCCGCGTCAGCATCTCCAATCTGAAGGGCCACGATCCGGCGAAGCTCGTTGCCGAGCACGTCGCCCTGATCGACGCCATGCAGCAGCGCGAGACGCGAACCGCCGCGCGCATCATCAAGGCCCATATCGGGGCCACCGAAAAACGCGTTCTGCCGGCGCTCAAGCGTAACGCCGTCATCGTTGAGGAGAGGTCATCATGAACATTCCGTCAAAACCCGCGTCGATCGACGTCGAGATCCACGGCAATTTCATCGATGGGCGTGAAGTCGAAGCCGGCGCCGGCGCGATGCTGGATGTCCGCAATCCCGCGACCGGCGACGTGATCGCCCGTATTCCCAATTCCACCACTGAAGACATCGACCGCGCCATGAAAAGCGCGCGCGCCGCGTTCGAAGGCAAGGCCTGGGGCGGCATGGACACGCGTGCGCGTGCCAGGCTGGTCAACAAGCTCGCCGATGCATTCGAGGCCAATCTCGACAGCCTGTACCGGCTGGAGACCCTCAACAACGGCCGCCCGGTCAACGAAACCCGCGCCCAGCTCTCCCGCCTGCCCGATTTCTTCCGCTACTTCGCCGGCGTCGCGCTGTCGCGCCGCGACTCCGTGATCCCGGTCGAAGGCGCGTATCTGAACTACACGCTCCGCACCCCCATCGGCGTCGTCGCCAATTGCACTCCGTTCAATCATCCGCTGATGATCCTGTGCAAGTCGCTCGCCGTGGTGCTGGCGACCGGCTGCGTCACCGTGGTCAAGCCGTCCGAATACACGCCGCTCACGACCCTGAAGCTGGCGCAGATCTTCACCGAAGCGGGCCTGCCGCCCGGCGTCTTCAATATCGTGCTCGGTCTCGGCCAGAGCGCCGGCAAGATGCTGGCCGAGCATGGCGACATCAACAAGCTGGTCCTGACCGGCGGCACCGAGGCCGGCCGGATCGCCGGCAGCGCCGCCGCAAAGGTCTTTGCGCATCAGACCATGGAGCTCGGCGGCAAGACGCCGGTGATGGTGTTCGACGATTTCGACGTCGACCGCGCCGTCAACTATGCCGCGTTCGGCGCTTTCATCGGCGCGGGACAGACCTGCGTCTGCGCCTCGCGTCACATCGTCCAGGCCTCGATCTACGACGAGTTCGTCGAGAAGCTGCAGGCCAAGACCCGCACGATCCGCGTCGGCGATCCCTTCGATCCCGGCACCCAGATGGGGCCCGTGATCTCGGCCAAGCAGCGCGACCGCGTTCTCACCTATGCGGGCTATGGTCACGCCGACGGCGCGCGTCTCGTCACCGGCGGTGTTGCCGCGAAGGTGCCGGGCCACGAGAACGGCTATTTCGTCGAGCCGACCGTGTTCGCCGACGTCAAATCCGACATGCGGATCTTCCAGGAGGAAGTGTTCGGTCCCTTCACCTCGGTGACGCCATTCAAGGACGAGGCCGATGCATTGCGGCTCGCCAACGACTCGCCGTTCGGCCTTGCGGCTGCGATCCGCACCCGCGACGTCGCCCGCGCGCACCGCGTCGCCGCCTCGGTCAAGGCCGGCATCGTCTGGATCAACGATCATCACCGTCTCGACCCGGCCTCGCCCTGGGGCGGCGTCGACGATTCCGGCATCGGTCGCGAATGCGGCACCGAGAGCTTCAACGACCACTTCAACACCAAGAGCGTGATGGTCGCGACCCACGAGCAGCCGTTCGACTGGTACCGCGACACGGCCAACCAGAAGCGATTGAACTAGCAGGAACGACAACCGGCAGATCGCTCAGAGAAGGCGGGCCGCAGCAACCAGAACAACAGTCAGGGAGAGCGTCAAATGTCGACATCGGTGAACGCAGGCAGCCGTCTTGATCGGCTGCCGATCGGGCCATTCCACCGCCGCATTATGCTGCTGATCGGCATCGGCATGTTTTTCGACGGTTTCGACATCTACATCGCCGGGACCGTGCTCAGCGTGACGTTGAAGACGGGCTTTTCGACCCTCGCGCAGAATGCGGCCTTCATCTCCGCGACCTTCGTCGGCATGATGCTGGGATCGTTCGGCACCGGCTTCCTCGGCGACCGCTACGGACGCCGCTTCACCTATCAATTCAATTTGCTGCTTTTCGGCCTTGCCTCCCTCGCCGCTGCGTTCTCGCCTGATATGGCCTTCCTGATCGCCTGCCGCTTCGTGATGGGCGTTGGACTTGGAGCGGAGAACGTCGTCGGCTATTCGACGATGACGGAATTCGTGCCAGCACGCACGCGCGGCAAATGGCTCGGCTTCACCACCGTGTGCGTCGTCACTGGTTTGCCCGTGGCGCTGCTGGTGGCGTCCGTGCTGGTGCCGCAATTCGGCTGGCGCTCGATGTTCGTGCTCGGCGGCGTCGGTGCGCTGGTGGTTTGGTACATGCGCAAATCGCTGCCGGAATCGCCGCGCTGGCTGGAAGCGGTGGGGCGCGCCGCGGAAGCGGAAGCGCTGATGCAGGCGATCGAGAAGGAGGCCGCGCAAGGCCAGCCCCTGCCTACCCCCGCGCCCGTTACGTCCGTCCCGGTCGTAGCCGATCTCGGCACGCTGTTCACCGCGCCTTTGCTGTCGCGGATGATCGTCGGCTCGGTCTGTCTGATCACGATCAACACCCTGCTCTACGGCTTCGTGACGTGGCTGCCGGTGTTCTTCGTCAAGCAGGGCCTCTCGATCGCGACCTCGTTCGGCTATGCGCTGCTGATGGCCCTCGGCGCGCCGATCGGCTCGGCGATTGGCGCATTGACCGCCGACCGCTGGGGCCGCAAGCCGACCATCATCGGCGCGTCTCTGGTCACGGTGGCCCTGGGCATCCTCTATCCCATGATCTCGGATCCGATCCTGCTGCCGGCTGTCGGCTTCGCGCTGACCGTGCCGATCTACGTCCTGGTCGCGCTGCTGTTCGGCATCTATATCCCCGAACTGTTTCCGACCGAGGTCCGCCTGCGCGCCTCCGGCATGGTCAATACGCTCGGGCGCGGCGCCACCATCGTCACCCCGTTCCTCGTGGTCTCGCTGTTTGAATCGCGCGGCGTGGCCGGCGTGATGGCGCTGATGATCGGGCTTCTGGTGGTGCAGATCATCACGGTCTGGGCGATGGGCATCGAGCCCCGGCATCGCAGCCTCGAGGAGCTCAAGGCCGAGGAGACGGCTTCGCCGGTTCTCAAGGAAGCGTCCTGAGAGTCTGCCGGACGAGCACCGCCCGTATGGCTCGGGACGCCCGCCTCGGCGGGCGTCTCTGCAGCCTCGTAGCCCGGATGGCGCGATAGCGTAATCCGGGTCCTGCGTCCGTGTCGGGACATGTCCCGGATTGCGCTACGCTCCATCCGGGCTACAAGGTCTCGGCCGGGATATAAGGGAGCTCGTGATGACCGCAGATGCCGCTGACCTGAACTACGGCTCGATCGGCGCACTCCTTGGCGCCCTGCACGCGCGCAAGATCTCCGCGTCGGAATTGCTCGCGCACACGATCGCGCGCATCGAGGCGCTGGATGGGCCGATCAACGCCATCATCGTGCGCGATTTCGACCGCGCGAGGGAGGCCGCACGCGCCGCCGATGCCGCGCTTGGGCGCGGCGAGCGGCTGCCGCTGCTCGGCATTCCGGTGACGTTGAAGGAGCCGTTCAACGTCGCCGGCCTGCCGACGACATGGGGCTTTCCGCACTTCAGGGATTTCCGACCGGCGGAAGACGCCCTCCTCGTCTCGCGGTTGAAGGCCGCCGGCGCTGTCATCATAGGCAAGACCAACATCCCGATCGGCCTCCGGGATTTCCAGAGCTACAACGAGATCTACGGCGCGACCAAAAACCCGTGGGACCTCGGCCGCTCGCCCGGCGGCTCCTCGGGCGGATGCGGGGCGGCGCTGGCCGCAGGGTTCGGTCCGCTCTCGATCGGCTCGGACATCGGCGGCTCGATCCGGGTGCCCGCGCACTTTTGTGGTGTGTTTGGACACAAGCCGAGCCTCGGCCTGGTGCCGCTGCGCGGATATAGCCTGCCGCCGGCGCCGCCCGTCCCCGGCCAGGGCGACCTCGCCGTGGTCGGGCCTATGGCGCGCACCGCCCCGGACCTTGCCTTGTCACTCGACGTCATTGCCGGTCCCGACGAGACACGCGACGGGGTCGGCTATCGCCTCGCGCTGCCCGCCTCGCGGCACAACGACCTCAAGAGTTTCAGGATCCTCGTGATCGATACCCATCCGCTGATGCCGACGGGCGACGCCGTGCGATCGGCCATCGGACGGTTGGCGGAACGGCTCGAGCGGTCGGGCGCGCACGTCGCGCGCGCGAGCTCTTCGCTGCCCGATCTCGCGGAATCCGCACGGCTCTACATGAAGCTTCTCAACGGCGCGCGAAGCCCGCGCCTGACACCGGCCGCCCTCGCCGAGGCACAAGACGCTGCCGCAGCACTTGCGCCCGACGACCGCAGCCTGCAGGCCGAGCGCGCCCGCGGCTGGGGCATGATCCATCGCGATTGGCTGGTGCTTGATGCGGCCCGCCTGCAATTGCAGCAGAAATGGTATCAGCTCTTCCGCGAGTTCGACGCGGTGATCTATCCCGTCGCCGCCGTGCCGGCCTTTCCACACGACCATTCCGAACCGTTCGACGCGCGGCAGTTCGACGTCGACGGTAAGCTCTACAATTACTCCGATGCGTGCTTCATCTGGGCCGACCCCGCCTCGACCTGCGGACTGCCGGCGACCGCCGTTCCGATCGAGCGCACATCGTCGGGCCTGCCGGTCGGCGTCCAGATCATCGGGCCTTATCTGGAGGACCGCACGACCATTGCGCTGGCCGGACTGATCGAACGCGAGTTCGGCGGCTTCGGGCCGCCGCCGGCGCTGGCTGCGAAATAATCCGCGCGTCGAGAGCGGCCGACTACGTTCTGTCGGCCGACTGCGCCTCGACCGCCTGCACGGCGACACTCGCCACCTGCCGCAGCGCCTCGCGATCCGCGCCCGACGACGCCATCACGCCCATGCCGACCGACACCGCCGAGACATAGCGCGCGAGCGCGGCGGGATCGGCGCCCGGCTTGAGATCGCCTTCGGCCTGGGCGCGAACGAAGCGGTCGCGGAGCTGCTCCTCGTTCTGGGCGCGGCGAGCCGCAAGCTCGAAGGGGACGTTCTCGGAGCCGGTGCCGCAGGCGATGCCGCCCTGTACGAGCAGGCAACCGGGCGGGTTGGCGGGATCGGTCTGCTTCTCGGCAATGCCCATCAGCATTCGCTCGGCGACGTCGCGGGCGGTGGGTGCGGCGACCACCTCGTCCATCCAGACGCCGCGCAACTTGGTATAGCGGTCGAGCGCGGCCTTGAGCAGGCCCTCCTTGTTGCCGAAGCAGGCATAGAGGCTCGGGGGATTGATGCCCATGGCCTCGGTGAGCTGGGCGATGGTGGCGCCCTCGTAGCCATGGCGCCAAAACACTTCCATCGCCTGATCCAACGCGACGTCGGCGTCGAATTCGCGGGGGCGACCCATGCCCATGTGGCTGTTCTCCTTCGGAATCGGCGTTGTCCTCAGCTTAACGCCAGACCCTATCTATTTGTTCTATCTTTCTTTTCTCTTCCGCCTTCCAATTCTTGCGGTAAGCGGCTACAATTTTCTTAGTGAATGGTACATAAGTATCTTGCACTGCGACATCCAGCTCCACATCTGTAGTGAACACTACATATCTGGAGCGCGCAAATGCATCCCGCCCAAAATACCGCCCGCACCGGCCGTTTCCGCCGCCTTCTCGGTGGCGTCGCCGTCGTGGGCGCCCTCGCCGTAGCCGGCTCGATCGCGACCGGCCATTACTTCCGTGCAGCCCAGGCGACGGCAACGGCCGCCGCGGCTGAGCAAGCCGTGCCCGTGACCGTCGCGCTGATCGAGCCCAAGCAGACCGTCCTGTGGGACGATTTCTCCGGCCGACTCGAGGCCATCCAGCGCGTCGAGCTTCGCCCGCGCGTGGCCGGCGCGATCCTGGCGACCAACTTCACCGAAGGCGCGCTGGTGAAGGCCGGCGATGTGCTGTTCAAGATCGATCCGGCGCCTTACGCGGCGGAGGTCGACAAGGCCGCGGCCCAGCTCGAGGCCGCCAAGGCGCGCGTCGTGTTCACCCAGAGCGAGCTCGAGCGCGGCGCGCAGCTGGTTGGCAATGCCGTGGTCACGCGGCGTGACTACGACCAGCGCGACAACGCCAACCGCGAAGCCATCGCGAACGTGAAGGCGGCCGAAGCAACGCTCCAGACCGCAAAGCTCAATCTCGACTACACCGAGGTGCGCGCGCCCGTGGACGGCCGGGTCGGTAAGTTCGAGATCACCGTCGGCAATCTCGTCGCCGCCGGCACCGCCTCCCCGGTGCTGACCTCGCTGGTCTCAATCAATCCGATCTACGCCTCGTTCGACGCCGATGAAGAGGTGGTGCTGCGGGCGCTGAACTCGATTGCGGATGCCACCGGCCAGCGCGGCAATCTCAACCAGATCCCGGTCGAGATGGCGACGTCAGGCGGCCTGTCGGCGAAGGGCCACATCCAGCTCATCGACAACCAGGTCAACGGCCAGAGCGGCACCATCCGTGTCCGCGCGGTGTTCCAGAACGAGGACGGGCGCCTGATTCCCGGCCAGTTTGCGCGCGTGCGCATGGGGCAGCCGAAGCAGCAGACGCTGGTGATGATCGACGAGCGTGCGATCGGCACCGACCAGGACAAGAAGTTCGTGATGGCGGTCGGCGACGACAGCCGCGCGGTCTATCGGCCGATCACGCTCGGCGGTGCGGTCGATGGACTTCGCATCGTCACCGCGGGCCTGAAGCCCGGCGAGCGCATCGTCGTCAACGGCCTGCAGCGCGTGCGTCCCGGCGCCCTCCTCAAGACCGAGGTCGCGGCGATGGGCGCGCGTGGGCCGCAACAGGCATCGAACCACAGCAACCAGGACGTGGTGCAACGCTGATTACCTCATTCCGGGCGGCGCATGACGTGCGCCCGGAGTGATCAAAGAACGACCAAGACATCGCATCCCGATTCCGGGCTCGCGGGCATTTCTCGCGTCCCGGACAGCGGGAGAGCTGTCTCTCGCGCAGGGGCAAAGCCATGAATCTCTCAAAGTTCTTCATTGATCGTCCGATTTTCGCCGGCGTGCTGTCGGTGCTGATCTTCCTTGCCGGCCTGATCTCGCTGTTCGCGATGCCGATCTCGGAATATCCCGACGTCGTGCCGCCCTCGGTGGTGGTGCGCGCGACCTATCCCGGCGCCAATCCCAAGGTGATCGCGGAAACGGTGGCTACTCCCATCGAGGAGCAGATCAACGGCGTCGAGAACATGCTCTACATGTCGAGCCAGGCGACCACCGACGGCGCGATGACGCTGACGGTGACGTTCCGCCTCGGCACCGACCCCGACAAGGCGACGCAGCTCGTGCAGAACCGCGTGCAGCAGGCCGAGCCGCGCCTGCCGGCCGTGGTGCGCCAGCTCGGCATCATCACCAAGAAGTCCTCGCCCGACCTCACCATGGTCGTGCATCTGTTGTCGCCGAACGGCCGCTACGACATGACGTATTTGCGCAATTACGCGGTGCTCAACGTCAAGGACCGGCTGGCGCGGATCGACGGCGTCGGCGACGTCCAGCTCTATGGCGCCGGCGACTATTCGATGCGGGTCTGGGTCGATCCGCAGAAGGCGGCTGAGCATGGCCTCACCGCCAGCGATATCGTCAAGGCGATCCAGGCGCAGAACGTCGAGGCCGCCGCCGGCGTGGTCGGCTCCTCCCCGAACGTGAAGGGCATCGACCTGCAGCTCTCGGTCAATGCCGAGGGGCGGCTCGCCAACGAAGAACAGTTCGGCGATATCGTGGTCAAAACCGGCACGCGCGGCGAAGTCGTACGCCTGCGCGACGTCGCACGCATCGAGCTCGGCGCCTCCGAATACGGCCTGCGCTCGCTGCTCGACAACAAGCAGGCGGTCGCGATCCCGATTTTCCAGGCGCCCGGCTCCAACGCGCTGGAGATCTCCGACCACGTTCGCGCCACCATGGCCGAGATCAAGAAGAACATGCCGGAGGGCGTGTCCTACCAGATCGTCTACGATCCCACCCAGTTCGTGCGTTCCTCGATCGAGGCCGTGATCCACACCCTGCTGGAGGCGATCGCGCTGGTGGTGCTGGTGGTGATCCTGTTCCTGCAGACCTGGCGCGCCTCCATCATCCCGCTCCTCGCGGTGCCGGTGTCGATCGTCGGCACCTTCGCGGTGATGCACGTGTTCGGCTTCTCCATCAACGCGCTCAGCCTGTTTGGCCTCGTGCTCGCGATCGGCATCGTCGTCGACGACGCCATCGTCGTGGTCGAGAACGTCGAGCGCAACATCGAGGGCGGGCTGTCGCCGCGCGATGCCACCTATCAGGCGATGCGCGAGGTCTCGGGTCCGATCATCGCTATCGCGATGGTGCTGATCGCGGTGTTCGTGCCACTTGCCTTCATCTCCGGCCTCACCGGACAGTTCTACAAGCAGTTCGCGCTGACGATCGCGATCTCGACCGTGATCTCGGCCGTCAACTCGCTGACGCTGTCGCCTGCCCTGTCGGCGCTGCTGCTCAAGGGCCATAACGAGCCGAAGGACAAGCTCACGATCGTCATGGAAAAGGGCCTCGGCTGGTTCTTCCGCGGCTTCAACAAGGCCTTCACCCGTTCCTCGGAGAACTACAGCGGCACCGTCACCAAGGTGATCTCGGGCAAGGCCGCGGTGATGGGCCTCTATGTGGTGCTGGTCGGCGTCACCGCCTTCCTGTTCCAGCAGGTGCCGAGCGGCTTCGTGCCGGGCCAGGACAAGCAATATCTGGTCGGCTTCGCCCGCCTGCCGGATGGCGCAACGCTCGACCGCACCGAAGAGGTGATCCGCAAGATGAGCGACATCGCGCTGACCCAACCCGGTGTCGAGAGCTCGGTGGCCTTCCCCGGCCTGTCGATCTCCGGCTTCACCAACTCGTCCAACGCCGGCATCGTGTTCTCGACGCTCAAGCCGTTCGACGAGCGCAAGGGTGCGGCGCTGAGCGGCAATGCGATCGCGGCCGACCTCAATAAGAAGTATGCCGGCATCCAGGAAGCCTTCATCGCCATGTTCCCGCCGCCGCCGGTCAACGGCCTCGGCACCATCGGTGGCTTCAAGCTGCAGATCGAGGACCGCGCTGGTTTGGGCTATGAGGCGCTGAACGAGGCGACCAAGGCGTTCATGGCGGCGATGCAAAAGGCGCCGGAGATCGCCGGCGTGTTCTCGAGCTTCCAGGTTAACGTGCCCCAGCTCTTCGCCGACATCGACCGTACCAAGGCGCTCCAGCTGGGCGTGCCCGTGACGGAGGTCTTCAACACGCTGCAGATCTACCTCGGCTCCTACTACGTCAACGACTTCAACAAGTTTGGCCGCACCTACTCCGTCTATGTCCAGGCCGATGCGCCGTTCCGCGCGCGTGCCGACGACATCAGGCAGCTGAAGGTGCGCTCATCCTCCGGCGACATGGTGCCGCTGTCGGCGCTGCTGAAGATCCGCCAGAGCGCGGGCCCCGAGCGTGCGATCCGCTACAACGGCTTCCTGTCGTCCGATATCAACGCCGCCGCTGCACCCGGCTTCTCATCGGGCCAGGCGCAGGAAGTGGCGACGCGGATCGCGGCAGAAACGTTGCCACCCGGCTTCGCCTTCGAATGGACCGACCTGACCTATCAGGAGTTCATCGCCGGCAATTCCGGCCTCTGGGTGTTCCCACTGGCGATCCTGCTGGTGTTCCTGGTGCTGGCCGCGCTCTATGAGAGCCTGACCCTGCCGCTCTCGATCATCATGATCGTGCCGATGGGCCTGCTCGCGGCGATGTTCGGCGTCTGGATCTCCAAGGGCGACAACAACGTCTTCACCCAGATCGGCTTGATCGTGCTGGTCGGCCTCTCCGCCAAGAACGCGATCCTGATCGTCGAATTCGCGCGCGAGCTCGAATTCGCCGGCCGTACGCCGATCCGGGCCGCGATCGAGGCGAGCCGCCTGCGGCTACGCCCGATCCTGATGACGTCGATGGCGTTCATCATGGGCGTGCTGCCGCTGGTGCTCTCGACCGGCGCAGGCTCGGAGATGCGGCGGGCGATGGGTGTTGCGGTGTTCTCCGGCATGATCGGCGTCACCGTGTTCGGCCTGTTCCTGACGCCGGTGTTCTACGTGCTGCTGCGAACCGTCACCGGTAACAAGCCGCTGGTGCATCACGGCAGCGACATCAGCGCAGCGCCGGTCCAGGGACTTGGCCACGAAGTCGCCGGGCACTAAAGCTGGAGCATGATCTTGTCGGAAAACCGCTCCACACTTTGCGCAAACGCGGCCCTTCGGGTCCGGATCATACCCTAGATCAGGGAAATCCCCGAGATCAGCAACAGAACGAGCACGGTCTTGCGAAAGACCGTCTCGTTGACCCGGTGAAAGGCGATCACCCCTAACGCGGATCCCGCGAACAGCGCCGGCAGGCTGATCGCGAGGTCGACGAAGACCTTCGACGACAGGTCCTGATGCCCGACCAGCAGTGCGATCGCAAAGACCTGCATCGCGGCAATGAAGGGCTGCACCAGACCGCGCTGCTCGCTCTTGGGCATGCCGCGCATGTCGCACCAGATCGTCGGGATCGCGCCCGGCATCGCCGTGAGCCCGCCGACCAGCCCTCCTCCGAATCCGATCAGCGCGACCCAGTGACGGCCGACGGCCTCGCCGGCCGTCACCAGCGTCGGCCGCAGCAGCATGTAGGCGGCATAAAGCGCAACGATGATGCCGAACCCACGCCGCAGCAGATGCGTGTCGGTGGACTGGAGCAGCGAGACCGCGATGGGCACGCCGATCAGGCCACCGACGATCAGCAGCAGGCTGCCCTCCCAGCGGATGCTGCGCCGGAGCGCCCACAAATTGGTGGCCTGCACGCCGATGCTGCAGGCCATCATCAGCGGCACCGCCTCGAGCGGCTGAAACACGCGGAGCAGGATCGCGCCCGCCACCGCCGAGAAGGCAAAGCCCGAGAGCCCCGAGACAAAGGCTCCCGCAAACACGGCAAGACTCACCAGAAGGCTGGTCGTGATGTCAGGCACGCTGCGTCCTCCGTCAGTCGTAGGGCGTCTGGGTCGCGGGGATCTCAGCGCCGCCGCCGCAGAGTTCCGCATCGTGCGCTGTGAGGATGGGCTGGGAGACAGGATGGGCGTGCGAACGCTCCAGCATGGCGAGCCCGGCCAGTTGAAGCGTGACGAGCGCCGCGGTCAGCGCGATCGCGACGATGTTGAAATTACGCGCGTTCGAAGGTGGGCTGGCCGGTCGCGCGCTCGCACGGATCAATTCGGTCGGCATTGTCCAAAACATCCTCTTCACTGGAGACGGGAATAACTTCACTCAAACGCGATATGTCTTCCGACTGCTGCAGCAGGTGGCGATAGCGCTGCAGTGCCCGCTGCGCGTCGATTTCGCGCTGCGCGCGGAATGCCGCGCCGACGCGAGCGACGATGTCGCGGAACTTTTCCGACAGGACTGAAGAGGCCATTCGCATGACAATCTCCTTTCAACCTGTACGCGAGATTGCTGGGATTCACTTCCGCCGGCAGTGAGCTGTTTCACACTGATCGCTGATACGCCGAACAACAGAACGTGTGACGTCTCGTAAGTGAGAACGCGGACAATCGCGTCATTCGATCGAACGACCCGCGATAACTTTCTAATGATGCTTCTGATTGAACCTGTTGCGAGCTGCAGCGACTCGCAGCGCGCCTCAACGTCGCGTCAATGCACGAGCGGATTGGAGAATCCTGCCGCGAGCTTGACGAGATCGGCCTGACGGCTGACGCCGGTCTTCGCAAATACGCGATGCAGATGCGTCTTCACTGTCGTCTCGGCGATACCGAGCGCGGCCGCCGTCTCCGGCACGCCACCGACCGCGACGATCGACTGCAACACCCGCAGTTCCGCCGGAGTCAGATCGAACGTGCGATCGATCAATCCTGCCGACGAGCGGCTGTCGAGTTCCGCTTTCCAGACGAAGAGCGCGCCGACGGCCGAGGTTCGCTCCGCCGCGCCTTCGCGCAGCAGCGACGGCAGCGCGATGACATGCGCGACATAGTAGGCGCCGTCATGCGACGTCAGCGGTATCTTGCGTCCCGAAGCCGCCGCCAGGGCCACCTCGCCTGCGTCACGGAAGGTTTCGCGCAGGGCCGCGCTTGCCGCGGATGACCTTGCGACCAGCCGGCCCGCGACGGAGCGCAGGAAATCGTCGGCCGCGAGAATCGTCTCCGCGGCTGGGTTGCTGTGGACGATGTTGCAGGAGGTATCGAGCAGGATCACGCCGGCATTCAGCCGGTCGACGACGTCGGCGAGCGCGATCGCCCGCTGCTGCTTGCGCTCGATCGCCTTATTGATCAGCAGCGCGCGGGTCGCATGCGGAACCAGGAACTGCATCCGCGCCCGCTTCTCGGCATCGAGCATGCCTTTGCCCGGGATCACGGTCAGCAGCATCGGGCACGGCGACTTCGTCTGCTCCAGCACCACGTTGGCGACGTCGATAGAGCCCTGGGGACGCAGCCATTCCTGATAGAAGCGGCCGCGGCGATACTCGTCGTAATTCACGAGATCGGGGATGTTGCGCACCTCGCCATAGCGCGGCAGCCGCGCGAGCGGATCGTACTGCGCGTAGGTCTCGGCATAGAGCTTGATGTAGTGCGGGTCGACCCCGCAGTAGTAATGCGTCGCGCCCGATTTGCTGACAGGGTCCTTCGAGATCAGGCCGCAGGCCCGGCTCCCGATGAAATCATTGAGCGTGACCACGACATCGCTCCACAGCTCAGGGTGGAGGCCGGCGTCATAGATGCTCTCGATGAGGTCGGACTGATTGGGAGATCGGCGCATTGCAGGAGCCAGTATGGATACATGGAGAGGACGACATGGTCTTCATGCCTCGCGGCTCCTGTGAGTCTATCGCGGAAGCAAAAGGTTCAACTCCGGCGCCCCAAACAACTAATCAGTTGATGAGCGGATTGGAAAATCCGGCCGCCAGCTTCACGAGATCGGCCTGCCGCGAAACGCCGGTCTTGGCGAAGACGCGATGCAGATGCGTCTTCGTCGTCGTCTCCGCGATGCCGAGCGCGGCCGCCGTCTCCGGCACGCCGCCGACCTCGACGATCGACAGGAACACGCGCAGCTCGGCCGGCGTCAGGTCGAAGGTCCGCGCGATCAATTCGCCGTAGGATGTCCCGCCGAGCGAGACCTTGCGCAGCAGCAGCGCGCCGGCGGCATCGATCACCCGCTCGCTGCCATTGCGCAGCACCGACGACAGCGGCAGGACATGCGCGACGTAGCGCTCGCCGCTGGGCGACAGCAGCGGGATCGCGCGATCCCTCGCAGCACGCAGGGCCGCAGCGCAGCGGCCCGCGAACGCTTCGCGTAGCGTCTGATTGGCTTCCGGGCTACAGGTCACGAGCTGGCCGGCAACCGACCGCACCACGTCGTCGGCCGCGAGCAAGGCATGCCCTGCCGAATTCGCGTGCACCAGCCGGCAGAAGCCATCGAGCAGGAAGATGCCGGACGCCAGATTGTCAAGCACATCGGCAAGCGCGGTGGCCAGCGTCAGTTGCGAGGTGATGGCGCGGTTGATCAAGAGCGCGCGGCTGGCATGGGGCACGATCAGCGAGAGACGATGCTTCATCGCGGGATCGACCATGCGCCGGCCCGACAGCACCGTCATCATCACGGGGCAGCTCGCATTCGATTTCTCGAGCACGACATTGGCCGCATCGCTGCAGCCCTGCGGCTGCATCCATTCCTGGTAAAACCGCCCTCTCCGATATTCGTCGAAATTGACGAGATCGGGGATGCTGACGATCTCGCCATGCGGCGGCAGCACCGTCAGAGGGTCGAACTTGGAATGGGTCTCGGAATAGAGCTGGATGTAGTGCGGATCGGCGCCGCAATAATAATGCGTGACGCCGAACTTGCTGATCGAATCCTTGGAGAACAGCCCGCAGGCCTGGCCGCCGACGAAATCACGGATGCCGGTGACGGCGTTATTCCATAGCGTGGGATCGAGCCCGGCATCATAGATGGACTCGACCAGTTCGGGCAGTTTCCGCGGTCCGTGCATCGCTCTAAATGGCCTGAGTGATCAATATCACCCAGCATAGCACAACCAGAGCATGCGACATCCTCCGATCGGAGGAGGCGCCGGCCGAGCGGATGGAGCCCGGCCGGCGCGCGTCGCGTTCGAGCCGCCAGGGCTGGTGCCGGCTCAGAACGCGACGCGAACGCCCCCCTTGGCCGTGCCGGTGCGGCTCTGGTCGGACATCATCATGCCCTCGACCGCGCCGAACACGGACACGTTGGGCCCGGTGCGGTAGTCGAGGCCGAAGCCGGCGACCGCGCCGACGGTGCTGCGGCTGCCGGGCGTGACGAAGGACAGATTCTGTCCGAGCAGCACCGTATTGATATTGGTGTCGCCGACGCGCTGGAGCGCGATCACGCCACCATGGATGTTGGCCTTGAGCTCGCCGCCGGCGAGGCTCGTCACGCGCGACAGGTCCACTTCGCCCCGTTCCTCGAAGTCCTGCAGCGTACGGCTGCCGACCGACAGCCCCTGCGCCGAGCCGGTCTCGCTGTAGCCGTCGAAGCGGCCTGCGACGTAGCGAACACGCGCCGTCGGCGTCAGCAGATAGCCGTTGCCGATCTGGAGCTTGTAGCCGTAGGCGACCTCGGGGCTGACATACCAGCCGCTGTAGTTCGCGGTTGCCGTCTCCATGCCGCCGACCGCAGCATCGTTCAGCACCAGGCGACGCGATCTGTTGTCGGCGTTGCCGCCCTGGATGGTGAAATCGAAGAACTGCGCGGCCCATTCGAAGCGGCTGTAGACACCGGCGAAGGCGTAATTGGTGTCGACCGACTGCGAGTTCAGGTCCGCCGAGAGGCCGCCCTGCCCGCCGCCGAGGAAGCCGCCGATCAGCCAGTTCGGCTGCACCTTGCGGTCGATGCCGATCGCACCGCCCCAGGCCGTCGAGGTCGCGCGGAGCGTCGCGGCGGTCTCGTCCTGGATGCGCTGGCCACCAAAACTGTTGACCCAGACCGTGATCGGCGCCGGATCGGTCCAGACGCTGCGTGGCGCCTTGGTGAAGGGTCCAGCCTGTGCCGTCTCCGGCGCATAGGCCATCGCCATCATGTTGCTTCCGGCCGGCCCGGTACCGCCATTCAGCCGGCCCTGCACCAGCGAGGACACGCCGCCGGTAAAGTCCATCAGCGTGCGGTCAGTCTGCGCCAGCGCGGTCGGGTCGAGCGTTGCCAGCGAACCGTTGGCAAAGACCTGCGGACCATTGAAGCCTCCGCCCCCAACGTTGGCGTTGATGGTGCCATTGAAGTTGACGAAGGTCGGCAGCTGGATGCTCGTCAGCGATGAGACCCGGCTGCTCGGCGGAATGAAGTTGAGGTTGACGACGTCATCGCCGAAGCCGAAATCGACCACGCCGTTGATCTTCGAGCTCGGCAGCAGCGTCAGCGTATCGGCCTTCTTGGACAGCTTGATCGCGACCCCGCCGGCGCCGGTGATCGTGCCGGAGTTGGTGATGTTCGATCCGTCGCTCGACTCGATGCCGATCCTGCCGATGATCGTGCCGGAATTCCTGACGGTCGCCTGGGTCGTCAGGATGCCGTCGCCATTAGTGGTCGAGCCCTGCAGCAGGCCCGTATTCGTCACGTTGACGACGTTGGCGTTGATCGCCGCACTCCGCCCGATGATCGATCCGGAATTGTTGACGTTGCCAAAGATCGCGTTGATGCCGCGGTCTGCGGTGATAACGCCGGAATTGTCGAGGTTCACCGTGACGCCGCTCATGCCGAAGCCGAGCGTCGATGCGATCCGTCCGGTGTTGGTCACATTGACCGTCGTGGCGAAGATGACGGTCGAGCCGCTGGTGAGCGTGCCGCTGTTCACCACGTTCGCCGCACCATTGCTGGCGCTGAGGCCGAACCGCATCGCGCTGATCGTGCCGCTGTTGCGGACGGTGATGTCCCCGGTGTCCGCAACGATGGCATCGCCTGTGCTGCCGTCGGCGCTGATCGTCCCGGCATTGTCGATGACGGCGGACTTGCTGGCGAAAACCGCATTGTTGTGCGCGATCACCGTGCCCCCGGCGAGATTGGTCAGCTTGACGTTCAGACCATCGATGCCACCCGAACCGCCGGCGATCGTCCCGGAGTTGGTGACGTCGGCAAGGTTGCTGGCGGAGATCACGGCCGCCAGTGCCGTGGTCGTGCGGATCAGGCCGGCATTACTGATCGTGATATTGCCCTTCCCGGTCGCCGGGTTGGCATTCGTCGCAATCGTATCGGCGCCTGCGGAAATCGTGCCCGAAGCCACGTTGGTGAGGTTGATATCGCCGGTTTGCGACACGATGGCGTTGCCGGTCGACTGGATCAGCCCTGCATTGCTGACGGTGACGGCTTGGTCCGCGATCACGGCGTTCGCGCCACTGACAGTCCCGGAGGCAAAGTTCGACAGGTCGATGTTCCTCGCCGTTATGCCGGATGCGTGGCCGGAAATCGTGCCGGAATTGTCCACCGTCACCGAACGGTCGGAGAAGATCGCGACGCCCGTCGTCCGCGTCTGCGTGATCAGGCCCGTGCTGAGGTTGGTGATGGTGGCATTGCCGCTGGTATCAATGGCCCTGTCTTCGCCCTTGATCGTGCCGGCATTGCTGAGAACGATCGTCGTCGGCGTAATCGCGTTGAAGCCTTCAATCGTGGCCCCAACCAGATTTGTGATCGTCATGTCGCCGCCGGTAATACCTGCCGCATTCGTTCCACTGATCGTGCCCGCGTTGATGAAAACGCTCTTGAAGCCAACCTTGAAGCCAAAGTTGCTTCCCTCGACCGTTACGCCCGCGCGGATGTCATAGGAGTTGTTGTCGTCGTTGCTGGTACCGTAGCCCGTGCCGCCGCCCTGCTGGTCGTTGGTGTCGCTCGCGCACACCACCGTCGCGTTGCTGACCGGCGCCGTGGGCGTACAGGCTGCCATCGCGGGCTCGCTGATGAACACCGGGATGACCAGCGCGGCCGGCAGCAGAAGCCATGGCGATCGCCCCGCCGAACGCCATCGTGCAATACCGTCCCCACCCGTCACAATCATATTCAGTCCCTCGGCGCACAGGCACGTTGCCAGTGGCCTCCTCCGATCAGAGGAGGCCACCTTTGCGAATTTGGATTCGCTGAACGCCAACGTAGAAAGGGGCGCCGGCTTCGACTTGGACGGAGGCGACCGGGTTTCGGTCCAGAACGAACTGAAGGCGCTTGGCTTCGAACTGGTGCAGCTTTGCTACACCCTCCTTCGAAGGGACTACGCCTGGTCCCAGCCGACCTTCTCCGGGCTCTGGGCCCAGACGGCGGCACGATAGACCTCACGTCCACCGGCATCCCTGACGCGAATCCAGGCGTCGCGATCACGCAGATCGTCACGCCAGACGAACAGATGCCGTGCCATCTCGTCGGCCACCACGATCGTCGCCCGGGCATGTTCGAACACCATGCCGCCGGGATCGATCTTCACGACATTGCCGACCAGGAGATCAAAGAAGAAACGGCGCATTCCAAACTCCAACTCGTCGCACGAAGCACGGCGTCGTCACCTACTCCGCGCGCCAGACGATGTGGTCGGCGGAATACGGCACGCTCCGGTAGCCGCCGGGCTGATTGCATGGACCGCGGAGGAGGCCGCCCTGCGTGTTGATGCTGAAGTCATGACTCCACGATCAAGGATCATGTCAAATTCTTCCCTGTTGAATGCGATATTCGGCTGAAACTCAGTCGGGGCCCGCTACAGCACCCCGCCGCTCCTGACGTCGGTCGGCGTTGCGCCATAGGCCCGCCGGAAGCAGCGGTTGAAATAAGAGAGATCGCCGAAGCCGACGTCGTAGGCGATCGAGCTGACCGGCCGCTCTGCGAAATCGGGCTCGCGCAGCATGCGATGGGCACGCTTGAGACGCTGTTCGGTCAGGAAGGACGAAAACGTCTTGCCGTCGGCCTCGAACAGCCGCTGGAGATAACGCGGGGTCACGCCGAGTTCGTGGGCGACATTCGCGACCGAAATATCCTGCTGCCAGCAATTGTTGACGATGAGAAATTTCGCCTTCTGGAGCCGTGCCGCCTTGAGACCACGCCGTCCGGTTGCTTCCCGGGCGTGGTCCGTCGCGCCGAGAACGAGCGCCAGCAGCTCATGCAGATGCGCAACGCCGAGCTGCCGCATCGCGGGCACCTCCAGCGTCTTTTCGCGCAGCAGCGCGATTGCGTAATCGACCAGCAGCCGAAGTCCGATGGCGTTCTCCGGGATGATGCGCATCACCGCATCGTCGACATCGACGATCATGGGGGCCAGCACGCGTCTCGGCACGCGCAGCGAGAACCCGCTTCCCAGCGCCAGGCGCTCGAAGGTCGTGACGTCCTCCGCGCTGGTCAGGGCCGCCTCTCCCGCCCGGAGCCTCAGATCGTGCCCTCGCTCGGATATCCCGAGAACGCCCGATCGGTTGACGATCAAGGCGAGGCTGTCGTCGCCATCGGCAACCAGTTGCTTCGTTCGAATGACCCGCGCGCCGCACAATCCCCCGAGCAGCAACTGGGCCTCCGGCAGGACGTGCGAGGTGAAGCGTGCGGCCGGCTTTGCCTCCCTCGCCTCGACCTCCGCCTTCAGAACGCCGCGGCAGTAGAACTCACGCAACAGCGGCACGCGCTCGCCTTCGGGAATGTGGTCCGTTGAAACATTGAAAATGGAAAATTCGTCCTTGCCGCTCACTGCAATCTCTCCAACCAACGAGCAAGCCTTGGCCATGCACGACCGTTCCGCCGCGCGCCGCGTCCGATACGCATCGCGCTTTGTCTTCGTGGCGCATGCCGCCCTCAGCATTTCGCGTGGCGCGTATACGAAAGTCTCAAACGATGCGCGTCGTACGTTCGGAGGACTCTCACGCCTTGCTCATCACGATGGATTGAGATTGCGCGCTCTCGGCCTTCACGCTGTGAAATGGATCACACCGCGTCGTTGCCGCGATCCGTCCGCTGAACGAACGGCGCGGCAAAGCCGGCGGCGATCTTGACGAGATCGGCCTGCCTGCCGGCGCCGGTCTTCTCGAACAGCCGACCGAGATGCGTCTTCACTGTCGTCTCGGCAATGCCTAGTTTTGCAGCAATATCCGGCACACCGCCGATCTCGACGATCGCCATCAGCACGCGCAGTTCCGACGGCGTCAGCCGAAAGGCCGAGGCGATGGCGTCGGGCACGAGTGACGGCAGCATCGAGGCCTTCTGGACGAACAGCACGGTGGCCGCGATGTCGCGCGGCAGATGGTGCTCCCGCTTCAAAGCCGCGACGTGAAGCAGATAGTGCTCCCCGTCGACGGATGTCGCGAGCCCGATTTGACGGCGCGGAACGGAATCAGCTCCGCCGTCCGAAACGATTTCGAGCATGTTGCGGAATAATTTGTCGGACTGGGTGTTGCGGGCCACGATCCTGTCGCCGACCATCGCGAGCAGATTGGCATCGGCGAAAAGCTGACGGCACGCGGCGTTGGCATGGACGACGCGCCCCTCCGCGTCGAGCAGGCAGATCGCCGTGCTCAATCCGTCGAGGACATCGGCGAGATCGTCCACGGTATGCGTGCGCGCCCTGATCTGGCGGCCCATGACCCGCGACCGCTGGATGTGAGGCGCGAGCAACCGCATGCGCTCGCGCATTGCCTCGTCGACGGTCCCGCGCGAGCGATGCCGCAGCACCTGCAGGATCGTGGTGCGTGCGTCCGACCTCTCGAGCGTCACCGTCGCAAGATCTATCGCGCCCTGCGGTTCCAGCCAGTCGCGATAGAAGCTGGTGGCCACGAAATCCGAATGCGGCATGATGTCGGTCACGCCGACGGCCTGTTCCGTCGCGAGACCGAGGTGGCGGTCGAGCAGCGGATCGAGCTCGACATATCTGTCGCGATAGAGCTGGCGGAACCGGGACTCGGTGCCGAAGTGCTGGTGAATCTCGAGCGAGTGCCTGGCCTCGTCCCGGGACAGGATGGTGGCGGCACATCCGCCGACGAAATTCGAGACCTGCTCCAGCGCGGCCCCGCGCAGCGCGGGATTGGCCGCCGCATCGTAGATCTCTCCGACGAGCGAGGAGAAGCGGTTTGCCTGGAGGATCGTCATCGGCCTGCGGCCGCGATCTGAGCGTTGTCCCGATCGCGGTTGCACCGGGAACTCACGAAGGCGACGGGCCGGCCAAACGCCGCTTTGGACGAGGAAAGAAACTTGCGGTGAGATTCTGGAATATCGAACATCGCCCCTGCGTAACGGCAAGCGCAAAAAGCGGCTTGGACGTTTTCGCCAAAGACTAGGATAAATACGAACAGCGATCGGGCTGTGTGTGCTGGATCACGCGCCCTCTCGCTGCAGCTTCAGTTCGTTGCCGAAATCTCCCGAGAATTCGCAGCGGGAGCTAGCAAATTATTTCCGGTTCTCCTCGCAGAATTTCAACGCGGCGAGCGCCTCGCCGGCGCGCGGGATCTGCATCTCGATGCTGTCTTCGTCATCGTCCTCGAAGTCGAGCGTGAGGCGCTTGGCCTTCGACAGCCGGTCCATGATCGACTGATCGTATTCGAAGATGCCGCGCACGGTGGTCTTGTCCATGACCTCCCACTTGGCCTTCTTCATGATGTCGGCGTCGTCGGTGCCGACATCGGCGCGGAGGATCTCGCCGACCGTCTCCCACTCCCATCCGTCGTAGATCATCACGATCACGATGGCCTTCTCGGAATAGGTGATGACGATGACGTAGTCGCGGTTCTCGTCATCCTTGTCCTTGTAGCCGCGGCTCGCGTTGCAATGCGTGTCCTGCGTGCGCTTCTCGATGGTCCAGTCGCCGACCTTGGATTGCTGTGCAAGCGCAGGCCTTGTGCACAAGGCGACGGCGCCGAGGACGCCCGCGAGCATTCCGGCGGCGAGAAAGAATCGTCTCATGTCAGCCTCCAGCGTGTTCCTCACGCGGAGATGACCATCTCTCCCCGCGGCCCGCAAGGGTGTCAGGCGCGGCGGCAAGGTCGGGTGGATGGCGGCCTACGCGCGCCGCGGCACGATCGCGATCGGCGTGAAGGTGTAAACCTCCTCACCATTCTGATTAAACATCGTCCATTTCACCAGCGCGATGCCCTGCGGCTTCGACTTCGAGGGCGTCAGGCTCATGACTTCCCCGACCAGATGCAGCCGGTCATTCGGGCGCACCGGAATGGTCCAGCGCAGGCCGTCGACGCCGGCGCCGATCAGCGGATGCGGGCCGAACGGGCGGGCCTGGATCGCAAGGTTCATGGCGATCGCGGCGGTGTGCCATCCCGACGCAGCGAGCCCCTTGAACAGGGTGTCCTTGGCGGCCTCGTGGTCGAGGTGCATCGGCTGCGGATCGTACTCGGAGGCGAAGCGCTTGATGTCGGCCTCGGTGACCACGACCTCCGGCGATTTGAACCGCATTCCGATGGTCAGATCGTCGAACCACTCGACTTGCGCCGGGATTTCTTGCGCCATGATTTTGCCTCGCAATGTGATGCGCCGCTCGCCGGAGCTCCGCGGCTGAAAGGATTGCCAGAATCCGGACGTCGAGAAGCGGGACATAGCGGCTTCGCGCCGCACAAACCAGCCCTCCGGTTCCCCGCGAAACCCCTTTCCAGATGCGACGAAACACGCCTGAAACAGATCGCCGGTTAGGTGGTTATCAAAATAAATAGACAGGGACGGCCACCATGCAGTTCGTTCTGGACCTCATTTACGACTATGCCTGCTGCCAAAATCTCGTCGCCCTCCGACTGGAGGAGGACGAGCTATGATCGAGCTGATCTCAGGCCTGCTCGCCCTTTGCAGCATCGGCGTCTTCGCCGCACATGCGCTGGATGCATATCGCACCACGCATTGATCGAAGCGGCCGGCCGGGACTAGAACGGCCGGCGGTAAAAATGTTCTGAGTGCGTTGCCGGCGGAAACCGGTTGGCGAGCGCGAGTGCGCCGTTCTCGTCGGTCTCGAGCGCAATCTTCTGCGCGAGCATGACGTCGCCCGGCACCAGGAAGCCCGAGGGCACGAAACACCACCCCATCGTCGCGTGCCCCTCGCCGTCGATCTCATGGACGTTGGCGGCGGTGCCGTAGTGGATGCGATAGGTCTTGCCGCTATCGCAACCGATCACATCGAAATAGCGATGCTGCTCAAATTGCGCGCGCTGCGCCGGCGTCAGCCATTCGGCCAGCAGGCGGCGGCCGCGCGCATCCGGCGTATTCTCGCCGAAGAAGCGCCGGTAGAGTTCGCGCAACGCATGCAGGCGGGCACGCGCAGGCGCGCGGAACCACAGTGCCGCGAACATGAGCAGCTCAGATCAGCCGCCGACCAGGCGAGGGTAGAACAGCGTTTCCTGCGCGGTCGGGTCGAACGATTTGATACGGGTCACTTCGCCGGGCCCGGTGCGGAAGGCGGCGGTGAAGCCGGCTCCGGTCAACTCCCGAAAGCGCTGTTCGGCCCGCGCCAGCGCTTCGGCATTGCCAGGATCAAACTCGTGGCGGGTATCGCCAGTCTGGTCCATCACGATCTGGGTTGCCATCTTGAGTCTCCTCATGCCCAGCCCTGAACACCAACAAAGCAAGCCTCGTGCCGTCAGTTCCTGATGGCAACAACTTTCTCGCGCCGGCGCATCACGTCAGCGCGAAGCCGCCGCGCCACCCTCGTCGATCTGCCGTCCCATCAGCGCGATCGCCTTCTGATAGACGCCCGCGGCATTCCAGGCCTCGATGGCGGCAAAATTCGGCTCGCCCGGCTGGTAACCGGCTCCTGCACGCCAGCCATGGGCCTTCAGGAAATTGGCGGTCGAGTTCAGCGCGTTGGCGGCAACCTCGAGATTTCCGGTGCCGTAAGCCAGGATGTTTTTGGGCATGAACTGGGTCTGGCCGACCTCGCCATGCATGGAGCCGCGGGTCGCCCCCGTGAGCGTGCCGCGGTCGATCAGCTTCAGCGCGGCATAGAGCTGATCGGTGAAGAATTCGGGACGGCGGCAGTCATAGGCAAGGGTTGCGATCGACGAGAGCATGTTCTGGTTGCCGCGCTGGCTGCCGAAGCCGGTCTCCATGCCCCAGATTGCGATCAGCGGCCCGGGCGGAACGCCATAGCGCTGCTGGATCGAGGCGAACAGGGCCGCCTGCGACTGCTTGAGCTGCCGCCCCTTGGCAACGATGGTGGTGGCGCCGCGCTTGGCCAGGAACTGGTCGAGCGACAGCGAGAAGCTGCGCTGGCCGCGGTCGGCGGCGATGGTGGCGCTGGCATAGTTGGTCTGCATCAGCGCCGAGATCGCGGTCTGGCCGATGCCCTTGCCCTGCGCCTCCGCACTGAATTCGCGCTTCCAGGCCTCGAAACCGGCCGGCGAGCTGCCGCATTGCGCGGCGTTCGCCACGGGCAGAGAGAGTAACAGCGCGGTCGCACCGATCACTGATGTTGCGACTGTCCTGCCCTTGATCATTGCTCGTTCCTCTCACTGCCACGCGACCGGCTCGCGCATGCGCATGATCCTACGTCATTTGCCGTCGCTCAAGTCCCGGCAGCACCAATCGAACCAACCAAAGCGCTTGACAGCGGCAACTCACGCGCCTTCCGCGCCCAGCAGGAAATCCACCATGATGCTCTGGTGCTGCTGATACATGTCGGTGCCGGTCCCGGTGACACAGCCGATCCTGCGGGCCGCGGCGATGAACGGCGAGATTTCGGGCTTGGTGATCACGCAGCCGCAATAGGAAGCCGGCGCCAGGCGCGCGACATCGACCGGCAGCGGGTCGCCATCCTTCATCCCCGCCGGTGTCGCATTGGCGACAAAATCGAAGCCCGCGGGATCCATGGTGCCGGTCCGTATCGGCGCCTTGCCGAGGGCGTTGAGCCGGCCGATCAGCGCGTCGCGGCGCTCGGTCGCGCTGTCGTGAATCGCAAGCTCGCGGACGCCGGCCTCGACCAGCGCCAGCGCGATCGCCGAGCCCGCGCCGCCGGCGCCGACCAGGAGCGCCCGCATGCCCTGGGGATCGATCCCCTTGGCTCTCGCCGCGCCGACAAAGCCGAGACCGTCCACCATGTCGCCGTGCCAGGAGCCATCGGCGCGCCGACGCATCAGGTTCACGGTGCGCAAAAAGTGTGCGCGTTCGGTCGCGCTGGTGCAGGCCTGGTAGCAGGCGAATTTATGCGGGATGGTCACGACGATCCCGTCGAGATTCTTCAGCCGCGTCGCCACTGAAAGAAAGTCCGGCAAATCCGCCGGCGCGACCTGCACCGGCACGAGAATGCCGTCATGCCCCCGCGCGGCAAAGGCTGCCGACACGCCCGCCGGCGAGCGGACCTGCGCGATGGGATCGCCGACAATGACGTGGAGCCGCGTCGCGCCTGTCGGGGCCGGGATCACGCCGCTCAAGCCGCACCCTCGGAGGTCAATTCCAGCCCGTCCAGATTGCCCTCCTTGCGCCACTTGTCCAGCAGCCGCAGGAACGCCATCGGGCCGCGCCAGTACTGGCTGTTTCTCGCCGCAATCGGATCGAACACGCCTTCGTTGTTGTAATAGCCCGGCGTGCACTCGGCGAGATAGGTCTGGCGGCCGATGGCGGCCTTGACGACCTCGTCGACCCAGGCGTTCTCCGCAGCGAGCGTCGGCTCCAGCGTTCGCGCGCTGCGCTTGCGCGCCTCGGCGATGACGTAGGCGATGTGCTGCGACTGCTCGTCGATGATGTGCGGAAAATTGGCGCTCTGGCCGGCCTGCACCGTGACGATCAGGAAGCAGTTCGGGAAGCCGCGGCTGTAGAAGCCGTGCAGCGTCTTGACCCCGCCCTGCCAGCGCTCGGACAGGCTCATGCCATCCCGGCCATAGACCTCGAACCCCATGCGGCGGGCGTAATCGGTACCGACCTCGAAGCCACTGGCGTAGATCAGGCAGTCGAGCTCGTAGGCCTTGCCGTCAACGACGACAGCATTCTCGGTGATGCGCTCGACGCCCTGCCCCCTGGTGTCGACGAGATGGACATTGGGACGATTAAAAGTGTCGAGATATTCGTCATGGAAGCACGGCCGCTTGCAGAACGCCTTGTACCAGGGCTTGAGGGCCGCCGCAGCCGCCTCGTCGTTCACGACGGCGTCGACGCGGGCGCGGATCTCCTCCATCTTGCGATAGTCGGCCTGCTCGATGACCTTCAGCGCCTCCTCCATCGAGCTTACCGGCTGCGGCTGGCGCCGCGGCGCCAGCAGGATCTCGCCGAGCAGGCCCGTCCAGCCGTCCTGCACCAGATCGCGCTCGAACGGCTCGCCCGAAATCACCGCCGTGAAATTGTCCATGCGCTCTCGTTGCCAGCCGGGCTTGAGGCCCTGCGCCCAGCCCTGATCCGTGGGACGATCGTCACGCACGCCGATCGCCGATGGCGTGCGCTGAAAGACGTAAAGCTCCTTCGCGGCGCGGCCGAGATGCGGCACGCATTGCACGGCCGTGGCGCCGGTGCCGATGATGCCGACGCGCTTGTTCGCGAGACCGGTGAGATCGCCATCGGCGGTGCCGCCGGTATATCCATAATCCCAGCGGCTGGTGTGGAAGCTGTGGCCCCTGAAGCTCTCGATGCCGGGAATGCCCGGCAGCTTCGGCCGGCTCAGCGGCCCGCCGGCGAGGATGACAAAGCGCGCATGGATGCGATCGCCGCGATCGGTCTCGACCAGCCAGCGTGCCTCCTGCTCCTGCCATGTCATCCGCGAGATGACGGTCTGGAACAGCGCGCGCTCGTAGAGGCCGAAGTGACGGCCGATGCGGCGCGAGTGCTCGTAGATCTCCGGCGCTCGCGCATATTTGCGCACCGGCATGTAGCCGGTCTCTTCCAACAGCGGCAAGTAGATGTAGCTCTCGGTATCGCAGGCCGCACCGGGGTAGCGATTCCAGTACCAGGTGCCGCCGAAATCGGCGGCCTTTTCCACCATGCGAAAATCATCGATCCCGGCCGCGCGCAAACGCGCGCCGCACAACAGGCCGCCGAAGCCGCCGCCGACGATGAGCACCTCAGTCTGTTCAGTGACAGGCGCTCGCGCAAATCCGGGATCGGCCCAGGGATCGTCGAGGTAGCGACTGAAGTCGCCGGTAACCTCGACATATTGCGCCTTGCCCTCGGTTCGCAAACGGCGATCGCGCTCGTCGCGATAGCGCGCACGGAGTGCGGAAACATCGATCATAGGTGCGCCGGCTGTACCGGTCTTGTGTCTTTCCGCTGACATCCATTTCCTCCACGGCGCCTGCTGCTTCGCCGGCAGCTCACCGCACGTTAGCCCTGAAAAAGTGACGCATGCAATCACGTCTGCCGTTTTTTGCGTGAACGCCGCGTGACGTTCCGCTAACCTTGCGCGCAAATCACGAACATGCGCCGCGCAACGACGTGGCGATCCGGAGGAGACCATGCAGGGATTGATGATGGATATGCCGCTGCTGATCAGCGGCCTGATCCAGTACGCCGCCGACTATCACGGCGAGGCCGAGATCGTCGCGCGCGAGATCGAAGGCGACATCCACCGCTACACCTATGCCGACGCCCATCCGCGCATCAAGCGCATGGCGCTTGCCCTGAAACGGCTCGGCATGAAGCCGGGCGACCGCGTCGGCACGCTGGCCTGGAATACGCACCGGCATTTCGAGATGTTCTATGCCGCGCCGGGCATGGGTTATGTGCTGCACACCATCAATCCCAGACTGTTTCCCGAGCAGCTCGTCTACATCATCAACCACGCCGAGGACCGGCTGCTGTTCATCGACCGCGCCACGCTGCCGCTGGTCGAGGCGATCGCACCGCAGCTGACGACGATCGAGGCCTTCGTCGTGATGTCCTCGCGCGAGCGGATGCCGGAGACCAAGCTTGCCAATGTGCATTGCTACGAGGATCTGCTCGCGAAGGAAAACGAGGCCGGCTTCGCCTGGCCGGAATTCGACGAGAAATCGGCGTCGACGATCTGCTATACCTCGGGCACCACGGGCAATCCGAAGGGCGTGATCTATTCGCACCGCGCCGCGATCCTGCAAACCATGACCTGCTGCAATTTCGACTTCCTGCCCGGCCATGTCGAAGGCGTGCGCGAGGTGATGATGCCGATGGCGCCGCTCTTCCACGGCAACGGCTGGAACATGCCATTCACCGCGCCCTATACCGGCTCCAAGCTGGTACTGCCCGGCCGCAATTACGAGCCCGACAAGCTTTACGAGCTGCTCGAAGGCGAGAAGGTGACGCTCTCGGCGGGCGTGCCGAGCTTCTGGCTGATCCTGCTCGACTGGCTCGGCCGCACCGGCAACAAATTCACGACGCTGCGCGCAACGCTGTCGTCGGGCTCGGCGCCGCCGCGCGCGATGGTCGAGAAGCTCAAGCGCGACTACAACATCGACTACATCCAGGCCTGGGGCATGACCGAGGCGCTGGGCTGCTCGATGCCGGGCTTGCGGCCCGGCTCGGAGCATCTCGGCGAAAAGGAAAAATTCGACCGGCGCCAGGTCTCAGGACGCGCCTGCTTCGGCACCGCCTTGCGCATCGTCGACGATGGCGGCGCCGAGCTGCCGCGCGACGGCAAGACCGTCGGCCATCTGCGCGCGCGTGGTCCCTGGGTCGCGTCCGGATACATGAAGCTCGACGAAGGCCTCGATCGCGACGGCTGGCTGATCACCGGCGACATGGCCGTGATCGATCCGCAGGGCCACGTCACGCTGACCGACCGCTCGAAAGACGTCATCAAATCCGGCGGCGAATGGATCTCCTCGATCCAGCTCGAGGACATCGCGCTGTCCCATCCGGACGTGCTGCAAGCCGCTGTCGTCGCCATCGCACATGAGAAATGGCAGGAGCGCCCCCTGCTCCTGGTCGTCCGCAAGAAGGGCGCGACCGTCGACGGCAAGACCCTGCTCGACCACATGCGGCCGAAGATCGCGAGCTGGTGGATGCCCGACGCCGTCGAATTTCTGGACGAATTCCCGATGACCGGCACCGGCAAGGTGCTCAAGTCGGCGCTGCGCGAGAAGTTCAAGGAGTATCGCGTCGCTTGAACCGCGTGCGATCAGGCCCGTAGCCCGGATGGAGCGCAGCGTAATCCGGGGCCAGACCAACCGCATCGCACGACCGCCCGTGTGGACGCATCCCGGATTGCGCTGCGCTCCATCCGGGCTACGAAGGCGGCACAAGGTCTTTTCGCGCGCGATCGTCTTCATCTTTTGGTCAGTTCGGGAGCTATATATCTCGACATCGCTAACCCCTTATCGAGGACATCATGGCGTTTTCCGGATTGGGCCTGCATCTCGGCAATCTGTCGCGCCTGTCGAACGCGCAGTCGCGCTCGATCAGCCCGGAGAACTTTTCGGGCGAAAAGGGCAAAGGCGGCATGTCCGTCGACGGCCCCGCGGCGCGCCAGGCGCGCGATCTCGGACAGGGCTGGAAGGTCTCGCCCTATGTTCAGATCGAGCCCGGCGCGACCTTCACCCTCGCCGACATCGAGGGCCAGGGCGCGATCCAGCAGATCTGGATGACGCTGGCGCGCGGACGGCTGCGCCATTCGATCCTGCGCGTCTATTGGGACGACCAGACGCAACCGAGCGTGGAATGCCCGGCCGGCGATTTCTTCGCCTGCGGCTGGGAGGAGTTCGCGCAGGTCTCCTCGCTCGCGGTCTGCGTCAATCCCGGCCGCGCCTTCAACTGCTATTGGGAGATGCCGTTCCGCAAGCGCGCGCGCTTCACGCTGGAGAACCGCAGCGAAGAGCAGATCACGATCTACTATCAGATCAACTACACCCTGACCGACGTGCCGGAAGATTGCGCCTATTTCCACGCCCAGTTCCGGCGCACCAATCCGCTGCCCTACAAGGAGGTCTACGCCATCCTCGATGGCATCAAGGGTGCCGGCCACTATGTCGGCACCTACATGGCCTGGGGCGTCAATAACAATGGCTGGTGGGGCGAAGGCGAGATCAAGTTCTTCATCGACGGCGACGGCGCGTTCCCGACCATCTGCGGCACCGGCACCGAGGACTATTTCTGCGGCGCGTATAATTTCGATCCCCATGTCGCCCATTCCGGCCAGGGCGAGGCGAAGCAATCGCGCTATCTGGAATTCACCACGCCCTATGCCGGCCTGCCGCAGGTGATCCGCCCGGACGGCGTCTACAGGTCGCAGCAGCGCTTTGGCCTGTATCGCTGGCACATCCCCGACCCCGTGCGCTTCCAGAGCGACCTGCGCGTAACGATCCAGGCGCTGGGCTGGCTGCCCGGCGCGAGGGAAGGAAAATATCTGCCGTTGCAGGACGACATCGCCTCGGTCGCGTTCTGGTACCAGACCCTGCCGACGGCGCCCTTCCCGGAACTGCCCGGCCCGGACTATCTGGAAATCGCATAGAGCGTGATCCGGAACAGTGTGCCGCGGTTTTCCGGAAGATTACGCTCAAGAAAATTCGCCGATCGCTCAAGGAGACGAAGATGCTCTACCCGATGTCGCCGAAAGTCGTCGAGCTCAAGCGCAAGCTCGAAAGTTTCATGGACCGGCACGTCTATCCGAACGAGGAGCGGTTCTATCGCGAGGCTGAAGAGCTCGGGCCCTGGAAAGTCTATCCCGTCGTCGAGGAGCTGAAGCCGCTGGCGCGCGCCGAAGGCCTCTGGAACCTGTTCCTGCCGGAGTCCAGTCACGGCGCCGGCCTCACCAATCTCGAATATGCCCCACTCTGCGAAGTGATGGGCCGCTCGCATCTCGCCCCCGAAGTGTTCAACTGCTCGGCGCCCGACACCGGCAACATGGAGGTGCTGGAACGCTACGGCTCGGAGAAGGACAAAGAGCGCTGGCTGAAGCCGCTGCTGGCGGGCGAGATCCGCTCCTGCTTCGCCATGACCGAGCCGGCGGTCGCGTCATCGGATGCGACCAACATCGAAAGCTCGATCGTGCGCGACGGCGACCATTACGTCATCAATGGCCGCAAATGGTACACGACGAATGCGACCGACCCGCGCTGCAGGATCTGCATCTTCATGGGCAAGACCGACCCTGACAATGCCGACCGCCACAAGCAGCAATCCATGATCCTGGTGCCGATGGACACGCCAGGCATCGAGGTCAAGCGGCCCCTGCCCGTGTTCGGCTTCTACGGCGTGCCTGACCGGGCCTCCGAAGTCATCTTCACCGATGTGCGGGTGCCCAAGGAGAACATGCTGCTCGGCGAAGGCCGCGGCTTCGAGATCGCGCAGGGCCGCCTCGGCCCGGGCCGCATTCACCATTGCATGTGGCTGATTGGCTTGTCCGAACGCACGCTGGAAAAGATGTGCCGCCGCGTGCGCAGCCGCATCGCCTTCGGCAAGCCGGTCTCCGAGCAGACCGTGACGCAGGAGCGGATCGCGGAAGCCCGCATCATGATCGAGCAGGCCCGGCTGCTGACGCTGAATGCGGCCTATGCGATGGACACCGTCGGCAACAAGGTCGCGAAAGCCGAGATAGCCATGATCAAGGTCGCCGTGCCCAACATGGCATGCCAGATCATCGACTGGGCGATCCAGGCCCATGGCGGCGGCGGCACGTCGAACGATTTTGGCCTGACCCAGGCCTATGCAACGGCGCGGCTGCTGCGGTTGGCCGATGGACCGGACGAGGTCCATCGCAACCAGATTGCTCGGTTCGAGCTGAAGAAGTATTCGAACGCATGATCTGCAGCGCTATCGCCGCCACCTAGTTCAACACCTCCACCGTCGCCGAACGTCCGGCGACCAGCGACATGGCTTCAGGCACCGGATCGAGCGCGATGCGCACCGGGACGCGCTGGGCGAGGCGCACCCAGCTGAACGTGGGATTGACGTTGGCGAGCATGCTCGCACCTTCGGCGCGGTCGCGGTCCTCGATGCCGGCGGCGATGCTCTCGACACGGCCTGACAGCGTGACCTTCTCGCCCATCAGGCGCACCTGCACCCTGTCGCCGATGCGGATGCGCGCCAGTTTGGTCTCCTCGAAATAGCCCTCGACGTGCAGCGTGTCGGTGTCGACCAGCGCCATCACGCCCTTCCCGGCCGTGACATAGGCGCCGGGGCGCAAATCCATGTTGGTGATCACGCCGTTCACGGACGCATGGACCTCGCTGCGATCGAGGTTGAGCTGGGCAACGGCCCGGTCTGCGACCGCCGCATCGAAGGCCGCCTTGGCCTGGAGCTGGGTCGCCAGCACCTGCTCCTGCTTCTGCTGCGACACCGCATCGGTGGTGAGCGCGCTATAGCGCTTCAAATCGGCGTTGGCCTGATCGAGCGTGGCCTGATGACCCGCGACCGACGCATCGGCCTGCCGCAGCGCCAGCGCAAAGCGCTCGCGATCGATCCTGAACAGGACATCGCCGCGGCGAACTTTCTGGTTGTCCTTGACCAGCACCTCGGTGACGAAGCCCGATACGTCGGGCGCGACCTGGACGACGTCGGCGCGCACCCGGCCGTCGCGGGTCCATGGCGACTCCATGTAGTAGACCCAGAGCTCGCGGCCGACGCCGATCGCGGCGACGACGGCGAGGATGGTCAGCGCGAGGCGGGCAAGCCAGGCGAAATTCCCCTTCATGAGAGATACTCCGAGAGATAGACGACGACGCCCAGAAGGCAGACGAAAATCGAGAAATCGAACAGCGCGCGGTGCCAGACCAGCCGGTAGAGATCGAATCGCTGCATGAGACGGCGCAGAATTGCGCTCAGCACGTAGGCGACGATGATCCACAGCAGCAACGCCGGCACCAGCACGCCGTAAATGTCGATCACATATCTCATGCCGCAACACTCTCCGCGCGCGGCCGATAGGCCGGCGCATCCGGGAACAGGCCGCGGCGGATGCCGACGAGACCGATCAGGGCGTCCTCGCGCGCGCTGTCGTTCGGGTCCTTCACGGCCTGGGCCAGCGCCCTGTCGACGCTCGTCAGCAGCGCGGCCGGCATCCCCTCGCCTGCATAGCTGCGGCAGGCAATGGCAAGCTGGTCGAGCATGTCGTCGATGACGGCGATGGTCGACACTGCAAGGCCGTAGCGCGCCCGACGCAAATCGATGATGTTGATGCCGATGCGAAGCTGCACGAGGCTGTCGGTGTCGCGGCGATCGCTCTCCGAGAGGAACGCGATGCGCTGCACCAGGAGCCCGAGCCGGTGCAGCATCAGCCCGGCGAACTCCGCGCGATCTCGCTTGCCGCGCCGCTCGGCCGCGACCGCGATCGTCTTCCAGTTCGACAGCACCAGGCGGTTGGCGATCCACTCCGCCCCCACCCCGCGCGCGATCCGCGTCACGATCTCGGCGATGAGGACGCCGACGAAGAAGGCGACGGCGGAATTGGCGTAGGATGCGAAATCCGCACTGTAGGTCGTCTGGATCGCGAGCAAGGTCGCGGTGTTCGCCGCGAGCGCCATGCCGGTGCCCGCCGTCGCCGGCCGGCCGATCAGGAAGCCATAGAGCAGGAAGGTCGGTGCCAGCGCGACGATGAGGACCTCGAGATGGGAGATCGCCGGAACCAGCGCAAATAGATAGATCGCGACGACGATGATGGCGACCAGCGACCACAAGCCGAAACTGCGGATGAAGCGCGCGGGCTCGTCCTGCGCGGCGAAGAACGAGCAGGCAACGGCGGCCATCATCGGCGCCGATGCGCCGTCCGGCCAGCCGGTCCCGATCCAGAACGCGCAGCAGATCAGGATGGCCGCGGCAGCGCCCGCCGCCGACCACAGCGCCAGGCCGCGGTCCCGGTGGCGCACGGGCGCGGCGCCGGCTTCGGAGTGAAAGGCCAGGTCGAGGGTCGAGACGTTGCGGTTGTCGGCGATCGCCTCGGTCAGCTCACGGCAATCGCGCGAGAGATCGACCAGCTCGCGCAGCCGCGATAACAGGCTGGTGGTGATGATTCGCTCCCAGGACGCGCTGTCATCGAGCACCGCCTGCTGCTCCGCGATCATGGCCTTGATACGCTCGGCCGGCTGGCGTGCGCTGACGTCGCTCACGATCCATTGCGCAAGATCTTCCAGGAGCCGCTTCAGCTCGGGTTGCCGGCGCAGGGCCTCCTCCCCCAGCGCGGCCAGCCGGTCCTCGAGCGAGGCAATCACGGGCAGCAGCATCAGCATACGCAGACGGATCTCGCCGAGGCCCGTAACCGCATTGCGGTCGGTCAGATGATCATAGGCAAGATGGGTGGACAGCGTGTCGATCTCGACGATGTCGGTCGCAAGCTTGAGGCGCTTGCCGCGGCGGGTCTCGTTGGTGCCCTCCTGCAGCAGCACGACCTGACTGAGGCGGCGCGCGTCCGCGAGCCAGGTATCGACGCGGTGAGCGACCGCCGGCGCGACGCTGCGGGGAAACACGATGGTCGAGACCAGGCTGGCGCAGATGATGCCGAGCGAGATTTCCTCGAGCCTTGCCACCGCGGTGTCGAAGATGGCGCCCGGCTCGGACACCGAGGGAAAGCCGATCAGCGCCACGGTGTAGCCGGCGAGCATGAAAACGTAGCTGCGCGGCGTGCCGTCCAGCAGCGACAGATAAAGGCAGAGCCCGACCCAGAGCGCGATGGCGAGGCACAGCAATTCGGGGGCATCGATCAGGTTCGGCACCAGCGCCACCGTCATGGTGGCCCCGACCAGCGTGCCCATCACGCGGAAGAATGCCTTCGAGCTGGTCGCGCCCGCCAGCGGCTGCGAGGTGATGTAGACGGTCGCCATCGCCCAATAGGGCCGCGGCAGATCCATGGCGAGCGCGATGACGAGCGCCAGCATCGACGCCGCGAACGTCTTCAAAGCAAAAATCAGGTCCGCGTGGCGGACCAGGAACGACTCATCCGTGCGCATGGCTATTTCGCCTCGGGACCAGTCTTTAGGTCATGCAGGCGACTGGCCCGCTGTTCAATGCGCTGAAGCGTCTCGAAGGTTATCGCAAGTTCGTCCGCGCCGATATCCTTGAGCAGGCTGGCCCGCACCCGCCGCAGCACGCGGTTGGTCTCCTCGACCTTGGCCTCGCCCGCCTTCGTCAAATGTAGCGTTTTGGCACGACGGTCGGTCGGGTCCTCGCGGCGTTCCACGAGGCCCTCGGCCTGCAGCAGGTCGATCAGCCGGACCAGCGACGGCCCCTCGATGCCGAGCTCATCGGCGAGCACGCCCTGGCGCACGTTTTCGCCCTGGCGCGACAGCACCAGCAGCGGAATCGCGGTCGCATAGGACAGGCCGTGATCGGACAGCGCCTGATCCGACTCGCGTCGCCAGATCCGGCCAAGGCGCGTGATGAGCCGGCCGATCTCGGCGTGGATAAAGCCTTGCGAGGGTGCCATGCAAATTAGATAGGACACGAACTATTAGGGTGCAACTATATAACCCGGTATCGCCGCAGCGATCACGCAAAAGCGAACGAGGACAAGGATGGGACCGGGTTTCCCGGCACAGGCAGCAGAGACGACCGCCGGCGACAGCGCACTGACGCTGATCCCGACCTTCGTCGTCGTCGCCGTGGATGCCACGGGCATGGGGATCATCCTGCCGCTGCTGCCGTTCTATTCGCAGCGGCTCGGCGCGACGCCCTTCATGATCGGCGCCCTGATCTCGGCCTATGCCGTGTGCCAGCTCATCGCCGGCCCCGTGGTCGGCATGCTCTCGGACCGCTATGGCCGGCGGAAGGTCCTGCTCGTCAGCCAGATCGGCACCTTGATCGGCTTCGTCCTGCTCGCGCTCGCGGGCAACCTCACGCTGGTGTTTCTGGCGCGGATCATCGACGGCCTGACCTCAGGCAACATCTCGGTCGCGCACGCCTATGCCGCCGAGCACAGCGCGCCGGCCACCCGCAAGCAGGCGCTCGGCATGACCAGCGGCGCCATCGGCACCGGGCTGCTGCTCGGCCCCGCTCTGTCGAGCTTCCTCGTCCATTACGGCCAGACCGCGCCGGTGTGGGCCGCGGCCGCACTCTCTTTGATCAGCATCTTCGCGACCATGGCCCTGCTCCCGCCCGATCACCCGGGCGCCGAGCCGCTCTACCAGCACCGCGTGCCGGAGCCGACGCTGGCTCGCAGCCTCTTCGGCATGCGCTATGCTTGGCGGCTGCTTGGCCTGCTCATCGTGTTCTTCTTCGTCAACTCGATGTTCCTGTCGCAGATCGGCCTGTTCCTGTCGGCGCGATTCTCCTGGGACGGGCATCCCTTCGGCGCGCGCGAGCTCGGCTGGATGTTCGCCTATGCCGGCTTCATCAACATGGTGGTCCAGGGTCTTCTGATCACCCGTGCGAACATCATTGCCTCCGACCGCAACATCGTGGTGGCGGCGTTCGCCTGCATGGGTCTTGGTTTCGCGGGCCTTGCGGCCGGCAGCAATGTCAGCCTGCTCGCCATCGAGCTGACGCTGATCATCGTCGGCACCATGTTCGCGCGGAGTACGCTGACGGCGGAGCTGTCGCGCTCGACCGCGATCAACCGCCAGGGCATGATCATGGGCCTCAACCAGTCGCTGATGTCAGGCGCGAATATCAGCGCCCCGCTGCTGAGCGGCGCGCTGATCGGTCATCGATTGTTCGCGACCTGGGCTCTCGCCATGGCCGCCATCGCAGCGATCGGCGCGGCGCTGGCGGGGCAACTGCTCGATACGCCGCGGACGCGGTAACATAGATCAAGCCGACGCATGAAGAACGTGGCGGGATGCTCGCCCGCAGCACATCCTTCGAGACGCCCGCCTTCGGCGGGCCCTCAGGATGAGGACGGAGTGCGAGGCCGCAATTTCGACAGGCTGCCGCTCAGCCTCATCCTGAGGAGACCGCGGAGCGGTCGTCTCGAAGGACGAGGCGCTCGCTCAGACCGCGCCTACGCGATGGCTTACGGGAGAGGTGAAAACCGCCCTCGCCTCACTTCACCACGTACACGTCCGGATCGGCGCTCGAGCTCGGGTTCTTGAAGGCGTTGCGCAGTGCCGGCGACATCGGGACGTTATAGTTGATGCCGTTCGGCGGCGTTGGCGATTCCAGCCACTTCCGATAGAGCACCTCGATCTCCGGGCTTGCATAGAGTTCGGCGGTGGCGCGGTCGGCCAGCACCTTGAACGGCGCATCCTCCCGCCGCAGCATGATCCCAAAGGGCTCGGCCTTCGCGAACGCCTCCTCGCTCATCATGTACAGCGCCGGCTCCTTCGAGCGCGCAATGGCGACCGCGAGCTGGACGTCGTCGAGCGCATAGGCCTGGGCGCGGTCGGTCTCGAGCAGCAGGAACGCCTCGGCCTGATCCACCGCCGGCATGATCCTGATGCCGAGATTGCGCTCGGTATTGACCTTGGCGAGCTGGTTCAGGTTGACCGAGCCCGCCACGGCGGTGACCGCCTTCCCCTTGAGATCGTCGATCGTGTTGATCTTCGAAGCCTTCTTGGCGGCGAAGCGCGTCGCGCTGAGGAAGTGCGTGTTGGTGAAGGCGACCTGTTTCTGGCGGTCGGCATTGTTGGTGGTCGCCGAGCAATGCAGGTCGAGCGTGCCGTTGACCATCAGCGGGATGCGGTTCGACGAGGTCACGGCGACGTAGTCGACGGCAATGTCGGGCGTTGCGAGCTGCTTCTTCACGGCGTCGACAATCTTGAGACAAATGTCCATGGCGAAGCCGACCGGCTTCTGGTTGCCGTCGAGATAGCTGAACGGGACCGACGCTTCCTGATAGCCCAGCGTGATCTTCTTGGTCTCCTTGACCTTCTGCAGCGTGCCCGTGAGGTCTTCGGCAGACGCTGCGCCGGCAAGACAGGTGACGGCCAGGAGAACGGTGGGAAGACGCATCGGGGGCTCCTTGATGGGGTCATCGACTCGTGTCGAGACGCGGAGGTGTTAGCCCAGACGAGCGTCCGCCGCCAGACGAGGCGGCGTCTATCAGCTATCGCTCTTTTATATACAACCAGGTCGCGTAATCCCCGGTTGCGTCACTGGCATGTCAGCTGCTGTTCGAACCAGCCGCCCAGCCGTTCCGACAGCGGTACCCACATCCGCTGAAAGTTTTCGAGCTTGCCGACATTGGCGCCGTACATGCTCCGCAATTCCTGTTCGATCGCCGGCAGGTCAACTCCGAGACAGGCTCCATCCCTCACGATCGTCTTGCCGGCGACCACGACCTCCTGCACCAGCGACGCATTGCCCCGCGCGAACAGCAGCGCCATGGGATCGACCGGCATGATCCGGTCGCGGTCGAGCCGGTCGAGGTCGATCACGACGTAATCGGCGGGGTTGCCGGCAACGAGCTCGCCGCTCCCGGGCGCACCGGTGGCGCGGCGGCCGTTGCGGATGGCGAGCGCGAACAGCTCGGTCGGCGTCCACGTCTGCCTGAAGCCGAGGCCGCCATGAACCATCTGCACCAGCCGCATCTCGCGCAGGATGTCGTCGTCCTCGTCCAGCGCCAGCCCATCGACGCCGACCGCGATGGCACAGCCGCATTTGTGGGCGGCGGCGATCGGGGCGAGGCCCGAGCGCAGATGCATGTTCGAGCTGAAATTGGTGACGATGCGCGCGCCTGACGCCGCGATCATCTCCAACTCGTCCGGCCTTGCATGGATGCAATGCGCAAGCGTCAGCCGCTCCGAGAGGAAGCCGATGTCGCGCAGCCACCGCACCATGTCCGGAAAGTTCTGGTCGGCCCAGGCGCGCTGATAGACGGTCTCCAGCAGATGCATGTGAATGCGGCGGCCGGTCCGCGCCGAGTTCTCCGCCACCGCTTCCAGCAACGGCTTCGAGCACCATTGCACGCCGGCAGGCCCGAGCTGCACGTCGACCATCGGACCGGCGATGGCCGCGGCAATCGAGTCGGTCAGCTCGATATAGGTCTTCGGCGACATCGGCGCGCGGACGAAGAGGTCTTCGATCGTCTTGCGGTCGTCGCCGGGAAGGCCCGCGAGCAACGGCTCGGCATCGCCGTAGACAATGGGGTTCTGGTCGCGCACCGCGAGCGCAAAGGCGATGCGGATGCCGACGTCGGATGCGGCCCTGGCAATCGCCTTGGCCTCGTCCAGCAGCGGCATTGTCCCGCTCGGGCGGGTGTAGTGCACCATCATGGCCGCGCAGCCGGCCTTGGCCGAACGGGCCAGCGCCGACGCCGCCGTCAGATAGGGATCGACCGGCGTGCCAAGCGCAGTCCGCAGGATCCAGCTTTCCAGGGGCATGCCGACCGCGCCGAAGGACGACGCGGTGGCGCGGGCGTGGTCGTGCGCGTTGACGAAAGCCGGAATGACGAAGGAGCGCGGACCGCTTGGGGCCCCCGCTCCTTCCGAGATGCCGGTGACCACACCGCCGTCGTGCCGCAGCACGACGTTGTCGCTGACGCCGCGATCAGGACCACGGAACAGGCTGGTTGCCGAAATCTCCGTGGCCATGATCGTCTCTCCAGGTTCAGTTGGCAGTATACACCAGCTCCCGTTCCGCGCGCGGCGGCAGGAACTCGCGCGAGAACACTTCGGCCGGCGTCGGCGCGCGGGCGAGCTGATAGCCCTCGACCACGATGCCGATGGCGCGCGTCATGCGGTCGTCCTTGATGTCGCCGATGCCGATCTCCTTCATCTCCGGCGAGACGATCAGCTTGTCGAAGGAATATTGCAGCCGGCGCTTCTCGACCGCGACGTCGATCAGATTGTCGTAGTTCAGCGCCGCCTTCATGCCGGCGTTCTGGTCCTTGGCCACCGCAATCGCGCCCTTGTTGATGGCCCGCACGAGGCCGGCCACCGCCTTCGGGTTGGATGCGATCAGCTTCTTCGAGACCATCACGCCGTTGGAATAGAGATCGAGCCCGTACTCACCGAACGAGAACCATTTGAAGTCCTTGTCGGGGTCCTGGCGGTTGAGCACGAGGTTGAAATAGCTGGTGATGTTGAAAACCAGCGCGGCATCGATGTCGCCCTTGATCAGCATCGGCTCCTGCAGGTTCGGCGCCATGTTGGAGATCTTGATCTTCTCGTTGTCGAGGCCGTTCTTGCGCGTGAACACCGGCAACAGGCGCGTCGTCGGCGTGCCCTGCGCGCCGCCGAGGGTGTGGCCCTCGAAATCCTTGATGGTGTTGATGCCGCTGGTCTTCTTGGCGACGATCGCGAAGGGCGGCTGGTTCCACATCATGTAGACCATGACGGGCGCATCCTGCGGCTTGGTCGAGGCGTTCTGGATGATGGCGTTGACGTCGCCGAAGCCGGCGTCATAGGCGCCCGACATGATGCGCGTGACGGTCGCGCCGGAGCCCTCGCCCTGGTCGATGACGACGTTGAGGCCTTCCTCTTTGAAGTAGCCGTTGTCCTTGGCGTAGAAGAACGCGGCATCGCTGCCTTGGGTCTTCCAGCCCAGCGTGAACTTGATCGTGGTTTCCTGGGCCATCGCGGCGCCCGTGGACAGGGCCAATCCCAGCAGCGCGGCAGTTGCTTTTCTCAACATCGAGACCTCCTCAGCTTCGTTGCGTGACGGTTGGAAAAATCAGGTGGCGATCACGTCGTTCTTGCGCGTGGCCCAGCCGGTGACGCGCCCTTCGATCAGCGAGAACACGACGTAGAGGGCGACGCCGAGACCGGCGAGCACGAACAGGCCGGCAAACACCAGCGGCACGTTGAAATTGGACGACGCGGTCATCATGACGTTGCCGATGCCGCGGTTGGAGGCGACTGTCTCCGACAGCACCGCGCCGACGAAGGCATAGGAGATCGCGACCTTCAGCGAGGCGAAGAAGAACGGCATGGTCCTGGGCAGGCCGACGTTCCAGAGGATGTCGAGCTTGCTGGCGCCGAGCGCCTTCAGCACGTCCTCGAGCTCGGGCTCGGTGGTGGCAAGGCCCGTCGCGATGTTGACGACGATCGGGAAGAAGCAGATCGACAGCGCGGTCAGCACCGCCGGCACCGTGCCCGAGCCGAACCACAGCACGAAGATCGGCACCACCGCGACCTTGGGGATCGAGGAGAAGCCGATCAGCAGCGGATAGCAGGTGTCATAGGCGGTTTTGGAAACGCCGATGATGGCGCCAAGGGCCACACCGAGCGCGACGCCAAGGACGAAGCCGAACATCGTGGTCGCAAGCGTCTGCACGATATGCGGCCACAGCACCGGAAAGCGCTGAAACAGCGTCACGAACACCTGCGAGGGCCGCGGCAGCACCAGGTCCGACATGCCCGTCATCAGGCAGAACAGCTCCCAGGCGACGAAGAACAGCACGATCAGCCCGGCCGACCACGCCTTCTGCCTGATATCGATCCCGAACATCAGCCTGTCCCCTGCTGGGCTGCGCTGCGCGCATCCTCGATGAAGGCGCGCAGCTTCTGGTTCAGCGCGACGAAATCCGGCTCGAAGGTCATGGCGACGGTGCGCGGCCGCGCGAAATCGACGCGGCTGTCGTCCAGGATGCGACCGGGACGCGCGCTCATCACGCAGATGCGGCTGGCCAGGAAGCCGGCCTCGCGCAGATCGTGGGTGACCAGCAGCACCGTCGGCTTGTGGGTCATCCAGAGATTCTGGAGGATCGCCCACAGCTCCTCGCGGGTGAACTGGTCGAGCGCGCCGAACGGCTCGTCCAGCAGCAGCATGCGCGGCTCGTGGATCAGCGCGCGGCAGAGATTGGCGCGCTGGAGCATGCCGCCGGAGAGCTGCCAGGGATAACGATTGCCAAATCCCCTAAGGCCGACCTGCTCCAGCAGCGCATTGGCCTTGTCGCGAAACTCGGTCTTGCGCAGCCTGCGGAAGTTCGAGCGGAACGGCTCGACGATCTTCAGCGGCAGCATGATGTTCCGCTCGATCGTCATCCACGGCAGCATGGTCGGATTCTGGAACGCCATGCCGACCCGCATCGCCCGCGCCGCGACCTCGCGGCCGCCGACGATCACGACGCCGCTGGTCGGCTGCACCAGGCCGCTGACGAGACGCAAGATGGTCGATTTGCCGCATCCGGACGGGCCGACCAGTGCGACAAACTCGCCGTCGGCGATCCGAAGCGTGGTCTTCGACAGAGCGGGCACGGCGCGGTCGCCGCGACCGAAGGTCACGGAGGCCTCCGACAGCTCGATGGCGGTCGCGGCCGGACCTTCGGGAACGGGCTGGCCGTCAAACTGGGCGTTGGGTTGCATGCGCATCACAGCCAAAGTGCATGCAAGCTAGGTGCCAATCGTCAGCCAACGTAAAATCAAGGATTTGCCAAATGCCCCGCCGGATGGCCGGATTCGATTTAGGCAATCGGGAGGTCAAACTGCATGCAATTGGAGCGCTGGATTGCGCCGGGGCTGTGCTACAGAGAGATTTCGACTTTCCCTCCAAGGATTCGCCGATGGCGGCGCGCCCCACCAGCAAGACCTCTGAATCATCCGACAAGGTCAGCGTGATCTGCCGCGCCCTCAGGCGCGCGATCATCGAGCAGGCGCTCGAGCCCGGCGCTAAGCTCCCGGAGGATTCGCTCGGCGAGCGCTTTGGCGTCAGCCGCACCATCGCCCGCCACGCGCTGGGGCAGCTCGCCGCCGAAGGCCTAGTCGAGCTCCGCCGCAACCGCATCGCGGTGGTGGCGACGCCGAGCTGGCAGGAGGCGCGCGATGCCTTCGATATCCGAATCCAGCTCGAAGGCCTCGTCGTCCGCCAGCTCGCGGGCAAGCTGACCAAGGCGCAAATCGCCGAGCTGAACGCCCATGTCGACGCCGAGGACGACGCACGTGGCGGCACCGATGCGGTCTCGATCCGGCTCGCCACCGAATTCCACATCCTGCTCGCGCAGATGACGAACAGCCCGATCCTGGTGCGCTATGTCAGCGAGGTCGCCTATCGCTGCTGCCTGACGCTGTCGCTCTACAGCCGGCCGCACTCGACCGAATGCGCCATCAACGAGCACCGCGCGATCATTTCAGCGCTGGCCAAGGGCGACGAGGCCAAGGTGATGGACTTGATGCATCATCACCTCGATTCCGTGGCCAATCGCGCGTTGGTCGCTCCCACCCCGCAGCGCGGCCGCGACCTGCTCGATATCCTCGCACCCTATGCGGACGAGGTCACGAGCGACCGCGTGGTCAAGCTGCCGAAGGTCGCACGACGAGGCTAGGCTTCAATGCCGCGTTGGACGAGGATGCGCTCGGCGCTGTCGTTCCAGACGTCCATCTTCACGATCTGGCCGCCTTTGACGACGAAGCGGTCGACATAGCGGTTGCCCTCGAACGGCGTGCTGTCCATCCACTCGCCATAGAGCGTGCCGACGCTGTAGACCACGGTCTCGTCAGGGCCCGGACAGACGTCGAACCGGTCCATCTTCTTCTTCACCCAGCGATAGCGTTTGGCGTTGAAGCCGGTCGGCCCGCGCGGATGATCGAACTCGCGCCCGCCGGTGAAGGTGATCACCGTGCCCGGCTTCATATAGGCCGCGGCTGCGTCGGGATCGGGTATCATCGAGGCCGTCAGATAGGCTTCCACGATCTCGGCATCGGTCATCGGGCGCGCGGCTTTGGCGGGGGCGGACATGACGGGGTCTCCGGGCTGCCGGCATTCTACAATTCGCGCATCAAACTGCATGCACATTTTTTGAACATTTTGGTGGCAGAACTGCACACAATCTGGAGCTGCCCGCCCCAAGGCCTTCCGCTAGGCTATCACAGCTGAATTTGATGCCATGACCACGCAGACCGCCTTCGACCTGATCTTCCGTAACGCGCTGTTGCGCTCATCCGCCGCACCCGTCGATATCGGCGTGAAAGGCGGGCGGATCGCCGCGATCGAGCCCCATCTGGCCTGCGAGGCCGTCGAAATCGATCTCGGTGGGCACCTTGCCCTGCCCGGCTTCGTCGACACCCACATCCATCTCGACAAGGCCTGCCTGCTCGGCCGTTGCGGGCACAATCACGGCAGTGTCTCGGAAGCCATCCGCGCCGTTGCCGGGATGAAGAAGGATTTTACCGTCGAGGACGTCTACGCGCGCGGCGCCCGCGTGCTCGAACGGGCGATCATGCACGGCACGACGCGGATGCGCACGCATGTCGAGATCGACCCGCGCATCGGGTTGCGCGGCTTCGAGGCGGTCAAGTCGCTGAAGCGCGACTACGCCTGGGCGATCGATCTGTCGCTCTGCGTCTTCCCGCAGGAGGGCCTGACCAACGATCCCGGCGCCGAGGAGTTGCTGATCCAGGCGCTGCGCAACGGCGGCGAAGCGATCGGCGGCTGTCCCTACATGGACACCGACCCGAACGCCCATCTCGAACGCATCTTCGATCTCGCCCAGGAATTCGACGTCGACGTCGATCTCCATCTCGACTTCGACCTCGATCCCTCCTGGTGGCATCTCGACGAAGTCTGCCGACAAACCGAGCGGCGCAACTATCAGGGACGCGTGGCGGTCGGCCATGCCACGAAGCTGTCGGCCTTGCCGCCGGAGCGGCTGAAGGCGGCCACCGCTCAACTGGCAAAGGCGGGCGTCGCCGTCACCGTGCTGCCTGCGACCGATCTTTACCTCATGGGCCGCGACGCCACCCACAACGCGCCGCGCGGGCTGACGCTCGCCCACAAGCTCGCCGACGACGGCGTGCTGTGCTCGGTCGCGACCAACAACGTGCTCAACCCGTTCACGCCGTTCGGCGATGCCTCGCTGCTGCGGATGGCGAATTTCTACGCCAACGTCGCGCATGCCTCGGTCAGCGATTTCGACACCTGCCTCGACCTCGTCACCGACCTGCCGGCACGGCTGATGAACCTCGGCGATTACGGCCTCAAGGTCGGCAACCCCGCCGATCTCGTCGTGCTGGACACGCAGGACAGCCGCTTTGCGATCGCCGAGCTGCCCGACATCGTGATGGGCTTCAAGGCGGGACGGCAGACGTTTGAGCGGCAGCGCCCAACGCTGTTCCGTCCCGGACGCTGAACGGCCCTCGCCACCCTGCGTCTTGCGCCTGACGCGCGGCCTGCGCGACACTCGTCGCAATCCATCAACGGAGGAACCAAAATGGCCTTCGACACAGTCTTCCTGAACGCGCGTTTCGACGGCGGTGCCTGCCATCACATCGCGGTCAAGGACGGCCGCATCGCTGCGATCGCGCCCATCGACCAGCCGCCGGCGGGTGCGGAGACGATCGACCTCAACAACGCCCTGATCGTGCCCGGCTTCGTCGAAGGCCACATTCATCTCGACACCAGTTTCTATGGCGATGTCTGGCGGCCGCACAAGCCATGCACCAACGGGTTCAACGTGCATGAGCGCGTCGCCTTCCAGGCCGAGAACATGGCCGAGGCAGCGCCGATGGACGTGCGTGCGCGCAACCAGCTCGATCTTTGCATCGGACACGGCACCACGCAGATGCGCAGTCACGTCATGGTCGACGGCTCGGTCGGCCTGAAATCGCTCGAGACGATCTTGTGCGTACGCGACGAATACAAGGGCTTGATCGACATTCAGCTCGTTGCCTTCCCCCAGAGCGGCATTCTGGCAAGCCCCGGTACACCGCAATTGCTGGACGAGGCCATCGGCCTCGGCGCCGATCTCGTCGGCGGGCTCGATCCCGCGAGCTTCGACCGCGACGTCGAAAAGCATCTCGACGTCGTGTTCGGCGTCGCCAGCAAGCACGGCGTCGATGTCGACATTCATCTGCACGACATGGGCACGCTCGGCGCTTTCGAGATCGAGCAGATCGCGGCCCGCACCAGCGCGCTCGGCATGGAGGGCCATGTCGCGATCAGCCACGCCTACGGGCTCGGCGACATTTCCGCGGATTACCTCAAGAAGATTGCCGACATCCTGGCCCGGTCGGGCGTGGCGATCATGACCAACGCACCGGGCGCCCGGCCCTTCCCGCCGATCCTCGCGCTGCGCAATGCCGGCGTCACCGTCTTCAGCGGCAACGACAACATCCGCGACTCCTGGTGGCCCTATGGCGACGGCGACATGCTGCGCCGGGCAACCACCCTCGGCTATCGCTCCGGCTTCAATATCGACGAAGAGCTGCGCGCCGCCTTCGATGTCGTCACTGCGGCCGGCGCCAAGGCGTTGCGGCTCGAGGGCTATGGGCTGCATGTCGGCGCCAAGGCCGATTTCGTGACGCTGAACGCGGCGCATGTTCCCGAGGCCGTGGTGGCGGTGCCGCAGGGCCGCGCTGTTTACAAGGCAGGTATGCTCGTTGCGTCTGACGGTAAGATGATCGGGAGACAGCGCTGATCACTGGGCCTTTCCGGTCCGATTCACCGCCAATTCGCCCCAAATCCCGGTCCCGCAAAATCCCGGACCGTAGCTCCCCGCGTTGCGAGGCAGGCCGCGCTGATCATACTAGAACGTGCGCACTGACCATCTGCGTTCTTTTGGGGAAGTTATGGATATGTTCAGCGCATTCAGCAGCATCGATTGCGACTCGATCCGGACGCGAACTCCCGTTGACGCCGCCGCCAAGCGCCTCGACGGCATCGGACACGTCCTGTCGGATCTCGATATCTCGGCGATCCAGACCCAGGACGACGTCAACCGCACGCTTTGGACGCTCGACGCGGCCGTCAAATGTGTCCGCGCCGTGGTGGCCGAATTCCGCGTGCAGCCGGGCGCGGACCAGCTCATCCGCAAATCGCGCAACCTGATCGATCTGATCGAGCAGGCCCGCGGCGAGGTCTTGAACTCTCGCGACACGATCCTGAACTGAAGCCGCACTACTTCTCGCGCTTGATCCTCGCGAGGATACGGTCCGCCTCCGTGCGCCAATCGGCGCTGCGGGCGAATTCCTTTGTGCCCTTCGCACCGAACAGGCCTTCATCGGCGAGATCTGCAACCCAGGCCTGACGCTCAGCCGTTCCCTGCGCCGACCACGGTGTCAGCCCCGCCTCGCGCACGGTCTCGGCGACCTCGCGCACCTCCTCGGCACGGCGGCGGCCGTGCTCGATCACGCGCTGGAAGAAATAGGCGCCCTGCTTCTCCCAGTTGATGGCGGGAAAGGTTTCGGTCAGCGAAGCCAGCACGGCGTCCTCGACGCCATAGGCGCGCGCAGTCGTAAAGCTCTCGATCACCATGGCCTCGAGGCCCTTGATCATGATGCTGCGGCACATCTTCACTGCCGAGGACACGCCGAGCTTGTCGCTCGCAACCTTCGCGGCAAAGCCGATCGCATTCAGCAGCGGCTCCAATTCTCGCGCGCCGGGACCGCCGAGCAGCAGCGGCACCTTGATGCGATACGGCGGCACCGAGGTCATCACCGCGCCCTCGACATAACGTCCCGCGGCGCCGTCGATCAGCGCAGCAGCACGCTGCTTTGCGCCCGGTGAGGCCGAGTTGAAATCGAGAAACCAGGTGCCCTGGTTGATCGCGGCCGCGCAGGCCCTTGCGACCGGAACGGCCTGGCTTGCGGTGACGGCGGAGATGATGAAATCGGATTTGGCGGTGAGCTCGGCGTGAGACGCGGCAAGCGTCACGCCGTGCTTGGCCGCATGCTCCTTCAGCGGCGCGCCCTGCTCGCCCCCGAGCTTGATGTCGTAGGCTGAAACCTTGATGTCCTGCTGGCGCAAATCCTCGGCCAGGATACGGCCGACCTCGCCATAGCCAATCAAGCCGATTTGCCAGCGCTTCGGATCCGCCATTAGTTCAATCCTCGTGTCGTCGCGTCGAAGAGCTCCTCGACCGCATAGCGGCGCGGGATCAGCGCCTGCTGGAATGCATAGTCGACGATCAGCTCCAACGGCTTTCTGTTGGCCTCGATCCCGAACGGGACGAGATCAGGCGTCGCCGCCGGTACCACCAGTTCCTTGTTCCGCTTGAGGAGATCATAGACGCCCGCAACCACGTCAGGGCGCGATTTCGCAAGGCTCTCGGTCACGACCACGAGATGATTGACCGGCACGACGCCGCGGCGCGCATACCATTTGGCGGCTTCCGCGGCGGGATCGGGGAAGAGCGGCTTCAGCTTGGGATTATCGGAGGTCTCGCCGAGGACGGCGTCGAGTTCGCCGTCGAGCAGCATCTGCAAGACCCTCTTGTCCTTGGGCGCGCGCTCAGTGGTGTCGACATATTCGGCGACGTGCGGATCTTCGAACGTCACCCATTTGATCTTGTCGAGATTGACGCCGTAGTCGTTGGCGAGGATGCCCCTGATCCAGGCGCCCGTCGTGGTCGTGAACGAGCGGATGCCGACGCGCTTGCCTTCGAGATCGGACGGCCCGAGCGTTCCCTTTTCAGGATTATAGAGCGCATAGGAATGCTGGAAGCGGCCCATCATCGTCGCCGGCAGCAACACGAGCGGCTTGCCATGCGCCTTCGCCATCAGAAAAGTGACGATCGCCATCTCGCAGACGTCGAACGCCTGCTCGCGCACCATCGGCTTGAACGCCGTGTTGGTCGGCGTGCACTCGATGAAGTCGAGGTCGAAGAGGTCGGAGCGGAGTTCGCCGCTCTTCACCGCCTTGACGTGCGGATGACTGCCGAGCACGGCCTTCAGCTTGAGACGATCCATCCGCCCGCTCCGCTTCTCGCTTCAGACGTCCTCGGGATTGTCGACGTAGACGAGCCCGGCCTTCGCCAGCGCCTCGCGCATGCTGTACATGTCGAGGCCAAGCTCGCCCGAAGCCAAACGCTTGCGCTTGCCGCCCTCGTCGGCATTGCGCTTCTTCGCCTTCTCCGCGACCTCGGCAGCATAGCGCTTCGGCACCACCACGACGCCGTCGTCATCGGCGACGACGATGTCGCCGGGATCGACATTGACGCCGGCGCAGACCACGGGGACGTTGACCGAGCCCAGCGTCGCCTTGACCGTGCCCTTGGCCGAGACCGCGCGCGACCACACCGGAAAATTCATCTCGTGCAGCGCTTTGACGTCGCGGCAGCCGGCATCGATGATCAGCCCCTGCACGCCGCGCGCTTGCAGCGAGGTCGCCAGCAGCTCGCCGAACATGCCGTCGGTATTGTCGGTGGTGCAGCCGACGACGAGGATGTCGCCCTTCTTGCACTGCTCGACCGCGACATGGATCATCCAGTTGTCGCCGGGCTGCGCCAGCACGGTCACCGCGGGGCCGGCGATCGACGCCCCCGCCCAGACCGGCCGCAGATACGGCTTCATCAGACCGATACGGCCATAGGCCTCGTGCACAGTCGAGACGCCGTATTCCGCCATGCCGGCGGGATCGGCGCGCTTGATGTTGCGAACGACGACGGGCTTCATGCCAGCTCCTCCGCAACGGTCGGGAACAGGCGCTGATAGGCCTCGCCATAGGTCATGGGCACGCCGGTGTTGCGGCTGCCCTGGATACCGCGGTTGAGCGCAACGCGCTCGTAATAGCCCCAGAGATGCTTTTGCGCGGCCAGGATCTGGAACGCCTCGTACTTCTCCTTCCAGACCTCGTCGATCTTGAGCAGCAGATCCGGCTTGTAATTGCACTGCTCCGGCTGGTGCGGCTCGAACAGGAACACCGGCGGCGCCGAATACTTGTACTGCGCGCCGGGCTTGTGGCCCATCGCCTGCGCGACCACGCGGGTCTCCTGCGCGAAATGCGCGGCATTCGGATGGTCGAAATTATAGGGATCTTCCAGCGCGTGGGTCAGCACGAAGCTCGGATTGAGCTCGCGGTAGATGTCGACCATGCGGTCGAAATGCGCCTCGGTCAGCTTCAGCGGATAGTCGCCGCAATCGAAGAACTCGATCTCGGCCCCTAGCAGCTTTGCGGCCCGCTCCGCCTCGTCCTTGCGGCCGGCCTTGACCGATTCCAGGGTCGCGCCCTTTTCCTTCCAGGCGAACTGGCTCTCGCCGCGTTCGCCGAAGGACATGCAGACGATCTTCATGCGATAGCCCTTCTTCGCATGCAGCGCGATGGCACCGCCGGCGCGCCAGACGAAGTCGCCGGGATGGGCGGTGACGACAAGACCTGTTTTCATGGGACTACTCCCCTCTTTCGTTCGTAAGCATCATAAGCTCCCCACTTCATGCAGGAAGCCAATTCATCAGGCGGCAACAGTCGCTTGTTCCTCGCCGTCGAGCACACGTTTCAGGCGCTCGCCATCGAGCGCCCCTTCCCACTTGGCAATTGCGATGGTCGCAACCGCGTTTCCGATCAGATTGGTCGGCGTCAACCCTTGCGACATCAAACGATGGATGCCGAGCACCAGCGCGACGCTCGTCACCGGTATAGTCCCGGTCGCGGACAGCGTCGCTGCGAGCACGACGAAGGCGGCGCCCGCAATGCCCGCCGCACCCTTGGAGGTCACGAGCAGGATCAGCAGCAGCTCGATCTGCTCGGCGAGCCCGAACGGCGTGTTGGTCGCCTGCGCCAGGAATACCGAGGCGGCGGCGAGATACAAACAGGTACCATCGAGATTGAAGGAATAGCCGGTCGGGATCACGAGCCCGACCACGCTCTTCTCACAGCCGGCCTTCTCCAGCTTGGTCAGCATCCGCGGCAGCACCGTCTCGGACGACGTCGTGGCGATGCAGATCAGTAGCTCTTCCCAGATATAGCGGATCAGCTTGAGCAGCGAGAAGCCGCAGAGCCGCGCGACCGGGCCGAGCGCCACGATGATGAAGACCGCGCAGGTGAGGTAAAAGCCGCCCAGCAGCTTGCCGAGTGAGGCCAGCGAGCCCACACCAAACTTGCCGACCGTAAAGGCGATAGCGCCGAACGCGCCGATGGGCGCCGCCCACATCACGAAGCCGACGACGGCAAACACCATCTTTGCGGCGATGTCGATCAGATGGAGGAGCGGCGCGGCGCGCTCGCCGAGTTGCACCAGCGCGAAGCCGCACAGCACCGAGATGAACAGTACCTGGAGGATATTTCCTTCCGCGAAGGCGCCGATGAAGGTCGCCGGCACGACGTTCATCAGGAACGGCACGAAGCCGATCGCGCCGGTCTGTTTGACGTAGGGCTCGATCGCGCTCGCATTGATGCTGGCGGGATCGATGTTCATGCCGAGGCCGGGCTTGAGCAGGTTGACCGCGATGAGACCGATGATCAGCGCTATCGTGGTCATGATCTCGAAATAGACGATGGCTTTGACCGCGACGCGCCCGACCCGCGCCATGTCGGCCATATGCGCGATACCATGCACGACGGTGCAGAAGATGATCGGGGCGATCAGCATCCGGATCGCCTTGATGAAGGCGTCCCCGAGCGGCTGCATCTTGGCGCCCGCCTCGGGATTGACGATCCCAAGCGCAATGCCGGCCGCCATGGCGATGAGCACCTGGATCCAGAGTTCCTTCCACCAGGCGCGCCCGCGCGGCTTGTCGATCGCCATCGCCGTCATCGGTCGAACTCGAACAGGCGTGCGGGATTGTCGACCAGAATCTTCTGCTGCAACTCCGGCTCCGGCGCGAACAGCGGAATCAGGTCGACGAGGTCGCCGTCATTCGGCATCACCTTGACGTTGGGATGCGGCCAGTCGGTGCCCCAGATGACGCGGTCAGGCGCGGTCTCGACGATTTTTCGCGCGAAAGGTACAGCGTCCGTGAAAGGAGGCCCGGCCGAGGAGACGCGTTCGGAGCCGCAGATCTTGACCCAGCACTTCTCGTCGCGCTGCATCAGCTCGATCAGGATCTTGAACGGAAGCTGATCCAGCCCCTCGGACGCCTTCACCCGGCCCATGTGGTCGATGGTGTAGCTCAGCGGCAACCTTGCCAGCATGTCGGCATATTCGGGCAGGTCGATCGCGTCGAAATGCAGGTCGATGTGCCAGCCGAGCGGCGCGACCATGGCGATAACGCGGTTGAAGACGCTCTTGTCGGGAACGCCGCCGAGATGGCGGACGAAATTGAAGCGGCAGCCGCGGAAGCCGCCGTCATGCAGCACCTGGAGCCCGCGCTCGGTGATGGTGTCGTCGATATTGGCGACGGCACGATAGGCGCCGTTGCTCTGCGCGATCGCGTCGAGCGCCACCGTGTTGTCGGTACCGTGCACGCTGGCATTGACGATGACGGCCCGCTCCACGCCGAGCTTGGCATGCAGGGTGCGGAAGTCCTCCAACGGTGCATCCGGCGGCGTGTAGGAGCGGTCGGGCGCGTAAGGGTATTTCGAGCCGGGGCCGAAGATGTGGCAATGCGCGTCGCAGGACAGCTTCGGCAGCTTGAACTTCGGCGTGCGCGTGTTCGGATCGGGCGGCGGAATGGTGGGCGTGTACATCATCGTCATGAGCTGAACTTGAACAGGCGGGCGGGATTGTCGACCAGCAGCTTCTGCCGGACCTTCTCATCGGGCGCGTAGAGGGGAATGAGGTCGACGAGATCGCCGTCATTCGGCATGATCTTGACGTTGGGATGCGGCCAGTCGGTGCCCCAGATGACGCGGTCGGGCGCATTGTCGATCAGCGCCTTCGCGAACTGCACCGCATCGTGGAACGGCTTGCCGGCGGCGGAGGCGCGCTCCAGGCCGGTAATCTTGACCCAGCACTTCTCGTCCCTCTTCTGCAGGTCGAGCAGCGCGGTGAAGCCGGGGTCGTCCAGGCCCTTCCCGGCCTGCACCGTGCCCATATGGTCGATCACGTAAGGCGCCGGCAGCGCGGTGAGGATCGGCGCGAATTCGGCGATCGTGCCGGGCTCGAAATAGACGTCGATGTGCCAGCCGAGTTCGGCGACGCGATGCACGATGCGCTGGAACTTGGTCATGTCACCGACGCCGCCGAGGCGCTTGAGGAAGGCGAAACGACAGCCGCAGATGCCGCCCTTGTCGAGCGACGCCAGTTCCTTCTCGTTCATCTCGTCATTGACGTTGGCGATGCCCTTGTAGGCGCCCTCGCTCTGGGCGATGGCGTCGGTGACGACGCGGTTGTCGGTGCCGTGCACCGTGGCATTCACGATCACGCAGCGCTCGACGCCGATCTTCTCGTGCAGGCTGCGGAACGTCTCCAGCGGTGCATCGGCCGTGTTGTACGGGCGCTTCTCGGCAAAGGGGTAACGCGACGCCGGCCCGAAGATATGCGTATGCGTGTCGCAGGATTTTGGCGGCAGCTTGAAGGACGGCATCTTGGGATTCGAATCCGGCGGCATGATCGTGGGAATCGCCTTCGGCTCGGCCCCTTGCGCGGATGCCTCGCCCACGAGCGCCGCGCCGGCCAGTCCGGTCAAGAGATGCAAGCACTCCCGCCTGTTCATGTCCCAAAACACCCCATCACATGTCCACTTGCGAGCGGAAGCGCTGTTACGCGCCTCCCCTCGGGCGGTTTCTTTCAGGTCTTGCTGCTGACAACGGCCCGGCGGCGCGCCGGTGCCGCCTGGTCGAGCGCCGGCGCCTGGAATGCGGCAACGGTCGCCTGCACCAATTGCTCGATCGCATTGGCGGCATCGCTGCCGTCGGCCTCGCCGCGCGACAGGCGCGAGACGCGATCCGGCGTCACCAGCGAGTAATAGAGTGCGCCGAGCAGGAAGTGGCTGCGCCAGACGATGTCGGTGCGCGGAATGTGCGGCAGGCTCTCGTGGATCGCGTCGATGAAGGCGTGGCTGGTGTCGTCGAAGGTCTGCGCGATGATCTTTCGCGCGACCTCGTTGCCTTCGGCCGACATCACCGCGCGCAGCCGCGTGAAGCGCGCCCCGCCGCCGGCGAGATCGCTGCCCGAGGTGAAGGCCGGCACCACATAGGCCCGCACGATCGCTTCCAGCCGGTCCTGCAGGTCGCGCACGCGTTTGGCGGCGGCGAGCAGCTCGGAGCGGCGCAGATTCATCGGCCCGCAATGGCGCCGATAGATCTCCAGCAGCAGACCGTCCTTGGTCTTGAAATGATAGGTGACGCTGCCGGGATTGGCGCCGGCGGCCTGCGCGATGTCGCGCACCGAAACGGCATTGAAGCCGTTGGTGGCGAACAGCTCCTCGGCCGCGGCGAGGATCGCCTCGCGCATATTCGGCTTGCGGGCCGTTTCCTTGCTGGTGGGCTTGCTTACCATGTGATTTGTACTATCGTACAAAAGATCAGGTCTCGTCAACAAAAACGATGGGCAGCGTCCGGAACGGCCCGAAGGACCTCGGGCCGGGACGCGAATGCCCTCAAGGAGTGCTGGATAATGCTGGGTTTGAAAACGAAGATCGGCGCTTTGATGCTGGGCGCCGGCATTCTGCTCGCGGGCGGCGCCGCGCAGGCCGCCGACACTTATCCGAGCAAGCCGGTCCACATCCTCGTGCCCTACGCCGCCGGCGGCGCGGTCGACGTCCTCGCCCGCACGCTGGGCCAAGCCCTCGCAAAGACCTGGGGCCAGCAGCCGGTGATCGACAACCGTCCCGGCGCCGGCGGCATCGTCGCCTCGCAGACGCTGGCGCAGGCCGCGCCCGACGGCTACACGCTGATCCTGGTCGCGAGCGGGCATCCGCTCAACCAGTTCATCTATCCGAGCGTGCCCTACGACACGTTCAAGGATTTTACCGCGATCACCGAGGTCGCCTCCTCCCCGCTGGCCATCGTGGTCGCGAAGGACAGCCCGTACAAGACGCTCGGCGATCTCCTGGCGGCGGCGAAGAAGGAGCCGGACAAGCTCTCCTACGGCATGTCCGGCAACGGCACGTCGGCGCATCTTGCCGGCGAGCTGTTGAAGCACATGTCCGGCACCAAGATCGTCGCGATCCCCTACAAGGGCGGCGCGCCGGCGCTGACGGCGGTGATCGCGGGCGAAATCCCGCTCAGCATCAATCCGCTTGCCGAAGCCATCGGCCAGCTCGAAGGTGGCCCGGTCCGCGCGCTCGCAGTGACCTCGGCCGAGCGCTCCAAGGCGCTGCCTGACGTGCCGACCGTGGCCGAAGCCGGCGTGCCCGGCTACGACGTCTCGGTCTGGTGGGGCGTGCTTGGACCGGCAAAGATGCCGCCCGAGATCGTGGCGAAGCTCGAAACCGATCTCAAGGCCGCCCTGCAGGACGCAAGCGTGCTGTCGACGCTCGGCAAGATCGGCGCTGCTCCGGTCGGCTCCTCCGCCAAGGACTTTGACGCCTACATGCACGCCGAGGTGACCAAATGGGAGCCGGTGCTGAAGGCCGCCAACATCCGCGCACAGTGAGGCTCGTCCCATGAGGACCTCTTCTGGACGCCTTGCGCGCACCGCCCTGCTCGCGGCCGCGATCATGTTCGCGATCATGGGCCTCATCGGCGCGCCCGCGCGCGCCGATGGCGAAGCAAAATTGCTGGCGCCGAGCGGCACCTTGCGCGTCGGCATCTATCCCGGCAGTCCGACCTCGATGGTGACGGACGCCACCGGCAAGCCGCACGGCCTCGCCTACGATCTCGGCGGCGAGCTGGCAAAGCAGCTCGGCGTCGGCATCGACTATGTCCGGTTTCAGCGCGTCGCCGACATCGTCACCGCAATCCACGACGGCCAGGTCGACTTCACCGTGACCAACGCCACGCCGGCTCGCGCCAATGACGTCAGCTTCACCCAGCCCGTGCTGGCGATCGAGCTCGGCTTTCTCGTCCCGGCGAATTCGCCGATCGGCGAGGTCGAGGATATTGACCGGCCGGGCGTGAAGATCGGCGTCACCAAGGGCTCGACCTCCGAGCGGACGCTGCCGGTGAAGTTCAAGAGCGCAACCATCGTCCCCGCCGAAAGCGTCAAGGTCGCTATCGCGATGTTCGGCCGCGGCGAGATCGACCTCTACGCCACCAACAAGCCGACGCTGTATGAGATGTCCGACCAGATGCCGGGCGCAAAGATCCTCGACGGCAATTGGGGGCTCGAGCACATGGCGATCGCGATCCCCAAGGGACGCGAGGACGCGCTTCCCCTGCTCAACCGTTTCGTGACGGACGAGCAATCCTCCGGCGCGCTGGACACGATCCAGCAGCAGGCCGGCCTGCGCGGCGCGACCAAGGCGACGCGCCAATAGGTCTTAATTCGCCGCCTGCTCCGCGCTCCGCCAGACGATGTCCGGTGGATCGCGGAAGGCGAAGCGAACGAGATGCCGCTCGACGACGCCTTCGACCTGAGCGAGAAGCTCGGCACTCTCTGCCTCAGCCTTCATCGTGAGCTTGTCGCCCACGGCCTGGAGCCGGCACGTCCCCATCGAAAACGGGATCGTACCCTGCTCGGGCGTGAACTCCACCGCGAGCTTGTGCGCAAAATGCTTGCAGAGCTGCTGCAGGTAGATGCTGGCCCGTTCGGTCGTGATCTCGGCCACGGAATGATTCATGGGGATCTCCTTTCACGCGGATGACGCCAGACGTCCGTCTTGCACGGCCATGTAGGCCGCAGGTATCTTGCCAGCAAGCTACTTGCGCTAATGTTGCCGTGAGGGTCGCCGGGCGATGTCGCCGGACAATCAAAAAACCGACGGGCCAGAAGGCCGGCATCCATGCCGGCCCGCGCGGCGACGCGCATGCCTCAAATTACCAGGCGCCGGGCTGCGCCGGCGGACGCGCAACAGCCACGCTTTCAGCGGAATTCGTCGTGGTGGCGACCGGTGCGGCCGCGAAAGCCTGCCGTGCAGCCGCCTGTTTGGTGACCTTCGCGGCCGTCTTGGCCTGACCGCTCGCCGCGAAAGCAGTCGGCGCGGCCAGGATCGCCGCCGCAGTCAGGGTCAGCGTCAGATATCGCTTGATCATGTCACGCTCCATTTTGGCAAAAGCTCTCCCGTTCACGCACCGGCTTCCCGCGCGCGTTCGGCTCATGTCCAGATTCTCACCGGCCGGCAGCAGCCGGCTAGTTATCTTTCTAGGAAGATATATTGCAGATATCTTTCTGGCAAGACATCTGCCGATGAACTCTTCGTAAGATGATCTTTGCGCAAGGAGACCAGCCGTGACCGAACCGCGCCATTCCGCGGACAAGCTTCTCACCCTCCGGAAGAAGCATTGGCCCGAATCCGTGACCGCCGTCGGCGAGTTCATGGTGCGCATCTACCGCCTGAACAGCCTGATGCGCGACAGCGTCGCGCAGCAGATCGCCGCGCACGATTTGTCGTTCATGGAGTTCGAGGTGCTGATCACGCTCCGTGGCGCCGCTCCACCCTACGAGATGATTCCGACCGAGCTCTATCCGGCCATCCTGATCTCGTCGGGCGGCCTGACCAAGGTGCTCAACGCCTTGCAGGACCGCGGATTCATCACGCGCGCGGAGGACGCCGCGGACAAGCGCAGCAAGCCGGTGCGGCTGACGGCCAAGGGGCGCGCGCTTGCCGAGCGCGTGATGGCTGATGTCCTGAAGCACGGCGACAAGATGGTGCGCGGCGGTTTATCGGACGCCGACATCGAGCGCTCAACGCGGCTGCTGCACAAATTGCTGACGACACTTGAGCCTGCGAACGATTAGCGATCGGCGACAAAGCTGAATCGGTTTGCTGCAAATCAACGCGGGCGACATGGACAAAGCGTCATTTGTCTTCGGCGCAGCGTTGGGCAACCAAGGCAGCGTATCGCCGGAGACCGAGAATGAGCAAGCCGCTTCTGCTGACACTGCATCGCTGGATCACGCTGGTCTTCGCCCTGCCCTTGCTCGCGATCATCGCCACCGGACTGATCCTGTCGTTCGAGCCGCTGGTGCAAGTCACTAGCATCTACGGTCCGGCGATCGACACCGGTCACGTCGTCGAGCTGTTGAAACGACATGATCCCGATGGCAAGGCACGCGGGCTTTCGATCAATGCCGCGAGCCAGCGCATGACGCTGCAGGGCGCCGGCGCCCCGGCGATCGACCTTGCAACCGGCGAGCCCGCCGCGGCAGGCGCGAGCCTTGCCGATCTCTTTCTGTGGGCGCGCTTCACGCACGAACGGTTGCTCGGTCAGGCCTGGCTGGTGACGAGCTCGACCATCGCCATGGTGTTCCTGATGCTGCTCGGCCTTCTCATGGGGCTGCCGCGGCTGCGCAACACGCTGTCCGGATGGCACAAGGGCACCGCATGGTTCGCGTTGCCGCTGATCCTGCTGAGCCCGCTGACCGGGCTGTGCCTGGCGTTCGGCCTGACGTTCCAGAGCGGAGTCGCTCCGGCCGGCGGCCGTCCCGTTGCCCTGCCCGATGCGGTTCGCATGGTCGCAGGCGCGCATGATCTCACGCATGTGATCTCGATCGGCGCGCGCGGCGGTCGCATGATGGCGCGTATCTACGAGGGCGGAGAATTGCGTGCCTTTGCGATCAGTGCATCAGGGATCACACCGCTGCCGCGCAACTGGCCGCGCCTGATTCATGAGGGCAACTGGTCGGCCCTGATCGCCTCGCCGCTCAATGTCATCACCTCCATCGCACTCCTGACGCTGCTGTCGACGGGACTCCTGATCTGGGCGCGGCGGAAACTGCGCAAACCACGACGGCGCGCTGATCGGCAGCCCGCGATGGTCGAGGCGGCGTAGCGCTTACCCCGCGGCTCAAATTGCGCTAATTTGGGGCATATGACTCGACGAACCGGCAGCGCTGATCTTCCTCTCCACACCGGACGAGTTCCGCCGTGGCTGGCGAGCCGCATGGCCTCGCTGGGCGCGATCGTCACGCAGGCGATCGTGCTTCATTATGGCCGCGACGCGTTCCTGCAGCGGCTGTCACACCCATTCTGGTTCCAGTCGTTCGGCGCCGTGATGGGGATGGACTGGCATTCTTCGGGCATCACGACCTCCGTGATCGGCGCCCTGAAGCGCGGGCTCGGTCCGCTCCAGGACGAGCTCGGCATCTATGTCTGCGGCGGCCGCGGCCAGCATTCGCGCAAGACGCCGGACGAGCTGTTGCAGCTCGGCGACCGTGTCGGCTTCGACGGCGTGAGCCTCACGCGTGCCAGCCGCCTGGTGGCGAAGGTCGACAGCGCCGCCGTACAGGACGGATTTGATCTCTACCTCCACGGCTTCTTTGTCACCGCAGACGGCAAGTGGACGGTGGTGCAACAGGGCATGAACGGCGACAAACGGCAGGCCCGCCGCTATCACTGGCATTCGGAGGCACTGAAAAGTTTCGTCGATGCCCCTCACAGCGCGATCGACGGGCCGCAGCAGGGGGAGATCGTCAATCTCACCGACCATCGCGCCGATGTTTCGCGCACCGCGCAGCTCGAGCTGCTCGCCGATCTCGGCCCCGACCGCATCCTCTCCGAATTCGAACGGCTGACCGGCACGGCGGTCGAACCGGCGCAGGCGATGCTGCCGCATCTGATCATGCCAGCGCATCACGACGTCCGGCCCAAGGACGTGTTCGCGCGGCGCCTACACGGCACCCTCGCCGCTGCGGCCGAGCGCGGCCCCGTCGACTTTCCGGAGCTGTTGCTGACAGCGGGCGTCGGCGCGCGCACCGTGCGCTCGCTGGCGATGGTCGCCGAGGTCGTGCACGGCGCGCCCTATCGGTTCAAGGATCCCGCGCGCTTCTCGCTCGCCCACGGCGGCAAGGACCGCCATCCCTACCCCGTCCCGATCAAGGTCTATGACGAGACCATCCGCGTACTCAAGGGCGCAATCCAGAGCGCAAAACTCGGACGCGAGGAAGAGATGCAGGCGATCAAGCGCCTCGACGACCAGGCGCGGCGGCTGGAGCGCACCGCGCGCGGGCCTTCGGTCGAAGCCTACATTGCCGGCGAGCGCGCCGCCTCACCCGATCTCGACGGCCGCTCCGTGTTCGGCTGGGAGCGCGATCTGGTCGCGGCGAGGAAGTCGACCGGTTCCTGAGCGCGCTTACTCGTCAGGCTCCTCGTCGTCGGTGAGCCGGTTGGCCGAATGGTCCTGATATTGCTCGGTCTGGATGAACTTGCTGTCCATGCCTCTGATGTCGGAATGCTGCGCCTTGTCGCGGTTCGACAGGATCATGTTGTCGCCGATCTTGTCCTTAAGAATGTCCGTCATCGCGCCATTGCCTGCGCCCTTGCCGTGCGCGCCTGAACCGATATGCGTCTTGCCTCCGTGGGGCATGGATTGCTCCATCATTGTTGTCAGCACTGGTCCAACGCCTGCACCACCTTGTTTGTTTCGCGGGTTGCATGAGGGAACGCCGATCGCGGTTCCCGTTCAGCTTGCGAGCAATTGCTCCACCTCGCGCGGCTGCCGTCGCTCACCGGCATCGGCAATGACGGGCAGTTTCGCAATCATGCGAATCCCCGGCCGCTTGCGCCAGTGAATCTCGGAAGGCTCGACCGCAAGGCCAAGCCGCGGCCAGCGCGTGAACAAGGCCTGCAGCGCGCAAGTCGCCTCGATCCGCGCGAGCTGGTGTCCGAGGCAGAAATGGATTCCCGTGCCGAAGGACATGTGGCGATTGGGCTTGCGTTCGAGATCGAGCCGCTCCGGCTGGTCGTGCACCGCCGGATCCATGTTCGCGGCAGCAAGCATCACCATCACGCGGTCGCCTCTCTTCAGGCGCACGCCTGCAAGCTCGACATTCCGCCGCACATAGCGCGGCTTCGAGAACTGCACCGGCGAGACGAACCGCAGGAATTCCTCGACAGCGAGCGAAGCACGGCTCCAGTCTTCTTCCAGCCAGTCGCGCAAGCCCGGGTTCTTCAGCAACTCGTAGACCGATCCGCTGATGAGATGCGTCGTCGTCTCCGAGCCTGCCGCGAGCAGCAGGAACACCATCGCCACCATCTCGTCCGGCGTGATCCCGCCGCCTTCGCGCTCGACCTGGACCAGCTCGGCGATCAGCCCCTCGCCGCCGTGCTCGCGCGCATGCTGCAACTGGCCCTCCAGATAACGCCGCATCTTGCGCAGCGCGAACAGCAGGCGGACGAAGCTCGCGATATTCGTCAGCGAAGCCATCGCATGGGCCCAGGCGATGAACCTGGGACGATCGGCCATGGGAAGGCCGAGCAGCTCCGAGATGACCGACAGCGGCAGGATGCGCGCGTAGCGTTCGACCAGATCAGCCGGGCTTCCGTCTGCGAACAGACCCGCGGCAAGATCATCGGCAATGGCGCGGATGCGCGGCTCCATGGCGACGATGGCGCGGCGGCGGAAGGCCTCGTCCACGATGCTGCGGAGCCGCGTATGGTCCGGCTCGTCCATCGTCAGCATGTTGTTGGCGATGGTGGTGACGAGCTTCGGCATCCACCAGCGGACACCCGCGACATCGCCGCCCTCCTTGCGCAGCGTGAAGGTCGCACTGTCCTTCAGCACCTGCGCGGTGGCGTCGTGCGTGGTCGTGATCCAGACGTTGCCAACGAGTGGAAAGCGCGTCGCCACCACGGGGCCCTGCGCGCGCAACGCGGCGATGGCCTTGGGCGGATCGCGAAAGAAGGCCTCGCTGGTGAAATCGAGGCGCGGCGTCATGGGATCACCGAATGGTTGGCAACGCCTCAACCAGATGGGATGCGGGGCAGCCCGCGCAAGGGCCGGAACCACCTCGCCTCACATTATGAAGGGCGGTCTAGCCTCGCCCCGAACGCGGGCCGGTCTTGCGCTGCTGCTGGTTGGTGTAGGAGTCCCAATGGCTCCAGCTGCCGTTGCTCAGACTCTGCAGGTCGGTGCCGAGCGGACGGCGCGTGCGCTTGTCGTGATCAGCGATCACGCGTTCCGACTGCGCGATCTTGCGCTTGAGTTCCGCGATGGCCTTCTGGGTCTGGCCGTTGCGCTTCGAGGACGCGATCTCGCCCATCGTGAAGCGCGCGGTTTCCAGCGCCTTCAACTCGGCGCGGTTCTTCTTCAACTGGACCCGGTGCCAGGCGATATTGCTGTCGCTGTCCGCAACCATGTGGGAACTCCGCTGATTCGTTCCCATAGTGTATCAAGCGCCGAATCGGCGGGGCAACGCCCGCCCGACGGCGAAAATACGGTCTTTATGCGCGGATATTCCGAGCTTACCGCTCGGCAAAGGCCTTTTCGACCACGAACTGGGCGGGCTCGCCGTGATTGCCTTCGACAAAACCGCGCTCGCCGAGGAGCACGCGGGTGTCCGCGACCAGCGCCGGGCTGCCGCAGATCATGACGCGATCATGGGCGGCTTCCAGCGCCGGCAGGCCGATATCGCTGAACAGCTTGCCTGTCGTGATGAGGTCGGTGATGCGGCCGCGGTTGCGGAAGGGGTCGCGGGTCACGGTCGGGTAGTAGATCAGCTGCTCGCGGATGTACTCGCCGATCAGCTCGTCCTTCGGCAGGTGCTCGGTGATCATCTCGCCATAGGCGAGCTCCTTCACGTGCCGGCAGCCGTGCAGCAGCACCACCTTCTCGAACCGCTCATAGGTCTCGGGATCCTTGATCACGCTCAGGAACGGGGCGAGGCCCGTGCCAGTGCCGATCAGGTAGAGGTTGCGGCCCTCTTCGAGGTTGTCGATCACCAGCGTGCCGGTGGCCTTGCGGCTGACGATGATCTCGTCGCCTTGCTTCAGATGCTGGAGCCGCGAGGTCAGCGGGCCATCCGGCACCTTGATCGAGAAGAATTCCAGCGTGTCTTCGTAATTGGCGCTAGCGACGCTGTAGGCCCGCAGCAAGGGCTTCTCGCCGACCTTGAGCCCGATCATGGTGAACTCGCCGTTGCGGAAACGGAAGGTCGGGCTGCGGGTGGTCTTGAAGGAGAACAGCGTGTCGGTCCAGTGGTGGACGCTCAAAACGCTTTCCTGATTGAAATTGCTCATCTCACCTTCCCTGTCGCGTCAATTGCGGTTCCGAGGCGGGCAGCTATGCGTCGTTTGTACACGATCATTCGTATACTAATGAATAATCCTGCTTGATCCCGCGGTCAAGGCTGCCCAAGATCGAAAGCGTTGCAGTTAGGAATAAGGAGCCCCTTCCATGGCGCATGACGCACCCCAGGCCACCGGACCCTCGAAGCTGGTGATCCGGAATATCGGCCTGATCCTGTCCGGCGCGCTGGAAAAGCCGATCCTGGACGGCGACACAATCGTCGCCGAGAACGGCAAGATCACCGCGATCGGCCGCTTCAAGGACGTCAACACCGACGACGCGACCACCATCGTCGAGGCCAACGGCACCACGGTGGCGCCGGGCCTGATCGACAGCCACGTCCACCCCGTCGCCGGCGACTGGACGCCGCGGCAGAACCAGATCGGCTGGATCGACAGCAATCTCCATGGCGGCGTCACCACCATGATTTCCGCCGGCGAGGTTCACATGCCCGGCCGCCCGCGCGACGTCGTCGGCCTGAAGGCCATGGCCGTCTTCGCCCAGCGCGCCTTCTGGAATTTGCGGCCCGGCGGCGTGAAGGTTCACGCTGGCGCCCCCGTGATCGAATGCGAGATGGTCGAGGAGGATTTCAAGGAGCTGGCCGCGGCCGGCGTCAAGCTGCTCGGCGAAGTCGGCCTCGGCGGCGTCAAGGACGGCCCCACCGCGCGCAAGATGGTCGGCTGGGCCCGCAAATACGGCATCCAGAGCACGATCCACACCGGCGGCCCCTCGATCCCCGGCTCCGGCCTGATCGACAAGGACGTGGTGCTGGAGGCCGACACCGACGTGGTTGGCCACATCAATGGCGGCCACACCGCCCTGCCCGACGACCAGATCCGCTGCATCTGCGAGGGCTGCAAGCGCGGCCTCGAGATCGTTCACAACGGCAATGAGCGCTCGGCGCTCTACACGCTGCGCATCGCGCGCGAAATGGGCGACCTGCACCGGGTCATCCTCGGCACCGACGCGCCCGCCGGCTCCGGCGTGCAGCCGCTCGGCATCCTGCGCATGGTCTCGATGCTGTCTTCGCTCGGCGATCTTCCGGCCGAACTCGCATTTTGTCTCGCCACCGGCAACACCGCGCGGATGCGGCAGCTCGATTGCGGCCTGATCGAGGTCGGCCGATCCGCCGATTTCGTCATCATGGACAAGGCGCAGCACTCGCCCGGCAAGACCATTCTGGAGAGCGTCCAGCTCGGCGACCTCCCCGGCATCGGCATGACCATCATCGACGGCATCGTGCGCACCCAGCGCAGCCGCAACACCCCGCCGGCCGGCCGGGTGCCGGAGGTGGTGGCGAAGTAGTCGGGAAAAACGGTGCCGTAGGGTGGGTTAGCCGAAGGCGTAACCCACCTCTTTGCTTTCCGAGCGGATCAAAGTTGGTGGGTTACGCCGAGCAGATGCGCGAAGCGCATCTGCAGGGCTAACCCACCCTACGAGACCGTCGTCACCGCAGCTTGTTCAACAGGGCCATCAGCGTCTCCCGCTCCTTGGCGTCGAGCGGCGCCAGCGTCTCGCGTGTGATCGCGAGCGCATTCGGCGCGAGCTTTTCCGCAAGCTGCTGGCCGGCGCGCGTCAGGCTCACCAGCAGACGCCGGCCATCCTCGGGATCCTGGCTGGTCTCGGTCAGGCCGCGTGCCGTCAGGCGATCGATCACGCCCTTGATGGTCGCGACGTCCATCGCGGTCAGGCGCCCGAGCTGGTTCTGCGAGCACGCGCCGGTCTCGGCGAGCTTCGACAGCGCTGCCCATTGCGTCGGCGTCAGATTGGTGCCGATGTCGCGGGAGAAGATCGAGCTGTGGCGCTGCCAGACCTGGCGCAGGATGAACCCGACCTGATCGTCGAGCACGTAAGGCGGCTTCGCCGGTTTGACGCTCTTCTTCGCCGCAACGCTTCTCGCCATCCCTGTCCCGCCCTTCACAACGACAGATGCGCGTCGCGGATGTCCGGACGCGCGTCGAGCTCGGCCATAGTGCCGCCAAAGCAGATGCGGCCGCGCTCGATGATGTAGGCGCGATCGGAGATCAACCGCGCGAAATGCAGATTCTGCTCGGAGACGACGATGCTGACGCCTTCCTTTTTCATGGTCAGGATGGCATCCACCATCTGCTCCACGATTTTCGGCGACAGGCCTTCCGAGGGCTCGTCGAGCAGCACCAGCGACGGATTGCCCATCAGCGTGCGCGCAATGGTCAGCATCTGCTGCTCGCCGCCGCTCATCCGGCCGCCCGGACGGCCCTTCATCTCGCCGAGGTTCGGAAACAGCGCGAACAGCTTTTCGCGCGTCCAGTGCGGTGCGTTCGCTCGCTTCGGCTGGCGGCCGACTTCGAGATTCTCCTCCACCGTGAGATCGGTGAAGATGCGCCGTTCCTCCGGCACGTAGCCGAGGCCTTCGCGCACGATCTCGTGCGTCGGACGCGCCGTGACGTCCTTGCCCTCGAACGTGATGCGGCCGGTCCGTTGCGCCACGAGGCCGACGATCGAGCGGAACGTGGTCGACTTGCCGGCGCCATTGCGCCCGAGCAGGGCCACGACCTCACCCTCGCCGACCTCGAAGCCGATGTCGAACAGGATGTGCGCCGGGCCGTAATGGCTGTTGAGGTCTTGCACCGTGAGCTTCATGCCGAGGTTCCCTCGCGATGCTGGGCATCATAGAGAAGGCCCTCGCCGAGATAGATCGCCTGCACCTGCGGATTGCCGCGCACCTCGGCCGGCGAGCCCTCGGCGATCAGCGTGCCGCGATTGAGAACGATGATGCAGTCGGCGTGCTCGAACACGACGTCCATGTCGTGTTCGGTGAAGAGCACGCCGATCGACTTTTCCTTCGCGATCTGGGCCGTGAGCCGCATCAGCTCGACGCGTTCGCGCGGCGCCATGCCTGCGGTCGGCTCGTCCATCAGCAGCAGTCTCGGCTGGTTGGCCAGCGCCACGGCGAGTTCGAGCCGCTTGAGATCGCCATAGGCAAGCTCGCCGCAGGGTCGATCGGCGTAGCCGCCCATGCCGACCAGCTCGAGCAGACGGCCGGCCTCGCCCCGATCGAAATTCGGCGCCGAGCCGAAGAGATTGAAGAGCTGCTTGCCATGCGAGATCAGCGCGACCTGGACGTTCTCGCGCACCGTCATGGTGGCGAAGGTCGCCGTGATCTGGAACGTCCGCCCCACGCCCATGCGCCAGATGTCGCGGGGCTTCTTGCCGGTGGTCTCTTCGCCGAGCAGACGGACATGGCCGCTATCCGGCCGGTTCTGGCCGTTGAGCATGTCGAAGCAGGTGCTCTTGCCCGCCCCGTTCGGACCGATCAGCGCCAGAATTTCGCCGGCGCGCAGCGAGAACGAGACGCCGCGCACGGCATGGATGCCGCCGTAGGATTTGGTCAGCCCTTCGACCGCGAGAAGTGGGGGTGCGACGCTCATTCGGCGGACTCGATCGGCTTGGCAAGCAAGGAGGATCCCGGCGGCGATGACTTCCTGCGGCGCTGCGCCAGCATCTCCAGCATGCCGACGATGCCCTTGGGGAAGACGACGACGATCAGCACGATGAAGCCGCCGAGCACGAGCTTTGACAGATCGGTCTGGCTGACCAGCCAGATGTTGAGGGCCTTGTAGACGATGGCGCCGATCACCGCGCCCGACACCGTCTCGACGCCGCCGAGCAGCACCATGACCAGGGCATCGACCGAGAGCGAGATGCCGAGATTGTCGGGGAAGACGCTGCCCTTCAGATACGCGAACAGCGCGCCGCCGATGCCGGCGGTTGTGCCAGCAATCACGAAGGCCGTCCACTGGATGCGCTTGGCATTGATGCCGACCGCCTCGCTGCGCAGCAGCGAATCGCGCGTGGCCCGGAGCGCGTAGCCGAACGGCGAGAACACCATGATGCGCAGCGCGATCGTGACGAGCGCGGCGACGCCGAGCGCCAGCCAATAGAAATGCGACGGGCTTGCCGCCCACTTGTCGGGCCAAACACCCAAAATGCCGTTGTCGCCGCCTGTCACGCTCACCCACTGGAACGCGATCGACCAGACGATCTGCGCGAAGGCGAGCGTCAGCATGGCAAAATAGACGCCGGAGAGCTGCACGGCGAAGAAGCCGAACACGGCGGCGCCCATGCACCCGAGCAGCGGTCCGAGCAGCAGGCAGACGATCATCGGCAGCCCCGCCATCTTGGCGAGGAACGCGACGCCGTAGGCGCCAAGGCCGAAATAGGCGGCGTGGCCGAACGAGGCGAGCCCACCGACCGACATCAGGAAGTGCAGGCTGACGGCGAAGATCACGAAGATCGCGATCTCCGAACCGACGGTGAGGACATAATTGCCGGCGAACAGCGGCAGCGTCGCAGCAATCACGAGCGCCGCCAGCGAGGCCAGCCGCTCGTTCGAGGTCAGCGGTCGCCAGGGATTGACTGACAGCCCCGGCGTCTTTCGCGCGGCCGCCTCGGGCTTGCCGAACAGGCCCCATGGCCGGACGATCAGCACCACCGCCATCACCAGGAAGACCAGGATGATGGAAATCTTCGGGAAGATCAGGATGCCGAAGGCATTGAGCTCGGAGACCAGCACGGCCGCGACGAAGGCGCCGACGATGCTGCCGAGGCCGCCGATCACGACGACAACGAAGACCTCGACGATGATGCGCAGATCCATCGCATGATGCACGGCATCCCGCGGGATCTGGAGCGCGCCGCCGAGGGCGGCGAGGAAGACACCGACCGCGAACACCGACGTGAACAGCCATTTCTGGTTGACGCCGAGCGCTGCGACCATGTCGCGGTCCTGCGTCGCGGCGCGCACCAGCACGCCCCAGCGCGTGCGCTGGAACAGCAGCCAGAGTATGCCGAGCACGACGGGACTGAGCACAATCAGGAACAGATCATAGCTCGGGATGTTCTGGCCGAAGAAATCGATCGCGCCCTTGAAGCCCGGCGCGCGGCGGCCGACGAGATCGTCCGGCCCCCAGATCAGCACCACGAGGTCCTCGACCATCAGGGTCAGGCCGAAGGTCGCCAGCAGCTGGAACAGTTCCGGCGCGTGATAGATGCGACGGAGCAGCACCATCTCGACCAGCACGCCGATCAGCGCCACCGCGAGCGCGGCGAGCACGATGCTACCCCAGAAGCCGAATGCGCCCGACAGCCGCTCGGTCAGCGTGAAGGCGATGTAGGCGCCGATCATGTAGAAGGCGCCGTGCGCGAAATTCACGATCCGCGTCACGCCAAAGATGATCGACAGGCCCGAGGCCACCAGGAACAGCGACGCTGCGCTGGCAAGACCTGTCAGAAACTGTACGACGTAAAAGGCCATCGGCGGTCCGGGTTAGGTGAAGTCGTAGGGTGGGTTAGCGAAGCGTAACCCACCATCTTTTCTCGTGTGGCACCGAAAGTGGTGGGTTACGCCGCGCGGCCCGCGCTACGCGCAGTCCGCGGGGCTAACCCACCCTACGGCAGCGGCGATTAGTCCTTCGGCCGCAGCTTCTCGACTTCGGCGTCGCTCGGCAGATAGTCCGAGCCCTTCTTGTAGATGGAATCCACCATCACGCCCTTGCCGTCCTTCAGCGCGGTCTTGCCGACATAGGCGCCGAGCGTCGACTGGTGGTCGATCTTGCGGAAGGTGATCTCGCCGAACGGCGACGGCATCGAGAGCCCCTCCGCCGCGGCGATCAGCTTCTCCGGATCGGTCGAACCGGCCTTCGCCAGGATCGCCGCCGCCGACTTGATGGTCTGGTAGCCGACGATCGAGCCGAGGCGCGGATAGTCGTTGTACTTGGCCTGGTAGGCCTTCAGGAACGCATCATGCTCGGGCGTCTTGATCGAGTACCAGGGATAGCCGGTGACGATCCAACCCTCGGGCGTCTCGTCCTTGAGCGGGTCGAGATATTCGGGCTCGCCGGTCAGGAACGAGACGACCTCGCGGCCCTTGAACAGGCCACGGGTGTTGCCTTCACGCACGAGCTTCACAAGGTCCGCGCCGAAGGTGACGTTGAGGATCGCTTCCGGATTGGCGGCGGCAACCGCCTGCACCACCGGACCCGCGTCGATCTTGCCCTGCGGCGGCCACTGCTCGTCGACCCACTGGATGTCAGGACGCTTCTCCGACATCAGCTTCTTGAACACCTGCACCGCCGACTGGCCGTATTCATAGTTCGGCGCGATCGTCGCCCAGCGCTTGGCGGGGAGCTTTGCAGCGGCCTCGACCAGCATCGCCGCCTGCATGTAGTTGGAGGGACGCAGGCGGAAGGTATACTTGTTGCCCTTCGACCAGGTGACGGCGTCCGTCAGTGGCTCGGCCGCGAGGAAGAACACCTTCTTCTGGTTGGCGAAGTCGCTGACGGCCAGACCGATGTTCGACAGGAACGTTCCCGCGAGCATCGCGACGCCTTCGCTGGAGACGAGCTCATTGGCCGCGGTCTGCGCGTCCGCCGGCTTGCCGCCATCGTCCTTGGAGATGACGACAAGCTTCTTGCCGTTGATGCCGCCGGCGGCGTTGATCTCTTCCACCGCGAGCTGCCAGCCCTTGCGATAGGGCTCGGTAAACGCCGGCAGCAGCGAGTAGCTGTTGATCTCGCCGATCTTGATGTCCTGCGCCATGGCCGACTGAGCCATGCCGCCCGCCAGAAGCGCGAAGGCCGCGCCGACGAAATAGTTTCTTGCTCGCATCCCAACCTCCAGTTTTGAACTCTTTACGTCTTCAACGTGATCTTGACGCCTTCAGCGCGATCTTGCCGGAGAGGCTGTGCCCGCCTCCCCGGCTCGAGCTCTATCTCAAACCGTCTTCGCCCTTCACTTCAGCAACCGTCAGGCCACCGACGCGCGGCAGCGGACGGCCGCTGTCGGTGACCGCGACCGCAACCATGATCTCGTTGGCACGCGGCGCGTCGTTGATCTGCACCTCCATGCCGTCGAAATGACTGCGCACGAAGGCCGCGTCCTTGTGCCCGAGCGGAATGTCGAGCGTCGTGCCGGGGCCGCTGCGCTTCTTCGACGACGGGATCAGCGCCGCGCCCTTGCTCAGAACCTTGCGCACCGGCGCGCCCATTTTCGGGTGGAGGATGGCGGCGGCATGCTCCAGCTCGCCGTTCTCGCCGACGGCGGCGGCCTTGCCGTAGCTCTGCGCCTTGGCGCCGTTGATGCCGAGCGCGGCCACCGCGCGCTTCGACAGAAGCTCGCCGAGCTCCTCGCCGATCGCGATCAGCGGCGAGAGGTCCTCGACATATTTTCCGGCGAAGGGATTTTCGATCACGGCGATCGCCGCGGCGCGCCGGGTCGGCGGCGAGACCTGGCGGCCCATCTCCATCTGCGTTTCTTCGACGACGGTGACGATCTTGCGGATGATCGCGCTCATGCTTCGCTTCCCTGTTCAGGCATCGACCGCGTTCTCCAGCTCAAGCGGGCGCGATCGTTGCTCTTCTATATCCTTGGTTCCGATGACAAGCATATCACCACAAAGCCGCAGCACGGCACCCTCGATCAATCCGCGATCGAATAATTGCCGTGCACATTCCGCGCCAGATTCCAGCGCGGCGGCGATCTCGTTCCGCGACAGTTCGCCGACATCGCGGGTGACGAGACGCGCGCCGAGATCGCTGTCGGGCTGAAGCTCGTTCGCGGGTTGCCGGATAATGGCGGGATGCCCGGGCAGATCGACGGCATTGGCAATAACGGTGGCTGCCGCGTCGGCTTGCGAGGCCGTCGCCGCCAGCACCGTCACCGCGTCGGCGATGCCGAGCGAAAAGCTGCGGCCGTGGCGGCCACTGGTCGCGATGCCGCGCACGGGATCATTCGAATCGACCTTCATCGCCCGCATCACGCCGTCGCGATCGGGGCGATCCATCAAGCCGACGGAAAAATGTTCGCCCTGGCCGAGGTGAAGCGCGATATCGCCGCCATTGTTGACGTAGGCCTGATCGAGCGTCGCAGCACCGAGCATCGCGCCCAGAACTTCCTCCGCCACGCTGCCGGCCACCGCAGCCATCGGCGTGATGAAGCAATCGGCCGCATAGGGCGCGACCGCGGCGTGCATCCGACGCGCCACTACGCCCTTCATCGAGGTCCGCGCTCCAGCAGCCACCCGCAGTTCCGGCAATTCCGCACAGAGCTCGTCGAGCAATCCGGTGAAACGTCGTGCCGCAGCCTCATAAGCCGCGCGCACCTCGTCCGTACGCCCCCTCGCCTCGACGATCAGATCAATCGGTCCATCCTGCAAATGCAGCCGCCGGCCATCAGACAGCAATGCGATTTGCGGGAGCCTGGTCATGCCCGACGTCCCGGGATCGGATTCTGCCAGGGCAGTTGGCGAACGTCCTCGCCGTTCTGAACTTCGGATAACGGCTTGACGTAATCCATGTGACCGCCGAGCGCGGCGTAGTCCGACAGCTTCATCGTGAACTCGATCGGCGCGACCAGCGCCGGCGTCGGAACATAGCCGAACGCGCCGGCCGGCATCTGCGTCACATCGACCATGTAGGTGATGCCGCCGCCCGGCCAGACATAAACCGGCGCACCGCCGCTGGTGACCCGCGTCAGCGCGTCCTTCACCGAGCGCGTCAGCCGCACCGGATTGTCAGTCACGCCCGCGCGCAGCGACCCGCCCGCGCCCGCCATGAACAGCACCGTGCACAGCGCCGGCTCGCAATTCTCCTGGATGCGCTCAACCGAGAATTTCAAATCGGCGGGCATTTCGGTCTCGACCGGCTTCAAGGCCTCGTCGAGCACGTAGTAGGACGAATGCTCACCTGTCGTGGAGACCATCAGCATCGAGAGGCCGGCCTTGGCCTCCTTGGCGTCGAACGGCCCGAGAATCGAGAGCGGATCGGAGATGTTGGTGCCGCCCCACCCGGTGCCGGGATCGGCGACCTGGAAATAGCGGCCGGGCGTCGAACGGCGCCCTTTCATCTTGATGCCGGTGTCGGCGATGTCGAGCAGCTTGCCGGCCTGGTGCTCGCTGAGCACGCCGGTGATGTGGTCGTCGACGACGACGACCTCGTCGACCTTGCCGTGCCACTGCTTTGCGAACATGCCGATCGTCGCCGAGCCGCAGCCGACGCGCATGCGCTCTTCCTTCGCGCCGTTGACGATCGGCGGCTGGCCGGCCTGCACCACCACGCTGGCGCCGCCGTCGATGGTCAGCTCCACCGCCTTGCAATTGGCGAGGTCCATCAGCGTGTCGCAGGTGACGCGGCCCTCCTTCTTGGAGCCGCCGGTGAGATGATGCACGCCACCGAGCGACAGCATCTGCGAGCCGTATTCGCTGGTGGTGACATGGCCGACCGCCTCGCCCTGTGCGCGAACGGTCGCGGTTTCCGGCCCGAGATAGCGGTCGGTGTCGATCTTCACCTTGATGCCGCAATAGGAGAAGATGCCCTCGGTGACCACGGTCACCATGTCGACGCCGTCGACCTCGGCGGAGACGATGAACGGAGCCGGCTTGTAGTCTGGATAGGTCGTGCCCGCGCCGATCGCGGTCACGAAGGTCGAGGGCTCGTGGACGATCTTGCCGTCCCAGTCTTCAGTGCGACTGAATGGGACCAGCTTGCCGCCGTGCTCGACGGTGCGCTCCAGGATGACATGCGGATCGACGCGGACCAGCTTGCCGTCGTGATTGGCGTAGCGGTCGCAGGCGCCTGCCGCACCCGGCTTGATGTAGCACATCACCGGACAGGCATCGCAGCGGATCTTGTCGATGGCAGCGCTCGTTGTTTCCATCACCATGTCAAAGCCAGCGGACAATCGCGGTTATCATTCGTATACGAACGATGTTGCGCGCGCTCCCCCGCGGCTGTCAAGCGGCGGTGCGCCGCAAAAGATGCCGCTGCCGCATAAAACCTCATTTGCCTATCCGCTCTGTCCACAAACAAGGCAGTCGCGCTGCACTGCGGCATGCCCGGCTTGCACGTTTGTGTACAAACGGTATCGTCGCGACGTAGATTTCGAGCGACTTGGATTTTTATGATTGGTCGTTGGGCTTGGGAACGAGGATGACGCAGGCACCGATCCGCCTCACCGTGAACGGAGGGATCCACGAGGTCACAGCGGCGCGCGATACGCCGCTGCTCTACGTGCTGCGCAATGATCTCGCGCTCAACGGTCCGAAATACGGTTGCGGCCTTGGTGAATGCGGCACCTGTACTGTCCTGATCGACGGTGCCGCCGCACGCTCCTGCGTCGTTCCGATCGGCGGCTGCGCCGGGCGCGACATCGTGACGCTCGAAGGCCTCGGCACGCGCGACAAGCCCGATGTGGTGCAGCAGGCCTTCATCGACGAGCAGGCCGCGCAATGCGGCTATTGCCTCAACGGCATGATCATGACCACCAAGGCGCTGCTTGCGATCAACCCGCAGCCCACAGAGCAGGAGGCGCTGGCGGCGCTGCGCTACAATCTCTGCCGCTGCGGCACCCATCTCGAAATCCTGCGCGCCGTGATGCGCGCATCGGGCCGGCTCGCCGAGGCCGCTGATTGATGGCCTCTTCTCTCTCGAACGGAGCTGAGCGGGGCTCGCTCGTCGTCGTCCGCACAGTGGACGAGGTCACATCGGAAACCTTCATCCGCATCACCGCGGACGGATCGGTCACGGCCTATAACGGCCATGTCGATCTCGGCACCGGTATTCGCACCGCACTCGGCCAGATCGTCGCCGAAGAGCTCGACGTGTCCTTTGCGCGCGTCATCGTCGTGCTCGGCGATACCGCTTTGGTGCCGAACCAGGGCGCGACCATCGCCAGCGAAACCATCCAGATCACCGCCGTTCCCCTGCGCAAGGCCGCGGCCCAGGCGCGCCACCTGCTGATCGCACGCGCGGCCGAGCGGCTGGAGCTGCCCGCCGCCGAGCTGAAAATCGAAGACGGTCTCGTGCGCGGCCATAATCGCAGCGTCAGCTATGGCGAATTGATCGGCGGCGAGACCATTCGCCTCGAGCTTGCCGACGACGTCGCGGTCAAGCCCGTCGGCGACTATGCCATCGTCGGCCAGTCGATGCCGCGCGTCGACCTGCCCGCCAAGGCCACGGGCGAATTGACCTTCGTGCACGACATCCGCGTGCCCGGCATGCTGCACGGCCGCGTGGTGCGCCCGCCCTATGCCGGAGTCGATGCCGGGCCGTTCGTCGGCACCAGCCTGATCGCCGTGGACGAGTCCTCGATCCGCGACATCCCTGGGATCATCGCCGTGGTGCATATCGGCGATTTCGTCGGCGTCGTCGCCGAGCGCGAGGAGAACGCGATCCGCGCAGCGGAACAGCTCGCGGTGAGTTGGAAGCCGACGCCTGATTTGACCGACCTCTCTGACGTCGAGACCGCGCTACGCGCCAATCCGTCGACGCCGCGCACGCTGATCGACAAGGGCGACGTCGATGCGGCGATTTCAGGCGCCGCCAAGCCGATGCAGAGGACCTACGTCTGGCCGTATCAGATGCACGCCTCGATCGGCCCGTCCTGTGCGGTCGCCGATTTCCAGCACGGCAACATCCGCGTCTGGTCGGGCACGCAGAATCCGCACGTGCTGCGCGCCGACCTCGCGCTGCTGATCGAACGGCCCGAGAGCGAGATCGAGCTCATCCGCTTGGAAGCCGCCGGCTGCTATGGCCGCAACTGCGCCGATGACGTCACGGCCGACGCGCTGCTGCTGTCGCGCGCGGTCGGCCGGCCGGTGCGCGTGCAGTTGACGCGCGAGCAGGAGCATGTTTGGGAGCCCAAGGGCACCGCGCAGCTCATCGACGTCAATGGCGGCCTCGACGCCGAGGGCGGCATCGCCGGCTACGATCTCGCCACGCGTTATCCCTCGAACGCCGCGCCGACGCTGGCGCTGCTGCTCACCGGGCGCATTCCGTCCGAGGCTGCCGTGCTGCAGATGGGCGACCGTACCGCGATCCCGCCCTACGACTACGACAACATGCGCGTGGTCGCGCATGACACGCCGCCGATCGTGCGCGCCTCCTGGTTTCGCGGTGTCTCGGCGCTCCCGAACACCTTTGCGCATGAATCCTATATCGACGAGGCCGCGACCGAGGCCGGCGTCGATCCCATTGAATACCGCCTGCGTTACCTGAAGGACCAGCGCGCCGTCGATCTCGTCAATGCGGTCGCCGAGCGCGCGGGCTGGACGCCGCGGCCCGTCCGCGAAGAGAAAGATGGCGAGGTCGTGCACGGACGCGGCTTTGCCTATGCGCTCTACGTCCACAGCAAGTTTCCGGGCTATGGCGCGGCGTGGTCGGCCTGGATCGCGGACGTCGCGGTCAACAAATCCACCGGCGACGTTAGCGTCACCCGCGTCGTCGCGGGCCAGGATTCCGGCCTGATGATCAATCCGGACGGCGTGCGCCACCAGATCCACGGCAACGTCATCCAGTCCACCAGCCGCGCGCTGATGGAGGAGGTCTCGTTCGAGCGCGGCGCGGTGGCGGCGCGCGAGTGGGGTGCCTATCCGATCATCCCCTTCCCCGACGTGCCCGAGATCGACGTCCTGATGCTGCCGCGGCCGGACCAGCCGCCGCTCGGCGTCGGCGAGTCCGCGTCAGTCCCGAGCGCGGCGGCGATTGCGAACGCGATCTTCGATGCCACCGGCGTGCGCTTTCGCGAGCCGCCGTTCACGCCGGAGCGCATCCTTAGAGGATTGCATGGTGAAACGTCGCCGGTGCCGCAGGCCCTGCCCGCGCCTGCTGCAACAAAACCGTCACGCATCTGGGAAAATCCCTTCGCCAAACGCGCCGGCCTTGTCGCGACGATCGCGGCCGCCTGCACCGCCGCGATCGGCATCGGTGCTGCGCTCCTGCCCGGCCGCGCCATCGCGCCGATCGCGCGGCCCGACGCCTCGGTCTATTCCGCAGCGACCATCGCGCGCGGCCAGCAGCTTGCTGCGCTCGGCAATTGTGCGGAGTGCCACACCACGATCAACGGCGTGCTCAACGCCGGCGGCCGTGCGCTGGAAACGCCGTTCGGCACCATCTACTCGACCAACATCACGCCCGACGTCGAGACCGGCATCGGCGCCTGGTCCTATCCCGCCTTCGAGCGCGCCATGCGCGATGGCTTGCATCGCGACGGACGGCAGCTCTATCCCGCTTTCCCCTACACACACTTTGCGAAGACCAACGACGCCGACATGCAGGCCCTCTACGCCTACCTGATGGCGCAACCCGCGGTGCCCTCGAACGCACCGGCGAACACACTCGCCTTCCCCTTCAATCTCCGCCCGTTGCTCGCAGGCTGGAACGCGCTGTTCCACGACACGAAGGAGTTCAAGCCCGATCCCGCCAAGTCCGAGGCCTGGAATCGCGGCGCCTATCTTGTCGAAAGTCTCGGCCATTGCAGCGGCTGCCATTCGCCGCGCAATGCGCTCGGCGCCGAGCAGCGCAACGCCTATCTCGCCGGCGGCTTTGCCGAGGGCTGGGAAGCGCCGCCGCTATCCTCGCTCTCGCACGCGCCGATCCCGTGGAGCGAGGACGAGCTGTTCGCCTATTTGCGCACCGGCCATTCGCGCTATCACGGCGTCGCCGCCGGCCCGATGGCGCCTGTCGTCAGGGACCTCAAGACCCTGCCCGACCAGGACATCCGCGCGATGGCGGTCTATCTCGGCTCGTTCAATGACACCGCGGCCGATACGTCCGCACTCGCTGCCAAGCTCGAGAGCGCAACGCAAGTGACCGTTGCCTCCTCCACCGGTGCGCGGCTCTATCAGGGCGCCTGCGCCGTCTGTCACGAGGTCGGCGGCCTGCCGCTGTTCGGCTCCCGGCCCTCGCTTGCGCTCAACAGTAATCTCCACAGCGCGACATCGGACAATCTCGTACAGGTGATCCTGCACGGCATCGCTGAACCCGTGTCCAGCGATCTCGGCTACATGCCCGCGTTCAGGAACAGCATGAGCGACGCGCAGGTCGAAGACCTCGTCGGCTTCCTGCGCAAGCAGTTCGCACCGGATAAGCCGGCCTGGACCGGCGTCCGTGAGACGATCGCGCGGGTGCGAGCGTCGGCGCACTAAAGCACGATCCGGAAAAGTGCGCAGCGGTTTTCCGAAAAGATCATGCTCAAACAACAACCTAAAGCGCGATGACGATTCATCCCAATTTCATCGCGCTTTAGAAGAAGCACGCAATCACGCGTGCTTCTTCGCCTCCACCGGCGGCGTGCCGTGGGTGTGGAACGACTCGATCGTCTTCAGTCCCCAGGCCTGGCCCTTCTTGCGTTCCTCCTCGGTCCATACGATCGGCTTCCAGTCGGGCGCGAGGATGAGGCGGGCGCCGGCGTTGGCGACCTCGACGCGGTTGCCGCCGGGCTCGTAGACATAGAGGAAGAAGGTCTGCTGGATCGCGTGCTTGTGCGGGCCGGTCTCGATGTGCACCCCGTTCTCGAGGAAGATGTCGGCCGCGCGCAGAATCTCCTCGCGGCTGTCGAGCGCGTAGGTGACGTGGTGGAAGCGGCCGGGCACGCCGGAATGGTCGAGCGAATAGGCGAAGTCGTAGCTCTTGTTCGACATCGTCAGCCACATCGCGGCTTCCCGCCCGTCATTGAGCACGATCTGCTCGGTGAGGCGGCAGCCGAGATAGTTCTCGAAGAACTCGCGGTTGGCCTTGATGTCGACGGCGAGGCAGTTGAGGTGGTCGAGGCGGCGGACATTGACGCCGCGCGCGGGAAAGCGCTGCGCCTGGTTCTTCAGCGCCGGCTTCAGCTCCGGCGGCGCCTGATACCATTCGGTCTCGTAATAGAGCTCGACGATGTGGCCGTCGGGGTCGCGGCAGCGGAAGGTCGGCCCCTGCCCCATGTCGCCGTCGATCCAGCCGATGTCGAAGCCGGAGCCCTTCAGCGCGGCGACGCGGCGCTCAAGCGCCTGCTGGCTGCGCGCGCGGAGCGCCATGTGCTCCATGCCCGAGGTCTTCGACGCCGTGAGCTTGAGCGAATAGCGCTCGTAATCGTCCCAGCCGCGCAGATAGACCGACTCGCCCTTCTGTCCGCTCACGGTCATGCCCATCACGTCGACGAAGAATTTCAGGCTCTCGTCGGGCTTCGGCGTCAGCAGCTCCATGTGGCCGAGATGGGCGAGATCGAGGATCGGTTCGGGCTGCATGGTTTCCTCCTGGCGAAGCTGGCGATCCGCTGCGGCGGATCGTGCAATCGAGCGCGGAGCTACAAAGGGCTCGTGCGCCCGGGGCGGCATCGGGGCCGCGGGTTCATTTGTACTAATGTACAAATGATTAGGTCCCGTCAACAAATCATGCACCGTCATCACGGCGCCCCAAGGGGAACCGGCAATCCCCGAAACGGCGGACAGACTGCCCGGATGGTAAAATCTTCCTTAAGTGCGCCCGGCCTCAACGGCCCAGAAAAGCGCCAATTTCCGGACGTTTCCGCCGACAAGTATGCATTAGCAACAAACTTCCTGGCCGAATTGTCGCGGATTTAACGAAGCGGCCGCGCCTCCCGTTTAACCGTTTGTGCAGCCCCGGCCGCGCATAGTCGGGGTTAAATTCCTCGCTCTTGCCAGGTTCATTCCAGTGACATCGTTTGGACGCGTGATTTCGGTTCGCGGATCGCTCGCCCGGGTCGGGCTTTTGGCGGCAAACCAATTGTCGATCTCGGAAGTTCGGGCGACCGTCGGCCGCTTCGTCAGCATTCGTTGCGCGAGCTCGGTGATCGTCGCCATGATCACCGAGGTCTCCTGCGAGAACCTGGGCAGCAACGACAATTACATCGCCATCGCCTCCGTCGATCTGCTCGGCGAGATCCTCAATGCCGCCGACAAGGCCAAATTCCAGCGCGGCGTCACCAATTATCCGACCATCGGCGATGCCGTGGACCTGATCACCAGCCAGGAGCTGCGCACGATCTATGCGCCGACCGGCTCGGACCAGATCAATGTCGGCTTCCTCCAGCAGGACCGCTCGGTCGTCGCCTATGTCGACGTCGAGGAAATGCTGTCCAAGCATTTCGCCGTACTGGGATCGACCGGCGTCGGCAAATCGACCGGCGTGTCGCTGCTGCTCAACGAGATCCTGAAGGCGCGCCCGAACCTGCGCATCTTCCTGCTCGACGTCCACAACGAATATGGCCGCTGCTTCGGCGACCGCGCGCTGGTGCTCAACCCGCGCAATCTGAAGCTGCCGTTCTGGCTGTTCAACTTCGAGGAAATCGTCGACGTGCTGTTCGGCGGCCGCGCCGGCGTGCCCGAGGAGCTCGACATCCTCGCCGAAGTGATCCCGCTCGCCAAGGGCGTCTACACCCAGTACCAGAACGCCGACCGCATCGGCCTCAAGCGCATCGATCCCAAGCAGGTCGGCTACACCGTCGACACGCCGGTGCCTTACCGCCTCGTCGACCTGATGTCGCTGATCGACGAGCGCATGGGCAAGCTGGAAAACCGCTCCTCGCGCATCATCTATCACAAGCTGATCTCGCGCATCGAGGCGGTGCGCAACGATCCGCGCTACGCCTTCATGTTCGACAACGCCAATGTCGGCGGCGACACCATGGCCGAGGTGATCAGCCATCTGTTCCGCCTGCCCGCCAACGGCAAGCCGATGACGGTGATGCAGCTCGCCGGCTTCCCGGCCGAAGTCATCGACTCCGTCGTATCGGTGCTCTGCCGGATGGCCTTCGACTTCGGCCTGTGGAGCGACGGCGTCTCGCCGCTGCTGTTCGTCTGCGAGGAAGCGCATCGCTACGCCTCCGCCGACCGCAATGTCGGCTTCGGCCCGACCCGCAAGGCGGTGTCGCGCATCGCCAAGGAAGGCCGCAAATACGGCGTCTATCTCGGCCTGATCACACAGCGTCCGGCCGAGCTCGACGCCACCATCATCTCCCAGTGCAACACGCTGTTCACGATGCGCCTTGCCAACGACCGCGACCAGGCGCTGCTGCGCGCCGCGGTGTCGGACGCCGCCGCGAACCTGCTGTCCTTCGTGCCGTCGCTCGGCACCCGCGAGGTGCTGGCGTTCGGCGAAGGCGTCGCGCTGCCGACCCGCCTTCGCTTCAAGGAAGTGCCGCCCCACCAATTGCCGCGCGGCGAAGCCACCATCTCGAGCGTGCCGTCCGTCACCGCCGGCCACGACATGCACTTCGTCAGTGCCGTGCTCGAACGCTGGCGCGGCGCGACCTCGAACCGCGACTCCGCGCCGAACGATCCGGTGTTCCAGGCGCCGCCCGCCAAGACGCTCGGCGCGGCCGAAGCCCCGATGCTGCAGCCCTCGATGGGGCTCGACCCGGACCGCTTCTCGCTGCTGAAGAAGCCGCTGCGGTAAGGACTCCCGTGTCCCGGACGCGCTGCAACGCCCTTTGCGTTGCTGCGCAGAGCCGGGACCCACGCCACACCCACTGCACTCGCGGAAACATGGGCCCCGGCTCTGCAGCGCACCGCTGGAGAAGCGCTGCGCCGCGTCCGGGGCACGAGACCTCGCGACGCCTCTGGAGCGGCCCGCCCGCATGGATTATGTTTCCCGCCCCCAAAGCCGGAAATCCATGCCCATGACAAAACCCGCCCCGCAACGCTTCCCCGCTCCCGCAATCGACAGCCTGCCCGACGACATCCGAACGCGACTGCTCGCCGTGCAGGAGAAGAGCGGCTTCGTGCCGAACGTGTTCCTCACGCTGGCCTACCGGCCGGACGAGTTCCGCGCCTTCTTCGCCTATCACGACGCGCTGATGGAGAAGGACGGCGGCCTGACCAAGGCCGAGCGCGAGATGATCGTGGTGGCGACCTCGGCGGCCAACCAGTGCCAGTATTGCGTCATCGCCCACGGCGCGATCCTGCGCATCCGCGCCAAGAACCCGCTGATCGCCGACCAGGTCGCGGTGAACTACCGCAAGGCCGACATCACGCCGCGTCAGCAGGCGATGCTCGATTTCGCGATGAAGGTCTCGGCCGACGCGCAGCGCGTCTCGGAGGATGATTTCGCAACGCTTGCGCCGCACGGCTTCAGCGACGACGACATCTGGGACATCGCCGCGATCTCCGCCTTCTTCGCGCTGTCGAATCGCCTGGCGAATTTCACCGGCATGCGACCGAACGAAGAGTTCTATCTGATGGGACGCCTGCCGAAGAAATGAGCGAGCTCGACTGGCCCGAAATCATCGCGCGTCTCGGCATCGCGACGGCCGCCGCCGGCGCGATCGGGCTCGACCGCGACCTGCACGGCAAGCCGATCGGACTGAAGACGCTCGGCATCGTCGGGCTCTCCACCGCGGCCATGGTGCTGTTAGCCGTACAGTTCGCCGAGCCCGGCAAAATCACCGACGCGGCGAGCCGCGTCATCCAAGGCATCCTCACCGGCATCGGCTTTCTCGGTGCCGGCGTCATCGTGCACCAGAGCGCGGGCTTTCGCGTTCGCGGCCTGACCAGCGCCGCCTGCACCTTCCTTGCGGCCTGCCTCGGCATCGTCTGCGGCGCCGGGCAATGGAAGATCGTCACGGTCGCGCTTGTGCTGGCCTTCGTCCTGCTCACCGTCGGTCGCCCCATCGAGCGCAGGCTGCACCGGATGCTCGGTGGCAAGGAGGAGCGCCACGATGTCGAAAGCGGCTTGGGAGATCGCCGCCCATAGTGAGCGCCCGACGGCTCCGCCCTCAGCGTGGACGGCCAGCACGGCGCCAATAAAAGAGCGCAAGCGCAACCGGCAACGAAAGTGCCAGCCACGACAGGCCGTCCCAGATTCCGTCTCCGACGAGCGCCAAACCGAGCCCCGCGGCGCAGACCACGCCTGTGAGCAGCGGCATCCGAAACACATTCCAGGCACTTCTGTAGTGCCGAGCCCTGATCGGCCTGTCGGGAGCGGCCATAGGACTAGACACCAACCGCTGCGGTCCGATCCGCGCCAAGCGGCTTGCCACGCAGCGACGAGGACCTTCTCCTCGGCGCCCAGAGGTAGATTCCGCTGATCAGAACGATGATGGTGATGATGTCCAGCAGCGCCCAGACGATCTTCAGCGGCAGCCCGCCATAATCGCCGAAATGGAGCGGGCGCGAGACCTGAAGCGTTTTCAGATACCAGGGCACTTCGGGGGCCACGATCGTCTTGCCGTCATTGGCATCGACCAGCATGGGCTGAAGCATGCGTGCCGTGAACGGGGTCGCCCCCTTGGTCCAGACGACGAGGTGCTGCGGACTGCCGAAGCGCGCCGACGTCGGCATCGTCACGGAGGTCACCAGACGATCCGGAAATCTCGCGCGGACCAGCTCGACGGCGGACTGAACCGAGGGGATTGGAGCCACGGGCTTGCCCAGATGCGGCGCCAGCAAAACGGGAATCAGCTGCGCTCGCCACAGGTCGAACAGTGGCGTCGCCAGCGTGTTGATCATGCCGGTAAGACCCACCACCATCGTCCAGGTGACGGTGACGATGCCGAGAAGATTATGGGTGTCGAGCCATTTGACCCGGGGCGAGGACCGCCGGCGGATCGTGCCGAAATCGAGCCGCCGCATGAGCGGCCAATAGACCACGACGCCGGATATGATCGAAACCGCGAACACAAGACCCATCGCCCCGAGAAACAATTCGCCGGGCAGGCCCGCGAACATGTCCTTGTGAATCCGCAGCACGATGTCCATGACGCCCTGATGCGGGGCCTCCTCGCCGAGTACTTCGGCCGTACGCGCATCGAGGGTCAGGCGATGGAAGTTGCCGGGTGCCGGGACCGCGGTCGGAGAAACCGCGACCGTCACCAAAGGCTCGCTCTGCTTCAGATTGAGCAACAATACGTACTGACCGGGAAAGCGCGCCTGGGCTGCCGCGATCATCCGGTCGAGCGAGAGGCGCGGCGTGCCTTCCGGCAGGACGGGAGCAGTGATCTCATCCTCGAGCAGGTCGTCGATCTCGTCGTGAAAGACTAGCGGAAGCCCCGTCACGCACAGCATCAGCAGGAACAGCATGCACACCAGCGATGTCCAGGTGTGAATGCGGGACCAGAGGCGGATCGTGCGTGCCTGAACCATGCGTCTACCAGCGATAGCTGACCGTGCCCGTGATGGTGCGCGGGCTGGTGTACTGGCAACCACCACCCGTCGTGCAGGCGAGCGTGACGCGATCGGCGATGTTCTTCACGTTCAGCGCCAGGCTCACGCCCTTCGGCTGGCGATAATGCAGGCCTGCATCGAACACCACGTAACCTTCGTTGACGATGGTATTGGTGGTATCGGCAAAGGTCGGCCCGGTGTAGCGGACGCCGCCGCCAAGACCCCAGCCATCCCAGATGCCGCCCTGGACGGTGTAGTCGACGTAGGCCGATGCGAGCTGGCGGGCTACCGACGTTGGCACCTTGCCGAGGTCAGCGGCGACGGTGGTTTCCGTCACCTTCACATCCATATTGGTATAGGTCGCCACGAGGTTCAGCCCCGGCACGATCTGCGCCAGCACCTCGAACTCGACGCCGCGCGAGTTCACCTCGCCGAGCTGCACCGAGGAGCCGAGATGTGACGGATCGGTCGTGAGCGAATTCTGCCGCGTCAAATCATAGAGCGCCACGGTCATCAGCAGGGTTCGCGACGGCTGATACTTGACGCCGACTTCGTGCTGCTGCGCCGTGGTCGGCTTGAATGGGCTTCCCCCGAAATCGGTGCCCGGCGTCGGCAGGAACGACTCCGAGTAGCTGTAATAGGGAGCCACACCGGAATCGAACACATAGGAGACCGCCCCTCGCTTGCTGAAGGCCGTGTCCTTCGCGTCGGTGGTCTTGTTGGTCACCAACGTGTAGCTGTTCTGTTCGGACGAATCATATCTGCCGCCCAGCGTGAAGATCCAGTTCTGGAGCTTCATCTGGTCCTGCACATAGACACCGACCTGATCGATCGACTGGTTCACCGACGGGTTGCTGAGCGTGGTCGGCATGGCGATCGTTTGGTCATAGACCGGATTGATCTTGCTGAGCGACGGTGCACTTCCGCCATACGTCCTGTCAGTCATGTTGAACGTCAGATAGTCGACGCCGGAGACCACCGTATGCTGAAGCGGCCCCATGCTGAACTTGCTGATCAGATGGTTGTCGGTTGACAGCGAGTCGGTCTGCTCCAGCGTACGCACCGCACGCCGCGGAAAGATCGTGAGCGTATCGACCGGACTTGCGATGTTGTACGTCAGGTAGCGATAGTCGAGTTCGCTGTGGCCGTAGCGGGCCTTCGATTCGAAGATCAGATTGTTGCTGAAGCGGTGCTCGAACTGATAGCCGATGCGCTCCTGCTCCTGGTCGAACTTGTTGTAGCTGGGGTCGCCCAGGAACAGCGGCAGCGCCGTGACGCCGGTGATCTTCCCGCCGCTCACATGAGCCATCGACAGCGGAAAGGCATTTCCTGTCAGGTCGTGGGTATAATCGGCCAGAATGGTCAGCGTCGTATAGTTGGTCGGCTTCCAGGTCACGGCCGGCGCGATGTAGGTTCGGTTGTCCTTGACGAAATTCGAGAAATTGGCGATCTGCGCGTCGGAATCCCGGAACACGCCGGTCAGCCTGTAAAGCAGCGTGCCATCCTTGGTCGCGGGACCTCCGAAGTCGAATGCGCCCTGAAACCGGTCGTAATTGCCGAACTGTCCGGCGATCTCGCCGAAGGCCTGCTCGGGCGGCCGCTTGCTGATGACGTCGACGAGACCGCCCGGCGCACCCTGCCCGTACATGACCGAGCTCGGCCCCTTGATGACGTCGATGCGCTCGAAACCGTAAGGCTCGTTGCGGAACAGCGAGAAGAAGTTGGGATCGCCGACCTCGCGAAGTCCGTCGCGATAAGCACCGTAACCGTTGTTGTCGAAGCCGCGGATGAAGACGTTGTCGAAGCGTGGATCCTTGCCACCCGGCTGGATGGCGAGACCTGCGACATACTGCAATCCTTCGACCAGCGTCGTGACCGAGCGGGCATCGAGCTGATCGCGGCTGACGACGGAAACGGACTGCGGTGTCTCGAGGATCGGTGTGTCCGATTTCATCGCAGCCGAGCTGACGACAGGTACAAAACCCCTCACCGGATCCGTACCGCGTTCCGTGGCAGCTGCGGCTGGTTGCGCAGCCGCCTGGGGCGCCTGACCTGCCGCACGCGACCGTATACGTCTGGCATTCGCGGATCGCGCATTGCGCGTTGTCGTGACCTGGCGCTTGTTGGTACGGCTTTGCTCGACCACGACCGGGGGAATAGCCGACGCTCCGTTCGCACTCTGGGCATGTGCCTCACCGCCGAAGGCGATGGCAGGCGGAAGTGCAAGAAGATTGCACAGCATCAACACTCGCCCGCGCTTCGTTGCGCGCGCGTCAAACACAAATTCCAGCATTCCCAGTCCCCGAATTCACGGGGACGACCATGCAAAAACTCTGAACGCACAATCAAAGAGTTTTGGACGTTTGCGTGCTGGAATCGATACAGACTGGATCCGTTCTAATGAACAGGCGCCGCTGTCCTGCTTGTGCATGCCGCGAGCTGCATGAATTCCCGACGCGGCCGATCGACACCAATGCGCTTCCGCTTGTCCCCATCACGGATTGAGGAAGGCAGCGCTCACGTCTTCCGCCGCGCACTCCAGAGGCCCGCGGCCAGCACGACGGCAGTCACGAGCAGAACGGCGACGAAAGTCTGGATGATGCTGAAGTTGAGCGCATCCCGCGCGACGAACAGCGCGGTGATGGCGCCGGCGAGAACGAATAGAACGCGAAGGATCAGGCTCATCGTGGCGTCTCCAGGTCGGCATGATCGGGAGCGAATCTGGCGACGCAGGAGCGCAACGCTGGTTCGGCAGTCATGCTGGCGAACCTTAGCGGCCGGCGCCAGCGTCGATTTGCGATACGTCAAGTCCGCCTGCGCCGCCTCGCCGCAGGTCCGGCCGCGGCGTCGCCGCATCTGCGATGGCTCAGGCCGCCTATACTTCCTCGACCTCGAGCGTGATCGACACTTTCAGGAAAGGCGCGCCCGTCTCGCGAACGTCGACGACAACGCGCTGCACGCCGCCGGAAACGAAGGCGTCGCGGGCGATGGAGGCGCCGGTCATGACCGCCTCCTTGCGGGCGTCGTTCTCGCTCGCGAGATCCTGCCCGTGCTCGTCGGGAATCACACGGCCGTTCTCGTGAATGTCGAAATGAAATTTTGGCATCGGATGCTCAAAGCGTCGGCGACTGGTGCAGATAACGACCGTCGAAATCCGCCAGTTCCAAAAATCTTCGCTCGTCGAGCACGGTCACGCGCCCCCGATGCAGCTCGACGATGCCGTCCTCACGCAATTGCTTGATGACCCGGTTAGCGTGCACCGCGGTGATCCCGAGGGCTTCGCCGATCTGCTCCTGAGTCAGCGGCATCTCGAAATTGTTGCCGTCGATGCGCCCGATGATCCTGAGGCGCTCGCGCAATTCGATCATGACATGGACGAGCCGCGCCGGCGCAGGACGCTGGCCGACATTGACGATCCATTCACGGAACAAGGCGGCGTCGATCAGCGTGTCCCGCCAGAACAGTTCGGCGACGACCGGCCTGCGCCGATGCAGCTTTTGCAGGGTCTCGTGGCTGATGAAACCGAGTGTCGCCGGCGTCAGGGTGGACAGATCATGGTCCATCACACGCAGGAACAGGCTCATCAAATCGGGGATTTCGCCGGGGATGTGGAGGGAGAGCATCTGCCGCTTTCCGCTCGCGATCGTCTTGGACCGCGCGCAGAATCCATCCGCGATCAGGCAGCAGTTGGTCGCGCGCTCACCGTCGCGCACCACCAGCGTCTCGGCCGGAAAGTGCCGGACCGAGATCGGAAGGGCCTCGATCTCGTTGATGTCCTCTTCCGAGATCCCTGAGGAAATGCGCAAGCGTCTGATGAGCGCCGCGCGTATCGCATCGCTGGGCACTTCGATTGGCTCCGGTCCTGGATATGGAACTCATGGCGCCATAGCGCCGTCGCGGGTAAAAACCGCAATCCGCGTTCCGGGTTCCAACAAAAGTTAAGGACGGAGCTTGCCCGTGCATGGTCTGCTTTGCGCCTGAAAAGGCAAATCATGACCAAGAAGCGCAATCGCACGCGACCGGACCTGACGCTCCAGGAACGCCTGAACAAGTTCACGCAGGAAGCTCGCGCCGCGGCCAAAAAGCTGCCGGCCGGCGCCGAGCGTCACGCTCTGTTGCAGAAGGTGCGCGACGGCGAAGCCGCCGCCGAGATGGAGCGGCTGCTATCGTCTCCGGACCAACAGACTCCGAAGTGATCACGCGCGGCCACGGGGCACGTTGCGGCTACTGCTTTGCCATCAGGTCGAGCGCCGGCGCAAAGCGCTCGGCGAACGTCAACGACCTGGTGTGATGGACCGCGGCGAACGACGCCGAGATTCCAGCTGAAGCAACCGCGAGCAAGGCAATTGCGAAAAACAGACGGCGCATGTCCGCCTCCTATGTGGGCTCGACTACCCCACAGAGATGGGACCGCTCTGTTTCAGGACGGTTTCATCGCCTCGGAAAATGATTTCGCTCAAGCGGCTGTGATCAGATCCGGCTTATCGGGCCGCGCGCCGTAACCAACTAATAAGTGTTGCTGCTGTCTTGCAGCGGGTCGTGCCGGGAATTTTGCAAGCCGCATCACGATCGTGAATGGAAGGACGGCCGCGACAGCGCTGGCTGGAATGCGGAGTCGTCAAGGACAACTCAAATGAAGATCGTCATCAGGAAGCTGAATGGGCTGTGGCACCTCATCGTCGGATCGAGCCAGATCCGAACGCCCTTCCTGGACACCCAGGACCGCGCGCTGGTCGTCACCTACGCCCGCCGCGCCTATCCCGGCGCCAAGATCTTCCAGCGCGACTGAGCGGTCGCGCCTAATCGTCCGACGCCGGACCGCACCAGCCGGGCAGATAGATCGCATCCTTGCTCTTGGCCGCGGCCAGCGCTTTTTCCAGTGCCTTGTCGAAATTGGCGTCCACCGCCTTGCGCGTCAGCTTCCGGCGCAAAAAGTCTGCCCACAAGAATTCGGAGAACGGAGTCGTGTCCTTGGCGAAGCCGCCCATGCGGCGGAGCTCGCCGGCAAGGCTGCGGAACGGATCGTCCTTGAGATCGACGACCGATTTCGGCAGATCGCGGAACGGTCGCCGCTCGCCCTTGGAATCGTAGGGATAGACCCAGCGCTTGTTGTCCATCACGCCCCAGAACGCCTCGCGCTCGACCATGCGCAGATCGCCGACGACGGTCACCAGCACTTCCTTGATGCCCTCGTCATGCAGCGCGCGGCCGAGATGGTGATGATCGATCACGTAGTAGCGCTCGTCAGGGCCGTAGACGACGGGGATCATGTGGCTGCCGAGCAGGTCGGATTGCTTCTTCTTGCCGTGCTCGCGCCAGCGCCTGCGCTTCTCCTTGACCTCACGCATGCCGACCGTCATCTGCGTCGGCCGAAGCGACAGGATCGGCACCGGGTGCACTCTCGGTTCGCGCGCGTTGGTGGTGGTCATGGTCGAAGGGCCCCTCACATCGTTGGACCGGCGAGCCGGGTTCCCGCGATTATGCCACGAGCACCGCGACGGCAAAATGCGTTCAGCCAGGATGGGGATCACAAGCCGCTGTTCACGGGCGCGCGCGCAGCACCGATGTCGGTTGCTGCAACGCAACGGACGCATTCCTGACACCGGGCTGACAGCCCGCGTCACGGTCGTTCGCAGCGCCTCATGAAAGATAATGCAAAGCCGCAACGCACGTGCACGCTGAGAAGATTTTCTGCAACGCGTTCACCACGTGTGCTATCAAAAATCGGCGCTTCGGAGTGATCCTCACACCATGACAACCCAGCGGCCCATCAGCTCGGATGACGAGCACCGGGTGCTCCAGTTCAGGCCGCGCACCTCGCCTTCCCCGGCCGTCCACCGGGGCAGCGGCACCGTGCAGCCGTTGCGCGTCGCACCCGAGCCGCTCGACCTGTCGCGCTACGAGCAGCCCCGTCCCGAGCCGGACGATTTCCGCAATCGCATGCTCGCCAACATCGCGGCGCTCGCCTTCACCATCGCGCTGACCGCGATCGGGATCTGGCTCGCCGTGAGCATCGCCGACCTGCGCCGGACCCAGGATTGCGTGCTGATGGGCCGCCGCGACTGCGTCAAGATCACGACGCCGCAGATCTAGGCGCGCCCGCCGCCGGTGCCCCGGCCAAAACGACCTCCGGCAGGCATCCCCAGCCCTGTCGCCCACCCCGTCCGGCTCCATTGAACTCAGGGCGGCGCTCCGATATACGGGCTTTCGACCCGGCCAGAGGGGGGTTTGAGGGCGTCATCGGGGCGCGATGCCCACCCACCGTTCCACTCTGGAAAACCTGACAAATACCCGCAATATATCAAAGGCTTAGTGATGTCATCCACATTCGATCAGGTCGCTACGATCATCGCTGAAACCTGCGACATCCCGCGCGACACGATCACGCCGGATAGCCACGCCATCGATGACCTCGGCATCGACAGCCTCGATTTCCTCGATATCGCCTTTGCGATCGACAAGCAGTTCGGCATCAAGCTGCCGCTGGAAAAGTGGACCCAGGAGGTCAACGACGGCAAGGCGACCACGGAACAGTATTTCGTGCTGAAGAATCTGTGCGCCCGCATCGACGAACTGGTTGCGGCCAAGGGCGCGAGCGCCTAAGCGCGCAGTCATGCGGCTCGAATATTTCCACATGATCGATCGCGTCGTCGACCTCAACGTCGACGCGAAGACGATTGTCGTCGAGGCCCAGGTCCCCAAGGAGAGCACCATCTTCGAGGGGCACTTCCCGGGCTATCCCCTGATGCCCGGCGTGCTGCTGATCGAATCGATGGCGCAGGCCTCGGGCTGGCTCCAGCTCGGCGTGCTCAAGTTCGAGCGCATGCCGATCCTGGCCGCCGTGAAGGAGGCCAAGGTCCGCGGCTCGGTGTTCCCCGGCGACCTCATGAGCATCGAGGCGAAGCTGGCGCATGAAGGGTCGGGCTACGCGATGACCGAAGCCAAGATCCGGGTCGGCGGCAAGCTGCGCGCGAATTCGACGCTCACCTTTACGCAGATTCCCTTCCCCAATGCGGATATGCGCGGCTACATGGACGACTTCGCCAAACGCATCGGCTTTCCGCAACAGGCCGTAACGCCATGACCGACACCACTTCTAAGTCCGGCCAGACGGAAGTCTGGATTACCGGCATTGGGCTTGCGACCTCGCTCGGCGAAGGCCTCGACGCCAATTGGGACGCGCTTCAGGAGAAGCGCATCAATGTCGACGAGAAGGGCTTTGCGCCCTGCATCGTGCATCCCCTGATGCCGGTCTCTTTCGACACCCAGATCCCGAAGAAGGGCGACCAGCGCCAGATGGAGGCCTGGCAGCGCATCGGCACCTATGCGGCCGGCCTCGCACTCGACTCCGCCGGGATCAAGGGCAACAAGGACATTCTGTCGAAGATCGACATGGTGGTCGCCGCCGGCGGCGGTGAGCGCGATCTCAACGTCGACTCCGGCGTGCTCACGGCCGAGGCCAAGGGGGCGAATGCGCCCGGCTTCCTCAACGAACGCCTGATGAGCGATCTGCGCCCGACCCTGTTCCTGGCGCAGCTCTCCAATCTGCTCGCCGGCAACATCGCCATCGTGCACGGTCTTGGCGGCACCTCGCGCACCTTCATGGGCGAAGAGGTTGCGGGCGCCGATGCCGCGCGCATCGCGCTGGCGCGCATCGCCTCGGGCGAGAGTGACATCGCCCTCGTCGGCGGCTCGCACAATGGCGAGCGCAAGGACCTGATGGTCCTCTACGAATTCGGCGACTTCAATCTGAAGGACAAATTCGCTCCCGTGTGGGCGCGCAAGGATCACGCCGGCTTCGCGCTCGGCTCGGCCGGCGCCTTCCTGGTGCTGGAATCGAAGGCGCATGCCGAAGCGCGCGGCGCAAAGCCGTTCGCAAAGCTGTCGAGCGTCGTTGCCGACCTCGCCCGGCGCAAGCAGCCCGGCGACATGGCTGCAACGCTCGAGAAGCTCTGGGACAAGCTGCCCAGGCGCGAGGGCAAGGGCGCGATCATCACCGGTGCGACCGGCGCGGAGCCCGCCACGAGCGAGGAGCGCGGCTTCCTGAAGGGCCATGCCGATTTCCCGGTGCGCTCGACCGGCACGATGTTCGGCCACACCATGGAAACGCAATTCCCGCTTGGCCTCGCGCTCGCCGCGCTCTCGATCTCGCGTGGCGCGCTGTTCCCGCCGAACGATTCGACGGGGACCGAGATTGAAATGCAGGGGGCGCCCACCCAGATTGTGGTGGTGGGGGCCGGACACTGGCGCGGCGAAGGCATGGCGCTGGTCGAGGCTGTCGGCTGAAGCGCACCCGCGCTCTGGCCGGATAACGCTGTAGCTCTATCGGGGGATCGACATGACTGCACTACGCGACAAACTCGGGCGTCCCGTCGTCGTCGTCACCGGCATGGGCATCATGACCTCTCTCGGCGCCGGCAAGGCCGACAATTGGGCCAAGCTCGTCGCCGGCGAATCCGGCATCCGCACCGTCACGCGCTTTCCGGTCGATGGCCTCAAGACCACCATGGCCGGCACCGTCGATTTCGTCAGCGTCGATCCGTTCTCCTCCACCGGCCTGTCCGAGCGGATGGCCGAGCTCGTGACGGAGGAAGCGCTCGAGCAGTCCGGCATCGGCGCCAAGGCGGATTTCCCGGGTCCCCTCTTCCTCGCGGTCGCGCCGGTCGAAGTCGAATGGCCGCAGCGCCGCGAGCTCGGCCGCGCCGTCGGTGCGCTCGACATCACTTATGACGATCTCTTGCGCATCTCCGGCGGCGGCAAGTACAGCGCCTATCACCATCGCTTCATGTTCGGCTCGGTCGCAGCCCATCTCGCCGAGACCTTCGGCACCAAGGGCTCGCCGATCTCGCTGTCGACGGCCTGCGCCTCGGGCGCGACCTCGATCCAGCTCGGCGTCGAGGCGATCCGCCGCGGCGAGACCGACGCTGCGCTGTGCGTTGCGACCGACGGCACCGTGAATCCGGAAGCCCTGGTGCGCTTCTCGCTGCTCTCGGCGCTGTCGACCCAGAACGATCCGCCGCAGGCGGCCTCCCGCCCCTTCTCCAAGAACCGCGACGGCTTCGTCATGGCCGAAGGCGCCGGCGCCCTCGTGCTGGAAAGCTATGAAGCCGCCACCGCGCGTGGTGCAAAGATCCTCGGCGTCATCGCAGGTTGCGGCGAGCTGACCGATTCCTTCCATCGCACCCGCTCTTCGCCCGACGGCAAGCCGATCATCGGCTGCATGAACAAGACGCTGGCCGATGCCGGTATGACGCCGGACCAGATCGACCACATCAACGCGCACGGCACCGCGACGCCCGAGAACGACAAGATGGAGTACAACACGACATCGGCCGTGTTCGGCGATCTCGTCTCGAAGATTCCCGTCACCTCGAACAAGTCGATGGTCGGCCACACCATCTCGGCGGCAGGCGCGGTCGAGGCGATCTTCTCGCTGCTGACGCTCGAGCATCAGCGCATTCCGCCGACCATCAACTACGACAATCCGGATCCCACGATCCTGTTTGACGTCGTCGGCAACAAGGCGCGCGATGCCCGCGTCACGGCGGTGATGTCAAACTCGTTCGGCTTCGGCGGCCAGAACGCCTCGCTGATCCTGACCCGCGAACCGGCCTGACCGGACGCATGCTTCCTGCGAGCACGAAGGCCCGCGCGCGGGAGGCGGCCAAGTCGATCGGCGGCAGCCTGATCGGGGCTGCCACCGTCGGCATGCTGCGCACCACGCGCTATTTCGATCCGGTCAAGACCTCGGACTTTTTCGCGCGCGTCGTGAAGACGATCGGCCCGCGCCTGCGCGAGCACCGCATCGGCCGTGCCAATCTTACCGCGGCCTTTCCCGAGAAGTCGCCGGAGGAGATCGAACGGATCCTGATGGGCGTATGGGACAATCTCGGCCGCGTTGGCGCCGAATTCGCCCATATGGACCATGTCTGGGACTACGATCGCGCCCATTCGAAAAACAGCCGGATCGAATTGCCCAAGCGCAGCATCGAGCTGTTCGATCAGATCCGCGACGACGGCAAGCCGGCACTGATCTTCGCCGCGCATCTGTCGAACTGGGAGCTGCCGGCGCTCGCCGCCGTCTCGCACGGGCTCGATGCCGCGATCCTCTACCGCCGGCCCAACATCGCCTCCGCCGACCGCATCATCCAGGAGATGCGCCAGGTCAACATGGGCACGCTGATCCCGGCGGGCCGCGACGCGCCCTTTCGGCTCGCGCAGGCGCTGAAGGACGGCAAGCACGTCGCCATGCTGATCGACCAGTACCTGACCGGCGGCGTCGAGGTCACCTTCTTCGGCCGCAAGACCCGCGCCAACCCGATGCTGGCGCGCCTGCTCCGCCAGGTCGAATGCCCGATCCACGGCGTCCGCGTCATCCGCCTCCCCGGCGGCCGCTTCACCGCCGAGCTGACGGAAGAAGTCCCGCCGGTGCGCGACGCCGACGGCAAGATCGACATCCAGGGCACCACGCAGGCGATCACGAGTGTAGTCGAGAGCTGGGTGCGCGAGCATCCCGAGCAGTGGCTCTGGCTGCACCGCAGGTGGCGGTAAAGGGCTGGATCGCAGCGCCTCAGCGCCCCGTCTTCACCTTGGTCCAGAGCCGGTTGATGATGCGCTGGGTGGCGGGATCGCGGGCGGTGATGACGAACAATTTTGCGAGCGTCGCCTCGTCCGGATAGATGTTCTTGTCGTTCAGGATCTTTGGATCGACCAGCTTCTGGCTGGCGAGGTTGCCGCTCGCGTAGGACAGGAAGTCCGAGTTCTTGGCGGCGACCTCGGGGCGGTAGAGATAGTTGATCAGTTCGTAGGCTTCCTTGACGTTCTTGGCATCCGCGGGGATCGCGAGATTGTCGAAGAACATCTGCGCGCCCTCCTTCGGGATGGCGTAGCCGATCTCGATGCCACTGCTGTTGTCTTTCTTGGCCTCCGCCGCCCGCGCGCGGGCCTGCATGATGTCGCCGGACCAGCCGACCACGAAGCAGATCTCGCCGGTGGCGAGCGCGCTGAGATATTCGGACGAGTGGAACTTGCGCACCGACGGGCGGACTTTTGCGACGACATCGGCGGCCTTCTCGAGGTCGGCCTGCTTGGTCGAATTCGGATCGAGCCCGAGATAATTCAGCGCCGCCGGAAAGATGTCGTCGGCGGAATCGAGCATGTGGACGCCGCAGTCTTTGAACTTGGCGAGGTTCTCCGGCTTGAAGACGATGTCCCAGCTGTCGACCTTCGCGTCCGGCCCGAGGATCGCCTTTAGCTTGGCGACGTTGTAGCCGATGCCCGTGGTGCCCCACATGTAATTGGCGGCGAAGTCGTTGCCGGGATCGTAGGTCGCAAGATGCCTGGTCACCATCGGCCAGGCATTGGCGAGATTCGGCAGCTTCGCCTTGTCGAGCTTCTGGAAGATGTTGGCCTTGATCTGGCGCTGCAGGAAGTAGGCCGTCGGCACCACGACGTCGTAGCCGGATTTGCCGGCCATCAGGCGCGTCTCCAGCGTCTCGTTGGCATCGAAGGTGTCGTAGACCACCTTGATGCCGGTCTCCTTGGTGAAGGCCTCAAGGACGTCCGGCGCCATGTAGTTGGACCAGTTGTAGAAGTTGACGACCCGCTCCTCGGCCCTCGCAGGGGCGGAAAGCAAGGTCAGCGCGGCGGCGATTGCAAAACCGAGGCGTAACCCCGACCGGCTGACATTCGTCATGTGTCCTACCTCTTGCGTCCGCGCACCGCGTCCGACAGCCGCTCCAGCGCGGTATCGAGGGTCTGGTCCTTCTTGGCAAAGCAGAAGCGCACCACCGAGGTCACCGGGTCCTGCTCGTAGAAGGCCGAGACCGGGATCGCGGCGACCTTGTAGTCCTTCACGATGCGCCAGCAGAACTCGGTATCGCTCTCGTTCAGCCCGAGCGGCGACAGGTCCACCGTGAGGAAGTAGGTTCCTTGCGACTTCAGCACCGGGAAGCCGAGGCTCTCGAGCCCCTTGGTCAGACGGTCCCTGCTCCGCGTCAAATCCTTGCGCATCGACAGGAAGTAGTCGTCGGACTTGCCGAGGCCGTAGGCGACGGCGGCCTGCAGATTCGGCGCGGTGGTGAAGGTGAGGAACTGGTGCACCTTGGCAGCGACGCGCAACAGCGGCGGCGCGGCGCAGACGAAGCCGATCTTCCACCCCGTCAGCGAGAAGATCTTGCCGGCCGAGCCGACCTTGATGGTGCGATCGCGCATGCCGGGGATGGTGATCAGCGGGACGTGCTTGTGCTCGTCGAAGGTGACGTGCTCCCAGACCTCGTCGCAGATCGCGATGACGTCGAACTCCTGGCAGTAGCGCGCCAAGAGCTCGAGGTCCTCGCGCGGATACACCACCGCCGAGGGATTCAGAGGATTGTTGAAGAGCACCGCCTTGGTCTTTGAATTGAAGACGCTTTTCAGCATGTCTTCGTTCAGTCGCCAGTGCGGCGGCTCGAGGCGGACGAGGCGCGGAATGCCGCCGGCCTGGCGGATGATCGGCAGATAGGAATCGTAGACCGGCTGGAAGCAGACGACTTCGTCGCCGGGCTGGACCACCGCGAGGATCGCCGAGGTCAGCGCCTCGGTGCCGCCGGAGGTCACCATCACCTCGCTCATCGGATCGAGCTTGAGGCCGTGCCAGTGGTCGTAATGGGTCGCGATCGCCTGGCGCAGCTCCGGCAGGCCCATCATCGAGGGGTACTGGTTGTAGCCGTTCAGCGAGGCCTCGGCCGCGGCGCGGCGGATGTCCTCGGGACCGGGATCGTCAGGAAAGCCCTGGCCGAGATTGATGGCGTTGTTGTCGCGCGCGGCCTGCGACATCGCCTCGAAGATCGTGACGGGAAGGTCGGCGAAGACCTTGTTCAGCGAAGAGCTCTTGGACATCGGTCGGATCAGCCACCGACCTTGCTGGGAAGCCCCGCCGCCTTCCAGCCGAGCATGCCGCCGGCCAGATGCTTGTCGTAAGGCAGGCCCGCAGCCTGCGCCGCGAGCGAGGCGGTCACCGAGCGCTTGCCCGAGCGGCAGGCGAACACGACCTCCTTGCCGGCGGGATCGGGGATCGCCTTGGGATCGAAGGTCGAGAGCGGCACCACGACGCCGTAAGGGTAGGCCTCGGCCTCGACCTCGTTCGGCTCGCGCACGTCGACGAGCAGATAGCGTCCTTCCGCGACACCCTTGGAGACCTCGTCCGGGGTCAGATCCTGTACTTGATGTGCCACATCATCCTCCAACGTCGCGAGCAGCCTGCCGGGGCGATCCCGGCGGGCGGCAACCTCGCCTCTCAGGCACCAAAAATCAAGCGCTACAAAGGCTTGAGCTGCCTTGCGCAAGTTAAAGCTAAATCGCAGCGGCTTGAAGTGTGCTTTGAATCCTAGAGCATGATCCGGAAAAGTGCGCAGCGGTTTTCCGAAAAGATCATGCTCAAACAACAACCTAAAGCGCGGTGACGATTCAACCAAATCTCATCGCGCTTTAGACCCGGCTGGTCCGCCTAGATCGTCACCTGCGTTCCGACCTCGACGACGCGGCCCGAGGGGATCTGGAAATAGTCGGTGGCATCGTTGGCGGAGCGGCTGAGCGAGATGAACAGCCGGTCCTGCCAGCGCGGCATGCCGGAATGGGCCGCAGGCTTCAGCGCCCGGCGCGACAGGAAGAACGAGGTCGACATGATGTCGAACTGCCAGCCGAGCTTGCGGGCGATGGCGAGCGCCTTCGGCACGTTGGGCGATTCCATGAAGCCGAACTTCAGCGTCACCTTGGAGAAGGTCGGCGAGATCTGTTCCAGCCGCACCCGCTCGGCCGGGTCGATGCGCGGGGTCTGCGCGGTCTCGATGGTGAGAATAACGTTCTTCTCATGGAGCACTTTGTAGTGCTTCAGACTATGCATCAGCGCGGTCGGGGCACTGAGCGGGTCCGAGGTCAGGAACACGGCCGTGCCGGGCACCCGCTGTGGCGGCCGCTTCTCCAGCATGGCGACGAGGTCGGCGAGCGGGAATTCGAGCTTGCGCGACTTCTCGAACAAAAGCCGGCTGCCGCGTCGCCACGTGTACATCAGGATGATCATGAGCGCGCCGAGCGCGAGCGGCACCCAGCCGCCCTCGAACACCTTGAGCAGGTTCGCGGTCAGGAAGGTCAAATCGAGGCACAGGAACGGGGCGATCAGCGCGGCGGCCGCAAGCGGCCTCCAGCGCCAGCCCTTCCAGATCACCACGAAGCCCATCATCGCCGTGACCACCATGGTGCCGGTGACGGAGATGCCATAGGCCGAGGCCAGCGCGCTGGAGGAGCGGAACAGCAGCACCAGCAGGACCACCGCAACCAGCAGAAGCTGGTTGATGCGCGGGATGAAGATCTGGCCGGAATGGGCTTCAGATGTATGGCGAATTTCGAAGCGCGGCAGCAGGCCGAGCTGAATCGCCTGGCGCGTCAGCGAATAGGCGCCGGTGATGACGGCCTGGCTCGCGATCACGGTCGCGGCGGTCGCCAGCACGACCATGCTGCCGCGGACAAAGCCTTGCGGGAAGAGCTGGAAGAACGGGCTGACGATCGCGCCGGGATCGCCGAGAACAAGCGCGCCCTGCCCCAGATAGTTCAGTGCCAGCGACGGCAGCACGATGAACAGCCAGGCGGTCTGGATCGGCCGCTTGCCGAAATGGCCGAGGTCGGCATAGAGCGCCTCGGCGCCGGTGACCGCCAGGAACACCGCGCCCAGCGTCACGAAGCCAATGACGCCATGGTGGAGCATGAAGGACACCGCATAGAGCGGGTTCAGCGCGAACAGGATCTGCGGCTGCGCGATAATGGGGTGGATCGCCGCGCCCGCGATGACCGCAAACCAGACGCACATCACGGGGCCGAAGAAGGCAGCGACGCGGGCGGTGCCGCGCGACTGCACGGCAAACAGGCCAACCAGGATGATCACGGTCAGCGGCACGATGTAGGGCTCGAACGTCAAGGTGACGTCCTTCATGCCTTCGATCGCCGACAGCACCGAGAGCGCCGGCGTGATCACGGCATCGCCGTAGAATAACGCGCCCGAGATGATGCCGAGCAGGACGATGGTCGCCCCGCCGGTGCCGACCGCGCGCTGGGCCAACGCCATCAGCGCCAGCGTGCCGCCCTCGCCATTGTTGTCGGCGCGGAGCAGGATCACGACGTATTTGAGCGTCACCACGACGATGAGCGCCCACAGGATCAGGGAGACCACGCCGAGCACGGCCGCCGGCGTCGGGGCGCCTTCCGCACCCGAGGCCGCCATCACCGCCTCGCGGAACGCGTAGAGCGGGCTGGTGCCGATATCGCCGTAGACGACCCCGATGCTGCCGAGCGTCAGGGCGCCGAAACCGGCGGTGGTGTGGGCATCGCCATGCCCGTTGGCCGCCGCCGTTTCCGGGGCGGGAACTGCTACGTCACTTGTCATGGGAGAGCCTGATGGCCTCTAAAAATGCTTCACTGCACAACGGCGGAAGAGCGCGGGCTTATAGTCCCGCGCTGGCGGCATAGCCTAGCCCGATTCCGGGCCCTCGCCATGCGAAATTTGCATGGGTTTGCCAGTTGCGTTTCAAATAGTCACTTGGGTTCCGACTTCAACCACCCGCCCGGTCGGGATCTGGAAATAGTCGGTGGCGTCGTTGGCGGACCGGCTCAGCGCGATGAACAAATGGTCCTGCCACAGCGGCATGCCTGACTGCGCCGAGGCCTTCAGCGACCTTCGCGACACGAAGAACGACGTCGACATGATGTCGAACTGCCAGCCTTGCTTGCGCGCGATCGCCAGCGCCTTGGGCACGTTCGGCTGCTCCATGTAGCCGAAGCGCAGCCGGACCTTCGAGAACTTGTCGCTGATCTTCTCCATGCGGAACCGCTCGGACAGATCGACCCGCGGCGTGTGCGCGGTCTCGATCGTCAGGATCACGTTATGCTCGTGCAGCACCTTGTTGTGCTTGAGGTTGTGCAGCAGCGCGGTCGGCACGAAGGCGGGATCGCTGGTCAGGAACACTGCGGTGCCCTTGACGATGTGCGGCGGCCGCTTCTCCAGGCTCCGGATCAGATCGTCCAGCGGCACCTCGATGCGGCGCGTCTTCTGGATCAGGATTCCCGAGCCACGCCGCCAGGTCCAGATCGTCCCGGCCATGGCGACGCCGAACAGCAGCGGCACCCAGGCGCCCTCGAGCAGCTTGAGCAGATTGGCGCTGAAGAAGCTGATGTCGACGACGACGAAGGGCACGATCACGGCGGCGGCCGTCGCGGCGCGCCAGTTCCACAATTTCCAGATCACCACAAAACCCATGACGCCGTCGGCGACCATGGTGGTGGAGACCGCGATGCCGTAGGCCGACGCGAGGTTGCTGGGGGTGTGGAACAGCAGCACCAGCAGCATTACGCCGATCAGCAGCAGACGATTTACGCGCGGCAGATAGATCTGGCCGGCATGGGTTTCGGAGGTGTAGCGGACCTCGAAGCGCGGCAACAGGCCGAGCTGCACCGCCTGATAGACCAGCGAATAGGCGCCGGTGATCACCGCCTGGCTCGCGATCACGGTCGCGGCGGTTGCAAGCCCGACCAGCGGCAGCACCAGATGCTCCGGCACCATGCGGTAGAAGGAATGTTCGATCGCGCTCGGATCGGACAGCACCAGCGCGCCCTGCCCGAAATAGTTGATCAAGAGCGCGGGCAGCACAAAGAACATCCAGGCCGACTGGATCGGCTTACGCCCGAAATGGCCGAGATCGGCGTAGAGCGCCTCGCCGCCCGTCACCGCCAGGAACACGGCACCCAGCGTCACGAGCCCGATCGTGCCGTGCGACAGCAGGAATTGCAGCGCGTAATAGGGATTGATCGCCGCGAGCACGGAAGGATCGTCGGCGATGTGGACTGCGCCCATCACCGCCAGGACCGCGAACCAGACCACCATCACCGGCCCGAAGGCGGAGGCCACCAGCGCCGTGCCCTTGCTCTGTACCGCGAACAGCAGCGCCAGGATGGCGACGGTGAGCGGCACGACATAGTGCTCGAACGCGGGCGTTGCGAGCTTGAGGCCCTCAACCGCCGAGAGCACCGAGATCGCCGGCGTGATCATGGAATCGCCGATGAACATGGACGCGCCGACCACGCCGAGCGCGAGCAGGAACCAGCTCCGCCGCCCCAGCGCGCGCTGGCCGAGCGCCATCAGCGAGAGCGTGCCGCCCTCCCCGTTATTGTCGGCGCGCAGCAGCAGCAGGACATATTTGGCGGTGACGACAATCAGCAGCGCCCACAGGATCAGCGAGAGCACGCCGAGCACCATCACCCGCGACACCGGCTCGCCATGGGCCGCGCCGCGTACTGCCTCGTGGAATGCGTAGAGCGGCGAGGTGCCGATGTCGCCAAAGACGACGCCGATGCTCCCGAGCGTGAGGGACCAAAAGCCCGAAGTGACCGGCCCTTCCTGGGTCTCGGCCTGTGTGATGCTCGCCGTCATGAAGATGGAAAACGCTTCGTCCCTGAATTTGATCCGGCGCCTTTTGACGCTTCCGGCGCGCGTGTCAATCGGCACCCCACCTTAGCAGGCGCGGAGCCGGATGCTGTGACGGCGCGGCCACGCTCGTCGCCTGCGCGACGACATGCCTCAGGTAAGATGGTAGCGCAAGGGGGTTACGGCTTCAGATTCGGCGGCAGCGGCGGATCTTCGCGCATCAGGGTGATGGTCACGCGCCGGTTGGCGGCGAGCGAGGGATCGTCCGGAAACAGCGGCTGGGTGTCCGCCTTGCCGGAGACAGCGAAGATGTGCGAGGGCGGCAGGCCCTCGCGCTCGAGGATCTGGCGCACGGCATTGGCGCGGTCGGCCGACAGGTCGAAGGCGCCGTAGTCGCTGCGGGTCGGCACGAATCCGGCCGCGGTGTGGCCGGCGATGGAGACGCGCAACGGCGTCGCCTTGAGCGGGATCGCGAGCTTCTCGATCAGGCGGCGGGTGCGATCATAGGGCACCTTGGAGCCGTCAGCGAACATCGAGCGGCCATCCTGGTCGACGATCTCCAGGTTGAGGCCCTGCTTGGTTTCCTCGAACATGATGTGCTTGGACATCTCGGTCAGTTCCGGCATGTCCTGCAGCGCCTGGCGCAGCGAAGCCGCGGCCAGCGCGAAATTGCGGTCGACCTTGATCTTCGCACCCGACGTCTTGTCGCGGTCGTCCTGATCCGGGGTCGGTGTGTTTGAGGCATCCTCGGGCTGGATGTGGTCGACGTTCTTCAGCCGCGGGCGTGTCGGCAGGCCATCGGATTCGACGATGCCGGCATAGCGCGCCTCGCTCTGCACGCCGAAAGCGTCGCGCATCGAGCCGGCAACGATCTTCAGCTTGTTGGCGTCCTGCGTCGAGAACGCGACGAGCATCACGAAGAAGCTCATCATCAGGCCCATCAGGTCGGCGAAGGTCACGAACCATCCGTGACCACCGCCGTGAGCATCGCCGCGCTTCTTCTTGGCCATCTCTCAATATCCGGACCGGGCGACCTTAGGCCGGCACCGGCTCGCCTTCGGCGTGACGATGCTTCTCCGGCAGATAGGCCAGCAGCATTTCGCGCACGAGCGTCGGGCTCTTGGAGTCGCGGATCATCAGGATGCCGTCGATGATCAGCGTGCGGTTGGTTTCCTCGTCGAGCAGCTTGCCGTGCAGCTTGTCGGCGATGGGCAGACAGAACAGGTTCGCGACCAGCGCGCCGTAAAGCGTCGCCAGCAGCGCGGTCGCCATGAACGGGCCGAGCTTGGAGGGGTCGGTCATGTTCGCGAACATCTGCACCATGCCGATCAGCGTGCCAATCATGCCGAACGCCGGGGCGCAATCGCCGATGGCGCGGTAGATCTTGCTGCCCTCGTCGAGATGCATCAGGAAGTTGTCGCGGTCGCGCTCGAGGTTGTCGCGGATGAAATCGAGGTCGTAGCCGTCGGCGACGTAGCGGATGCCCTTGGCCAGGAACGGCTCGTCGGTCTCGACCTTTTCGAGGCCGACCGGGCCCTGCTTGCGCGCGATCTCGGCGATGCGGGCGAGCTCGTCAACGAGGTCGTGGGCCGACAGGCGGCTCATGGTGAAGGCGAACTTCGCGCCGAGCGGAAGGCCGTGCAGGAGCGCCGAGAGCGGAAAGCGGATCATGGTGGCGGAGATCGAACCGCCGAAGATGATGATCATGGCATGTTCGGAGACGAACATGTGGAGGTCGCCGCCCATGAAGATCATCGCCGTGATGACGATGATGCCTGCAATGAGGCCAACGCTCGTCATAATATCCATGGGATACTCCAACGCGTACGCAACAACGGCCGTCCTGGCCGCTGGCGCGGCCCAACCCCGAACCGCATCGGAAACCCTAGAGCGCCGCCCTTAAAGCCGCGTAAAGGTTAAGTTGGGCCGGTCCGCCAGATCGGCTCAGCACGCTGAAAGGGCGCCGGCTTTGCCGAACGCCGACAGGAATCTCAACACTTCGCTAACCATTATTGCCGCGCGTTAAGACGACAGTCCTGTCAGCGTCAGGCTGAGCGCACGCAGGCGCCTGCGCGCGTCGGCATCGTAGGCCTGCGGATTGGCACGGGCCTCGTTCATGCCGTTGAAGAACAGGCCGCTCTTGCCTGCGACGTCGTCGCCTTCGACCAGATGCAGGATCGCGGCGCCGCCCTGCTCCACCGTCGAGATCGGCGAGATACCGCCGGCACGCACCATCGTGGTGTTCATATAGGTCGCCGGATGCAGCGCGTTGACGGTGACGCCGGCCCCCTTCAGCTCCTCGGCGAGATCGATCGTGAACATGATCTGCGAGAGCTTGCTCTGCGCATAAGCGCGCGAACCGCTGTAGCCCTTCGTGATCATGACATCGTCGAAATCGATGGGATGCTGTCCGAGCGAAGCGACATTGACGATCCGCGATGGCGCCGCGGCCTTGAGCAGCGGCAGCAGCCGATGGGCCAGCAGGAAACCCGAGAGATAGTTCACGGCAAAGCGCAGCTCGTGGCCGTCGGCACTGACTTGGCGCTGCGGCCCGTCGTTCTGCGAGCCGATGCCGGCATTGCTGACGAACACATCGAGGCGTTTATGATCGCGCATAACGGCCTCGGCCAGCGCACACGTGCCCGACATCGACGACAAATCGGCCTGGTAGAAAATTGGCGCCGCGTGGCCGGCCTTCACGATCTCGTCGCTCAGCGCCTTCGCGCGCGCCGCGTCGCGGCCGTGGATCAGGACCTTCGCACCTTCCTCCGCCAGCCGGCGTGCGACGTAGCGGCCCACACCATCGGTGGAACCGGTGATCAAGACCGTCTTGCCATTCATGTTCATTGTTCGCTCTCCGACTGCGGCCCTGCGCCACATCCGCGGCGAGAGACGATGCAGTATTCTATGGCCGTGCGGCATGCTCCATCACAGGAGCCGACTTGCAATGTTGACGCTGTTCGGTCTTCTCACCGCGCTGCCGGCGGTGCTGGCGGTCCATCTGCTTGAGCCGGAGCTGGTCCTGCCGGCGTTCAGCGTGCTGCTGTTTATCGAGGCCGCCTTCGCCGTGATCGCAGCGCGCCTGATTCACGTTCCCGATGATGCGGACAACATCACCCTGTGGGATCTCGCCGGCGGCTTCACCCTGATCGGATGCGCCGCCGCCGTCTTCGGCGAACCGGACCAGGCCGCCCTGTTTCTGACCGAACAAGGCGACCCGCGGCCGATATCGCGATAGCGCTCAGTGAATCTCCGCCGAGCGCTTCAGCGCGGCCTTGAGTTTCTCCAGCGAGAAGTCGGGGCTGCGGGCGATCTCCAGGATCGGCGTCTCGCGACGGCCGCAGAGCTCGGCGGCCTCGGGCAACTTTGCGGCGATGTCGAGCGGGATCACGATGGCGCCGTGCTGGTCGGCGTGGATCAGGTCATCCGACTTCACGGTCATGCCGGCGACGCGCACTTCGCCGCCAAAGCTCTCCGCATGCACCCAGGCGTGCGACGGGCCGATCGAGCCGGCCAGCGCCTGGAAACCCGGGGCCCATTGCGGGATGTCGCGGATCGAGCCGTCGGTGATGACGCCGAGGCAGCCGAGCGCCTTGTGCACGTTGCTCTGCACCTCGCCCCAGAACGCGCCGTAGCCGACGTCAGGACCATCGATGTCCTGGATCACCGAGATGCGTGGACCATGGCCGGTGCCGACATATTCGTAATATTCGATGCGGCGCCTGGATTGCTCTTCCGGCGGCAGCGAGGACTTCAGCACGGAGCGGATCGCAACCGTGCGGGCATAGCCGACGATCGGCGGCAGGTTGGGGAACGGGCAGACCAATTGCTTGGTGGTGTAGCCGATCAGGCGGCGCTCGGGCGCCACGATCTCCATGGCGTTGCAGATCGTCGGCGTGTCATAGCGGCCCAGCGCTTCGAGGACGGAAGCGGGCAGCGGCCCGGTCGCGGAATTGGTCACAGCGTTCTCTCCCAGATTGGCGGCCGCTGTTGGCGCGGTGCCGCCGGCACTGGGCGATATAGCCGAGATCGGGCCTCAACCCAACTCGGACGCCTTCATGGCAGATATCCGCGAAAACCGTTCAGTGCAGCCGGCCGGGACGGTCGTCCTCGTCGTGCGGCGGCTCCGACAAGTTCGCCAAGGTCGGCGCGGACGGTGGCGAGGAGACCTCGCCCGATGGCTCCGTGGCGGCCATCGCGCGCGCCTGATCCTGGTAGGATTTGTAGCCGAGCGGCAGGCAGAGCAGATACAGCACCGTGCCGATCGAGAGCACGTGCCAGGGATAGGCGATCAGAAGCGCGATGAAGACGACCACCGCGACGAAGGCCGGCAGCACCAGCTCGGGCGGCACGCGCATGCGCTTGGTCTTGCCGGAGAACACCGGCAGGCGCGACACCATCAGGAAGGCGATCAGCAGCGTGTAGGCTGCCGTCACCGCCGCAGGCCAGCGGCCGAGATCGAGGAACGCGACATAGATCGGCAGCAGCACCGTGATCGCGCCGGCCGGCGCCGGCACGCCGGTAAAGAAATTGGCAGCGAAGGCCGGCTTGTTGGGATCGTCCATGGTGGCGTTGAAGCGCGCCAGACGCAGGCCGCCGGAGATCGCAAACACCATGGCCGCGATCCAGCCGGCGTTGCCGAGTTCGTGCAACTGCCAGAAATACAACATCAAGCCGGGCGCCACGCCGAAATTGACGAAGTCGGCGAGGCTGTCGAGCTCGGCGCCGAATTTGGACTGGCCCTTGATCATGCGCGCGATGCGGCCGTCGATGCCGTCGAGCGCGGCTGCGAACACGATGGCGTAGACGGCAAGCGTCATCCGCCCCTCGATCGACAGGCGGATCGAGGTCAGGCCGGCGCAGATCGCCAGCAGCGTGATGACATTGGGCACCAGCATCCGCACCGGGATCGGGCGGAATCGCCGGCGGCGCACGTCAGGGTCTTTGAAGTCGTAGGGCGTCATGGCTGGTCCTCACCTCAAGGCGAGATATAGCAAGCCGGGTCCCCCTCCGCCATCGCGGCGGAAGGCCCTCTTTGGACCGGCTTTGGTTAATTGGCGCGGTAGGCGCGGCTCGGGTCGTCACCGGCAAGATCGGCCAGAATGGTCTCGCCCGCGATCGCGGTTTGTCCCTCCGACACCAGCGCCTTGGTGCCGAGCGGCAGATAGACGTCGAGCCTGGAGCCGAAGCGGATCAGGCCGAAACGCTCGCCGGCGCCGATCGCCTGGCCTTCCCTAACGAAGCAGACGATGCGCTTGGCGACGAGGCCTGCGATCTGGACCACGCCGATCCGCGCCGTCGGCGTGGTGATCACCAGCGAGTTGCGCTCGTTATCCTCGCTCGCCTTGTCGAGCTCGGCATTGATGAACAGGCCGGGGCGGTATGCGATGCGGTCCACCCTGCCCGCGATCGGGCTGCGGTTCACGTGGCAGTTGAACACGCTCATGAACACCGAGATGCGCGGCAGCGGACGGTCGCCGAGCCCGAGCTCGGCCGGCGGCAGCGCCATGGTGATCATCGAGACGCGGCCGTCGGCCGGCGACACCACGAGCCCCTCACGCACCGGCGTCACGCGGACGGGGTCGCGGAAGAACAGCGCGCACCAGACGGTCAGGATCGTGCCGATCCAGCCCAGCGGCGACCACAGCCAGAACAGGATCAGGCTTGCCAGCGCGAAACCGCCGATGAAGGGATAGCCCTCCTTGTGGATCGGCGGGATCTGACGCTGGATCGAATCGAGAATGGACATCGCTATCTGCCGCTCAGGGTTGATGGCACGCGGGTATCTCCCGGTGCGGTGGGCCTCTTTAGGCCAGAGTTGGGACCGGAGACAAGGTCACTCCGCGGCCGCGGGCGCCGTCAGGGCGTCGTCGACCGGCGGCGGCTCCCGGTTGGGGGCCTCGCTGCTGTCGGCGATCTGGGCCAGTTTCTCGCGCGCCGCCTCGGCCTCGCGCTGCCTGTTCCACATGCTGGCATAGAGGCCGCCCTGCGCCAGCAGCTTGGCGTGGGTGCCGCGCTCGGCGATGCGGCCCTGATCCAGCACGATGATCTCGTCGGCACCGACGATGGTCGAGAGCCGGTGCGCGATCACCAGCGAGGTGCGGTTCTTGGCCACACGGTCGAGCGCGCCCTGGATCTCGTGCTCGGTGTGGGTGTCGAGTGCCGAGGTCGCCTCGTCCAGCACCAGGATCGGCGGTGCCTTGAGCACCGTGCGCGCGATGGCGACGCGCTGCTTCTCGCCGCCCGACAGCTTCAGCCCGCGCTCGCCGACCTGGGTCTCGTAGCCCTTCGGCGCCATGCGGATGAAATTGTCGATCTGTGCGAGGCGTGCCGCCTCCTCGACCTCAGCATCGCCGGCGTCCCAGCGGCCGTAGCGGATGTTGTAGCGGATGGTGTCGTTGAACAGCACCGTGTCCTGCGGCACCATGCCGATCGAGGCGCGCAGGCTCGCCTGCGTGACCTCGCGGATGTCCTGGCCGTCGATCAGGATCTTGCCGCCGGAGACGTCATAGAGACGGAACAACAGGCGCGAGATCGTCGACTTGCCCGCACCGGACGGGCCGACGATGGCGACGGTCTTGCCGGCCGGCACCTCGAAGCTGATCCCCTTCAGGATCGGGCGCGTCGGCTCATAGGCGAAACGCACATCCTCGAACCGCACCGTGCCGGCGGAAACAGTCAGCGGCTGCGCACCCGGGGCGTCCTTGATCTCGGCCTCGCGGCCGATCACGCCGAACATCTTCTCGATGTCGATGATCGCCTGCTTGATCTCGCGATAGACCATGCCCATGAAATTCAGCGGCTGGTAGAGCTGGATCATCATCGCATTGACCAGCACGAAATCGCCGACCGTGTTGGTGCCGTTGCGCACGCCGATCGCGCACATCAGCATGGTCGCGGTCAGGCCCAGCGTGAAGATCACGGCCTGGCCGGTGTTGAGCACGGCGAGCGAGGTATAGGTGTGGACGCTTGCCTCCTCGTAGCGCGCGACCGACTTGTCATAGCGCTGCGCCTCGCGGGTCTCGGCGCTGAAATACTTCACGGTCTCGTAGTTGAGCAGCGAGTCGATCGCCTTGGTGTTCGCCTCGGTGTCGGAATCGTTCATCTTGCGGCGGATGCCGATCCGCCACTCGGTCGCGATGTAGGTGTAGTACATGTAGACCGTGACCGTGATCAGGGTTGCGACCACGTAGCGCCAGTCGAACTGCCAGAGCAGCACGGCCATCAGCAGCGAGACCTCGACGATGGTCGGAATCAACTGCAGGATCACCATGCGCACGATGACCTCGATGCCCTCGCGGCCGCGCTCGAGCACGCGCGTCAGGCCGCCGGTCTTGCGCTCGAGGTGGAAGCGCAGCGACAGCTCGTGCATGTGGACGAAGGTGATGGTGGCGAGCTTGCGCACCGCATGCATGGCGACGCGCGCGAAGATGCCGTCGCGCCATTGCGTCAGCACCGCCATCAGGATGCGCATCGCACCGTAGCTCGCGGTGAGCAGCAGCGGCGAGGCGATCACCCAGAGGTGCCAATTGTCGGCCGCGACCGGCGCGGTGTTGGCACCGGTCAGCGCGTCCGTCGCCCATTTGAAGCTGAACGGCACGGTCAGCGTGATCAGCTTGGCGGCGAGCAGCAGCACCATCGACCAGACCACCCGCATCTTCAGGTCGAAGCGGTCGCCCGGCCAGATATAGGGCCACAAATGCGCCAGCGTGCCCATCAGCGTGGCCCCGGCCTGCGGTCCCCCCGCGGGCGGATCGGGAACGTCGGCGCCGTCGAACGATTGAGGTTGGTCCATCAAGAAGCCTGAGGGCCCGCCGGATGCGAGCCGCGTTACGATTTGCGATTTTCGCCCGTCATATAAAGCCTTCCCGATGCCAGCGCACCCCGCCAGATGGCGAATCTTTGATTGTTTGTCGCCATTTACCGGTAGATTTCCGGGTGATCCGAATCACCGATTGGGCTTGACGCCTCTTCGCTGCAATGCATCATGACACCAATGAGCACCATTAAAACCGTCTGTGTCTATTGCGGCTCCGGCCCCGGAACCAATCCCCGCTTCACCGAAGGCGCCAAGGCGTTCGGCAAGGCGCTCGCCGAGAGCAACATTCGCTTGGTCTATGGCGGCGGCTCGCTCGGCCTGATGGGCTCGGTCGCGACCTCCGTGCTCGACCACGGCGGCTCCGTCACCGGCATCATTCCCGAATTCCTCCGCAAGCGCGAGAATGCGCTGACCCGCGTGCAGGAAATGATCGTCACGCCCGACATGCACGAGCGCAAGCGGCTGATGTTCGAGCGCTCCGACGCCTTCGTGGCGCTGCCGGGCGGCGTCGGCACGCTGGAGGAGCTGGTCGAGCAGCTGACCTGGAAGCAGCTCGGCCGTCACGCCAAGCCGGTGCTGCTCGCCAATATCGACAATTTCTGGGAGCCGCTATTCTCGCTGCTGTCGCATATGCGCCAGACCGAGTTCATCCGCGCCGGCTTGTCGGTCGACATCCTCAAGGCGGATCGCGTCGAGGATATTCTGCCGAAGCTGAAGGCGGCCGCGGCCCAGATCGCCGAGTCAGAAACGCAACTCGCCCCGGAAGTCGCGCGCAAGCTCTGATCACTCCTGCGGGAACGTCACCGCCTCGATCCGGTTACCATCGGGGTCGGTGACGAAGGCTGCGTAGTAACGCACGCGGTCATGCGGACGCAGACCCGGCGCACCGTCGGAGCCCCCTCCGGTCGCAAGCGCGGCCGCATGGAACGCATCGACCTCGCCAGTCGTCTTCGCCCGCAGACAGATGTGCACGCCGCTCTCAGGCGCGACGCGCGGCATGGCCTCGCGTAAGTTGATCCAGAACTCCGGATAGGCCTTGCCGAAACCGACCGTGCGCGGCCGCGTGACGAGGCGCGTGAGGCCGAGCACGGCGAGCGTGGCTTCGTAGAATTTTGCGGAGCGATCGAGATCGCTGACGCCGACGGAGATGTGGTCGATCATGTTTGCCCCCTCCTCGATCTCCCGTAGCCCGGATGAGCGAAGCGACACCCGGGGAACGCTTTCTCCGCAGCGCAGATCGTCCCGGATATCGCTTCGCTCATCCGGGCTACAGCATCTCGCCTACGCCGGTGCGCCCGACTTCACGAGCTTGTAGATCACCGAATCCATCAGCGCCTGGAACGACGCATCGATGATGTTCGGGGACACGCCGACCGTGGTCCAGCGATCGCCGTTCTCGTCCTCGCTCTCGATCAGCACGCGCGTGACCGCGCCGGTGCCGCCATTGAGGATACGCACGCGGTAATCGATCAGCGTCAGCCCCTCGATGAACTTCTGGTACTTGCCGAGATCCTTGCGCAGCGCCACGTCGAGCGCGTTGACGGGGCCGTTGCCTTCGGCAGCCGAGATCAGATGCTCGCCGGCGACATCGACCTTCACCACCGCAAGCGCCACGGTGACGCGCTCGCCCTGCGAATTGTAGCGCTGCTCGACATTGACGTCGAACTGCTCGACCTCGAAATAATGCGGCACCTTGCCGAGGGTGCGGCGCGCCAGCAGGTCGAACGAAGCATTGGCGGATTCATAGGCGTACCCGGCCGCCTCGCGCTCCTTCAATTCCTCGACGAGGCGCGTCAGCTTCGGATCGCTCTTCTCGTAGGGGATGCCGGCGCGGTCGAGCTCGGCGATGACGTTGGAGCGGCCGGCCTGGTCGGACACCAGCACCTTGCGGTGATTGCCGACCAGCTCGGGCAAGACATGCTCGTAGGTCTGCGGATCCTTCATCACGGCCGAAGCATGGATCCCGGTCTTGGTGACGAAGGCGCTTTCGCCGACATACGCCGCATGCCGGTTCGGCACGCGGTTGAGCATGTCGTCGAGCGTGCGCGAGACCTTGACCAGCGTCGCCAGCTTCTCGGCGGTGACACCGATTTCGAAAGCCTCGGCAAACTCCTTCTTCAGCTTCAGCGTCGGGATCAGCGAACAGAGATTGGCGTTGCCGCAGCGCTCGCCGAGACCGTTCAGCGTGCCCTGGATCTGCCGCGCCCCCGCGCGCACCGCGGCCAGCGAATTGGCCACCGCCTGCTCGGTGTCGTTATGGGCGTGGATGCCGACGTGATCGCCGGGGATGTGCTTTGTCACTTCACTGACGATGGCCTCGACTTCGTTCGGCATGGTGCCGCCATTGGTGTCGCACAGCACCACCCAGCGCGCGCCCGCCTCATAAGCGGCCTTGGCGCAGGCGAGCGCGAAGCTCGCGTCTTCCTTGTAGCCGTCAAAGAAATGCTCGCAGTCGAGCATGACCTCGCGGCCGGCGGCTTTCGCCGCCGCGACGCTGTCGCGGATCGAGGCGAGATTCTCTTCCTTGGTCGTCTCCAGCGCGACGCGCACCTGATAGGCGGAGGACTTTGCGACGAAGCAGATCGCGTCCGCCTTGGCTTCCAGCAGCCCGGCGACACCGGGATCGTTGGAGACCGAGCGCCCTGCCCGGCGCGTCATGCCGAAGGCGGTGAAGCGCGCGTGCTTGAGCTTCGGCCTGGAGCCGAAGAACTCGCTGTCGAGCGGATTGGCGCCGGGATAGCCGCCCTCGACATAATCGATGCCGAGATCGTCGAGCATCGCCGCGATGACCTGCTTGTCGGTCAGCGTGAAATCGACGCCATTGGTCTGCGCGCCGTCGCGCAGCGTGGTGTCGAACAGATAGAGGCGCTCCCTGCTCATGGCGCTGCTCCGAGCGTCTTCTTCATGGTGGTGTTGGCGAGCCATTCGTCATTGATGGCGACGCTGTTGCGCTGCTGGGCGGCATAGCCGCGCTTGGCGAAAAAGCCCTGCGCGGTGTCGCTGGCGTCGACCGTGAGCGCCGCAGCACCACGGCCGCCGGCGAGCTTCTCCAGCGCGTCGATCAGCATGGCCGCGATGCCCTGCCCGGCGACGGCCGGATGCACATAGAGCATGCGGATGTGGTCGGCGCCGCGCAGCGAGGCAAAGCCGACCGGCGAGCCCTCGAGCGTCGCGATTAGCGTCAGGTCGGAGGCGAGCCGCTTGCCGAACTCTTCGTCCTCGGCCGCCTCCATCCAGGCCTGCTGCTGCGCCTCGCTGTAATCGTCGCCGGTCAGCTCCTCGATGCTGGCGGTGAAGATCGCGGCGAGCAGTGGCACGTCATCCGGCAGGAAGGGCCGCAAGCCGGGCTTCGGCAAAGTCTGTCCCATCGTCTTCACCACATCCCATAGAGTTTCAGCACGATCGCTACGGCGGCGCCGAGCAGCAGGATTTTCAGCGCGATGTAATAGAGCCAGTGCCGCGGGAACGGCGTGTCGGGGCGGCTCATCGCGTCACCTCCCAGGTCGTCCCGTCCTTGGAATCCTTGATCGCGACGCCCATCGCGGCGAGCAGATCGCGGATCCGATCGGACTCCTTGAAGTCCTTCCGGCCACGCGCGGCGGTTCGCTCCGCAATCAGGCGTTCGACTTCAGCGGCATCAACGCCGCTCGCCTGCTGCTTGCGACCTTCCCACTGCGCCGCGGTCTCGGACAGGAATCCGAGCAGCCGCAACGACCCCGCCAGTGCGGGCACATCGCTGCCACGCAGGCTGTGCAGCGCTGCGATCGCAAGCGAGGTGTTGAGGTCGTCGAGCAGCGGCTCGACCACGGACGCGGCCGGCTTGCCGGGTTCGACATCGGCGGCGACGCGATACCAGTCGTCGAGCGTCCTGGCGCTCTCCTCCAGCGACTTCATGGTCCAGTCGATCGGCGAGCGGTAATGCGTCTTCAGCATGTTCAGGCGCAGCACTTCGCCCGGCCAGTCCTGGAGCAGTTCATGGATCGTGATGAAGTTGCCGAGCGATTTCGACATCTTCTCGCTCTCGACCTGCAGGAAGCCGTTGTGCATCCAGTAGTTCGCCATGCGCTCCCGGTGGAAGGCGCAGCAGGTCTGCGCGACCTCGTTCTCGTGATGCGGAAACACGAGATCGATACCGCCGCCATGGATGTCAAAATACTCGCCGAGATGCTTCCAGGCCATGGCCGAGCACTCGATGTGCCAGCCCGGACGGCCCTCGGCCTTGATGCCGGCCGGCGACGGCCATGACGGCTCGCCGGGCTTCGACGGCTTCCACAGCACGAAGTCGGTGTTGCCCTTCTTGTAGGGCGCGACGTCGACGCGGGCGCCGGCGACCATCTCGTCCAGCGAGCGGTTCGACAACGCGCCATAGCGCGGCAGTCCGTCATTGGCCGCGTTCATCGCCTGCGGCGAGAACAGCACGTGATCCTCCGCGGCATAGGCAAAGCCGCCCTTGACCAGCCGTTCGATGATCTCGCGCATCTCGACGATGTGCTCGGTCGCGCGCGGCTCGACGCTCGGCCGCAGTGCGCCAAGCGCATCGACGTCGGCGTGAAACTGCTTGCCGGTCTGCTCGGTGACCTTGCGGATCGCCTCGTTCAGCGGCAGGCCGGGAAAATCGCGCGCGGCACGGTCGTTGATCTTGTCGTCGACGTCGGTGATGTTGCGAACATATTTGACGTGCGCCTCGCCGTAGAGATGGCGCAGCAGCCGAAACAGCACGTCGAACACGATCACCGGCCGCGCATTGCCGATATGGGCGAAGTCGTAGACGGTCGGTCCGCAAACATACATGCGGACGTTCTTGGCATCGAGCGGCACGAAGGTGCGCTTGTCCCGGCTCAGCGTATCGTAGAGGCGTAATTCCATATGGATACCCGTCGGCTGTTGGCCGGGCGTCCAGTGCTCTCAATGTGTTTGAGAAAAGACGGCTCCAGCCAGCGAATCGCTAGCTCGTAATCTCGCAAATGATGCAAATGGCGAGGAGACCGTTCATGCGGGAACATATGGGCTATGAGGCGGCCCCGCGTCAAGGGAGCCGCGAAAATGCCGTCTTATGCCCGCAAAGCGCGCCGGCCCGCCATGATGGTTCCATCATCCTTAACCTTTTGAGTTTACTTGGAACCCGGCGGTCCTCTGAAGTCCCCGGTGCACCCATGCGATCCCTGTTCGCGCTCGTCCTTTGCGGCTCCCTCGTCGCGGCATCCGGCGCCTTTGCCGAGACCCGCGTCTTCATCATCGCCAATCAGGCCGACGGCTACGGCATCGACAAATGCCTGGCCAAGGGCGACAAATGCGGCGCGCAGGTCGCACGGACCTACTGCCAGTCACGGGATTTTGCCCAGGCATCAGCCTATCGCCGGGTCGATCCCGACGAAATTACCGGCTCTGTCCCTAAAACCGGCGCAAACTGCTCCCATGGCCATTGCGACGAATATGTCGCAATCACCTGCCAACGCTGAATTCCCTCGGAGCTGGCGGACCTTAGGACCGGTCTTCGGCCCCTGAAACGACGTGACGATGCCGCAGGAAGCGGCTATTGGAGGGCGCGCTTCGGCCCCCTAAATCACGCCGGGCCGTGACCTCGCTAGAATGGCGGATATGCCTGAAATTTTGTCTCTCTCCCGTACCCGCTCGATCCTTGCCTGCACCATGCTTCTGAGCACGGTCGTGCTCGCCAATAGCGCTTTCGCGCAGGCTGGTCCGCCCGGCCCGCCGCCTCAGCCGGGCCAGAACGGACTTGGTCCGAATCCGATGTGCGCGCGGCTGGAGGGCCAGCTCGCCGCGCTCGATCGTGGCGGCGGCGGTGGCGACCCCGCGCGCGACGAGCAGATCCGCCGCTACCAGGATTCCCAGGCCAAGCAGCAGGCCGAGCTCGACCGCGTCACCATGCAGGCCAAGCGCATGGGTTGCGACTCCTCCGGCTTCTTCTCGCTGTTCAACGGCCAGCAGGCGCAGTGCGGCCCGGTCAACACCCAGATCCAGCAGATGCGCGCCAATCTGGACCAGATCACCGGCAATCTCGAACGCCTGCGCGGCGGCGGCTTCAGCCCGGAGCGCGACAACCAGCGCCGCTCGGTGCTGATGGCGCTCGCGCAGAACAGTTGCGGCCCGCAATATGCCAACGCCGCGCAGTCGCAAGGCGGCGGCAATTTCCTGAACAATCTGTTCGGCGGCAACAACCCGAACAATCCGCAAGGCGTGCCGCCCTCCGATCTCGGTCCGCAATCCGGCACCTATCGCACCGTGTGCGTGCGCACCTGCGACGGCGCCTATTTCCCGATCTCGTTCGCCACCGTGCCGGCGCGCTTCCCCGACGACGAGAAGACCTGCAAGGCGCTGTGCCCGGCCGCGGAAGCCGTGCTCTACACCCATCGCAATCCCGGCGAGGACATGAACTCGGCCGTGTCGATCGGCGGACAACCCTACACGGCGCTGCCGACCGCCTTCAAATTCCGCAGCGAGTTCAACCCGTCCTGCTCGTGCAAGGCCGCGGGCCAGACCTGGGCCGACGCGCTGAAATCGGCCGACGACAAGGCCGCGGCCGAGCAGCAGGGTGACATCATCGTCACCGAGGAGAGCGCCAGGAAGATGCAGCAGCAGCGCCTGAGCAAGGGCACGCCGCAGCCTGCCAATGCCAAGAAGGGCGCAGCGCCCGCGCCGACGACGGCAACCGCGCCGGCTGCGACGCCGCCTGCGGATCCTGTCCCCGCGACCTCGTCGGAGAACAAGCCGATCCGCTCGGTCGGCCCGACCTTCCTGCCGCAGCAGCAGAAGTAGGCCGCCACTCTCCGTCGTGTCCCGCGAACGCGGCCGCCAAGCGCGGCCGCTTCGCCCGCACTACTCGCCCTCGCGGCTCCACGGGAAGAGATTGGCCGGAAAGTCCGCCGCGTAGCGCTTTCCCTTCGGGGGCGGCGGCGGCTCGTCCGGTGGATTCGGATTTGGCTCGACCACCCGCCGATAAAGGTGCCAGGTGGCATGACCGAGCACCGGCAGCACGACAGCGAGACCGACGAAGAACGGCAGCGAGCCGATCACGAGCAGCGCCGCGACGATGAGGCCCCAGGCGGCCATCGCAACCGGATTCTCCACCACCGCTCGGAGCGACGTGCGGATCGCGTCGATCGCAGTCGCATGCCGGTCGAGCATCAACGGAAACGACACGACGCTGACGCACAAGGCCACAACCGCAAACAGGAAGCCGACACCGCAACCGACGATGATGAGCGACCAGCCTTCCGGCGTCGTCAGCACGCGCGTTGCGAAGTCGGGAATGCTTGCAGCCGGAGCGTGACCGAAAATCGTGACGTAGATTGCGTTCGCGACACCGATCCAGGCCCCGAACAGGACGAGCAGGAGCACGCCGAGCTCGAACATGGCGCCGAACGACGGTGCGCGCAGCACCTTGATCGCGTCCCATGCCCCGACCTCCTCGCCGCGTTCGCGGCGACGGCTGAGCTCGTAGAGACCGATCGCGGCAAAGGGTCCTATCAGGGCAAAGCCGGCGGCCAGCGGAAACAGTAGCGGCAGGACCGAATAGCCAAGGACCGTCCTGAACAGGACGAGACCGAGAACGGGATAGATCACGCAGACGACGATGGCGTGACTTGGCATCGCCTGGAAATCCTCCCAACCAAGGCGCAGCGCCTCGGTCAGGTCGGACAGACTGATCTTGCGAATGGGATAAGAGGCCGCTTCGCCGAATACGTGCCGCCTCAACATGCCCTGGGAGTACAGAGTGGCCATGAACGCACCCTCCCGTGCTGTAAGCCGCGGCGGTGATACCGCGCGCTTTGCAGCCACGCGTGTCCGCCTCACGAGCGAGAAACGCGATGGGCCGAGTACGGCAACCCAGGTTCAGCGAAACGAGCCTGGCCGGACGGAACCCGTCGCGACCTGCCTCGCAAGCTTAGCGCGCGCGAGGCATGGCTGCACTCACGGTTGGGTGAATTGTGCATCTACGTGGATTTGTGCGCTGCGCAAGCGAACGACGTTTGGCAACTGCCCCTGCCGCGTTGCGTGGCAGTGCAGTTCGTCCACGCCAAATGAACGGCAGCATGCGCTATTGACGCGGGCTGCGGCGGGGATCATTTTAAACGTATAGACGCCCCCAGCTCCGATGAGATTGGCGGTCGCGACGTTTCTCTTGATTTCGTGACCGTTGGAATGGGCGAGGCAAGAGGCGCAGCGATGGCGTGTCGGCCAACGCAGCCATCGCGACAGACGTGAGCTCCGCCCCGGATTCGTATCCGCAGCCTTCGATGGCAAGGATGGATCAGGATGGCTGTCGCACTGATATTGCTTCTGGTTGCGATCGGCTCGGTGCTGTTTCACCTCTACAGCCCGTGGTGGTGGACGCCGATCGCCACGAACTGGGCCTATATCGACCACACCATCAACATCACCTTCTGGATCACGGGCTTCGTTTTCGTCGCTGTTATCGCCTTCATGGCCTATTGCGTCTTCCGCTTTCACCACAAGGAGGGACGACGGGCCGACTACAATCCGGAAAACAAAAGGCTCGAATGGTGGCTGAGCGTCGGGACCGGAATCGGCGTCGCGGCGATGCTGGCGCCTGGCCTCGTGGTCTGGCACCAGTTCGTGACGGTGCCTGCCGATGCCACCGAGGTCGAGGTCATGGGCCAGCAATGGCAATGGAGCTTCCGCCTTCCGGGCAAGGATGGGCGGCTCGGCACATCCGATGTCCGCAACATCGCTTCCGACAATCCGATGGGACTCAATCGTGACGACCCGCACGCGCAGGACGACGTCGTGATCGAGAACGGCGACCTGCACCTTCAAATGGGAAAGCCGGTCAAGGTTCTCCTCCGCTCGGTTGATGTCCTGCACGATTTCTACGTGCCCGAATTCCGCGCCAAGATGGACATGGTTCCTGGCATGGTGACCTACTTCTGGATAACGCCGATCCGAACCGGAACGTTCGATGTTCTGTGTGCGGAGCTTTGTGGCGCTGCTCATTATCAGATGCGGGCCAAGGTCATCGTCGACGAAGAGCGCGAATATCACGCTTGGCTGGAGCAACAAAAGACGTTTGCCGAATTGTCGCCGGCAAAAGCTGTCGTGAAGGCGACGTACCAATCCGGTGGCAAGTAGCAAGCTGCCGCTGCGAAGATAGATCGGGTGCACGAGGCCAACGCCTCACCCCCGATGGAAACGACCGAGGAGGTTTCTATGGTCGATATTCCATATGAAGGGATCGCAGGCATCCCGCCTGCCGAAGTACCTGATGTCGAGCTCTATCATCCAAGGAGCTGGTGGACACGGTATGTCTTCTCGCAGGACGCCAAGGTGATCGCCATTCAGTACTCGCTGACGGCCTCGGCCATCGGGCTGGTGGCCCTGGTGTTGTCGTGGCTGATGCGGCTGCAACTGGGATTCCCCGGCACCTTCTCTTTCATCGATGCCAACCAGTACCTCCAGTTCATCACCATGCACGGCATGATCATGGTGATCTATCTGCTCACCGCATTGTTCCTGGGCGGCTTCGGCAACTACCTGATCCCGCTGATGGTCGGCGCCCGGGACATGGTCTTCCCTTATGTGAACATGCTGAGCTACTGGGTCTACCTGCTCGCAGTCCTGGTGCTGGCCTCGACATTCTTCGTGCCCGGCGGCCCCACCGGCGCCGGCTGGACCCTGTACCCGCCGCAATCAATCCTCTCCGGAACGCCCGGGCAGGATTGGGGCATCATTCTCATGATGTCGTCCCTGATCCTGTTCATCATCGGCTTCACCATGGGCGGGCTGAATTACGTGGTCACGGTGCTCCAGGCGCGCACCCGCGGCATGACGTTGATGCGCCTGCCGCTGACGGTGTGGGGCATTTTCACGGCGACCGTCATGGCGTTGCTGGCGTTCCCTGCGCTCTTCGTCGCCTCGGTCATGCTGCTGCTCGACCGTCTCTTGGGAACCAGCTTCTTCATGCCCTCCCTCGTCGAGATGGGCACGCTTTCGAAATATGGCGGCGGCAGCCCGCTGCTCTTCCAGCACCTGTTCTGGTTCTTCGGCCACCCCGAGGTCTACATCGTCGCCCTGCCCGCTTTCGGCATCGTCTCCGATCTGATCAGCACGCATGCGCGCAAGAACATCTTTGGTTACCGCATGATGGTCTGGGCGATCGTGGGCATCGGCGCGCTCAGCTTCGTCGTATGGGCGCACCACATGTATGTGAGCGGCATGTTCCCGCAATTCGGGTACTTCTTCGCCACCACGACGCTCATCATCGCCATCCCCACCGCGATCAAGGTCTACAACTGGGTGCTGACCTTGTGGCGCGGCGACATTCATCTCAGGGTGCCGATGCTGTTCGCCCTCGGCTTCATCATCACCTTCGTGAATGGCGGCCTCACCGGCCTCTTCCTCGGCAACGTCGTCGTGGACGTTCCCCTCTCGGATACCATGTTCGTGGTCGCGCATTTCCACATGGTGATGGGCGTGGCGCCAATCATGGTCGTGCTCGGCGCGATCTATCATTGGTACCCCAAGGTCACGGGGCGGATGCTAAACGACGTCCTGGGCAAGTTTCACTTCTGGGTCACCTTCCTCGGCGCCTACCTGATCTTCTTTCCCATGCACTATCTTGGACTGCTCGGGGTTCCGCGCCGGTATTTCGAACTCGGCGACACGGCGTTCATCCCGTCCTCGGCCCATTCGCTGAATGCCTTCATCTCCGTGGTGGCCTTGACCGTCGGCTTCAGCCAGATGGTGTTCCTGTTCAATCTTGCCTGGAGCCTGTTCAAAGGTGAGGCGTCGGGCGGCAATCCGTGGCGGGCGACGACGCTGGAGTGGCAGACGCCGGAGACGCCCCCCGGACACGGCAACTGGGGCAAGGAGCTGCCGGTCGTGTACCGCTGGGCCTATGACTACAGTGTGCCCGGCGCCGCGGAGGACTTCATTCCGCAGAACCAGCCGCCACGCGCGACGCAGCTCGTTCAGGGAGCTGCTTCGTGAGCGCCATCATCCTGTTCCTGGCAGTGCTTGCGGTGATCGCCGGATGGTGGCTGTCGCAGCAGCGGCTGACGGCCAAGCCCTGGCTGGAGGAAGGCCCGGTCGGTGACTTCCCCGGCGGCGATAGCATGTCCTGGCCTGCAGCGAAGGTCGGACTTGGCGTGTTTCTCGCCGTCGCGAGCACATTATTCGTCCTCTTCATCAGCGCCTACTCGATGCGCATGAGTGTGGTGGACTGGCGGCCGCTGCCGGTGCCGCGGCTGCTGTGGGTCAACACGGGCGTCCTGGTCCTGAGCAGTGTCGCGCTGCAATGGTCGTACGTGGCTGCCGGGCGACACGATACCGAGAACGTCAAGATCGGGCTGCTCGCTGGCGGCGCATCTGCCGTGATCTTCCTCGCCGGACAGCTCCTGGCCTGGCAACGGCTCGGGGCTGCCGGATATTTCGTGGCGTCCAATCCGGCGAATTCCTTCTTCTACCTGTTGACGGCGGTGCACGGGCTGCATCTGACGGGCGGCCTGGTGGCCCTCGGGCGAACCTCGGCCAAGGTGTGGCGCAGCTCCGAGATCGCCGACACCCGCCTGAGCGTGGAGCTGTGCGCCATCTACTGGCATTTCCTGCTGCTGGTCTGGCTTGTCCTGCTCGGGCTTCTCACGGGCTGGACCGACGATTTCGTCAACATCTGTCGCCAATTGCTGAGCTAGGGAGGCGAGACCAGATGGCTGAGACCGTACTGACACATTCGGGCCAATCGCCTGCACGGCTCGAAGGCTGGCGCGGCATCGCCGCCGACTGGGCGTCCGATCAGCGCGCCTTCAAGAACGTGTCCTGGGGCAAGGCCATGATGTGGATCTTCCTCCTCAGCGACACCTTCATCTTCAGTTGCTTCCTGCTCTCCTACATGACGGCGCGCATGTCGACGACCGTGCCGTGGCCGAATCCCAGCGAAGTCTTCGCACTCAACTTCGGCGGCAGGCACATCCCGCTCATCCTGATCGCCATCATGACGTTCATCCTGATCAGCAGCAGCGGCACCATGGCGATGGCCGTCAATTTCGGCTACCGCCGCGATCGCGCCAGAACCGCAGCCTTGATGCTGGTCACCGCAGCCTTCGGTGCAACCTTCGTCGGAATGCAGGCCTTCGAATGGACCAAGTTGATCATGGAGGGCGTCCGGCCCTGGGGCAATCCATGGGGCGCGGCGCAGTTTGGCTCGAGCTTCTTCATGATCACCGGCTTCCACGGCACCCACGTGACGATCGGCGTGATCTTCCTGATCGCGATCGCACGCAAGGTCGCGCGCGGAGACTTCGACGTCGGCAGGCGCGGCTTCTTCACAAGCCGCAAAGGATACTACGAGATCGTCGAGATCATGGGCCTGTACTGGCACTTCGTCGATCTGGTGTGGGTGTTCATCTTCGCGCTTTTCTATCTTTGGTGAGGTCGGCGCATGACAAACGCGACAGTACACGTGGAAGGACAGCTCCACGCTCCGGCGCACGGCGCAGCCGCAACAGGAGCCGCGCATGCCAAGGGGCAACAGCACCCGATCAAGCTCTACCTCGTGGTCTGGGGCTGGCTGTTCGTCCTCAGCACGTGCTCCTACCTCGTCGACTACTTTGGCCTACAGGGCTATCTCAGGTGGTCGCTGATCCTGCTGTTCATGATGTTGAAGGCCGGCCTGATCGTCGCCGTCTTCATGCACATGGCCTGGGAGCGGCTGGCGCTGGCCTATGCTATCCTGCTGCCACCGATCGCGGTGCTGGTGTTTGTGACCATCATGGTTCTCGAATCCGAATACACTCATTTGCTTCGGGTGCTATTCTTCGCAACCCCGTCATAGGGCCCGCCGTCGCTCAAGACTGAAATTCAGCCCTCGAACGCGTCGATCGATGCCCGGCTGCCGCGCGAGACCAGCGTCTCGTCCGCCGACGGCAACGTCTCGCCCTTGTCGCGAAAACGGTTGGTGATGGGATAGCGGCGGTCGCGGCCAAAGTTCTTGCGCGTCACCTTCACGCCTGGCGCGGCCTGGCGGCGCTTGTATTCGGCGACGTTGAGGAGATGGTCGATGCGACTGACCGTCTCGCGATCGAAGCCGGCCGCGATGATCTTGTCGAGCGGCTCCTCGCGCTCGACCAGGCGTTCGAGGATGGAATCGAGCACGTCGTAAGGCGGCAGCGAGTCCTGGTCGGTCTGGTTCTCGCGCAGCTCCGCGCTCGGCGGACGCGTGATGATATCGGGCGGGATCACCTCGCCCGCAGGCCCGAGCGCGCCCTCGGGCTTCCAGCCATTGCGTAAGCTTGCCAGCCGGAACACCTGCGTCTTGTAGATGTCCTTGATCGGGTTGAAGCCGCCGTTCATGTCGCCATAGAGCGTGGCGTAGCCGACCGACATTTCCGACTTGTTGCCCGTGGTGACCACCATCAGGCCGGTCTTGTTGGAGATCGCCATCAGCAGCGTGCCGCGGGTGCGGGCCTGCAGGTTTTCCTCGGTGATGTCAGGCGGCAGGTTCTTGAAGATGCCGGACAGGATGGTCTCGAAGCCGGTCACGGCTTCCGCGATCGGCAGCACCTCGTAACGGATGCCGAGATGGCCGGCGAGCTCGCCGGCATCCGCGATCGAGTGCGCGGCGGTGTAGCGATAAGGCAGCATCACGCCATGCACCTGATCGGCGCCGAGCGCGTCGACCGCGATCGCTGCGCACAGCGCGGAATCGATCCCGCCGGAAATGCCGAGCAGCACGCCGGGGAAGCCGTTCTTGGCGACGTAGTCGCGCAGGCCCAGCACGCAGGCGGCGTAGTCGGCCTTGTCGCCCTCGGGCAGCTCTGCGATCGGCCCCGCGCAGCGCCAGTCCTCGCCGTTGCGGGTGAAACGCAGCGTCGTGATGCTCTCCTCGAACGCCGGCAATTGCGCCGCCAGCGACAGATCGCCGTTGAGCACGAAGGAGGCGCCGTCGAACACCAGCTCGTCCTGCCCGCTGACCTGATTGAGATAGACCAATGGCAGGCCGCTCTCGGTGACGCGCGCCACCGCCACCGACAGGCGCACGTCGTTCTTGTCGCGGGCATAAGGCGAGCCGTTCGGCACCAGGATGATCTCGGCGCCCGTCTCGGCCAGCGTCTCGACCACGTTCTCGTAGTCTTCCGACTCTTCCAGCCAGATGTCCTCGCAGATCGGCACGCCGATGCGCACGCCGCGCACGGTCACCGGGCCTGCCGCAGGCCCGCGTGAAAACAGCCGCTTCTCGTCGAACACGCCGTAATTCGGCAGATTGCATTTGAAGCGCAGCCCGGCGATGCGGCCGCCGTCCAGCAGCGCGCAGGCATTATAGAGCCTGCCCTCCTCGACCCAGGGCGTGCCGACCAGCATGGCCGGCCCGCCATCCGCGGTCTCGCGCGCGAGGCTTTCGATCGCGGCACGGCAGGCAGCCTGGAACGCCGGCTTCTGCACCAGGTCTTCCGGCGGATAGCCGGCGATGAACAATTCCGGAAACAGCACGAGGTCGGCGCCGTCGGCGACCGCCTGCACGCGCGCGGCCCGTGCCTTGGCGGCATTGCCCGCGATGTCGCCCATGGTCGGATTGAGCTGGGCGAGCGTGACCGCGAATGCGTTGAGACGTTCGGTCATGGCCGCCTATCCCTGGGCTAGAGCATGATCCGGAAAAGAGCGCAGCGGTTTTCCGAAGAGATCATGCTCAAACAACAACCTGAAGCGCGATGACGATTCAACTAATCTCATCGCGCTTTAGAGGAACCCCAATCGCTCGATGATGGCGATGATCCAGAACGCGCCGGCCATCAGCAGCGCCACACCGACCGCGGCGGATCCCATGTCCTTGACCCGCCCGATCTGCTTGTCGTGATCCATGGTGAGGCGGTCCGCGAGCTTCTCGATCGCGGTGTTGAGCAGCTCGACCGTCAGCACGAACGCCACCGAGCAGACCAGCTCGACCGCGCGCATTGCCGTCGCTCCGACGAACCAGGCCAGCGGCAGCGACAGCAGGAGCGCAAAGATCTCCTCGCGGACGGCCTGCTCCGACCGGAACGCAAAGGCCAGACCGTTACGGGAGTTGATCGTGGCCTTCCAGATCCGCAGCAAGGTCCTAGAGCCCCGCTGCGGCCGGCATCGGCTTGACCTTGCCGGCGCGTTCCTGTTTGAGCAGCTCGGCGACCAGGAAAGCCATATCGATGGATTGCTCGGCGTTGAGGCGGGGATCGCAGACCGTGTGATAGCGGTCGTTGAGATCCTCGTCCGTGATCGCGCGGGCGCCGCCGAGACACTCGGTGACGTCCTTGCCGGTCATCTCCAGATGCACGCCGCCGGCATGGGTGCCTTCGGCGGCATGGATCGCGAAGAACGACTTCACTTCGGACAGGATACGGTCGAACGGCCGCGTCTTGTAGCCGGACGTCGAGGTGATGGTGTTGCCGTGCATGGGATCGCACGACCAGACCACCACCCTGCCCTCGCGCTTCACCGCGCGGACCATGTTCGGCAGATGCTCGCCGACCTTGTCCGAGCCGAAGCGGCCGATCAGCGTCAGGCGGCCCGGCTCGTTGTCGGGATTGAGCACGTCGATCAGCCTCAGGAGCTCGTCGGGCTTGAGCGACGGGCCGCACTTCAGACCGATCGGGTTCTTGATGCCGCGGAAATATTCGATGTGGCCGTGATCGAGCTGGCGGGTGCGATCGCCGATCCAGATCATGTGGCCCGAGGTCGCATACCAGTCGCCGGTCGTGGAATCGACGCGGGTCATGGCCTGCTCGTAGCCGAGCAGCAGTGCCTCATGGCTGGTGTAGAAATCGGTGGCGCGCAGCTCGGGATGGCTCTCCAGATCGAGGCCGCACGCGCGCATGAAGTTGAGCGCGTCGGAGATGCGGTCGGCCAGCTCCTTGTAGCGGCGGGATTGCGGGCTGTCCTTCAGGAAGCCGAGCATCCATTCATGCACGCTGCCGAGATTGGCGTAGCCGCCGGTGGCAAAGGCGCGGAGCAGGTTCAGCGTCGCGGCCGACTGGCGATAGGCCATCAGCTGGCGCTGCGGATCCGGCACCCGCGCTTCCTTGGTGAAGGCGATGTCGTTGACGATGTCGCCGCGATAGCTCGGCAGCTCGATGCCGTTCAGCTTCTCGGTCGGCGAGGAACGCGGCTTGGCGAACTGGCCGGCGATGCGGCCGACCTTCACCACCGGCACGGCGCCGGCATAGGTCAGCACCACCGCCATCTGCAGCAGCACGCGGAAGAAGTCGCGGATGTTGTTGGCGCCATGCTCGGCAAAGCTCTCGGCGCAGTCGCCGCCCTGGAGCAGGAAGGCCTCGCCGGTCGCAACCCGGCCCAGGGCCTTTTTCAGATTGCGCGCCTCGCCCGCGAACACCAGCGGCGGAAAGGTCGCAAGCTGCGCCTCGACGTCGGCCAGGGCCTTGGCGTCGGGATATTCGGGCACCTGTAGCACCGGCTTGCTGCGCCAGGACTCGGGCGTCCACCGCTCGGACATCGCAATCTCTCCGTGAAGCAAAAAAGCACAACCTGATCTGTGGGTTGAGAGGGCCGCCTTATACACAGGCTAAAGCGACATCGCTAGTTGTAAATCCCTTTCGCACTGCAAACCCTTGCGGGTAAAGCCAAATTCGCATTTGCTAAGGATAGGCAAGAAACTGGCAGGACACCTTCCGTCCATGGACGCGGCGCGCGACGACGTTTTCATCGACGAGATCAGCTTCCCGGCGACCGACGGGTATGCGCTGAGCGGCACCCTGTTCCTGCCACGGGGGACCAAGCGCCATGCCGTGCTGATCAATTCGGCGACAGCCGTCCCGCGAAAGATCTATCGCGGCTTTGCCTCCTACCTCGCCCATCGCGGCTGCGCGGTGCTGACCTACGACTATCGCGGCATCGGCGGCTCCCGCCTGCCCGCGATGGTCGGCTACAACCAGCCGAAATCGCTGGTCGGCTTCAAGGCCTCGATGTCGGACTGGGCCGCGCTCGACGTCACCGCCGCGGTGCGCTGGATGCGTGAGCGCTATCATGGCCTGCCGCTCGCTTATGTCGGCCACTCCTATGGCGGCCAGGCGCTGGGGCTGATCGCGAACAACAATGAGATCGCGCGCGCCGCATTCGTGGCCTCGCAGGCCGCGACCTGGCGGCTGATGACCTCACCGGAAAAATACCGCATCTACGCCTTCATGAATTTTGTCGGCGTGCCGCTGGTCCACGCGCTCGGCTATGCGCCCGGCTGGGCCGGCATCGGCGAGGACCTGCCCAAGGGCGTGTTCCTGCAATGGGCGGATTGGGTGTCGAGCCCGCGCTATCTGTTCGATTCAAAGCTGCCGGCGCTGGAGAATTTCGCCAACTTCAAGGGCGAGCTGCGCGCGCTCTGCTTCTCCGACGATCCCTGGGCGACGCGGCCCGCCGTCGAACTGCTCACGAGCGGCTTCACCGCGACCAAGCCGGAGGTGCTGACGGTGAAACCATCAGACGTCGGCGCCAAGGCAATCGGCCATTTCGGCTTCTTCCGCCCCGATCACCGCGACACGCTCTGGCGCGGCGTGGCGGAATGGATCCAGGGCGAGTGAGGCTTACCGGATGATCGTGGTCAACGACGAGTAGCGCTTGTTGGGTTTGGCTTCGCCGGCCGAAAACTGTGCGAAGGCATCGCTGACGCGTGCGGCCGGCGTGGTGCCGTCGGCGAAGCGGAATTCCTTCGGCTTCGGTGCGTAGAAGCTGGCGCTGTAATAGGAATCATCGAAGCGCGTCTCGGCGACGCCGAACAATGCGTCGCAGACGAACAGGAGTGCATAGACTCCCACGACCGCCACGACGATCTCCTTGAAAATTGACATAACAATGCCCCAACCTTTTGCGGTGAGGATGCATGCCGGTTCCAAAGCCGAGGTTTATGGCCACGGCCTTCTTGTCCGCAGGGTTTGCCACCGCTGAGCGGATTACAGACAATTTTATCGATCATAAAAAAGAGCCCGCCTGACCGGATCAGGCGGGCCCAGGATTGGCCGATCGGGAGGTTATCAGACGGCCAGATTCATCCACACGGCCTTGGGCTCGGTGAAATTGTCGATCGCGGCGGTGCCGTGTTCGCGGCCGAGGCCGGAGTCGCGCTCGCCGCCCCAGGGAAGGCGCACGTCGGTGTAGCCATAGGTGTTCATCCAGACCGTGCCGGCGCGCGCCCGCTTGGCGAAGCGCTGCAGCTTGCCGATATCGCGGCTCCAGACGCCGGCGGCGAGGCTGTAGGCCGTGCCGTTGGCGATACGCAGCGCATCGGCCTCGTCCCTGAACTTGATGACGCTGACGACCGGGCCGAAGATCTCCTCCTGCGAGATCCGCATCTCGTGCGCGACATCGGCGAAGACGGTCGGGCTGATGAAATAGCCGCGCTCGCCGATGCGTTCGCCGCCGGTGACGAGCCTCGCGCCTTCCTTCTGCCCGATATCGACATAGTCGAGGATCGACTTCATCTGCTTCTCGGAGATGACAGGGCCGAGCGCAGTCTTGCGGTCCAGCGGATCGCCGATTCTGATCGACTTGGCGCGCGCGGCGAGCCGCTCGACGACCTCGTCATAGGCCTTCTCCTGTACCAGCACGCGGGAGCCGGCCGAGCAGACCTGGCCGGCATTGAAGAAGATGCCGGAGGCCGCAGCCTTGCTGGCGGCTTCGAGGTCGGCGTCGTCGAAAATCACGTTGGCCGACTTGCCGCCGAGCTCGAGCGAGACGCGCTTGAAGTTGCTGGCCGCGCCCTTCATGATTCCGCGGCCCACACCGGGCGAACCGGTGAAGGTGACCTTGTCCACGTCGGGGTGATTGACCAGCGCGTCGCCGACGACGCGGCCGGGTCCCGTCACGACGTTGAAGACGCCCGCCGGCAGCCCCGCTTCTAGCGCAAGCTCGGCAATGCGCAGCGCCGACAGCGAGGTCAATTCAGCCGGCTTCATCACGATGGTGCAGCCGCAGGCGAGCGCAGGCGCAAGCTTCCACATGCCGATCATCAGCGGGAAATTCCACGGCACGATCGCCGCGACCACGCCGACCGGCTCGCGCACGGTATAGGTCAGGGCATCGTCACGCACCGGCACGACGTCGCCGCTGATCTTGTCGGCCCAGCCGGCGTAATAGATCAGCGTGTCGACCGCGGCCGGAAAGTCCTGGCGCATTGTCGCCGAGATCGGCTTGCCGGCGTCGATCGACTCCAGCTCGATGATCTCGTCGGCGTTGCGCTTGAGCAGGTCGGCCCAGCGCATCAGGATCTGGCCACGCTCGGAGGCGCGTATCGTGCGCCACGGGCCTTCGAACGCCCGGCGCGCGGCGGCCACGGCAAGCTCGACATCGGCCTCGCCGCCTTCGGCGATGGTGGCGATGACCTGTCCGGTGGCGGGATTGAGGGATTTGAAGGTGCGGCCGGAACCGGCGGGGACGCGGCGGCCGTCGATTAGGAGATGCTGCGGCCGGGCCATGAACTCGGTCGCCGGCGAATGCGCAAAGTCATATGCAACAGACATCATATTTCCTCCTGTTCTGGTATACCAGACTAAGCGCCTATTGGCTGGAGTAAATATGATATGGTTTGCAAATGGACGTCCGATATATGAAGCGCAGTTCATAAGGAAGGCCGATGCTCCAGATCGAGATCGAGGCCGTCTGGCGGTTTCGCCGGGAGGGCAGCCCGCGCACCGCCGTCATCATGCTCGGCGTGCTCAATGAGATCCGGAAGACCGGAAAGATCACGAGCGCGGCCAGCGACGCGCATTTGTCCTACCGGCATGTCTGGAATCTGATCGAGCAATGGTCGGAGTTCTTCGGAACGCCTCTGGTCGAGACCCAGCGCGGCAAGGGCTCGAAGCTCACACAGTTCGGCGAGCGCTTGGTGTGGGCCGGCGAGCGCATGCAGGCCCGGCTCGGGCCGCAGCTCGAGAACCTCGCGCAGGAGCTCGCGAGCGAGATCAAGCCGTTCCTCGAACAGCGGCCGTCCGTGATCCGCGTCCATGCCAGCCATGGCTTTGCGGTGGCCAAGCTGCGCGAATTTCTCGACCGCGAGCCCGGCATCGGCGTCGATCTGCGCTATGTCAGCAACCAGCATTCGCTGGTGTCGCTGGCGCAAGGCGCCTGCGACCTCTCCGGCCTGCATCTGCCGCACGGCGCGCTGCGGGCGCAAGGCATCAAGGCGGCGCGCGAATGGCTCGATCCGCGCGAGGACCGCATCATCAGTTTCGTCACCCGCGAGATGGGCCTGATGGTCGCGCGCGGCAATCCGCTGCGGATCGCTTCGCTCGACGACCTTACCAAACCAAAGGTCCGCTTCGTCAACCGCGACAACGATTCCGGCACGCGCCTGTTGTTCGACCAGTTGCTCGCCGCGAATGGGATCGACGAGAGCAGGATCAACGGCGCACAGCAGATCGAGTTCACCCACGCAGCGGTTGCCGCCTATGTCGCCAGTGGCATGGCCGACGCGTGCTTCGGCGTCGAGGCGGCCGCCCGCCAGTTCGGACTCGATTTCATCCGGATTCTGACCGAGGACTATTTCTTCGTCTGCAAGCGCGCCTTTCTCGAGACGGAGCCGATGCGGCGCATCCTCGAGATCATCCGCAGTCACGATTTTCGCGCGGCGATCGCCACCCTGCCCGGCTACACGGCATCGGACACGGGCGAAGTCACCGGCGTGAAGGCATTCCTGGAGATGCACGCCGTGCGGTGATGCCGCATGCGGGGCATGCATGCTGGACAAGCCGTCCGCGCAACCGGCTGGACGAGGCCCGGCATACGTTATATCAACTCGAATATAGCGGATACCGGATGGCGCCGCGCAACAGGGTTTTGTGGATGTTTCAACGCCGCCGATCGGCCGTCGCGCTTCGTCACGTCGCCTTCGAGGATCTCGGCCTGCTCGCCCCGATCATGGAGCGCGAGGGCTGGAACGTGTCGTTCTGCGAGGCGCCGGTCGACGATCTCGGCCATTCCTCGATCCGGGATGCCGACCTCCTGATCGTGCTTGGCGGCCCGATCGGCGTGTACGAGACGGATAGTTATCCGTTCCTCATACGCGAAATTGACCTGCTGGAGCGCCGCCTCGCGCAGGGCCTGCCGACTCTCGGCATCTGCCTTGGCGCGCAGCTCATGGCAAAGGCGCTCGGCGCGCGCGTTTATGCCGGCGGCGTCAAGGAGATCGGCTGGGGATCGGTGGCGCTGCCGGATGCCGGCCGCGCCTCCAGCCTGATGCCGCTCGGCGCGGGATCGCCGGTCCTGCACTGGCACGGCGACACCTTCGATCTGCCGGATCATGCCGTGCGGCTCGCCTCGAACGGCAATTACGAGAACCAGGCCTTCGCCTTCGGCAACAATGCGCTGGCGCTGCAGTTTCACCTCGAGGCCGACCCGCGGCAGCTCGAGGAATGGTATGTCGGCCACGCCGTCGAGCTTGCATCCGCCAGGATTTCGGTGCGGGAGCTGCGAGCAAAGACGGCAGAAGTTTCGAAGATCGTCGCGCGCCAAGCCGACCGCATCTTCACGAGCTGGCTGAGCCAGCTCGACACCGCAATAAGCACGACCGCGCAAGCAAGGTAAGGGCAGAGTCTTCATGATGCAGGACAACGCACCACGCCACCGGGACGGCAGCGCCGGCGATGCCAATTACGGCACGATCGGCAAGGGCTACGCAAACTTCCGCCGGCCCGACCCGCGCATCGCGGAGTTGATCGACGCGGCGCTCAGCGAGGCCCGCACGGTCCTCAATGTCGGCGCGGGCGCTGGCTCCTATGAGCCGGTCGGCCGCACGGTGACGCCGGTCGAGCCGTCGCAATCGATGCGCGCCCAGCGGCCGGCGCATCTGCCTCCAGCGATCGATGCGGTCGCGGAAAAGCTGCCTTTCGCCGACGCCACGTTCGGCGCTGCCATGTCCACCTTCTCGGTGCATCAGTGGAAGAACCTGAGCGCGGGCCTCTCCGAAATGCGGCGGGTGACGCGCGGCCCGATCGCGATCATGACCTGCGACCCCGACGAGCTCGATCGCTTCTGGCTCAATACCTATTGCCCGGAGGTGATCGCAGTCGAGGCTGTCAGGTATCCCGCGATCCCGGCGATCGCGGAAGGGTTAGGGGGCACCACCGACGTGCTGCCGGTCCCGATCCCGCTTGATTGCACCGACGGCTTCAACGAGGCCTATTACGGCCGCCCCGAGATGCTGCTCGATCCGGCCGCGCGGCTCGCCTGCTCGGCCTGGAGCTTCGTTGCCGAGGACGTTGTCAGGCGTTTCGAGGACCGGCTCGGCAACGACCTCGCATCGGGCCGGTGGGATGCGCGCTACGGGTACTATCGGCAGCGGCCATCCTTCGCCGGCTCGCTCAAGCTGATCGTGAATCATATCTGATCGCGCCCAGCGCCGGATGCATTCCGGATATCGGCCCGCTTCACCTTGTCCGCGACAGGCAAGAGTGGCAATCTGCCGCCATTGCCCCGAGAGATCCGAACATGTCGCGCGCGAGCGCCAAATCGCTTCCCCAACTGAGCCTTCGGATCGACCTCGACAACGAGGATCGGATCGGGCCCGGCAAGATCGAGCTGTTGGAGCAGATCCGCGAGCAAGGCTCGATCTCGGCGGCCGGCCGCGCCATGGACATGTCCTACAAGCGCGCCTGGGACCTCGTGGACGAGGTCAACCGCATCTGCGGAAACCCCGTGGTCGAGCCGCAGGCCGGCGGCAAGAACGGCGGCGGCGCGATGCTCACCCCCTTCGGCGAAAAACTCGTCGCCCGCTACCGCAAGATCGAGCGCGACGCCGCCCGCGCCGTGCACAAGGAACTGGAAGCGCTCAAGAGCGACATCGCCCGTTCCCGCAAATCGTGAACGGATTGCTGAGTTGGCGGATCAGATAGGGCTTGTGGCCCTTCATCGGATCGATAGCGCAAATCCGCAGAAGCGGGAGCGGCACTCGTTTGATTTCGTCGTCAATGGGGCGTCTCTCTTCGAAGCCACCCAGGCTATCAAATACGATATGTGCGGCTCTCTCTCGAATCCTTTGTTCGAACGAGAGATAGCTCAGCGGGTCAATCAAAGAACGGCTGCTATGCTGACTTCGGATGTGCCTATCGGCGGGCACCGTGTGGCTCTGTTTGTCTGCCCGGAGTGTGGCGACGTCGCTTGTGGCGCCATTACCGCTCGTGTTTCGCGAACCGAGCGCGGTGTTCAGTGGTCTGATTTCGCGTATGAAAATGGATTTGATGCGGCCTCTAAGCTCGACCTCGGACCCTTTGAATTCGAGTGGGCCGCTTATTTGAGCGAAATTGAACGCGCGAAGGCCGATTAAGCCGCCTAGTTCGGCCGCACCATTTCCGGCATCGGCTGGGTCAGCGCTTCACCCAGCAGGCTCTGCTCGTCCCTCGGAATCGCAAAGCGGACCTTGAAGCCGTCCTCGGTCTGGAGCGTGATGATGCGCTGGGTCGTGTCGGTCGACTGCTCGATCGCCCAGGATGCCAGCGGATAGGCGTAGCGCAGGCTCTGATCGCCGTAGCGGGCCTTGAGCGCCGCCTCCAGCAATCCCGGAAGCGTCATGATCAGCGCGCCGACCTGGTTGAGCGAGACGCTGACGGCCGCGGGATTGCCCGCCACGTCCTCGAAGCCCAGCGAGATCGCGCCGCCGTCGGGGGCCACCTCGCAGGTCGTGAGCTGCCTCACCTTGATTTCCATCGCCAGTCCCGGAACCCAATTCGCTATATCCATCACGATATATCGATATGTCCACCCGCGTCCAGCCCGCTTTTCTGGAATTGATCGAGCCGGCCGCCATGGCCGGCCAACCGGAAGCGTGATATATAGTGCGATATAACGAGGCCCGAACGGCCCGTTTCTGCAAGGGAGCGCAAAGCCAATGAGTGACTTCAATCTTCTCATCGACGGCAAGATGGTGCCCGGCGACATGACCATGCCGGTTCTCAATCCCGCGACCGAAGAGGTGCTGGCCCAGTGCCCGCGCGCCTCGAAGTCGCAGCTCGATACGGCCGTGGCCGCGGCGAAGGCCGCCTACCCCGCCTGGGCCGCGACGCCGATGGAAGATCGCCGCAAGGTCGTGATCAAGATGGCTGACGTGATCGAGGCCAATTCGGGCGAGCTTGCGCGCCTGCTCACCTCGGAACAAGGCAAGCCACTGGCGGATGCGACCGGCGAAGTGCTCGGCATGGCCGCCTTCTTCCGCTATCTCGGGTCGCTCGAACTGTCGATGAAGGTGATCGAGAATTCCGGCGACCGCAAGGTCGAGGCCTATCGCCGCCCGCTCGGCGTCGTCGGCGCCATCATCCCCTGGAACTATCCGCTTCTGATCCTCGCCTTCAAGCTGCCGTCCGCGCTGCTCGCCGGCAACACGCTCGTGGTCAAGCCGGCGCCGACCACGCCGCTGGCGACCTTGCGCTTTGCCGAGCTGATCAAGGACGTGGTGCCGAAGGGCGTGCTCAACTTCATCACCGACGCCAACGATCTCGGCGGCGAGATGACCAAGCACCCTGACATCCGCAAGATCTCCTTCACCGGCTCGACGGCGACGGGGCAGAAGGTGATGGCGAGCGCGGCGCAGACGCTCAAGCGCATCACGCTCGAGCTCGGCGGCAACGATGCCGGCATCGTGCTCGACGACGTCGATCCGAAGAAGGTCGCGCCCGGGATCTTCGAAGGCGCGTTCCAGAACTCCGGCCAGGTCTGCCTCGCCATCAAGCGGCTCTATGTGCACGAGTCCGTCTATGACGAGCTCTGCAACGAGCTGGTCGCGATCGCCAAGAACACGGTGGTCGACGACGGCTCCAAGCAGGGCACCAAGCTCGGGCCGCTGCAGAACAAGATGCAGTACGAGAAGGTGAAGGCGTTCCTTGAGGACGCGCACAAGAACGGCAAGGTGGTTGCCGGCGGCGCCGCGATGGACCGCCCCGGCTATTTCATCGAGCCGACCATTGTGCGCGACATCCAGGAGGGCTCGAAGCTGGTCGACGAGGAGCAGTTCGGTCCGGTGCTGCCGCTGATCAAATATTCCGACAAGGACGACGTGATCCGCCGTGCCAACGCCACCACCTACGGCCTCGGCGCCTCGGTCTGGTCGTCCGACATCAAGCGCGCGCATGAAGTCGCGACCCAGCTCGAGTCAGGCACGGTCTGGATCAACAAGCATCTCGACATGGCCCCGCACATTCCGTTCGGCGGCGCCAAGCAGTCGGGCATCGGCACCGAGTTCGCCGAGGAAGGCCTCGCCGAATTCACCCAGCTCCAGATCATCAACGGCCCGCCGGCGGCCTGATCTGAAAACCGGGGCCGCGGCAGAACCGCCGCGGCCCCTTCTTCATGTGTGATGGAAACGGAGGCGGACCATGTTCGATGCGCAATGCGACCTCGCCGCCCTCGTCTACGCACCGCATCAGGATCCCGACGCGGTCCTGCGAGTTCGCCGCCGACCTGAACGCGCGCGGCGCGCGCGTCGTCGGCATGGTGCAGGCCGGCCAGTGCGCCGACTCCAGCCTCTCCGCCATCCTGCTTCACAACGGCGAGAAGCTGCTGCTGGCGCAGGATTTCGATCCAGCCGCGCAAGGCTGCCGGCTCGATCTCGCGCGCCTGCAGAATGCCGGAGTGCGGATCGCAGACGCCCTCGCCTACGGCGCCGATCTCGTCATCATCAATCGTTTCGGCAAGCGCGAGCGCGACGGCAAGGGCCTGTCCTATCTGATCGAGCGCGCGCTCGACGCCGACATTCCCGTGGTGATCGCGGTCGGCAAGGATCACTTCGCCGACTGGATCAAGTTCGCCGGCGGCATGAGCGTCAAGCTCGGTTGCGATCGCGGCGCGCTGGACGCGTGGTGGCACGCTGTCTCGGCCCAGGACCAGGACGCGCATCCGATCGTCGATGAGCATCCGACGGTGTGCGAGATTCTCAAATAGAGGCTCAGATCAGCGGCTCGTCCTTGAGCGCCGACACCACCTGCTCGCCGCGGTCGGTCAGGCGATAGGTCACGAGCGGCCGGCTCGACGGCGGCTTGCGATCGATCTCGACGATGTAGCCGCGCACCATCAGCGCTTCGAAGCTGCCGTAATAGCCAAACATGCTGATGCGGCTCTGCTTGAGCAGCTTGAACTCGCGGAGCAGACGGATCTCGTTGCCCGAGAGCAGCGACCGGCGCACGCGCTGCACGAACCGCGCGCGCTGCTCGAACCAGGCTTGATCAGGCAGTTCGTGCGCGACCGGCGCCGGATCCCGCTCGCAGGGGCGCGCCTCCGGCGTGACTTCGGCCATCACAGGCGGCAGGCACGGCATGCTGCTGACGACCGCGTCCTTCGCGACATCGAGCAATGCGATCGGCCAGCGCCGCTTGTTGTCCACCATGACCGGCGGCGGCACGACATTGTCGCGCACCAATTGCTCGAAGCGCCCCGCGGTCACGCCGACATAGGCAGCCGCGCGGCGGCGATCGACCAGCCGGGTGTCCGGCCCGGGCTCCAGCTCGCAAGCGATGTTCTCGTCCACCCCAAATCCCCTGGCGCATCGTTGCGCAAGGCCGGGCGCGGCCCCTACCGGGGCCCGTCCGAGCCGGCGGCGAACCTAGGGGCGAGCAGCGCTCTCGAAAAGCAGAGAATTTCGTACATGTTGATGCCGTTTCGGCAACGGCTATAGTCGCCGTTGGGGGTCCCATGCGCTTTCATTCACCGGCCATCCAATATTTCCACGCGGTCCGCCGCACCGGCTCGATCCGGGCCGCAGCGCGCGTCCTGAACGTTGCCTCCTCGGCCGTCAGCCGCCAGATTCTCAAGCTTGAACAAGAGGTTGGATCGCCTCTATTCGAGCGCAATGCGCGCGGCCTGACGCTGACGACGGTCGGCGAGATGCTGGCCCGCCACGTTATGAACGTGCTGCAGGACCTCGACCGCTTCCGCTCGGACGTGGCGTCGCTCTCAGGCGCCTGGCACGGCACGGTCAGCATTGCCTGCATCGAGTCGCTCACCGAGTCGGTGCTGCCGGACCTGATCGCCTCGCATCGCGGCCGGGCGCGCCGCGTCAGCTTCACCACCGAGGTCAAGGGATCCTCGGACGTGCTGGAGGCGCTGAGCCGCGGCGAGGCCGACATCGGCATCGCCATCGCGCTCAAGCATCCGCCGGACCTGCGCCAGGTCGCCCTGAAGCGCTTTCGCCTCGGTGCCCTCGTTGCGCGCGAACATCCGCTGGCGCGCCGCAAGACCGTCACGCTGGCGCAGTGTCTCGCCTTCCCCGTCATCCACGCGCTGCCGGAGCTGTCGATCTATCATCTGCTCCAGCCGCTGATCGCGCAGCTCTCCGAGACGCCGGAGCCGGCGATCCAGGCCAATTCGATCGACCTGATGCGCGAGCTCGCCGCGCGTGGCGTCGGCGTCGCCTTCCAGACCCAACTCGGCATCAACAGGCTGTCACGCGACGCACAGCTCGTGTTCCTGCCGCTCGACAATGCCGGCAGCCCGGTCTGGTCGGATCTCGGCATCTATGTCCGCGCCGAGCGCACGCTGCCGGCCTACACGGAGTCGTTTCTCCAGGAGCTGGTGCGCGAATTGGGCGAGCGAGAGCGGCGCGAGAACGCGGCGTATCCGTTCACCGCGTGATGAAATCTGGCAGTAGTTTTCCGGAATAGGGGTGACGGTCGGCCGTCTGTTACCTTCGGCGGATTCAATCCGCTCACGCCCGAGGATTCCAAGATGCCGCTAAGCCGGCTCAAGCCTTCGCGAGTCCTCGGCATCGAGCGCTTCTCGGACTTCGGTGAATTTCGCGCCAATGAGGTGCTCGGGCTCGGCACCTCCACGCCGCTTCATCCGCGCGAGTTCTCGCTGTCCCGCGCCATCCTGCCGCTCCAGGACGGGCTCTTCGTGCTCCAGCGCGCCTTCGCCCGCCGCCTCGAGGTCGATGTCGGCACCGACCATGGCGTCGGCCTCACGATCCCGTTCGCGTTTCACTCCGTCACCAATGGGCGCGAGATCGACAATTCGACGGTGAACGTCGCGCGCGGCAGGGTGCCCGTAAGGTGCATCGAGCGCCAACCCAATACCTATCTGATGATGCGGTTCAACTCGGACATGCGCCATCGCGGCTGGGCGGATTACGACAGCGGGCTCGGCTTCTTTCGCTCGCATGACGTGGCCATGGCGCGCCTGCGAGCGACGATCCTGAACATGTTTTGCCTGGCCTCGGACGCCGCCGACCCCCGGCAGTTCGAAGCACAAAACCGGCCGATCCAGGAGACGCTGCTCGCCTGCCTCGACGACACTCTGGTGCCGGCCGACGGGCTGGCCGCGCGGCGCGGATCGTTCGACAAGCACCGCAAGCTGGTCGCGCATCTCGACGAAGTCGCTGCGCTGTTCGGCAGCAAGCCGCTTTACAGCGACGACCTCTCACGTGCGCTCGGCGCGTCCGTGCGCACGCTCCAGACCGCGACGCACGCGGTGCACGGCGTGAGCCTGCATCACTATCTGCGTCTGAAGCGGCTGTGGTCGACCCGCATGCAGCTCATGACCGGCCGCCCGGGGTTGAGCGTCAAGTCCGCGGCCCTCGGCAACGGCTTCTGGCACCTCGGCGATTTCTCGCGGGGCTACAAGATGACTTTTGGCGAGTCACCGTCAGAGACGCTGGCGCGCAGCCGGCGTCTCTGATCCCCCGCACATCAGTGGTGAGCGTTCTGCTTGCGGTGGCCGTTCTCGCTGAGGCGGTCGACCCAGGCGATGCCGATCGCGGAGATGATGAAGGTCAAATGGATCAGGACCTGCCACATCACGCCGCTCTCGGTGAAATTGCTGCGCGAGGTGCCGAGATTGCCGGCCTCGATGAAGGTTCTGAGCAGCGAGATCGAGGAGATGCCGATGATCGCCATCGCGAGCTTGATCTTCAGCACGCTGGCATTGACGTGGCTCAGCCATTCCGGTTCGTCCGGATGGCCGTTCAGGTTCAGGCGCGAGACGAAGGTCTCGTAGCCGCCCACGATCACCATCACCAGCAGGTTGGAGATCATGACGACGTCGATCAGTCCGAGCACGACCAGCATGATCTGCTGCTCGCTGGCGTCGAAGGAGTGCAGGACGAGGTGCCAGAGCTCCTTGAGGAACAGGAATACGTACACGCCCTGGGCGACGATAAGGCCGACATAGAGCGGCACCTGCAGCCAGCGCGAGCCGAAGATCAACTGGGCGAACGGACCGATTTGCGGCCGCGGCGAAGCCGCGACCGAATGTGCTTTGGGTTCGGACGTCATGGGTCACTCCGGATTGCAGGCAGGATGCGTCGCCTAAGAATTGGGCCTCAGAGACTCGCGATGACGGGCGCAAGCTCGAGTGAGCCCCGATAGATCATCTCGAAGGCGACGTAAACGATGATGGCGAGACCGACATAGGCGATCCAGCGCTGCTTTTGCAGCACGCGGCCGAGCAGATCGGCGGCGACGCCCATCAGAGCGACCGACAGCAGCAGTCCGAAGGCCAGGATGTAAGGGTGCTCGCGCGCGGCGCCCGCGACCGCCAGCACGTTGTCCAGCGACATCGACACGTCGGCTGCGACAATCTGCAGCGCCGCCTGCCCGAAGGTTTTCCGCGGTGCTGGCGCAGCGTTGCTGCCACCGCCATGGCCGAAGGCAAGCTGGTTGGAATGCGCCGCCTGCTCGCGCAGCTCGCGCCACATCTTCCAGCACACCCAGAGTAGCAATATGCCGCCGGCGAGCAGCAGGCCGATCACCTGCAAGATCTGGGTCGCGACGCCGGCAAAGACGATACGCAGCGCGGTCGCGGCGATGATGCCGACGATGATGGCGCGGCGGCGCTGCTCGGCCGGCAGGCCGGCGGCGGCAAGGCCGATGACGACGGCATTGTCGCCGGCAAGGACGAGGTCGATCAGGACGACTTGAAGCAGCGCGGTCAGCGCATCAGCGGTGATGAATTCGGTCATGATTGATCATTTTTGGCTGCGGACGGATCGAGCCATTGCGGCTTGCGCCGTTCGATCCAGTCGAAGACCTTGGAACGGGAGGAGCGCAAAGCGGGCACGTCCTCGGCGAGCAATGCGAGGCCGAGCGGCAGCATCCAGACGCCGAGTACCGGCAGGAACGAGAACACGCCGCCGACGACGAGCAGCGCGCCCGAGGGGATTCTCACCCAGCGGCTGGACGGCTTGAGCAGATAGGAGACGGTGCCGCCGACGCGCGGCGGCAGGCGATGGACGAGCTTGTCGAGGCGCGGGTCGCCCCCTGCCATCTGGCCGGTGTCGCCCGCGGCTCCCGTCGTCCGCTCGTCCGATACCGTGCTCATGCTCACTCCTTTGGGGCGGTGCTCGCCGCATCCGGCCCGACCTGTTTGGCCCGCGGCAGCACCAATGTCAGCAGCCGCAGCAGCTTGATCGCCTGCACCTCATGGGGATGCACGTCGTCATCCGCAGCCGCGACGCGTTCCGACAGCTCCATCAGATGCGCCGAGAGCGGCGTGTTCGAGACCGGCCGCAGCGTGTCGATCACCACATTGGCAAAGTCCGGCTCCTCCAATCGTTCCGCCAGTTCGTCGAACATCGCGAACAACCGTTGGTCGGTGATGTGCGGCGCCAATCCGCGGTCCCTGATGAAGCGGATCACCTCGTCGCGCTCGACCGGCGACACGCGGCGATCGGCCACCGCGACGAGTGCGCCGGCAATGACCAGCGCCACCGCGGCCTGCTCGTTCAGGCTGGTCGGCTCGGTGATCTCGATCTCGATGGGGTTGGAATATTTGGCGTCAGACATCTTTGCTCCTCGACGTTGCGAAATGGCCGCGCGGAGCTGCGATGGGGACGACTGGTCGGAAGGAACTCGAGTAGGCCCGACGGTCGGCCGATCCATCGCATTCGCGCGGGACAGGTCATCCGACATCGCGAGGTTTTGCCGACATTTGTCAGCGTCCTCGCCAGAGGGGCCCGGATTCTTGTTCTCCCAAGACTTAAAGCCGGGTCTGTCGGAATCAAGGCGAACAGGCTGCGACCAGCCGCCGCATCGGGTTCCGTGTTGACGGGTTTGGTTAAGCAATCGTGCACAGCTCTCGTGTCCCGGACGCGCTGCAGCGTGCAACGCTGCTGCGCAGAGCCGGGACCCAGAGTCTTTTCATGCGGCTGGCATGGGCCCCGGCTCTGCAGCGCACCGCACCGGACGATGCTTCGCATCGCCGGGGGCGCTGCGCCGCGTCCGGGGCACGAGACCGTCGCTTTTTGAGGCGGCCTGCATCAACACCGTCATTGCGAGCGCAGCGTGGCCGCCTACCCCACCCGCTCCACGAGATGCGCGCGCGAGGGTGACGGCTCGAACCTATCAGCGAAATATTGCGTTTCGTGCGCGACCAGCCCGCCCCGGAATTCCATGATGCTGACGACGTAGGACGGCACCCCGTCATAGCTCAGGACGAATTCGCTGACCCAGAGATCGCCGCCGCCGACGATCCGACGTACCGTGAAGCGCTTCTTGTTCGGCTGCACGAAGCGGCTCTGCTGAATATTCCGGCGGCCGCGGATGCGCTCGCCGGACTGCGGATAGTCGAGCACGGCGTCGTCGTGATAAATCTCATGCTCGGCGTCAAAATCGTTCGCGTCCGACGCGCCCCAGTGGCGCTGGAGCGCCGCCAATTTGGCCTGGTCATCCATCGCAATCTCCCGCCTTGCGGTTCCTGCTCTCTAGATCGGAGCACAGACAGCCGGCGGCAAGGCTGCCTCGCAACGTCTAACAACGACTAACGCGCCAAAGAGCCGGGCTGGATGCAGATTGACGACGGGGCGATCCGGAATTCGCCGGCTCGCAACGCCTCGCTGGTCACACCGGAGAACAAGGCATGGCAAGTCTGCTGTCCGTCAATGTCGGCCTGCCGCGCGACATCGCCTGGCAAGGCAGGACGGTCCATACCGGCATCTGGAAGGCCCCCGTCGAAGGTCCCCGCAGGGTGCGGCGGCTCAACATCGATGGTGACGGCCAGGGCGATACCGCCGGTCACGGCGGCGAGCATCGTGCAGTGTTCGTCTACCAGGACGATTCTTACCGTTACTGGCAAGAGCATCTCGGGCGATCGCACCTCGTCCATGGTCAATTCGGCGAGAACTTCACCGTCGAGGGCCTCGCCGACACCGAGGTCTGCATCGGAGATCGTTACAGGATCGGCTCGGCCCTGTTCGAGGTGACGCAACCGCGCGTCACCTGCTACCGGCTCGGCATCCGCATGGAGCAGCCCGACATGGCCGCGCTGCTGGTCAAGCACGGCCGGCCCGGTTTCTATTTTCGCGTGATCGAGGAAGGCGACGTCGAGGCCGGCGACGAGATCGAGCAGATCACCAGCGGGCCTGAAAGCATGAGCGTATTCGAGATCAACGCGCTGCTCTACCTGTCCCCTCACCCGCGCGACCACCTCGAACGCGCGCTGCGGATTCCGGCGCTGAGCCGCGGCTGGCGCCATTCGTTCGAGGCACTGCTCGCGCAGAAAGACAATCCGGCGACGGGAAATGCCGGGCTCGGCCCGGCGGCGAGCCCGACTCCGGCCTGGCGCGGCTTCCGGCCATTTCGCATCGCGCGCAAGATCGCCGAAACCAATGACGTGACATCGCTGGTCCTCGAACCCGCGGACGAACATCCCGGAGCCGTCGCTCTTCCCGGCCAGTTCGTCATCATCAGGCTCGGGCCTGCCGGCACGCCCGCGATGACGCGCAGCTATTCGCTGTCGCGCAACGCCGATGCGGCGTCCTATCGCCTCAGCATCAAGCGCGAGACGCATGGCGTCGCCAGCACCTACGTCGCCGATGAGCTCCAACCTGGCGACGTCGTGCAACTCGGCGCGCCGCGCGGCAGTTTCACGTTGCAGCCGAGCACGCGGCCCGTCGTCCTCTTGAGTGCCGGCATTGGCGTGACGCCGGTGCTCGCCATGCTTCACACGCTCGCTGCGGAGGCATCGCCGCGAGATGTCTGGTGGCTGCACGGCACCCGCAACGGCCGCGAACATGCCTTCGCCGCCGAGGTGCGCGCGCTGCTGGCAGGGCTCGCGCACCATCACAGCCACATCTGCTACAGCGCGCCCGATCCCGGCGATCGCCCCGAGGTCGACTTCGACAGCGCCGGACATCTGGATCTGCCCCTGCTTCGGCGGCTCAATTTGCCGCACGACAGCGACTTCTATCTGTGCGGCCCGGCCAGCTTCATGAACGACCTCACGGCCGGCCTGAGCGGCTGGGGCGTGGCGCGCGATCGCATCCACACCGAGCTATTCGGCGCCGGGCCGTCGCTGACGCCCGGCATCGCCGTTTCACCGAAGACGCCCCCGCATCTGCCGGCCGGCGCACCCGGTCCGGGCCCCATGGTGTCCTTTGCGCGCAGCGGCCTCAATGTCTGCTGGGGGCCGTCATACGCCAGCCTGCTCGAGCTCGCCGAAGCCTGCGACGTCCCCGTGCGCTGGTCATGCCGGACGGGGGTGTGCCACAACTGCGAGAGCGGGCTCATTGCGGGCGGCGTCAGCTATCAGCCCGATCCGCTCGACGCACCGGCGGACGGAAATGTCCTGATCTGCTGCTCACGGCCGCAGGGCGACATCGTGATCGATCTTTGAAAGCGTCCGCGTCATCGCGAAAGATGGAGAGTTTCATGCGCGCAGACATGGTCCCCGGAGCGACCTTTCCGGATTACGAGCTCAGCGACCACACCGGCAAGCACCGCAAGCTCTCGGAGCTGCAGGCAGGCGATCCCATGGTGCTCGTTCTCGGCCGCGGCGGCTTCTGTCCGAAGGACCGCCGCCAGACCGAAGGGCTGGTGCAGCTGCATCGCGAGATGGAGGTTGGCTATTGCCGGCTGGTCACCGTCACCACCGACACCATCACCCAGACCAATGAATACCGTACCGGCGCGGGAGCACACTGGCCGTTCCTGTCCGATCCCAGGCGGATCATTCAGAAGGACCTCGACATCGCCGAATACACCGATCCGATCCACAATCCGATGATTCCCCATGTCATCGTGCTGGAGCCGAATTTGCGCATTCACAAGATCTACAACGGCTACTGGTTCTTCGGTCGCCCGACGCTCGAGGAGCTTCGCCAGGATCTCAGGGCCGTTAGCATGATCTGCCGCCCGGACTGGGACATCACGGCGCCCGGCTTCAAGGCGCAATGGGACCAGGGCCGCAAGGCGTATTTTTACCCCTACGGCAAGGCTTACGTCGAAACGCTCGGCGAACGGGATTAGAAACACATTCCAATCGCGTCGGTCGGAAGCGGTGCCGGCCTGGAATGTGGATGATGCAGAAGAGAACCAATCCGGGCCACGTCGGCGCGCGCGAGATTTACGAAGCGCTGCGCGATCAGATCATGGCGCTCGTGTACGGGACGGACGGCCTGCTGCCGTCCTCGCGGGCGCTGGCGAGCGAGATGGGCGTGGCGCGCTCCACCGTCACTGTCGCCTATGAGCAGCTCGCCGCCGAAGGCTTCATCGAGACACGCCATGGCGCGCGGCCGCGCGTGGCCCGCGCCGTCGTCGGGCGAGGACGCACGCGCACCTCGTCCCGCCCACCGGCGCGCAAGGTGCGGCTGTCGGCCTTCGGCGAGCGGCTGCGGCAGGACCCGCCGCGCTGGACCGAACCGCCGCGCAGGCTGGTCGCGAATTTCCGCTATGGCGAACTCGCATCATCGGACTTCCCGGTGCTGGCCTGGAAGCGGGCCGTGACGACGGCGATGGCGCACCGGCCCGAGCGGCTCGCCTATGACGATCCCTGCGGCTCCTTGCGGCTGCGGACCGCGCTTCAGGCTTATCTGTGGCGCTCGCGCAGCATCCGCTGCGAGGTCGACCAGATCGTCGTCGTGAACGGCTCGCAGCAAGGCCTCGACATCTGCGCGCGGCTGCTGCTCGATGACGGCGACCGCTTCGTGATGGAGGACCCCGGCTACCAGATGGCGCGGCACACCTTTGCGGCGACGGGCGCCGAGACGGTGCCAGTCCCGGTCGATGCGGACGGCCTTCAGACAGCGCAGCTCGACGGCATCGAGGCTCGCCTCGCTTATGTGACGCCGTCGCACCAATATCCGCTCGGCGGCGTCATGCCGATCGGGCGCCGGCATCAATTGCTCGCCTGGGCACGCAAGAACGACGCTCACGTGATCGAGGACGATTACGACAGCGAGTATCGCTACGACACCAAGCCGATCCCGCCGCTGCACGCGCTCGAAGGCAGCGACAACGTGATCTATCTCGGCACCGTCTCCAAGACGCTCTCCCCGACCTTGCGGATCGGCTATCTCGTGATGCCCACGGGGCTGCGATCGCTGTTCGCCGCGGCCAAGCAGATCATGGACCGGCATACCCCGCTCATCGAGCAGCAGGCGCTTGCCGCGATGCTGGAAAGCGGCACGTATGAGAGCCACGTCAGGCGCGCGCGCCGGCGCAACGCCGAGCGCCAGCAGGCGCTGCTCGACGCGCTCCGCCGCCGGTTCGGCGATCGCATCAGGATCGAGGGCACCGCCGCCGGCCTGCATGTGGTGGCGTGGTTCGATGGCCTGCCGCAGAAGCGCGAGGATGCACTGATCCAGGCGGCGCGCGCCAGGGGCGTCGGCATCTATCCCGTCTCGGCCCTGTTCGCCGGCGCCCGTCCAGCGCGGAAGACGGTCGGCCTCGTCATGGGTTATTCGGCGCTGGAGGTCGCGCAGATCGAGCGCGGCTGCAAGCTTCTCGCCCAGGCCGTTGCCGAACTGGACTGATAAAATCATCATAAACTGGACGTTTCATACAGACCAGATTGCGGCTATCTCCGAAACCGAGAACGGAGACAAGCCATGTACATTCCCCCCGCGTTTAAGGACGACGACATCGAGAGCATCCACGCGACCATTCGCGGTGCGCGCCTCGCGAGCCTCGTGACGGCCACCAGCGAGGGCCCGGTGGCCACGCCCCTGCCGCTGTTCCTCGACGAGAGCGAAGGCGAGCACGGCGTGCTGTACGGGCACGTGGCGAGGGCCAATCCGCAATGGAAGCTGCCGCCGATCGGCGATGCGCTCGCGATCTTCGCAGGGCCCGACGCCTATGTGACGCCGTCCTGGTACGCGACCAAGCAGGAGACCGGAAAGGTCGTGCCGACCTGGAACTACGTCGCCGTGCACGCCTATGGCCCGGTCGAGTTCTTCCAGGACCCCGAGCGCCTGCTGGATGCGGTCACGCGACTGACCAACAAGCACGAAGGCGCGCGTGCAAAACCCTGGGCCGTCAGTGACGCCCCCGCCGATTTCATCACTGCGCAATTGCGCGGGATCGTCGGCGTGCGCATTCCCGTCGCGCGGTTCGAAGCCAAGCGCAAGATGAGCCAGAACCGCCCCGAGGCCGACCGCGTCGGCGTCGCGCAAGGTCTTGCGGCGAGCGACAACCCGCACGACCGGGAAGCCTCGGCCCTGATCCCGATGCCGGGCTGACGTGTCAGTGTCCGCGCCAGCGGACATCGCCTCAGTCTCCGATCGCCTTGCGCTGCCGCTGGGCGTATTCGGCGCCCCACCCAAGGCCTGATGTCACCGAGATGAGCGAGCCGAGCAGCACGCCGAGCTTCGCCGCATCCAGCAGCTTGTCGTCGGTGAAAGCGAGCATCGCGATGAAGATCGACATGGTGAAGCCGATGCCGGCCAGGAGCCCGATGAGGCCGACGCCGCCCCAGGTCACGCCGGGTGCCAGCCGGCACCAGCCGGTGCGCACCGCAAGCCACGTCGCACCGATCACGCCGATCGGCTTGCCGGCGCACAGGGCGAGCCCAACACCGAGCGTCACGAACTGCGCCCCGCTCGCGAGCTCCAAGCCCTTGAAGCTGACACCGGCGTTCGCCAGCGCGAACAGCGGCATGATCGCGTAGGCGACCCAGGGATGCAGTGCCGTCTCGACGCGGACGACGGGCGGCGCGATCTCCGGACGCAACGACCGCACCGGCGTGATCAGCCCAAGCACGACGCCTGCCAGTGTCGGATGAACCCCGGCCATGAGGAAGCCCGCCCAGACGATGAACGCCGGCGCGATATAGGCATAGGCGGAGCCGAAACCGAGGCGCTGAAGACCGAACACCATGAGAACGCCGAGGGCCGCGACGGCGAAGCCGCCGGGATCGAGCCCGCTGGTGTAGAACAGCGCGATGATGAGAACCGCGATGATGTCGTCGATGATGGCCAGCGCCAGCAGGAAGACCCGGACGTTGCCCGGAATCGACTTCCCGAGCAGCGCCAGCACGCCCACAGCGAACGCAATATCCGTCGCTGTCGGAATCGCCCAGCCATGGTCGCGTCCTGCAGCGGTGTTGAAGCTCAGATAGATCAACGCGGGGACGACGACGCCACCGGCGGCCGCCAGCACCGGCAGGATCGCCTGATCGAACCTGCTGAACGCGCCTTCGTGGATTTCGCGGCGGATCTCCATGCCGACGACCAGGAAGAAGACCGTCATCAACGCGTCGTTGATCCAGAAATGCATCGATCGGACGAAGACGAACTCGCCGAGGCGGAGCGTGATCGGCAGGTTCCAGAGGTCGTGATACGAATGGGCGAAGGGTGAGTTGGCCCACAGCAATGCGGCGGCCGCTGCCACCAGCAGCACGATGCCGCTGACAGCCTCCACGTGCAGGAAATGCTGGAGACTGGTGAGCGCTCGCTCGACGAGAGGGACGGATTTGGGCAGGTGCCTGCCGGGCAGTTGGTCGTTCATGGGCACACGCATTCTGCGTGGCGGCCCGACCATCGCTTGACCTGTCGCCGCACCAACGCAGCGAGCACCCGGAGGCTGTTCTACACAGCGGGGGCATTAAGGCAACCCCTCATGCCCTGCCCGCTTCGGCGGGAACCACCATCCCGTCAGCCGTGTTGGTGCGTCTCAGCACGCATCCACCGCAGACAGGAACCCGCATGTGCCGCTGGATCGCATACCGGGGCGAGACCACCTCGTTCGAGCCTTACGTCACCGAGCCCGAGCATTCGCTGATCGCGCAAAGCATCCGCTCGCTGCAGTCGACCGCGGGCTCCAATGGCGACGGTTTTGGTCTCGGCTGGTATGGCGAGCACCCCGAGCCCGGCCTCTATCGCGAGACGCGTCCGGCCTGGTCGGATGAGAACTTGCGCTATCTCTGCCGCCATCTGCGCTCGCATCTGTTCTTCGCCCATGTGCGCGCCGCGACCGGCACCGCGGTGACGCGGCAGAACTGCCATCCCTTCGCCTGCGGCCAGTGGATGTTCATGCACAACGGATTCGTCGGCAGCTGGAACCGGCTGCGGCGAAAGGTCGAGGCGCTGATCCCCGACGCCCATTATCCCTCGCGCCTCGGCACCACCGATTCGGAAGCCGTGTTCCTCGCCATGATGGGGGCCGGCCTCGAGCACGATCCGCTGCGCGCAACGCGCGCCGTGCTGCAGTCGCTCGTCGGCCTCGTCAACGACGGCGAGCTGCGCGAGCGGCTGCGCTTCACCAGCGCGATCGCCAACGGCCGGGATCTCTATGCGTTTCGCGTCTCGGTCAACGATGCCGCCAACACGCTTTATTTTCGCGAGGACGGAGGCCAGGTCGTCGTCGTGTCCGAGCCGTTCGACAAGGAAACCGACTGGACCGAAGTGCCGCCCAACCACGCGCTGATCGCCCGCGCATCCGAAAGCGCGAAAATTGTTCCGTTCGACCTTGCAATTTCCAGTGAGTCCGAGGCGGAACCGGCTCCGGCCAGGCGGATTATTGCCCGCAGGTAATACCATCGCCGGGTGGCACGATGACATTTTCGCAAGACGTTTTGAAACTGCTGCGGCTGGATTCCTCCGACGACAAGCAGCACCTCGTCATTCGCTCCGCCGGCGGGCGCGGCAAGGCGGCGGAATATTCCTTCGGCATCGAGGAGGAATATTTCCTCGCCGATCGCCGCAGCTTCGAGGTCGCGATCGAAACACCGAACGCGCTGTTCGAATCGGCCAACTGGTCGACCGGCGGCCAGGCCATGCGCGAGATGCTGCAATCCCAGCTCGAGGTCGCAACCAACGTCCACGTCGATGTCAATGACGCGCGGGAAGAGCTGAGGTTCCTGCGCCGCGAGGTCGCCAGCGTCGCCGCGCAATACGGCTTCGTCATCATGGCCTGCGGCACCCATCCGACCGCGATCTGGCGCATGTCGCAGCCGAGCCCGAAGCCGCGCTACGAGGAGATGATCGAGGATCTGCGCAGCATCGGCCACCGCAACATGATGTGCGGCATGCATGTGCACGTGCAATTGCCCGATCCCGAGAAGCGCATGGCGATGATGCGGGCGATGCTGCCGCATCTGCCGCTGTTCATCGCGCTGTCCGCATCCTCGCCGTTCTGGAATTCGCACAAGACGGGGCTGAAGGGCTACCGGCTCGCCGCCTATTCCGAGCTGCCGCGCACCGGCCTGCCCGAACTGTTCGAAACGAGGCACGATTACGACGACTATATCGGCGCGTTGCAGCGCTCCGGCGTGATCCCCGACGAGAGCCACATCTGGTGGGCCATGCGCCCGTCGATGAAACATCCGACACTCGAATTGCGTGCACCCGATACCTGCACTTTCGTCGAGGACGCCGTCGCCATTGCCTCGCTCTATCGCTGCCTAACGCGCCATCTCTATCTGCGGCCGCACCTGTCGAGGGAGGTCACCGCGGTCGAACGCGCGATCGCGGTCGAGAACAAATGGCGTGCCCAGCGCTACGGCACCGATTGCATCTTCGCCTCCAGGGACGGGCCGGTCACGATCTCCGAGCTTCTCTCCAGGATCATCGACGACACCGCCGAAGACGCAGCCGCGCTGAATTGCGCCGCCGAGATCGAGCATTGCCGCACCATCGTCGAGCGCGGCAGCTCGGCCGAGTTCCAGCTCCGCACCTATCGCGAAAACGGCGACGACATCGCAGCGGTGTCACGATGGATCGCTACATCTACGGTCTCGGGAACGAGCGCGCCCGCTGTCCACGGCGTCTGGGCGCCGACATAGCGCCCACACAAGCTTTGGGAACCATAAGAACGTTCTGAAATTGCTGTGGCTTGGAGAAACGCATGGCCCATATCACCAATTGCACCGGATGTGGCCGTGGCCTGGTCCCCATCCTGACCCGCAAAGGCTCGACAGAGTTCAACTGCCTCTGGTGCGAAACCATCGACGCACGCACGGTGGACATGGCGAAGTGGGCGGACAGCCCGATCGGCAAGCCTGAACGTGCCGCGGTTCAGTCGTTCGACTGAGCGGCTTCAGGCACCTTACCGAACTCGCGTCCATCCGCGTGATAATGTTTCCCGGCCTGCAAGATCACCATGCTGAGCAGATGCGCCAGGAGCGATAGCCCGGCGCCGTGCGCGATCTCGCGCAACTCGGTGCACATCTCGGCGATATAGCGGGCGACCTCCTGAGGCTTTCGGTAGCCATCCGGCATGGAAACTCCCTGGTTGGAACTGCTGAGACCCCGGTTCATCCGGTAACCTTGGGCCATAATCCCGCGAATCCTGTTGCGTTCCGCGATCTTTGGCGGCTGCACATCTCCGAGAGCGCATGCCGATAAATTAGACAAGACGCAGCCCTCCTTTCGAATGGCACGGTTCTCGAACAGGCAAGGCAAGCCGGCGACACGGCTCACCTAACCTCAGGTGTAATCTCGATTTTTCTCTCGGTGCCAGGAGCCGACGAGCCCGTGCGGCGCGACCGGTTCCGACTGGCCCGGAATTCGCAAGACAACATCAAGCCCTGCGTCCCTGCCCGCCAGCGCGTGGAGCAGCCGGTTGCGTGCGCCCGGCTCCGGGACGACGGCAGAGAATCGGAGAATGCCATGAACGTGCATGCTGCCGGCGATCTCAAATTCACCGGCCTCACCCGCCCGGACGGTTCACCCCTTCGCCTCAACGCTCAGGATTTTGTCGCGATCGATCGCGACAGGAACGCGAAGTTCGAGGCGACCTACCGGCCGCAGGCGCTCTACAACCGCGCCAACGAAGGCTTTCACGCCAACAACGAAACCTTCCTGCTGCACGAGGTCGCGACCAACCTGCCGATCTATCGTCCCGACACCGGCCCCACCGATTTCCATCTGCATCTGCCGCCGGGCGGCTTCCAGCTCGTGCTGGTGACATCGGGCGCGTTCACCTTCGACTATGACGGGCGCTTCTACAATGTCGGCCCGGGCGCGGTGATGCTGCAAAGCGCGATCGTGCATCGCCAGCTGTTCTACACCTGGTCGGGACTGTCGACGGAAGAGAATTTGAAGACGCCGCAGACGGTGGTGCCCGATCCGATCTCGATGGGCTATTCCGGCAAATTCCTCGAAGCCTTCATCACAGATCCCACCACCTTTCCGAATCCGACCATCGTCGGTCCGGACCAGATCAACGAGGCCGAGACGCCGCGTGTGGCCTGGAGCCATCCGCTGCACAACCGCCCCGCCGATGCGGGCTTCTGGCTGCAGGATCCGCTGGCGCTGGATGCGCTGTTCAAGCCGCTGACCAATGGTGCGATCAAATCGGCCATGCCGGTCTACCTGCGCGACATCGGCATCGAGGTGCCGAGCGGTCATCTCGTCACCGGCCACATCATCGCAACCGATCCGCCCGGCCAGTCGCTGCTGCCGAAGAGCACGTCGATTGCCGCGGACCCCGCCTGTTTTGCCAAGGGCGAGGTCGTGATCTATCGCGTGATCCGCGGCACCGCCGAGTTCAAGAAGAAGTCCGGCGAGAGCTTCGAGCTCGCCGCCGGCGACGTGGTGACGGCGGGCAAGGATTCGATCAGCCTCGTCGGCGTCGGTGAAAACACCCAGGTGCTGCGGCTCGGGCTGCTTAAGGGCATGAACGAGCTGCGCAGCTGGACACCGACACAGCGCGACGAGATCGACGGCCTCGCCGGCCAGATCATCACGCAAAAAGACGTGCGTCCCCTGCGGACCGAAGGCAGGCCGGTCGGATATCTTTACGCGTAAGAGACGCCCTACTCCGCAGCCTGCCGCACGTGGCGCGCGGTGGGGGTGCGCATCGTCACCAGCTCTTCGGCTGCGGTCGGATGCAGCGCGATGGTCGCGTCGAAATCGGCTTTCGTCGCCTTCATCTTCACTGCGATCGCAACGACCTGCGTGACCTCGGCGGCGCAATCGCCGACGATGTGGCAGCCGAGCACGCGATCGGTCGAGCCGTCGACGACGAGCTTCATCAGCACGCGGGTGTCGCGGCCGGACATCGTCGCCTTGATCGGGCGGAACGTCGTCTTGTAGATGTCGACGTGGCTGAACTGTGCGCGCGCCTCGGTTTCCGTCAGGCCGACCGTGCCGACCTCCGGCTGCGAGAACACCGCGGTCGGAATATAGGCATGATCGACCTGCACCGTGCGATTGCCGAACACGGTGTCGGCGAAGGCATGGCCCTCGCGGATCGCGACCGGCGTCAGGTTGAAGCGGTGGGTGACGTCGCCGATGGCGTAGATGCTGTCGACCGAGCTCTTGGAGAAATGATCGACCGCGATGCCGCCATTCCGGGGATTGATGGCGACGCCGGCCTTCTCGAGGCCGAGATTGGCGACGGACGGATGGCGGCCGATCGCGAACATCACCTGGTCCGACGCGAGGCTCGATCCGTTCGACAGATGCGTCGTGAAACTCTCGCCATGGCGATCGGCCTTGGTCACCGTGCAGCCGGTGAGGATGGTGATGCCCTGCTTCTCCATCTCGGCACGGACATGCGCGCGCACGTCCTCGTCAAAGCCGCGCAGGATGTTGTCGCCGCGATAGATCACGGTGACGTCCGAGCCGTAGCCGGCGAAGATGCCGGCGAATTCCAGCGCGATGTAGCCGCCGCCCTGGATCACGATCCGCTTCGGCAGCTGCTTGAGATGAAACGCCTCGTTGGAGGAGATCACGTGCTCGATGCCCGGGATCGCGGCGCCGTGGTTGGGCGCGCCACCTGTGGCGATCAGGATGTACTTCGCCCTGATCTTCTTGTCGTCCGCGAGCAGGCGGACCGTGTGGGCGTCCTCGATCACCGCCCGGCTCTTGACGATCTGCGCGCCCGACTTCTCGACATTGGCGGTGTAGGCCGCCTCCAGCCGCGCGATCTCCTTGTCCTTGTTGGCGATCAGCGTCGCCCAGTCGAAGCTCATGGACGGGATGGTCCAGCCGAAGCCGGCGGCGTCCTCGATCTCGTGACGGACATGCGAGCCGATCACGAACAGCTTCTTCGGCACGCAGCCGCGGATCACGCAGGTGCCGCCCATGCGGTACTCTTCCGCGATCATGACGCGGGCGCCGTGGCCCGCCGCGATGCGGGCGGCACGCACGCCGCCCGAACCGCCACCGATGACAAAGAGGTCGACGTCGAATTCAGCCATTGTCCACTCCGACCTCTTCAACCCGAAGCGCGGCGATGCGCTCGAGGGATTTTCTGATCAGCTATCCTCTCAGATAGGTACTGTCAGATTTCCTTGCCACGCTTGCGCATCTCGGCGCGGAAGGTGCCCATCACGGTCTCGGAGAAGTTCTGGGCCCACGAATTCATGAATGCCATGCTCAGCCCGATGGCGCGCGGCTCGGCTTCGATCAGCTTCTTGCCCAGCGGCGACCTGTAGAAGGTGACGAGATCCTTGAGCTCCTGCTCGGTGAACTCGCTGGCATAGATCTGCGCCATGCCCTCGCCGATCTCGTTCTGGCGGCCCTGGAGCTGCTGGGCCACGATCGGCGCGACCTCGTTGAGGTCCTTCTGGTAGTTGAGGTTCTGCTGGATCAGCGCGATCTTGGTCTTCTCGACGAGGCCGGGCACCGCGCCCTGGTACATCGCGGTCGCGTTCTTGATCTGCAGGATCTCCTTGGCCGCCGCGATCGCCGCAGGCGAGGCCTTCGGCGGAGCCGCCGCGGGCGCCTTGGGCTGCGCAGGAGCCGGCTGCTGCGCGATGGCCGGGGCGGCCGAAAGGGCCAGTCCCACAACGAGGGTCGCAGCCGGCAAGAACTTCAATACGCTCTTCATTCCTAGTCTCCTTTCGGCTTTCGCCGTTCAATCACGCGAATTCCCTCGCCACCCGCCAAAACGGCCGTGCTGGCCAAGCCGATGAACAACCCATGCTCGACCACGCCGGGGATGGCGCTCAGCGCCTTGGCGAGGCCGGGCGGATCCACAATCCGCCCGAGCTGGGCATCGAGGATCCAGTGGCCGCCATCGGTGACGAAAGCGTGGCCATCCTTGTCCCCGCCCTTGGCCTTGCGGACCGCCATTTGCCCGGAAACGCCGCACGCCGCAAATGCCTTCTCGATCGCGCGGCGCGTCGCGCCAAGCCCGAACGGGACGACCTCGACCGGCAGCGGAAACTTGCCCAGCGTCGGCACCCATTTGCTGTCGTCGGCAATCACGATCATGCGATCCGAGGCGGCCGCCACGATCTTCTCGCGCAGCAGCGCACCGCCACCGCCCTTGATCAGATTGAAGTCGGGATCGATCTCGTCGGCGCCGTCGACCGTCAAGTCGAGATGGTCGATGTCGTCCAGCGTGGTCAACGGCACGCCGCAGCGCTCCGCGTCGGCGCGGGTCTGCTCCGAGGTCGGCACGCCGATCACCTTGAGCCCGGCGGCGACGCGCTCGCCGAGCAGCTCGACGAAATGCTTTGCGGTCGAGCCGGTGCCGAGCCCGAGCTGCATGCCGTCACGCACCTCCTCGAGGGCGCGCGCCGCAGCCTGCCGCTTCAACTGGTCCATGTTCAATGTGCGTCCGCCCCTTGAATCGAGAATGCTGCCGCATGTGCCGCTTGCGGCGGCCTATGTAGCCTCGTTTTCCGTGCCGGAACAGGCCTATAAGATGAACTTATGGGCCCGCCCCTTGCGCCGGCGCGGCCGGACCGATAGCGCTGGACCATGACCTCCCCCTACACCCTCGTCTTCGATCTCGACGGCACGCTTGTGGATACGGCGCCCGACCTGATCACCGCCCTGAATTATGTGCTGGACCGCGAAGGCCTGCCGCCGGTCCCGATGGCCTCGGCGCGCAACATGATCGGCGCCGGCGCCCGCAAGCTGATCGAGCGGGGGCTGGAGGCCGAGGGCCGCAGCGTCACACCAGCGGACATGGACCGGATGACGGCGGATTTCATCGCCTATTACGCTGAAAATATCGCGGTCGAATCCCGCCCCTTCGAGGGGCTCCTGGAAGCTCTCGACCTGTTTGCGACGCAGGGCCATCGCCTGGCGGTCTGCACCAACAAGCTGGAATGGCTGTCCAAGCGCCTGCTGGACCAGCTCGACCTGACCCGGCGGTTCGCCGCGATCTGCGGCGCCGACACGTTTGGCGTCCAGAAGCCCGATCCGACCATTTTCCGCGAGACCGTGGCCCGCGCCGGCGGAGAGGTGAAGGCCAGCATCATGGTCGGCGATGCCGGAACCGATGTCGGCGTCGCCCGGCGGGCCGGGGTGCCCGTGATCGGGGTCAGCTTCGGCTACACCGACGTGCCGATCGCCGAGCTAAAGCCGGACCGGCTGATCCATCACATGCGCGACCTGCCGGACGCCGCGCACAGCCTGATGACGGCCTAGCGCCACCAAGACACTGAGTTCACAGGGTTATTCTAGAGAACCCTGCATTAACCATCTATTATCTATGCGTCCCGCGCCGGTTGCCTGCCCCCGGCGACACTCCTATGGTCCGGCCGGGGATGTGGCGGTTCGTCGCAGTAGAAGTGGATTGTTATGCGTCGTGTCAGCGCGATTGCTCTCATGGGGGCAAGTCTTGTGGGAGCAACAAGCCTGGGTGGCTGTTCCTCGATGTCTTGGGACATGTTCAAATCGGCGCCGCCGACCGTCCAGGTCCGGCTCGAATCGAATCCGCCAGGGGCTGACGCCACGACCTCGCTCGGTCAGGGCTGCAAGACCCCCTGCTCGGTCTCGGTTCCCGCGCCCGACGCGCCGTTCACGGTCGCTTTCGCGCTGCCAAAGTACCAGCCGGCCAGCGTCCCGGTGAACGTGATCAAGAATCCCGGGGACTTCACCACGCCCGCCTCGGTCACCACCGACCCGAATCCGGTCTTTGCGGAACTCCAGCCGGCGACGCCGCCGAAGCCGGTTCGCAAGCCGCACCGGCCGAAGAAACCCAAGACTGCGGCCGCCGCTGCTGCACCCGCCGCGGCCCCGGCCGATGCTGCACCTGCTGCGGCCTCGCCGTTCCCCGACCCGAACGCCGGAAAGCGCTGATCAAGCGCCGACTTACGTATACCACCCGATTGTCCTAGCCGCGTCCGATGCTTAGATTGTGTCCAAGCACCGCTGAAGCGAAGGTGCGCCCGTCGCCGTAAGTGACAAGGCATTTGGCAAGGCATCTGGTATGAACGGACCTTCCGCGAACCCACGCGCGGCGCTGTCGAGCGCCATGACCGATCCGTTCGGACGGACCATCTCGTATTTGCGCGTCTCGGTCACCGACCGCTGCGATCTGCGCTGCTTCTACTGCATGTCGGAAGACATGACGTTCCTGCCCAAGGCGGACCTGCTGACCCTGGAGGAGCTCGACCGGCTCTGCACCGCCTTCATCGCCAAGGGCGTAAAGAAGCTGCGGCTCACCGGCGGCGAGCCCCTGGTCCGCCGCAACGTGATGACGCTGGTGCGCTCGCTGTCGCGGCACCTCAAGAGCGGTGCCCTGAACGAGCTGACGCTGACCACCAACGGCACGCAACTGGCAAAGCATGCCAATGAGCTCGCCGATTGCGGTGTCCGCCGCATCAACGTCTCCCTCGACACGCTCGATCCCAAGAAGTTTCGCGAGATCACCCGCTGGGGCGAGATCGACAAGGTGCTGGAAGGCATCGAGGCCGCGCGCGCCGCTGGCCTCGCCATCAAGATCAACGCGGTCGCCCTGAAGAACCTCAACGAGGACGAGCTTCCCGAGCTGATGCGCTGGGCCCACGGCAAGGGCATGGGCCTGACGCTGATCGAGGTGATGCCGATGGGCGAGATCGGCTCCGGCCGCATCGACCAGTATCTGCCGCTGTCGCTGGTGCGCGCGCGCCTCGCCCAGCAGTTCACCATGACGGATCTCGCCGAGAGCACCGGCGGCCCGGCCCGCTATGTCAGCGTCGCCGAAACCGGCGGCAAGCTCGGCTTCATCACGCCGATGACCCACAATTTCTGTGAATCCTGCAACCGGGTCCGCATCACCTGCACGGGCACGCTGCATACCTGCCTCGGCCACGAGGACGCCTCGGATCTGCGCAAGCCGCTGCGCGCATCCGACGACGACATGCTGCTTGCGGATGCGATCGACCGCGCCATCGGGCTCAAGCCCAAGGGCCATGATTTCATCATCGACCGCCGCCACGACCGCCCGAGCGTCTCCAGGCACATGAGCGTCACGGGCGGCTGAAGCATGATCCGGCCCCGCAGGGCCGCGCTAGCGCATGTACTCATTATGCGTCTGGCAGACTGATGTCCGGTCATCTCCCGACAGCGGCCGAAGAGCGGACATTCTCTGAAGTCTCAGATGGGCCAGAAGCAGAAGAAGAAGACATTTCCCAAGTCAGACATCGCCCCACAACGTAGCAAGGCCGAAGGTGAACGCCCGAAAGACGAACTCATCGCGCTCGATGATCATTGGTGGGCCCATCATCCCCCAGTTTGAGTGACCGGAGACCTCAATGCCGTCGATGAAGTTGGCCTGGGGCAAGCGTATGTAGGGAATGGACGGATGTGCGTTGGGATCGGAATACTGCACGCCGGTAGGGAACTCCGAGACCATAGGCCGGCAGTACCCAAATCCTCTCGTTGCTCCGTCGCGGAAATCGATACTTGCACCAACATGCGGCCCACTTCGAAGTAGAGTCTCCGCACGTGTCGCAGCGTCTGAGGGCCACGGCAAGGCAATCCAGCCGCCAATATCGGGGTAATAAGAAGGGGCAATGAACCGCGTGTGCTTTTCAGGTCGGTCTAAACCGCGTCGGGGCATCCCTAACGTCGGCACAAATTCTGGCTGCATGACTTGATTGGCCGGATACGGCGTTGTCCCATCGTGATCCGTCAGTACGGGCCGACCGTAGGTGAATGGATGGATCGCCTCGCTATCGCGCTGCGCCGCGGGCAGCCAGAACCGCGGCCTTTCGATCGGCCAAAGTTCATGCGCACGATCTTTCCCTTGCCCGGAGAGCCGATAGCGGGCGTAGCTAAAACAGACGACTCCCATCGGAATACGCGCCGCGGGTATTCCGCGGCTCTTGAGCGCCGCCGCGCCGGTCCGCGTCCAATACGAAGAGCGTGTGATTAGATTGGCTTGCTCTCGACGAAATTGATCAAATCCCTTGCGATCGGCGCGTTCGATCGTAGCGCCGCCAAACTTCAAGACTGATAGGGGACTGTCATACGCATCGTCCGACATATAGACCGTGCCAAACGCCAGCGTCTCTGCATCGTCAAAGACGATGACGGCCGGTAACAAGTCCCTAGCAACTCCGCCGTTCTCAGTTGTCTCACCGCGGCAGGCTTGTGGCGGAAGAAGGACAAGCGCTTTGCCATCACTCATCCGCCGGCCGAACACACTTGGCGTAACCCCAAGCTCTGACGTGCGACTACCATCTGCGTAATTGATTTGACGCCCCCCGCAAGTGACAACGATATCGAAGTCTTGCGGCTCGCTTTTATAGGTAAGCTTTACTTTCAGCCGATAGTAGGTCCCGGTTTCCTGCTGTACAGATTTGACAAAATCCCAGTTGCCGCCAAGCGCTTGGATGACCGGTGAATGCTTTGCAGCAATGATTGCCGCAACAGATGCGACCACCGCGACCAGGAACAGGAGAGCTATCTTAGCCTTCATACTCGCTTCAAGGGTTCCACTGATCGCGACGGCCCAACGTGCACCGGGACGGTCTCCTCCCCCTACACGCAATACGATGGACGGCCGCAACTTACGCAACCGAAGGTTAAGGCACAGTTCGCTCAAACTGCAACTTTGTTGACTTCCGCTTCGGGTCATTTGCGGGCCTTCCCGGCCGGTCAGGTCGTGTCTGCCAAGCCCCCGAAAGCGGCCAATCCCGGATTTATGAGTACACGCGCTGGCGCAAAGTGCGCAGCGGTTTTCCGGAAAGATCGTGCTCAAACAATAACCGAAGGCGTCACTCCCGGACGCCAGGTGCATAGCCGAAGCCGACGGCGGGCTCGGCCGCGGTCTCGACCCAGACGCTCTTGACCTGGGTGTATTCGAACAGCGTCTCGACGCCGCTCGAGCGACCGTAGCCGCTCATGCCGAAACCGCCGAACGGCGAAGCGACGCTGATCGTCTTGTAGGAATTGATCCAGAACGTCCCCGCCCTGACTTGCGCGGCGACCCGATGCGCGCGTGCGACATTGCCGGTCCACACCGCGCCGGCGAGACCAAAATCGCTGTCGTTGGCGAGCGCGATCGCTTCCTCTTCGGTATCGAACGGGATCGCGGCGACGACCGGTCCGAAAATCTCCTCACGCGCGACCGCCATGCGGTTGCTGACGTCGCGTAGCACCGTCGGCCTGACGAAGAAGCCGCCCTGCCCCGCGCTGCCGTCGCTGCCGGCCGCAAGCGTCGCGCCCTCCGCGAGGCCCTGCTTCACCATCGCCAGCACGCGGGTGTATTGCCGGGCATTGTTGATCGGCCCGACCTCGGTCTCCGCCGCATCGGGCGCGCCAACCTTCAGCTTTGCGGCGCCATCGGAGACCATCTTGACGAAGCGGTCGTAGACGGAGCGCTCGACCAGCAGCCGCGAGCCTGCGACGCAGCTCTGTCCGGCGCCGGCGAAGATCGCCGACTGCGCACCGATCGCCGCGCGTGCAAAGTCGGCGTCGGCGAACACGATGTTGGCGGATTTTCCGCCGAGCTCGAGCACGCAAGGCAGCAGGCGCTTGGCGGCTGCCTCCGCGATCAACCTGCCCGTCGGGACCGACCCCACGAACACGACTTTCTTCACCGCCGGCTGGCCGAGCGCGGCCTGCCCCGTCGTGTGGCCGTAGCCCGCGAGCACGTTGACGAGCCCGACCGGAAGGCCGGCCTGCTCGGCGAGAAGCGCCAGCGCCATCGAGGTCAGCGGCGTCAGCTCCGACGGCTTCAGCAGCACACCGTTGCCCATCGAGATCGCGGGCGCGACCTGCCAGCCGCCGGTGAAGATCGGCGCATTCCAGGGCGTGATCTGCAGCACGACGCCGACCGCTTCGCGCCGCGTGTAGTTGAGATGGCTCGTCGGCACCGGGATCACGTCGCCGTGGAATTTGTCGGCCCAGCCGGCATAGTATTCGAACATCTCGGCGACCTTGGCGACCTCGACGCGCGTATCGCGGATCGGCTTGCCGGCCGAGAGCGATTCCAGGCGCGCCAGCTCCTCCGCCTTGCCGTGAATGGCCCGCGCGGTCGCCTGCATGATGCGCCCGCGCGCAGCACCTGTGAGCCGTGACCAGCCGGCTTGCGCCGCGACAGCCGCCGCGGCCGCCTCGGCGACAACCGCGTCGCCCGCATCGTGATAGGCGTAAAGCGGCGCGCCGGTTGCAGCATCATCGATCGTGATCAGTGCGCCGGCGCCAGGAACGATACGGCCCGCGACGTGAGAGCCGATCGCCGCGCAGTCCGGCCAGAACGGCGCGAGCGCATCGCGCAGCCGCGTCTCGATGAAAGGGGTCATGGTGTCGCTCACATCCTGCCGAGCTGAAGCTCGACGATCCTGTTGAAGTCTTCGGCATCGCCGATCGTGGCAGCGCTGTCCGACCAGATCCGCGAAGCTTCGCGCGCGATCGGCAAATCGAGGGCGAGCGTGCCGATGAGTTGCGTGGCGAGGCGCAAATCCTTGCGCATCAGCGCCATGGTGAAGCCGGAATCGAACGCGCCGCTCAGCACCCAGGTGGGCAGATTGACCTGGGTGACGCCGGACCGGCCGGAGCCGGCATTGAGGCCTTCGAGAAGCCGGGCTGGATCGACTGCGGCCGCGCGCGCGATCCGCATCGCCTCGGAGGCGGTGAGCAGGTGCGCTGCGCACAGCAGATTGTTGATGAGCTTGCAGACATGCCCGGCGCCGACCGATCCGACATGGACGCGCTTGGCGCTCATGTCTGCGAGAACAGGCTCGACCGCGGCGACGTCGGCATCCGCGCCGCCGATCACCATGGTCATGGTGGCCGTGATGGCGCCCTTCGGACCGCCGCTGACCGGCGCGTCGATCATCGCCATGCCGTGCGCGGCAAGCGATGCGGCAAGCCGGCGGGTGGTCTCGGGATTGGATGTGGAGGTGTCGACGACGCGCAGGCCGGGCCTGGCATGGGCGATGATACCGTCCTTCCCGGCCACCACGGTGTCGACGATCTCGGCGGTCGGCAGCGACAGGATGAGCAGATCGGCGCGGGCGCAGAGCTGTCCAACGCCTTCGAAAACCGCAACGCCTTCCGATGCGAGCACGCTGCGCGCCTTTTCCGAGGCGTCGGTCCCAAGCACCTCATGCCCGGCCCGCATCAGCGAGAGCGCCATGCCGCGCCCCATATTGCCGAGCCCAACGACGCCGACCACCGCCATGTCCCTGTCCCTCACCGTGATTTCGCCTGGGAACCATAGGGATCCGGACCGGGCCCGGACATCAGCGGCGCGATTGCCTAATGTTGCCTCATGGGCAACACTTGGGCATGACCAATGCTCTCGATGAAAACCGGCTTCGCTATCTGTTCGAGGCCGCGCGCTACGGCGCGGTGCGCGCCGCGGCCGACGCGCTCGGCGTGAATCCGTCGGTGGTGAGCCGGCAGATCGCCTTGCTGGAGCGGGAGCTCGACGCCGCCCTGCTCGACCGGCACAGCCGCGGCGTGCGGCCGACCGAAGCGGGCGAGCTCCTGATCGCGCATTATCGCCGCCACACGGTGGATCGCGACGACACCCTCGCCCGCTTGCGGGAGCTGCAGGGACTGCATCGCGGTCACATCGACCTCGTGCTCGGCGAAGGCTTCGTCGCCGATCTCATGGGCGGGGCGCTCGACGAGTTCTGGCGGCGACATCCGCGCCTGACCATTTCGCTGGAACTTGCGGGCACGAGCGAGGTCATTCGCGCCATTGCGGACGACCGCTGCCATATCGGGCTGGTCTATCATCCGCCGCAGGATCCGCGAATCCGCTCCTGCGCCGCCATCCGGCAACCGATCTGCCTGATCGCGCGCCCCGACCATCCGCTCGCGAAGCTCCGCCGCGCGGTCAAGCTGCGCGAAATCACCAGGCACGCGCTCGGGATCATGCATGCGGGTTACGGCACGCGCCAGTTGCTGACGATGGCCGAGACATCCGAGAAGATCGGTCTGTCGCCCAAGCTGACCACGACCTCGATCAGCATCCTCCGGCATTTCGTCCGCTCCGGCCTTGGCGTGACCTTGCTGCCGACCTTCTCGGTGGCGGCCGATCTGGAGGACGAATCGCTGGTCGCCATTCCCGTCGACAATCCGCTGCTCTCGGCGGCAGAAGCCCACATCATCACCCGATTGGGCCGCGAACTGCCCAATGCGGCCAGCCAGTTGCTCAGGTTCTTGATCGGCCGGATGAAGGCGTTCCAGGCCGGCCGCCGCGACCTTAAGCTTCTGCGGTCTTAAGCTTTTGAGCCGGCGTCAATTTGTCCATTTTCCGATTGACGGCAGGTGAAGCCGCTGGTTTGGTGCGACCGCCTTTGCTTGCCCGGCAGCCATAAGCCGGCCCGCCCCTTTGGCGGTCGCGGTCAAGACGGCAAGGCACGAGGGGAGGACTGACGCCGCAAAGCTTTCGGACAACGAGCCGTGCGGTCGCGTGCTTTTTGCACGCGGGCCGAGCGATGCGTGCTGATGCTGCTCCCGTGAAAGTCTAGGCCGCGACGGAGAAAAAATAAGATGCGTCCATTGCTGGCGGTGAGCAACGCCATCGACGCCCTCAATGAGAAGATTGGGTACGTCTGTAACCTGCTCGTGCTCCTCGCGTGTCTGGTGAGCGCGGCCAACGCCATGATCCGCTACGCCTTCAGCTACTCGTCGAACGGGTGGCTCGAGCTGCAATGGTACATGTTCGCCATCCTGGTGATGTTCGGCGCCTCCTACACCTTCAAGCGCAACGAGCATGTCCGGGTCGAGATCTTCTACCTCACGCTCTCCGAGCGCGGCCAGCTCTGGCTCGACATGATCGGCACGCTGTTCTTCCTGATCCCCTCCTGCCTGCTGCTCGCCTATCTGTCCTGGCCGTTCTTCATGCAGGCCTATGACGTCCGCGAGATGTCGGGCAATGCCGGCGGCCTGATCCGCTGGCCCATCAAGTTCGTCATCCCCGCCGGCTTCGTCCTGCTGGCGCTGCAGGGTGTTTCCGAAGTCATCAAGCGTATCGCGGCTCTCCAGGGCTATGTGACGATCGACGCCAAGTACGAGAGGCCGACCCAATGATCACGCTGGAGATGATGCCGCCGTTGATGTTCGGCGGCCTGGTTCTGGCGATGCTGATCGGCTTCCCCGTCGCGTTCACGCTCGCGGCGGTCGGCCTGTCCTTCGGCTTCCTCGCCATCCATCTCGGGTTCTTCGACCTCAACTTCCTGCAGGCGATTCCGGGCCGCGTGTTCGGCAGCGTGCTCTCCAACGAGCTCTTGCTCGCGATCCCGTTCTTCACCTTCATGGGCGCGATATTGGAGAGATGCGGGCTCGCGGAAGACATGCTGGATTCGATGGGCCAGCTGTTCGGCCCGATCCGCGGCGGCCTCGGCTATTCCGTGATCATCGTCGGCTTTATCCTCGGCGCCATCACCGGCACGGTGGCGGCGCAGGTCATCGCCATGGCGCTGATCTCGATGCCGGTGATGATCCGCTACGGCTACAACATGCGCTACATCACCGGCGTGCTGGCGGCCTCCGGCACCATCACGCAGCTGGTGCCGCCCTCGCTGGTGCTGATCGTGCTCGCCGACCAGCTCGGCAAGTCGGTCGGTGACATGTATCTCGGCGCCTGGGGCCCCTCGGTGTTCCAGATCATGCTGTTCGCCGGCTACACCTTCGTCCTCGGCCTGATCAAGCCGGGCCACGTGCCGCCGGTGCCGCTGGAAGCGCGCACGCTGACCGGCTGGGCGCTGTGGAAGAAGTGCCTGATGGGCATCATCCCCTCCGCCGTGCTGATCTTCGTCGTGCTCGGCACCATGATGATGGGCCTTGCGACCCCGACGGAAGCCGGCGCCATGGGCGCGGTCGGCGCCATCGTGCTCGCCGCAATCCACCACAAGGACTTCTCGGCGACTGACCGCAAGATACTCGTCGTCGGCATCATCGCCGCCGGCATCGGCACCATCATCGCGATGCTGTTCACCGAGAACCTGATCTTCAAGCTCGCCTTCGCCGTGACCTATCTCGCGGTGGCCTGGATCTGCATCTCGGCCGCGCGCATCCCGGACCTGCGCGACCTCATCAAGCAGGGCTACGAATCCACCATGCGGCTCACCTGCATGGTCACCTTCATCCTGATCGGCTCGACCTGCTTCTCGGTGGTGTTCCTCGGCGTCTCCGGCGGCGTCTGGCTCGAGCATCTCCTGACTTCGCTGCCCGGCGGCGTCTGGGGCTTCCTGATCTTCATCAACCTCTTCATCTTCTTCCTGGCGTTCTTCCTCGACTTCTTCGAGATCGCCTTCATCATCCTGCCGATGATCGCGCCGATCGCGCAGAAGATCCTGGGGCCGGTGGTCGGCGACGGAGCCGCGCTGATCTGGTTCGGCGTCATGCTCTGCGTCAACATGCAGACCTCGTTCCTGCATCCGCCGTTCGGCTTCGCGCTGTTCTACCTGCGCGGCGTCGCGCCGAAGGAAGTGAAGAGCTCCGACATCTATTGGGGCGCGATGCCCTGGATCGGCCTGCAGATGATCATGGTGCTGATCGTGATCGCCTTCCCGATCACGGTAACGGGCCTGCTCGACAAGCCGGTCAATGTCGACCTCGACAAGGTCAAGATCGAGGTCCCGCAGATCGACCTGCCCCCGCTGGATCTCGGCCCGCCGCAGAAGTAGCGGAGCGCGTTTCCTTCCTTCTCCCCTCATGTCCGCCGAAGCCTTGGCGAAGGCGGATATGAGAGAAGGTCCATCGACGACCCCGGCCGCCGGTCTCGACCGACGCCGATGTTTTGCATCGCGCTGACTTCTCACGAGCACCATCAAAAGGGCGTGTGCTTCCCGATTGAACGGTGCTGGCGCACCGGCGTTGTGCCGGATCCCTCGAAATTTTCGTGTTCACGCTCGCCATCGGCGTATGATCGCAGCCACTTTCAGAAATCCATTACGACGCGGACTAACCGACCAATTCTATAAATCACTTTGCAATTCATATCGTCCGCGCCTCACGCAAGCGAGGTTGCCATGGACCAGGATTTTCATCAAGCAATTGACCGCCAAGCACGACAGCATTGTTCGGCAGCAGCACATCATCGTAGCCGCCGTTTCCTGATCACGATTTTCTGCGCCGTGTGCGTATTCCAGTTCGCGACTGAAGCTGGTGCGCAATGCAGCGCACGAGACGCATTGCAGAACCAGCTGAAGCAGAAGACGGCTTCGTCAAGTCATGCGCCGGTCACGCCAGTCAGATCGATTGCCGATCTTCCGGTGTGGAAGAGGATTACTCTCGGCAATTATTCAGATTCGCGCACCCTTCGAAACGCCATGGATGCAATCGGCTGCCACGTCGGCGGATTGGCTGCGGAAATCCTCGCACGGCCGGCCTTCATCGTCAGTTCTACGGAAATGAAAGTGGAGCTCGTCACTGTGTCGGCGGCCGCACTCGGCTTTGAGACGGACACTGTAACCTTGGCCGCAATTTACGAGCGCGCCAAGCGGCTGGGTTTGGGGATTGCCGCAGCGGAGGTCGGTCCCCAGTTGAGGCTTCAATATCTCGACCAGCCCTTGGGCGAATTTCTCGTCATTGGAATGGACCCGATCAAGACCTGGAGCGGCGAGGAGGCCATTCTGAATGTAGCCAATGGCGGAGCCGGCCTCATCCTCATAGGCCAGGATGGCAGTGCCGGCGCCGCGATATCAGTGACCTCTCGCTTCGTATTCGAGCGGCCGAACGAAGCTGTGCTGGTCGACCAGCTTGAGCAGCCAGCGGCATTCCTGCCGCCATGAACACAAACGCGAGCGAGCCGGGAGACCGAGGGATTGTCTCGACGCGTCCCCTCTCCTACAAGGGGAAAGGCGCAGCGTAGGTGTCGCGTAACAAGCGCCGGAAACATGGGCATACCGGGCCATCATCCAACCTATGGTTCGCCGCGCATGTCCCGACCGCATCCTGCTTCATCGCTCGCTCGTCCGTTGAACACGTCACTCTGGCTCGCCTGTGCCGCAACCATGGCGGCGCGCATTCCAACGATGCCGAATATGTGCAAATCAACAGCAGTCTTTGCCTGACCACGCGCATGATCATGGATCTGTCGACCGGCAAGCTGAAATAGCGGTCAGCTTCGGCCGAGGGCGGAGGACCCCTCCTCCGCCAGCCGAAACCGCAGCGTGAACTCCGCGCCGCCACCGGGCAGATTCTCCACCGCCACCGTCGCGGCGTGATCGTCCGCGACGCCGCGCACGATCGACAGACCGAGGCCCGCGCCGTCGCTGCGCTGGCGGTCGCGGCGCCAGAAGCGCTGGAAGATCAAGTCGCGCTCGGCCTCCGCGATGCCGGGACCGCAATCGCGCACGCGCACCGCACCGTCCTCGCTCACCTCGACGTCCACCGCGGTGTCTTTCGCGGTGAACTTGATGGCGTTTTCGGCGAGGTTGAAGATCGCGCGCTGCAGCATCTCGGCATTGCCGTGGATCAGCACCGGCGCGTCCGAGCCCTTCAGCGCGATGTCCTTGTGCTGGGCGATCGCGAACGGCGCGATCGAACCGACCACCTCGGCGCAGACGGCGCGCAGATCCGCGGTCTCGCCGGGATCGAGCACCAGCGTGTCGAGCTCGGCGATCTCCAGGAGCTGGGCGACAATGCGGCTCATGGCTTCGATGTCGGCATGCAGCTCCTGTCGTGCCGCGCTGTCGTTAAGCGTCTCGATCCGCGTGCGCAGGATCGTCAGCGGCGTGCGCAATTGATGCGCGGCATCCGCCGTGAACTGGCGCTGCACCCGAAAGCCATCCTCGAGACGGTCGAGCGCCTGGTTCACCGCCGTGACCAGCGGCATGATCTCGCGCGGGATCTGCTCGGTCGGCAGGCGGACGTCGGTGCGCGCCGGGCCGATATTGCTGGCCTCCTCGGAGGCCTTCCAGAGCGGTGCGACCGCGCGGCGGAAGATGACGATGTCGATGCCGAGCAGCACCAGCAGGATCGGGATGGTGATCCACCCCACCCGGCGGAAGAAGTTCGAGATGATGTCGTCGATGATGACGTCGCGGTGCGACAGGTCCTCGGCGACGCGGATGCGCACCATCTTGCCTTCGATCACGCGGCTGACGCCGGCGCCGGAAATCGTCTCGGACAATCGAGGCGCCGGCTTGTTGTCGCCGGCCTTCCGCCGCGACGAGAACAGCAGGTGGCCGTCGGCATCGCGGATGTCGTAGAGATAGCGGCCATAGGCTTCCGAATAGAGCCCCCTGAGACTATCAGGCAGGTTGAACGTCAACGTGCCGTCCGCCTGCGGGACGATGCGCTCGGCGAGCACCTCGGCCTGGGCGCGCATCGCGTCGCGATGCAGCTGGTCGACCTCGGAGTTGAGCAGCCAGAACAGCACCAGCGGCAGGAAGATCGCGACCATCGCGACCGCCAGGATGTGCAGGAACACGATGCGCCAGATCAGCGATTTGAACGTCGGCGATCTCGCCGCGATCCCGGCGCGAAGTCCGACCTCGGCCACGCTATTTCTCCTCGGCCATGAGATAGCCGACGCCGCGGATGGTGTGGATCACCACCTTGGCGCCGTGCTCGGCGAGCTGCTTGCGCAGCCGCGAGACGTAGACCTCGACGGCATTGGAGGCGACCTCGCCTTCGAGGCCGAAGATGTGGTCCTCGACGTTCTTCTTCGGCACCACCCGCCCCTGCCGCCGCAGCAGGATCTCGAGCACCGAGGTCTCGCGCGCGGAGATGATGCGCGGCTGGTCGTCGACGAAGATCTGGCGGCTCTCGGTGTCGTAGACGAGGTTGGCGAGCCGCAGCGAGCGGCCGAGCAGCTGCCCCGGCCGGCGCAGGATCGCCTCCAGTCGCGCCACCAGCTCCTCCATCGCGAAGGGTTTTGCCAGATAGTCATCGGCCCCGCTGCGCAGGCCGCTGACGCGGTCCTGCAGGCCGCCGCGCGCGGTCAGCACCAGCACCGGCAGCGGCTCCATCTGGCGCCGCAGCTCGCGCAGCACCGACAGGCCGTCGCCGTCGGGAAGCCCGAGGTCGAGGATCATCGCGGCATAGCTGACGCTGCTCACCGCCTCGCGCGCCTCGGCCGCGCTGCCCACGATGTCGCTCTCGTAGCCCGCCGCCGCCAGCCCGGCGGCCACGAGCCGCGACAGCTCGGCATTGTCCTCGACGATCAGAAGGCGCATCGCATTCCCGGCATCACCGCACGGCTCGCGCCGCATGCTTGCTCTCTTCCACCATTCCGGGCGCCTCGGCCAGCGAAAAAGCACCTCCCGTTGATCGCCCCGCCCTGTCAGGTTCGTGTAAGCTGAGCAGGAATGCACCATCCGCGAACGCCCTCGCGACGATGCGCCCAGCGGCTTGCCTTGAGGCTCCCATCGCATGCGCGAGCAGACCGGCCGGAAGCCGCCGGAGTGAAGCCGATGCAGCAATGGCTAACGATGTCTCACAAACCATAACACGCACTCCCCGCGCGTCCGCGGGATGATCCGGAACGAAGCACCGAGGCAAAGTCATCCCAGGCAAAGGAGAGGTTCCATGACAACGCTCATCAAACCGCCGGCCGCCGCTGCGATGGTCATTTCGACCGGCGACGTCGTCGATCGCGACAGGCGCAGCTTCCTCACCGCGGCTGCGGCAGGCATCGCAGCCGCCGGCGCCGCGACGCTGCTCCCGGTTCGCCCGGCGCCTGCCGCGACCAGCGAGGCGATCCGCCCGTTCAAGATCAAGATTCCCGACAAGGCGCTCGCCGATCTCCGCCATCGTCTCGCAGCGACACGCTGGCCCGACAAGGAGACCGTCGACGACGGCTCCCAAGGCGTGCCGCAGGCGACGCAGCAGCAGCTCGTCCGCTACTGGCAGACCGACTACGACTGGCGAAAGATCGAGTCCCGGCTGAATGCACTGCCGCAATATCTGACCGAGATCGACGGCCTCGACATCCATTTCCTGCACGTCCGCTCCAAGCATCCAAATGCGCTGCCGATGATCGTGACGCACGGCTGGCCCGGCTCAGTCATCGAGCAGCTCAAGATCATCGATCCCCTGACCAATCCAACCGCTTATGGCAGCAGCGCCGATGACGCCTTCCACCTCGTGATCCCATCGATGCCCGGCTACGGATTCTCGGGCAAGCCGACCATGACGGGCTGGGATCCGCAGCGCATCGCGCGGGCCTGGGTCGCGCTGATGAAGCGCCTCGGCTACACGAAATTCGTCGCACAGGGCGGCGATTGGGGTTCGCCGGTCTCGAACGAGATGGCCAAGCTCGGCGCGCCGGAATTGATCGGCATTCACGTCAACCTGCCCGGCGTCGTTCCGCCCGACATCTTCAAGGCGGTGGCTTCAGGCGAGCAAGCGCCGGCCGATCTGTCGGACGAAGAGAAGCGCGTCTTCGCCCAGCTCAAGCTCCAATTCACGAAGCGGCGCGCTTATGCGCAGATCATGGGGACGCGTCCGCAGACGCTGTCGGCGCTTGCGGATTCTCCCGCCGGCCTCGCCGCATGGCTGCTCGATCACGGCGACGGTTACGCCCAGCCGGCCGCGGCAATGGCTTCGGCGGTCGCGGAACACACGGTCAACGGACATTCCGCGGGAGCGCTGACGCGCGACGACGTGCTGGACAACATCACGTTGTACTGGCTGACCAACACTGCGGTCTCCTCGGCCCGCCTGTACTGGGAGAACAAGATCAATCTCTATCTGCCGGCCAATGTCACGATCCCGGCCGCCGTGACGGCGTTCCCCGGCGAGAGTTTTGTGGCGCCGCGGAGCTGGGCCGAGCGGGCCTATCACAAGCTGATCTACTTCCATCAGGCCGAGGCCGGCGGCCATTTCGCAGCCTGGGAGCAGCCCGCGATCTTCAGCCGTGAAGTTCGCGACGCCTTCCGCTCGCTCCGCGGCTCAACCTGACCGCGACGACGGCGCACCTTGCGAAACGGTCCCACTCAGGCGAGATAACCTGACATGCCATCCCACAGCAGCTTGAGCGCGGTCACCACCAGGAGGCCATAGCAGGCGCGAAAGATCTGCTGCTGGTCCAGCCGCCCGTGCAGGCGCCAGCCGAGCCAGACGCCGGTGGGAATGGCGAGCAGGCAAATCGCCATCACGATCCATTCGCTGCCGCTCGGCCGCGTCAGCAGCAGCCACGGCACCGCCTTGGTGGCGTTGCCGACGGTGAAGAACAGGCTCGTCGTTCCCGCATAGACTTCCTTGCTGAGGCCGAGCGGCAGGAGGTACATCGCAAGCGGAGGCCCGCCGGAATGCGCGACCATGGTCGTGACACCCGAGGCGAGACCGGCAGCGACCGCCTTGGGCGTCGAGCGCGGCGCAAGGATCACCTTCGGATCGCGAAAGAACCACAGGCCGACGAAGATCAAAGTGACGACCGCCATCACGATTGCGACGGCGCGATGGTCCAGCACGCGAAACAAGAGATAGCCGAGCGCGATGCCGATCACGAGCCCGGGTAACAGCAATACGAGGTCGGGCTTCGACCAGGTCGACGGCTTCCAGTAACGCAGCGCAAACAGGTCCATCGCGATGAACAGCGGCGCAAGCAGACCTCCCGCCGTCACCGGATCCATCACGAAGGACAGCAGCGGAATGCCGACGATGGAGAAGCCGCCGCCGAATGCGCCCTTCATGAAGCAGATCAGGAAGACGCCGGCGAAGGCGATGAGGATGGTGGTGACCGTCAGATCCATGAGTTCGTCTCCGCGATCACCTCGCGACCCGCTTCTCTGAAGCATGATCCGGAAAAGTGCGCAGCGGTTTTCCGAAAAAGATCATGCTTGAACAACAACCTGAAGCGCGATGACGATTCATCCTGATCTCATCGCGCTTTAGGAAGCCTTCCGGCGCGGTGTGTCCTCGGTCTTGAAAAACAGGCGGGGCAGCGCTGAGGGCACCCCAAAGACCAGTCCAAGGAACGCCAGAAACAGGTCGAAGTAGCTGAAGTCCACGTGTCGCTCCGTAGTCCGGGCGAACCCGGTGCAATTTGCTGATTGATTGGAATATGCTCCGATGCGAAATTCAGTACAATAACAACATTGCTCTCGGTGCAATTTGAGCGACGTCCACCGGCTTCAGCGGCACGCCAAATACTCCCGAACATTCCGGGCAGAACCATCCTGCGGCATGCCGGTTGTCTGGACGGCACAGCCCTTGGATCGTTCGGTCATGTACCGCCTGCTCTATTTCGCCGCGTTCCTTGCCGTCACCGGCGCCGCTTCGTATTGCTGATCGCGTTCGATAGATTGATCGGCGGCTGATGCCAGCCGTGCCTTGCTGCGTTGACCAGACAACAATCGCGAGCGTCCTAAGGCTGTTCCTCAGGACACAACCGCGCGATCAGGAACGAGCTGCCGGCCGCACCGGCAAGCATGAACGCCACGGCGAGGACGCCCGCCGGCAGCGAGATCAAACCGCGCTCATGGGCGGTCATCGCGGCGGTGCCAAAGGTCATCCAGCATCCCGACCCGATCGCGTTCGCGACGGCCTGCACGAATGCGCACCGCGTCACCGGCTGATAGTTCAGGAACCTCCAAAGCAGCGGCCCGCCCGCAAATGCAAGCGTGAAGACCCATATGAGGATCAGCGTCGGGATGTGAAAAAGGCTCGTCAAGCTGGAGGACAAGGCAGGCACCCTGAGGCAACCAGCTTTTGACGCCCCGGGCCGGGAACGGGTTCAAGCGTCCCTATGGCGGTCAAGCGGAGCCGGCGATAAAACGCCGATGGAGCAAACCGGGCATAGGGCACATGGCTTTCTGGATAACGAGCGCGGTCGGAGTGGTGATCGCCTATCTCCTGGGGTCCGCGCCCACAGGCTATCTGGCCGGCAAACTCCTCAGAGGCATCGATATTCGGGAGCATGGCTCCAAATCCACGGGAGCAACGAATGTCCTGCGGACTCTGGGAAAATGGCCTGCGTTGGCGGTGCTCATCGTCGACGTGCTGAAGGGCGTCGCGGCCATCATCATGGCCCGGTCGTTCTGCCCCTGGCTCGCTGCAAAGTTTTCCGCGACGCCGCCGACGGCGCTTGATCTGCAAGCCTGGGTGCCATGGACCGTTGGTTTGGCCGGCATTGCCGTGCTGCTCGGACACGGCCGCTCGATCTGGCTGAATTTCACAGGCGGAAAGTCCGCCGCGACCGGGCTGGGTGTGCTGCTCGCGATGTCCTGGCCGGTCGGATTGGGCGCTGCGACGACCTTCGGCATCGTGCTGGCGAGCACAAGGATCGTGTCCCTGAGCTCGATCCTCGCGGCGCTCACGGCCATCGTTCTCGTCTGCGTGTTCGATCACCCGCTGCCCTACCAGTTGCTGGTGATCGCCGGCGGCCTCTACGTGATCGTGCGCCATCGCGCCAACATCGGGCGGCTGTTGGCGGGGACGGAGCCGCGGCTGGGCCAAACTGGCCCGGAGCCGAAGGCGGAGGCGCAGGCCTAGCGAATGTCCCGGTGCCGGCCGACCTGGACGAGCCGGCCGGCTGCGCCTCGCTCAGGAACGAACGCGGATAATCGTACTCCCCTTGCGTCGCTCGGTCGGATTCAAGGCGGCGACGGCATCGTTGAGGGTCGAGACGTTGCCGATATTGGTCCGCAGTCGTCCGTCCCGCACCCGCTGGACGATCTCGTTCAGTTGGGCACGATCAGCCTCGACGACGAAGTCGATCGCGAGCCCGTTGGAAGGTCGCGCCTCCGCCGGCCTGACGATGGACACGAGTGTTCCCCCGGCTCGAATGAGTCCTGCGGATCGCTTCTGAACGTCACCACCGATGACATCGAACACCAGATCGACTTCGCCGACGTCCTCCAGTGCGTCGTTGTCGAGGTCGACGAACTCCTTCGCGCCGAGATCGAGCACCGTCTGACGATCGGCGGCGCGTCCGGAGCCGATGACGTACGCTCCGGCCTCTCGTGCGAGTTGCGTGACCATCGATCCGACTGCGCCTGCCGCCCCGTGTGCCAGCACTCTTTGCCCCGTCTGAAGCCGACCGTGCTGGAATAGCCCTTGCCACGCCGTGAGGCCCGAGATCGGCAGGCTCGCGCCGACGGTAAAGTCGACGTCGCCCGGAAGCGGCGCAAGGTTGCGCGCCTCGATCGCCACGTACTCGGCCAGCGCGCCGTCGCGATACCAGTCCGCGAGGCCGAACACGCGTTGTCCCACCGACAACCCCGTCGTTCCATACCCAAGGGCAGAGACCACTCCGGCCAGTTCGTGCCCAGGGATCGACGGCGTTCGGTCGCGATCGAGGCGATCGGCCCAGGTCGAGGGCCACGCAAGCTCTGTCGGGATAAATCTCGACGCATGAACCTGGACGACGACATCGTTTATCGCAGCCTGCGGCTCGGGCCGGTTCACCAGCTTCATGCCGCCCGTTCCTGCGGCTTGCTCCGTCACGACGATCGCCTTCATGGGATCTCTCCTTGGTCAGTTTTCTCTTCGGTGGAAATGTGAGGGAAGCGCGCACGCGCCGGCTTTCCACAAACTGCCAGGCAGTGTGGAACTCCTGTCTCCGTGTCAGCGATATGGTGTCTGCACCGACCGGAACTCCCGCGAAGCCCGATGGATCGGGCTCGCTCCGATCCATCGTCATGGCGAGTAGATGCGTTGCGCCCGCCTATAGAAAAGTACCAAGATTGATGATTTCGACTGTACCAGCCGATGCCATGATCTATAGGTGATCGAAAGCCAGCATCCCGCCGCGGCGCGGTCGACCGGAGTTTTCGTAAGTATGTCCCATCAAGACGACAGCCTTGCCGCGAAGATCGAAGCCTTCATCCGCACTGAGGTCATTCCCTACGAGAAGGATCCGCGGACAGGTCCGCACGGTCCGAGCGATGAGCTTGTGCAGGAATTGCGCGCCAAGGCGCGCAAGGCCGGCGTTCTGACGCCGCATATTCTCCCCGATGGATCGCATCTCACGCAACGCGAGACCGCAAAGGCCTTGATCAAGACCGGGCTCTCGCCGCTCGGGCCGTTGGCGTGCAACACCATGGCGCCTGATGAAGGCAACATGTACCTGCTGGGCAAGGTCGGGAGCCGCGAGCAGAAAGCGCGCTTCCTCGAGCCGCTCGTGTCGGGCAAAGCGCGCTCGGCGTTCTTCATGACCGAGCCTGCGGATGCGGGCGGAGCCGGGTCCGATCCGTCGATGATGCAGACGACGTGCCGGCTCGACGGCAATCACTGGATCATCAACGGGCGCAAGAAGTTCATCACCGGGGCCGAAGGCGCAAAGGTCGGGATCGTCATGGCGAAGTCCGACGACGGAGCCTGCATGTTCCTGGTCGATCTGCCCAATCCCGCGATCCGCACGCTGCGCGTACTTGATACGATCGACAGCTCGATGCCCGGCGGACATGCCGAGATCGACATCGAAAATCTTCGCGTGCCCGCCGACCAGATGCTCGGCGCGTCCGGCGAAGGTTTCAAATATGCGCAGATTCGCCTGAGCCCCGCGCGCCTGTCGCACTGCATGCGCTGGCTGGGCCTCGCGATCCGCGCCAACGAAATCGCCACCGATTACGCCTGCCGCCGGCAGGCGTTCGGAAAGCCGCTGGTCGATCACGAAGGCGTCGGCTTCATGCTGGCGGAGAACCTGATCGATCTCCAGCAATCGGAGCTGATGATCGACTGGTGCGCGGGCGTGCTCGACTCCGGCTCGCTCGGGACCAGCGAAAGCTCCATGGCGAAGGTCGCCGTGTCGGAAGCGCTGATGCGCGTCGCCGATCGCTGCGTCCAGGTCATGGGAGGCACCGGGGTCTCGACGGAGACGATCGTCGAGCAGGCCTTCCGCGAGATCCGCGCCTTCCGGATCTACGACGGCCCGACCGAAGTTCACAAATGGTCGCTGGCCAAGAAGATCAAGCGCGACTGGAAAGCAGGGCAACACTGACCGGCGCGGCGGCCCACGTAGGATGGGTAGAGCGCAGCGAAACCCATCGCGGTCGCACCGATCATCATTACGCGCTTGATCGGCCCGGGATCAGATGATGGGTTTCGCTGCGCTCTACCCATCCGACGGTCTACCAATGCAGCGCCTCACAAACGCGTCTCTCAGTGCAGCCAGTTGCGCGCTTGTCGCCCCCTGCTCCGCGTCGACCCGGTCTGCCGCCACGTCCATGTAAGCGATCGGCTGATCGAACTGGCTCGCCGTGAAATCGTAGCACCGGCCCTCGATCCGATTGTAGAAATGATCACCGGCCGGCAGTGGCGTCTTGAGCAAATTGCCGCCGAATAGCTCGTGGATCAACAGCGCGGTGACGTTGCACTGGCCCGCAGCCGGATTGTCCGCCGTCCATTGGCTGGAAGTGGACAGCGACCATGCCTTGCGCAGCGCGCTTTGAACCCCATCTGGATCGAAGCCCATCCGACGTCCTCACACAGGCCGCATACGCGATTTCGGATTTTTCGACATTGCCTTTATGCCACTGTTTTGCCCGACGAGTCAACCGGCGGTGGTGGTCAGCAGGGCCAGAGCAACGAGAAGCAACGGTGAGCCCAACTCCATCCGCCCGTCATTGCGAGCGGAGCGAAGCAATCCAGAGTCCCTCCGCGGCAAGATTCTGGATTGCTTCGCTCCGCTCGCAATGACGATGTGGAAGCAGGCGCGTGCCGAACATCGATGTCACTCCCGGACTGTTCTCGCGTCGGGCAAATCGTAGCACCGGTACCGGTTGCGCGATGATTGCGTCGTTCCGCAGATTTGGCCCGCTGCATCAAGCTGTTGGCGGCACCGACCAAGCCCCCCGCCCTCGCCTCGTTTCTACTGTGCATGGGGTTGTTTTCGACATTTTTTGTTTCGGCCCCCTCGAGACCGCCCGCGCCAACGAAAAAACCCGGCCTCGCGAACGAGGCCGGGCTCTGTCGTCTTGCGATGCTTCGTAAGATCAGCCGCGGGTGCGCGAGCGGATCATGAAGCTGTCGTAGGTGTATTCGGCGACCTGCCACCACAGATATTCGTCGGAGCGGTAGGCCTGCATGGCGTCGATCGACTTCTTGAAGTCGGGGTTCTTGGCCGAGATCTCGGCCCACAGCTCGTTGGTCGACTTGAGGCAGGCTTCCAGCACTTCGTTGGTGAAGGGACGAAGCTGGGTGCCGCCGGCGACCAGACGCTTCAGCGCCGCCGGGTTCTGCATGTCGTAGCGCGCGGCCATCCAGGTATTGGCGTTGGCCATCGCGTTGGTGAGGATCGCCTGGTAGTTCTTCGGCAGCGAATTCCACTTGTCGAGGTTGGTGAAGGCGTGGACGGTCGGACCGCCTTCCCAGAAGCCCGGATAATAGTAGTACTTCGCGACCTTGGCGAAGCCGAGCTTCTCGTCATCGTAGGGGCCGACCCACTCGGCCGCGTCGATGGTGCCCTTTTCCAGCGCCGGGTAGATGTCGCCGCCGGCAAGCTGCTGCGGCACGACGCCGACCTTCTGCAGCACCTGGCCGGCGATGCCGCCGATGCGCATCTTCAGGCCCGAGAGGTCCGCAACGGTCTTGATCTCCTTGCGGAACCAGCCGCCCATCTGGGTGCCGGTGTTGCCGCAGGGGAAGCCGATCACGTTCGACTTCTTGAAGAACTCGTTGCCGAGCTGCTCGCCGCCGCCCTGGTACCACCAGGAGTTCTGCTGGCGCGCGTTGAGGCCGAACGGCACCGAGGCGTAGATCGCCCAGGTCGGGTCCTTGCCGACGTAGTAGTAGGAAACGGTGTGGCACATCTCGACGGTGCCGTTCGAGGTCGCGTCGAGCGCCTGCAGGCCCGGGACGATTTCGCCGGCGGCGAACACCTGGATCTGGAACTTGTTGTCGGTCATCTCGGCGACGTACTTCGCCACCTGCTCGCCGCCGCCATAGATGGTGTCGAGCGACTTCGGGAAGCTCGACGTCATGCGCCACTTGACCTCGGGCGAGGACTGCGCGATCGCCGGCGAGGCTACCGCGGCGGTCGCCGCCGCGCCTGCTGCCGACACTTTCAGGAAATCACGACGCTTCATCTTCAGGTCTCTCCTTGCTGGGGCGTTTCCCCTAACTTCCTCTTTGCCGCCGCTCATTCCGGCGACGCGTATTGGCCGCGTCGAACCGAAGGGGGCTTGACTGCCGTGGGCCTTTAACACGGAAGCCTGCCTTTCGAAACGCGACATTGGCATGACGGGGCTCTACGAAAGTCGCATGTCCCCGGTCGATTGGCCCGACGGCCTCAGGCGGCTGCGATGGCGCCCTTGAGCTGGTCCCGGACCTGTCCCGCAATGGCGCGGTAGATCGCCGCATGGGGTCCGTCCGGCTCGCTGTCGACGACGGGATTGCCGGCATCGGAAGTGGCGCGAATCGCCATGTGCAGCGGGATCTCGCCCAGGAACGGTACTCCGAGCTTCTCGGCCTCGTGCCGCGCCCCGCCATGGCCGAAGATGTCGGATTTCGTGCCGCAATGCGGGCACTGGAAATAGCTCATGTTCTCGACGATGCCGAGCACGGGCACGTTGACCTTCTTGAACATCGCAAGCCCCCGGCGGGCGTCGATCAGCGACAGGTCCTGCGGGGTCGAGACGATCACGGCGCCCTTCAGTGGCACGTTCTGCGCCAGCGTGAGCTGGGCATCGCCGGTGCCCGGCGGCATGTCGACGACGAGTACGTCGAGCGTGCCCCATGCCACGTCGCGCAGCATCTGCGTCACCGCCGACATCACCATCGGACCGCGCCAGATCATCGCGGTCTCTTCCTCGACCAGAAAGCCGATCGACATGATGGCGAGACCGAAGCGGCGGAGCGGAATCATTTTTCGCTCACCATCCAGCTCCGGCTTCTCATGCAGGCCGGTCAGGCGCGGCACCGAGGGACCGTAGATGTCGGCATCGAGCAGCCCGACCTTGAGGCCGAGATCGCGCAGGCCCAACGCCAGGTTGAGCGCGGTGGTCGACTTGCCGACGCCGCCCTTGCCGGAGGCGACCGCGATCACGGCGGCGACGCCCGGAATCTCGGACTGCCGCGACATCGGCGATTGCGCGCCGCCCTGCGCCGGCGGCTTGTGGGCGTGGACCGGCTGCACGCCGGGCGTGCCGCGGCTCGGCTGCGGCGGTGGCGGGGGGGTTGAGCCCGGCTTGCGCTCGGCGGTCAGGGCGACCATCACGGTGGTGACGCCGGGAATGGTGCGCACGGCGGCTTCGGCCTCGGCACGGATCGATTCCCAGGCCCGCGCCTCGGCGGCATCGACGTTGATCGAGAAGAACACCTTGCCGTCGGAGGCGCTGATCGCGCTCAGCACATTGGCATTAGTGAGCGCGACCCCGCGGGGCGACTTGATCTTGGCGAGGCTGTCGAGGACCTGTTGCTGCGTCACGCTCAAAGCGCATCTCCCAGAAGTTCAAGATGCCCCATTAGAGCGGAAACGGCCAAAAGGCTACTGCCTGCCGATATCGTCTGCCATCTCGGTGGGCGCGGCCCCCTGCTCCTTCGCCGCCTCGTAATTCAGCTCGATCATGACCCCGTTGGGGTCGTGGACGAAGATCTGCCACAGGTCGCCGCCGGGCACCTGGCGGGAGTCGAATTTCATGCCTTTGGACGTCAGCCGCTGCTTCATGCCGTCGAAGCCGCGGCTGACGAAGGCGACATGGTGGACAACGCCGGAATCCGGCTTTTGCGGCTCGCTGGTCGGGGAAATATCGACGAGGTGCACCACCGGCTTGCCCTCGCTGTACATCCAGGCCCCCGGGAAGGCGAAGTTCGGCCGGGCGCCTTTTTCAAGGCCCAGCACGTCCTCGTAGAAGCGGACCGTCTCGGCCAGATTCCGGGTCCGGATGTTGAAATGATCGAGGACGCCAACGCTCACGCCGCCCATGCTTTCGCTCCCTTGTTTTGAAGTCCTTGAGGTGCGCCATCCTAGCACAGGGGACCGCCAAACGAAGCCGTTGCCCTCCGGCGGCAAGGGTTTATGGTGCGCCCGGTCCGCCCCCGGGCGGAACCTCAGGACCCCGGCTGGCGCCCCTCGCCCGGCTGCAACCGTAAAACTCAAGCTACGGACACACACATGGCTAAAGTCGCTTTCCTCGGTCTCGGCGTGATGGGCTTCCCCATGGCCGGACACCTCGTGAAAAAAGGGGGCCATGAGGTCACCGTCTACAATCGCACCGCCGCCAAGGCGAAGGAGTGGGCGGACAAGTTCGGCGGCAAGACCGCAGCGACCCCGAAGGCCGCAGCCGAAGGCCAGGATTTCGTGATGTGCTGCGTCGGCAACGACAACGATCTGCGCGCGGTCACGATCGGCGCTGACGGTGCGTTCGCCGGCATGAAGAAGGGCGCGACCTTCGTCGACCACACCACCGCCTCCGCCGAAGTCGCCCGCGAGCTCGATGCCGCCGCGACCAAGGCCGGCTTCAAGTTCGTCGACGCCCCCGTCTCCGGCGGCCAGGCCGGCGCCGAGAACGGCGTGCTGACGGTGATGTGCGGCGGCGCGCAGGACGCCTATGCCGGCGCCGAGCCGATCATCACAGCCTCCTATGCCCGCATGTGCAAGCTGCTCGGGCCCGCCGGAAGCGGCCAGCTCACCAAGATGGTCAACCAGATCTGCATCGCCGGTCTCGTGCAGGGCCTCTCCGAGGGTATCCACTTCGCCCAGAAGTCGGGCCTCGACGTCGCCGCCGTGATCGAGACCATCTCCAAGGGCGCGGCGCAGTCGTGGCAGATGGAGAACCGCTACAAGACCATGAACGATGGCAAGTACGATTTCGGCTTCGCCGTCGAGTGGATGCGCAAGGACCTCTCGATCTCGCTGGCCGAAGCCCGCCGCAACGGCGCCAACCTGCCGGTGACCGCACTGGTCGACCAGTTCTACTCGGAGGTCGAGAAGATGGGCGGCAAGCGCTGGGATACGTCGAGCCTGCTCGCGCGCCTCGCACGCTGATACCTGACTGACCCCGCCTTGCTGATCGCGCTCGCCGCCATCTTCGTCATAGCCTACGCGGCGATCGCGCTCGAACATCCGATCGGGGTCAACAAGAGCGCGTCCGCGCTGCTCGGCGCGGGCCTGCTCTGGACCGTCTACGCGATCGCGACGGGCGACCACACCCTGGTCGGCCGCGAGCTCGACGAATCCGTCGCCTCCACCGCACAGATCGTGTTCTTCCTGATCGGCGCGATGACCATCGTCGAGGTCGTCGACGCCCATGACGGTTTCGAGGTCATCACCTCCCGCATCAGCACGACGAGCCAGGTCCGCCTGATATGGCTGGTCGGATTCGTCGCGTTCTTCCTCAGCGCGATCCTGGACAATCTGACGACCACCATCGTCATGATCTCGCTGATCCAGCGGCTGATCGCCCGGCGCGAGGATCGCCTGCTGTTCGCCTCCGTCATCGTCATCGCCGCAAATGCCGGCGGCGCGTGGACCGTGATCGGCGACGTCACCACCACCATGCTGTGGATCGGTGGACAGATCTCCCCGCTCAAGATCATGGGTGCGGTGTTCCTGCCCTCGCTGATCAATCTGCTCGTACCGCTGGTCTTCATCAGCCTCGCATTGCGGGGCAAGACCATCGCACCGCCGCCGAAGCACGACGGGCTGCTGGCCGTTCGGCGGTTTGAGCGCAATTTGATGTTCTGGCTCGGGCTCGGCGTGCTGATCGCGGTGCCCGCCTTCAAGACGGTCACCCATCTGCCGCCGTTCATGGGCGTGCTGCTCGGGCTCGGGATCGTCTGGCTGGTGGGCGAGATCGTCCATCGCGACAAGGACGAGCATATCCGCCAGCCCCTCTCGCTGGCGCATGCCCTGACGCAGATCGACATGGGCTCGATCGTGTTCTTCGTCGGCATCCTGCTTGCGGTTGCCAGTCTCGAGCATGCCGGCCTGTTATCGATGCTCGCCAAATGGCTCGACGCGGCGATCGGCCGCCAGGACGTCATCGTCGTCGTGCTGGGCCTGCTCAGTGCCGTCATCGACAACGTGCCGCTGGTCGCCGCGACCATGGGCATGTACGACCTTGCGCATTATCCCACCGACAGCTTCCTCTGGGAGTTCATCGCCTATTGCGCCGGCACCGGCGGCTCGATCCTGATCATCGGCTCGGCCGCGGGCGTTGCCGCCATGGGGCTCGAGCGGATCGAGTTCCTCTGGTACGCCCGCCGTATCGCGGGACCTGCACTTGCGGGCTATCTGGCGGGCGCCGTGATGTACATTGCGCAGTATGCGGCGCTGCACTGAGCGGCCCTGCGCCTGACGAAAATTAACGCGCGGTTAACGTAATTCTTTAGCTCCTTAAGTCACCTCTTAAGGATTTCTTGCCAGAGATAGAGAATGCACGAGGCCCGCCTCGTGCGGGCAGGAATTGTTGTAGTTCGATGAGTAACCCCGCTGAAAAGCCAGAAGTCGTTCAGCTTCCGGCCGAGCCGACAAGCGCACCATCGGCGAGCAGCCGACGGGCTGCAGCGCAGCGGGTGCGCGAGGCGCGCGACAAGTTAACGTCGACCAGCGGAACCCGGCCGGCTTTCGATGCCGAGATGCTGCGCCAATATGCGCAGACGCGGCTGTCGGCCTCCTATGTCGTGATGCTGCTTGTGGTCGCCACCGGCGTGCTGTTCGGCCTGTGGATGCAGCCGATCCCGGCCGCGGCCTGGACCGCCGGCATGATCTGCATTCACGCCGCGATGATCCGCAGCTGCAAGCGCTTCCTGACCGAGCCCTCCTCGCCTGCGGCGACGCGGGCCTGGCGGACGCGCTTCGTCGTGCTCGACCTGCTCTATGGCCTGTGCTGGATGGCGATCCTGATCCATCCCGTGCTCGACATGGTCACGGAATCGCTGATGATGTTCCTGATGCTGCTGGTGATCGCAGTGTCGAGCATGCTCGCCGCCAACCTGCCGATCGCAGCCCTTGCCGCCACCGCGCCGGTCGCCGTCGCGATGGCGCTAAGCTTTGCGATGACCGGCTCGCTCGACAATTACATCCTGGCCGCGCTCGCGATTGCCGCCGAGGGCTATTTCGTGCTGCTCGCCCATCGCCTGCACTCCTCGACCTTCGCCACGCTCGAGGCGCGCGCCGAGAAGGATGCGCTGATCGGCGAGCTCGAACAGGCCAAGGCCATCTCGGACGAAGCGCGCCACCGCGCCGAATCCGCCAACGTCGCCAAATCGCGCTTCCTCGCACAGATGAGCCACGAGCTGCGCACGCCGCTGAACGCGATCCTCGGCTTCTCCGAGGTGATGAAGAGCGAGATCTTCGGCGCGCATGCGGTGCCGGTCTACAAGGAGTATTCGGCGGACATCCATAATTCCGGCGTGCACCTGCTCAACCTCATCAACGAGATCCTCGACCTGTCGCGGATCGAGGCTGGCCGCTACGAGCTCAACGAGGAAGCGGTGTCGCTGGTCGGCATCGTCGCCGACTGCCATCATCTGATGAAGCTGCGCGCCTCGAGCCGCGGCATCACCATCCACGAAGTGTTCGAGCAGGCGATGCCGCGGCTCTGGGCTGACGAGCGCGCGATCCGCCAGGTCGTGCTGAACCTGATCTCCAACTCGATCAAGTTCACCCCGCAGGGCGGCGAGATCTGGCTCAAGGCCGGATGGACCGCCTCGGGCGGACAATATCTCTCGGTGCGGGATTCCGGTTCCGGCATTCCCGAGGACGAGATCCCGGTCGTGCTCGCCTCGTTCGGCCAGGGCTCCAACTCGATCAAGTCGGCCGAACAGGGCGCGGGCCTCGGCCTGCCGATCGCCAAGAACCTGATCGACCTGCATGGCGGCACGTTCACGCTGAAATCGAAGCTGCGCATCGGCACCGAGGTGATCGTCACCTTCCCGCCGGAGCGCGTGATGAGCGCGCTGGCGCCGATGTCGGACGATTCCCCGCCGCTGCAGCCCGAGGGTTCCGTGGTGCCCGACGAGAAGCGCCGGCCGCGCCACAAGCCGATCATGAGCGCAGGTACCGGCTCTTAACGAGATGCTTGCAGAGATGCCCGACGATCCCTCACTATGTCCACATGAGCAAAGAAACGCCGTGCGTCGCCGTCTGCATGATCGATCCCAAGACCAAGCTGTGCTTCGGCTGCGGCCGCACCTTGCCGGAGATCGCGCGCTGGCACGCCATGGAGAGCGCGGAACGGCTGTCGGTCATGGCGCTGCTGCCGGCACGCATGGCGGACGCTGGCTTGCAGCCGATCGCGGGAACGCCGAAGCGCGCCTGACGGCCTTGCGCATCTGGGGAGGCGCGCAATGATCCGCTTCCTGCTCGTCCTCGTCATGCTCGCCGGCACGGCCGGCGCCGTCGTCGCCTATGGCGATCCCGACCAGTTCGTGCGCGCCAGCAACAAGGTCTCGCACATCTTCCGCGGACCGCCTGCAACGCCCGCCCCCGCCGTCCAGATCCAGCGCGGACAGGGCGGCGAATTCGCGCTGCGTGCGAAGATCAACGGCGTCGCCGCACCGATGGTGATCGACACCGGCGCGACGTCGGTGGTGCTGACCTGGGAGACCGCGAAGGCGATCGGGCTACCGCTCGAGATGCTCGAATACAACGTCGACCTCGAAACCGCCGGCGGCCACACCAAGGCCGCTCGTCTCACCCTCGACCGTCTCTCCGTCGGCCACCTCGTCGAGAAGTCCGTGCCGGCCCTCGTCGTACAGCGCGGGCAGATGAAGACCAACCTGCTCGGCATGAGTTTTCTCGATCGCCTGGAAAGCTGGGGCGTGCGCGCCGACAAGCTGATGCTTACCGGCTATCCGGAGCTGCAGGGCAGCCATCGTCGCCCGCGCACGACCGTCGACTAGGGGCAGCCGCCCCGTCCCCACGACGACCTCAATCGCCTCGCCAGACATCGAACCCGTGAACAAACGCGGCTGTGGTATTTCTGCTATTTACAAACCGTCTAGTCGGTTTATACAAGAGCCATTCCCGGATCGGGGTTGGACGAGCGCTGCGCCCCGAAGGACGCGGCCCAAGTGGGAGATTGAGAGTGATGACTGCCAGAGCCGCCTTACGCCGCACGATGCGGGCCTTACCCTTCGCCCTGCCCTTCGCCGCGGTGTTCGCCGCGAGCAGCGCCTGCGCTGCCGATCTGTCGCCGCGCTATGCCGCGCCCGCCTCCGCCTACACGGCTCCCCAGCCGGTCTATTCGTGGACGGGTCTCTATGCCGGCTTCAACGCCGGCTATGCCGAGAGCGGCGACGATGCCTTCAACAATCTCGTCGGCACCAGCGGCGGCAAGGTCAAGGGCGCGGTCGGCGGCGTGCAGATCGGCTACAACTACCAGATCTCGCCGATGTTCGTGGTCGGCATCGAGAACGACTTCGAGGGCGGCGACATCAAGAACCACGATGCGCTCAACAGCGCTGCGGTCAGCCTGCCCTGGTACATGACCGGCCGCGCCCGCGCCGGCATCGCGACGATGGATTCACGCCTGCTGTTCTTCGGGACCGCGGGTCTTGCCACCGGCGAATTGAAGGACGGGCCGGTCAACAAGATGAAGATGGGCTGGACGGCAGGCGGCGGCGTCGAATGGGCATTCCTGCCGAAATGGTCGGCCAAGGCCGAATATCTCTACACCGAGTTCAAGCACGACAATCTGCCGGACTGGAACGCGCCGAAATTCCACACCTTCCGCGTCGGCGTGAACTATCATTTCGACCTGTTCCGCTGAGGCGGATCGACGAAGAGCCGGATTTCGCGATCCGGCTCCTCATCCGACTGCGGCTAGGCGGCCACTTCAGCCAGAGCGCGCGCACCAACGCGCGCGATCGCATCACGCAACACCTCGACCCCGGCGCCCGGCTTGACGCCTTGCTCGGCAAGATGGCGGCGGAAAGCGCGCGCGCCGGGCACGGCGTGGAATGCGCCGACGAAATGCCGTGTCATCGAATGCAGCCGCGTGCCGCGCGCGAGCTGCGCCTCGATATAGGGCATCATCGCCTCGAACGCCTCCTGCATGGTCGCATGCGGCGCCGCCTCGCCGAAGATGTCCTGATCGACCGAGAGCAGCCGCCACGGCTCCTGATAGGCGGCTCGACCAAGCATCACGCCGTCAACATGTTCGAGATGCGCTTTGGCTTCGTCGATGCTCAGGACTCCACCATTGATGATGACGGGCACGTCGGGCATCGCGCGCTTGAGGCGATAGACGCGATCGTAGTCGAGCGGCGGGATGTCACGGTTCTCTTTCGGCGACAGGCCGTTGAGCCAGGCTTTTCGCGCATGCACGATCAGCGCATCGCAACCCGCGGCGACCACCGCGCGCGCAAGCGTATCGAGCGCGACTTCCGGATCCTGCTCGTCGATGCCGATCCGGCACTTCACGGTGACGGGCACGGCAACCGCGCCCTTCATCGCCTCGACGCAGCGCGCCACGAGGTCCGGCTCCGCCATGAGACAGGCGCCGAAGCGGCCATCCTTCACGCGGTCCGACGGACAGCCGACATTGAGATTGATCTCGTCATAGCCGAACTCCTCGCCGATCCGCGCAGCCTGCGCGAGCTCGCGTGGATCCGATCCGCCGAGCTGAAGCGCCACCGGATGCTCGACTGCGTCGAACCCGAGCAGCCGCTCCCGATCGCCATGAATGATGGCGCCCGTCGTCAGCATCTCCGTGTAAAGCAGCGCCCGCCGCGTGAGGTGACGATGGAACACCCGGCAGTGCCGGTCGGTCCAATCCATCATGGGGGCGACGGAGAAGCGATGATACAGCGATTTCAAATGCTTAACCTACTATCTCAATAGGATGGAAGAAGAACGTGTGCACTCCAAACTAGCCGAAATTGCACACCCTTGTACCCGTTTGGCCCTCGCGGTGCACACATAGCGCACACGAATTGGCGATCGCAAACAGCGCGCCTGCGATGCCGCCGGCTGCGGCGATGGCTCCGCCCTCCTCGAAGATCCCGGGCGCGTAGGCCTCGTAGGCGAAGCGCCATTCGAACAATCGCGGGGGCAGATAGACGGGGTAGCCGACAAGCGAGAACCAGGGCTCACCTAGGCGCTGCTGACAGCCGAGAGCTGCGGCGGTCCATTGCGAGCCGCGTAGAGCCCCTCGCTGCCTCGCTGTTCTCCCTGACGATGACGTAATCGATCGAACCGGGGCGCCCGAGCGGAGACGGCACGCCCTTGTAGAGCTTGATGGGCCGCACGTTGGCAAACAGGTCCAACTTGAAGCGGAGCGTCAGCGTGAAGTCCAGTCCGGCTTCGGTCCCGTCTCGGTGAACCACGCCGGGAATGCCGGCTGCCCCGTGAAGAATGGCGTCGGCTGCGCGACAACCCTCAAACGAGCTTACCGGAAACGAGTCCCCGGTTTCAAGAAAGTGACTGGCGCCCGCCGGATATTCCGCGAAGTGAAGCGCGCCGGTCTGAACGCCAGCCTGCAACACCGCGACCGCCGCACGAGCGACTTCTGGCCCAATACCGTCCCCATGTACGACGGCGATCTTATAAGTGTCCTTCATGATACTCGCTCGAGAAATTGTACCTTCTGGTAGTGACATCACTTCCCTCGCAGCGGGATATGCACGAGGTCGCATATCCCGCCGCTGCCGGCTGGACAAATTGTCCGGCGGCGCAGCGATTGCCACGACCGTGCAAACCGGACGAATGTCTGGATCAATCCAGCTTGATCCAGACCCCCTTCGTGTGCAGGTATTCATCGAGCTTTTCTGCGCCGCCCTCACGGCCATATCCGCTCATCTTGTAGCCGCCGAAGGGCATTGCAGGATCGATGGCGTGATAGGTGTTCACCCACACCGATCCGGCGCGGAGACTGCGCGAGATGACGTGGGCCTTGCTCACGTCGCGCGTGAACACACCCGCCGCGAGCCCGTATGGTGTCGCATTGGCCCTCTCCACGGCCTCATCGAGCGTGTCGAATGGCAGGGCGGAAATGACCGGACCAAAGATTTCATCACGGGCGATCTGCATGTTGTCGGAGACGCCGGCGAACACGGTCGGCTCGACGAAGTTGCCCTTCGCAAGGGTCCCCTCCCTCAGTCTCCGGCCTCCGGTCACTACCCTCGCGCCCTCATCGCGTCCGCTCCGCAAGAACCCTTCGACCTTGTCGAGCTGTCGCTCGGAGACGAGGGGACCGATCTCCGTCGAGGGGTCAGCTCCATCACCGATCTTCAGCGCCGAGGCAAACTTCCCGAGCCGTTCGACCAACTCGTCGTGGATCGCTCGCTCTACGAACAAGCGGGAGCCTGCGATGCAAATCTGGCCCGAATTGGCGAACGCGGCCATCGCGGCGATCGGCACGGCCTTGTCGAGGTCCGCGTCGGCGCAGACGATGACCGGCGACTTTCCACCAAGCTCAAGAGACACCCGCTTGAGGTTGCCGGCCGACGCGCGAATGATCGCCTGGCCGGTCGCGGTGGATCCTGTGAAGACGATCTTGTCGACACCGGAATGTTCGGCCAGGGGTGCACCGGCCTCCGGCCCGGTCCCGGTCACAACGTTGACGACGCCGGGAGGCACGCCGGCCTCGTTCATCAAATCCGCGATCAGCAACGGCGTCAGCGGTGCCTCTTCGGAGGGCTTGAGCACAATCGTGCAGCCGGTCGCGAGTGCGGGCCCGATCTTCCAGACCGACGCAGCCGTGGGCGCGTTCCAGGGGATGATGGCGCCAACTACGCCGACGGGCTCCTTCCGCGTGAACGAGACGATGTCCCCCGGAAGCGAATTATCGATCGTCTGCCCGTGGAGCGCGGTCGCCATGCCGGCGTAGTACCGCAGCATGCCGAGCACGCGAAGCTTGTTCGCCCGCGTCCTGACGATCGGCATTCCCATGTCGGCCGTATCGGACTGACTGATCTCCTCCCAGTGCTTCTCGAACAGGTCGGCGATCCGCAACAGCAGCGCCTGCCTCTCGAACGGCTTGAAGCGGCTCCACGGTCCGTCGAAGGCACGACGGGCGGCCGTGACGGCAATGCCGATATCAGCCGCATCTCCACGCGGCACGCGACCGATTACTTCGCCGGTCGCGGGATTGCGTGTCTCGAAGACCTTCCCTGATCGGGCTTCCACCCACGCGCCATCGACGAACATCTTTCGGGTTCGGCCATCTATTGGAAATCGGATCTCAGCTTTTGTCATCAGATTACTCCTGTCTAGCCAGAGGCGGTGGTCGAATGCTCCGCCTTTGCTTAATATCGCGCTCTCATCGCAGTGATCGCCTCGGGAACGGCCTCTATACAGCCGGCTGCTGCTTCCGCAAGAAGCGCGCCAACTCCGGAATGTAGGCCTGGCCGTGACCACTTTCGACTACTGCCGCGATCGCGCCAGCAACACCATCGGCGATCGCTTTGGATGCACCGGACGTGCCTGCCATCGTCCGGTAGTAGTCGATGTCCTTCAACGCGTTGCCGATGAAGAACGGGACCGTGCTGACGTCGTTCGCCACGATGGCGGGCGTCATCCGCTGTAACGCAGCGCCGGCGCCGCCTCCTTTGGCGAGGACATCGACGAAAACCGCCGGATCGACACCTGCATCGGCACGTTGTTCAGGAGCGTGAGGATGTTCCCTCGCCAAACCGAAACTCCCGGCATAGGCGCGCAGCGCCACAAGCATCTGTGGCCGGGCTCCCAATCACGGGAGCCCGGCCCTCAGGGTCGCTCAAACCGCTTGCGCTCAAGGTTGACCGGCCTTGGAGGGATCGATGGAGATCTGGCGCTTCAGGGTGCGCAGGCCGAAAGTCGTTCGCGACTGCCGGATGCCCGGTATCCGGTACAGCGCCTGGCGCAGGAAGCGCTCGTAATGATCGGTGTCCCGCACCACGACCTTGATGAGATAGTCGTATTCGCCGGTCACGAGGTACGCTTCCATCACCTCCGGAATCCGCGACAGCGCGGTGCCGAAGCGCTCGAGCACCTTCTCGTCGTGCTTGTCCAGCGTGATCTCGACGAAGGCGATGTTGTTGTAGCCGAGATTGGCGTGATTGAGCACCGCGACGTATTTCTCGATCGCGCCATTTTCCTCCAGACGCTTCACCCTGGTCCAGCACGGCGAGCTCGAGAGCCCGACCTGCTCCGCCAGCGCGCTCGTCGTCAGGCGGCCGTTCTCGCTCAGCGCCGAGAGAATGCGGCGATCGAGCTGATCGAGCTCCTCGACGGGGCTGCGCTTGACGGGCATCGGATAATCCTTCTGCATTTTTTCTATTTTACGGGAAAATCTCCCGCCATTTCGGCCAATCTGTCGGAATTTTGGGAAATCTTCGCGAATGAAGAGATTATCATTGTGCCGCGAGAGACCGTGACATGCAACCTCAACAGCGCCGCTGCGTCAGCGTGACGGCCACCACGTCGGACCCCTTTGACGGCATCGTCCGGCTTGTCCTCGACGCAGGCCGGCTCGGCTTCGGCCTCGACCAGGTCTCGATGACGACGCAAGCGGACGGGAACCGAACGATACGGATGGTTCTTGAAGTCCAGCCGTCGGCCGACTGCGCCGACCTCACGGAACGGTTGTCACGCCATCCGGCGATCCTCGACCTTCACATCGCGGAGCTTTCGCGCGAACAGTCCGATCAGCCGGGCGCTGCCGCTTCACAACCCGCAAACGAGCGGATGCTGCCATGACCAACCCACTTCACTTCCACGTTCCGGAACCTGCAAGCCGGCCGGGCGGCAGGCCGGACTTCTCCGGCGTCTCGATTCCGAAGGCAGGCTCGGTGCGGCGCCCGCCGGTCGATGTGCCGCCCGAGGAGATCCGCGATCTCGCCTACTCCATCATCCGCGTGCTCGATCACGAGGGACAGGCGATCGGGCCGTGGGCGCCTGATCTCGCCCAGGACCAGCTGGTCGCCGGCCTGCGCCACATGATGACGCTGCGCACGTTCGACGCGCGCATGCAGATGGCGCAACGCCAGGGCAAGACGTCGTTCTACATGCAACACACCGGCGAGGAAGCGGTGAGCTGCGCCTTCCGCATCGCGCTCGGCCCCGATGACATGAACTTCCCGACCTACCGTCAGGCCGGCCTGTTGATCGCGCATGATTATCCGCTGGTCGAGATGATGTGCCAGATCTATTCCAACGCGAACGATCCGATGAAGGGTCGCCAGCTTCCGGTGTTCTATTCATCCAGGAAGCACGGCTTCTTCTCGATCTCCGGCAATCTCGCCACGCAATTCGTTCAGGCGGTCGGCTGGGCGATGGCCTCGGCGATCAAGGGCGACAGCCGCATCGCGGCCGCCTGGATCGGCGACGGCTCGACCGCCGAGTCCGATTTCCATGCCGCCCTCGTGTTCGCCTCGACCTATAAGGCGCCCGTCGTCCTCAACGTCGTCAACAATCAATGGGCGATCTCGACCTTCCAGGGCATCGCGCGTGGCGGCTCCGGCACCTTCGCCGCGCGCGGCCTCGGCTTCGGCATCCCCGCGCTCAGGGTCGACGGCAACGACTATCTTGCGACCTATGCCGTCGCGAAATGGGCCATCGAGCGGGCCCGGCTCAATCTCGGGCCGACGCTGATCGAATACGTCACCTACCGCGCTGGCGCGCATTCAACCTCGGACGATCCGTCCGCCTACCGGCCGAAGCACGAATCCGAGGAATGGCCGCTGGGCGATCCCGTGATCCGGCTCAAGCAGCATCTCATCGCAGCCGGAGCCTGGTCCGAAGAGCGCCACAAGCAGGCCGAGGCCGAGATCCTTGCCGACGTCATCGCCGCGCAGAAGGAGGCCGAGAGCTTCGGCACGCTGCACTCGGGCAGCAAGCCTTCGGCCCGCGACATCTTCGAGGACGTCTATGCCGAGCTGCCGCCGCATCTGCGGCGCCAGCGCCAGCAAATCGGAGTATGAGCCGTGCCGCGCATGACGATGATCGAGGCAATCCGCTCGGCGCTCGACGTCTCGATGCAGCGCGACGACGACGTCGTGGTCTATGGCGAGGATGTCGGCTTCTTCGGCGGCGTGTTCCGCTGCACACAGGGCCTGCAACAGAAATACGGCGTGTCGCGCTGCTTCGACGCGCCGATCAGCGAGTGCGGCATCGTCGGCACGGCGATCGGCATGGCCGCCTATGGCCTGCGCCCCTGCGTCGAGCTGCAGTTCGCAGACTACATGTATCCGGCCTACGACCAGATCGTCTCGGAAGCGGCGCGCCTGCGTTACCGCTCAGCCGGCGACTTCACATGTCCGCTGGTCATCCGCATGCCCACGGGCGGCGGCATTTTCGGCGGGCAGACGCACAGCCAGAGCCCCGAAGCGCTGTTCACGCATGTCGCGGGGCTGAAGACCGTGGTGCCGTCCAATCCCTATGATGCCAAGGGCCTGCTGATCGCGGCCATCGAGGATCCGGATCCCGTCATCTTTCTGGAGCCGAAGCGGCTCTACAACGGCCCGTTCGACGGACATCATGATCGCCCCGTCACCCCATGGGCGAGGCATGAGCTCGCCGAAGTGCCGGAGGGACACTACACGACGCCGCTCGGCAAGGCGGTGACGCGGCGCGCCGGCGAGGCCGTCACTGTCCTGACCTATGGCACGATGGTGCATGTCGCGCTCGCGGCCGTCGAGGAGACGGGTGTGGACGCCGAGGTGATCGACCTGCGCACACTGTTGCCGCTCGATCTCGAAGCGATTGCCGCGTCCGTTGCCAAGACCGGCCGCTGCATCGTGCTGCATGAGGCAACGCTGACGTCCGGCTTCGGCGCGGAGCTCACGGCGCTGGTGCAGGAGCATTGCTTCTATCATCTCGAGGCGCCGGTGACGCGCGTCACCGGCTGGGACACGCCCTATCCGCATGCGCAGGAATGGGACTATTTCCCCGGACCTCTCAGGCTCGGTCAGGCGCTGCGCGACATCATGGAGACACGCTGATGGGCGAGCGCAGCGTCAAGCTTCCTGACATCGGCGAAGGCATCGCCGAAGCCGAACTCGTCGAATGGCACGTCAAGCAAGGCGATCTCGTTCGCGAGGACGATCTGCTCGCCACCGTGATGACCGACAAGGCCTCGGTCGAGATTCCCTCGCCGCTCGCCGGCGAGGTCGTCTGGATCGGCGCCCAGATCGGTGACGCGGTCGCGATCGGCTCGACGCTGGTGAAGCTCAAGGTCGCCGGCGACGATGCCGCGGAGTCAAAAGACGAGACGCCGACGAAAGCGGTTGCAGCGCCGCCGGCCGCAACGAAAGCGGAACCTGCGGCTGCCGCGCCGTCGCTCCCTGCCCGCATCCCCGCCGCCATCGAGGCCAAGCCGATGGCAACAGCCGCAGTCCGCCGCGCGCCTGGCGAGAAGCCGCTGGCCTCGCCCGCCGTTCGGCTCAAGGCGCGGGAAGCCGGCATCGACCTGCGCCAGGTCCAAGGCTCGGGTCCCGCCGGACGCATCACCCACGAGGACATCGACGCCTTCCTGTCGCGCGCCCCAGTGCCGGCGCATGGCCGCGGCCTGAGCCCGAAGACCGCCGTGACCGACGTCAAGGTGGTGGGCTTGCGCCGCCGCATCGCCGAGAAGATGGCGCTGTCGAAGTCGCGCATTCCGCACATCACCATCATCGAGGAGGTCAACGTCTCGCCGCTGGAGGAGCTGCGGGCGACGCTGAACAAGAAGCCGGCGCCGGAGCAGCCCAAGCTGACCCTGCTGCCGTTCCTGATGCGCGCGATGGCCAAGGCGCTCGCCGAGCAGCCCGCGCTCAACGCGCTCTATGACGACGAGGCCGGCATCGTCCATCAGCATGCCGGCATCCATATCGGCATCGCTACCCAGACCCCGTCGGGCCTCGTCGTGCCCGTGGTCAAGCACGTGGAAGCGCGCGACCTCCGCGACTGCAGCATCGAGCTCAACCGTCTGGCGCAGCGCGCCCGCGAGGGCACCGCGACGCGCGAGGAACTGACCGGCTCGACCATCACCATCACCTCGCTCGGCGCCCTCGGCGGCCTTGCGACCACGCCTGTCATCAACCATCCCGAGGTCACCATCGTCGGCGTCAACAAGATCGCGGTGCGCCCGCTCTGGGACGGCACGCAGTTCGTGCCCTGCAAGATGATGAACCTCTCCTCCAGCTTCGACCATCGCGTCATCGACGGGTGGGACGCCGCCATCTTCGTGCAGAGGCTCAGGGAGCTGCTGGAGAATCCGGCGACGATCTTCGTCGATCCCTGAGACAGGACAAGCCATGACCGAAATCACCTGTCAGCTCGTCGTCATCGGTGGCGGACCCGGCGGCTATGTCTGCGCGATCCGCGCCGGCCAGCTCGGCATCGACACCGTGCTCGTCGAACGCGGCAAGCTCGGCGGAAGCTGCCTGAATGTCGGCTGCATTCCCTCCAAAGCGATGATCCATGTCGCCGAGGAATTCGAGAAGCTGACTGAAGCCGCGAACGGCAAGACGCCGTTCGGCCTGACGGCCGCGCAGCCCGCGCTGAACTTCAAGCAGGCGATCGCCTGGAAAGACGGGATCGTCCAACGGCTGAACAACGGCGTCGCCGCGCTGCTGCGCAAGGCCAAGGTCAAGATCGTCCAGGGCCATGGACGCTTCCGCGACGGCAAGACCATCGTCGTCGAGACCGAGACCGGGCCGAAGACGATCAAGGCCGAGACGGTGGTGATCGCGACCGGCTCGGCGCCCGTCGAGCTGCCCTCGCTGCCGTTCGGCGGCAGGGTCATCTCCTCGACCGGGGCGTTGTCGCTCGGCGAGGTGCCGAAATCCCTCGTTGTCGTCGGCGGCGGCTATATCGGGCTCGAGCTCGGGATCGCCTTCGCCAAGCTGAGAAGCAAGGTGTCCGTGGTCGAGGCGCAGGACAACATCCTGCCGCTCTACGATTCCGAGTTGACGGCGCCGATCACGAGACGCCTCGCTGCGCTCGGCGTCGAGGTGATGACCGGCGCCCGGGCGCTCGGCCTCACCGCTCAGAGCGATGGACTGCGCGTCGAGACCGCCGACGGCCGGGAGCGCAGCCTCGCGGCCGACAAGATTCTCGTCACGGTCGGGCGCGCGCCGGTGACCGCTGCGCTCGGTCTCGAACAACTCGTGCTCGACATGGACGGCCGCTTCATCCGGATCGGCCAGCATTGCGAGACCTCGATGCGCGGCATCTATGCGATCGGCGATGTCACGGGCGAGCCGATGCTGGCCCATCGCGCCATGGCCCAGGGCGAGATGGTAGCGGAAATCGCCGCCGGTCTGCCGCGCGCATGGGACAAGCGCTGCATCCCGGCGATCTGCTTCACCGATCCCGAGATCGTCTCCGCCGGCTTGTCACCAGACGAGGCGCGCCAGGCCGGCATCAACATCAAGGTCGGACAGTTTCCATTTGCAGCCAATGGCCGCGCGATGACGCGCCATGGCGAGGCCGGCTTTATGCGCGTCGTCGCCAGGGCCGACAATCAGCAGGTGATCGGCATCCAGGCGGTCGGACAGGGCGTGTCGGAACTGTCCGCCGCGTTCGGCCTCGCGATCGAGATGGGCGCGGTGTTGCAGGACATCGCCGGTACGATCCACGCGCATCCGACGCTGGGCGAGGCGATCCAGGAAGCCGCGTTCAAGGCGCTCGGCCACGCGATCCACGTCTAGACCCATCACGAAGCGGATTGAGGAGATGGGCGGCTCTCAGGGCGTCACTAGCTTTTCGCACCCAACACGATTCGCAACACCGGGCCTCAGCAGGTCTCATCAGGGGCGCGAGCGCGGAAGATCGTAGTTGAATGCCCTGCTCGGCGAAGCCGCCTACCCCAATCGGATAACAGAGGTGTGGGGAAAGATGGTAGCGGGAGGGCGCTTCGTTGGAGCGATGGCGCCCGGTTTGCGATCGCCTTGCCACGACCATCAGGAAGCTGGCGTCACATCGACGCCCGCGAAATCAAGCGGCCTCCCTCAAGCGCTTGAATCGCTCCATACGGAAGGGCGCGGGATCGACGCGAGGTGCCGATCCGGTTACGAGATCGGCCATCAGCGCGCCGGCGCCGGGGCCGATGCCGAAACCGTGGCCGGAGAAGCCGGTCGCGATATGGAAGCCAGGTACAGAGCCAACCGGCGCGATAACTGGAATAGCATCCGGCGTGACGTCCATGAGGCCACCCCACATCTGCGTGATCTTGGCGTCGCGGAACACCGGGAACGCTTCGCGCAGGTGGTTGATGCCGCCATGGACGAATCGAGGCGACGGATCTGGATCGAGAATGCGGACCTGTTCAAAGGGCGTAACCTCGTCACTCTTCCAGCTTCGGGCCATCGTCAGCTCACGAACGAACTGGCCGCCGATGCGAAGCGTCAGCTCCTTCCAGCTCTTGATGAGCGTCGGCGTATAATCGCGGAACAGACGGAAGCTGTCCGGTGTGATCGGCGCGATGTTTGCGTTGCGCTGGGCGACGGTGAAGCCGCCGTCGAGACGGCGGCGGAACGCGAAGTTGCCTGCGCCGACGGCAAAATCCGGAACACCATCGACCGAGGAAACGCGGGCGACGCTGCCGAGGATCTTCAGGACCGGAAGGTCGATGCCCATGTTACCGGCGAACAGGCGCGACCAAGCCCCTCCCGCCAGGACGACGGACGAACAGCGGATCTCGCCGCGCTCGGTGACGCAGCCGCTGACACGGCCCGCCGATCGCTCGATGGAGCGGACCGCGCAGTTGGTGAGGATATGCGCTCCCTTGACGGCCGCGCCTCGCGCCATGGCCGGGACGGCAATGAACGGCTCGGCCTTGCCGTCGCTCGGCGTATGCAGCGCGGCACGAAACGGCTTTGCCATTCCCGGCATGAGCGTCCTCAGCTCCTCGCCCCTGGCGATACGGGAATCGAGACCGAACGGCGCGACGTGCTTCAACCACTCCTCATATACGGCAACATCGGCCTCGGTGTCGCAGAGATAGGCGATGCCGGCCTGCCGGAAGCCGGTTTCGCCGCCGATGCGCTCGTTCATGCCGCGCCAGATCCGAAGGCTTTCAATGGCGAGCGGCAGTTCGGCCGGATCTCGTCCCATCTGGCGAACCCAACCCCAGTTCCGCGCCGACTGCTCTGCTCCGATCAACCCTTTTTCGCACAAGGCGACGCTGACACCGCGCTCGACCAGCGAAAGCGCGGTCGATACACCGACGATGCCCCCGCCGATGACGACGACATCCACCTGTACAGGCAGCTCCTGCGGCGTGACAACAAGATCGGGAATAATTCTGGACATGTTGTCCTCCTGGAACCGAACAATGGAAGGCCCAACCGTCGGGAACGAGACGCGCGCCAGGCGCGTTCTCATCGAGGCGACTGTGAACGGTTGACCCGTCCATCAGCGTCCTGGCCGATCGAGAAAATCGCGCAAGCGATACCAGCCCGCGAAAAGCGGTACGAACCACGGCCTGCCAGAATAGAAGGGCACGGCCGTGAATTTCTCGCGGTCGAAGGCAGAGGGCATGTTCTGCTGGCCGAGAATTTTCCGCGCCGTCTGATAACCGAGATAAGTCATCAGCGCCACGCCGTTGCCGTTGCAGCCAACGGCAAAATCCGTACCGTCACGGGCGCCGAGATGGGCGATCTTGTCGACCGTCATGGCGACGCGTCCGCTCCAGGCATGAGTGATCTTGATGCCTGCAAGCTGCGGCCAGATCGTCAACATGCGCAGGTAGAGCCGCTTCGCGGCAACCTTGTCCGGCATATCGAAGATGCCCGGACGCGAGCCGAACAGAAGGCGGCTCCCGTCGGGCGATGGCCTAGCATAGATGAGATCGCGGCGCGTGTCGGACACCATGCGGGCATGTGGTATCAGCTCCGCAAGCTGATCGGCAGGCAGCGGCTCGGTCGCGATCTGGTAGCTCTTGACCGGCACGACACGGCTGACGAGACCGGGCGTGGCATCGGCGGAGGTGTAGCCATTGGTGGTCGCCACGACGTGAGCGGCCCGGATGCTGCCCCGTGCCGTCGGCACGATCTTTTCTCCGTTCGGCCCATCCTGCACGACGCCCGCACGCGCATGCGAACGCAGCACGACGCCCGCCGCCCGCGCCCGGTCACGCAGCGCCTTGTGATACTTGCCGGGATGGAGACCACCATATTCGTCGATCACCATGCCGCCATGATAATAGTCCGAACCGATGGCGGTCCGCTGGTGAGCGCGGTCGAGGAAATGCACGGTCACGCCTGTCTTTTCTGCCAGAAGCGCGCCGTGCCGCTTCAGGACTTCGTAGTCGCCTGCGGCGTGGGCTCCGAAAAAGCGGCCGGTGAGTGCGAGGCCCGCATCCAACTTTTCGGTCTCGACCAGCATTTTCAGATAATCGAAGCTCTCATTGCTCTCGCCGATCAGGCGCGAGACGAGCGCTGGATCTATTCCCCTGATCGCGCCACCAACCACCAGCTTCTGGCCGCTCGACACCATACCGCCCGACCGCGTCGAGGCGCCCTCCCCGATCCGGTCACCGTCGAGAACGACAACCGACCGTCCGGCGCGCGCCAAATGTGTTGCCGCATTCAGGCCGGCATACCCCGAGCCGATGACCACAACATCGGCATGCTCCGGCAAGGGATCGAGATCGGTCTCCGGCTCCGCGGCTTCCCACCAATAGGGTGCCTCCTTGAAGCCCCGGGCATAGATGTCGTCAAAACGAGCCATTGTCGATCGAGCCTAGCGGCTCACCTTTCGTTGAACGCGAGATGGCTGCACCGCGCAGTGCAAGGCCAATCCCGAGAGGTTTGTTGCGCCGGGTCGAACTGACATCGCTCCAGCCCGGCGGCGCGATCAAAGAATCTGGCCGAGGAATTCCCGCGTGCGAGGATCCTCCGGGTGGTCGAAAAGCCTTGCGGGAGGGCCACTCTCCACGATCAATCCACGATCGGTGAAGCACACACGTTGCGAGACCTCCCGGGCGAATTTCATTTCATGGGTCACCAGGATGCAGGTCAGGCCGTCCTCCACGAGATCGCGGATCGTCCGGAGCACCTCCTTCACCGTCTCGGGATCCAGCGCCGCCGTCACCTCGTCGAACAAAATCACCTCAGGCTGCATGGCCAGCGCGCGCGCGATTGCGACGCGCTGCTGCTGGCCACCGGACAGCTCCCCCGGATAACTGTCCGCCTTTTCGGAGAGCCGCACCTTCTTCAGGAGCTTGCGGGCGCGTTCCTCGACTTCAGATCGATCGTGTCCAAGCACCTGGATCGGCGCCATCATGACGTTTTCCAACGCCGTACGATGCGGAAATAGATTGTACTGCTGGAACACCATCGCCACCTGATGACGCAGCGCTCGCATCGCCTTTTCCGACTTCAGCTCATGCACGCGATGTGTGCCGACGCGGACAAAACCTCGGTCGACCGGAATCAGACCGTTGATGCAGCGCAGGATGGTGGACTTGCCCGACCCGGATGGGCCGATGATGCAGACCGCCTCCCCTTTCTGCACGAACAACGAAATTCCCTTGAGAACCGGGACATCGCCGAAAGACTTATGGATGTCGTCGAGCTCAACCAGCGCGTCGCTGCGATTCACAGATTGTCTCCTTTCACGGCCCGCTCCAACCGGCGCGCGACGGCCGCGATTGGATAGCAGTAGGCGAAGAACAGGAAGAGGACGGTCAGGTAGAAGTAGACGATCACGCGCTCGCTCTCCATCGCGAGCAAATTGTTCAGGATTGTCAGGACGTCCTGGATGCCGGTCACGGTCGCCAGCGCGGTTGCGATCATCACCAGCGCGTAGAGGTTCATCCACCCGGGAATCATGCGCCGAAAGGCCTGCGGCATGATCACGTGACGATAGATCTGGATGGTGGTGTAGCCGAGTGAGCGCGCGGCCTCCCACTGGCCGCTATGAATCGATTGAACGGCGCCCCGGATCACCTCGGAAAAATTCGCCGCCGTCGGCAGCGCAAGTCCGATCACGGCTTTCACGAACGGCGGGAACGCAACGACCCGACCGAACACATGCACCTCGAACGGCAGGATGTAGAGCATCGCGAAAAGCAGAACCAGCCAGGGCGAATTGCGCAGGAAATTCATCAGCAATAACGATGGCACGCGCAGCAGCGCCAGTCTGGCGAGCGTCGCAATGCCGATGAGCGTGCCGAGCGCCGTCGCCAGCGTCATGGCGGCGATGGACAGAAGAATATTGAGCACGAAGCCGCCCGCAATCGGCCAACCCGAGCCGGAGCCGGTGAAGAGCAGAGGCAGCCGCAGCAGCACCCGCGCCCAATATTTCGAACCTCCGGCCGCCGCATCGATCGCGATCCAGGCGACCACGCCAACGGCGATCAGCAGCAGGACCGCACGCTTCTTGTCATCGTAGGAAAGCGTGAGACCCACGATCAACGTCCCTTTCCGTAGCCGGGAAACGCCATGAAGGCCTCAAGCCTCGCCATCGCGAATGTCAGTATGGACACGAGCGTCACGTAGATGACCAGCACCAGGATCATGACCTCGAGCGTGCGGAACGTGTCATTGTAGATCTGTCCGGCGTAATACATCAGCTCCGGCACAGTAATGACGGAGGCCTGCGACGTCGTCTTGAACAGGTTCGTCAGAATGTTCGTCAGCGCCGGCAGGCAGATGCGGGTCGCGATCGGCGCCTCGATCCACCAGAATCGGGCCCAGCGACCGTAACCCAGCGACCGCGCCGCCTCGATGATGGACCGAGGCATCGTTTCGATGCCCGAGCGGAACGCTTCTATGGCCAACGCCCCGCCGAACAGGCTGAGCGACGTCGCGGCGCAGGCGAAGGCGCTGAGAAGCGGGACCGACAGGCCTGTCGCCGGGTCCGTCACCCTAAGGCCGAGGGTGGAGAGCGTGAAATAGGCAAACAGCATTTGCAGCAATGGAGGCGTGTTGCGAAACACCTCCACGAACAACTCGATCAATGCATCGAGCCAGAAGATCCTCAGCGTAAGCCCAAGGGCCCCAAAGAGACCAATGACAATGGCGGCGCTTGATGAAATCGCCGCCAGCTTCAGCGTGTTGACGACACCGGTGAGCAGCCATTGCTGGTACGCTGGATCCGCGAGCCAGGAATAGTCGAGACCGAACAAGGGCCGCTCCGCGTCAGTTCTTCTTCGCGGCCGCGACCTTCGCCCGCTCGGCAATGTAGGGGGAATGCGGCATGTCGAATTCGGTCTCCCACGCAATCAGCTTGCCTTCGGCCTCGGCCTTCCCGATCGCCTTGTCGACGGCTTCGCGAAATTCCGGGTCGCCCTTGCGAAGACCACCCGCCATCGGCTGGAATTCGTAGGGTGCGACGGCGATCTTGTAGTTCGTCCAGTCGGCCTCCTTGAGCTTCTGCGCGAGCGTCATGTCATCGAAAACGAAACCGATGCAGCGATTGTCCTTCAGCGCGCGATAGGCTTCCGGCTGGGTCTTGAAGGCAACGAGATTGATGCCGAATTCCTCCGTCATCTTCTTGTTGTAGTAGGAGCCCTGGATGCCACAGACCTGCTTGCCCTTCAGTTCCTCCCATTTGGAAATCGTCGTCTCCTTGGCCATCAGCACCGAAGGGCCGGCGGCGGACACGTATTCCGTCGTGAAGTCGATCACTTTGCCGCGTTCAGCCGTGACGCCGAGCGTCGCGAAAATCGCGTCGATGCGACCAGCGGTCAGGAACTCGATGCGGTTGGAGGCGACCACCGGGACGAGTTCGATCTTGTCCTCGGAGCCGAGCAGTTCCTTGGCAACATACTTCGCGAGCGAGACCTCGAAGCCGACAACGTCGCCCTTGTCGTTCAGAAAGCCGTAAGGCGCGTAGTCATTCTTCACGCCGACGATGAGCTTGCCACGCGCCTTGATGTTCTCGAGCGTGCCGGCCATGGCCGCGCCACCGGCAAGAAAGGCGACAAGCGCGAGCGTCGAAACGCCCATCCATTTGAGATTCGTCATCTTGGTCCCCTGGATCAAAGATGGTCTGCCGGCGCCGTTGCAGGGGCGTCGCTTCAACCATCAGCTTTGCGGATACGGATATCGCCCAGAATTTATGCAAATATCTCAGACGACTTATTTTTCATCATTGAAGGCATATATTTCTCATTATACAAGTAAGCTTGATACGATTTTTCATAATGTGAGAATCGAGTGCCAGAAATCGGCCAAATGACATCCGGTGGAGCGCAATTGCTCGACCGCGCGATCATCCTGCTCGACCTCGTCGCCGATGGCGGAATCGAGGGCCTTACGCTCAAGGAGCTGGCGGCGCGGTCCGCGCTCAACACGGCCACCTGCCACCGCATTCTCAACACGCTGGTCGGCCACAAGCTCTTGGCCCGTGATGACAAGAAACGGCGCTACAGGCTCGGCGCCCGCATGGCGATTTACGGAGTGCGCGCAGCCCGCGGCCCCGGAATCATCAGCCGTTGCGAGGTCGCGCTGACCAGGCTGAGGCGCCGTACCGGCGACACGACCCATCTGATGGCCCGCTTCAACCACGATTCGGTTTGCCTCGACCGGCGCGACGGCGAATGCATCGTACCGACGCTCACGGGATCGGTTGGCGGCTCCGTGCCTCTCGGCGTCGGCCCCGGCTCGATCGCGATGCTCGCCTTCCTGGATGAAGACGAGCAGGACTACACCATCCGCGCCAACCTGCACCGCTACGCGTCCTATCGCGACCTCACCAAGGACAAGGTTCGACAATTGATCGCCGACACGAGGCAACGCGGATATTCGGTCGACATGGGCGAACTCATTCCCGGCATTGCCGGGGTGGGAATGCCGATCAGGGCCCCGGGTGAAAAGCCGGGTGCTGCCCTTAGTTTCACATTGCTCTGCGCAAAACTGGCGCCCGGCGTCATCGAACACTACGCGACGCTTCTGAGGGAAGAGATCGACGCAATAACTGGTCAGTAGGAACGAAGACCGACGACGCCGCCTACTTCCGCGCGGTGAAGACGCTGAAGGCCGCGTATCGATTGATCCGGAGAAAGTCGTCAGACCAGACGGCGCCCTCTCCTTCCACTATCGGCGTCCGAACCCTCCGCCGCCCGGCGTCTCCAGAGTCAGCCGCGCCCCCGGTGCCGCTACAAGCGTTTCGCGCGGGTCGATCGGCGCACCGTCCAGCAACACACGGCCAGTCGCGCCTGGTTCGCCGCCGAGCATACCGGGCGCGGCTGTGCGCAAGCGATCAGCCATGAACGACATCGCCACGGGCTCATCGGCCAGGAGATCGAGCTCGAAAACCTGCCCGTCGCCGCCGCGGGTCTTGCCTGCCCCGCCGGTCCCGCGCCGCAACGCGCGGCGCACGATCCGGATCGGCGCCTGGGATTCGATGACCTCGATCGGCGTGTTGGCGAGGTTGCTGGGGAAGCTCAGGGCGGGCAAGCCGTCCCCCTTCGCGCCGGCGCCCTGGCCGCCGTTGAGGAACAGCGTCGAGGCAAAGCGCCGGCCTTCATGTGCGCCGGCGAGTTGCACGCACCATAGCGGCGATCCCGCAGCAGCACGGACACGATCCGGAACCACCTTTGCGAGCGCGCCCATCACGGCGGTCGGCAGCAGGTGACCGGTCATGGCGCGTGCGCTTACCGCCGCGGGGAATTTCGGATTGAGGATCGAGCCCAACGGCGCCGTTGTCGTGATCGGCCGGAACGAGCCATCATTGTTCGGGACAGTCGGCGCAAGCACGCATTTGAGGGCATAGGCCGTGTAGGCAAAAGTGTAGATCGGCACGACGTTGATGGCGCGCGGCAATTGCGGAGACGAGCCGGTGTAGTCGACGGACAACGCATCGCCCTTCACCGTGATCCGGCATCGGATCGTGACGGGCTCGATGAAGCCGTCGACCCGCGCCTCATATTCATAGTCGCCATCCGGCAGCGCCTGGATGGCGCCGCGCATGGCGGATTCCGATCGTGCATGCATCTCCTTGCCGACTGCCACGAGATCGCATTCGGTCTCGTCCAGCATCTCGAGCAAGCGCTGCGCCAGCATGCGGTTGGCCGAGACCTGCGCCCACAAATCTCCCAGCACCTGATCGGGAATCCGCACGTTGCCCTCGATCATCTCGATCAGCGTTTCGTTGACCGTGCCGGCGGCGATCAGCTTCATCGGCGGGATGCGCAATCCCTCCTCATAGAGATCGCGATTGCCGGGCGAACGAAGGCGCCCGCCGATATCGGGCGAATGTGCGACACTGCCGGCGAACCCCACCAGCACCCCGTCCCGGAACACCGGCATCGCGATGCTGATGTCGGGAAGGTGCCCCGTGCCGAGCCAGGGGTCGTTGGTGATCATGATGTCGCCGGGCTTCAGCGTCTCGCGCGGAAACCGCTTGAGAAAATGCCGTACCGTCTCGGGCAGCGTGCAGATGAACGAGGGAATGCTCTGGCTCGATTGCGCCAGCAGCTGGGCGTCGCGATCTAGCAGCACGACGGCGTAATCGTTGGATTCACGCACAATCGTCGAGAACGACGTCCGCACCAAGGTTGCGGCGGCCTCGTCGACGAGGCTGACCAGCCTGGTCCAGAGGATCTCGAGCGAAATGGGATCAATCATCATTCGCCTCCCAGATGGATCAACACGCTGAGATCGCTCAGCACCTCGACGTCGGCGGCGACCGGCACGACGATGGTCGATTCGGACTCTTCGAGGATCAATGGTCCACGCAACCGCGTCCCGCTCCCGAGCGCGTAGCGGTCGTAAACCGGCACGTCCGTCATGCTGTCGGCTTGCGTGCAGAAGATCGCGCGGTGGGCCTTGGGCTTCGCCGCAGACGCCCCGCTGGAGGCGGGCCAGACGAAACGCTTGATATCCTGCCGTGTCGCGCCGACGATGCGCCAGGTCACGACCTCCAGCGATCCCGCCGGCAGCACGCCACCGTAGTTAACCTCGTAGGCCTTGCGGAACGCGGCATCGAGCTCGCTCGCAAAGGCCGGGCTGATGCTTCGCCAGGGGAAGGATACCGTGAGGTTGGCACCCTGCCCAACATAGCGCATCTCGACCGAGATCTGCCAAACGACGTCGGCGGAGCTCGTCAGCGCGGAGTTGAGCTCCTGCTCGGCTTCGCGCTTGAGGTTCGCGAGCGTTGTTGCAAGGTCCTGCCAGTCGATCGTTTCCAGACCTTGCGGCTTGGACCAGGAGCGGTCGACGCGGATCGGCGCTGCAAGGAAGCCGAGACAGGACCCGGTCCCGGCCGCGATCGGGAACAGGACACGGGGCACGCGCAGCTTGCGCGCGATCTCGACCGCGTGAACGGGGCCTGCACCGCCGGTCGCGACCATGGTGAAGCGCCGCGGATCTTGCGCTTTCTCCGCAATATGCACGCGGGCCGCAGCCGCCATCGCCTCATTGACGACGTTGAAGATGCCCTTGGCGACCTCCAGCGGATTCAACGACAGACGATCGCCGAGATGCTTGAGCGCGGCCTCGGTGGCGGACGCATCGAGCGTCATCCGCCCCCCCAGGAAGAAGCCCGCGTTGAGATAGCCGAGCATCAGGTCGGCGTCGGTCACCGTCGCGCCCTGGCCGCCTCGCCCATAGCAAGCGGGTCCGGGATCGGCGGCAGCGCTGTCGGGCCCGACCGTCAGCAGACCAAGGTCGCTGATGCGCGCAATGCTGCCGCCACCGGCTCCGATCTCGATGAGATCGATACTGGCGATCAGAAGCGGCAGGCCGCTGCCCTTCTTGAATCGGCGGACCCGGGCGGCCTCGAACGTGTGCACGACCGAGGGCGCGCCGGCCACCACAGTGCAGATCTTTGCGGTGGTGCCGCCCATGTCGAAGGCGAGAACATCGTCGAACCCCGCGGCGCGTCCGGCATTGGCGGCGCTCAAGACGCCACCGGCCGGCCCCGACTCCAGCGTCGTGATCGGCACTTCGGCTGCGATGCCGGCCGAGGTCGAGCCGCCGCTCGACACCATGATGCGCAAGGGCGCGTCGATGCCGGCCTGCCGCAGCCGTGCCGACAGCTCGTTCAGATATTTTGCGACGATCGGTTGGACGAAGGCATTGGCCGTGGCCGTCGTGGTCCGCTCGTACTCGCGGATCTCGCGGGCAACGCGGGACGACAGCGAGATTGCGACATCTGGCAAGGCGGCCCGGAGCGCATCACCGACGCGGATTTCGTTCTCGGGATTGACGCAGGAATGCAGAAACGAGACCGCGACGGACTGGGCACCGGATCGCCTGATCTCCTCGACGACCGTGTCGATCTCCGCCTGCCCCGGCGCGGCAAGAACGGCGCCGTCAGCAGCGATCCGCTCGGCAAGCTCGAACCGGTGCTCGCGTTCGACCAGCGGCTTCGGCATCTGGATGTCGAGATCGTACAGATCGTAACGCACCTCGCGGCCGATATCGATGACGTCGGCGGTGCCTGCGGTCGCAACCAGGGCGGTCTTCGCGCCCTTGCGCTCGATCAGCGCGTTGGTCACCAGGGTGCTGCCGTGAACGACTTCGCTCACAGCGCTCGACGGGCTGCCGCTTCCGTTGACCTGACGGACGGCAGCCAGCAGATCATCGACCACGTCGGCAAGCGCCTCCCCTGGATCGGCCTGGGTTGTCAGACGCTTGGCCAGCCGCACTTCGCCTGTGGCGGCATTTTCGATGACGCCGTCCGTGAACGTGCCGCCGATATCAATCGCAATCCGGTAGCTCATGAGTGTCGCCCGCAAATTCCCTGGTTCGTCGCAGGTCCCGCGATGTTCATCAGCGTCCCTCAAATCTCGGCTTGCGTTTGGCCGCGAAAGCGGCCCGGCCCTCGATGTAGTCGTGGCTGGCATAGACCTCGTCGGCGAGCTTCCGGCAAAGCGCGAGGTCCGCGGACGCATCGCGTCGCAGCGCCTCGTTGATGGTCGCCTTTGCAGCGGCGAGGCTGAGCGGTGCGGCCATGGCAAGCTCCCCTGCGAGGTCCGCGACGTCGCGGAGAAGCGCTTCACGCGAAGAAGCCAGCCGGTGCACGAGACCGATGTCCGCAGCACATGTGCCGTCGATCTGACGTCCGCCCAAAACCATCTCGCGCGTGCGCGCCGGCCCGATCACGTCGAGCACCTTGACCATATCCTCGTAGCGGTATGGCAATCCCAGCTTGACGGCCGGCACGGCGAACCGCGACGCCGGTGTGCAATAGCGGAAGTCGCACAACAGCGCGAACTCCAGTCCGGCCCCAAGACAATAACCGTCGATCATGGCGATGGTCGGCTTCGACAATTTCGCAAGGCGTTCGCAGACGGTGCGTTGCAGATCGTTGTAATGGTCGATCTGCGCCGGCGTGCTACGGACCTGGTCGAACTCGGAGACATCATTGCCGGAGCAAAAGGCGCGCTCGCCGGCGCCGGTCAGAACGAGAACACGCGTCGCCTGGTCCGCTGCGACGTTCTGCAACAGGTCCGGCAACGCCTGCCACATCGCGAAATTCATCGCGTTGTGCTTTGCCGGATTGTTGAGGGTCAGCGTTGACACCCCGTCGCTTGTCGTGAGTTGCAAAGACTGCAAGGTCATTTCATCGGTCCCGCAAGCCTAGATGACATTCTGCGCGCGCAATTCGGCGATCTGTTCGGATGACACGCCGAATTCTTTCAGCACGGCATCCGTATGCTCCCCACGCTCCGGCGTCGGTTCGGCCCGCCGCTTCCCGCGGCTCAGCGAAATGGGACTGCGCAGCAGATCAAGCGCCCCGAGCCGCTCGTGCTGCACCTTGAGGCGCATATCGAGCGCTTCGACCTGGGGATCGGAGAACATCTCATCGACCCCGTAAACCGGACCGCACGGCACCCCGGCCTGATTGAGAAGACGGACCCAATGGCCGACCGGCTCCTGAATGAAGCGTTCCTGGAGGATCGCGTTCAACGCGTCGCGATTCTTCGATCGCAGCTCCTCCGACGAGAAGTCCGGCCGGTCCACCACGTCGCCAAGCTCCAATGCCGCGCAGATGCGACGCCACATGGATTCGCCGCCGCCCGCAAGGTTCAGCACGCCGTCGCGCGCACGAAACAGGCCGGTCGGAATGCTGGTCGGATGGTTGTTGCCGGCCTGTCCCGGACGCTCCTTGTCGATCAGCCAGCGCGTCGCCTGGAAATCCATCATCGCGATCTGCGCTTCCAGGAGGGAGGTGTGCACCCATTGGCCTTCACCGGACGCCTCGCGTTCGAGCAGCGCAATCAGAATGCCGATGGCGGCGTAAAGACCGGTCGACAGGTCCGCAACCGGAATGCCGGCCCGCACCGGCCCCTGTCCCGGCAATCCCGTCACCGACATCAGCCCGCCCATCCCTTGCGCGATTTGATCGAAACCGGGACGGCGCGCATAGGGCCCGGACTGGCCGAAGCCCGATATGCTCGCGAGCACGATGCGCTTGTTCACCGCTTTGAGGCTGTCGTAGTCGATGCCGAGACGCTCCTTCACGTCGGGGCGGTAATTCTCGACGACCACATCGGCCTGCGCAGCGAGCGCATAGAATAGCGCGCGCCCATCCGGCTGCTTCAGATTGAGCGTGATGCTGCGCTTGTTCCGGTGCGTATTCTGGAAATCGGAGCCGTCACGTTCGCCGCCCATGCCCTTCGAACTGTCCACGGCCTCGGGTGCCTCGATCTTGATGACGTTGGCACCCCAGTCGGCGAGTTGACGGACCGCAAGCGGGCCCGAGCGAACCCGCGTGAGATCGAGGACAGTAAAGCGCTGAAGAGGCATGGACACGGCGGATTCCTGGCGGTGCGCGCTCAATCGATCTTGATCTGCGCGGTTTCGATGACGTCATTCCACTTCACGGTCTCGCTGGCGACGAACGCCTTGGCATCCGCCACGCTGTTGCCGACGATCACCGCGCCGAGCTTCTTGAAGCGCTCGATCACGTCGGGCTCTGTGAGAATCTTGCGGATGTCGGCGTTGAGCTTCTCGACCGTCGCGGGCGAGACACCACCGGCAACGGCGATGGTGAACCAGGCCGTTGCGTCGTATCCGGGAACGCCGGCCTCGGCGATCGTCGGCAGCGACGGCAGGCTTGGAGAGCGGGTCGCACTGGTGACGCCGAGCGCCCGGACGGTGCCGCTCTCGATGAACGGCAGCGCCGTCGGCAAATTCTCGACCATGAGCTGGATCTGGCCGGCGACGAGGTCATTCAGCGCCGGAGCGCTTCCCCGGTATGGGACGTGCGTCAGATCCACCTGCGCCTTCAGCTTGAATAATTCCGCGATCATGTGGGTCGACGAGCCGTTGCCGGCCGAGCCGAAATTGAGCGCGCCGGGCCTCTCCTTCGCCAGCGCCAGGAACTCCTTGACGTCCTTCGCCGGAACCGAGGGGTGCACGATGAGCACGTTCGGCACCTCGGCAAGGATCGTGACCGGCTGAAGATCCTTGTTCGGATCGTATGGCAGGGTCTTGTAGATCTTGCTCGCGGCGTGGATTCCGATCGTGCCGAGCAGCAGGACCGAGCCGTCGGCCGGCCCGCGCGCCACCGAATCCGCACCGATATTACCGCCGCTGCCCGGACGGTTTTCGACCACGATCTGGTTGCCAGTGAGCGTGCCGAGCTCCTGCGCGACGATCCGTCCGAGAACGTCGGCAGTGCCGCCGGCCGCAAACGGAACGATCATGCGCATCTGACTGGCATGAGCTAACGAGAGATAGAAAGGACTGCACAGGACGAAGGATAGGACGACCGAAATCAACCTCACCGTTGAGGCTCCTTTTGAAAGGGTGGCAGCTATCCCGGCATGGCCCACGCACACCTTGCGGGCCGGAAGCGATACTAGACAGAGCCCTGCTATCCCGGCCAATCGATTTGCAAGGCTGCACTATGCAGGAATGATATACATGGCCTCGGGGCGGCTGCCGTCCTTCGACCCGGCGAGCAGATCGCGCGCCCAAACGAACGTTCAGCGCCTTCCGCTTCGGGATGGCCGCGCGTCGTTTTTGAACTGATCGCCGATCTGCGCGATGAACTCGGAAGCAAGGGCCGACATCGAGACGTGCCGCGGATAGGCCACGAATACCTTGACGCCGATCGCCGGCCTGACCGGGACCACGCGCAGCCGGTCTGAGAACACGGATGCGATGTAGGGATTGACCACGCCTATGCCGGCGCCGGCCTCGGCGAGGCGGCAGATGGTGGCCGAATAGGTCGTTTCGATCACCGAACTCGGCACCACCTTGGCCTGCGCAAGCGCCCGCCGCCACTCGTCACTCAGATCGTCCTGCCGGTCGAGCGTCAGCAACGTCTCGGACTGGAAATGGCGTGGTGTAACGTGGGCATTCGTCGCCAGCCGGTGCGAACGGCTCATCACGCAAACCGCGGCCACCTGATCTACGACCTTGGACTGGAGCTGCGCCCCCTCCAGCTGGAGCGAGTTGGTGGTGACGCCGAGATCGTACAGGCCGTTCAACAATCCCTCGCGGACGTCGTAGGAGCTGATCGTCCGGAGCGTGATGTGAACGTCAGGCTGGCGCACCTTGAATCTCGCCATGACGGCCGGCATGACGCTCATGCCGAGCGCCGGCGTACAGGCCACGCGGAGCCGCCCGATGCCCGAGCGTCGCAGCAGCGCCACGGTCTCCTCTATGGCCTCGAGGCCGAGAAAATTCCGCTGCACGGCCTCGAACAGCATGAGCGCCTCCGGCGTCGGACGCAGCCGGCCACGATCGAGCTCGAACAGCTTGAGCTTTGCCGCCGACTGAATCTGCGCGAGCGAACGGCTGATCGAGGGCTGCGTCGTGTTGAGCATGTTGGCAGCCGCGATCGTCGTGCCGGTAAGCATGACCGCGCGGAAAGCCTCGATCTGGCGAAAATTCAGGCGCGCCGACACACCTCGAACCCCGGTTATGACGATGCGCCATATATCCACGGGACGGGACCGCATGGCAACCGGCCGCGGCGTCGGCCAGGATTCGGCTCTAGCGGGCTCTAGCGGGAGACTTCCGCCGCGCGCTCGAGCTTCTGCAAGCAACGCGAGGTGCGGACCACTCTAAGGCCCACCGGAAGGCGCCTCACGCAGAGACTGGGCGAAACGGAAATCGCAGCGGACCACCTCCAAGCCCGATAGATTGGTCGACGTCCGCGCTGCCGACGTGCAGGAGCGGTGCCGCTTGCTGCTCCTGGCGCGTGAAAGCCCGCTGCATCTCGTTCATGCCAGAGGGTGAGCAGCCCGCTCAAGTCCCGAAATGCGGGGATGCATGCAAAGCCCCTTTGGATCTTAGCTCCCCAGCGCAGGAATGTTCTCGCGAAAGATGATTTCGCTGCGCGGCGCCTCGATACCGTGCATGGCGCTGCGGCCGGCGCGCAGATTGTCGAAGATGCCGACGCAGCTCATCATCGTGTTGAGCTGATTTTGGGTGATGACGGCGTCCATCGTTCCGTCGAGCAGGAAGCTGCGGGTATCCGACGTCAGCCCGTGACCAATGAAGACGACGTCGCGTGCCCGGTTCATTTCTTTCAGCGCCCGGGCGACACCGTCGGCGGCGCCGCCGATGTTGTAGATGCCCGCAAGATCCGGATGCTGGCCGAGCAGCATGCGGGTCTGACGATAGTTGCGGTCGGCATCGTCGTGGCCTTCGCGCAGGCCCACGACCTTGATGGCCGGGAACAACTCTTCGAATACGTGCAGAAAGCCCATTTCACGCTCCTCATGCGCGCGGTAGCTGAGGCTGCCTGCGATCATTGCGACCTTGGCCGGACGCTCGCCCAGAAAGCGCGCGATCAGATAACCGGCGGTACGCCCGATGGAGCGATTGTCCAGTCCGATGTAGGCCGCGCGGCGCGCATTCAGGATATCAGAGATCAGCGTCACCGTAGGCACTCCCCGCTCCGCGAGCCTGTCGACGGCTTCCCTCACGACGGGGTGCTCGAGCGCCATGAAGGCGATGCCGTCGGCCTTGTCGCGGGACTGCCAGAGCCGACGTGCCAGGAGCTCAGGATTGAAGCTCTTGATGGTGTCGACCTGGCAATGGACGTTGAAGGGCGCGAGCCGGCCGTCGGAATGCGCGATCAGCTGCCCAAGCGTGGACAGGAAACGGTTGGTGCCCGCCGGCAGGAGGAACAGGAGCCGCATCGGCTTCGGCCGCATCGCCGCCAAGAGATCCTCGGCAGGCATGTAGTCGAGCTCGGATGCAGCGGCGAGCACGCGCTGCTGCGTAATGGCGCGGACACCCGGCCTGCGATTGAGCACGCGGTCGACGGTCGCCGTGGAAACCCCGGCCCGGCGCGCCACGTCGACGATGCGGCTCAGCGAGGGTGCTGACGGCTTGTCCATCTCAGGGCCCAAACACCAGATACATCAAAAACCATCATCTTTAACATTTGACACGGTAGCCCGAACTCGCAATTTTCGCATCAACATTGTCTCAGAGACATCAAATAACATCAAATCTCTCTTGGAGGAAAAGCCCATGTCCCTGACCCGTCGGCGCGCCCTGCAAACCTTGTCCGCCCTTCCCGCGGCGGGCCTGATCGGCGGCCTCGCGCGCCCGGCCCGGGCGGCTGAATTTTCGCTGAAATACGGCAACAACCTGCCGCTCACGCACCCTCTCAACATCCGCGCCCAGGAAGCCGCCGACCGCGTCGCCAAGGAGACCAATGGCCGGGTCGAGATCGTCATCTTCCCGAACAACCAGCTCGGCGGCGACACCGACATGCTCGCCCAGGTGCGCAGCGGCGCGCTGAACTTCTTCACGCCCTCCGCACTCGTGGTCGCGACCCTGGTGCCGGTCGCCGCCATCAACGCGGTCGGCTTTGCCTTTGCCGATTACGACCAGGTCTGGAAGGCGATGGACGGCGCGCTTGGCGCACATGTCCGCGCCGCCATGGCCAAGGTCGGCCTCCATACGTTCGAGAAGATGTGGGACAACGGCTTCCGCCAGATCACCAGCGGCGCCAAGCCGATCGAGAGCGCCAAGGACATGGACGGGCTCAAGATCCGCGTGCCCGTGTCTCCGCTCAGCATCTCCATGTTCAAGGCGCTCGCGTCCGCGCCGACCAGCCTGCAATTCAGCGAGGTCTATTCGTCGCTCCAGACCCGCATCGTCGACGCGCAGGAAAACCCGCTGCCGATCATCCAGGTGGCGAAGCTCTACGAGGTCCAGAAATACTGCGCCATCAGCAATCACATCTGGGACGGCTTCTGGTTCATCGCCAACGCCCGCGCCTTCAACGCCCTTCCAGCCGATCTCAAGACAATCGTCAGCACCGCCATCAACGACGCCGCGGTGAAGCAGCGCGAGGACATCAAGGCGTTCAACGCGACCGTGCAGGCCGATCTCCAGAGCAAGGGCATGAACTTCACCAAGCCTTCGCCCGACTCGTTTCGCGCCAAGCTGCGCGATTCCGGCTTTTACGGCGAATGGAAGGGCCGCTTCGGCGAAGAGACCTGGGCCCTGCTCGAAGGCGCCGTCGGCAAGCTGGCCTGAGCGCGATGACGATCGCAGAGCATCAGATGACGGACTATCTGGAGGCAGCCGCCCACCCTGCTTCCGATGCCGGCGCGCGCACGTCCGCGGGAACCTTCGGCACGGTCGACCGCTGGCTCGGCGCAGTGGTCGAGACCATTGCAGCCGGCCTCGTGCTGGCCGAGATCGGCATCATGCTCGCCGGCGTCGTCATGCGCTACGTCTTCCATAATCCGCTGGTCTGGTCGGACGAGCTGGCCTCGATCCTGTTTCTCTGGCTCTCGATGTTGGGCGCGGTGATCGCGCTCCGCCGGGGCGAGCATATGCGCATGACGGGGCTCGTCAGCCATGTTGGCCCGGGCGCGCGCGCCTTGCTCGACACGATCGCGGCGGTGGCGCCGCTGGCCTTGCTGGCGCTGATACTGCATCCGGCCTTCGACTATGCGAGCGAGGAGCAAATCATCGTCACCCCGGCGCTGGAGATCAGCAACGCCTGGCGTGCATCGGCGATCCCCGTCGGCATGACCCTGATGACCGTCGTCGCCGCGATCCGTCTCGCGACGCATCACCGCCCTGCGCTGGTCATTGCGGCCTTTGCCACCACCGCTGTCCTGATCGCCGCATTCTGGATGGCCGGACCGCTCCTCGCCCCGCTCGGACGCTACAACCTCATCATCTTCTTCGTCGGCGTGGTCGCAGCCAACGTGTTCGTCGGCGTACCGATCGCCTTCTCCTTTGCGCTCGCGACCTTCGGCTATCTCGCGCTGACGACGAGCGTGCCGATGATGGTGATGGTCGGCCGCCTCGACGAGGGCATGTCGCATCTGATCCTGCTCGCGGTGCCGCTGTTCATTTTCCTTGGCGCGCTGATCGAGATGACCGGCATGGCGCGGGCCATGATCCAGTTCCTGGCGAGCCTGCTCGGGCATGTCAGGGGCGGACTGTCCTACGTGCTGATCGGCGCCATGTATCTCGTCTCCGGCATTTCAGGCTCGAAGATCGCCGACATGGCCGCGATCGCGCCGGTGCTGCTGCCGGAAATGCAGCGGCGCGGCGCCAAGCCCGGCGACCTCGTCGCACTGCTGTCGGCCACCGGCGCACAGACCGAGACCATTCCGCCGAGCATCGTGCTGATCACCATCGGCTCGGTGACCGGCGTCTCGATCGCCGCACTGTTCACGGGCGGGCTGCTGCCGGCACTTGTCGTCGGCGGCGCGCTCTGCGTGGTGGTGTGGCGGCGCTATCGGCACGAGGATCTCAGTCACGTGCAGCGCGCCTCGAAGCGCGAGATTGCCAAGCTCACGATGGTCGCCCTGCCCGCCATCCTGCTGCCTTTCGTGATCCGCGCCGCCGTGGTCGAAGGCGTTGCCACCGCCACGGAGGTCTCGACCATCGGCATCGCCTACGCCGTTCTGATGGGCCTTCTGGTCTACCGCCAGTTTCCCTGGCGGCGGCTGAAACCCATGCTGGTCGAAACAGCATCGCTGACGGGCGCGATCATTTTCATCATCGGCTGCGCCACAGCCATGGCCTGGGGGCTGACGCAGTCCGGCTTCTCGCAGCAGCTGGCGAAGGCGATGGCGGCAATCCCCGGTGGCGCCTACGGCTTCCTCGCGATCTCGATCGTTGCGTTCGTGGTGCTCGGCAGCGTGCTCGAAGGGATTCCGGCGATCGTGCTGTTCGGCCCGCTGCTGTTTCCGATCGCCAAGCAGGCCGGCGTGCACGAGGTGCACTACGCGATGGTCGTGATCCTCGCGATGGGCATCGGCCTGTTCGCGCCGCCCTTCGGCGTCGGTTACTACGGCGCCTGTGCGATCAGCAAGATATCGCCGGACGAAGGCCTCAAGCACATCTGGGGCTATGTCGCCGCGCTCTTCATCGGCCTCGCCGTCGTCGCCGCCATGCCGTGGCTGTCGATCGGCTTCCTCAAATTCTGAACAATGGGAATCATGCAATGAGCCGTTTTTTTGGCGAGATCCGGCAGGCCGGCTACGTCGTCGACGACATCGAGAAGGCCATGGATTATTGGAGCCGCGAACTCGGCATCGGGCCGTGGTTCTACAATCCGCGCGTCCCGATCGTGAACTATCGCTATCGCGGCAAGGCCTATGAGCCGCACAATTCGGTGGCGCTTGCGAATTCGGGGCCGTTGCAGATGGAGCTGATCCAGATCCGCAACGATGCACCGTCGATGTATGCCGACTTCCTCAAAGCCGGGCACAAGGGCTTGCAGCACGTCGCCTACTGGACCGAAGATTACGATGCTGATCTCTCGCGTCTCGAAGCCGAGGGATTCAAGCCGGTCATGAGCGGCGAAGTCGGTGCGCGCGGACGATTCGTCTATTTCGACACGGAATACCATCCGGGAACGGTGATCGAATTGTCCGAGGTCGCAGGCCCCAAGGGCAAGATGTTCGACCTCATCCGCGAGGCGGCCAAGGATTGGGACGGACGCGACCCCGTACGGCCGTTTCCCGATCTCACAAAGCTCTAGATTGTCTGTGATCCCGTGACGGCAAATCCTGTTCGCATCGAAGCCGACTACCTGATCGAAACGCCGGTCCATCCGCGTCTTGCCGCCGCAACGATGGCGGGCGAGCAGTCGAGCGGAACATTCGTCGCGGTGCCTGGCGAGACGCCCGAGTTGAAAGCGCGCGCAGCCGCGCGCGTCGAGAGTATCGAGCTGCTTGATACAACGTCCGCACCATCGCTCCCGGTCGCGCGGCCGATCAATCCGGACGGCCCCTGGCATCGCGCGCGCGTGACGCTGGCTTGGCCACTCGACAACATCGGCGCGTCGCTGCCCAATCTGGTTACGGCGGTCGCCGGAAATCTCTGGGAACTTCGCCAGCTCACCGGCCTACGGCTGCTCGACCTGCGGCTTCCGCTCGCCTTCGCCTCCGCCTATCCCGGGCCGAAGTTCGGCATCGCCGGCACACGCGAGCTCGCCGGCGTCAGCGGTCGTCCGCTGATCGGCACCATCATCAAGCCGAGCGTCGGGCTCAGCCCGGTCGAGACGGCCGACCTCGTCGCCACGCTGTGCGAGGCCGGCATCGACTTCATCAAGGATGACGAGCTGCAATCGGACGGCGCCTATTGCCCATTCGACGAGCGGGTGCGCGCCGTGATGCGCGTCGTCAACGAACACGCCGATCGCACCGGCAAGAAGGTCATGATCGCCTTCAACCTGACCGGCGAGATCGACCAGATGCGCCGCCGCCACGATCTGGTGCTCAGCGAAGGCGGCACCTGCGTGATGGCGAGCATCAACTCGGTCGGACTCGCCGGCATGATCGAACTCGGCCGCCACACGCAACTTCCCGTTCATGCGCATCGCAACGGCTGGGGCGCGTTGAACCGTCATCCCGCGCTTGGCTGGGATTATACGGCGTGGCACAAGATCTGGCGGCTTGCCGGCGCCGACCACATGCATGTCAACGGCATCGGCAACAAGTTCAGCGAGACCGATGACAGCGTGATCACTTCCGCAAGGGCCGCGCTGACGCCGATGTTCGCGCATAAGCCGTGCATCGCGATGCCTGTGTTCTCGTCAGGCCAGTCGCCGGCGCAGGCCGCACCCACCTGGCGCGCGCTGGGCTCGACCGATCTGATCTTCGCCGCCGGCGGCGGCATTCTCGCTCATCCCAACGGCCCCGCCGCAGGCGTCGCCGATCTGCGCGCGGCGTGGGACACGGCGATCGCAGGCCAGCCATGAGCGGCACACCAGCCCTGCCCGACGGCCCACTCGTAGCGTTCTATGGCGACGATTACACCGGATCGTCGGCGGCGATGGAGGCCCTCACCTTCGCGGGCCTTCCGACAATTCTGTTCCTCGAACCTCCGACGCCTCAACGCCTCGCGGCCTCCAGGCAGTTCCGTGGCATCGGCATCGCCGGCACAGCACGCGCGAAGGATCCGGCCTGGATGGAGCAAAATCTTCCGCCGGTCTTCGACGTGCTCGCAGACATCGGCGCGCCGATCGCGCACTACAAGGTGTGCTCGACCTTCGATTCCGCACCGCATATCGGCTCGATCGGACGCGCGATCGACCTCGCCGCGCCACGGCTCGGCGGCACCTGGCATCCGCTCCTCGTCGGTTCGCCGGCAATGGGCCGCTATCAGATGTTCGGACATCTGTTCGCGACGGTGAACGGCGTCGGCCATCGCCTCGACCGTCACCCGACGATGTCGCGCCATCCGGTGACGCCGATGGACGAGTCCGATCTTGGCCGGCACCTCGCGCGCCAGACCGCGCGATCGATAGGGCTGATCGACTTCGTCACGATGGCCAATGGCGGCGCGGATCAGGCGCTCGAGCGCGCGCGAGCCGCCGGCATCGAGATCATCTCACTCGACGTGCTCGACCAGGCGTCGCTGACCGAATCCGGCCGCCTCATCTGGGAACATCGCGGGAAACGGCTCTTTGTCGCCGGCTCTCAGGGCGTCGAGCAGGCACTGGTCGCCTATTGGCGTTCGGCGGGCCTGATTCCCGACAGCAAGCCCGATCTGCGCCTTGCCGGCGTGAAGCGCATCGCCTGCGTGTCGGGCTCCTGCTCGCCCGTCACCGCCGGACAGATCGCTCATGCCGCAAAGAACGGCTTTGATATCGAACGGATCGATGCTGCACGCGCTGTCGACGCGGCGGAATGGGCCAAAGAAATCGGCCGGGCGATCGAGCGCGGGCTCGCGGCGCTCTCGTCCGGACGCGATGCGCTCCTGATCACCGCAAGCGGCCCCGACGATCCGGCGATCGGTGCGCTCAACGCGGCGGTCAAGGCAAGCGGCGCAACGGCGGCCGCGGTGAACGACCGCATCGGCGCCGGGCTGGGCCAGGCGCTGGACTCCATTCTCGAAGCGGCGCGACTTCAACGCGCCGTGGTCGCCGGCGGGGACACGTCCGGCCAGGTGCTACAGGCCATGGGCATCTATGCGTTAACTGCGATCGCCCCGCTCGCGGTGGGGGCACCGCTCTGCCGCGCATCATCGGATCGCACGCATGCGAGAATCGAGATCGCGCTAAAGGGCGGACAGGTGGGCGAAGTCGATCTGTTTTGCCGCGCGAGAGACGGGTTCGGAATGTCGGGCGCTTCTACAGCGCCGTCGCAGGTAACTTGAGCTCTCGCGCCAATCCCTCATGGGCACGACAGAAAATCGATAACCCAGATACTTCCAATGCTTACCGATGCAAGAGAATGTGCCGTTTGAACGTGTTGCCGCACCTCCTAGCGACGGCAATCCCATCTACGCGCGCGTGATCGGCGAGCTCGGAGAAAATCTCACAAGATGTGACGCGCTTCATATCGACGACGGGAATTGAGGCTTACGCCTTGGTCTCTGGACGCAACTTCAAACGGATATGACGCATGAAACGGTTCCTGTTTTCCATGGTCGTTGCGGTTGTCGCGATCGGCGCAGCTTCGAGCGTGCTCAGATCACACGTGCTCTCCCCCTCCCGGCACACTGGCATGCCGTCCGTCGGAGAGCTGCAGACGCAACGCTCGGGCACGTTACCCGACCAAGAGATCGAGGACCGCTCCGTTGTGTTTGCCAAGGAGCGGACGCAATAGGGCCCGCGCCAGCGTCTCTCGTTCATTCCGCCGCAGCGGTTGCGGATCGCGACCGTTTGCCGTCCGATCCGGTCCGCGCCATCTGCTCGTCGAGCCAGAGGCTATGGTGTTCGCGTGCCCAGTTGAGATCGACGTCACCCGAGCCCATGGCTTCGAAGGCGCCCTCCATTCCGATCGTGCCAATATAGATGTGCGCCAGCATCGCGGCGACGAACAAAACGCCGACGATGGCGTGAACGACCTGGGCCATCTGCATGCCTTCGATACCCGTGGTGTAGAACGGGAACATGAGGACATAGCCGCTCGCAGCGATCAGCCCTCCGCCGATGACGACAATCCAGTAGATCGCCTTCTGCCCGGCGTTGAACCGATAGGCCGGCGGATGATCATGGCCCAACATGCCGCCTCCGCGCTTCGCCCACTCGATATCCACCTTGTTCGGGATGTTGCCGGCGATCCACATCAGAAAGATCAAGACCACGCCGACGGTGAATGGGAAGCTCAGATAGTTGTGGGCGTACTTCGCCCATTGCGACCATTCGGAGAAAGCTTCGAAGCCGATCAACGGCAAGAGCAGCGGCCGTCCAAAGGTAATGTTCAATCCGGAGATCGCCAGAATGATGAAGCAGGTCGCGGTCATCCAGTGCACGAAACGCTCATAGACGTTGAAGCGCACGACCGTGCGGCCCGACCGTCCACTTTCCAGACGAACCATGCCGCGCGTCAGATAGAAGATCACGATCGTCGCGAGCATGCCGATAATGGCAACGCCGCCGATCCAGCGCAGGATCACGGTACGGAATTCGCGCCATTCGCGCCCCTGCGGCTGCACCAGCACACTGGAGCGTTGGTCGGGGATGCTGACGCGGCCCTGGATGCGGTCGAATTCCTGCAACAACTGCTGCTCCCTCACCGAGCTCGCGGTCGGGTTGACCTGCTGGGCGCACACCGGGACCGGCGCCGCCATGACGAGCAGGAGCAGAGCCCAGGTGCCGAAGGCAAGCCGAACGAACTTTCCACATGACACCATGAGGTCCTCCTGGATGTTCTCCGTCGCAACTCGCATCAGGACTCGATCGTCTCGCGATAGGCCGTCTTCCAGCCCCAGGCACCTGAGCCGTAGCCGCGTTTCAGCACGCGCTCCTTGTAGATCTGAGCGATGATCTCGCCGTCGCCAGCGAGCAGCGACTTCGTCGAGCACATCTCGGCGCAGAGCGGCAGCTTGCCTTCGGCAAGCCGGTTCGCGCCGTATTTCTCGTATTCCTCCTTACTGCCATCGGCTTCCGGGCCGCCGGCGCAATAGGTGCATTTGTCCATCTTGCCGCGCGAGCCGAAATTACCGACCTTCGGATATTGCGGCGCGCCGAACGGACAGGCGTAGAAGCAGTAACCGCAGCCGATGCAGAGGTCCTTGGAGTGCAGAACCACGCCGTCGGCGGTGGTATAGAAGCAGTTCACCGGGCACACTGCCGCGCAGGGCGCGTCCGTGCAGTGCATGCAGGCCATCGAGACTGAGCGTTCGCCAGGCTTACCGTCATTGATGGTGACGACGCGTCGCCGGTTGATGCCCCAGGGCACCTCGTGCTCGTTCTTGCAAGCGGTGACGCAGGCATTGCATTCGATGCAACGGTCGGCGTCGCAGAGGAATTTCATACGTGCCATCGTCGTTGCTCCTATGCCGCCGCGATCTGGCAGAGAGTGACCTTGGGCTCCTGCATGCCTGTCGCGGGATCGTAGCCGTAGGTGGTGATCGTGTTGGCGCTTTCGCCGAGCACGATCGGGTCGGTCCCCTTCGGATAGTTGCCGCGAAGGTCTCTGCCTGCGAGCCAACCGCCGAAGTGGAAGGGCATCCAGGCAACTCCCTTGCCGACACGCTCGGTGACGAGCGCCTTCATCCGCGCCCTGGAATTGTTCTCCGCGCCCGTGACCCAGACCCAGCCGCCGTCCTTGACGCCGCGGTCGGCGGCATCGGCAGGATTGATCTCGATGAACATGTCCTGCTGCAATTCGGCGAGCCACGGGTTCGTGCGGGTCTCCTCGCCGCCGCCCTCATATTCGACCAGACGGCCGGACGACAGGATGAGCGGGAACTGTTTTGCAATTCCCTTCTCCACCGCCGCCTTCTGCACCGAGAACCCGATGTTGGGCATGCGGAACTGCTTGGCGTCGGGTAGCGCCGGATATTTGGCGACGAGGTCGACGCGCGGCGTGTAGATCGGCTCGCGGTGGACCGGAATGGGATCGGGCAAGCCGAAGGCATTCATCCGCGCCTTGCCGTTGCCGTACGGCACGCAACCATGCGCCAGCGCCACGCGCTGGATACCCCCCGACAGGTCGAGCGACCACGACACCGTGTCTGGATTGGCGGGATTGATCTTGTTGATCGTTGCCATCTCCGCTTCGGTGAGCTCGCTGTCCCAGCCGAGCTTCTTCAGGCTCGCCAGCGTGAACTCCGGATAGCCGTCCTGGATCCCCGATCCCAGCGAGTACGAGCCGTCGGCGAGCAGGCTCACTTTCCGCGTCGTGCCGTCCGGCAGCTTCTCCTCGCGCTCGATGCCGAAGCGTGGGCGGAACGTGCCGCCGCCATCCATCACATGCAGATTGGTGTTGTAAAGCAGCGGCGTGCCGGGATGCTTGACCTCCGGCGATCCCCAGCATGGCCAGGGCAGACCGTAATAGTCGCCGCCGACCTCGGGATCGTCCTTCGGCGCCCGCATCGTCAGCAGGTCGAACTTCGCCTGGTTCTTCATGTGCGCCTTGAGGCGCTCCGGCGATTGCCCGCAATAGCCGGTCGACCAGCTACCGCGGTTCATCTCGCGCAACACATCCTCCGCCTCGGGCAGATTGTTCTCGACCTTGATGTTCTTGAACATCTGGTCGGCGAATCCGAACTTCTTCGCCAAGCGATAGATGATCTCGAGATCATCCTTCGACTCGAAGATCGGCTTCACGATCTGCTCGCCCCATTGCAACGAGCGGTTCGAGGCCACCCGCGACCCCTTGCACTCGAATTGTGTGGCGACCGGGAGGATGTAGACGCCATCCTTGCGTCCGGCTTCGACCGAGAGCGAGGCCCAGGTCGTCGGATGCGGGTCGGCGATGACGAGCAGCTCGAGTGCCTTCAGGCCATTCAGTGATTCCGGAATGCGGGTGATGCTGTTGGAGGCGTGTCCCTGCACGAACACAGCCTTCACATTGTCCTTCTGCGCCACCTGATCCTTCGGCAGCGTCACCGCTTCGAACCAGCGGGTCAGCGGAATGCCGGGAGTTTCCATGATCTGCTTGGTATCGAAGCGCGACTTCAGGAAATCGTAGTCGACCTCCCAAACCCGCGACCAGTGCTTCCAGGCGCCTTCCGCGAGGCCGTAGTAGAACGGCAGCGTGACGATATCGAGCCCGACATCGGTCGCGCCCTGCACGTTGTCGTGGCCACGGAAGATGTTGGCTCCCATGCCAGCTCCGCCGACATTGCCTGTCATCAGAAGCGCGATGCAGCTCGCCCGCACGTTGGCGGTGCCGACCGTCTTCTGCGTCTGCCCCATGGCCCAGATCAGCGTCGCGGGCTTCTCGGTGGCAAACATCTTGGCGACGCGCTTGAGCTGCTCGCCGGGAATGCCGGTCACGCGCTCGACCTCTTCCGGAGGCCACTTCTCCACTTCCTTGCGGAGATCGTCGAATCCGTAGACACGCTGCCGGATGAACTCCTTGTCCTCCCAACCGTTCTGGAGAATGTGCCACATGATGCCGTAGAGCACCGGGATGTCGGTGCCTGGCCGCATGCGCACGTACTCTGTCGCGTGTGCGGCGGTGCGCGTCAGGCGCGGGTCGATGACGATGAAGTTGGCCTTCTGCAGCTCCTTGCCTTCGAGCAGGTGTTGCAGCGATACCGGATGCGCCTCGGCCGGATTGCCGCCCAAAATGACCTGCGTCTTCGCATTGCGGATATCATTGTAACTGTTGGTCATCGCACCGTAGCCCCAGGTGTTGGCGACGCCGGTGACGGTCGTTGAATGGCAGATGCGGGCCTGATGATCGGTGTTGTTGGTTCCCCAGAACGCGCCGAGCTTGCGGAACAGATAGGCTCCCTCGTTGGTCATCTTGGCCGAGCCGAGCCAGTAGACGGAATCGGGGCCGGACTTCTCACGCACGGCCTGAAGCTTGTCGCCGATTTCGTTGATCGCGGTGTCCCAGGAAACGCGGGTCCACTGCCCGCCCACAAGCTTCATCGGGTAGCGTAGCCGCCGCTCGCTATGCACGAGCTCGCGCACGGAGGCGCCTTTGGCACAATGCGAGCCGCGATTGATCGGGGAGTCCCAGCTCGGCTCCTGGCCGATCCACACCCCGTTCAGGACCTCCGCTGTCACCGTGCATCCGACCGAACAGTGGGTGCAAATGCTCTTGCGGATGGTCGCGCCTGCAGTGAGCGGCCCGGCAGCGGCCGCTTCTGCCTTGCGCACGCTGCCAATCGGCAGAGTGCCAAGAGCTGCGAGCGCGCCGCCGGCAAGACCGGATTTGCGCAGGAAATTGCGGCGGTCGAGACCGCTAGCCTGACCCGCAAGGGACTCCGCGACGGAGCCGTGGCGTGAAGAATGCTGGTGTGTTCGCCTGGTCAGCACGGTCAGCCTCCCTTGGCCGGATAACGGTTGACGCGATAAAAGGCCTTGACGTGATCAGTTTCCTTGTAGCGAGCCTTTCGCTTCTCATCGTTGGTTTCGCTATCGGCCTGCGCGGGGCCGACCAGAGGCATCGCGAGCGTCGCACCGGCGCCGACCGTGCCGATTCCGACCTTGCGCAAGAAGGCACGGCGCGCGTTTGTGGTTTTCCCGTTTTCACTCATCGCATCTCTCCTGGACCTGCACGTGCGGCTCAGTTGGCGAACGTGAATGCTTCCGTCTCGATCTCGATGAAGGCGCGACCGAACGCGCCGACCGCACGATAGAAGGTGGCGCTCTCTGCTCTCTCGATATCGGCGAACAGCCGCCCCATCCAGGGAGCAACGTGTTTCTCGAAGAAGGCGCGCTGTACGTCAGACGACGCCTCGAAGCGGCCGCCGGCAAAGCCTGCCATGATCTCGCACAGGATGGCCGCGTGATCTTCCGGCTCCGAATTGTTCGCGACGCGTTCGATTCCCAACGCAGCAAGATCGGCGCGCAGGCGTGACAGCGGCCGCTCGTTGAGAAAGCCGGTCAGATAGTAGGAGGCATAGGGCAAGACCTCGCCGCGGCCGAGCCCGACGAACAGGTCGAAATATTCGCGTTCGACCTTCGCTGCGTCGGACTCGGCGGCGGCTGCGGCTAGCGCAGCATGCGCGCGCCCGAGCGGCGTCGCGTCGCCCGACAATCTGGTCAGTTGGTCGAGGAGCCATTCTGACGGCGCCGCGGACAAGAATGTCGCCAGCAGCCGATATTCCTGCGCACGCGCCGCATCGACGGGGTCAATCGGCTCTTCGGACAAGAGCGGCTCGCCATACAGATCAGGCCGCAAGTCACTGCGCGATACGCCGGTGACAGCTTCGACTGCAATCACCCGTTGTGCGGGTATCTTGCTCCAGTTCGAAACGGAAGGCTGGCTGATCCCGATTTTGCGCGCAAGCTGGGCAACGCCGCCAGCGGCGTCAATGGCGCGATCGAGACCATCATCACGCATATGGACCTCCATCAAAGTCCCAAATGCTTGATTTTGCTTTTGTTACAAAGCGCTAGACGAAGCGTAGTCCCGGTTCCGCGGAGGGTCAATCGCCTCCCATAGCCTGAGGCTATGGTCTTTCGTCGGGTCCCTGGCGGGGCAATGCACCACCATGCGTGCGGCGCCGAACCGAGACTCGTTCGCTTTCGGTGCTTACAACGTGCGTTGGTTGCGTTGCGGAAGGAACCGCGGGTTCGGTGGTCGCGGCTTCTTCGGCGATGATCTCAACGTCTGGCGCCTCGGCTTGGCGCAATTCCTGCGAAGAACCCGCAACTTCAGCCGGCGTCTCGGACCGCGCCTCAGCTGACTTGCGGAGGCCGCCGACGATCCTGTCAAGGAGCGCGGCCAGCTCTCCCTCGGTGCAATCCAGCGGACCGAAGCCCGGCATCGCCGCCGGATCATTGAAGTCCCATGCATTCTCCGCAAGCCCTACGAAATCGCGAATGGTGGGATCGGCACTCCAGGCGCGACGAAGCGCCGCACGCGTCAGCTCCTGCGGAATCCCTTTGCGCAGGAAAGCCCTGACGTCCGTAGCTGATGTAATCGACTCGATCGAAGGCAGGCTCGACAGGTCGACTTCCATCTCGTCGTCCTTGATCGCGGGCGCTGGTGCACAATGCACGTCGTCGTGCATGACCTTGTCCGGCGGCGTGGCGTTCGCCCTCGCCTCCTGCTTGCGGCGGGACCACCGCGCCAGAAACTCATCTTCACTCATTCGCGTCCGCCTTCATGCTGACGGCGCGCCAGCGCCTCCGGATCGGCCTGCCGTCGCTTGCGTTTGAAGAACTCCCGTTCGACATGGAGCTCGGCAACGAAATTTTCAATCGCCTCGCGCAGCATCTCCGGCATGGGCACCGCCTCGACGAGATTGGCGCCGGCCTCGGTGAATGCCTCGCCTTCCGAGGGATCTGCGGTGGCGGCGGTCACCGAATAGGGCCAGGCGCCTTCTGCGGGCGACAACACAGTCCAAATGCTCGGACTGCCCGAAGCGAGATTGTCGCGATAGCGCGCCGTCTCGGACGGATAGAGATCGACCGTGGCACTCCCGGCGTAGAAAAGCGTCGTCCCGTCCTCTTCGCGGAGAACCGTCCACGGCTTTGTGCCCGGCTCGTCCGGCAGCACAGCAACAGCGCGCCAGACAAAGTCGGTCCACGCCGAGCCCGCCTTGTGTCGCTCGACCACGATGCCGACGGGAAAGCGGAGAAGCGGCAGCGCGGCGGGGTTCACGTCACCATCTCCAGGCGCTTGATCGGTAGCCCCGTCAGCAGATTCTGCGGCTTCATCCGAAGCTTCTGGTCCGGCGTCATCGCGAGGATGAGATAGACCGGCTCGCCTCGCAGATCGTCCATCGCCGCACTCGTGTCCGCAAACGTCAGGCGGAACAGGGCGAGCACGCGCCCGGCGCTGTGTTCGTCGAGCCGCTCGCCATGCCAGAGATTGTCGCCTATTCTCGTGGCATCGGCGTCGAGCCCGACATACCAGGTGAGCCGCGCATCATGCAACTCGCGCAGCGGCTCGACGGCGACATCGACCGCCAGCAAATGGGAGATCCAGCGCACCATCACCTGCGCCAGCGCAATTGGTCCTCGGCCACCCGCGGTGAGGTCGTACGCCATGTCGAAATGGTCGCTTCGTTGCCAATAATCACCGGCGTTCTCGTCGCGCAGCACGTCAAGCTGGCCATCGGTCATTGCCCCCAGCATCGACATCAGCGAGAGCACAGGCGTCTGGCTCTGCCCACCGACGACCTCTTCGTCGCCGAGCAGCAAGGCCTGCTCATGCGGCAGGATGCGCTGCTGACGGAAGAACAGCTCGGCCGCACGCAGCACGAGGGGGTCGTCGCAGCCATCGAGCGCATTGCGCAGGATCACGTGCACGAGCTGATTGACGAATAGCGGCGGCAGATCGTTGGCCCGCGACCGGACGGTTGCGAGGTAGGCCGCCTCAAGCGTTGGATGTCGCAAGAGGAGATCGCGAAAGGCGAGCACGAACCGCCAGTTTTCGCGTGCGTCCTCATCGGTGACCGCAGCGATCTCGTCCGCGCTGACAGCCTGGCGTGGGTCGCCGAGCAGCTCGCGGTGCAGCCTTCGTTCGACCGGACATGCATCGCGCGGCGGCATCAGCTCCGGACGGGCAAAACAGGCTTTGAGGAACTCATCGGTGACACAAAGCCCGCCGCTCTCGTCGCGATCGAGCAGATGGTGGCCGCACGCGATCCAGAAATCCTTCATCGCGGCCGCGGCTCCCGCCCCATATCGGCAAGGTGGAGATCATGGTCCGGCTCTACGTCATCCTCCACTTCCATGAACGAGAATGCCTTGCCGTGTCCCTGGCCTTCGCGCAGTTGCAACCTGCGGAACGCCTCGCGGACCTCGCCACCGCTTGCCGAGCGGTGGACAGCGATCAGCGAGCTGATCGGGTGGACGCAGAGCGATTGCACGAAGGCGATTTCCTCCTCCGCAGCAGCTCTCGCAGTCGCAACGTCCGGCGCGCCAAAGCGATCGACGAGTTGCCTGGCGAGGAGCTCGATCAGCGCCCGGCAATCGTCCTCTGTCGCCGGGACAATCTGCGTCAGTGTCGACCAGCCCCAGGATTTCACGCCGAGGAAGCCACTCCGGAAGGCGGCGCGTGCCTTGCCGGTCAACTTCGCCGGATCCTGATCGCAGAAGCGGAAGGCGCCGGAGACTGCCCATTCGCCCGGCTCGGCCGCCGCGTCGAACACGAAAGTGTCGGAGGGATCGAGCGCGATGGTGCGCAAGAGTTTCATAGCCGCGGTCCTCCGAGCTTCGGATCGAGCCAGGACGGCGTAGCGAGTGCTTCGACGAGTTCGCCCCGCTCGGTCTTGTCGGTGCCGATGCGCCGTGTGAGGAGATCGCCGCGATCGTCGATCCGCTGCAGCGTTTGCCGCTCGCGAGCCAAGCGGCTCAGATAGTCGCGCGCAACGCTGTCAAAACCATCGACCCGCCAGGTGTCGATCGCCCGCATCAGGTGCCGCGCAAAGCTCTCGGTGACCTGCACGGCCCCAGCTTCGCCAAACCCCTCCTCGTCCAGCGCGGACGCAAGCGGGTGAACACCTCCCCCCTGGTCCGTCATCGCAACGGTCCGGATCATGGCGCCAAACACGAGCCAGGCCGGCGGATCGTCCTCGCGCGCGGACGACGGCCATCCCAGCCGTCCGCCACCGACCAGGCCGCCATCAATCCGGACCGCGTCGGGCCAGTCGATCGCCACCGTCTTGTTCGGCGGCGCATAGGCGCGAAGCGCATCGGTGAGCGCGACCATGCCTGCATAGAAGGCGCACCGCGCTGTGCTCAAGGATTCGCCCGGCTCGAGCACCACGGCAAATTCGGCAAGATCGAACCGCCCGACATAGACCAGCGTGCCGGCGCCGCTATCGTGTGCAATGCGGCAAGCGTGGGCAAAGGCGTCTCCCCCCTCGCGCAGCCGGACGAGCGCGAATGGCGGCGGCAGATGGATCGGTTCCGCCAGGGAAACATGGACGTTAGGGGTCGACGGCAAGGCCGCCTCCACTTTCCTTTTCTTCCCGATAGGGAATATCTATACGAGGTGCAGAAACGGCGCGAGTCCGCTCTGCGCCACACTGACGGAGGGATTCACCTGGAGCAGCCAGCGAAGACCGTCCTGATCTGCTCGTGCGAAGACACGATGCGCCTCGACACGGCCGCGATCCGGCGTGGCTGCCCCAACTGCGAGATCAGGAACTTTCGTCACCTCTGCGGCGCGGAACTCGATCATTTCCGCAACGCAGCAAAGGCAGACGGCGCGCTGACCGTCGCCTGCACGCAGCAGGCGGCGCAGTTCACCGATGAGGCCGGCGAGCGCCCTGACGGGATCACCTTCGTCAAAATCCGCGAGACGGCGGGCTGGTCGCGCGACGGCGCGCATGCGGGCGCGAAGATGGCTGCGCTGCTTGCGGCGGCAGCTATTCCCAGGCCAGACTTTCCGCTGGTCACGCTATCGAGCGACGGCGTCATCCTGATCTACGGGCGCGACGCCGCCGCGATCGACGCCGGCCGGCTGCTCGCGGACCACCTCGATGTCACCGTCATGCTCAAGCAGCCGGCAGACATCGCGCCGCCGACGGCGACGGACTTCCCGATCGTGAAGGGCACGATCCGCAACGCGCGCGGACACTTTGGCGCCTTCGAACTCATCATCGACGACTACGCCCAGCCACGCCCTTCTTCGCGCGACCGCTTCGTATTCGAAGCTCCGCGCAACGGGGCGACCTCGCGCTGCGATCTCGTGCTCGACCTCTCCGGCGAGATGCCGCTGTTTCCCGCGCACGACCTGCGCGACGGCTACCTGCGCGCAGACCCCAGAGATCCCGCCGCCGTGCTGCGGGCCGTGCTCGCCGCGCGCGATCTCGTCGGCAGCTTCGACAAGCCGAAATATGTCGACTTCACGCCCAGCCTTTGTGCGCATTCGCGCTCGAATCTGACCGGGTGCCATCGCTGCCTCGATCTGTGTCCGACCGGTGCGATCACGCCGGCCGGCGACCATGTCGCTGTCAATGCGGAAATCTGCGCCGGCTGCGGGCAGTGCGCAGCCGCCTGCCCCACGGGCGCTGCATCCTACGCGCTGCCACCGCCCGACACCCAGTTGCAGATCATGCGTGCCATCCTGCTCGCCTATCGCGAGGCCGGCGGCACGCATCCGGTGCTGCTGCTGCATGACGGTCCGCACGGCACGGCGCTGATCGACGCGCTCGCCCGTCACGGCGACGGACTGCCGGCCAACGTGCTTCCCCTCGCCGTTAATGAGCTGACACAGGTCGGGTTGGAAGCGGTCATCGCCGCGTTCGCCTACGGCGCGTCCGCCGTGCGGTTCCTGCTGCGCGCAAAGCCTCGGCACGAGGTGACCGGGCTGTCGCAGACGATCGCCTTCGCCGAACCCATTCTTGCGGGCCTCGGATTTGACGGGCACCGTGTGACCACGATCGAAACCGACGATCCCGACGCGCTCGGCGCGCAACTGCGCGAGCTCGAGATGCTTGCCGCGGTCGCGACGCCGGCAACCTTCAGGACAGTCGGCAAGCGGCGCGACCTGCTGCGATTTGCTTTGAGCGAATTGCACCGCCTAGCGCCCAAGCCCGTCGACGTGATCGCCCTGCCGCCGGGCGCGCCGATCGGCGCGGTGAGCGTCGATACGGATGGTTGCACGTTGTGCCTCTCCTGCGTCTCCGCCTGTCCGACCGGCGCACTGCGCGACGATCCCGAGCGTCCGGTGCTCAGATTCGTCGAGGATGCCTGCGTGCAATGTGGGCTGTGCCAGAGCACCTGCCCCGAAAAGGTTATCACGCTCAGGCCGCAGATCGATTTCCGCGCCGGCCGCGCGCCGGCACAAGTGATCAAGGAGGAGGAGCCTGCGCTCTGCATCCGCTGCGGTGCCGCATTCGGCGTCAAGAGTACGATCGATCGGATCGCAGCGAAGCTGGAGGGCCGGCATTGGATGTATCCGGCCGGCGACAAGCGTCTCGACGCAATCAGGATGTGCGCGGATTGCCGCGTGACCGTGATGAGCGAGCGGCAGTTCGATCCGTTCCAGTCCGTTCCGGAACGCGCGCCGCCTCGAACCACCGAGGACTATCCGCGAGGGCGGAACGGCAAGTCTTAGGATGCGAACCTGCTCGATCCGATTGCAGCTCTCTCATTGCGAGGTCGCCCGAGCCAGAAAGTCCGTTAGCGCACGGCGGTCTTCGGCCGAGCCGATACGCTGCTCCGGCATCTTCGTTCCCGGCGTGTAGGCATTGGGGCCCACTTCAAACATCTTTGCGACGGTCTCGGGCGTCCAGATCATATCCATCTTCTTGAGAGCCTCGGAAAACCGATAGCCGGGAAGTGAAGCTATCTTCCGGCCGAACAATCCGGCAAGCGTCGGCCCCGCCCGTTGTACCCCCTTCGCCGAGAGCGTGTGACAGGCAACGCAGGCGCGAAAGACCTCGGCACCATGATCTCCCGCGTAGGCGGCGAGTGGATCCACTGGCGTCCCGAACTGGTTCGAGCCGACCGGCTCTCCGCTCTGCACATTCCATCGCCGGATCTTCCCGTCCGCGCCGCCGGTCACGAGCGTCGTGGCATCATGGAGGAAGACGAGTGACCAGACCGGGGAACCAGGGACCACGAATGTCCGCAGTACACTCCGGGACTTGCGTTCGACAATGGTGGCCGTGCCGTCGATGCTTGCGGCGGCGATCAGTGCCTCATCATCGGAAAGCGCCAAGGCAACGATCGGTTTCGAGCCTGCCGCTATCTCACCGGACAGCTTTCCATCCGTCGTCAGCATACGCAGCTTGCCATCCGATCCGCCGGCGACGATCTCGCCATCGGGCGCGACCGTGACCGCGTTCAACGGCGCGGGCAACGTCACCACTTCGGGCTGACCGTCAGGCAGGCGCCAGATGCGCAACGCAAGATCATAGCCGACGCTTACGAGCGACATGCCGTCTGGCGCGAACGCGACACCGTTCACATTCTGTTGGTGACCTTCAAATACGCGGGCCGCACCATCCGCCAATGACCAGAGTCGCACGCTGTGGTCCCAGGAGGCCGAGGCGAGCTTTGATCCGTCCGGCGAGACCGCCAGGGCGACGACCGGACCGGAATGCCCTTCCAGGACGAGGTCGGGCTGCTGCTGGCCTGCGGTCCAGACCGCGATCCGGGCGTCCGCGCCGGCGGTTACCATCCGACCGTCCTTCAGGAAGGCGACCGCATCGACGGCATCAGCATGATAACGCAGCACCTCAGTGGCCGCGTCACCCTTCAGCGACCAGCGAATGGCGGCCGTGTCGAAGCTCCCTGACAGCAGACCGTCACCGTCCGGCGAAACCGCGAGTGCCCGGATGGGTCCGCCGTGACCTGCCAGCTGCGCCTGCCCCGCTGACGCAGCAAAAGCAACCGCCAAGAAGGCGGCCGCAGCCCATGTGCCGGACGCCCGTGCGATCGATCTTTGCCGGCCCTGGTCCATGGTCTCGAGAATGCCCGACAGGATAACCAAGATGAATGTCAGCGGCGATTACGCCTATTGTGTGCGCTGCATCAGGACTCATTCAGACATTCTTCGCTTGAATGCCGGCGGCGCGAGTCCTAACCTTTACGCGTTACGTCTTTGCTCGTCGCGTCAAGGAAGACGACATGCAGGGGCGATCGAGACCATTGCTGCGGATGATCGCGCGGCTATGCGCCGCTCACGCGTTCATGACCGCGCCAGATTCGGCCGCGCGAGAAGCTTCGCCTCTCCTCGTCTTCGCAACGGTTGTGCTCGCGCTGCTGCTGGCCATCCTGGAAGTGGACCTGCACAGCCCCGACCTCGAGTCCTGGGGATTGATGGGGGATTCGTTTTCGGCTCCCTCGATGTTTAAAGGTCCTTAAGCCAGTCGAATCGGGGCGAACTTTTAATTGATCGTCGGAGGTGCTCACGACAGGCTACATCGTGAGATGCGCGCCGCCTTTGAAGAATGGAGTGTGTAGATGAAGGCTTTCCTGCTCGGCTGCGCAGCAGCCATCGTGATCGCAATTGCAGCAATGGCTATCTTGAACCAGGTGCAGGAACCCGTCGAGCAGGCGTTCGCGACAACCGGTGTCCGTCTCTAAGAGCGTCCGCCCTGCGCGTGAAGACCGCGATCAGCTCCCAAAGTCGTACGTAGCCGAGCCTCGCGCTTCTTCAGCCAATCTCCTGCCGCACCTTGGCCGCGGCGTCGCACATCGCCTTCAGTTTTCCGAACGCGGTTGCGCGCGGCATGTATTTCATGCCGCAATCGGGCGCTGGAATCAGACGATCGGGCGACACGTATTTCAGGCCGTTGCGAATGCGGCCGGCTACGGTTTCGACACTCTCGATCCCGGGATCCGCGAGGTCGAGCACGCCGAGCATGATCTTCTTCGACGAGAGATCCTTGAGCACGCCGAGGTCGAGCTTCGGCTGCGCCGCCTCGATCGAGATCTGGTCTGCAATGGTGTCATCGAGTTCGGCGAGGAAAGAATAGCCAGCCGGCTTGTTTGAGCCCGGCACGACCGCCGCATAGCCGAAACAGAGATGCACGACGGTCGGCACCGTGATACCCTTCAGCGCGCGGTTGATCGCCTTGACCGCATAGCGCTTGGCAAGTTCGGGGTTATTGCGCACCCAGGGCTCGTCGAGCTGGATCACATCCGCGCCGGCCTTTTGCAGATCGAGCGCCTCCGCATTCACAGCCTCGGCGAGCGCCATCGCGAGATCTTCCTCATCCTTGTAGAACTCGTTCTTGGCCTGTTGGCTCATGGTGAACGGGCCAGGCAAGGTGATCTTCGCGGCGCGGTCGGTGTTCCTGCGCAGGAACTCCATGTCGTGCAGTTCCACCGGGCCCTTGCGCTTCACGGGGCCGACGACGCGCGGCACCGGGGTCTGGGTGTTGCCGGTACGCGCCACGATCATCGCGGGATTGTCGCCGTCGATACCGTCGAGCGCTGTGGCGAAGCGATTGGAGTAGCTCTCGCGCCGGATCTCGCCATCGGTCACGATGTCGATGCCGGCGCGCTCCATGTCGCGGATCGCGACGATGGTCGCATCGTCCTGCGCCTCCTCCAGATGCTCCGCCGGCAGCCGCCACATGTCGTGGAGACGGGTGCGCGGCACCACCTTCGACAGCATGGCGCGATTCACCAGCCATTCCGGCTGCGGGTAGCTTCCGACTACCGTGGTCGGCAGGATATGCGTTGGCATGGGCATGGAGTTCTCCTTCTTATTGTTGTTGAGCGCGACGGTTCACGCCGCGCGTTCCTCGTCCTTGACGGGATTGCGGAGGATGCCGATACCGGAAATCTCGATCTCGACGGTGTCGCCACCCTTCATCCACAGCGGCGGCGTGCGATAGGCGCCGACGCCGCCCGTCGTGCCGGTGACGATCACGTCGCCTGGCGCAAGCGCGGTGAAGGTCGAACAATAGGCGATCAGGGCCGGCACGTCGAACACGAGATCGGAGATCGGCGCCTTCTGCACCTCGACGCCATTGAGACGCGTGATCAGCGTCTGCCTGGTGACATCGGTCTATTCGTCGGTCGTGACCATCCAGGGGCCGAAGCCGCCGGTACCGGCAAAGTTCTTGCCCGGCGCGAATTGCGAGGTGTGACGCTGCCAGTCGCGGATGCTGCCGTCATTGTAGCAGGCATAGCCGGCGACATGGCTGAGCGCGGCGTCGCGCGAGATGCGGCGACCGGCCTTGCCAATGATGACGGCCATCTCGCCTTCGTAGTCGAAGCGCTCTGACTCCAGCGGCCGGATCATCGGCTGGCCATGGCCGACCTGGCTGTTGGCAAAGCGGGTGAAGATCATCGGATGTGCCGGGGTCGGATGGCCACTCTCCGCCAGATGTGTGGCGTAATTGACGCCGATGCAGAAGATCTTGTCGGGGTCGGGCACCGTCGGCAGCAGCGCTACATCCTGCAGCGCATAGTCGGGCTTCTCGCCGGCGAGCTTCCTCAACTCGTCGAGCGAGCCCTTCGCAAGCAGCGCCTTCAGCGTCGGATAGGCCTTCAGGCGTTTGCCGGCATCGATCACGCCCTTGTCGGTGACGATGCCATAGCTCGCGGTGCCTGATATCGTGAAGCTTGCGACTTTCATTGGTCAGACACTCTCTTCGATGGAGGAAACATAGTCGTTGATCGGAAGCGCGATCTCGCCGCTGCGGATCGGAACGCATTGAGGCGGGAAATCCTGGCGGAAGCAGGCGCCGGCTGTCTCGGCACGGTCGAGGAACCGCCCGAGATGGACCATCGCGCCGGTCGGGAGGTCATGCAGCACCATCAGCGTCCAGGGCTGCCGGCTGCACTGGTCCAGCGCGCGCTCGGTCCAGCCGTCAGGGTCGTCCCAGTCGCGCGGAATCGAATTCCAGAGCACGCAGCTGTGCTTGTTGCGGATGAGGTGATCGACGACGGACGACTTCAACAACCTTGCATCCAGATTGCCGCCGCCGCCGAACGGCCGGAACCAGCGCAGCGGATGCGCGAGAGCGCCGATCGCGTCCTGCGTTCGGCCGATTTCGTTCTCCGCCGTCTTGCTGTCCTTCTGCTGACCGAGCGGAATGCTGTGCGTAAAGGTGTGATTGCCGATCCAGTGGCCCTCCCCGTGCGCACGCATCGCAAGGCTACGCCGCTCGGGGTCGGCCAGCTTCTCGCCGATCACGAAGAACGTGGTCTTGATCCCGCGCTCGCCGAGGATGTCCAGCACACGCGGCGTCACGTCGGGATCGGGGCCGTTGTCGAATGTCAGGGTCAAATCGTACACACCGATACCTCAGGTCGCCGGCTGCATCGCGCCCGACGCGATCTCGTCATTGGCCTGGCCGGCGCGGGTGCCGGTTTGCCAGATCGCCGCCTTGCGCTCGATCCAGCGGATCGCGGCATTGAAGGCGATGGCGAGAAACAGCACGAGCAGCACGCCCGCGAACACGTGCGGACTGTCGAGGATGGTGCGGTAGCGCGAGATCAGGTAGCCGATGCCGGCCGAGGAGATCAGCATCTCCGAAACGACGACGCCGACGATGACAAGCGCGCCGCCGACGCGCAGGCCCGACAGCACCGTCGGGATCGCTGCAGGGATGATGACGCGGACCAGGCGCTGGCTCAGCGTCGCGCCCATGCTGCGCGCGGCGAGCAGAAGTTGCGGGTCGATGGTCTGGATGCCGGCGGCAGTGGCGAGCATCGTCGGCAGGAAGCCGTAGATCGAGGCGAAGGCGATCTTGGACTCCGAGCCGATGCCGAGCCATACCGTGAAGACCGGATAGAGGATCACGAGCGGAACTGCGTAGAGGCTCGACACCATCGGCATGATCAGGACGCGCGGGCGTGGGAGGCTGCCGACGATCGCGCCGAGCAGAATGCCGCCGCCGCAGGCGAACGCCATCGACACCACGACCTCGCAGAGCGTTACCGCGAGCGCATGACCGTATTCGCCCGCGTCCGTCCACCCGGCCATCAGCGTCGATGACAGCGACGGCAGGAACAATTCGGGAATGAGGCCGGTGCGCGGCAAGAGCTCCCACAGCGCAATCAGGCCGATCACGATCAGATATCGCAGCATTTTGGCGCTCATCTCCGCCTCACGCCGATTTGCGGATGTGCCGCCAGATGCGATCGCGCAACGCGCCGAAGGCATCGCCACTCAGCATCTCGTAGGTGCGAGGCCGCGGCAGCTGAACCTGGAGATGGTCGACGATCCGGCCGGGCCGCGCCGACATCACGATCACCTCGTCGGCGAGATAGACGGCCTCGGTGAGACTGTGCGTGACGAAGACGACTGTCTTGCCGGTCGCGGCCCAGATGCGCAACAGCTCGTCGCCCATGGTCATGCGGGTCTGCTCGTCGAGGGCGGCGAATGGCTCGTCCATCAGCAGCACCGGCGGGTCCTGCACCAGCCCCCGCGCGATGGAGACACGCTGCTTCATGCCGCCGGACAGTTCATGCGGATGGCGCTTGCCAAAGCCCTCGAGGCCGACCAGCTTGAGAGCATCCTGCGCCTTGGCGCGGCGCTCGGCCTTGGGCACGCCGCGCAGCGCCAGCGGAAACTCGACGTTGTCCTCCGCCGTCAGCCAGGGAAACAGGCTGGCCTCCTGGAACACCACACCGACCCTGTCCGGGTCGGGCTGCGGGATCGGCGCGCCGCTGATGGTGATTGTGCCCGAGGTCTGCTGGCGCAGGCCAGCCATCATCATCAAAAGTGTCGACTTGCCGCATCCGCTCGGGCCGACCAGCACGACGAAGCGGCCGGGCTTGATCTCGAGCGAGACGTCATCCAGCGCAACGACGTCCTGCGACCTCGTCTTGAATACCTGGCCGACATTCTTCACCTCGATTGCACCCGCGCGCGCGGCGGGCTTCAACGGGGTCACGTTCGCCAATGGCTGCATCGCGTTTCCACCCATCTGACAAGTTCGTTGAAGGTCATGGCGATCGCGGCGACCATCACGACGCCGGCGAGGAGCTGCTTCATCTGGAAATTCTCGCCCCAGGTCGCGATCTGGTGGCCGATGCCATCGCGCGAGGCATACATCTCGGCGAGGATGACGCCGGTGAGGTTGAAGATCATGGAGATCCGCAACGCCTCCAGCAGCACCGGCAGCATGCTCGGCAGGTAGACGCGGAATGCGGTCTGCCATGGCGTAGCGCCATAGGAGCGCGCCACCGTGAGATGCTCGACCTTGACTGATTCAACCGCAGTGGTGGTCGACATGATCACGATGAAGATCGTCGAGAAGAAGCCGAAACCGACTTTCTGGGCGAAGCCGACGCCGAATACGAGGATGAACATCGGCAGGAAGATCGACTTCGGGATGCTGAACGCGAAGAACAGCAGTGGCTTGGCCACATCGGCGAAGTAGCGGTTCTCCGCGACCAGGAAGCCGATCACCGCGCCGAAGGGAACGGCCAGCGCGAACGCGGCCAGCACCTCGGTCGCGGTCACCATCAGATCCTTCTGCACCGCGGCGCGCTGCAGGAGATCGCCGAGCGTCACGAACGTGTCGGACGCCGACGGCAGCAGGCGGGAATTGACGATGCCGGTGCGCGACAGCATTTCCCACAGCGCCAGGATCGCGACGATGATCGCGATCCTGGCGAGGTTGATGGCGAACGTGCTCTGCATCGCTATTGCTTGGTCGGGACGGGCTTGAACTTGGTCGAGATCACATCCTCGACCGGCACGATGTCCTTGAGCCCGCCGAGCTTGGCGAGATCGAGCGAGAGCTGCACGGCCCCGTTCACGTTGGCCGCGCCCATGTCGCCGCTGGTCTCGAGCTTCATGATGGTGTTGTCGTATTCGAGGCCGGCGATCTCCGGCGGCATCTCGTAGAGCTCGGCGATCAGCTTGACGGTGACGTCGCGGTTGGCGCGCATGAACGCGACGGCGCCGTAGAGGGCGTTCACCGCCTTCTGCACCAGTTGGGGCTTTGCATCGGCGAATTTGTCGAGCACGATCCAGCCGGCGGTCAGGTTCGGCGGAACCGCGGTCGCATAATCGAGGATGGTCTTGGCCTCGCCGGACTTCGAGATCTGGAAGCTCAGCGGCGAATAAACCACGGCGGCCTCGACGTTGCCGGCCAACAGGTTCGGCACAAGACCACCACCGCCGACGGGAACGCGGGTGAAGTCGATCTTCTTGTCCTGGATGGTCCACAGCGCGAGCAGATCGGAGCCCGATCCGGCCGCCGTGATCGCGACTTTCTTGCCGTTGAGATCCTTGACGTCGAGGGTCGACTTGGTCGGCACCATCAACTGCCAGCCGAAATTGCCCATGGCCGCATTGGCGACGATCCGCGACATCACGCCCTTCTTGCGTCCGGCCGAGACCAGCGACGGCGGATCAAGGATGATGTCGGCCGCGCCTGCGGCCATGCCTTCGAAGGTCTCGGCGCCGCTGCGATAGATGGTCAGCTCGGCCTGGATGCCTTCCTTCTCGAACAGCTTTTGTCGCACGGCCGTCTCGGCGATCGTCGTGGGCCAATAGGTCTTCGTGGGCAATCCAACGCGAATAGTGTCGGCGGCGCTCGCGGGCCCAGCCAAAATTGTGGCGGCGACGAGCGACAAGAGCGCGTGACGGCGATTGATCTTCATTGTTTCCTCCCGGTCTCTGTTTTTTGTGTGCCGGATTTTTCCGGATCGTCAGGTCGTGCGGCTCACCTCCGCAATACGCGAGGCGGCGAGCTCGACGAACTCTTTGGTGATGCCGAAATGCTTTGACAAGGCGCGAACTGCCGCATCCGCATCGCGCTTGATGACGGCGGCGACGATCGCCTTGTGCTCGGCTTCGACGTCGCGCGGCTTGCTGCCGAGCTCGCGGCGGATCGACAGCCGGCGGTAGCGCTCGCTCTGCTCGTGCAGCACATCGCGGAAGCCGAGCAGCCATGGCGAGCCGCACGCATTGACCAGCGCACGATGGAAGATGCGGTGACGGATCACCCATTCCTCGTAATGCACGGCGGGATCATCGGGATAACGATAAGGAACGGCCTTCAGATCTGCCCAGGCCGATTTTACCGAGGCGAGCCAGGCATCATCGCCCCGTTCGATCGAGCGGCGCAGCGCAAGCCCCTCGATGTCGATCCGCGTCTGCGTCACGTCGGCAAGATCCGCCAGCGACACCGGACTTACGCGAAAGCCGCGCTGGTCGGACGCCTGTACGAGGCCGTCGGCGACCAAACGCGACAACGCCTCGCGCACGGCGGCAAGGCTCACTGAAAACTGTTTTGCGAGACCGGCAATATGCAGCTTCTGCCCCGGCAGCAGCCGCGTCGCCAGGATATCGGCGCGCAGGCGCTCATGCAGAGCCGATGTCAGGCTGCGCGGACCTTCCCCGGGGCTCCCGGACAACTGGAACTGAAGCGGACCCATGGCCGGATGATTGCAAGGCGCCGGACGGGGGTCAATAGAAAATCGAAAATCGATTTTTCTGGTCCAAGTTGCATTACGCCCCTCTCGACGTCCTAGGAATGAGCTGGCCCGGATGGCGGCACATCCAGGCGAACAGCAACACCGGTCAGGTCCGCGCTCGCCGGCGGATACAGCGTCATGACCAGCGGATCGTGGCCGGGAACGATGTGATCCGCGTTGGGCGCTGCGGCACGCAGCTTGTCAAAGCCCACCAGCATGTCGCCGACATGAAACGCCGTCGCGAACGGACGCTCGCTTGTCATGTTCTCATAGAAATGGCTGACGTCGGAGGCGAGCACGACCGGGCCACGCCGGGTGTTGACGCGGACAAACTGAAGACCGGCGGAATGTCCGCCGGCTGCATGGACGGTCAGCCCGGGCGCGATCCCGGCGTCGCCATCGTAGAACAGCACCCGGCGCGCGTAGTTCAGCCGCACGAGCCCGCAGACATCCTCGACCTCGAAGGAATGCGACAGACGCGGATATTGCATGTAGCGCCCGGTGGCATAGGCGAGCTCGCGCTCCTGGAGATGAAAGCGCGCATTCGGAAACCGGTCGAAATTGCCGGCGTGGTCGTAGTGCAGATGCGTGAGAATCACGTCCCTGACGTCAGCGACATCGATGTCGAACGCTGCAAGCGTCTCGACGGGGCAGCGCAGGAATGTCCGCCGGCGCTGCCTGGCGATTTCGGCATTGAACCCGGTGTCGATGACGAAGGTGCGCCCGCCGCCCCTCGCCAGCCACATGAAATAGTCCATCGGCATCGGCCCGTCATGCGGGTCGCCGCCGATGAAATGCTCGCTCCGCTGCGCATCCCGCGTGGCATAGCGGATGGCGAAGAGCTCGTATTCCGGGTCAGCCATGGGACCTCGCGCTCAGGAACCGGCCGCGTCGACCTCGTTGAATGCCTCCCGCGCGTTGCGGAAGGCGTCGATGCCGGCAGGCACACCGCAATAAACGGCGACCTGGAGCAGGATTTCCTTGATCTCTTCCTTGGTGAGCCCGTTCTTCAGGGCGCCCTTGACGTGCAGCTTCAATTCGTGCGGTCGGTTCAGCGCGCCGAGCATCGCCAGGTTGACGATCGAGCGCGTGCGCCGATCAACGCCGGGCCGGGTCCACAGCGCACCCCAGCAGAATTCGGTCGACCATTCCGCCATGGTCCGCGTGAACTCGTCAGCGCCGGCGATCGACCTGTTCACATAGTCCTCGCCGAGCACCTCCTTGCGAACCTTGAGGCCCTTTTCGAACAGTTCGGTCTTGCTCATGATCGTCCCTTTCAGGTCTTGGAGAGTCTAGTTGGAAGAAGTACTACGCGCCGCCAATGCCGGGCGCAGCGATTGCAGGAGATGACCGACGTCGTCCGCCGCATCGAACCGCCAGACCGCATCAATGACGCGGTCCGCATCCCAGTCGCTTTGACCGGTGCGGACGCCCTCGCGCAGCTTCTCTTCAATGTCGCTGTCTGAAAGCGGCGCAGCCTGGCTGCCGCGCGGCGAAACGACGGTCTCGGTCAGAACCTCGCCGGACAGCAGGCGCAAGGTGACACGCGCGGCGCCATCCGGCATCTGAGCATCGAGCGCCGCCCTCACCTTATGTCGCAGCTGCGCGATATCGGGCCGGACCACGGTTTCGTGCGCGAACTCGGTCACGCCGGCCGTGCCGAGCAGCAAACCGCAAGCCACGCAATGATGAATGCTGACGCGCGCATCGCGCTCGTTGTTGACGGGGCGATCGCCGCGCGCGAGCAGCAACGCCGAACCCTGCACGGTGACGGAGTCGATCTGGTCGACCTTGCGACCGATCCGTTCGCGCAGCAGCAGGCAGGCATCGATGACGGAATGGAACACGATGCCGGCGGGATAGGGCTTGTAGGTGTTCTTGGCGATCTCCCAGCGCTTGCCGAGACCGTCGAGCAAACGAGGGAGATTCGGCTCGTCGCCCATAGTGCGCGCCCAGCCGAGCGGGCCTTCGATGGCACGTGGCGCGGCTTCATAGCCCTGCTGCGCAAGCAGCGCGGCGAACAGCCCGTTGCGCGCCGCGTTGCCGACGCTGACATTCTTCGCGGCGCTCGGCAGGTTTTCGACATTGCCGGCTGACTGGCTCGCCGCAACCCCGATCGCATTCGCAATCCGCTCCGCGGGCGAACCCAGGAGCTTCGCACACGCCGCAGCGGCACCAAAAATGCCGCAGGTCGAGGTGATGTGCCAGCCGCGGGCATAATGACGCGGCGAAACCGCATTGCCGATGCGACACTCCACATCCACACCGAGGATGAACGCCGTCAGCACCTCGCGCCCCGACAGTTTTCGCGTCTCCGCAAGCGCGAATATGGCGGCGGCGACCGGCGCGGCCGGATGGATGATCGTCTCGGGATGCGTGTCGTCGAAGTCGAGCAGATTGGCTGAGATGGCATTGAGGAACGACGCGCATAACGCATCCATCGGCTGCGGGTGACCGATCACCGTCGATGTCGCCGCGCCGCTGAACGGGGCCAGCGCGCGCATCGCCGCGATGACGACGGGATCACGCGCGGAGCCGAGCGCAGTTGCGAAAAAATTGAGGATGGATCGCCGCGCCTCAACGCTCTGCGCCTCCACGTTCGCCCACGACGAGGACGCGACGAAGTCGGCGAGCATCTTGCTCACACTCGGAGTTGGGTCTTGCGGCACGCGGAGCGTCTTCCTCGTTTTCACGGACCTTATGCCGATCCGCGGCAAACTGTCGACCCCAAATGTTATGCTTGACAGCTTGTCTGACAATCATAACAATCCCGGCCGCTGGCGCGGGATCCCGCTGCCACGACGACGGCGGCCGACGAGGCCGGCCGGCGAAAACGGTTGACCAACGAGATCAAGAAGGCGCGCCCGTCACGGGACCGCGCAACAGGGAGTTGACGATGGCGGGAGAGATCCTCGGCGTAATCGGCACAGGCCGCATGGGCGGCCCCATGGCAGGGCGATTGATCGACGCGGGCTATTCGCTCGTTGTCTATGACACCCAGACCGAGGCCACCCAGCCGCTGGTCAAGCGCGGCGCACAGCTCGGCAAGTCGCCGGCGGACGTCGCCTCGCGCGCCGACATCGTGCTCGTCAGCCTGCCGACACCCGACATCGTCAAGGCCGTCACGCTCGGACAGGACGGCATCGGCAGCGGCAACCGCGCCAGGATCGTGATTGATCTCTCGACCTCGGGTCCGGGCGCAGCAAAACTCGTTGCCGAAGGACTAAGGGCCAAGGGCATGACGCTGGTCGATGCGCCCGTGAGCGGTGGCATCAAGGGCGCCGTCAACGGTACGCTGGCCGTGATGGTGTCCTGCCCGCAGGCGACCTACGACACCGTCCAGCCGATCCTGAAGAACTTTGGCAAGCTGTTCTACACCGGCGACAAGCCCGGTGTGGCGCAGACGGCCAAGCTCGCCAACAATCTGATGGCGGCGGCGGCACTGGTGATCACCTCGGAAGCGGTCGCGATGGGCGTCAAGGGCGGCGTCAACGCAAAGGTACTGATCGACATCATCAACGCCAGCAGCGGGCGCAACAGCGCCTCCGAAGACAAGTTCCCTCGCGCGGTGCTGCCCGGCACGTTCGATTTCGGCTTCGCCACCGGCCTTTCCTACAAGGATGTCCGCTTGTGCGTGGACGAGGCCGAGGCGATGGGCGTGCCGATGGTCTGCGGCGCGGTGGTGCGGCAGATGCTCGCGATCACCAACGCCAAATATGGCGCGTCTTCCGACTTCACCTCGATCGCCAAGGTGCTCGAGGAGTGGGCTGGCGTCGAGATGCGCGCCTAATCGCGCAAGCTATCAGGGGGAACGATTGCGATGACGATCGGCCCGACCGGTTCAGCCAAGGTCTCGCTCGCGCGCCAGATGGCGCGGAGCGTGCTTGCGCGGGATCTCGGAGATTTCGGGCCCGAAGTCGTCGCCAAGGCAAAGCTCTGCCTGCTCGACTTCCTGTCCTGCGCCTTCGAGGCAGGCAGCCATCCCTGGAGCCGTCAGGCCATTGCGATCGCGCAAGCCGGCGGCAGCGCGACGATCATCGGCACTTCGCAACTCTCCTCGCCGGCTGACGCCGCCTTCGCCAATGCGGTGATGGGGCATGGCCTCGTCCGCGAGGATATGCATGCAGCCAGCATCGCGCACCATGGCGTTGTGATCTGGCCGACGCTGCTGGCGCTGTCGGAACAAGCGCCGTTGCACGGGGCCAGGCTGCTAGCGGCCGCCATCATCGGCTATGAGACCGGCGCGCGGATCGGCCGCGCGCTCCTGACCTCCGACCTTGCACGCCTCTACCGCCCCACGGGCCTCGTGGCGCCTCCGGGCGCAGCGCTGGCAGGAAGTTTCGCGCTCGGCCTGTCCGAGGATGCCGCAACCAGCGCCATTGCGATCGCAGCCAACACGTCGAGCGGACTCAACGAGTGGCCGCATGCCGTCGGCTCTGACATGTATTTCCACCCGGGTTTTGCCGCCAGCAACGCGATCAAGGCGATCGGCCTTGCCGCGGCCGGCGCTTTCGGCTCGGAAACGATCCTCGAAGGCAAAGCCGGCCTGTTCGCCGCCTATCGTCGCCAGGCCGCGCCGGCCAGCATCGCGCTCTTTCCGAATGGCAACTGCGAGATCATGGCCGTCTACAACAAGCCGGTCCCGGCCTGCAATTTCGCGCAGACCGCCGCTCAAGCCGCGCTCCGCGTCTCACACGAGCTCGCCAGTGCCGAGGAGATCGACCGCGTCGTCATTCGCGCGCCAGAGGCTGCCGTTCGGTACCCCGGCTGCGATTCCACGGGCCCCTACCGCAACGCCCTTCAAGCCAAGATGAGCATTCCGTTCAGCGTCGCCGCGACACTGGCGCGGGGCAAGATCGAGGAAGAGAATTACTCCGAGCTCGACGATGCCGACATCATCCGCCTGGTCGAGGTGACTGACCTCAAGGCCGATGCCGGCTTCACCGCCGCCTTCCCCGGCAAGCAGGGCGCGGAGGTGACCGTTCACCTGCGCGGCGGCCGGTCGATCCGGCACACCCTGCCCGACGTCATCGCCGCAACGCCGGCAGATATTCGCGCACGCTTCCGCGCTGCCGCTACCAGGGCCCTCGGCGAGGACCGCGCACATCGGCTCGAGCAACTCATCGACGACTGCGAACGGCTCGGTAACGCCGACGCCATCGCAGCGCAGTGCCGCCTGGAAACGGAACGGATTTTACGATCGGCATCATAAGAAATGCCGGAGAGTACGGGGGAAACATGGTCGGCTTGGAGACCAGCTTAGAATCGTCGGCAGCGCGGAGGCGGGGCTGATGGAGGGATTTCTGCAAGCGCTCGCCGCGGGCCTGTTGATCGGTGCCGTCTACGGCCTGATGTGCGTGGGGCTCGGACTGATCTTCGGCGTCATGCGCGTCATCAATTTCGCCCATGGCGATTTCATGATGCTCGGCATGTATACCGCCTTCTATCTCTTCACCGCTGCCGGCGTGCAGGCGTTGTTCGGCAACACGGTCGGACCGTTCGTTGCCATTCTTTTGGCTGGCCCCGTGCTCGCCGTGTTCGGCTATTTCGTCCATCGGACGCTGATTTCGCACGTGTCGGGGACGCGCACCGCCTCGCTCGAAGGCGAAGGCCACTACGCCCAGCTCATCCTCACGCTCGGCATCGCGCTGATCCTGCAGAACGGCGGCCTCATCGTGTTTGGCTCGGTACTGGCCTCGATCCGCACGCCGCTGTCGAGCTCGGCCTGGGAACTCGGCCCCTTCTTCGACATGAGCATCTTCCTCAACAAGGCGCGCAGCATCGACGCGATCGTCTCGCTGGCCATGATGATCCTGCTCTCGCTGCTGATCACGCGCACCCGGATCGGCAAGTCGCTGCGCGCCGCCGCGGACAATCCGACCGCCGCAACCTATATGGGCATCGACGTCGACCGCGCGCACCGCACCGCCTTCGCGCTAGGCTGCGGCATCACCGCGATTGCGGGCGGCCTGCTCGCCACCAACTATCCGTTCCACCCCTTCGTCGGCCTCGAATACGTCATCGTCATGTATGCCGGCGTCGTGCTCGGCGGCATGGGCAGCATCATCGGCGCGTTCTGGGGCGGCATGACGATCGGTCTCGTGCAGCAGATGTCGACGCTGATTCTGCCGACGCAATTGCAGAACGCCGCGATCTTCGCCGTCTTTCTCCTCATCATCTTCTTCCGTCCGCAAGGCTTCTTCGGACGCATGGTCGAAAGGACGTGACCATGCTCCGGATGCGTTCCCTTCTTCCTCCCCTGCTCTTCACGCTCGCCTATGCCGGGATCTCGCTCGGCGTCACCAACTCCTACTATCAGCTCATCCTGACGCTGGTGCCGGTGTGGGCGGTGTTCGGTCTGTCCTGGAACCTGCTCAGCGGCTACACCGGGCTGATCTCGTTCGGCCACGCCGCCTTCTTCGGCATCGGCGCCTACGTGACCGCGCTCGGGCAAATCTACTTCAACATTTCCCCCTGGCTGCTGATCCCGATCGCAGCCACGCTCGGCGGCATCGCCGGGCTGCTGATCGGATTTCCGACCTTCCGCCTGCAGGGTCACTATTTCGCCTTGGCGATGCTCGCCTATCCGCTCGCCATTCTCTACGTGTTCGAATGGCTCGGTTTCCAGGAGGTGACGCTCCCGATCAAGCGCGACGCGCCGATCGCCTATATGCAGTTCGCCGATCCCCACATCTACACCCTGCTGGGGCTCGCCATCATGCTGGCCACCATCGTGCTGACGCAAGTGATCGAGCGCTCGCGCTTCGGCATGGCGCTGCTCGCGATCAAGCAGAACGAGGCCGCGGCCGAAGCCGCCGGCATCAACACGCTAGCCTGGAAACTGCGCGCGATCACGCTGAGCGGGGCAATCGCCGCCGCCATCGGCGGGTTCTATGCGCAGGTCCTGCTGGTCGTGACCCCGCAATCGGTGTTCGGCATGCTGGTGTCGGCGCAGGCGTTGACGGTCGCGATGTTCGGCGGCGTCGGCTCGGTCTGGGGTCCGGTCATCGGCTCGGTGATCCTGATCCCGCTCGCCGAGATCCTGCACGCCGAGGCCGGCGCGCGGATCCCCGGCATTCAGGGCGTCATCTTCGGCCTCGCCATCGTCTGCGTCATCCTGCTCGCGCCGGAAGGCCTGTTCTGGAAACTGCGCGATCTCCTGCGCAAACGAACTGCATCGAAGGCGACCGTCAGCGACGCGCCGGAAGCAGCGGCGGCCGCTAATATCACGACGCTGAAGCACGCCGCGCGGCAGCGCGCCGCCACCGGCCAAGTCGTGCTCGAGGTTCGCAACCTCTCGCGTTCCTTTGGTGGCCTCAAGGCGGTGCAGGATGTCAGCTTCAAGCTGCACCGGAACGAGATCCTCGGCATCATCGGTCCCAACGGCGCGGGCAAAACCACGCTGTTCAACCTCCTCAATGGTTTTCTGAAGCCGAGCCAGGGCGAAGTGCTGATCGACGGCCGCAACATGTCCGGCCAGCGTCCGCACGTGATCTGCGAGGCCGGCATCGGCCGCACCTTCCAGATCATGCGACCGTTCCTGCGCATGTCGATCCTCGACAATGTCGTGGTCGGCGCCTATGTGCGCGCGCGGTCCGACGAGGAGGCGCGCAAGATGGCCGCCGACGCCGTCGTGCGCGTCGGACTCTCCGCCGTCGCCGATCGCGTTGCCGGCGAGCTGTCGACCAAGGAGCTGCGATTGATGGAGCTTGCCCGCGCGATCGCCGGCCAGCCGCGCATCCTGCTGCTCGACGAGACGCTCGCGGGCCTCGGGCACAGCGAGGCGGACGAGGTCGTCGCCGTGATCCAGCAACTCGCGCGCGACGGCATGACCATCGCCATCATCGAGCACACCATGCAGGCGATGGTTCGGCTGGTCGACAGCTTCCTCGTGCTCGACCACGGCGCCGTCATCACCGAGGGCCTGCCGGAAGTCGTGACGCGCGACAGCCGCGTGATCGAGGCCTATCTCGGCAAGAAGTGGGTGGGCCATGCTGCGAATTGAGGGATTGAGCGCGGGCTACTCCGCAAAGCCCGTCCTGAACGACGTCTCGATCAATGTCGGCGCCGGCCAGTTCGTGGCGATCGTCGGCCCCAACGGCGCCGGCAAGACCACGCTGTTCAAGACGATCTCCGGCATCGTGAAGCCGAGCGGCGGAAAGATCACGTTTGACGGCGTCGATCTGCTCGCAGTGCCGCCGCCGCAGCGCGCCCATCTCGGCATCGCTCACGTCCCCGAGGGCCGCCAGGTATTCCCGTCGCTGACCGTGATGGAGAACCTGGAGATGGGCGCGATGACCGAGAGCGGCCGCCGCGACTGGCAGGTCAATATCGAGCGCATCTTCGAATGGCTTCCGGTGCTGAAGGAGCGCCGCGATCAGTTCGCCGGCACGATGTCCGGCGGCCAACAGCAGATGCTCGCGATCGGCCGCGGTCTCGCCTCCTCGCCAAAGCTGCTGATGCTGGACGAGCCCTCGATGGGGCTCGCGCCGTCGACCGCGGACTTCATCTTCGACCGGCTGATCGAGATCCGCCGCCAGTCCGGGCTGACCATGCTGCTGGTCGAGCAGCGCGTCGCGGAAGCGCTGGAATCGGCCGATCAGGGCTACGTCCTCGAAGCCGGACGCGTCGTGCTCGAAGGCAACAACGACACGCTGCGCGCCGACGACCGCGTGCGCAAAGCCTATCTCGGCATGTGATCAACATAAAAACAAGGACAAGGGAGAGAACGTAATGGGGATGACATCAAAAGGGCTCTCGCGCCGTACCGTATTGTCCGGCGCCGCCGCCGTCGGCCTCGCCGGCGTGGCGCGCGCACAGGCACCGGCCGAAGTGAAGGTCGGGCTGATCGTACCGCTGTCCGGCATCTACACCCGTCCGGGCCAGGTGATGAAGATGGGCGCTGAGATGGGGATCGAGCACATCAATGCGCAGGGCGGCGTCAAGGCGCTCGGCGGCGCCAAGCTGAAGCTGGTCGTCATCGACTGCGGCGACACCACCGAGAAAGCCAAGAATGCGGCGCAGCGCATGGTGGCACAGGAGCCCGATCTCGTCGCCGCTACTGGCTCCTACCTCTCCTCCTTCACGCTCGCAGTGACCGAGGTCACCGAGCGCGCCGAATTGCCGATGCTGACGCTGTCCTACTCGGACCTTTTGACCGACCGCGGCTTCAAATACATCTTCCAGACCGCCGCGACGGCGAGCCGCCAATCCGAGCTCGGCCTGCCGACTCTGATGAAGCTCGCCGAGAACGCCTCCGGCAAGCGCCCGAAGACCGTGGCAATGCTGATGGACAACACCGCGACTTCGGTCGCCACGGCCAAGGCGCTCAAGGAGAAGCTGTTCGCTCAGGAAGGCCTCCAGCTCGTCGTCGAGGAAGTCTGGACCCCGCCGCTGTCGGATGCGACGCCGCTGATCCAGAAAGTCCGCTCGGCAAAGCCCGACCTGCTGCTGTTCATGCCGAATGCGGTGTCGGACGCGAAGCTCGGGCTGGAGAAGATCAGCGAGTTCGGCCTCGGCCAGGGCAAGATCCCGACGGTGTCCTTCAGCATCACCATCGCCGAGCCCGACATGCTCCAGAGCGTGAGCCCCGAGATCGTGCAGGGCATCATGACCATCGTCGCGAGTTGGGGCGCGAAGGGTCACGAAGCGCTGATCGCCGAGCTCAAGGCCAAGTACAAGGAGCCCTGGGCCACGCAGAACGTCATCTCGACCTATGGCGACATGTGGGTGATGAAGGAAGCGCTGGAAAAGGCCGGCAAGGCCGACCGCAACGCGGTCGCGCAGGCCTTGCGGACGCTGGATGCCGGGGACTCGAAATATTACCCGGGCGGTCAGCTCAAGTTCGACGAGAAGGGCCGTCGCGTCGGCGCTGGCGTCGTCATCGTGCAATGGCAATCGGGCGTGCCTGTCACCGTTTATCCGCCCGAGCTCGCGCAGGCCCAGCCGTTCTGGCCGAAGAAATCCTAAGTAATGCGCGATTTTTCAGGGAGGGGAATTGTCATGACCGCAAAGAGCAAGATCACGATCACTCGCCGAACATTGCTTGCCGGCGCCTCAGGCGCATTGATCGCATCCCGCTCGGCCTGGGCGCAGCAACCGTCAGAAGTGAAGGTCGGCCTGTTGGTCCCGATCTCCGGGATCTATGCCCGGCCGGGCACGGTGATGCGCGAAGGCGCCGAGATGGCTGTCGATCACATCAACGCGCAGGGCGGCGTCAAGGCGCTCGGGGGCGCCAAGTTGAAGCTGGTCGTGCTCGATTCCGGCGACACTACGGAGAAGGCCAAGAACGCGGCGCAACGCATGGTCGCACAGGAGACCGATCTGGTCGCGGCCAGCGGCGCCTATCTGTCCTCGTTCACCCTCGCGGTGACCGAAGTGACCGAGCGCGCAAACCTGCCCATGCTCACCCTCTCCTACTCCGACCTCATCACCGAGCGCGGATTCAAATACGTGTTCCAGACCGCGGCCACCGCGGGTTCGCAGGCAAGGCAGGCGTTGCCCCAGCTCATCAAGCTGGCGGAGACGGCTTCCGGCAAGCGACCGAAGACGGTTGCGATCCTGACCGACAACACGGGAGCCTCGATCGCCTCCGCAAAGGCGATGCGCGAAGGCCTGCTGGCCGAGAACCAGTTGCAGTTGATCGTCGACGAGACATTCACGCCGCCGCTGGCGGACGCGACGTCGCTGGTGCAGAAGATCCGCTCGGCGAAACCCGATCTGCTGTTCTTCCTGCCGACGGTGATCTCGGACGCCAAGCTCCTGCTCGAGAAGATGAACGAGTTCGGCCTCGGCCAGGGCAAGGTGCCGACGATCTCGTTCGGCATCGCGATCGCCGAGCCGGACATGCTACAGACCGTGAGCCCCGAACTGCTCCAGGGCGTGCTGACCTGCGTCGCAAGCTGGGGCGCCAAGGGCCACGAAGCGCTGATCGCCGAGCTAAAGACCCGCTACAACGAGCCGTGGATGACGCAGAACGCGATCTCCACCTATGGCGACATGTGGGTGATCAAGGACGCGCTGGAGAAGGCCGGCAAGGTCGATCGCGTGGCCGTCGGCGAGGCGCTGCGGACCATGGATGCCGGCCCGTCGAAATATTACCCGCTGGGCGAGATCAAGTTCGACGAGAAGGGCCGCCGCGTCGGCGCGGGGATGACCATCGTGCAGTGGCAGGCCGGCGTGCCGGTGACGGTGTTTCCGCCAGAGCTCGCGCTGGCAAAACCGTTCTGGCCGAAGACCTGACACCGCCACAACAAGAAACGGAGAACATCATGGACAAGGCAACTTACGACCGCGGTCTCGAAATCCGCAAGAGCGTGCTCGGCAACGAGTTCGTCGACAAGGCAATCGCGTCCGCCGACGAGTTCAATCGCCCGATGCAGGATCTCACCACGGAGTATTGCTGGGGTTACGTCTGGGGCCGCGAGGGCCTCACGCGCAAGACCCGCAGCTTCCTCAACCTCGCAATGCTCTGCGCGCTCAACCGTCCGCACGAACTGAAAACCCACGTCCGCGGCGCCCTCGCCAATGGCGCAACGCGCGAGGAGATCCGCGAAGTCTTCATGCAGGTCGCAATCTATTGCGGCGTGCCGGCCGGCGTCGACGCATTCCGGAACGCCAAGGAAGTCTTCGCCGAGCTCGACAAGAAGTAACGGAGCGCGGCTGCGATGAAGGGCAAATGGGCACTCGTGACCGGCGCGACGGCGGGCCTGGGCCACGCCATCGCGACAGGCCTTGCGGGCGCAGGCGCCAACATCGTCCTTCACGATCTCGTGGCGCCGAGGCAGGCCGCGGATGATCTGCGCGCCCGCTTCGGCGTGGAGGTCATCGCGGCCGGCGTCGACCTCGCCCAGCGCGAGCCGATCGAGGCCATGATGGCCGATCTGCTCGACCGCTGCGGCGCCGTGGACATCCTGGTCAACAACGCCGTGGTCCGGCATTTCTCCGCTGTCGAGCAGTTTCCGCCCGAAAAATGGGAACAGGCGCTGGCCGTCAATCTTTCGGCCCCGTTCCATCTGATCCGCCTGGCATTGCCGGCCATGAAGCAGCGGGGCTGGGGCCGGATCATCAACATGGGCTCGATCTATTCGAACCGCGCGGTCGAGGACCGCATTGACTACGTCACCACCAAAACGGCAATTTTGGGTATCACCCGCGCCGTCGCCATCGAGACGGCCCGTAGCGGCATCACCTGCAACACGCTTTGCCCGGGCACGCTGCCGACACCCGCCATCCTCAACAAGATCGCGACGATCGCGTCGAACAGCAGCCGTCCGATCGACGACGTCACACATGAGTATCTCGGCGAGCGCCAGCCGACGCAGCGTTTCGTCGAAATGGATGCCGTCGCCGCTATGGTCGTCTTTCTCTGCGGTCCGGCCGCAAACGACATCACCGGAGCCAGCCTGCCGATCGATGGCGGTTGGTCCGTCGCATGAAGTCATTGGAATGGGAGCGCTGCGATGTTTGAACAATCAGGCCAGACCGTCGTGCTGACGGGCGCCGCCGGCGGCATGGGACGTGCCATCACCAAGGCGCTGCTGGAGAGCGGCCGCCGTGTCGTGCTGGTCGATCGCGACGCCAAGGCACTTCAGGAGCTGGCAGCGACGGGCGGGGACGCCGTGTTTCCGATCCAGCTCGACATCAGCGACGCAAAGGCGGTGGATGGCCTCCCGGACGCCATTCCCAGTCATTTCAAGCCGGTCGACGTTCTCATCAACAATGCTGGCCACGACATCGGCGGGCGGACCCGCTTCGATATCGGCTCGGCGGACGACTGGTCCAACATCATCCAGACCAACCTGATCGGCCTGATGCGCGTCACCCGGGCGATCCTCCCTGACATGGTCCAGCGCAATACCGGCCATATCGTCAACATCAGCTCCATCAACGCGGTCCGGATCGTGCCTGACATGGCCGCCTACAGCACCAGCAAGGCGGGGGTGCACATGTTCACCGAGACCCTCCGCGGCGAGCTGGCGGAAACCGCAATTCGGGTTACCGAGCTCCAGCCCGGCCTGACCCGGACCAATATCATCCTGACCCGCTATCGCGGCGATCAGCAGAAGGAAAAGGACTATTTCGACCAGTTCAGTATGGCACTCGATCCGGCCGATATCGCCCGCTCAATCGTCTTTGCCCTTGACCAGCCGCCGCATGTTCAAATTGCCGAAATGATGATTCTGCCTGTAAACCGGTACTGACTTTTCCCAACCAGGACCCGGACATGGAAAGACGTAGCGAATTGCAGTCGACACTCCGCATCGAGGACGTCCCGACCGTCCGGGCGATGGTCGCGCAAAAGCTGCGCGAGGCGATCATGTCGGGAACGCTGAAACCGGGCCAACGCCTGGTCGAACGCGAGCTCTGCGAAATGATGGGTGTCAGCCGTCCCTCGATCCGCGAAGCGCTGCGCGCCCTCGAGGCCGACGGCCTGGTCAACTCCGTCCCCCACCGAGGCCCCGTGGTCTCCACGATCAGCCTGGAGGAAGCTCGGCAGCTCTACGCGGCACGCGCGGTCCTCGAAGGATACGCCGGCCGCGAATGCGCCCGCCTCAACGACCCCGAGGTCGCGCGCCGAATCGGTGATGCGCTCGCGCGGCTGAAGGCCGCCGCCGCCAAGCAGGATCTGGTCGGCTGCCTGGAAGCAAAGACCGATTTTTACGGCGCGCTGATCGGCGGCTGCCGCAATGCCTTCATCGAGCGCATGCTCAAGCCGCTCCACGACCGCATCCAGCTGTTGCGGATCACGTCGATGTCGCAGCCGAAGCGGATCAACAAAAGCCTGCGCGAGGTCACCGCGATCTGGCGCGCGATCCAGAGCGGCGATCCGGACCTCGCCGAGCGCTGCTGCGTCGACCACATCAATGCGGCCGCAGTAGCCGCGCTCGACATGATTGAAAAATCGTCGGCGGCCAAGGAGGCGGCGCCTTCCGACGACTAAAAAATTGCCGCCAGGGAGTGTTCGATGACGTATCTCGTACGATCGCTGATCCTGTTGTTCCTGCTCTACCCTTGCGGCACCGCGATCGCGGACGACTACCCTTCCCGCCCGGTCACGATGATCGTGCCATTCTCCGCCGGCGGCCCCGGCGACGTCATCGCGCGAATCCTCGGCAACGCCATGAGCGCGACGCTGAAACAGTCCATCGTCATCGAGAATGTCGTCGGCGCCGGCGGTACGCTTGGCACCAACCGCGTCGCCAAGGCTGCGCCCGATGGCTATACGCTGCTGTTGATGCATGTCGGCCAGGCCACTGCGCCCGCGCTCTACGCAAAACTGCCGTTCGACCCTGTCAGCGACTTCGCCATGATCGGGCTCGTGACCGACGTGCCAATGATTCTGGTGGCCCGGCCGAACTTTCCGGCCAACGATCTCGGCGAGATGATCGCACGCATCCGCAGCGAGGGCGACAAGATGACCTTCGGCAATGTCGGTCTCGGCTCGGCCTCGCAGCTCTGCGGCCTGATGTTCATGAGCACCACCGATACAAAACTCTCGCAGATCTACTATAAGGGCGGCGGACCTGCGCTGAACGACGTCATAGCCGGCCATATCGACGTCTATTGCGATCCCGCGACCGGGCCGACGCCGTACATCCAGTCGAAAACGATCAAGGGCTACGCCATCACCAGCAAGACGCGCGTCGCGACGTTGCCTGACGTACCGACCTCAGCAGAAGCCGGAGTTCCCGAATTCAATGTCACGACCTGGTATGGCCTCTACGCGCCACGCGGCACGCCGAAGCCCGTCGTCGACCATCTCGTCGGTGCGCTGCAGACGGCCCTGAAGGATCCCGCCCTGATCAGCCGCTTCGCCGAGCTCAGCATGGCGCCGGTCGAGACCGAGCGTGCCACCCCCGAAGCGCTCGAAACGTTCCTGAAGGCTGAGATCGGCAAATGGGGACGAATCATCAAGTCGGCCGGGATCGAGCCGCAGTAGACGACCTTGCGGCGTAGCAAGGCCCTAGAACCGCGTGGGGGCGCCTATCGAAGAACGCGCTGACGCCCTCACGGAAATCATCCGTCGCGGCGCATGTCCGGAGCGCGATAACCAGCGCAAATTTAAGCGCATCAAGATAAGTGGCGGTGGACGAGCTTCAGTCCTCCGCCAGATGGGCCGAACCACGAGACTTCAATTGGGTCGCGAGCCGGGGATCGTAACCGCGCGCCGGCAGACGCCAGCCGACACGGACAACAACCGTCAAACGGCAGGCTAGTCGCTGCAGACCGGATTCACATGCGCCTCCACCCTTGAGCCGAGGGAATCGCGCACCCAGGCTGCATTCTCGCCGGTAGGAGCGATCTGCACCTGCACATCCTTCGGCTTGGCCAGATAGGGCGAAGACGTGACCAGGACATCGGCGCCGGCAGCCGCATAGTCCGCCGCGTTGCCGGCGTTCACCCCGCCGGCTGCGGCGATGATGGGACGTGCGCGCGTATAGGCCATCGAACCCATGCGCTTGACCAACGCAGCGATCTCGGCCGGCGAGAATTTCTCGGCTTGAATCACGTCGAAGCCCGCAACCGCGGCGGCAAGTGCGGCATCGGCCGTCTTGACCTCGATCACCAGCTTCTTCTCCGGCGCCGCCTGGCGCAATCGCTCGACCGCCTCGAACAGCGGCCGCTCGCCGAGGAAGGCGCGGTGCTCCGGAAACACCAGCACCGTCTCCGAGAGGCCGAGCCGATGCATGACGGCACTGCCCGCCTTCACGGCCGCCACGGCAAAGCGCTTGGTGCCCGGCACGTTCTTGCGCGTGCAGGCGATCGGGATATGCGGAGCAACCGCCCTCGCCGCATCCACGATGGCACGGGTCTCGCTGGCCACGCCCGACCAGATCTCGATCAAGGTCTGCGCGACCTTCCAGCTCTTGAGCAGCGCCGCGGCCGGACCTCGCGCTTCCAGGATCGGCGCGCCCTGCTCCAGCGCCGAGCCGGATGCGGCAAACAGTTCGACCCTGCAACCGGAGAGCTCGATGATTTCAGCGGCATCCTCGGCAACCGCAAGCACCATCGGCGCGCGTGCGACAAAATGCATGACGCCCTTGATGGCGGCGATTCCAAGCGCCTCGGTGGTCAGATCGCCGTAGGGGACGTCGTCTTCCAGCAGCCTTTCGAGTTCGGCGCGTGATGCAACGGTCGCCATATCGTGCTTCCCTTCGTTGGTGTCGGCTTGTCGACGACTTTGTCGGAAAGCCGACATGGATCGTCGGTCCCGCCGCTGCGATTGGCGGGAATTCCGCTGTTTCGATACCTGTTACTGCAAGGCGCACACCAAAATCCGCCCATCGATCCGGCACGCCGATTGCTGAACCGTTCATGGGCGACGCCTCGCAGCAATCAGGCTGCGCGGATGCGATTGCCGCCCGCTGGAGTTCATCATGAAGCTGTTTCGCACCATAGCCGCCGCCACGGTCCTGCTGCTCGCGTTCACGCAAGCACAGGCCGCGCAGACAAATGTCGCCGTGGCCGCCAACTTCACCGATGCTGCCAAGGAGATCGCCGCGCTCTTCAAGCAGAAGACCGGTCATGAGGCGGTGCTGAGCTTCGGAGCGAGCGGGCAGTTTTATACCCAGATCACCCAGGGCGCGCCGTTCCAGGTATTCCTGTCCGCCGACGATTCCCGGCCGAAAAAGCTCGTCGAGGACGGTCTTGCGGTCCCAGACGGCCGCTTCACCTATGCCATCGGCAAGCTCGTGCTATGGAGCAAATCGCCTGGCGTCGTGACCGGCGAGGAAACGCTGAAGGCCGCGTCGTTCGCAAAGCTCTCGATCTGCAATCCGGCCGCAGCGCCTTACGGGCTCGCCGCCGTGGAGACCATGAAATCGCTGAACCTGTACGACGCCCTGAAGCCGAAGCTGGTCGAAGGCGCGACCATCACCCAGGCCTATCAGTTCATCGAGACCGGCAACGCCGAGGTCGGATTCGTCGCATTGTCGCAATTGACCGGTAGCGATGCCGGTTCCCGCTGGGAGGTCCCGCAGTCGCTTTATAACCCGATCCGCCAGGACGCGGTCCTGCTGAAGACCGGCGCCGGCAACGAAGCCGCGGGCGCCTTCATCGCCTTCCTCAGGGGACCCGAGGCGCGCGCCATTATCGAGAAATACGGCTACGTGCTGGACGGGCAGAGCTGACGCGCATGGAGGTCTGGTCGGCGGAGATCCGCCAGTCAGTGCTGTTGACGATCGAGCTTGCCGCCATCTCGACCGTGATCCTGCTGGTGCTGGCAACTCCGCTCGCCTGGTGGCTGGCGCGCGCGACGGGATGGTGGACCGAGATCGTCGCAAGCGTGGTCGCCCTGCCGCTGGTGCTGCCGCCGACCGTGCTCGGCTTCTACCTGCTGGTCATGCTCGGTCCTGACGGGCCGGGCGGATGGATCGCGCGCCTGTGGGGCGGACGCACGCTCGCCTTCACCTTTGAAGGCCTGATCATCGGCTCGGTGGTGTATTCGATGCCCTTCGTCGTGCAGCCGATCCGGAACGCCTTCACTGCGATAGGCGAGCGGCCGCTCGAGGTCGCCGCCACCTTGCGGGCGTCGCCCTTGCGCACGTTCTGGAGCGTCGCGGTGCCGCTCGCCCGGCCGGGCTTCATGACCGGCGCAGTGCTTGGCTTTGCACATACGGTCGGCGAATTCGGTCTGGTCCTGATGATCGGCGGCAACATTCCCGGCCACACCAAGGTACTGTCGGTCGCGATTTTCGACTATGTCGAGACCTCGCGCTGGCGAGAGGCAAGTGTCCTTGCCGGCGGTATGGTGATCTTCGCTTTCGCAGTGATCCTGACCATGACGCTGATCGACAAGCGCAGCAGAAGGAAGGCCGCATGAGGCACGCCGAACCCGGCCGGATCAACGCGGCCTTCCGCGGCAGGCTCGGCGCCTTCACGCTCGATGCCGAGCTCAGCGTGCCCGCCTCTGGCGTCACTGCGATCTTCGGCCCGTCAGGCTGCGGCAAGACCACCGTGGCGCGCTGCATCGCCGGCCTGCAACGCATGGCCGACGGCTTTTGTGCGGTCGATGGCGAAATCTGGCAGGATCGTTCATCGTTTCGGCCAGTGCATCGGCGGCCGATCGGCTACGTGTTCCAGGAAGCCAGCCTGTTTTCGCATCTTTCCGTGCGCGGCAATCTCCTGTTCGGCGCACCGAGGGCCGCAGGCGCGCAGATCGACTTCGACGAGGTCATCGAGCTGCTCGGCCTCGCCGGGCTGCTCGACCGATCGCCGCATCGCCTCTCCGGCGGCGAGCGACAGCGCGTGGCGATCGGCCGCGCTCTGCTGTCACAGCCAAAACTCCTGCTGATGGACGAGCCGCTGGCCGCGCTCGACCGCACCACCAAGAACGAGATTCTGCCGTTCCTCGAGCGGGTGCATGCGCGACTGTCACTGCCGGTCTTCTATATCAGCCACGACATGACGGAGATCGAGCGCTTTGCCGATCATCTGGTGCTGATGGAACACGGCCGCGTCGTCGGCGCGGGACGGCTAGACGACTTCCGTCCGGCGCCACCGCCTCGCGCGAGCCGCGATCGGCATGGAGATTGCTCGGATCGACGCAAGAGCGTAGGAAACCCGACGAGGATGCCCGCTATGCCGATCGACTTCCACGACATCGACCCGAACCGCGTCGCCGCGATTCTTTACCATCCGAAGGACGACGTCGATACCCTGCTCGCCGACTTCGCCGAAACTCTGGTGCGATCGCATGAGCGGATCGGCGGGGTCGTCCAGCGCAATATCAAGGACGGCGGCGGCTGTCAGGTTGGTATGCAGGCGATCGACCTCATGACCAGCCGCGAGATATCGATCTGTCAGCCGCTCGGCTCTGGCGCCACGGCCTGCAAGCTCGACTCCGCGGGACTTGCCGAAGCGGCCGTCGCCGTCACGCGCGCCATCGCGGCAGATGTCGATCTCGTCGTGATCAACAAGTTCTCCAAGCAGGAAGCGGCCGGCGAAGGCCTGCGCGACGAGCTGGCCAACGCCATCGCCGCCGGTATCCCCGTGCTTACGGCCGTGCCCGAAAAATGCTTGGACGCCTGGAACGATTTTACCGGCGGCATCGGCACCAGCCTGTTGTGTGAACGAAGTGCGATCGAGGGCTGGTGGCAGGATCTGTCATCGCGCATGAAGCGGGCCCGCGCGGCACGTCTGCCCGCCGACGCCCAAGCGGCACTACTTGCCGATCATCACGTCGGATGACTTGATCACCGCCGAGACGGTATCGCCCACTTTCAGGGCGAGATCGTCGACGGCCTCGTTGGTGATCGCAGAGAACACCACCAGCCCCGGCGCGAGCTCGATCTTCACATGGGCCGTCGTCGTGCCCTTGGTGACGGCGATGACCCGTCCGGGGAGAATGTTGCGGGCGCTGAGCTTCATGGATCAACCGAACTTGAACAGCACGCCGTAGCCGCCGCGCGGATAGCTCCACTCGATGTCGCCGCTCCCCTCGCAGATCACGCGGCAGGTTCCGCACTCGATGCAGCCATCGACGGTGATCTCCACCTGGCCCTTGTCGTTGAGCTCGTAGCACCGTGCCGGGCAGGCCTTCAGCATGCTCAAGAGCTCCGGGGACGGCGTGGTGTGCGGCCGCACCTTGATGTGCGCCCGGCCGGCATCGACCAGGTAACGGTTGTAGAACAGCTTGTCCTCGACACGCACGGATGGCTCGATCGACATGGCTTTGGTCTCCATCGCTAGTGTTGCGTTTCCTTGTCTCACCGCCAGGCGCGCGCGAGGCGGAAAGCGTCTCCGAACAGCCCGCTCCAGGAGCGCGCCTTGATGAACGATTTGAACGTCGTCTTCTCTTTCTCCACCTTCGGCGTGCCGTCGACGCGCAGGAAGTTCTGCATCGCCTTGGAAACCAGCTCCGGATAGGTCAGGAAGAAGTTCTGCGACTGGGTGTGCATCAGCGCAGGCATGTCCTTGTACTTCTTCAGGTCCTTGATGACGAAGGACTCGTCCAGCATCTTCTTGTAGAGCGACAGGTTCTCCGCCGTCATCGGATCCTTGCGCGACTTGACCTGGAAGATCGCCTCCGCTGCGATCCGGCCCGAGGTCATTGCAAGGTTCGATCCTTCACGATGGATGGCGTTGTTGAGTTGCGCGGCGTCGCCGACCACGACCCAGCCCTCGCCGTAGAGCTGCGGGATCGCGTTGAAGCCGCCCTCGGGAATGAGGTGCGCGGCATATTCCTTGACCTCGGAGCCCTCGATCAAGGGAGCGACCGAGGGATGCCGCTTGAAGCGGTCAAGCAGGCCATACGGCGTCTCACCGGTGCGCTGGAAGTCAGCAACCAGGCAGCCGATGCCGAGCGAGATGCATTCCTTGTTGGCATAGATGAAGCCCATGCCGGTCATGCCACGCGAGATGGTGCCGGCGGCCTCGATCACCATGCCTTCGTCGCCCCGAAGATTGAAGCGTGCCTCGATGGTCTCGCGCGGCAGGAAGTGCATCTCCTTCACGGCAAGCGCGACCTTGTCGGGCTTCGGCCGCTCCCGCAGACCAGCGCGCGTCCCGAGCAGGCCGTTGACGCCTTCCGCCAGCACGACGACGTCGGCATGGATCTCGCCGTCCGCGCGATCGGTGCGCACGCCGATCACCTTGCCGTAGGCGTCCTGCGCGAGCTCCGTCACCGTGGTCTCGCACAGCACGATGGCGCCGGCGTCGCGGACCTTCTGCGAGAACCACCGGTCGAACTGCGCACGGATGATGGTGTAGCGGTTCGGCTTCTCCTCGTTGAAATCGTCGGAGCGGTAGTGCAGGCCCGTGTGCGAACGGTCGTCCATCATCCAGAAGCGCTGCTCGACCAGGTGCCGCTCCAGCGGCGCGTCCTCGCGGAAATCGGGAACGAGCTTCTCCAGCATGTCGGCATAGAGGATCGCGCCCTGCACGTTCTTCGAGCCGGAATACTCGCCGCGCTCGAGCTGGAGCACCTTCAGCCCGCGCTGGGCCAGCGTCAGCGCCGCCGCGTTGCCGGCCATCCCGGCGCCGACGACGATGGCATCGAATTTTTCCTCGATCATGGCGCTTCTCCCTCTCCTAGCTTGCGATCCGGTCCCGCGAATGCGGCGACAGCCGTGCACGGAACGCCGCCGTCAGCGCCGGTAACAGGCGGATGGCATCGGTGACGATGCCGACATGGGCGAACTCGAAGATCGGCGCGTTCCGGTCGGTGTTGATGGCCACGATGAGATCGGCGCCCTCGACGCCGACGCGGTGCTGGATCGCCCCGGAGATGCCGGCGGCGATGTAGAGCTTCGGCCGGATGGTCTTGCCGGTCTGTCCGATCTGCCGGTCGGAGGTGACCCAGCCTTTCTGCACCAGCGGGCGCGAGCAGCCATATTCGGCACCGAGCACTGTTGCGAGCTGGCGCACCAGCTGAAAATTCTCCGGTGATCCGAGCCCCAGCCCGCCGGCGACGACGACGTCGGCATAGGCAAGATTGGACTTTGCGGAATCGCGATCGGGCAGGAACGACAGCACCTTGGTCACGATGTCGTCCTCGACGAGGCCGAGCGGATGACCGACGATCCGGCCGACGGGACGCGGATTGCGCTCCGGCATCGCCATCACGCGCGGGCGCACGGTCGCCATCTGCGGCCGGTAGTTCAGCGTGTAGATCGTGCAGAGCAGCGAGCCGCCGAAGGTCGGGCGGGTCGCGGCAAGCGAGCCGTCGGTATCGACGTCGAGCTCGGTGCAGTCCGCGGTCAGCCCCGTCAGCAGTGTCGTCGCGACCGAGCCGGCGAGGTCGCGACCGAGCGTGGTGGCGCCAAGCAGAAGAATCTCGGGCTTGTAGGTGTTGACGACGTCGGTCAGCGCCTTGGTGTAGGACTCGTTGCGATAGTCGGCAAGCAGGTTATCGGCCACCATGTAGACGAGGTCGGCGCCGTAGCAGAACGATTCGGCGGCGGCGCTCTGCGTTGCCTCTCCCTCCGGTCCGATCACCACGGCAGCGAGGTCGACCTTGAGCTTGTCGGCGAGCTTGCGGCCGGCGCCCATCAGCTCCCAGGACACCGGGTGCACCTGGCCGCGCTCCTGCTCGATGAAGACCCAGACGTGCTTATAGGCCTTGAAATGCTCCGGCAGCTCCTTCTTGGTCGCGGCGCGTCCGGAAGCAGATGCGGCGGTCTTCGGTGCGGTGCCCATGATGCTTGCTCCCCTTGCCTCAGAAGCCGCGCGCCAGCGTGGCGAGCTCGGTCTCGAGCCCCGCTTGGCGCGCGAAGATGGCGTCGATCAGCGCCTCCGCCGGCTGCTCGCCGGGCTCGATCAGCGTTGCCTTCTCGCTGCGCGCCGCGGGCGCGAAGACCCGCTTGACGATGGTGGGCGAGCCGCGCAGGCCGCATTTCGAGATGTCCTCGACGCCGGCATCCTGCGCGCTCCACTTCACGACCGGGGCACGCGCGGCACGGAGCGCATCGGCCATCGCACCGCGGCGGATCTGGTTGGTCGCCTCCAGCATGGTGACGAGGCAGGGTAATCTCGTGCGCAGGATCTGCACGCCGCCTTCCGAGCGCCGCTCGGCGTCGATGGTCCGCGCCGCCAGGTCGAGCGCGCTGATCTTCGCGACATAGGTGAGCTGCAACAGGCCGAGCCGTTTGGCGATGCCGGGACCGACCTGGGCAGTATCGCCGTCGATGGTCTGCTTGCCCGTGAAAACGAGATCGGGCGCGCCGAACTCGGTCGAGACCTTGCGGATCGCCGTGGCAAGCGCATAGGTCGTGGCGAGCGTATCGGCTCCGGCAAAGAAGCGGTCGGTCAAGAGCACGGCGCGGTCGGCGCCGAAGGTCAGCGCCTTGCGCAAGGAGTCCTCGGCCGACGGCGGCCCCATGGTCAACACGGTGACCTCGCCACCGAACTGATCGCGCAGCTCGAGCGCTGCCTCCAGCGCAAAGAGATCGTAGGGGTTGATGATGGTCGGCACCCCCTGACGCATGATGGTGTTGGTCACGGGATGCACGCGAATCTGCGCGGAGTCGGGGACCTGCTTGATGCAGACGACGATATGCATGCGTTTCTCCAGGTCTCGGCTCCAGAACTTGGTTCACAAGAAGAACAGCAAGTGTCGTACCAACTGCAGAGGTGACCGAAATCAGACGCCGCTACAGCGACTTATGGTGGCGACGGTATCAGCTGCATCCGCGCTGACAGCGAAGCCGACAGCGGCTTCCCGACACGCGTCGCAAATGCGACAGAGCGCCCTCACTTCAGCGTTCCGATCTGCACCAATGTCGGCCCTGGCTTGGGCTGCGGCGCAACGGCGTCCTTCAACACCTTGAACACGCGCTGGTCGATCGGCGACGACGCAACGAAGTCCGCATAGGCCCGCTCCAGCACGGCCTTGCAGCGCTCCGCGACGACCGCGTCCGTCGCACCGGTAAAATCCTCGCCGGCAAGGTACTGACCCATGCGCCGCAAGATGTGCAGCCGTGCCACGTTGACGAGCCCTGGATCATAGTCGACGCCGAGCAGCGCGAAGAATTCTTCGGCCGCTGATGCGTTGCTCAATTGCGCAAGGATGCCTTCAGCCATTGTCGGTCTCCGTCTGGCGCTGCGGTGCTGCACAGGGCGTGAGCGACGTCGTCGCCTCGCCCGGGTCCCGCCGGCGCTTCTGCATATGGGTCAGCCGCGCCTCCAGGAACTCGACGCGGTCGAGCAAGACGGCGATGGCGTCGCCGACGGGATCCGGCATCAGGTGATGGTCGAGGTCGATCCGGCCGACGACGCGACGATGGCTGAGCTGCGGACGCACGACTCGCGCGGGAATGCCGACCACGGTCACGTCAGGCGGCGTGCTGTCGATCACCACCGAATTGGCCCCGACACGCGCGCCGGCACCGACGGTGATCGGCCCGAGGATCTTGGCGCCGGCACCGACCACGACACGGTCCTCCAGCGTCGGATGACGCTTGCCTGGAAACCACGATGTGCCGCCGAGCGTGACGCCGTGGTAGAGCGTCACGTCGTCGCCGATCTCCGCGGTCTCGCCGATGACGACACAGGCGCCGTGATCGATGAAAAAACGGTGACCGATGCGCGCCGCGGGATGGATGTCGACATTGCTCAGGAAGCGCCCGAGCCAGGACAGAAGCCGGGCCGGAAAACGCCACCCGCCGGTCCACAGCCAGTTGGCAATCCGATACCAGATCACGGCATGGACGCCGGGATAGGTCAGGAGCGTTTCGATCTGGCTGCGCGCGGCTGGATCGCGCAGGCGAACGCAGCCGATGTCCCCGCGGATCAATTTGAGCAGAGACGGCTTGACCGGTCCGGGAGGGGACGGTTCAGCGAGCGGAATGTCGACGACACAGGCCATGATCACCTCACGCGCAATTAGGTAGGGAACGTTCGCGCACCTCGCGCCAGATCGCGGTCACCGTCTCGCGTGCAACCGCACCCTTATGTGCGACGGCGTGCTGGCGCACGCGGGCGAGGACGGACCTCGCCTCCTCCGCATTGACCGAAAGCTGCAATTCGGCGAGCAGCGCGGTGATCGCGGCGAGCCCCGAATGCTTGCCGATCACGATGCGGTTGGAACGACCGAGCAGCCGCGGATCGAGCGCCTGGTAGGTTCGCTGGTCCTTCAGCAGTCCGTCGACGTGAATACCGGATTCGTGGGTGAAGACATGCTCGCCGACGATTGCCTTGTTGAGGGGAATGGCGCGCGCCGCCGCCGCGGCGACCACGGCTGCAACGTTCTCCAGTTCGGACAGCACCACGCCGGTCTCGCAGCCGTAGAGCTGCTTGAGAGCGACGGCGACCTCCTCCAGCGGGGCGTTGCCGGCCCGCTCGCCAAGACCGATCACGGTAACGGAGGCATGGGTCGCACCGGCCTTGATCGCGGCAAGCGTGTTGGCGGTCGCCAGCCCAAGGTCGTCGTGGCCGTGGAATTCGAGCTCGAGATCGGTGGTGGCGCGGAGCGCTGCGATCAAAGCGAATGACGCATCGGGGTCGAGCACGCTCAGCGTGTCGGCGATGCGGAACCGCCGCGCGCCGGCGGCCCGGGCGGTAGCGACCAGCTCGACCAGAAAATCCACGTCGGCGCGCGATGAATCTTCGCCGCCGACCGCAACATCCAGTCCCTTGTCGCGGGCGTAGCCGACCACCCGCCTCACCTGCTCCAGCGCCGCCGCGCGGTCGCCGCTGAGCTTGGCCGCAATCTGCACGTCCGAGGCGGGAATCGACACATTCACCATGGAGACGCCGGCTTCGATCGCGGCGTCGACATCGGCGATACGCATCCGGCACCAGCCGATCGCCGTCACCGGCAGAGCGGCCTCGACGATGGCGCGGATCGCGCTGATCTCGTCGTGCCCCATCGCGGGCGTACCGGCTTCGATCTCGGTGACGCCGGCGGACGCCAGCGCGCGCGCGATCGAGACTTTTTCCGCGGTGGTGAAGGCAACGCCCGGCGCTTGTTCGCCGTCGCGCAAGGTGGTGTCGTTGAGGACGACCGGTCGGGGCTGACCGCCATCCAGTCGCTTCGTCGGGTCGGAAAACGCCATCCGCGCACTCCAGATCATTCATTCGATCAGGCGTTCAGCAACCCCCGTGCCACCGTCAGAATGATCACCAAGCAATTGAAATACATAGACTTATCGGCACCGTCGGCTTTGTCGCAAATACGACAGCGTCAGATAGGCGACGTGTCAGATCCCAGCGGGTTTGCGGCGGATATGGATGATGATGTCGAGCCGCGAGATCTCATGGCCCGGCAAGGGCTCGGGCATCTGTTCCAGAAGAAGCGTCTCGGGGACGTCGACGAGGACATCCTCGCCGTGAAGATAGAAATGCGGATGCACCGTCGTATTGGTGTCGAAGAACGACCGCGAGCCATCCGGCCCGATCCGGCGAAGCAACCCGGCCTGGGTGAACTGGTTCAGCGTGTTGTAGACCGTGGCCAGCGAGAGCTGGATGTTGGCCCCTGCCGCCTCGGCAAACAGCATCTCGGCGGTGACATGCCGGTCACCCCGACCGAACAGCAAATCCCCCAGCAACACCCGCTGACGCGTCGGCCGCAGACCCGCATTGCGCAACCGGCGTGACGTGACGGCTCCGTCGTCGCCGGGCTCATGGCAGGCAGACCGCAAGTCCGGTCGTTCGATCAGCGATATCTGGGGGAAAGCGTCCATGATCACCTCACGCCGACCGGCCGGCATCGGCATGATCGCCGCCGTCACGCAAATATTCCCGCCGGCGTTCGGCCATGCGGCTCTCGCCGCTCTCCTCACCGAAGCAGAGGTCAAAATCGTTGCATTGGGTGCAGACCGGCGTCGTGCACATCACGAAGCCGTCGTCCTCACAGAGCATGCGGTAGAAGAAGCGCTTCCAGCGCATGTTCCTGGTATTGCGGGTCGCCAGCGGCGCAAAATGGCGCGTCAGCAGGCGCGACAATTCCGGCCGCTCGCGCAATCCGAGGTCCTCCCAGAGATGGTTCGGCTCCATCGCGCGCCGCGCCACCATCGCTGCGAGCCAGCGGCCCACCTCGCCATCCGTCGAGCGCTGCCCGAGCAGGAGATCGCGCACCATGATGGTCTCGTCATCGAGCTCGCCCGCGGATTTCGGCATCCACGCGAAGGCGCGGACCATGGCCGCCGGGAAATGGCCGGCCAGCAGATCGTTGAACTCCTGGTCCGACAGACCGGCGCGCTCTGCGATCGAGCCACCGTCCATCGCGGCGACAGCCAGGATCGACGCCAGCACATGACGGTCGAAATCATCGTCGGCGCTGATCTCGACTTCCGCCGGATCGCGGCCGGTCAGCAGACGGTAGAATTCTATCCCGCCATGCGGCCCATCGACGTCGGCCCCTGCCGGCAGATGCGCCGTCGCTTGGATCGTACTCGCTTGCGCCGCAATCACGGAAAGCTCCGCCGGTTATGCCGCAGGGATCGTCGACAGGGGCCGGCCTCCCCGATATGAGGAGGCCGGCAGGTGGTCAGGCCGTCGCGAGCTCGGCGGCGGACTTGCCGACCTGGCTCTCGTCGACCGCCTTCATGATGCCGTGCTCCATCAGCATGTCCTCGAGCTCGTCCATGGTGATCGGAGTCGGGATGATGCCTTTGCCGGCGTTGTTGTGGATCCTGTTCGCGAGGTTGCGATAGTGATCCGCCTGCTTGGACTCCGGCGCATATTCCAGCACCGTCATGCGGCGCAGCTCCGCGTGCTGCACGATGTTGTCGCGCGGCACGAAATAGATGAGCTGAGTGCCGAGCTTCTTGGCCAGCGCTTCCGCCAGCTCCAGCTCCTTGTCGGTCTGGCGTTCGTTGCAGACCAGGCCGCCGAGGCGCACGCCGCCGGAATTGGCGTATTTCAGAATGCCCTTGGAGATGTTGTTGGCGGCATACATCGCCATCATCTCGCCGGACATCACGATATAGATCTCCTGCGCCTTGTTCTCGCGGATCGGCATCGCGAAGCCGCCACAGACGACGTCGCCGAGCACGTCGTAGGACACGTAGTCGATGTCCTCATAGGCGCCGTTCTCTTCCAGAAAGTTGATCGAGGTGATGACGCCTCGGCCGGCGCAGCCGACGCCCGGCTCCGGACCACCGGACTCGACGCAGCGGATGTTCTGGTAGCCGACCTTCATCACGTCCTCAATTTCGAGGTCCTCGACGCTGCCGGCGTTCGCCGCCAGACTCAAGATCGTGTCCTGCGCCTTGGCGTGCAGGATCAGGCGGGTCGAGTCCGCCTTGGGGTCGCAGCCGACGATCAGGATCTTGTGGCCCATCTCGGCAAGCGCCGCGAGCGTGTTCTGCGACGTCGTCGATTTGCCGATACCACCCTTGCCGTAAAACGCGATTTGTCTCAGTGAAGACATGTTGCTCTCCATCAACCGATTGCCAATGACTCCGCGCTTCTCGCGCGAGATTGCTTCTCTCTCAGAAGCGTGGGCCCGCGGGGTTCGGGAAGGAGAACATCGCTCGCCATCGGCGTCGGCGTGTTCTCAGCCCTCACTCGTTGTTGCTGCATCCAATTAGCAATGGCCGTGCCATTCGCCGTGCGCGCTCTAAGGTGCTGATCACGTTCGCGAAATATTTCGACCGCCACGGCCGACAGAAGCTGTGTCGAACCCTACAGAGGTAGGGTCTCTGTCAGAAACCAGACAAGCTGTCCGGCGATTACGGTGCGAATGCACCGCAATTCCGTCACGCAGGCGCGGAACGGAAATTGCTCATCCCCAATGCGAGACCATCAGAGGAGAAGGACAGATGCAGATCGGTGTCGAGACCGCCAAGGCCGTCGACCAGCGGCGCGTATTCGTCGTGGACGAAGACGAGATCACCCGCGCAGCGCTCCAATTCATGCTGCACGACGAGATCGAAACGCACGAGCTCGCCACGCCAGAAGAGGCCTATGCCAAGGGCGTGGACTGGCTCAAGCCCGACGTGGTTCTGCTCGGAGTCTCGTTCCTGAAGGCGCGCGGACCGGGCCTGATCGACGAGATCGGTACGCGCTTCCCGAGCGTGCGCATTCTCATCGTCACCGACAAGTCGGACGAGACCACTGCGGTCGAAGGGATCAAGGCCGGCGCCCATGGCGCCGTGGTCAAGCCGCTGACGCTGGAAGGCGTCCGCAAGAAGGTCGACACGATCCTCGGCCGCGGTGGCGCTGCACCGCTGATCCAGCTCAGCGCGATGAAGTAGGAGTGCCGGCGTGGCGGTCGTGCTGTTTTACCAGAAGCCGGGCTGCGGAACCAACGCCCGGCAGATCCGCGCGCTGGAAGCCGCCGGACATCGGGTGCTCGCGAAGAGCCTGCTGACGGAGCCATGGACGGCAACGGAGCTGCGTAGCTTCTTCGGCGAGACGTCTGTCATCTCGTGGTTCAATCCGGCCGCACCGCGGGTCAAGTCGGGCGACGTAAAGCCTGCGGAGATCGATGCGGCAAACGCGATCGCCCTGATGCTCGCCGATCCCCTTCTGATCCGGCGTCCGCTGATCGATGTCGATGGCGCAAGATGCGCCGGTTTCGACCGAGAACCGGTGCCGTCACTGCTCGGCGGCGAACGCGACGACCTGCAGGCTTGCACGCGGCCGGAGGCGACGCCGCGCTGCGCGGAGCAGTAACCTCAGCTCCGCGCAAGCACCATCACCAGGCGGTCGACGCGCCGGCCTTGCGTCAGGTGCTCGTCGACGATCTCGTCGATATCCTCAGGCGTCGTCGGCCGATACCAGACGCCGTCGGGATAGACGACCATCAGCGGACCGGCGGCACAGAAGCCGAGACAGCCCGATGCCGTGAATCCGACATCCGTGAGCCCCTTTGTCTCGATCGCCTTGCCAAGCCGCTCCCACAACGGTCCACCGCCGGAGGCACCACAGCTTCCGCGCGGATGACCCGGCGGCCGCTGGGTGTGGCAGGCGAAAACGTGATGGCGATAGAGCTGCGGCAGCTCGAACTCTTCGTTCATGCCGTCGCTCATGACGCCGCCACCGCAACGCCCTTGTCGTTCAACACCGCGGCCAGCTCACCCAGCTTGGACATCTCGCGCACGATGTCGCAGCCGCCGATGAACTCCCCCTTGACGTAGAGCTGGGGAATGGTCGGCCAGTTCGAGAACGTCTTGATGCCGTCGCGGATGTCGGGATCAGCAAGCACGTTGATGCCGGTGAAGGACACGCCAAGGCCGTTCAGGATCTGCACGACAGTGCCGGAGAAGCCGCATTGCGGCGCGGCCGGGATGCCCTTCATGAACAGCACGACGTCGCTGCCCGCGATGATGTCCTTGATTCGTTGTTCGGTCGGCTCATTCATGCTCTGTCCTTCCATGTTCATGTCGGCACCGCGGTTTCGAGCGCGAGCGCGTGGAGCGCCTCGCCCATTCGTCCCTTCAGGGCGGCGTAGACCATCTGATGTTGTTGAATCCGGCTCTTTCCGGCGAATGCCTGCGAAACGACGCGCGCGCCGTAGTGATCGCCATCGCCGGCAAGGTCGGTCACGATCACATGGGCGTCCGGAAACGCTTCCCTGATCAATAGCTCGATGTCCGGTCCCGCCATCGCCATGTCGCACACTCCTGTTCGCGCCACGCCATGCAAGCGCCAAACCAGTTTCGGAACATGTGCATTCAGAGGGACTTGCGTGCCTCCGCGCCGCCGTCATGTTCGACTTGCGACAACGCCGCACGCAGCCGTGTCGATGACGTGACGAACTCGGGCGACTTCGCTCCGCACAGGACGATAATGCTTCGCCGCACCTCGAAGCGATGCGACGTCACGGCATTTTTCCGTCCGGCCCAGCTTTTGCTTTGCGAGGACACATCCGTATTCCGATACACAAGACGAGGAACTCGAAGTGTCTCATACAGACTCCGGCAGGTTGAGCGAGCCGCGCCGAATCCCGACAATGGCGAGCGGCGCATGACGGCCGTTCTCGTCGATTCCGACTCTATCAATTTCGGGGATCTCGCGCCTGAGATCGACGCGCTGCTCCAGCAGGGCGTGGTCAGCTATCGCCGCGATCCTCTCGAGGCCGATCGCATTTTCCGCCAGGCCCTGGATGCGGCGCCGACGGAGCTTGCGGTCTATTTCTGCCTCTACAAGACCCACACCTATCGCGGCCGTCTCGACGAGGCCCAGAGCATCGCTGAGCGCGGGCTGCGCGAGGCCGCGCATCAGGCCGGCTGGAGCCCCGATTGGCGAAGCTGGCAGCCGCACGCCGAGCTGCCGGACGGCGCCGGCCGCTTCGCACTCTATACGTTGAAGGCGCTCGCCTTCATCCATCTGCGCAAGGACGAGCAAAGGCAGGCACACGAACTGCTTGCAGCCCTGCGCCGGCTCGACCCCACAGGCGCGGTCGGCTGGCCGGTCGTCGCCGCGCTCGCCGAGGGACTCCAGTGAGGTGACCATGACGACAGACCTCGCCGGCAACGACACGCTGACCGCGGGCATCGTCGCCGCGCTGCGGACCGTTCACGATCCCGAGATTCCCGTGAACGTCTACGACCTCGGCCTGATCTACCGGATCGAGCCGAAGGATGCCGGCCTGGTCGAGATCGACATGACCCTGACCGCGCCGGGCTGCCCGGTCGCGGGCGAGATGCTGAGCTGGGTCGAGAAGGCGGTGATCGAGGTTGCCGGCATCGAGAAGGTCGCGGTGCGACTGGTCTTCGATCCCCCCTGGGACTCATCGCGGATGTCCGACGACGTCAAGCTCGAGCTCGGCCTGCTCTAGCGCAACAGCCAATGCTCCACCTGAGAGGAGAGAACGCAGATGATCGAACTGACCGCCAGTGACGGAGCCAGCTTCTCCGCCTATCGTGCCGAGCCGACGGAGGTGCCCAAGGGCGCCGTCGTCGTTCTCCAGGATGTTTTCGGCCTCACGCCGGAAATCCGCAAGGCCGCCGATGCGTTCGCAGCCGCGGGTTATGTCGCGATCGCACCATCCCTGTTCGACCGGGTGAAGCCGGGCGTCAGCCTCGGTCACGACGAGGGTGGCAAGGCCGAGGGCGCGGCCATCAGCGCGCAGATCGGCAAGGAGCAGGCCATCTCGGACATCCAGGCGACCGTCGACGCGGTGAAGGACGCCGGCAAGGTCGCGGTCGTCGGCTATTGCTGGGGCGGCGACCTCGCCTACGCCGCGGCCAACAAGGTCAACGGCATCGCCTGCGTGATCGGCTATGACGGCAGCGCGACCGTCGCCGACTATCGTGAGAAACGGAAGGTGCCGACGCTGCTGCATTTCGGCGAGTGCGATCCGGAGCTTCCATTGGAGGCCATCGCACAGTTCCGTGCCTGGCGTCCTGACGTCAGCGCCTTCACATATCCCGAAGCCGCCCAGGGGTTCTCCTGCGACGAGCGCGGCAGTTTTCGCGAGGATGCGGCGGAGCAGGCGCTGGAACGGACCCTGTTCTGGATCTCGCAATATGTCGAGGGACAAAAGCCGATCCTGCTGAAGAATGCCGGCGCCTATGCCCAGGCGAAGACCGAGAAGAAGAAAAAGAAGAAGGGCGGCGACGATCTCGGACCGCCGATGGACTGAGGGGAACACTGATGTCAATCGCGGCTGGATTTTTCATCGACTGGGACGGCAACGCTCGCAACACGCTCGATCCCGGTGGAGGCTATCTCTGCGAGACCGATCCCGCGGCCCGCTACGTCGCCATCATGACGGGACGCGGCGCCCTGGTGCACGAGGGGACGCTCTACGCCAGCATGGCCGACATCGCCAAGGCCGGGATCAAGGCGGTGCTGGTCCCGGGCTCGCACCCCTGGGGCCGCAAGCAAGACGGCTTCTAAAGAGCGACGAGATTAGGATGAATCGTCATCGCGCTTTAGATCATGCTCTAGCCGACAGCAGGGAGTTCCGCATGCTTCCGACCACCATTCTCATCGACGATGCGCCACGTTGCGTGGTGCGGCCGACCGACACCAAGGATCTCAACCGCTTCATTCGAAACGGCAAGGCTTTCCTGCTGGCCGAGAAGCCCGAAGGCAAGATCACGCACCGCGCAGCCAATGAGTCTGAACTGGGACGGTGGCAAAGCGGCCTTGCCCTGCACAAGGCGTGGGGCGGCGCCGAGGAAGAATTCTTTGGCCTGCCGCTGTCGGGGTGACGGAACGTCTCTCAGGCGTGCCCGCCGCGCGCGTCATGTGGATTTCCGGCCTGGTTGCGCATCCAGTCGGCGAGCTTGGTGAGTGCGGCATCGAGCTCTCCGCAAGCTGCTTCATCGGCGACCGTCTCCTCCAGCGCGCCGCGCATGCACAGCAGCCAGGCGTCGCGCTCGGAACTGCCGATCGGAAAGCCCATATGGCGCTGACGCAGTCGCGGATGACCCTTCTCCGGCGAATAGAGTTTTGGACCCCCGGTCCATTCGGACAGATAGCGCTTGAGCACCTGCTTGGTCGACGCGAGATCGTCCGGATGCATGGCCCGAATGCCTTCGGCTTCGGGGAGCGTATCCATCCGGCGATAGAAGCTCTCTACGAGGCGGTCGATCACGACCGTGCCGCCGATCCGCTCGAACATTGAAACTGTGACCGCGCTATCGCTCATGCCTATGCTTTCTGCTGTACGCCTCTACTCGTCCATGCTGGGCGACAGGATGACCTCCGCCGGCGCGCCAGGGCCTTGATCGGCGACAAATTCCAGCGTGGACACGCGCGACAGCCCGTCCCCGCTATCCATCAGAACAACGGCGTCCTCCGGCAGCCCTCTCAGTCGATCGAGCAGTTGAGCGACGGTCACGCCTGGCCTCCTAGTCCGGGTGAATCATGATTTCCATGGTTTCATCATGGTCCTCGAAGCCGCCGAACGGCCGGTCATCCTCGACCAGGCGCTCGCCACAAAGGCAGACTTCGCCGTCCACCACCGCCAGCGCGATCGGCTGGAGGTTCTTGCCGTTGCAGGGACCGTCGATGCAGAGCCCGCTGTCGATCTCGAACGTGGCACCGTGGCGGCCGCATTTGAGGAACGCGCGGTCCTGCGTGAAGAAGTCGCCGCTGCCGATGTTGAGCCAGACCCCGTCATGCGGACAGGCGTGGACATAACCGACATAGGCGTTGTCATGGGTCCGGATCACCACGATCGGAAAGGGCCGGCTCTCGCCTGACACGTCGATGCGCGACAGGCTGAAAGCCCTGGCCCCGCCACGCTCGATGTCATCGCTGGCGCAGATGACGAAGACTTCGATCTCTTCCGGGCCCATGGGCACTCCCCTCGCCGGTCAGGCCGCCGCCGGCACGGCCGCTTGCTTGAGCGCCGCGAGTTCCTCGCGCGTCAGCCTGAAAACACCCCGGCCCCCGGCGAGCGTCTGGTAGACGTCGCCGGCCTTGTCGCTCAGGAAGTCGAACCAGGCCTGCGGCGTGAGGCCATCGGGCCGCTCGCTCATCTCGACCACGGCGCCGTTCGGCGCAAAGCGCGCGTGAAGAATGACGTTCGTGTCCATGGCTCCGCTCCCGCTCACAGGCCCGACGAGAAGCCGAGCAGCTCGATCTTGACGTCCTCGGTGCCGAGCACGGTGGCCTGGCAGGCGAGCCGCGATTTCGAGCCGACACCGACGATCGCATCGAGCTTCTCGTTCTCGAGCCGCGCGATCTTCGACAGGCCCTTGCGGCCCTCCTGCACGTAGATGTGGCAGGAGCCGCATTTGGCCTGGCCCTCGCATTTGTGCGGGATCGCGATCTCGGCGCCGAGCAGCGCGGCCAGCAGCGTCGTTCCCTCCGCAACCTCGATGGTCTTGCCCTCGGGCATGATCGTCAGTGTGGTCATGTCTTTACCCTCTCTGTTGTACGGATCTGTTATTCAGTAGATCGCCGCCCCTGCGCCGACGTTGATCGAGGCGTCCTTCATGGTCTCGACGATGAATTCGATCTGGCTGTCGGTGAGATGCGTATGGAACGGCAGCGCGACGGCGCGATCGGCGATCTTCTCGGTGACCAGCAGGTCGCCGCGGCGATAGCCGAGATCGAAATAGTGCCGCTGCAGGTGCAGCGGATGACTGTAGGCTGCCGCCTCCACCTGCTCGACGCGGAGATCCTCGGCAATGGCGTCGCGGCTCGACCGGGTAAAGCGCGTGCCGAGATGCACGAGATAGAGGAACCAGTTCACCTCCGTCACGTCGGGGGCGACGTAAGGCGGCTTGATGCCCTCGAACGACTGCACGTGGGTCGCGTAGAGCTGCTCGGTCAACCGGCGCCGCTCGATGATCTCATCGATGCGGCCGAGCTGCGCCAGCCCGAGCGCGGCGGCGAGGTCACTGATCCCGGCCTGATAGGCCGCCGTCGAGCTGACCACGACAGAAGAGCGCTCGTTCAGCCGATGTGACCGATGACGGCGCAAGGTCACCGCGAGATCGACATCGTCGGTCACGACCATGCCGCCCTCACCGCAAGTCAGGAGCGACGGCTGGGCGAAATCGAACACCGCGACGTCGCCGAAGCTGCCGACCAGCGCGCCCTTGTAGCGCGAGCCGATCGCCTCGCTGGAATCCTCCAGCAGGAGGAGACCGTGCCGGGTCGCGATATCGCGCAGCTCCGACCAGGGCGCAGGATGGCCGTTGTTGTTGCAGGCGAGGACGGCGCGGGTCCTGGCCGTGATCCGCTCCTCCACCTTTGCGGGCGCCAGATTGCCGGACCAGTAGTCGATATCGGCAAACACCGGCCGTGCGCCGGCGAGGCTGATCGCGTGCGCGGTTTCACGGAACGAATAGGACGAGGCGACGACCTCGTCGCCTGTACCGATGCCGCAGGCCTTCAGCACGAGCAGGAGGCCGATCGTGCCGCTGGGCACCGCGACCGCGTAGGCCCGGCCGACATAGGCGGCAAACGCCGCCTCGAACTCTTCCACGAGCGGTCCGCTGGAGAGCCGCGGCGAGCGCAGGACGGCATCCACCGCCGCGATCTCGGCCAGCGTGATATCAGGGTCGGAGAGCGGAATGACGGCGCCCTGGCCCGCCTCGGCAGGCGCCTCGCAAGTCTCAGCGACGTCGTCATAGGCCAGAGCAGGCTCGGTCATGACCTGGCCTCCCGCTTCGCCAGTACGAGTCCGGTCGCGCGCGCGGGATCGTCGGTAATCTGCGCGCAGTGATCGGCGCTGTCGAGCAGGTGCAGGTCGAACGCGTCAAAGCTGCGGAACGGCGTCTCCGTCACGTCGGATGCATCGCAGCGGATCCAGACAAGGTGCGCGAATTTTCGTCTCAGCTCGAGATAGGCCTGCGCCGCCGCATCCGACGTCGTCAGCACCTGCTCAATTTCCGCCAGCTCCGCCGCTGCCAATGCCATCTCGGTCAAATCCTGCTATTGCCAGAACACGCGCTCGGGATCGGCGTTCAGGACGTCGGTGACCGACCCCAGCCGCTGATGAACGCCGTGCAGCTCCCAGGCGCCGGTCCGGTGATCCTTGCGAAAGACCTGCCAGGTCGCGCTGGCCGCATCGTGATGCAGCAGTGCGACGTCGATCACGCCTCCGTCGGCGTCGATGTTGCGCGAGCAGCACGGACTCTCGATGTGATAGCCCCCGGTCACGCAGCTCACCTTCGGCGAGACGTAGCGGTAGCGCTGCCGCGATCCCAACGCGCGCTCGATCCGCTTGCGGTCGAGCTCGTTGGGATGCGCTGGCATCCCCGGGTCGATCTGTCTGAGGACCGCGGCATTCATCTCGCGCCTCCTACAGCGCACTGATTTCTTCTTCGAGACAGCCGACCACAAGCCGCTCGCCGAACTCGACGAGGTAGATCGGCAGGTTTGCCTCGGTGTGCCGACCGACCTGGACGATCTCCCCGGTGTCGCCGATGCCGACCAGGAGACCCTCCGCCGGCGCATCGGGAAACGAGCCGTCATTGTGCAGGTCCACCGCCGCCTTCACGCGCTGGCCCCATTGATATTTCGGCAGCTTGGGTTCGATCATCATGATGCGGTCTCCGGCAACGGAATGTCCTCGACAATGTCGCGCGGGGTGGCGGGGTCGAGCTCCTTGCGCTTCATCCCGACGCGGTTTCCGCTTTCGAGGAATTCGACGCCGTAGATGTAGAATTGCTGCAGGAACGTGCCGATCGAGACGACGTAACCGACCTCTCCCTTCTTGGCGAGGATGTCGCCGATCTCCTTGCCGGCATAGGTGCCGTCGTTGCGGATGGTGCGCTTGGCCCGCACCTTCTCGCCGAAGCTGAAGAAGGGCGGCGCACTCAGCTCGACGACGTCACTGTCGCGGACGATGTTGCTCATACGGACGCCTCCGTTTCCCGTTCCAACCGCACCGCCACGCGCGTGCGCGCGACCTCGCGCGCCATGCTGTCATCGTCCTCGGCGAGCAGCATGAGCTCGTCGACCGCGGCCCGGCTGGCGACCTCGTAGCGGATGCGCCAGTCCGGGTCGCGGCGCATCAGCACCAGCAGTTCCGGCGACAGGCGCTGCGCGATCTCGAGCCGCACCGCGGCATCGCGATCGTTGATCATGCCGGGCAGCCATCCATCCGGAATGCGCCGGGCCACGACGCGGCGCACTTCCGCCTCCTCATCGTCGATCATCCGACCGAGCAGCAGCGGCGCCAGCTTGCGCGCGACGACGAGACGGACGTAGTAGTCCTCGTCGGAGGCCATCGGCAGCAGTTCGTCACCTTCGATCAGGGTCGCAACCCGCATCCTGACCTCCCGATGCGGATCCTTGCGCAATTGCAGCGCGTAGCGCTTGGGGAGCCGCCGGACCGCGTTCCAGCGCACGGTTTCGTCGGCGTCCCCCAGCAGCGGAGGCAGCAGAAACAGATTGGCGAACTTGGCGGCGATCGCACGCACCTCGAAATGCGGATGGCCGAGATAGACGTCGGCAAGATCGGGGTTCCAATTGAAGAACCGATCGATCCGGCGTGCATAGCGATCGTTGACGCAGGCATGCCTGATGCGGCAGCCGCCGGCGGTGTTGAGCGCCAGATGTGCGCAGCCGGCACAGTCGACCTGATCGCCCCGCCAGTCGCAGGCTTCGTCGATGTCGTCAGTCATCATCGTCGTGCCCCTTCCGATCGAGAACGCCAAGCAGCACCTTGGCGCCGATCTTGTCGGTGGGATCGAGCTCCAACAGCTTCCGGACCGCGAGCCGCCCCTCCTCGATCCGCCCCAGCCGCATCTGGAGGTAGGCATATCCCTTCAGCGAGAACAGGAAGAACCGCGGCAGCATGCTCTCATACTGGCCGAACGCGGCGTCACCGGCGGAGACAGCTTGCCAGTCGGGCGGTAGGCCATTGTCGTGCGCCGCCTTGGCGAGACAGCGGTTTGCGATCTCCAGCGCCTCGGCAAGGCGGCCCTTGTAGAAGTAGAAGCGATAGAGCCCTATCAGCACCGCCGCGTGGCCGGGCGCGAGCGCTTCGGCCTCCCGCAGATGGCTCTCCGCAATCCCATCCAGGTGATAGGACAGTCCGGCCTGCCAAAGGTGATGCTCGGCCTCGCTCGGCAGTCCGCCACCGAGCAACGCGCCGGTGACCAGCGCGTCGTTGATCTCGGATTGCGGATTGAAGCCCGCGTCGGACTGCATCGGGACCACCTAATGATGACCGCAGGAGACCTGCTTCGGATCGTGGAACACCAGCCCGGTCTGGGTCGGCGTATCCTTGAAGTCGATGGTGACGCCGTCGAGCAGCAACCGGCTTTCTGCCGGCAGGAACAGCTTGACGCCATCGCGCTCGACCACGGCGTCGCCGGCCTGCGGCGCGGCAAGCACGTGGATATCCGCCGCAAGGCCCGAACAGCCGCCCGGGCTGACCGCGAGGCGGAAACCGCTGCCCGCCCCGCCGTCCACGCGGAGCATCATGCGCATGAATTTCTGCGCCGCCGGTGTGATCGTGAAGTTCATGTCGTCCCTCTCAAGCTGGTGCCTGGTAGCGCGGCAGCGACGTATCGATCACGCAGGTGTTGTCGACCGGGCACACCGCCACGCATTGCGGTTCGTCGAAATGGCCAAGGCATTCGGTGCATTTCTTTGGATCGATCACGAACGTGCCGCCCTTCTCGCGGATGGCGACGTTCGGGCATTCCGGCTCGCAGGCTGAGCAGCTCGTGCATTGCGAGGCGATGATCTTGAACGGCATCGCTCTCTCCTCAAGCCGCCGAAATCAACGCGCCCTGGCGGATGGCGGCATCGCCGCGCTCCGCGTGCGCGATCTCGCCGCTGTTGACCTTGTCGAGATAAGCCTTGAACCAGGCGATCGCCGACTTCTCGATGAACTCGTGCGCATATTGGTCGACCGGCTCGATGCCGGCCTTGACCAGGTCGGCCTTCGGGCAGCCGCCGATCTTGGCCACGAACACCGCGTGGCAGTCGTTGATGGCGCGGATGATGGTTTCGAGGCTGTCTTCCTCACCGTAGCCGCCCTGGCAGTAGAGATCGACGCGGCGGTGGCCGACGAATTTCGCGCCTGCCGTGGAGAGTTCGTAGACCTGGAACTCCTTGGCATGGCCAAAGTGCTCGTTGATCAGGCCGGAGCCTTTGGTCGCGACCGCGGCCAGCACCTTGATGTCGCTGGAATTGCCTGCGAGCTCGGCAAGCTCCTCCTGCTTGGCGGCGACCTTGGCGACGCGCTCCTCCTCGACCTTGGCCTGATAGGCCTTGCGGGTGTCGGCGTCGTACTTCACCTCCATCGCCATGATCTTCTCGGTGGTGAACTCGGCACTGCGGTCCTCGCCGAGCAGGCCGACCGCGTCGGCGCGGCACTGCCGGCAATGCCGCATCATGTTCATCTCGCCTTCGCAGGAATCCTGCAGCGCTTTCAGCTCCTGCGCGCTCGGACCGCGCTGGCCGTTCAGGCCGAACACGGTGCCGTGCTCCGGCGCGGAGATCAGCGGCATGATGTTGTGCAGGAAGGCGCCGCGCGACTTCACGGCCCTGTTGACCTCGACCAGGTGCTGGTCATTGATGCCGGGAATCATCACCGAGTTGATCTTGCAGAGGATGCCGCGCTCGGTGAGCATCTCCAGACCCTGGAGCTGGCGATCGGTCAGGATCTTGGCGGCCTCGTAACCCGTGTAGCGCTTGTGCTTGTAGAAGATCCAGGGATAGATCTGCGCCCCGATCTCGGGGTCGACCATGTTGATGGTAATGGTGACGTGGTCGACGTTGTACTTCGCGATGGTGTCGACGTGATCGGGCAGCATGAGGCCGTTGGTCGACAGGCACAGCTTGATGTCAGGCGCCGTGTTGTAGATCAGCTCGAAGGTCTTGAAGGTCTTTTCGGGGTTGGCCAGCGGATCGCCGGGGCCGGCGATGCCAAGCACGGTCATTTGCGGAATGGTGGAAGCGACCGCGAGCACCTTCTTGGCGGCCTGTTCCGGCGTCAGCTTCTCGCTGACCACGCCGGGGCGCGATTCATTGGCGCAGTCGTATTTGCGATTGCAGTAGTTGCACTGGATGTTGCAGGCGGGCGCCACCGCGACATGCATGCGCGCGTAGTGATGATGCGCTTCCTCGCTGTAGCAGGGATGGTTCTTCACCTTCTCCCAGATCTCGGTCGGCAGGTCGCCCTGCCCGGCCTGCGATCCGCAGCTCGCCTTGCCGCTGCCGCCGGTGGTGCCGCAGCCCTTGTGCTCGGCGATGCTTTGCATGATCTCGCCGATCTCGGCGCCATTGCCGTTATTCAAATCGTATTGCGCTGAAGCATCCATCGTTCAGTTCTCCTTGCAGGCCGAACAGATCCGGTTTTCGAGAAGCGTCCTAAGAGTCGTTCTAGAAAGGTATTAGCAACCTGCATGCCATCGTCGCGCTCGGCGACTTTCATGGCTGACTTCAAGGAGTTAGCGCGCGCGTCGGGAAATGTCGGATTGGCAACGCGTGTTGGAAAGATGACAGATGCGACGTCATCGACCGCGAGCCTCGATGTGCAGCCGAAGCCGCGCCGCGCGAAGCTGGTTCGCGCAGCGGGATCAGACCGAATATGCAATGACAATCAGCCCGCCAATACGATCTCGATCGCGCGCGAAAGCGGGATCGCGAGCGGGGTCAGGCCCTGGCTGACCAGGAAGCGCAGCTCGTTCTTCGACAGCGCATCCGGCTCGACCACGGCATAGTGGCTCTCAGCCGAGCGCTTCGACACCTGCCGGGCATAGGTGCGCAGCAGCTGGTCGTTGAAGCGGCAACCGAGGAACAGGAAGCTGCGGCCGGTGCGGCGCGCCTTCACCTCGTCCGGAATCGGCGTCTGGATGTCGATCTCCGTCAGCACCTCGACATAGTCCGCGTCGGAGATCAGGAAGTTCTTCGCCGGCGCCACGCCGCCATGGGGCTTGTAGAGAATTGTGGTCCAGCCCTTGGCTTCCGCGCGATCGACTTCCTTCCCGGCGGCATCGTAGAAGCGATACCAGCGATCTTCACCGATGCCGGCCCGGGTGATGCCCTGGATCTCGCCCCAATCGCCACGCCCTGCGAACGCGCTGCGCATCGCACCGTCGTACCAGCTATCGACAATCAGCGGCAGCGGCAACGTCGCAAGATGGCGCTGCAGCGCCGTCGGCGTCACCGGCGTCGCAAAAGCCTCCGCCATCAGTGCGGTCACGGTGGCCCGATGACGTGTGCTTTCGATGTGCTGCGCCGACGCCCAGGCATTGCCTCTGGCACGTCGCGGCAGCGCGACCTTGGTGCCGAAGAAGGCCGCCAGCGCTTCCGGATTCATCGGCACCGCGGGCGCCGCAAGCTCCGCGACGGCCGGCCCGAGATAGGGAATGACCTCGCCTGCGCGCATGCGCGCGACGACACCGCCGAGGATGGCCTCGGCATCGGCCGGATTGGCGAAGTCGATCTGCGGAACCGGCGCGTTCATCACTCGTCTCCCTCTCCGCCACGCTTCTTGGCATTGATCGTGATCGGCAAGTTGGTATCGGCGGCCATCTGCGGCAAATCGAGCACCCAACCATTGGCGATCTTGATCCAGCCGCCCCACAGCGTCTCGTGCTCGGATTCGACGATCGGCTCCTCGAGATCCTTCTTCGGCACGTAGATCGACAGGCCGGTCTCGGGCGAGCGGCGAATCATGACTTTCATGAGCTGAGCTCCTCGGTAAGAGAGGTGTCGCTCGCGCGCTCTTGCCACGAAGGAGACAATGCTCTCAGTTTCGAAAGGATGTCCGGCAGAACCTGCAGGACGCGGTCGATATCGTCGGGCGCGGTCTCGCGCGACAACGAGAAGCGGATCGCGCCGCGCAGTACGCGCGGCGGAACGTTCATCGCGCGCAGCACGTGCGACGGCTCCATCGAGCCGGACGCACAGGCCGAGCCGAGCGAAGCGGCAATGCCGACGCGGTTCAAATGATGGATGATCGCCTCACCCTCGAGATGCTCGAAGGCGATGTTCGACGTGTTCGGCAGCCGGCTTTTCAGATCGCCCAGCACCATGCAGTGGCCGAGCCGAAGAATGCCCTGCTCCATCCGGTCACGCAGCGCGGCCACTTGCGTCCGCTCCTGCTCGAGGTGCGCAGCCGCAAGCGCTGCCGCCTTGCCGAGACCGACGATGCCGGGAACGTTCTCCGTGCCGGCGCGGCGACGACGTTCCTGCGGCCCGCCCAGGATCAGCGGCTTGAATGGCGTTCCCTTGCGAAGATAGAGCGCGCCGATCCCCTTGGGCCCGTGCAGCTTGTGGCCGGACAACGACAGCATGTCGATCTCGGTCGACTTCAGATCGACCGGAATCCGGCCCACGGCCTGCACCGCGTCGGTGTGAAACAGCGCGCCGGCCGAATGGGCCATCTTGGCCAGGAATTCGACGGGGAAGATCGTGCCGGTCTCGTTGTTCGCCCACATCACGGATGCAATGGCGGTACGGGGACCGAGCGCGCGCCGATAGGCCTCGATGTCCAATCGGCCGCGCGTATCGACGGGAATGAGATGGCTCTTGACGCCGCGGCGGCCCAACTCGTCGACCAACGACAGCACAGCGGGATGCTCCACCGCCGTGGTGACGATCTCGTCGCGCCCCTCCTGCACGGCCAGGGCCGAGAGGATCGCGGTGTTGTCGGCTTCGGTCCCGCCCGAAGTGAATACGATCTCATGGTCGAAGGCGGCGCCGATCAGCGCCTGAACTCCGCGCCGCGCTTCCCTCACCGCCCCTGCGACGTCGCTGCCGAAGGCATGCACCGAGGACGCGTTGCCGAACTGCTCGGAGAAGAACGGCAGCATCGCCGCGACGACGGAGGGATCCGTGCGGGTCGTCGCGTTATTGTCGAGGTAGATCGGCCGCACGGCATCCCTCTCTCAGTGACGAGGCCTGTTCAGTGACGAGGCTTGGCCGCTCCAGCAACTGGGATCAGGCGGACGAACTCACCGAGCCGTTCGATCAGCCGGGCCTGGATACCCTCCAACGTCGCGCTGGCGAGCTTGCAGAACACGCAGGCCCCGGTGAGCTTAACCATGATCTTGTTGCCGTCGATCTCGATCAGCTCGCAATCACCCCCGTCGCGCTTGAGATTGGGGCGAACCTCATCGAGCACGGCGCGGACGATGCGCTCGCGATCCGAGGGTTCGGTCGCCGGCGGCTGCTTCAAATGTTCGGATTCGACGAGCATTTCGTATTCTCTTTCTTGCGGGTCGGATAAGGGGACGGCTTAGCTGAACGACTTGCCGCAGGAGCAGCTCGACTTCGCGTTGGGATTGTCGAAGGTGAAGCCGGACCCCTCCAGCGCAACGACGAAGTCGATCGTGGTGCCGTTGAGATGCTCGTGGCTCTTGTTGTCGACGAACACCTTCACGCCGCCGCGTTCGATCACGGTGTCGTCAGGCTTGGCTTCCTCGGCGAGGCCCATCATGTATTTGAACCCGGCGCAGCCGCCGGTCTCGACCATGATCCGGAGCCCGCTCGCCGGCTCCGCCGCCGAGGAGATCGCGGTCTTCACCGCATTCACCGCGCTGTCCGTCAGATTGATCATCGCTCGCCCTCGCTGTCTGGGTCTGTTGCAATGAGGGATCGCAAGTCCCGTGCCAGAGCACATCCGCCTGAAACCGCAGCGTTTTCATCACCTTTCGTCTGTTGCCTTTGCGACGCGTGTCGGGTTTGCGACACGGAGCCTTGGCAGCGCCGCAACAAACGGAATGGCAACGCGATACCGGACGGAGCCGATCCGCTGAACAAGACCGGCCGAATTTGCCCAGCCTTCGAACTTTCGGTGTCACTGATGAAGGGCGGCAAACTCCTTGCATAAGGGCCGTTGAGATTCCGCGCCCGACCGAGATCCGCGCGGCAGATGAACCAAGGAGGTATTCATGACGTCGATCGACAACACCGCTCTCGGCCGCCTGGACAAGGAAGGGCGGCTGCTCAACGCGGTGCTGAAAGGCGACACGACGAAGCCCGGCCGTTTCGGCTTTCGCGGCGATATTGCGCTGAAGTTCCAGGCTCAGGTCGCCGACGAGAAGCGGCCGCCCGACTATTCGATCGAGCAGGTGCTGACGGTCGCGCAAGAGGGTGAAGAGACCATCCCGGTGCTCGCGGGCTATCTGCATTCCTTCGCCTATCTCGCCGACGTCGCCAAGGTGATGAACGGCGCGCTCAGCCCGAAGGGCAGCTACTTCATGTTCTGCAACAACATCGACCTGCTGGCCAAATACCGCACCAGGATCGGCGATATCGAGTTCCGGATCTTGCCGTGCGACGAATCCACGGTGTGGAAGGAAATGATGGACCTCGCCGGCGTCGACAAGAACGACATCAAGAAGCTCGACACCGCCGGCAAGCTCGACTACCTGCTCGACGCCGCCAGGGATCTCGACGGTTCCTATGCCGAGATCTCCTTTGAAGACGGCGTGGCAAAGATGGAACCGGTGAAGAACCGCAACGAAAACCGCCCGGTCTGACGCAGCGGCGTCAGGCTTCCTCTTCGCAGACCGTTTCGTCGTCCTCGACCAGCGTCACGCCGGTGACGCAGATATCGCCGTCGAGGACGGCCAGCGCGATCGGCGTCAGGCTGTCGCCCTTGCACGGTCCATCGACGCAATGGCCGGTGCCGAGCTCGAACGTCGCGCCATGCTTGCCGCACATCAGCCTGGTGCCGTTGCCGTCCAGGAACTGGTGGCGCTCCCAGTCCAGGTTCACGCCGTCGTGCGGGCACCGGTTGAGATAGCCGAATACCTGCTTGCCCCAGCGCACGATCACGATCGGCCACGGCCGCGCGCCGCCGTCCTCGCCGACGATCATGAGCTGGAAGCCGATCGCCCGCTGGCTCGGAATGTCATTGAAGGCGCAGATCGCATAAGCGGTATTCTGGTCCATGCTGTCCTCCTGTGCGGTCAAGTGCCCGGGCGGCATTGCAAGATTCGCGCTAGATGCGCGGCGGCGACCTCGTCATGTCGTCTGTCCGGAATCCGACATGCGCGTCGTGCTTGCTGTAAGGCGCGTCAGCCGAAGCCGCATCCGGGCACCCGCCGTGCGCCGTTTCCGCCGCGTCCGGTGGTCTTGATGCGGTCTCAATGTGCTGGCGCGGCGTGGCACGGAAATTGATGTTGCTCACTCAGGCCCGTTGGCATGGAGAAGCACATGAACGTCGCGTCGGAATTTTCCGCCTGCTCAGAAGACGAGATCAAGGCGCTGCTCGATGGCGGCACGCTGACCGTCTATTCGGTCGCGCGCCCGATCACCGCCGATCGCCCGGTCGATCGCAGCGGCGTATTGGCCATCTTCAAATTCGCAAGCCCGGCCTTTGGCGCCGACGTCAGCTTCGTAGCCAATCCCGTGCCTGCGGGCACCGTCGGCACACCAGGCTTTGCCCGCGCCTGCAAGGCGGACGGCACTGTGGTTGCGGATTTCTCCGCCGGCCCCGGCCCGCGCGAGATCAAGTTCGCCGAAGTGTCCTGCTCGCAAGGCGCGCCCGTGAGGATCACCGCCTTCAAGTTCAACGCCGAAGGTGGCTGGCCGGAGCGGCCCGACTATTACGACGCTCATCCCCGCCCCGGCTTCGCGATGCCGATGGTCCCGTGATGGCTGCCACAACAGACGAAAGCGAGACAGCAATCCGTGTCCTGTCCGATGGCGACAGGTTCGAGTTGCGGGCGAGTGGCGACCGATCGGCCTTCGTTCTGCGATCGAAGGCCGACTTCTTCGTCGCTCATCTCCTGGGTGAGGACGCATCGCGCTTCGAGACGGAGTTTCGCGCGACAAAGCAGCAGCATCCCGCCTGGAGCCCCGGCCAGGCCCTGGCGCGGCTCTGGGATGACGGCGGTTACATGTGGTTCGCGGCGCAGGAGGCCGAGTAACAATGGCGATATTGGTCAAGATCACACAGGACGGCCGCAAGCTCGAAATCGTCGGGCTCGCGATCACGCTTGGCGGCAAGCTCGAGGCGAATGAGCTGATCGAGGTGAAGGATCACCCCTATCGCCGTGCGATCCGGGCGGCCGCCCCCGAAGCGACGCACATGGCCGGGCGCGTGCCCCTGACGCGCGAGGAAGCCGACGTCGTTCTCGCCGCGTTCAAGCAGGCCGAAGCAGACATGCTCGCCAATCCCGTCGCCATCCACGAGCGATTCCGCGTTGCCGCAATGATGAAGGCACGCGAGCAGGGCATCGAATAGAACGGATGACGTGGTTCGCCACGCATCAATTGATCAGGTGCCTGCGCCGGCGATAGCTGCCTGCCTCGCCGACCTCGAACATGGCCCCGATCCCGGGATGCCTGACCGGCTCGCCGGAATCGTCGGGCTCGAGGTCAGTTTCGGCGATACTCGCCACATAGGGAACTTCGTCGTCCTCGGCAAACAGCCGGTAGACCAGACCACTGGCAGTCCCGTTCGTAACCGGCTCGCCATCCGTGCCGGCGAACGACGTGTCGACGTCGAAGATGACCCCGCGCATCGCATAGAGCCGATGGCGGATCACCTGGCCGATATTGTACCTGGCAAACTGGGTCTTACTCATCACACGTCCGCCGTTACCGCTCAGGCGGCCGCGGGAGCGTGGGTCTGGCAGTTGGTCGGGCAGACCCGCGCGCAGGCGCCGCAACCGATGCAGGCGCCGTCGTCGTTCATCACCATGACTTTCTTCTCGACCTCGTCATCATCGTCATCGAGGTCGATCATCTCGCCGTCCTCGTTGATCCCCTTCAGCGTCATGACCTCGCGACCGCAGACCTTGTAGCAGCGGCCGCAGCCGATGCATTTCTTGGGATCGATCGAAACCAGATAATCCGGCCTCCAATCGCGGCCGTCGCGGGTTGCATAGGACATGATCGGGATCCAGTCAGGCCTTTTCCAGCATCTTGAGGTCCTCGCGCTTGCGCTCGAGCTCGGAAAAGGCGTCGTGGGCCTTCTGGGCCACGCTCAGGATCGAGGTCCAGTTGATCGGCAGCTCCTCCGAGAGATCGTGGAGGTCCATCTTGGCCTGCGTCGCCTTGGCCGACAGCTTCTTGATCTCGGCCTTCAGGGTTTCAAGATCGCTCATGCTCAACCTCAGTAGTTCGCAACGTCTGGGAATTTGCGGATCATTTCGACGGCGCCGGCGACGTATTTGTCGCCCTCGGCCGCGAGCTTGCCGAGATTGTCGAAGCCGAACCGGTGCACGTCGCGCAACTGCTTGTTGACGACGATCAACCGTCCGCCGATCAGGACCATGCGGCCGAAGCCTTCGTGATGCATCTTCAGCATCGGCGAGATCATGACTCCCGTCGCCTTCTCGACCGAAAGCGCGACCGCATTGAAGAACAGCTCCATGCGCCAGATCGTATCGGGATCGGGATCGCCGACGATCGGCAGCGCGCGCCGCTTCTCCTTGTCGAGAATGTAGGGCTCGAGCAGGTCGAGATCCTTCTTGCCCTCCCAGGCGCCATGGGTGTCCTGGGCGCGCCAGATCTTGACGAGCTCCTTGACGAACGGCGCGTCGGCCGCGGCGTCGGGTTGAACGAGTTCTGCGGCCTCAGGCATGATGGTTGTCCTCAGTCTTCGAGATCAAAGCTGCGTTCCTGGTCCTTCGCCAGCACCTTGCGCAACCAGGGCGGCGGTGCCCCCTTCAGCACGTCCTCCAGCTTGACGCAGAGGTCGTCGATCGCTTCAGGCTGCGCCACCTTCATCGGGTGGATGTTGTTGGCGACGACCCGTGCCGCGCCCGAGCCGCCGATCGCCGCGACATAGAGGATCGTGCAATCCTTGATCGCCTCGATCTTCGGCGCCAGCTTGTCCTCGTTGCCGTCCTCCTTGAGGTCGCCATCGAACTGGATGGCCTCGACGAAATGGTGTCCCTCGGGGCTGACGTCGTAGATGGCGATGTTCTTGGCCCAGCCGAAATGCGCGTCGACGCGCTTCAGGTCCTGGGTCGCAAAGGCGACTTTCATCGATCTGGTCCCTCTCCTTCGTTCAGTGCAGTTGCGGCGGAACGACCTGAAGGCCGGTCTCGGTGTTCCGCCAGGTCTCGGGCGTCGGCTGATGGTTGTCCTCGCGGTCGGCGATGACGAGATTGGCGAGATCGAACACCAGATCGCGGGTGCCACGATAGCCGACCGACATCAGATGCCCGGCGCCGAGGCGGTCGAACATCGGGAAACCCGCGCGATAGAACGGGATTTTCAAGCGCGAGGCCGCCTGGCGGCCATGCGAATGGGTGATGAGCAGATCGCAGTCGCGCGTCTTGGCGAGCTCCTCGAGATCCTCGAGATCGCCAATCAGGACCTCGTTCGTCCTGACACGCTCCAGCACGGGCGACGCCGTGGTGGTCACCGCAACCGAGACCTCGGCGCCCATCTCGTGCAGCATGCTCGACAGGTCGAACAGCAGGTCCGGCTCGGCACCGATCGCCAGCTTGCGGCCGCCGATGTGGAAATGCGTGTCCAGCATCGCGTCCGCAAGCTGGCCGCGCTGCCGGCGATATTTCGGCGGCACAGGCCGGCCGCTGATCTCACTCAGGAAGGCGATGAACTCGTCATTGGGGATCAGCCCGCAGAGCCGCTCGAACAGCCGGAACGGCACGCCGGCCCTCTCCTGCATGGCTTCCGCCGCACGCTTCATCTGCGCGCCGATCGCGATCGTCCAGCCCGCCTGCCCCATGGTGGCGATCTCGTCGACCCCGATGCCGCCGATCGTGGTCGGCGTGAACTCGTCCGGGATATGACCATCGAGGGAGCCAGCGAGATCCGGCAGGAAGGACGGGCGAAGCCCGAAATCCTCGATGATCGTGCGCAGCTCGTCGAGATCGCCGGGCGTGAGGTGGCAGCCCGGCAGGACATTGACGCGCGCGGGATCGCGAGGCGCCGAAGCGTCGACCGGATCGACCAGCAACTCGACCATGCGCGCGACCGTCTTCTCCCAACCGTCCTGGAACGCGTCCTTGAAATCGGGCGTGGAGACGTAGACCAGCGGGAACTTCTCGAGCTGCGGATGCTTCTGCCGGATCAGGCGAATAAACCCCTCGACGTCGTCGCCCTTGGTCTCGGTGACGCCGGTCGAGTTGATGCCGATGATCTCGGGCTTGGTGCGATTGTAGATGTTGAGGATGGCCTGCTCGACATTCTCATAGCCGCCGAGCACGGTCGCAACCTCGCTCATGGCCGTGGTCTGCATCGGCACGGCCTCCTTGAAGTGCCGCACGAACAGCGTCAGCCCGAACGAGGTGCAGCCCTGCGAGCCGTGCAGCAACGGCATCGCACCGCGCAGGCCCATGAAGGCGAAGGAGCCGCCGATCGGCTGGCTCATCTTGAGCGGATTGACCGAGCAGGCCTTTTTGGACGTGGTGACGATCGCCATGAGGAGCGCCCTACTCCGCTGCCTGCAGCACCGGCGCCGGCCGGGTCGCCAGGATGTCCTCGACCCGTCCCTTGCAGGCACCACAGCCACCCGAAGCGTTGGTATGCTCCTTCACCCCATCGACAGTGGTGAGGCCGTGCGCAGCGATGGCATCCTCGATGCTGCCGACGTCGACGGTCTTGCAGACGCAGATCTTCCTGGCGCGGCGCGCCGCCTCGGCGCGAGCCGGGTCGGCGGCGATCTCCGCGGCCTGCGCATCCATCTCCGCCATCGCCTTGGTCTGCCAGTTGACGCCGGCATCGTCCCACGGCGCTGGCTTGCGGAGCTGCGCCCACATTGGGTTGTAGAGCGCCTTCTCGATTTCCTCCATCAGCTTGACCATGCCGATGTAGCCCATATAGCCGTGACAGCGCTCCTGGTTGATGTCGAGCCAGGGCATCGCCGCCTTCAGGGCGACGAATTGCGACTTGCCGCCGGAGAGCATGATGTCGGCGCGCGCGTCCTTCAGCATCTTGTACATCTCGCGCGGTGTCATATCCTCGATCATGTGGGCGTCCTGGCCCATCAGCTCCTTGATCCGCTCCTTGTCCTCCTTGGTCGACTTCTTCACGGACGTGCCGACGATCTCCAGCCCCGCCTCCTGCAGCGCTGCGACCACCGACCAGGATTTGACGCCGCCGGTGATCAGCAGCACCTTCTTGTCCTTGAAGCGCGGCTTGAAGCGCTCGATCGCAGTCCAGGCCTTGGCTTCCTCGCGTGCGATCACCGCCTCGGTCCGCTCCATCAGTTCCGCCGGCGCACCGCGCTCGATCAGCATACGGGCAATCTCCCGCAGCGAATCGCTGGAATCCTGGATGCCGTAGAACGAGCCTTCGAAGAACGGAATGCCGTAGCGCTCCTCCATCTTGCGGGCGACATTGATCATCGCCTTGGAGCAGACCATCATCGCCGCCTTCGCCCGGTGCGAATAGGCAAGCTCACGATATTTGCCGTCGCCGGAGATGCAGGAGAGGATGCGGATGCCGAGCTCGTCGAGCAGCGGCTTGATCTGCCAGAACTCGCCCGAGAGATTGTATTCCCCGATGATGTTGATGTCGTAAGGCGTGGTGTAGTCGGGCTCCTCGGTACCGATCACGTGCTCGAGCAGCGCTTCGCCGGCGAGCTTGTTGCCGAGGTTCTTCGGGCCGACGAAGCCCGGGGAATTGACGGGGATGACCGGCTTGCCGAATTTCGTCGCCGCGGCCTTGCAGACCGCATTGATGTCGTCGCCGATCATGGCGGGCACGCAGGTCTGGTAGACGAAGATCGCCGGCGGATCGTATTTCTCGATGACCTCCTTGATCGCCTTGTAGAGCCGCTTCTCGCCGCCGAACACGATATCGGTCTCGTTCATGTCGGTGGTGAAGCTTCGCCGCCAGAGATCGGAGCCCGACGAGGCTGACCCGCGATTGTCCCAGGAATTGCCCTCGCAGGCGATCGGACCATGGACGAGATGGGCGACGTCGGTGAACGGCTGGAGCGCGATCTTGGCGCCGTCGAAGGCGCAGCCGCCGGCAGCCCCACCTGGCTGCAGCTGCTTGGTGCAGCCCTTCTTGCGCTCGGCCTCCGTCTTGTTGGCGTTCTTGCCGCAGCCCGGCTCGTTGAAGACGTCTTGAATGGTGGCCGACAGCGAGCTCATGCGTCTCTCCTATTCCCTGACCCGCTGCGCGAGCATGATGCCCCGCAGTCTCGATCGCTCTGGCTAGACTGGTGGTCTGCCGCCGCCCCGTCGGGCGGCGGCAGCTCTCCCCGGCATCAACGGATGATGTCGAAGCTGTAGTCGGTCTTGGCCGGCACGTTGGTGTTCTTGTCGATCTCGTCGAAGATCTTGTCGAGGATCTTGACCAGAACGTTCATGCCACCCTGATAGCCCCACACCGGATAACGATGGTGATGATGGCGGTCGAACACCGGGAAGCCGATGCGGATCAGCGGCGTGCCCGTGTCGCGCTCCAGGTACTTGCCGTAGGTGTTGCCGATCAGGAAGTCGACCGGCTCGGTGAACAGCAGCGAGCGCATGTGCCAGAGATCCTTGCCGGCATAAGCGTGGCAATTCTTGCCGAACGGCGAACTCGCAAACAGCGCCTCCATCTTCTCGGCCCACGCCTTGTTGCCGTTGGTGGAGAGCACGTGGGTCGGCTCGGCGCCGAGCTCGAGCAGGAACGCCGCGAGCCCGTAGCAGAGGTCCGGATCGCCGTAGATCGCGAACTTCTTGCCGTGGATATGCGCGCTGGAGTCGGCCATGGCGTCGACCAGGCGACCGCGCTCCTGCTCCAGCGCCTTCGGGATCGCCTTGCCGGTGATCCGCGACAGCGTCATCAGGAACTCGTCAGTGGCGCTGACGCCGACCGGATGGTTGAAGGCTGCGACCTCGTGGCCGTGGTTTGCGATGAAGGGGAGCGTCTTCTCCGTGCAATATTGCTGCATGGAGATCGTCGCCCTGGCGTGGATTGCATTCGCGGCATCCTCCAGCGTGGTACCGCCGTCATACATGCGGAATTCGCCGTCGGTCGGGGTGTCGAACACGTCGCTGTTGTCGGCAAGGATCGTGTACTCGATCCCCATCAGCTCGAAAATGCGCTTCATCTCGCGGATGTTGCCGACGGTGTAGCCATCGAAGCCGCCGATGAAGTTGATCTTGTCGTTCTCCTTGCGCTCCAGCTTCGGCGCGGTGCCGGCCTTGCCGTCCCAAAAGTGGTCGAGAATGCCCTTGAGTGCATTGTCGTAGCCGGTCACATGGCTGCCGACGAAGGCGGGCGTGTGGGCGAACGGAACATCGTACTCCGCCGGAACCGAGCCCTTCTCCTTGGCGGTCTTGATGAAGGCGTTGAGGTCGTCGCCGATCACCTCCGCCATGCAGGTGGTGGAGACCGCGATCATCTTCGGCTTATACATGTTGTAGGTGTTGGCAAGCCCGTCGATCATGTTGTTCAGGCCGCCGAACACGGCTGCGTCCTCCGTCATCGACGAGGAGACGCAGGAGCTCGGCTCCTTGAAATGCCGCGACAGATGGCTGCGGTAATAGGCGACGCAGCCCTGCGAGCCGTGCACGAAGGGCAACGTGCCCTCGAAGCCGACGGCGACGAACACCGCGCCGAGCGGCTGGCAGGCCTTGGCAGGATTGACGGTCAGGGCCTCGCGGGCAAAATTCCTCTCGCGATATTCAGGCGTCTTGGCCCATTCGCGGATGCGCTCGACCTCCGCGGGATCATGCGGATTTTCGAACAGCGTCTTCTTGTTGGCCAGCATCTGCTGGTATTCCGGACCGCGGAACAGCTCGAAGTGATCGAGCACGTGTTCGGCATTCTGAGTCATCTTGGCACCTTCGTTGGATGTCGTGTTCGATCGCCTGTCTCTCGGCTCTTCCCGGGGATCGGGAAGAGCCGGACCTCGCCTCTGTTATTCGGCCGCCATCAGGCTCGGCCGCGGGGCATCCTTCCAGGGTGCCTTGGTCTTCTTCCAGATCGGGGAGTTGATGGCCATGTCCATGTCGCGCGCGAAGATCGCGAACCCGTCATAGCCGTGATAGGGACCGGAATAGTCCCAGGAGTGCATCTGCCGGAACGGCACACCCATCTTCTGGAAGACGTACTTCTCCTTGATGCCGGAGCCGACGAGGTCGGGCTGGATCTTCTCGACGAAGCGCTCGAACTCGTAACCGGTGACGTCGTCGTAGATCAGCGTGCCGTCCTTGACGTAGTGCTGGGCGGTGCGCTGGTAGTCGTCGTTATGGCCGAACTCGTAGCCGGTGCCGACGACCTCCATGCCGAGATCCTCATAGGCGCCGATCACGTGCCGGGGCCGCAGGCCGCCGACGAACAGCATCACCGTCTTGCCTTCGAGGCGCGGGCGATACTTGGCGATCACCGCATCCATCAGCGGCTGGTATTTGGCGATGACGCGCTCGGCGCCTTCCTTGATCTTGTCGTCGAAGAAGCTCGCGATCTTGCGCAGCGATTCCGCGATCTTGGAGGGGCCGAAGAAATTGTACTCGCACCAGGGAATACCGAACTTCTCCTCCATGTGACGCGAGATGTAGTTCATCGAGCGATAGCAGTGCAGTACGTTCAGCTTCGCCTTGGGCGTCGCCTCCAGCTCGGCAAGACTGCCGTCGCCGGACCATTGCGCGATCACGCGCAGCCCCATCTCCTCGAGCAGGATGCGCGAGGACCAGGCGTCGCCGCCGATGTTGTAGTCGCCGATGATCGCGACATCGTAGGGCGTGGATTCGAACGCCGGCTTCGCTTCCGGGGAGACCTTGTCGAAGATCCAGTCGCGCACGGCATCGTTGGCGATGTGGTGGCCGAGCGACTGCGAGACGCCGCGAAAGCCCTCGCAGCGCACCGGCACGATGGTCTTGCCGTCATACTCCTTCGACTTCACCTTCGAGACGGCCTCGATGTCGTCGCCGATCAGACCGATCGGGCATTCGGACTGGATGGTGATGCCGTGGTTGAGCGGGAACAGCTCCTGGATCTCGTCGATGATCTTCGCGAGCTTCTTGTCGCCTCCGAACACGATGTCCTTTTCCTGGAAATCGGAGGTGAACTGCATCGTGACGAAGGTGTCGATGCCGGTTGTGCCAATGTAGTAGTTGCGCCGCGCGGCCCAGGAATACTGGCCGCAGCCCACAGGGCCGTGGCTGATGTGGATCATGTCCTTGATCGGCCCCCACACCACGCCCTTCGAGCCGGCATAGGCGCAGCCGCGAATGGTCATCACACCGGGAATCGACTTCAGGTTCGACTTGACGCCGCAATCGGACTTGCCGGCCTCGTGCACATTGAGGTGCTTGGCGCGGCGCTTGGCGGTCTTCTCCGGATAAACCTTCAGGACCTCGTCGATCAGTTGCTTGTTGCGGGCCTTGATCTCGGCGACGCTCTCGGTGGTTGCTAGGCTCATGCGAATATCCTTCGGTTATCCTCTGTGTGAAGGGTCGGACGCCTCCTCCGAAGCGCCCGATATACGGACAAATCTCACAACCCGATCTGTCCCTGGTGTAGACACTCTGCTTTCCTTCGGCCGATGGTCCGGCGCGCCGCTCTCTCGATCTCACTCGCGCGGGGCCGACCAGCTCCCGGATAGCGAGGAGAGCAGGTCTGACGACCGCGCCTTGCGCAGAGACTTTTGCAACGGGTGTGCCAACCCTTCCCGAGCGAGAAAAGCGAAGCGATTGAAGGCAGATAGCGAAGCGACCGGCGATTGTTGCAAACCCGACATCGCATCATGTCGACATGCACCTGCGCGAGAGGCTGTCTGAAACAAAACAAACCGAGAGCGCGACCAACACACGTCGAACATGCGCCTTTGCTTACGAAAACACCGATCCTCGCCGCGGTACGGAGCTTGCTTGATGCGTCTCACCAACGCATCGAGGTTTCCATGCAATACGAACCGGAATGGCACGCGAACGACGACCAATCGACCGTATTCGTGATCGAACGCGATCAGGTGGTGCGGTCCGCGCTCCACTACATCCTGCAAGAGCGCTATCGTACCTACACTTTTGCGTCGCTCGACGACGCCCTGGCGTCGGCCATGGATGCACCGGACACGGTGCTCGTCGGAACGAGCATTCTGCAGGGCGAGAATGACGGGATCGTCGCGGCACTCGGCAGACGCTATGGCGGCGCAGCGGTCCTGGTCGTCGCCGACCGCAGCTCCGATCCGCTCGCCCGGCTCGCTCTCGAACGCGGCGCGCGCGGCATCGTCTGCAAGCCGATCTCGTTCGACGCGGTGTGCGAGGCGGTCGACCGGGCTCTGACCACCCCGATCTTTCGCAACGTGCCGTCCCGGCTCATCCGCGTGGCCTTCGGCTGACGCGGTCCTCCAAGCGTAACCTTCAGGAAGGAACCGATGCCCCAACCGCAACCGGCGCCGATCACGGACATCATCGAGAACTTTTCCCTGCTCGAGGAGTGGGACGATCGGTACCGCTACGTCATCGAGCTCGGGCGCAAGCTGCCGCCGTTTCCCGAGGTGCAGCGCACCGACGCCAACAAGGTGCAGGGCTGCGTCAGCCAGGTCTGGCTGGCAACGGCCGTCGAGCAGCGCGATGGACAGCCGTTCCTTACCTTTGCCGGCGACAGCGATGCCCACATCGTTCGCGGCCTGGTCGCGATCCTGATTGCATTATTGTCGGGACGGACGGCCTCGGAGATCGCCGGCGAAGATCCGGTCACGCTGTTCGAACAGCTCGGTCTCGGCGAGCATTTGACGCCGCAACGCTCCAACGGCTTCCGATCGATGGTGGCCCGGATGCGCGCAGACGCACACGCCACGCTGGCCAAGGCCGCTTGAGACCTTACGGGGGACGTCAGGCGGCGTCGAAGGCGGTTCCCATCCGGACCATCTCGCGGCCCCGCATGATGACGAACACCGACCGGGCCATGAACTCGACCGTGTAATAGACCTCGCCGAGGAAGCGCCAGCTCTCGCGCACGATCCCGGCGTCGCCGGGGTGCACCAGCGCCTCCCCGACATCTTTGTGCGGATACATGCCATCGTTCCTGATCAGCGCCGCCGCGCAGACCGGTTCTCCGGGCGCAAACTCGCCGGTGAAACGCCGCTCCCCGTTCCGGACCGCCTGACGCTGACGGGCGTCGCAGACGATGCGGGCGACCGGCCGCGGTTTGACCGACCGCGATTCGGCAGGCAGCGGCTTGGTCGCGATCCGGCCACTCATGAGAACAGCTCCTGCGCCCTGGTCAGGGCTTCCGCCAGCGCATCGACCTCCTCCATCGTGTTGTAGAGGGCGAACGAGGCGCGGCAGGTCGCGGTCACGCCGAAGCGATCGAGCAGCGGCATCGCGCAATGAGTGCCTGCCCGCACCGCGACGCCCGAACGGTCGATCACGGTGGCAAAGTCGTGAGCGTGGGCATTCTTCATCTCGAAGGACACCAGCGCCCCCTTCTCGGCGGCCGTGCCGATGATCCGCAACGAGTTGATTCCGCGCAGCCGTTCCTGGGCATAGGCGAGCAGGCCGCTCTCATGCTTTCGGATTCGCTCCTTGCCGATGGACTCGATGTAGTCGATCGCAGCACCCAAGCCGATCGCCTGCACGATCGGCGGCGTACCTGCCTCGAAGCGATGCGGCGGCTCGCCATAGCTGACGGAATCGCACGAGACTTCCCGGATCATCTCGCCGCCTCCGTTGAACGGCGGCATCGCGGCGAGGTGCTCGTACTTGCCGTAGAGCGCCCCGATCCCGGTCGGTCCGTACAGCTTGTGGCCGGTGATGACGTAGAAATCGCAGTCGATATCGCGTACGTCGACCTCCATGTGGACGGCGGCCTGCGAGCCGTCAACCAGCACCGGGATCCCGCGCGCATGAGCCAGGCGGACGACCTCCTTGACCGGAACGACGCTGCCCAGCACGTTCGACATCTGGGTGATCGCGACCAACCTGGTCCGCGCGGTCAGCAGCTTTTCGAATTCGTCGATCAGGAAATTGCCGTCGTCGTCAACCGGAGCCCATTTGATCACCGCGCCCTGCCGCTCGCGCAGGAAGTGCCAGGGAACGATGTTGGCGTGGTGCTCCATGATCGAGAGCACGATCTCATCGCCCTCGCCGATCCTTTCACGACCGAAGGTCTGCGCCACGAGATTGATCGCTTCGGTGGCGCCGCGCGTGAACACGATCTCCTCGCGCCGCTCCGCATTGAGGAACTTTGCGACCCTGTCGCGGGCGCCTTCATAGGCCTCCGTGGCGGCGTTGGCGAGGTAGTGCAGACCGCGATGCACGTTGGCATATTCACTGGTGTAGGCTTCGGTCAACCGCTCCAGCACCGCCAGCGGCTTCTGCGCGGAGGCTGCGTTGTCCAGGTAGACCAGCTTCTTGCCGTGGACCTGCATGGACAGGATCGGAAAGTCCTGGCGGACGCGATAGACGTCGTAACTTCCGTTGCTCACCGCCGGATGCATGGACCTAGTCCCGCCCCTTGAGCCAATCGAGCATTATCCGCGACAACGCCTCGCGCAGATCCTCGCGCACGATTGCGTCGATCACCTCGCCCACGAACGCCTGGATCAGCAGCGCTTCGGCCTCCTTCTCCGGAATGCCCCGGGCCATCAGGTAGAACTTCAGCTGGTCGTCCAGCGCACCCGTGGTCGTGCCGTGCCCGCACTGAACGTCGTCCGCGAAGATCTCCAACTCCGGCTTGCAATTGGCGACCGCCTCGTCCGATAGCAGCAGCGCGCGCGCCATCATCCTTGCGTCGGTCTGCTGCGCGCCCGGTTGCACCGTGATCTTGCCCTGGAACACCGCGCGAGCCTCGTCGTCGACCACGGCCTTGAACACCTCTCGGCTCTGAGAGCCGGCGGCGGCATGATCGACGGTCAGCGTGGTGTCGGCGTGCTGGCGGCCGGCCAGCAGGCACGCCTGGTGCACGCTGGCCGTGATCCCCTCGCCTGCAAACCTCAGAAAGAGCTGGTTGCGCACCACGGCGCCGCCGGTCGTGAAGCCGAATTCGCGATAGGTCGCCCCAGCGCCGATCTCGGCCAGCAGCGTCGCGATATGCAATGCGGCCGCGCCCTCACCGGTGACCTTGACATGGTCGAGCACGGCGCGGTCCCCGACGATCATCCGAAGCGCGGTGTTGACCTGGTACTCCGACTGATCCGGCCCCTCATGCGTCTCGACCAGCGTGACGGCGGCACCGCTCCCGAGCTCCAGCAACGACCGCGTGAACATCGCGGACGGTGTGGCGGCCGTGGTCACGAACGCCAGGTGGATCGGCCGCGCCACGACGACATCGGGATCGACCGCGATCATCACCCCATCTGCAGCGAACGCGGTGTTGAGTGCCACAGCCACGTCATCCCCGGCCATCCCGGCATCGAGCGCGCTCGGCATGCCATCGCCATCGAGTGTCTTGATTGTCGCACGGACGCTGAGGCCGGGCTCGAGATCGGCAAGATCCGACAGTTCGGGGACGAAGGCGCCATCGACGATGACCAGCCTGCGAAAATCGAGGTCCGCAAAGGCGGTCCCCGACTTTACCGCAGCCGCCTTGGCAGCGGCACTAGGCAGGGGCGCGAGCGGCTTGGCGTCGCGCACAAGGCGCCTGAGATCGGTGTATTTCCATGATTCGACGCGCGAATGCGGCAGGCCCTGTGCCACGAAGCGATCGAAGGCATCGCGGCGGAGAGCCTTCACATCGCTCCCGCCGGGCAGGCCCTTGTGCGCAGCCGCGAACAGATCGGCAAGCCCGATCTCGGCGGCGGTCTTCACGGGACGGATCTCGGCATTCATTGTCAGGCCGCCTCGCTCTGATACTGCGCGTAGCCCGTTGCTTCCAGCTCGAGCGCGAGCTCCTTGCCGCCGGTCTTGACGATGCGGCCGGCCGACAGCACGTGCACGACATCGGGCACGATGTAATCCAGCAGCCTCTGGTAATGGGTGATGACGATCATCCCCCGGTCCGCAGCGCGCAGGCGATTGACACCGTCGGCGACGATACGCAGCGCGTCGATGTCGAGACCGGAATCTGTCTCGTCCAGCACGCAGAGGCGCGGCTCCAGCAGCGCCATCTGGAGCGTCTCGTTACGCTTCTTCTCACCACCGGAGAAACCGACATTGAGTGGCCGTTTGAGCATCTCGGGATCGATGCTGAGTTGCTTGGCGAGTTCGCGTACGCGCTTGAGCACGTCGGGCGACGACAGTTCCTCCTCCCCGCGCTTCTTGCGCTGGGCGTTCAGCGCCGTGCGCAGGAACGTGAGCGTGGCGACGCCCGGAATTTCCAGCGGATACTGAAAGGCCAGGAACAGCCCCTTAGCGGCGCGCTCGTCCGGATCCATGGCGAGGAGATCCTCGCCATTGAAGAACACCTCGCCGCCGGTGATCTCATAGCCCGGCTTTCCCGACAGCACATAGGACAGGGTCGACTTGCCCGCGCCGTTGGGACCCATGATGGCATGGATCTCGCCCTTGTTCACGACGAGATCGAGGCCGTTGAGAATTTGCCGGCCGTCGATCTCGGCCTTCAACCCGCGGATGTCGAGGAGCACCGTCATCACACTTCTCCTTGCCTGTTGGGCTCGAAGGCGGTCATCCGACGCTCCCTTCAAGCGAGATCGAGATCAGCTTCTGCGCTTCCACCGCGAATTCCATCGGCAGTTGCTGCAGCACGTCCTTGACGAAGCCGTTGACGACGAGGCCGACAGCCTCTTCCTGGCTAAGGCCGCGCTGGACGCAGTAGAACAGCACGTCCTCGGAGATCTTCGACGTCGTCGCCTCGTGCTCGAACGTTGCCGAAGAGTTCTTGGCCTCGATGTACGGCACGGTGTGCGCGCCGCATTTGTCGCCGATCAGCAGGGAATCGCAGGCGGTGAAGTTGCGCGCGCCGGTCGCCTTGCGGTGCGCGGTGACGAGACCGCGATAGGTGTTCTGCGACTTGCCGGCGGCGATGCCCTTCGAGATGATGCGGCTCGACGTGTTCTTGCCGAGATGGATCATCTTGGTGCCCGAATCGACCTGCTGGAAGCCGTTCGAGATC
>NZ_DASYWN010000042.1:0-45910 GCF_035935975.1 Bradyrhizobium sp.
CCTCCTTAGAACCCCATCAGGCGACGGCCATAGCGCCGATCCCGTACAGAAGCAGGTTCCCGGTGAGAGGATGACGCGAAAAAGGGATTGACTAACCGAGGCCCGTTACAGAAGCCCGGATGGAGCGCAGCGTAATCCGGGACCTCTGCTACTTGTGGCAAGCCCCCCGGATTGCGCCGCGCTCCATCCGGGCTACGGCCCCACTACGAGCTCACCCGTGGCAGCACGCCCCCTTCGCCTGCGGCTCGTACTGGTCGCGCAGGCGGACCCAGTCCATCGGATAGGGCAGCCCGTCCTCGTGACGGCCGAGCGGAGTGAGGTCGAGATACTGGTAGGCCGCGTTCATCATGTCGAGGCCGCGGGCGAAGCACGAATAGGTATGGAAGATCTCGCCGGCCTCGTTGCGGTAGAACACGCTGATGCCGGGCAGCTCCGGGCCATAGAACGGCGTGGTGCCGAAATTGTATCTGGGCACGCCCTTGTCGATCTCTTCGCGCGTGAATGAGACTTCGTAATCGTAGTTGAAGTCGTTATCGCCGGAAGAGACCCAGTCGAACGTCCAGCCCATCCGCCTCTTGAAGGCTTCGAGCTTGGCGCTCGGTGCCAGCGAGATCGCGACCATGCTGGTGTCGCGCGCGGCCAGATGCGGCACCATGCGCTCGAAGCCGTCGGCCCAGAACGAGCAGCTCTTGCAGGCAGCGTCCCAGTCGGGCGCAAACATCACGTGCTGGACCACGAGCTGCGGGCGGCCCTTGAAGAGGTCGCCGAGCGTCACCTTGCCGTTCGGCCCCTCGAACAGATAGGCCTTGTCGACCTTCACCCAGGGCAGGGCGCGGCGCTCCTCGGCAAGGCGCTCGCGGGCCTGGGACAACTCCTTCTCATGCGCCAGATGGGCCTTGCGTGCGGCGATCCATTGCTCGCGCGAGACGATCTGATGTTGCTGCATAGTGTCCTCCATGAGGTCAGGCGACGAAGGCGTCGAGCTTGTCGAAGAACGACGACCAGCCGCGCTGGTGGTTGTCGCGCGCGGTCTCGTCGAAGAACTGGGCGTGATGGAAGATCATCAGCGTGCCCTCGCCGTCGGGCTTGAACGTGATCGTCACCAGCGATTCACGCTCCGGCGTCGAGTGCCAGGCCCAGGTGAAGACCAGCCGCTCGTTCGGCACGACCTCGCGATAGCTGCCGCCGGCTTCGAAATATTCGCCGTCATCGCGAGTGAAGCTGATGCGAAAGCGGCCGCCGCTGCGAACGTCGAGCTCGGCGTTCAGCGTCGCCGGCTTCATGTTCGGCGGCCCGAACCATTGCGCTAGCTGCGCGGCCTGCGTCCAGGCGGCGTAGACTTTTTCCGGCCGCGCGCGGAGCCGGCGCGTGAGCGTGAGGCTTGGGCGCTCAAGGCTTGGGGGCTCAAGGCTTGGGCGCTCTGCGTCGGCTGGACGGGACTGGGCGTTGACGGCTGCATTGGCCATGTCTCTTCCTCCACGAAGGCGGCGAGGCGATCGAAGGTCTCGGACCAGAACTGCGCGTAGCGATTGAGCCAGTTCATCGCCTGCTCCATCGGCTGCGCGGTGAGCCGGCAGGACACCGTGCGGCCGCTCTTCTCCCGCACGATCAGGCCGGCGTCGGTGAGCACGTCGAGATGCTTCATGATTGCCGGCAGCGAGACCGGAAACGGCGCGGCAAGCTCGCTCACCGACAGGCTCTCCTGCTCGCCGAGACGCGCCAGCAATGCGCGCCTGGTCGGGTCGGACAGCGCCGCGAACGTCCGGTCCAGTGCCTCGCCCTGATACTTAACCATATGGTTTAGTATAGACGCGAACGACCGGACGTCAAGCGGGGGCTTCCATGCATGGGTCTGCACGACTGCGTGATCCGCAGCGGGCCGCCGGCACGCGAAAGGCGTGACTAGGTCGGCGGGACGCGCCGGCCGCGCAGTGAGGGCGGAGGCAACGGTCGCGCGAGCACGGCAGGATTCGGACCGCAAAAACCCTTACGGCCGGACGCGCTCACCATGCACTGCTCGCGGGTTTGATACGCGCAGTCGCCGGGATAGCCGAACTCCGAATCCTGAATGCACCAGGCGTAATCCGCGCGCGCCGGGCTATTGCCGGCGAGCCAAACGAGAACCATGGTGCCCAGCACAAACTGCGCCTTGCGCATGACCAATCTCCCATGTTCGCCGCCCGACATGCGACCTCACTGAGAGAAAGGCTTGCGGAGCCGGTTTATTCCGGGGCGATCACGCGAAAATGCGCTCTGCACGGTGCTTCGTGGAACGCGGCGCGATCAGTACGGCGCCGCGGCCCGCGTACGGCGGTGCGGCTGCGGTTGCGGCGGCTGCCCGTAACCCAGGCGAGGGTTGCGGTCGCAGTACAGCAACCGGCCGGAGACGCTGGCCTGGCATTGCTCATAGGTGCTGTAGGCACATTCGCCGGGATAATCATATTCGCCGCCCTGGGCGCACCAGGGATAGTCGCGCGCCGCCGCGGGCGTGACGGTGACGACACCGGCAAGGACCGTCGCGCCCAGCGTCAGCAGCGCCAATTGCGTCTTGCGCATGATCCCAACTCCTCTCCTGACGGCGCGAGATACGGCGCCATCTGACATCAGGTTTCGCCGCGCCGGCTTATTCCAGATCAGCGCGGCAACCCACGCAAGAAAAAAGCCCTGCCTGATGGCAGGGCTCCATTCCCGATCATCACGAAATCGCTACTCGACCTTCAGGCCGGCGAACTCGACGACCTTCTTCCACTTGGCGGTCTCGGCCTCGATCTCCTTGCCGAACGCTTCCGGCGTCTCGACCAGCGGATCGCCGCCGAGCTCGACCAGGCGCTTGGTCATGTCGGGCTCCTTCATCAGCGCGTTGATCTCGGTGTTGAGCTTGGCGATCAGATCCTTGGGCATGTTCTTCGGCGCACCCATGCCGAACAGCGCGCTCGCCTCGTAGTCCTTCACGGTCTCGCCGATCGCCGGCACGTCGGGCAGCTGCGGGGAGCGCTGCGCGGTGGTGACGCCGAGCGCGCGCAGCGAGCCGGAGCGGATGTGCTGGATGATCGAGGGCATGTTGTCGAAGATCACCTGCACCTGGCCGCCGAGCATGTCGGTGATGGCGGGCGCCGCGCCACGATAGGGCACGTGCTGCATCTTGCAGCCGGTCATCGCCATGAACATCTCGCCGGACAGATGCACCGAGGTGCCGTTGCCGGAGGAGGCCATGTTCACCTTGCCGGGATTGGCCTTCACATATTCGATGAACTCGGCGACGGTCTTGGCGGGCACGTCCTTGTTCACGGTCATCACGTTCGGCACGCGCTGGAACGAGGCGATCGGCGCGATGTCGCGGACGAAGTTGAACTTGAGATTGGCGTAGAGCGTGGCGTTGATGTAGTTCGCCGGATTGACCAGCAGCACGGTGTACCCGTCGGGCTCGGCATTGATGACCGATTCGGTGCCGATATTGTTGCCGGCGCCCGGCTTGTTCTCGATGACGAATTGCTGTCCGAATTTTTCCGACAGCCGCTGACCGATCAGGCGAGCCAGAATATCGGTGGCGCCGCCCGGCGGATAGCCGACTACGAACTTCACCGGCCGGGACGGATAATCCGCGGCAAAGGCTTTCGACAGCGGGCTGGCTGCAAGAGGCGTGGCGGCAAGCAGGCCCAGCGCGGAACGGCGAGTGATCATCTCAAGGGTTCTCCCAGGTGTTGTTCTTAAAGTCCGGATAGCTTGAAACTGGCGTCGTCGCGGTTGTAACAAAGCTTGCGCAGCGCGGAAAGTGCGTGGGGCGCATCACGACGAAAGGATAAGGCATGCCGGTCAAGGTCGAAGCCCTCGATCATCTCGTCATCAATGTCGCCGACGTCGCGGTGACCGCCGAGTGGTACCGCAAGATTCTCGGCATGGAAGTCAAGGTGTTCGACCCCGGCGGCGGCAAAGCGCCGCGGACTTCCCTTCAATTCGGTAACCAGAAGATCAACGTCCGGCCGCGCGATGCCGACAAGGTGGAATGGTTTACCGCCGATCACCAGACCGCGGGCAGTGAGGATCTGTGCTTCCTGACCTCCGCAGCGCCCGACGAGGTGGTGGCGCATTTGCAGGCACATGGCGTCGCGATCGAGGAAGGCCCGGTTCCCAAGCAGGGCGCCCGCGGCACGCTGCGCTCGGTCTATTGCCGGGACCCGGATGGCAGCCTGATCGAGATCTCGTCGTACGAGGATTGAGGCGCGCGGCCCACGCGCACTGCTGCATACGTCCCCGCGATTTGCGCCGCGCGCCATCCGATGGCAGGAAGACGCAATAATCAAAAGGCAGCCGCCAGCAAGATGCAGGCTGCACGGGAGGAGACATGTCCATTCAAAAGACCGCCGGAATCGTGGGCCCGTTCGACGGGCTCGACGTGCCATGGCTGCTGAAGATGCGAGCGGAAGTCCGCCGCGATCATCCGTTCCTGATCTGGGCGCCGTTCGATGCGCCGGCGCGGCGCTGGAGCTATGGCGAGTTTCACGAGCGGGTCGGCGCGCTCGCGGCGGGGCTGACGAAGCGCGGCGTGAAGCCCGGCGAATACGTTCTCATTCATCTCGACAATTGCATCGAGGCGCTGCTGGCCTGGTTTGCCTGCGTCGAGCTCGGGGCGATCGCGGTCACCACCAACACCCGCTCGGCGCCCGCCGAGATCGAATATTTTGCCGATCATTGCGGCGCGGTCGCCGCGATCACGCAGCCGGCCTATGCGGAGATCGTCGCGCAGAACTGCCGCAACATTCGCTGGATGGCGGTGACCTCGCATGATGCCGGCGCAGCACCTGCGCAGGCCGTCTCGCGCGGCGACAGCTTTGAATCCCTGTTCGTGGACAGCGCGGACCGGCCACAACGCGCGACCGATCCGCTGGCGCCGTGCAGCGTACAATACACCTCGGGCACGACATCGCGGCCGAAGGCGGTGCTGTGGACCCATGCCAACGCGCTGTGGGGCGCCAAGATCAACGCCGCGCATGAGGACCTACATGCCGGCGACGTGCACCAGACCTATCTGCCGCTGTTCCACACCAATGCGCTGGCCTATTCGATGCTGGCGACGCTGTGGGTCGGCGCCACCTGCGTGATCCAGCCGCGCTTCTCCGCGAGCCGGTTCTGGGGCGTGGCACGCGAGCATGGCTCGACCTGGACCTCGACCATTCCCTTCTGCATGAAGGCGCTGCTCGAGCAGGAAATCCCGAAGGACCACAAATTCCGCCTGTGGGGCACCGCGATCAACGAGCCGCCGGCCTTCGCCGCATTCGGCGTCAAGATGATCGGCTGGTGGGGCATGACCGAAACCATCACCCACGGCATCATCGGCGAGGTCGATCAGCCCAACATTCCGATGTCGATCGGGCGCGCTGCGCCGGAATACGAGATCCGCATCACCGACGATGACGGTCGGCCGACCGAGGTCGGCGACACCGGCAATCTCGCGATCAAGGGCATACCCGGCCTGTCGCTGTTCGCCGAATACCTCCACAACGAAAAAGCCACGCGCGAGAGTTTTGACGCACACGGCTTCTTCCTCACCGGCGACCGCGTCGAACGGCTGACAAACGGCTTCATCAAGTTCGGCGACCGCGCCAAGGACATGCTGAAGGTCGGCGGCGAGAACGTCGCGGCCTCCGAGATCGAGCAGGTGATCGCGCTCGTGCCCGGCGTGCGCGAGGCGGCGGTGGTGGCGAAGAAGCATCCGATGCTGGACGAGGTGCCTGTCGTCTTCATCATCCCGCATGGCGGCGTCGCAAGCGCCGCGCCCGATCTGCACGACAACGTGATGGCCGCCTGCCGCAAGGGCCTCGCCGACTTCAAGCTGCCGCGCGAGATCCGGCTGGTCGATGACATGCCGCGCTCGACGCTGGAGAAGGTGGCGAAGGCGGAGCTGAGGAAGATGGTGGGGTGACTTTGTAGGGTGGGTTAGCCGAAGGCGTAACCCACCCTACGGCATCTCGCCTAGAACGACCCCAGCGCCACCGGGCGGAACGCCTGCAACAATTGCTGGTCGAGCTTGCCGCCCATGCCTTCCATCATCGTGAAGGCGCGCGCGTGGGTGAAGGGCATGCGGTAGGCGCGCTTCTCCACCAGAGCGGCGTAGATGTCGACGATGGTGGTCAGGCGCACGATGTCGCTGATCTGGTTCGACGACAAGCCGTTGGGATAGCCGGAGCCGTCGAGGAATTCGTGATGGTGCAGGACGACGTCCAGCATCTCCGGCGGGAAGCCGCCTTGGGCGGCGAGCGCGTCGTAGCCGCGGCGCGGATGCTGGCGGACTTCGGCCATTTCCTCGTCGGTGAGCTTGCCGGGCTTGTCGAGCAGCACGGAGGGAACGAAGGCCTTGCCGACGTCATGCAGCAGCGCGGCGCGGGTCAGGCGGCGCTGGTCGTCCTCGCGCATGCCGAGATGCTGGGCGAAGGCGACCGCAAAGCCGGTGACGAACAGGCAGTGACGATAGCTGCCGACATGGTGGCAGCCGACCGTCGTGAGCCATTCGCGCAGCGAGGAGTGCTTGATCGCCTTCAGGATCTTGCTCTCGGCGGCGATGACGTCGTCGAAGGTCAGCGGCACGCCGAGCGGCAGCTTCTCGAACATCTTGGCCAGCACCGCATGCGCCGCCTCGACGCCGCGGTTGAGCGTCTTGCCGCGATCGGTCGCGTCATAGGTGGCGGTGTCGGGGAAAGCCGCGCGGATACGCTGAAGAATGGCGTCGGGCTGGAGCGGACGCGAGATGGTGTCGGTGGCGCCCAAAGCCCAGGCCTGCATGGTGCCGTGATGCAGGGCATCGGCCAGCACGAACAGCCGCGGCATCGAACGATAGCCCTCGCCGCGCAGCTTGTTGCGGACACGCTGCACGCTCTCGGGCGAGCGCAAATTGATGTCGACGACGAGGCCGGACAGGTCGCGCGCCGGCTGCTCGGGAATTTCCTGCGTCGTCACCGTCGAGACGTCGCCGACCGCTTTCAGAATGCTGGCAAGCTCGGTGCTCTCGTCGCTCCGGTCGGAGGCGAGCAGGAGCCGGCGTTTGGCGGCGGGTTTCACTGACGCGTTCATGGCTTCCCCAAAAGCATGGAGACACGGGACTAGGTTTGGCGCGTCAGCCTAAGCCGGTTCAGGTTCTCTGGCCCTTAAGAGGCGTGCTCAATGGAACCTTGGGGAATTCCGCACAATTTTAGGAATCGGGTTTCGGGTCGGGAACCAGCAAAAGTGCGAAAACAACCCCATGCACAGTAGAGAGGGCCTTGATGGATAAGGGGAATTTTTAGGCGCTCTCGCCCCATCCTCCGCTGTCGTCGCCCGGCTTGACCGGGCGACCCGGTACGCCGCTAGAGTGCAAGCATCACCTCTCCCGCAAGGAGCTACGGCATTCACACATCGAGGTTGAAGACGGGAAGGATGTCTGATTCCGTGTTGTCCGACTGGCTAGGAGGACAGCATGGAGACTGGACTGGGACGGTTTGGCGACCGTCGCCTGCAAAAAGGGGGGCGTTCCTTCTGGGCCGCCTTGTTGCCTCGGGTGGCAGGAAGCTGCGGGTGCGTCGATTGGGCGGGTCTCGGGCAGGAGAGATCCGCCTGACGCGGCTTTTGCGGAATGAAGCGTTCAGCTGCGAGGAGATGCTGGCGGAGGCAGCCGGAGGGACGGCAGAACGCTGCGTGGGACGGCATGTCCTGGCGATCCAGGACACGACTGTGCTCCGCTCGGAAGGCGGCGGGGGCGAGTATCTGCATGCCGTATTGGCCGTGGATGCGCAGGACGGGGCGATCCTGGGGCTGATCGGAGGCTGCTTCCTGGAGCGCAAGGGAGGCCGGCGAGCAGCGCGCCGCTCCGTACCGATTGAAGAAAAAGAGAGCTTCCGATGGCTGGAAGGCGCCGACCATGCAGCATCTGTGTGCGCGGGCGCTGCTTCTGTCACGGTGATTGCCGATCGGGAGAGCGATATCTTTGAAGCGTTTGCGCTGCGTCCGGAACGCGTCGACCTGCTGGTACGTGCGGCTCATGACCGTGCGCTTGCCGATGGTGATGGTGATGCGCTGTTTGCCCGGGCCGATGCACTGCCTGCGATGGGGCGGGCTGAACTTGATTTGCCTGCTAGGCCCGGGCGCAGGCGGCGTATCGCGCAGCTTGAAATACGCTTCATGCCGGCGAAACTTGCGCGACCGAAGCATGGATTACGCGCCGGCTTGCCGGAAAGCGTAGCCGTGAACGTGATTGATGTCCGCGAAGTCAACCCGCCGACTGGCGAGGCGCCGATCCACTGGCGGCTTCTGACGACACACGCAGTGGTTAGCGAGACCGAGGCTTGGGAGATGGTCGAGCTTTATCGGCAACGTTGGGCAATCGAACAGCTGTTCCGCGTCCTCAAGAGCGCAGGCTTCGACATTGAAGATGTGCAGATCGAGGAGAAGGCACCCCGCGACCGGCTGATAACTGCGACGCTGATCGCGGCGGTGTGCATCCAGCAACTGGTGCACGCCCGCGATGGTGGTCCGGGACCGCTGCGGCCTCTGAGCGATGCATTCAAGCCCGAGGACATTCCACTGATCGAGGCCTGCTGCGCCGACCTTGAAGGCAAGACGGAGCGGCAGAAGAACCCCCATCCGAAGGGCTCGCTCGCGCGCGCTGCCTGGGTCTGCGCGCGTCTTGGCGGATGGACGGGCTATTACGGCAAGCCGGGCCCCATCGTCATGCTTCAGGGCTGGCTCGAGTTCCAAGCCATGAAGCGCGGCGCCAATCTGTTGATGCGCCAGTCGCAGATGGGCCAAACCGATGTGTGAATCGGATAGCCTTGCGGGGAAGGGGCAGGGAGAGGGGTAGCCACAAACTGAGACCTCGCTTGGGGCTACCCCTCTCCCCCGCCCTCCCCCGCAAGGGGGGGAGGGAGCGCACCGCCTTTGTGGCGCGCACCCAGACCTAGATCAGCAGCGCTTCAGTCTCGCGAAAACACCAGCGTCAGATTGTTCGCGGGCATCTCGATCGTATCAACGAGTCTGAGGCCCGCAGCCTTCGCGAGCGTCTCGACATCACTGATATCGCGCACGCCCCACTCCGGATTGCCTTCCCGCAATGACGTGTCGAACACGGCGTTGCTGAGCGCGGTGTGCTTGCCGTCGCGCTTGAACGGGCCGTAGAGGAACAGCTTGCCGTCGGCGCGCAGGTAGCGGCCGGCGCCGGCGAACAGGCCTTCCGCCACATTCCACGGCGCGATGTGGATGACGTTGGCGCAGAACACGGCCGCGAGGCTGGTCGGCGCCTGCCCGCTTTTCATCTCCGGGCACCAGTCGGGATCGGAGAGATCGACCCGCAGCGGAGAGCGGATGTTCTGCAGGCCCGAATGGACACGCCAGGCCTCGATGCTCCTGACGTGCCGCTGGTTGAGGTCGCTCGGCCACCAGGTCAGGCCGGGCGTATGGCCCGCGAAATAGACCACGTGCTGGCCGGTTCCGCTGCCGACTTCGAGCACGTTACCGGTGTAACCTGCGAGATGCTTTTCCAGGGCCGCCCAGAGCGGCTCGTGGTTGCGATGAAAGGCCGGCGCATCAAGCCGGCCATCGGGCTCGACGCGCCCGCCGTCCCTGCCAAATTCAACGACATAGTCAGCCAATTGACGTCCCCGGGAAATGAGAAAGCGGACCAAACCGCAAGCAAGGGCCAAACGCCCCGAACAGATGCCGGCGAAACCCGGCCGATGAACGATCTATCTCTTCAGTTGCAATGCGGAAGATATTAACGCCATTTTGCGCCCTGCATAGTCTTGATTGTCAGGGCATGCCCTTTGTGCTTTGGAACACTATATTTCCGCGAACCACCATCGATATAACGCCTCGGAACGTTGCCTTGATCGCTGTTCTCCGCAAGCCCGCCCTGCTCCTCGCGCTAGCCTTCCTGGCCGGCCTTTCCGCCAGTTCTGCGCGCGCGCAATCAGCCGTCGCCGACGGCCAAAAACTCGCCTTCGACCGCGGCAAGGGCAATTGCCTGACCTGCCACGTGATCAAGGGCGGCGACCTGCCCGGTACGATCGGCCCGGAGCTCAAGGACATCAAATCAAAATACCCTGATCGCAACGAGCTGGTCGCGATCATTTTCGACGAGACCAAGCGTAACCCGCAGACCATGATGCCGCCGTTCGGCCGCAACCGGATTTTGACCGAGCAGGAGATCAGCGCGATCGTTGATTTCCTGCAAACCCTGTGACCGCCGGCGCACCAACAGACTGTGCAGGAGAACCTCTGATGACTACGACGACCCGTCCCTTTCCGACGCGGCGCCTGATTCTTCAGGGCGCAGCCTCGGTCGCGCTGCTCGGCCTCGGCAATTTGCCGTTCGGCGTTAGCCCTGCGCTGGCGGCCGCCAACGACAAATATCCGGAAGAGGCGTTCAAGCAGAAGAACGAGGCCGACGCGATCAAGGCGCTCTACGGCAAGACCGTCGAGCCCTCGGACAAGGTCAAGCTCGACGCGCCCGAGATCGCCGAGAACGGCGGCGTAGTCCCGATCGCGGTGGCGACGACGCTCGACAAGGTCACCTCGATCTCGCTCTTCGTCGCCGAGAACCCGAACGCACTGGCTGCGTCCTACAGATTTGCCGACGGCACCATCCCTGCCGTCGCCAACCGCCTGAAGATGGCGAAGACCACCAACGTGACCGCGATCGTCGAGGCCGACGGCAAGCTCTACAGCGCGACCAAGGAAGTGAAGGTCACCGTCGGCGGCTGCGGCGGCTAGGAGAACAGACATGGCATCCAGCATTCGCGTACGCGCCACCGCCAACGGTGACATCACCGAGGTGCAGACGCTGATCCAGCACCCCATGGATACCGGCCTGGTGAAGGACGCCAAGGGCGAGCTGATCCCCGCACATTACATCCGGGAGCTGAAGTTCGAATGTAACGGCAAGGACGTCTTCGTCGCCAATTGGGGCACCGCAGTCTCCAAAGACCCCTATGTGAAGTTCAGCTTCAAGGGCGCCAAGAAAGGCGACGAGCTCAAGATCTCCTGGACCGACAACAAGGGCGGCTCGGACACGACCACCGCGAAGATCGCGTGATGAAGGCTCGCTCCGCCCTCCTGCTCGGCTCGCTTGGCGCCGCGCTCGTCGCGTTCGCGCTGACGTCTCCGCGCGTGGTCGCGGCCGACAAGGTCGATCCTGTCGCGGACGCCAAGGCGTTCCAGAATTTCTTCTTCCAGAAATTTCCGACCGTGAAGCACGAGGACTTCGTCAACGGTCCGTATTCGATGAACGCGGACATGAAGCGGCAGTGGCAGGAGAAGGAAGAATTTCCGCCTTACGAGTTCGCGCTCGATGCCGGCAAGGAGATGTTCGCGACACCGTTCAAGAACGGCAAGACCTATGCCGACTGCTTCCCGAACGGCGGCATCGGCATTCGCCAGAACTATCCTTACTTCGACACGAAAGAGGGCAAGGTCGTCACGCTGGAGCTCGCGCTCAACCGCTGCCGCGAGGCCAATGGCGAGGCGCCCTACTCCTACGTCAGGGACGAGATGGCCTCGCTGACGGCGTATATGGCCTACACCTCGCGCGGCAAGCTGATGGACATCAAGATTCCCGATGATCCGCGCGCGCTGGAGGCGTTCGAGAACGGCAAGCGCTATTTCTACACCCGCCGCGGCCAGATGAACTTCTCCTGCGCGAGCTGCCATGTTCAGAGCCCGGGCGAGCGCATCCGCGCCGAGATTTTGGCACCGGCGCTCGGCATCCTGAACGCGATGCCGATCTACCGCTCCGAATGGAGCGGCATGGGCACGACCAGCCGCCGCTTCGTCACCTGCAACAGCCAGACCCGCGCGGTTCCGCTGGAGCCGCAGGCGGATGAATATCGCGACGTCGAATATTTCCTGTCCTACGTCGCCAACGGCCTGCCGATTTCGGGCCCGGGAGCGCGGCCATGAAGCCGTCACTTACCTTGGCCATTCTGCTCAGCCTGAGCTTCGCGCCAGCAGCGCGCGCGGCAAGCGAGGCGGACTACAAGGCGGCCTATGCCGCAGCGGAGGCCGCCTCCAAGGAGGCAGCCGGCATGCGCAACCAGTGGACCGTGACCGTATCTGCGCTGGCGGCAGCCAAGAAGGCGGCCGACGGCGGCGATTTCGACCGCGCGGTTGCCGCTTCCAGGGAAGCCGAGGCGCTGGCGAAGGCGTCCATCTTCCAGGCGACGTCTGAAAAAGAGGCCTGGAAGGCCATGGAAATCCGCTAGAATAAGTTTAGTGGACCCTTCGAACTGCCCAGAGTAGGCGCGGAGAATTTTGGATGGCGATCCGCCGCCGCGATTTCCTGAAGAGCACAGCCATTGCCGCTGCATCGCTTAGCCTGCCGCGGCTGGCGCGCGGCGCTGACACCGCGAGCATCTACGACCTCGAGCGGTTCGGCAATGCGCGCATCCTGCACACCACCGACACGCATGCGCAGCTCAACCCGGTCTATTTCCGCGAGCCCAGCGTCAACATCGGCATCGGCGAGATGGCGGGACGGCCGCCGCACCTGGTCGGCCGCGCCTTTCTCGAACGGTTCGGCATCCGGCCCGACAGCGCCGATGCCTATGCGTTCACCTGCTTCGAGTTCGAGAAGTCGGCGGGCCGCTTCGGCAAGCTCGGCGGCTTCGCCCATCTGAAGACGCTGATCGACCGCCTGCGCGGCGATGTCGGCGACAAGCACGCCGTGCTCGTCGACGGCGGCGATCTCTGGCAGGGCACCGGCCTTGCCAACATCATGCAGGGCCGCGACATGGTCGAGGTCGCCAATCTGCTCGGCATCGAGGCGATGACCGGGCATTGGGAATTCACCTATGGCGAGCAGGTGCTGCGCGACAATCTCGAGCGCTTCAAGGGCGAGTTCCTGGCGCAAAACGTCTTCCTGACCGAGGAAGCCGCGTTCAACGACGCGCCCGCCTTCGACAAGGCGAGCGGGCGAGTGTTCAAGCCGAGCACGATCAAGGAGCTCGGCGGGCGCCGCGTCGCGATCATCGGGCAGGCGTTTCCCTACGTGCCGATCGCGCATCCCAAGCGCTTCACGCCGGACTGGACTTTTGGCATCCGCGAGGAAGAACTGCAGAAGCATGTCGATGGCCTCCGCAGCACCGATAAGGTCGACGCGGTCATCCTGCTGTCGCATAACGGCATGGACGTCGACCTCAAGCTCGCAAGCCGCGTCACCGGCATCGACGTCATCCTCGGCGGCCATACCCATGACGCCATACCACAGCCAATCCCGGTGAAGAACGCCGGCGGCACGACGCTCGTCACCAATGCCGGCTCCAACGGGAAATTTCTGGGCGTGCTCGATCTCGCGATCGAGAAGGGCAAGGTCAGCGACGTCAGATATCATCTGTTGCCGGTCTATTCCGAGCTGCTGAAGCCGGATCCGGCTATGGCCGAGCTGATCGGGAAGCTGCGGGCACCGCATGTCACCGACTGGTCGGAGAAGATCGCAACGCCCGACCGCCTGCTCTATCGCCGCGACAATTTCGCAGGTCCGGTCGACGAGCTGATCTGCACCGCGCTGCGCACCGAGCTCGACGCCGAGATCGCGCTGTCGCCGGGCTTCCGCTGGGGCGTCACCGCGCTGTCGGGCCAGCCGATGACCATGGAGGATGTGCTCGCAGAGACCGCGATCACCTATCCCGAGACCTATGTGCAGGAGATGACCGGCGCGCAGATCAAGGACGTGCTGGAGGATATCTGCGACAACCTCTTCAACGCCGATCCCTATTACCAGCAGGGCGGCGACATGGTGCGCGCCGGCGGGCTCGACTATGTCTGCAGCCCCACCAACGCGGTCGGCAGCCGCATCTCCGAGCTCAAGCTCGCCAACGGCAAGTCGCTCGACGCCAGCAGGCACTACAAGGTCGCGGGCTGGGCCTCGGTCAATGCCCAGCAGGGCGCGCCGGTGTGGGATGTCGTCGGCAAATATCTGCGCTCGGGCCGGATGTTTCCGGAGCGGCTGGGCTCCGGCGTCACGCTGACGGGCGTCGATGGCAATCCGGGCATCGCGGGACAGGGATGATGCGGCCGCCACGCCGGTGCAGATCGGGCGCGGGCAGCTCCTGGCGGAGAATGGGTACACGGTGGTGAGCCCCTGAGCCTTTTGTCAGGGCACGTCGTCGCCACACACTCAGTGTCATTCCCCGCGAAAGCGGGGAATCCAGTACGCCGCGGCCCCTCCGTACCCAACTGCGGCCTCTGGAATACTGGATCGCCCGCCCTCGCGGGCGATGACAGCGGTGGGTGGAGCGAGGATCTGCAGCAAAACCGCCCCCCACCCCATCACGCGGGATAAAAATTTTCTAAATTCTCCTCTCTACACAGTGAATTGCTTCTCTTGTCTGCCGGTGCCGTAGTAGAATCGTCGAAATCAATTCACGCCGGGTTCTGCCATGATCTTCCGCCAGCTCTTCGACAGCGTTTCGGGCACCTATAGCTACGTCCTCGCCAGCCGCCCCGGTGGCGAGGCGCTGATTCTCGATCCGGTGCTGGAGAAGGTCGACCGCTATTGCCAGCTGCTGCGCGAGCTCGACCTCAAGCTGGTGAAGGCCGTCGACACCCATCTGCATGCCGACCACGTCACCGGCCTCGGCGAGCTGCGCGACCGCACCCATTGCATGACCGTGATGGGCGACCAGACCAAGGCCGACGTGGTGGCCATGCGTGTCGCCGACGGCGACAAGGTGACGATCGAGGGCCTGTCGCTCGACGTGATGTACACGCCCGGCCACACCGACGATTCCTATTCCTACCTGATGGGCGACCGCGTCTTCACCGGCGACACGCTGCTGATCCGCGGCACCGGCCGCACCGATTTCCAGAATGGTTCGTCGCGTGCGCAATACGATTCGATATTCAACCGGCTGCTGAAGCTGCCTGACGAGACGATGGTGTTCCCCGCCCACGACTACAAGGGCGACACCGTCTCCACCATCGGCGAGGAGAAGCGCTACAATCCGCGGCTGCAGGTGCGTTCGGTGGATGAATATATCGAGCTGATGGCGAACCTGAAGCTGCCCAATCCGAAGATGATGGACGTCGCGGTGCCCGCCAACATGCGTGTCGGCCTGCATCAGGACGAGCTGGAGAAGGAGGGCCGCGCGCTCAGTGCGGTCGAGGCGATCCGCTCGCTCCACCGGCCCGACATCCTGCTGGTCGATTTGCGCGAGACCAACGAACGGATGAAGCACGGCATGCTCGAGGGCGCGCTGCACACGCCGTACCCGTCCGTCGAGGAGAACCTCAAGCCCGGCGGCATGCTGCGCGAGGTTGCGGCCGCGACGGGCCGGCGCGTGGTGTTCTTCTGCGCGTTCGGCGAACGCTCGGCGATGGCTGTTGCGGCTGCGAAGGAAGCGGGCCTCACCAACACCGCCCACATCGCCGGCGGCATCGACGCCTGGAAGAAGGCGGGCGGGCCTGTGGTGCACTGACGCTCCCCTCCTTGCGGTAAGTCAGGAACCTCACATATTTCCCGGGTAGAAGCGGATGACGCATCACCATCCGGGACCAGCCATGGCCAAGACCGCGAAGCTAAGCAAACCACCCAAAACGAAGACGGCTGACGACAAGGCGAAAAAGCCCGCGCCTCCGCGTGATCTCGACGACGATTATGAGGACGGCGACATCGCAACGCCGAAGCGGGATCGCAATGGCGACGATGACGAGCCGTTGTGAGGGGTCAGAAGCCCGAAACACCGCTGTCATCCCCTGCGAACGCAGGGACGACGGATAACGCCCCCACCTGCGCTACCTGCCATGCGCCTGCGTTCATGGACAAATAACCGCTCTCCCCGATAATTTGCGCCTCTTCCGGGAGTGAAACGGTACTGCAATGGTCGACGTTCTCGCCGCACCGCAACAAGGCAAGGCGGACAGCGCACTGCGCACGCTGACCGGGATCTCGATCGCGCATTGGGTCAGCCATTTCCATCTGCTGGTCCTGCCGATGCTGTTCCCGTTCCTGAAGGACAGGCTCGGCGTCGGCTATATCGAGCTCGGCTTCTCCCTCACCGTGTTCGCGGTGGTGTCGGGGCTGACGCAGGCGCCGACCGGCTATCTCGTCGACCATTTTGGCGCGCGAAGAATCCTGCTGGCCGGGCTCACGCTCGGCGGCTGCGCGCTGATCCTGCTCGGCCTGCACCTCAGCTACGCCTCGCTGATCGCCTGCGCCGTGCTGCTCGGGCTCGCCAACAGCGTCTATCACCCCGCCGACTACGCCATCCTCGCCGAGCACATGGACGAGGCGCGGATGGGCCGCGCGTTCTCGGTTCACACCTTCGCGGGCTTTCTCGGCGGCGCGGTGGCACCGGCGATCGTCGCGGCACTGGTCGCGATGTCCGGCGGCACCGGCGCGTTGATCGCGTCAGGAGCTATCGCCGTGCTGGTGGCGTTGCTGCTGATCGTCATGAACATTCCCGATGCCGGCGCGCACAAGAAAAGGCCCGGCGCGGAGAACGCGCCGAAGCAGGCAGTGATCACGCCGGCGCTGATGATGCTGACCGCGCTGTTCATGCTGCTCAGCCTGTCGGTCGCGGGCATCAACAATTTCGGCGTGGTCGCACTGATGAGCGGCTATGGCGCGTCCTATTCCTCGGCCAACGTCATGCTGACGGCGTTCCTCGGCAGCAGCGCCGCGGGCGTGCTTGCGGGCGGCTTCCTCGCCGACCATACCGCGCGCCATGGCCAGGTCGCCGCGGCCTGCTTTGCCGTGAACGCGGCCATCGTGCTGCTGATCGCGCTCGTCACGCTGCCGGGCTGGGCGCTCACCGCCGCGATGGCGACCGCGGGCTTCCTCTCCGGCGTGATCGCGCCGTCGCGGGACATGCTGGTGCGCAACGCCGCGCCTGCCGGCGCCGCGGGCCGCGCCTTCGGCATCGTCTCCACCGGCTTCAATCTCGGCGGCATCGTCTCACCGCTGCTGTTCGGCTGGATCATGGACCAGGGCGCGCCGCACTGGGTGTTCGGCGCGTCCGTGATCTTCATGCTGGCCACCGTGGTGCTGTCGCCGTTCACCGAGCGGAAGCCGCAAGCCAAGGCTGCCACGCAACCCTGAGCGCACTTCCCCGCGGTTGACACTGCGCTGGCGCGCCCGAAAATGCGCCCAAGCAAAACAACAATCGGGAAGAAACACCATGAGCACCCCTGATCTCGTGATCCGCGGCGGCACCGTCGCGGATGGAAGCGGCGGCGAGCTGTTCGAGGCCGACGTCGCCATCACCGGCGGCAGGATCAGCGAGGTCGGGAAGATCTCCGCGAAGGGACAGGAAGAGATCGACGCGCGCGGCAAGTTGGTGACGCCGGGCTTCGTCGACGTTCACACCCATTACGACGGCCAGGTGACCTGGAGCCAGGACATCACGCCGTCCTCGCAGAACGGCGTCACCACCGCGATCATGGGCAATTGCGGCGTCGGCTTTGCGCCGTGCAAGCCGGCCGATCACACCCGCCTGATCCAGCTCATGGAAGGCGTCGAGGACATTCCCGAACCGGTGCTGAGCGCCGGCATTCCCTGGGCATGGGAGAGCTTTCCGGACTACATGGACTGGCTGAGCAAGCGCGATTTCGACATTGATGTCGGCGCGCAGCTGCCGCATGCCGCGCTGCGCGTCTATGTCATGGGCGAGCGCGGCGCCCGCCGCGATCCCTCGACCGCGGAGGACAATGCGGCGATGGCGAAGCTTGCGGGTGAAGCGGTGCGCGCCGGCGCGCTCGGCTTCTCGACCTCGCGCACGCTCAACCACCGCACCTCGACCGGCGATTTCACGCCGACCTTGAAGGCCGGCGAGGACGAGCTCACCGCGATCGCCGGCGCGATGCATCGCGAGGGCCGCAGCGTGCTGCAATTCGTGCTGGATCTCTCCACCATCCACGAAGACCTGCCGATGATGCTGCGGGTGGCTGATCACACAAGGTGCCCGATCTCGTTCTCGATCACGCAGAACGACAAGGCGCCGAACCGCTGGCGGCAGACGCTGGACGAGATCAATGCGGCGGCGAAACGCGGCCTCTCCATCACCGCGCAGATCGCGGCGCGGCCGGTCGGCCTGCTGCTCGGCCTCGAGCTGTCGCGCAACCCGTTCCAGACCCATCCGAGCTACAAGGCGATCGCGCATCTGCCGCTGAAGGCGCGGCTGGCGCGGCTGCACCAGAGCGAGGTGCGCGAGGCGATCCTGAGCGAGACGGCGACATCGACCGACGATCCGCTGTTCTTCCGTCCCAACTACGACAAGATGTTTCTGCTCGGCGATCCCCCCGATTACGAGCAGCCGCCGGAGAACGCGCTGGGCCCGCAGGCGCGCAAGCAGGGCCGCCAGCCGGAGGAGCTGGCTTACGAGGCGATGCTGTCGGACGAGGGCCGCGGCATGCTCTACGTACCGTTCCTCAACTATGCCGACGGCAATCTCGATGCGACGCGCGAGATGCTGATCGATCCGCAATCGGTGCCGGGCCTGTCCGACGGCGGCGCGCATTGCGGCATCATCTGCGATGCCAGCTTCCCGACCTACCTGCTGACACACTGGACGCGCGACCGCACCCGCGGCGAGAAGCTGACGATCCCGTTCGTGGTCGCCGCCCAGTCGCGCAAGACCGCGCTCTCGGTCGGCCTCACCGATCGCGGGCTGATCGCGCCCGGCTACAAGGCCGACGTCAACGTGATCGACTATGACCGGCTGCATCTGCATTCGCCGAAGGTGCATTACGATCTGCCCGTGGGCGGGCGGCGGCTGTTGCAGGATGTCGATGGCTATGACGCCACGATCGTGTCGGGCGTGGTGACGCGGCGGCAGGGTGAGGCCACGGGGCGCCGGCCGGGGAAGCTGATCCGGGGTGCGCAGGGGGTGAATTAGGCGGTTGGTGCATGGAGGCGCGAAGGCCGCGCCTCATCCTCAGTGTCGTCCCCGCGGAGGCGGGGACCCATAACCACAGGGAGTGGTTGTGGAGCTAAACCGGCAACTCCGAGTCTTCGCCAAACCACTGCCTGTGGTTATCGCGACGAGCGCAAGCGCTCGCGCAGGGGTCCCGGGCTCGCGCTGCGCGCGCCCCGGGACGACAATTGTGGTTGGAGCTGGGAGTGCCGCCACCCTTACGTCGGCGACACCGCGCCCTTCAGCGGCGCGGGCTGCGCGGCGGCACCACGCGTCAGCCTGGCCTTTTCCGTGTTCGGCCACAGCAGCAGCAGGCCGATGACGCCGGAGGCGGCCATCACCACCGCGTTGATGGTGAAGCCGGTCATGTAGCCGTCGAGCATGCTGCCGGCGCGCTGGATCACGGCGCCCATCACGTTCGGCGCGATGATGCCGGAGAGCGTGTAGAGCGCGCCGTAGATCGCGATGACCGCACCGCGCTGCGAGGCCGGGGTGAACTCGCCGAGCATGGGCGGACAGACGACATAAATGGCGCCGCAGAGGCCCGAGCCGACCACGAGCGCCGCGATCTGAAGACCCGCGCCCTGGACGTGCGGCATCATCGCCAGGATCAGGCCGCCGATGATCAGCGGCACCGAGCCGAGCACGCCGCGCGAGATGCGCGTGGTGTAGCCGCGCGCCATCATCACCTGCGAGATCCAGCCCGTCAGGATGACGGTCGTGGCGCCGAACACCCAGGGCAGGATCGAGATGAAGCCGGCATCACTCTGCGAGAAGCCGAGGCCCTTGACGATGAAGGGCGTGAACCAGGTGAGGCCGAGCGACAGCGCCCAATAGGCGCCGAAGGTCGCAACCACGCAGCCGACGAAGGTGCGCGAGGACAGCAGCTGGATGTAGGGAATCTTCGGCTCCGTTGCAGCGAGGGTCTGGGTGTCCTCGAGCGGGCCTTCCTTGCCGAGCGCGAGCCAGGCGCAGACCCAGATCAGGCCGACGACACCGAGCGCGCCGAAGGCATAGTGCCAGGAGTGATTGACGATGACCCAGTTGAGCGCCGGCACCGCCAGGATGACGCCGAAGGCCGAGCCCTGCGACAGGATCGCGGTCGGCAGCGTGCGCTTCTCGTCGGGAAACCATTTGTAGATCGCATGCGCGGCGACCGAGAAGGCCGGGCCTTCGCCCGCGCCGAGCACGATGCGGCAGATCAAGAGCGTGGTGAAGGAGACCGTCCCGACCATCGGAAACTGCGCCAGCGCCCAGATCACCGCCAGCGTCAGCAGCACCCAGCGCGTCGGCACCTTGTTGACGATGAAGCCGACCACGATGGCCGAGATCGAGAACAGGAAGAAGAACGAGGATCCGAGCAGGCCGAATTGCTCGGCGCTGAGCTTCATGTCGGTCATGATCGGCACGCCGGCGAGACCGACGACGATCTTGTCCGCGAAGTTCACCACCATGAAAAGAAACAGGAGAAATGTAACGGTCCAGGCGCCCTTCGGCGTTTCGGTCGTCTTCCCCGCCGCATTGGGCGTTCCCTGAGCGCTCATTATTCTCCCCGTATGTCTTTGTTTCGGCACTTTTTTGATTTGGCCGTCTTGGAAGCTAACAACGGCTTCGGGGCCAACGCAACCCCGGCATTTCCACGGCAAGTGTGCTACGCAGCATTTCCGTTAATTCCGTCCGGCGCCATTGATCGTGCTGAGCATCAAAAACCTCTCCAAGACATTCTCCTCGGGCGGCGAGCCGGTCCATGTGCTGCGCGGCGTCGACCTCGACCTCAGGGCCGGTGAACGCGTCGCGCTCACGGGCGAATCCGGCAGCGGCAAGAGCACGCTGCTGCACCTGATCGCGGGGTTGGACGCCGCCGATAGCGGCTCGATCCGGCTGGAGGAGACCGAGGTCACCAAGCTCTCGGACGCAGGGCGCGCTGAACTCCGGCGCGACCGGATCGGCCTGGTTTTCCAGCAGTTCAACCTGATCCCGAGCCTGTCGGTCGCGGACAATCTGGCGTTCCAGGCGAGGATCGCCGGCCGGCACGATCCTGCCTGGTCGAAAGAGCTGATCGAGCGGCTCGGGCTCGGCGGCCTGCTCAAACGTTATCCAGAGCAATTATCAGGCGGCCAGCAGCAGCGCGTCGCGATCGGCCGGGCGCTCGCGACAAAGCCGTCACTGCTGCTCGCGGACGAGCCGACCGGCAATCTCGACGAGGTTACCGCCGAGGACGTGCTGGCGCTGGCGCGTGACCTCGTCGCGCGCACCGGCTGCGGCTTCCTGATGGTGACGCACAGCCTGCATCTGGCCGGCACGCTCGACCGTCATCTCACCCTGCATGCGGGACGGATCGCATGAGACGCTCGCTCTGGGTCCTCGCCGTGCTCCTGAGCCACTGGCGGCGGCACAGGATGCAGTTCGCAACGCTCCTGATCGGGCTGATCGCGGCGACCGCATTGTGGAGCGGCGTGCAGGCGATCAACCAGCAGGCCCGCAGCGCCTATGACCGCGCCGCGGCGACGTTCGGCGGCACCCGCACCGCGACGCTGGTGGCGCCGAATGCGGCGACCTTTTCGCAGAACCTGTTCGTCAAGCTGAGGCGTGCCGGCTGGCCGGTGTCGCCGATGCTGGAGGGACGCGTCCAGGTGGGCGGACGCTCGGTGCGGCTGCTCGGCATCGAGCCGATCACCCTGCCGGTCGATGTCGGCAACGCGCCGCGCCTTGGCGCTGCGGATCTGGGCAGTTTCGTTGCACCGCCCGGCCAGACGCTGGTGGCGAAGGAAACACTGAGCGATCTGCAGGAGCAGGAAGGCACAGCGCCGCCGATCAGCAGCGGCGCAAAGCTGCCGCCGCTGCGCGTGCTGCCGCAGCTCGTGCCCGACGTGCTCGTCGTCGATATCGGCGTGGCGCAGCGGCTGCTGAACAAGCCCGACCAGGTGTCGCGGCTGCTGATCGGCAAACCGAGGGGCACGCCGGCGCCACTCGCGAGCATCGTCGGCGACCAACTGCAACGCGTCGAACCGAATGCGGAGACGGAGCTGGAACGTCTCACCGACAGTTTCCATCTCAACCTCACCGCCTTCGGACTGCTGTCGTTCTTCGTCGGCCTCTTCATCGTCAATTCGGCCGTCGGTCTTGCGTTCGAGCAGCGGCTGCCGATGCTGCGCACATTGCGGGCGTGTGGCGCCTCGGCGCGGCTGGTCAATACGGTGCTGGTGATCGAGCTGGTGGCGCTGGCTCTGGTCGCGGGCCTGATCGGGCTCGTCTGCGGCTATTTCATCGCAGCCGCGCTACTGCCCGATGTCGCGGCATCGCTGCGCGGGCTCTACGGCGCGCAGATCCCGGGGCAACTCAGCCTGTGGCCGGAATGGTGGCTCGCGGGCATCGGCATCAGCGTTGCCGGCGCGCTGGTGGCGGCCGCAACCAGCCTGATCAAGGCGATCAGAATGCCGGTGCTGGCGACCGCACAGCCGCGCGCCTGGCAGCAGCGGCAGCGTCGCTGGCTGGTCTTGCAGAGCTGTGCGGCCTGCGCCGTGTTCGTAGTCGCGCTGCTATTGCTTCACTACGGACAATCGCTGATCGCGGGCTTCGGCGTGCTGGCGGCGCTGATGTTTGGGGCGGCGCTGATCCTGCCGGCCTTCCTCGAAATCATGCTGCTCATCGGCCAGCGCTGGGCGAAAGGACCGTTGTCGCTGTGGTTCTGGGCCGACAGCCGGCAACAGCTCTCCGGATTGTCGCTGGCATTGATGGCGCTGCTGCTTGCGCTTGCCGTCAATGTCGGGGTTTCCACCATGGTGGAAACGTTCAGCCGTACTTTTGTCGGCTGGCTCAACGGACGGCTCGCGGCCGATGTCTACATCAGCGCCTCCGACAATGCGCAAGGTGTTGCGATCCGGAACTGGCTGAAGGAACGCAGCGATGTGGAGGCGATCCTGTCGGGCGGGCGCGCGGAGACACAGGTTCAGGGCCAGCCGGTCGAGTTGCTCGGTCTGCCCGATCACGCGCTCTATCGCGAGCGCTGGCCGCTGCTGGAGACCGCGCCGCGCGGCTGGACCCAGCTCGTGCCGGGCAATGCCGCCTTCATCAGCGAACAATTGAGCCGGCGGCTGAACGTGCGCGTCGGCGATGTGATCGAGGTGCCGACACCGGGCGGCGCATGGGAGCTCGACATCGTCGGCATCTATGCCGATTACGGCAACCCCAAGGGGCAGCTCACCGTCAACGTCGCAGCGCTGATCAGGCACTTTCCGCAGACGCCGCAGACGCGGATCGGCCTCATCGTCGCGAAGGACAACATCCCCGGCCTGATTGGGGCCTTGCAGAAGCAGTTCGCGCTCGACGATCGCAGCGTCGCCGACCAGGCGACAGTAAAGGCGGAATCGATCAGGATCTTCAATCGCACCTTTGCGGTGACGTCCGCACTGAATGCCTTCACGCTCGGCGTCGCCGGCATCGCGCTGCTGACCAGCCTGCTGACGCTGGCGAATTCACGCCTGCCGCAGCTCGCGCCGCTGTGGGCGATCGGCATCACGCGACCGCGCCTTGCCGCCATTGAATTGACTAAGACGCTCTCGGTCGCGCTGTTCACCTCGCTGCTCGCCGTGCCGCTCGGTCTGCTGGTGGCGTGGTGCCTGATTGCGATCGTCAACGTCAAGGCGTTCGGCTGGCGACTGCCGTTCCACGTGTTTCCGCTGCAACTGGTCGAGCTGGTCGCGGTCGCGCTGATCGCCTCGCTGCTGGCCGCACTGCTGCCGATGGTGCGGCTGGCGCGAATGCAGCCGGCAAGCCTCGTCAAGGTGTTTGCCAATGAGCGCTGAGACAATCTCACGGCGCGCCTTTGCCGGCGGCATCGCCGCGCTCACGCTCGCACGCCGCGCGCGTGCGCAAGGCTATGCCGGGCTCGGCGAGGCCGCCGACGGTTTTGCGAAGGTCACACCGGGCAAAACATTCACCTTCCCTGCCGATCACGGGCCGCATCCGGAGTTTCGCATCGAGTGGTGGTACGTGACGGCAAACCTCGTCGACAGCAGTGGCGCGGCTTGCGGCCTGCAATGGACGCTGTTCCGCCAGGCGGCGCAGCCGGGGCCGCAAGGAGAGGGCTGGGCCAATCAGCAGATCTGGATGGCGCATGCCGCAGTGACGCGCGCCGACACGCATCGCTTCAGCGAAGTGTTTTCACGCGGCGGGATCGGACAGGCCGGCGTCACGGCAAAGCCGTTTGCGGCCTGGATCGACGATTGGGAGATGAAGGGTGCCGAGCGCACCGACGATCGCAGCCTGGCGCCGCTGACGCTGAAAGCGTCCGGCACCGATTTCAGCCATGCGCTGACGCTGGAAGCCGATCGCCCCGTCGTGTTGCAAGGCGACCGCGGCTACAGCCGCAAGTCGGAACGCGGGCAAGCTTCCTACTATTACAGCCAGCCGTTCTATCGCGCGCGGGGCACGCTCAGCATCGACGACAAGCCGGTCGATGTTTCCGGACAAGCCTGGATGGACCGCGAATGGAGCAGCCAGCCGCTCGATGCCGACCAGACCGGCTGGGACTGGCTGTCGCTGCATCTGTCCTCCGGCGACAAGCTGATGCTGTACCGGCTGCGCCAGAAGGACGGCAAGGATTACCCGTTCGGCAACTGGATCAGCGCCAGCGGCGACACGCAGATGATTGCGGGCAGCGAGATCCAGATGACACCGAAGGCGACCGCGGAAGTCGCGGGACGCAAGCTGCCTTTGGAATGGCAGATCGCGATCCCCTCGCGCGCGTTTGCGATCTCCTGCAAGCCGCTCAATCCGAAGGCGTGGATGGGGACCGGCTTTTCCTATTGGGAGGGGCCGATCAGCTTCGCCGGTACGCATGACGGCGTTGGCTATCTCGAACTGACCGGCTATTGAAGCGCGGTCCAGATTCTTGTTTGACGCGCTTTCTTCACGCGAACCGGTACCACTTCGCAGGAAAACGCTTTGGGGGATTCAGCGATGTACCATCTCACCGCCCTCGTCACGCTGCTGGCGATTGCATTTTATCTCTTCGTCACCATCAACGTCTCGCGGGCGCGGTCGAGGACCGGCATCAAGGTGCCGGCGACCTCGGGCCATCCGGATTTCGAGCGCGCCTTCCGCATCCAGGCGAACACGCTGGAATGGATGCCGATCTTCCTGCCGTCGCTCTGGCTGTTCGCAGTCTATATCGGCGATGCCGTTGCAGCCGCGCTCGGCGCGCTCTGGATCATCGGCCGCGTCACTTACTTCATCGGCTATTCGAAGGCGGCGGCGAAGCGCGGCCCGGGGTTCGCGATCCAGGCGCTCACCGCCATTGCGCTGTGGGTGGGGGCGCTGGGCGCGGTGGTGCTGCGGCTGGTGAAGTGAGGCGCGGCAACACGCGCGCTCGTGTCCCGGTTCAGCGGTGCAGCGTGTAACGCTCCACCGCTGAATCGGGACCCAGACGGCAGCGAAACGCGGAGAAGCATGGGTCCCGGCGCTGCGCAGCAACGCCATAGCGCGGCGAAGACGCGCGTAACCGCGCTTTTGGCGCGTTGCAGCGCGTCCGGGACACAAGCGTCACTTCGTCAGCGGGCAGCCGCTTTCCTTGGCGGTGAAGAAAGCCTTTTCGCCGGGGACCACGGCGAGCTGCTTGTAATAGTCCCAGGGCTTCTTCGACTCCGACGGCTTCTTGACCTCGAACAGATACATGTCGTGGACCATGCGGCCGTTCTCGAGCACCTTGCCGCCTTGCGCGAAGTCGTCGTCGACGGGCAGCTCCTTCAGCTTCTTGGCGACCGCATCCGGATCCTTGGTGCCGGCGGCCTTGACCGCCTTGAGATAGCTCAGCGTCGCCGAATAGGTGCCGGCCTGGATCATGTTGGGCATCCGGCCGGTGCGCTTGAGGAAGCGTTCGCCGAGATGGCGCGTGCGGTCGTTGACGTCCCAGTAATAGCCTTCGGTCAGCACCAGGCCCTGCGCCGCCTGCAGGCCGAGACCATGCACTTCGGCGAGCGTCATCAAGAGGCCCGCGAGCTTCTGGCCGCCGGCGACGATGCCGAATTCGGAGGCCTGCTTGATCGAGTTGGTGGTGTCGAGGCCGGCGTTGGCGAGGCCCACGATCTTCGCCTTCGAGCTCTGCGCCTGCAGCAGGAAGGAGGAGAAGTCCGAGGAGTTGAGCGGCACGCGGACCGAGCCAACCACCTTGCCGCCATTGGCGGTGACGATCTCGGTGGTGTCCTTCTCCAGCGCATAGCCGAAGGCGTAATCCGCAGTGAGGAAGTACCAAGTGTCGCCGCCGGCCTTGGTCAGCGCACCACCGGTACCGACGCCGAGCGCGCGGGTGTCATAGGCCCAGTGGAAGCCATAGGGCTGACAGGCATCGCCCGTGAGGCGCGACGTCGCGGCGCCCACCACGATGTCGATCTTCTTCTTTTCCTTGGAAAGCTCGTGGATCGCGAGCGCGACCGAGGAGGTCGTCAGCTCCGTGATCATGTCGACGTTCTCGACGTCGTACCAGCGCCGCGCAATGGACGTGGCGAGATCGGGCTTGTTCTGGTGGTCGGCAGTGACGAGCTCGACCTTCTGGCCCAGCACCTCGCCGCCGAAATCCTCGATCGCCATCCTGGCGGCCTCGACCGACCATTTGCCGCCGTAATCGGCGTAGACGCCGGACTGGTCGTTGAGGATGCCGATCTTGACGCCTTGCGCGAAGGCCGGCGCCGTCAGCAGCAGCGCCGAGGTTGCGACAGCGGCCAAAAGTGCTGATTTCATCTGTTAGCTCCCAGCAGTTTTCTGTTTTGAAATCGCGCGGATAGTAGTGAAGAACCCCAGCCCTGCCCATCCATTTCGGCGTAGGCCGTTAGTCTGGGATTCTGTGTGCCAAACAACCGTGTCGACCCGGGGCGCGCGTAGCGCGAGCCCGGGACCCATAACCACAGGGAGAGGCTTTGCGAGGACTCGTGGTTACGAGCTTCGCGCCACACTCCTCCCAGTGGTTATGGGTCCCCGCCCCCCGTGCGCAATTGCGCACTAGGCGGGGACGACAGCGGAGCGTGTGGAAGCGTCGATGGTCACCGTCAAGCCGCCACCTCCGGCTTCTTGTCCCGTCGCCCCTCGGCCAGGTTCCGCACCACCACGTAGAAGATCGGCGTGAACAGCAACCCAAACAGCGTCACGCCGATCATGCCGAAGAACACGGCGACGCCGACGGCCTGACGCATCTCGGAACCCGAGCCGGACGAGATCACCAGCGGCAGCACGCCGAGGATGAAGGCGAAGGACGTCATCAGGATCGGCCGCAGGCGCAGGCGGCAGGCGTCGATCACGGCCTCCAGCCGCGGCTTGCCCTCGTTCTCGATGTCGCGCGCGAACTCGACGATCAGGATCGCGTTTTTCGCAGCTAGCCCGACCAGCACCACGAAGCCGATCTGGGTGAGGATGTTGACGTCCTGCCCCATGATGCGCACGCCGATGGTGGCAGCGAGCAGACACATCGGCACGATCAGGATCACCGCGAACGGCAAGGTCCAGCTGCCATATTGCGCGGCGAGCACGAGATAGACGAACAGCACGCAGATCGGAAACACGTAGAGACCCGCATTGCCGCCGGTGACCTGCTGATAGGACAGGTCGGTCCATTCGAAGGTGAAGCCGCTCGGCAGGATGTCGTCGGCCAGCTTCTTGATGGTGTTGAGCGCGGTGGTCGAGCTGGTGCCCGGCGCCGGCTCGCCCTGCAGCTCGGAGGCTGCATAGAGATTGTAGCGCGCGACGCGGTCGGGACCCGAGACGTCCTTGAACTCGACCACGCTGCCGAGCATCACCATGTCGCCGTTGGCGTTGCGGGTGCGCAGGCGTGAGAGGTCGCTGGGCTCCTTGCGGAACGGGAAGTCAGCCTGCGCGGTGACGTGATAGGTGCGGCCGAACAGGTTGAAGTCGTTGACATAGGTCGATCCGAAATAGGTCTGGATCGTGTCGTTGATACCAGCAATGGGTACGCCGAGCTTCTGGGCCTTGGTGCGGTCGATGTCGACGAACAGCTGCGGCGTGCTGGCCGAGAACGGCGAGAACACCGTGGGGCCGAGCAGCGAGGGCGATTTGCGCGCGGCGGCGACGAGCTCGTCGGTGGCCGCGGCGAGCAGCTCAGGCCCGCGGCCCTGCCTATCCTGGATGCGGATGGTGAAGCCGCCGCCGGTACCGATGCCGGGCACCGCCGGCGGCGGAATCACGATAATGAATGCGCCCTGGATCGCGGAAAGGCGCTTGCGCAGCTCGGCCGTGATGGCATTTGCGGTCAACCCTTTCTTGATACGCGCCTCGGGCTCGTCGAACACCGGAAACAGCGCGGCAGAATTGCCCGCCTGCGTGCGCGTGGCGCCGGAGAAGCCGGCGAAGGCGGCGACGCGGATGATGCCCGGCGTATCCAGCGAGATCCGCTCGATCTCGCGCACGACCTCGGTGGTGCGCGCCAGCGAGGCCGCGCCCGGCAATTGCACGGAGATGATGACGTAGCCGCGGTCCTGCGCGGGGATGAAGCCCTGCGATGTCGTCCCGATCAGCCAGCCTGCGCTGCCGATCAGCACGACATAGATCAGCAGCATCACCACGGAGTGCCGGATCACGAAATTGGCGAGGCCGGCATAGCCGTGCGAGAGCCGGTCGAATACGCGGTTGAAGGCGCCGGTGAAGGCACCCCACGCCCGCGCGATGACATTCCAGGCGGCCGGCGGTCGCTTCTCCTCGTGCGGGGTCAGGATCAGCGAGGCCAGCGCCGGCGACAGCGTCAGCGAGCAGAAGCAGGAGATCGCGGTCGCCACCGCAATGGTGACGGCGAATTGCTGGAAGAACTGCCCGGAAATGCCGCCGAGGAAGGCGGTCGGCACGAACACGGCACACAGCACCAGCGCGATCGAGACCAGCGCGCCGCCGACCTCCTCCATGGTCTTGAGCGCGGCATCGCGCCGGCTGAGGCCATGCTCGAGATGCCGCTCGACATTCTCAACCACCACGATGGCGTCGTCGACGACGATGCCGACCGCCAGCACAAGCCCGAACAGAGTGAGATTGTTGATGGAGAAACCGAGCGCCGCCATCACCGCAAACGTGCCGACCAGCGAGACGGGAATCGCGATGATCGGAATGATCGCGGGACGCCAGCCTTGCAGGAACACCAGCACCACGATGACCACGAGCAGCATGGCCTCATAGATGGTCTTGATCAGCTCGTGGACGGACTGGGCGATGAACTCGGTCGGGTTGTAGCCGATATTGTAGTCGAGGCCCTTCGGGAAGCTCTCCTTGAGCTTCGTCATCGTGTCGGTGATGCTCTTAGCCGTCGCGAGCGCGTTCGATCCCGGGCGCTGGGTCACCAGCATGGCGACCGCGGATTTGCGCAGCAGGAAGCTGTTGGTCGAATAGGCCAATGCGCCGAGCTCGATGCGGGCAACGTCGCGCAGGCGCACGGTGCGGCCGTCGGAGCCGGCCTTGATCAGGATGTCCTCGAACTGCTTCTGATCCTTCAATCGTCCTGTGAAAACCAGGTTCGGCTGGAAGGCGCGGTCGGCGATCGGCGGCTCCGCGATCTGGCCGCCGGCGATCTGCACGTTTTGCGCCCGGATCGCCGCCAGCACCTCGGTCGAGGTCAGGCCGAGATTGGCGATACGGTCAGGATCAAGCCAGAGCCGCATCGAATAGTCGCGCGCGCCGAAGATCTGGATGTCGCCGACGCCGTCGATGCGCAGCAGCTGGTCGCGAACCTGGAGCAATGCGTAGTTGGAGATATAGAGCTGGTCGAACGTATCGTCCGGCGACAGCATGAACACGACCATCAGGATGTCGGGCGAGTTCTTGCGGGTGACGACGCCGTTGCGCTGCACCTCGTCCGGCAGCTGCGGCTGCGCGATCGCGACGCGGTTCTGCACCAGCACCTGCGCCTTGTCGAGATCGGTGCCCAGCTTGAAGGTGACGGTGATGGTGAGCTGGCCGTTCGAGGTCGCCTGGCTGTAGAGATACAGCATGTCCTCGACGCCGTTGATCTGCTGCTCGATGGGAGCTGCTACGGTATCGGACACGGTCTGCGCGGAGGCGCCGGGATACTGCGTGGTGACGACGACGGTCGGCGGCACCACTTGCGGATATTCGGACACCGGCAGCGTGGTGTAAGCGAGCGCGCCGACGATCAGCAGCACGATCGACAGCACCATCGCGAGGATGGGCTGGTTGATGGAGAGACGGCCGAGATTCATGACTTGCCACCAGCCGGCGCTTGAGCGGTCTGCGGGGCGACCTTGGCGCCGACGCGGGCGCGCTGGATGCCGTTGACGATGACGCGGTCGTCGGCCTTCAGGCCCTCGCGGATCACCCGCAGGCCGTCGTCGAGGGGACCGAGCACCACGGGCCGCGCCTCGACGGTGTCATCGGGCTTCACCACGAACACGATCTTGCGGGACTGGTCGGTTGCGACCGCGACGTCGGGAATCAGCAGCGCCTCATAGGGCGCGCTGCCGATCAGGCGGACGCGGCCGAACTGGCCGGGCAGAATCGACAGATCGGTGTTCTTGATCACCGCGCGGCTGCGCAGCGTGCCGGTGGAGACGTCGAGGCGGTTGTCGAGGAAGTTGATGGTGCCCTCATGCGACGGCTTGGTTTCGCCGGCGAGCGTCACCTGCACGGGGTTCGCGGTGTCGCGCGAGCTCGGGCGGCGGCCTTCGAACCACAGCTTGCTGTATTTGATGAAGGTCGCCTCATCCATGTCGAAATAGACGTAGATCGGGTCGAGCGCGACGATCGAGGTGAGCAGCGTCGAGGTCCCGGTATCGCTGCCCTGCACGAGATTGCCGGGGCTGACGAGATGGCGGCTGACACGGCCGGTGAGCGGCGCCGTCACATGGGTGAACTCGATGTTGAGTCGCGCGGCCTTCAGCGCGCCCGAGGCCTGCGTCTCCGCAGCGTGCGCGGCCTGCAGGGCCTGGCGGCGCTGGTCGACGACCTGCTCGGAGACCGCGCTGGTCTGGACCAGGTTCAGTCCGCGATCGAGCTCGCGCTTGGCCAGCTCCACCTTGGCGCGCGCGTCGGAGAGCTGGCCATCGGCCTGCTCGGCCACCGCCTCGAACGGGCGCGGGTCGATCACGTAGAGCAGATCGCCCTGGTGCACGATGGCGCCGTCCTGGAATTCGACCGAGTTGACGAAGCCGCCGACGCGGGGGCGGACCTGCACTTCCTCGACCGCCTCGAAGCGGCCGGTGAACTCGTCCCAATCGGTGACGGTGCGCTTGACCGGCTGGGCCACGGTCACCGGCGCAGGCGGCGGTGCTGATGCTTGCGAAGCGGGCTGCCCGCAACTGGCGAGTGCGAAGGACGCGGCGAGGAGACTCGCTATTGCGTAATGGCGAGGCCGAACGAAATCGTGCTTTTTGACAAGCTTCTTGACAAGTCGCTCGCTTCCGTCCGGTCCGATCATCCCAGGTCCTCGCATCAAAAGCCGCGGAAAAAGCAGGGTAGGCGTTTACCCGCGGGCGTCCCAAGATGGGTGGAGTTGATGAACACTTCAAGACCAAAGCGCGCGCAGAGCTCGGTGCGACGACCTGACCGTATGGCGGGTTGACAGCGTGGTAGCCCGGCCCGCGCGCGGTGATTAGCCGGCCGCTCGCGATTGGACTTATTCGCCGGGCTCATGAGTGGAGGGCATGATCGACCGTCCCCCTCCAGGACAAGGTGGCCAGCGCCTTCGCACATGACGGATGCCGCCCGCTCGGCTAGACTTCCATTACAAAAACAAGACGAATTGTCCGGGGAGGACAGGCGTGCACCAGGGACGTGTCGTTTACGGCGCGATCGAGGAGGTCGTGTTCGGCCATCCGGCGGCCGGCGCCATCGTCGCGCAAATGGACCGGCTGGGGACGCGCCGCGCCTTCCTGATGGTCTCCGGCACGCTGAACCGGCAGACCGACGAAATCAAAAAGATCCAAGATGCACTCGGCGCACGCTGCGCCGGCCTGTTCGACGCCATGCCGGCGCACACGCCGCGCGAGGCGGTGATCGCCGCCACCAACGCGGCGCGCGAGGCCGGCGCAGACCTGATCGTCACCGTCGGCGGCGGCTCGATCACCGACGGCGCCAAGGCGGTGCAGCTCTGTCTCGCCAACGGCATCGACGACATCGAAGGCATCGACCGCATCCGCGTGCACAAGGGTGTCGCGCCCGAGATGACGCCGCCGACGGTGCGTCAGGTCAGCGTACCCACCACGATCGCCGGTGGCGAGTTCTCTTCCATCGCCGGCGTCACCGACCGCAGCACGCATGTGAAGCAGATGCTGCGGCATCCGCTGGCCGTGCCGCGCGCGACCATCCTCGACCCCGCCATGACCGTGCACACGCCGGAATGGCTGTTTCTCTCCACCGGCATCCGCGCCATCGACCATTGCGTCGAGGCGATCTGCTCGCGCGAGACGCATCCTTACGCCGACGCGCAATCGGTCAAGGGGCTTGCCATGCTCGCCGACGCGCTGCCGCGGGTGAAGGCCGACCCTGCCGATCTCGACGCAAGGATGGATGCGCAGATCGGCACCTGGCTGTCGATGGGCGCGCTCGCGGCCGGGGTTCCCATGGGCGCGAGCCACGGCATCGGCTACGTGCTGGGCGCGGCGTTCGACGTGCCGCACGGCTACACCTCCTGCATCATGCTGCCGGCGGTGATGCGCTGGAATGCGAGCGCCAATGCCGAACGGCAGATGATCGTCGCGGCAGCCATGGGTTTTCCCGGCCACGACGCCGCCGACGTACTCGATGCCTTCATCCGGTCGCTCGGCATGCCGCGCAGCCTCGCCGATATGCGCGTCTCGCCGGAGCATTTCGACGCCATCGCCGAGCAGGCGATGCGGACGAACTGGATCCCGCGCAATCCGCGCAGGATCGATAGCCCAGCGCAGGTGCGCGAAATCCTGCTTCTCGCCGCATAGTTTTTACAGCCGGAGGACTGATGTACCCAGGTCAGCATGCCCGCCTACGCCCGCTGCAGCCCGCCTTCATCATGGCCGCGACGGGCGAGGCCGTCACCTATCGCGAACTCGACGCACGCAGCAATCGCCTGGCGCATCTATTCCGCAAGCACGGCCTGAGGCGGCTCGACCACTATTCGATCTTCATGGAGAACAATTCGCGCTATCTCGAATCCTGCGGCGCCGGCGAGCGCTCCGGCCTCTACTACACCTGCATCAACTCCTTCCTGACGCCGGGCGAGCTCGCCTATCTCCTCGTCAACAGCCAGTCGAAAATCCTGATCACATCGGTTGCAAAGCTCGACATCGCGCGCGAGGCGATCCAGGCCTGCCCTGACGTCAAGCTCTGTATCGTCGCCGACGGCCCCGGCGAGAGCGACCGCATCGTGGGGCTGGCGGACGTCACCGCCGGTCTGCCGGCGTCGCCCATCGCCGATGAATGGCTCGGCACCGCCATGCTCTATTCGTCGGGCACGACCGGACGTCCCAAGGGCATTCTGCGCCCGCTGCCCGAGGAGCCGCCGAAACACAATTTGCCGCTGTTCGATTTCCTGACCAAGCTTTGGCACTACCGCGAGGGCATGGTCTATCTGTCGCCGGCGCCGCTCTATCACTCCGCGCCGCAGGCCGCCGTGAACCTCACGATCCGCATGGGCGGCACCGTGATCATTATGGAGAGTTTCGACCCTGAGCGCTATCTTCAGCTCGTCCAGCAATGGGGCATCACCCACACCCAGCTGGTGCCGACGATGTTCTCGCGCATGCTGAAGCTGCCCGAGGAGGTGCGCGGCCGCTACGACCTCTCGTCGCTGGAGATCGCGATCCACGCCGCCGCGCCCTGCCCGGCGCTGGTCAAGGACGACATCATCAAATGGTGGGGTCCGATCATCCACGAATATTACGGCGCCACCGAAGGCCTCGGCTTCACGGCGTGCAACAGCGAGGAATGGCTTAGCCACCGCGGCACCGTCGGCAAGGTGCTGCTCGGCGACCTCCATATTCTCGACGAGAACATGCATCCGTGCCCGACCGGCACGCCCGGTCAGGTCTGGTTCAAGACGGGATCGCCGTTCGAATATTTCAACGATCCCGAGAAGACCAAGGAGGCGCGCTCGGCCGACGGCAGCATGAGCACGGTCGGCGACGTCGGCTATGTCGATGAGGACCGCTTCCTGTACCTGACCGACCGCGCCACCTTCATGATCATCTCCGGCGGGGTGAACATCTATCCGCAGGAATGCGAGAATCTCCTGATCACCCATCCGAAGGTCGCCGATGCCGCGGTGTTCGGCGTGCCTAATCCCGATCTCGGCGAAGAGGTGAAGGCGGTGGTGCAGCCGATGCCGGGCGTGGTGCCGGGGCCAGCGCTCGCCGAAGAGCTGATCGCCTTCTGCGGAACATCGCTGTCGCGGCAGAAGGTGCCGCGCTCGGTCGATTTCGAGAAGGAGCTGCCGCGGCTGCCGACGGGCAAGCTGTACAAGCGGCTGCTGAGGGATCGGTACTGGGGGAACAAGACGTCGCGGATCGTGTGACAGCGAGCTTGGCGATCCGACATCTCGCAACATCCACACCGGAACCATCTCTTCGCACGCGCACTCTCACATTGTGAGAGAACAGCACCTGCGGCCTTCCGTCATCCGAATTGTCGAGAGGCCAGCCGGCCTTGCCGGTTGCCTCACTGCGCGGGCATCGCTATCGTTCCGACAAACAGGCCACAAAAGGCCCAAAAGACAAATGTCCAGGGAGGACGAGGATGCGGAGCGTGCGGGCGCTCGCCGCGATGGCGGCGCTGTCTTTGCTGGCGTTTTCGACCATTACATTCGCCGGCGAGCCCAAGCAGGGCGGCATTTTGCGGATGTATCACCGCGACAGCCCCGGCAACGCCTCGATCCATGAAGGTGCGACCTACTCGCTCAATGTTCCTTTCATGCCCGTCTTCAACAACCTCGTCATCTACAAGCAGGACGAGGCCCAGAACACGATGGACAACATCGTCCCGGAGCTCGCCGAGAGCTGGGCCTGGGTCAATGACAACAAGACGCTGACCTTCAAGCTGCGCCAGGGCGTGAAGTGGCACGATGGCAAGCCGTTCACCTCGGCGGACGTCAAATGCACCTTCGACATGCTGATGGGCAAGTCGCAGCAGAAGTTCCGGCAGAATCCCCGAAAGTCCTGGTACGAGCAGGTCAACGACATCTCGACCAATGGCGATCTCGAGGTCTCCTTCAACCTGAAGCGGCCGCAGCCTTCGCTGCTGGCGCTGCTCGCCTCCGGCTACACGCCGGTCTATCCCTGCCACGTCTCGCCCGGCGACATGCGCACGCACCCGATCGGCACCGGCCCGTTCAAATTCGTCGAGTTCAAAGCCAACGAATCGATCAAGCTGACGCGCAACAGGGATTACTGGCGCGAGGGCCGGCCCTATCTCGACGGCATCGAGTTCACCATCATCCCGAACCGCTCGACCGCGATCCTCGCCTTCGTCGCCGGAAAGTTCGACATGACGTTCCCGACCGAGGTCAGCATTCCCTTGCTGAAGGATGTGAAGTCGCAGGCGCCGAACGCAGTCTGCGTGGTCGAGCCGAACAACGTCGCGACCAACATCATCGTCAACTCGACGTCGGCGCCGTTCGACAATATCGACATCCGCCGCGCCATGGCGCTGGCGCTCGACCGCAAGGCGTTCATCTCGATCATGTTCGAGGGCCAGGGCGACGTCGGCGGCACCATGCTGCCGCCCCCGAACGGGCTGTGGGGCATGCCGAAGGAGATGCTCGAGACCATTCCGGGCTATGGCCCTGACGTGAACGCCAACCGCGAGGAGGCCAGGAAGCTGATGCAGAAGGCCGGCTACGGCCCGGACAAGCATCTCGCCGTCAAGGTCTCGACCCGCAACATCCCGGTCTACCGCGATCCCGCAGTGATCCTGATCGACCAGCTCAAGAGCATCTATATCGACGGCGAGCTCGACGTGGTCGAAACCGCGAACTGGTTCCCGAAGATCGCGCGCAAGGACTACATGCTTGGGCTCAATCTGACCGGCAACGCCGTCGATGATCCCGACCAGTCGTTCTACGAGAACTATTCCTGCGGTTCCGAGCGCAACTACACCAATTACTGCAACAAGGAGATCGAGAAGCTGTTCGACGTGCAGTCGCAGGAGACCGACATCGCCAAACGCAAGAAGCTGGTGTGGGACATCGACAAGAAGTTGCAGGAGGACGTCGCCCGCCCGATCATCTTCCACGCGCGCACCGGCAGCTGCTGGCAGCCCTACGTCAAGGGCGTGACGGTCATGTCGAACAGCTCGTATAATGGCTATCGCTACGAGGACGTCTGGATGGACAAGTAGCAGGCGGCGGGCGGGTTCGACAGGAGGCGATGCATGTTTGCCTATCTGGTGCGGCGCCTGTTCCTGATGCTCGTGACCCTGTTCGGGATCTCGATCGTCATCTTCTTCCTGCTGCGCGTCGTGCCCGGCAACATCGTCGACATCCTGTTTGCCGCGGCCGGCTATGTCGATCCCGCCGACAAGGCCAATCTCGAGAAGGAGCTCGGCATCGACCAGCCGCTGATCGTGCAATATTGGCACTGGATCAGCGGATTTCTGCGCGGCGATTTCGGCTACTCCTATGTCTCGGAGAAGCCCGCGCTGCAGGAGATCCTGCCGCGGATCCCGATCACCGCACGGCTCGCCGGCCTTGCGCTGTTGTTCTCGGCTTCGATCGGCATTCCCCTGGGGGTCATCAGCGCGGTGAAGCAGGGCACGCGGCTCGATTACGCGCTGCGCGTGGTGAGCCTCAGCGGACTGTCGCTGCCCTCTTTCTGGCTCGGCCTCCTGATCCTCACCGCGTCGGTGGCGATGTTCGGCCAGATCCCGATCTTCAATCCCAACCCGCAGACCTGGCTCGAGGCGTTCACGACCTACGCCGTTCCGGCCGCCGCCGTCGGTTTCCGGAGCGCCGCACTGACCATGCGCATCACGCGGTCCTCGATGCTGGAGGTGCTGCGGCAGGACTACATCCGCACCGCGCGCGCCAAGGGCGCGTCCGATGCGGCGGTGAACTACCACCACGCGCTGAAGAACGCGATCTTGCCCGTCATCACCGTGATCGGCATCGAGGCCGCGTTCCTGATCGGCGGCCTGATCGTCACCGAAACCGTCTTCAACATCCCCGGCGTCGCGCGCTTCCTCGTCGAGGCGATCCGCTGGCGCGACTATCCGATCGTGCAGAACCTCGTGATGCTGATTGCGGTGGTGGTAGTGAGCGCAAATTTCATCGTCGACATGCTCTACGCCGTGTTCGATCCACGCATCAGATACACGGACTAGGAGATCAGCTTGGCCGCGATCGACTTCGACGTTGAACTGAGACGTGCCGGGGCGCATGCGACCGGCGGCTGGCGGCGCGTGCTGTTCCTGGCGCAGCGGCATGTGCTGGGCGCGGCCGGGCTCATCATCGTGACGATCTTCGTGCTGACGGCGATCTTCGCCGACTTCATCGCGCGCTATGATCCGCTCACGGTCGATGCCGCGCGTGCGCTGGCGCGCCCGAACTGGGCTCACTGGATGGGCACGGACTCGTTCGGCCGCGACGTGTTCAGCCGCATCATCCATGGCGCGCGGATCTCGCTCGCGGTCGGAATCGGCTCGACCGCGCTCGGCGGCACCATCGGCGTCATCGTCGGCCTCACCTCCGGCTATCTCTCGGGCTGGGTGGACCTCCTGTTCCAGCGTGTCTCCGACATCCTCCAGGCGCTGCCGCTGCTGGTGCTCGCCTTGATCATGACCGCTGCGCTCGGTCCGTCCTTGCCGAACGTCATCATCGCCATCGCGATCCCACTGATCCCGACCGTGTCGCGCGTCATCCGCGCCAACACGCTGGCGCTGCGCGAGCAGCCCTTCGTCGAGGCCGCAAAATCGATCGGCATGAGCGAGGCGCGCATCGCGCTCCGCCATGTGCTGCCGAACACGCTGGCGCCGCTGATCGTGCTGGCCACCGCCCAGCTCGGCTCGACCATCCTCACCGAGGCTTCGCTTTCCTTCCTCGGCCTCGGCATTCCCGAGCCTTATCCGTCATGGGGCCGCATGCTCTCGGAATCTGCCGCCGAATATGTCCGCACCGCGCCATGGCTGGTGATCTTCCCGGGCATCGCGATCAGCCTCGCCGTGTTCGGCGCAAACCTGTTCGGCGACGCCCTGCGTGACATCCTCGATCCCCGGCAGCGCGGCTGATGGCTGATAAATCCGATCTCGTGCTTGAAGTGAAGAACCTGAAGACGGTGTTCTTCACGAACTCCGGCCTGTTCAGGGCGGTGGACGATGTCTCCTTTTCGGTGAAACGCGGCGAGACGCTGGCGATCGTCGGCGAATCCGGCTGCGGCAAGAGCGTCACGGCGCTTTCACTGATGCGCCTGGTGCCCGATCCGCCCGGCCGCATCGTCGGCGGCTCAGTCACGCTCGAAGGTACCGACCTGCTGGCGCTGGACGAAGCGCAGATGCGCGCGGTCAGGGGCAATCGCATCTCCATGATCTTCCAGGAGCCGATGACCTCGCTCAATCCGGTGATCCGGATCGGCGACCAGATCGTCGAGGCGGTGCGGCTGCATCGCAACCTGTCGAGCAAGGAAGCCCGTGACATCGCGGTCGAGATGCTGCGGCTGGTGCGCATTCCCGAGCCGGCGCGGCGTACGCGCGAATATCCGCATCAGCTGTCCGGCGGCATGCGCCAGCGCGCGATGATCGCGATGGCGCTGGCGTGCCGGCCGGCGCTGCTGATCGCGGATGAGCCGACCACCGCGCTCGACGTCACCATCCAGGCGCAGATCCTGGCGCTGATCCTCGATCTGCAGAAGGAGCTCGGCACCGGGCTCGTGCTGATCACCCATGATCTCGGTGTCGTCGCGCAAACGGCGCAGCGCGTCATCGTGATGTATGCGGGACGGAAGGTCGAGGAAGCCAGCGTCGAGGCGCTGTTCGCTTCGCCAAAGCATCCCTATACGCGTGGGCTGATGGCCTCGATCCCCGCGGTGCCGGCCTCGGGCGTCGCGGCGCAGGAGCGGCTGAACGAAATCCCCGGCACGGTGCCCTCGCTGGTGCGGCTGCCGAAGGGCTGCGCCTTCGCGCCGCGCTGCAAGCTCGCGGTGAAGCGCTGCGAGGCCGAATATCCGCCGCTCACAGACTGGGGTGGCGGCCATCTCGCCGCCTGCTGGCGCGCGGCTGAAGTGGCGGAGGTGGCATGACCGAGGCGCTGCTCGAAGTCACCGACCTCAAGAAGCATTATCCGGTGCGCGCCGGCGTGCTGCGGCGGCAGGTCGGCACTGTGCATGCGGTCGACGGCGTCTCGTTCTCGCTCGGCGCCGGCGAGACGCTCGGCCTCGTCGGCGAATCCGGCTGCGGCAAGTCGACGGTGGCACGCAGCGTGCTGCGACTGGTGGAGCCGACCTCGGGCCAGATCCGGCTCGAGGGCGAGGACATCACGCGCCTGTCCAAGACGGCGCTGCGCCCGCATCGCCGCTCGATGCAGATCGTGTTCCAGGATCCGTTCGCCTCGCTCAATCCGCGCATGACCGCAGGCGACATCGTCGGCGAGCCGCTGGCCGTGCACGGGCTCGCAACCGGCAAGGCGCTGGAGACGCGTGTCGCAAAGCTGTTCGAGCAGGTCGGATTGCGGCCCGACCAGATGCGCAATTTCCCGCATCAGTTCTCGGGCGGCCAGCGCCAGCGCATCTGCATCGCGCGAGCGCTGGCGCTGGAGCCGCGGCTGATCGTCTGCGACGAGCCGGTCTCCGCGCTCGACGTCTCGATCCAGGCCCAGGTGATCAACCTGCTGATCGACCTGCAACGCCAGCACGGTTTTTCCTATCTCTTCATCGCGCATGACCTCGCCGTGGTCGCCCATATCAGCCACCGCGTCGCGGTGATGTATCTGGGCCGCATCGTCGAGATCGCCGGCAAGGACGAGCTGTTCCGTAACCCGCGCCACCCCTACACGCAGGCCCTGCTCGCCTCCGTGCCGGTCGCCAATCCGCTGGCGAAGAGGCTCGCGCCGCTCGTGGACGGCGACGTGCCGAGCCCGGTGAATCCGCCCTCCGGCTGCGCGTTTCACACCCGCTGCCGGTTTGCGATGGAGCGGTGCAGGACGGAGCGGCCGGCGCTGGTGGATGCGGGCGACAGCCACCAGGTGGCGTGCTTGCTCAATGACGGGACGGGGCGAGGCCAGTAGTCCGTAGCGCCCGGATCACCGGCCATGCCGCCAGCGCGGCGGAGAGATGCTTGAGCGTGTGGCCCGAGACGAGGTGCCCTGTCGCTTCGAAAATGGTGGCGTCGCCGAGCTCGAAAAGCTTGGCCAGCACATAAAAGAAGATCACGCCGCCCAGCAGTACACCGAGCGCGCCGGGCCGGGGCTTCGTCAACGCCAGTCCCACGGCGAGCGCCATGCCGCCGAACTGCACGACCACCCATGGCGTGAGATTCTCGCGTGCGACCCAGGCCGCAAGCAGGCCCGCAACCATCATCAGCACCAGCACCGCCTCGCCTGCGCGCACGCTGATGCGCTCGCTGGCCGCGATGCCGAGAAAGCCCGCGAACGCCACCGCCATGCCGAGACGATCGGCGATGAGCCGTTGCGGCATGTCGGGGTCCAGATGATAGAAGCCCGAGCCCAGGCAGGTGAGGATCAATCCCACGAAAAGCCAGCTCGCACCCACAGGCGCATCTTGGCAGGCGCGCAGCCGCTCCGAACCCCAGACGCCCATCGCGAGGAAGGCAAGGTTGCTCAGCACGTCGCCGGCGTTGGGCACGCCAAGCCAGCCGCGCGTGTCGACAAAATGCGGGATGTGCCAGCCCGCGGCCGGCAACGCGGGCGCGAAGAGCGCCACGAGGGCAAGGACGAAGAGCGCGGCCGTCAGGTATTTTTCGCGGGCTTGCAGGGCGCCGAACGAGAGACGACGGAGCACTGAGGGGAGTGTGGCATCGGTCGCTTGGGCGGGATTGTTTGCGCGCAACATGCGAGGCTCCGGGGAAATTGAACAAAGTTCATCGTTTATAGCTCAAGAATGAACAATGTTCAATAGAGATCGCACTCGGGTCTCGCGGGTGAAAATGCCATTGAAATCATTTGGATTTCCGGGAGGTGGCGTAGGGTGGGCAAAGCGGCTTGTCCGCCGTAGCTCGAAGAGCGAAGGCGGAAGCGTGCCCACCACCTCTCAATCATGGCGAGACGGTGGGCACGGCGCTTTGCGCCTTTGCCCTCCCTACGATACTGCGTTCGTCGCGCTAACCGGCCCCGATCTCCGCGACGATCCTGCCCGTCGTGACCTGCTCGCCCTCGGCCACATCGATCGCGGCGACGACTCCGTCGATGCCGGCCTTGTGGACGTGCTCCATCTTCATCGCTTCCAGCGTCATCACCGGCTGGCCGGCTGTGACGCGGTCGCCCGGCTTGACGAGGACGGCGACGACGCGCCCGTTCATCGCGGCGCGGACCTTGCCGTCGCCGCCGTTGCTTGTAGCAGCTTTGGGCGCAGCGAGCGTGAGATCCGTTACCGCGAGCGGGATGCCGCGATGCTGGACGTACAACCGATCGCCGTCGCGCAGGAATTTTGCGCTGTCCATCACGCCGTCATGGCGGAAGCGGATGGCGTCGGGGTCGAGTTGCTCGATCTCGAACCTTTCCTGCCGGCCGTCGGCGACGATGTAGCTGCCGTCGCGCTCGCGGGTGATCTCAAGCTCGTGCGCGTGGCCGGTGATCTCGATTTTCGCCGGCAGCGGAAACGTCGCCGACAGGCTGCGGCCACTCTGCCATGACGGCGCGCGCGGATTGGTGACGTAGAGCAGCAGACCCGCCAGCGCCGTATCGAATGCGGCATTCGTCGACGGCGCCAGCAGTTCGTCGCGGTGCGCACCGATGAAAGCCGTGGTCGCCTCTCCCTTCGCAAAGCCGGGATGGCGCAGGCACGACATCAGGAACGCCTGGTTGGTGGTCACGCCAAGCGCGGTGAGCTGCTCGAGGCCAACGATGAGCCGCCCCCTCGCCTCCTCGCGCGTGGCACCATGGCTGATCACCTTGGCGATCATGGAATCGTAGAACGGCGGGATCTCCGAGCCCGATTGCAGCGCGTGCTCGACGCGGACGCTCTCAGGCACCTGCCAGCGCGCCATGCGGCCGGACTGCGGCATGAAATCCTGCGCGGCATCCTCCGAGCAGAGCCGCACCTCGATGGCATGGCCCGTGAAACGGACGTCCTGCTGCTTGATCGGCAACGCCTCGCCGCGCGCGACGCGCAGCTGCAGCTCGACGAGATCAAGCCCGGTGATCGCTTCGGTCACGGGATGCTCGACCTGGAGACGCGTGTTCATCTCCATGAAGTAGAACTCGCCGCCGGCATCGAGCAGGAACTCCAGCGTACCGGCGCCCTCATAACGCAGCGCCTTCACCGCCGCGACCGCGACCTCGCCCATTTTTGCGCGCAGCTCCGGCGTCACGGCCGGCGACGGCGCTTCCTCGATCAGCTTCTGGTGCCGCCGCTGCACCGAGCAATCGCGCTCGCCGAGGTGGATGGCGTTGCCATGGCTGTCACCGAACACCTGGATCTCGATATGGCGCGGATTCTGGATCGCGCGTTCGAGGATCACCGTGGGATCGCCGAACGCGGCTTTCGCCTCCGAGCGTGCGCTGCGCAGGGCATCGCCGAAAGATTCTGCGTCGGTCACGAGCCGCATGCCGCGACCACCGCCGCCGGCAACCGCCTTGATCATTACGGGGAAGCCGATCTTCTTGGCTTCCGAGAGCATCACCTCGTCGCCCTGATCGGCGCCCTGGTAGCCGGGGACGCAGGGAACGCCGGCCTTCTTCATGATCTCCTTGGCGCCGGCCTTGTTGCCCATCGCCTCGATCGCCTGCGGCGACGGGCCGATGAAGACGAGCCCGGCATCCTTGCAGGCCTGCGCGAAATCTTCGTTCTCAGCGAGGAAGCCATAGCCGGGATGCACGGCATCGGCACCGCTCGCCTTGGCCGCTTCGATGATCGCGGGGATGTTGAGATAGGATTGCGCCGGCAGGGCTTCGCCGATGCGCACGGCCTGATCGGCCTGCTTGACGTGAAGCGCATCGCGATCCGCATCCGAATAGACCGCGACGACGCCGAGGCCGAGCTGCCGCGCGCTGCGCATCACGCGCAATGCGATCTCGCCGCGGTTGGCGACCAGAACCCTGAAGAACGGCCGGTGCTGCACTGATCCGTTCCTCATGGGCGGGCTACCGAAAACTGCATGCGCTGGGGTGTGCGCGAATCGCCCTCGCGGCAGATCGCGAGCACCTCGGACAGCACCGCGCGGGTGTCGCGCGGATCGATCACGCCGTCGTCGAGCACGCGCGCGCTGGTCGAGAACACGTCCATCTGGCCGTCGAACACGCCGACGATCTGCGCCTTCATGGCCTCTAACTTGTCCTTCTCGATCGGCTTGCCGCGGCGGGCGGCGGCGGCTTCCGTCACGATCGCCATGGTCTCGGCGGCCTGCTCGCCGCCCATCACGGCAGTCTTGGCGTTGGGCCAGGAGAAGCAGAAGCGCGGATGGAAGCCGCGGCCGCACATGCCGTAATTGCCGGCGCCGAACGAGGCGCCGCAATAGATGGTGATCTGCGGCACCGTCGCCGAAGTCACCGCCTGGATCATCTTGGAGCCGTGCTTGATCATGCCGGCTTCTTCATAGGCCTTGCCGACCATGTAGCCGGTGGTGTTGTTGAGATAGAGGATCGGCGTGCGGGTCTGGCAGCAGGCCTGGATGAAATGCGTCGCCTTGTTGGCGCCATCAGGATCGAGCGGGCCGTTGTTGGTGATGATGCCGATCGCCTGCCCCTCGATGCGGGCATGGCCGCAGACGGTGGCCGGGCCGTAATTCGGCGCCATCTCGGTGAAGTCGGAATCATCAATGATGCGCGCGATCACCTGCTTCATGTCGACCGGGCGCTTGTGGTCCATCGGCATGATGCCGAGCAGCTCGTCCTGGTCGTAACGTGGCGACTTGAACTCCGATGCCACCCGGCCCGGCCGTTCCCATTCCAACGCGGCCATGATCTCGCGGGCGATGCGCAGGGCGTCGCGGTCGTCCTCGGCGAGATAGTCGCCGAGACCGGACACCTGCGTGTGCATCTCGGCGCCGCCGAGCTCTTCCTCGGTCGCGATCTCGCCGGTTGCGGCCTTCAGCAGCGGCGGCCCGGCGAGGAAGGCGCGGGTGCGGCCGCGGACCATGACGATATAGTCGGACAGGCCGGTCTGGTAGGCGCCGCCCGCGGTGGACGAGCCGTGCGTGACGGTGACGACCGGCAGGCCCGCCGCCGAGAGCCGCGCGAGATTGCGAAAGATGTTGCCGCCGCGGACAAAGTCCTCGACGCGGTAGCGCAGCAGATTGGCGCCGGCGCTTTCGACGAGCTGGACGTAAGGCAGCTTGTTCTCCAGCGCCAGCTCCTGCACGCGCAGCGTCTTGTCGAGGCCGTAGGGCTGCAGCGCGCCGGCATCGATGCCGGCGTCGTTGGCGCTGACCATGCAGCGGATGCCGGAGACGAATCCGATGCCGGCGATCACGCCGCCACCCGGCACACTCTTGGCCGCATCCGGCACGTCGAACATGTAGCCGGCAAGCGTCGACAGCTCGATGAAGGGCGCACCGGGATCGAGCACCAGCGCCACGCGCTCGCGCGGCAGCAACTGGCCGCGCTTGTGGAAGCGATCCTTGGCGGCCGCGGACGCCGCCCGCGTGCGCTCCTCCAGCGATCGCATGCGGTCGATCAGGCCGAGCATGCCGTCGCGGTTAGCGTGGTACGCGGCGCTGCCGGGGGAAATGGTGTTTTCGAGAATGGACATGATTCAATCCTGCTCGTCATTGCGAGGAGCGGAGCGACGAAGCAATCCAGACTGCCGCAGCGGAAAGATTCTGGATTGCTTCGCTTCGCTCGCAATGACGGGTGAGGCGATACCCTACCTGTTCGTCCCAAAGATCTTCCGCGCCTCGGCGGGGCTTGCGATCCCGCGGCCGGCGCGGCGGGCGCAGGCGGCGATGGCCTCGATCAGCTGGCCGTTCGACGTCACCTTCTTGCCGTCGGCGAGATAGAACGCGTCCTCCAGACCGGTGCGCAAGTGACCGCCGAGCTCGGCGCAGCACTGGTGCAGCGGCCAGATCTCTTCGCGGCCGATGGCGGTGACCTGAAACTGCGCCTCCGGGCGCTTCAGCTTGATCAGGATCGGCAGCAGTTCGGGATCAGCAGGCATGCCCGAGGCAACGCCCATCACGAAATTATATTCGAGCGGCCCCTTATACATGCCGACCTGATGATACATACCGACGCAGCGGACGATGCCGACGTCAAAGCATTCGAACTCGGGGATGGTACCGACCGCGTTCATGACGTCGAGATAGTCCTTCACCTTCTCGACCGCGTTGTCGAACATCATCGGCGGCCAGGCCCAGGTGTTGTCGGCCTTCACCTTCAGATAATTCAGCGAGCCGGCGTTGCAGGCGGCGATCTCCGGCCTGGTCTCGCGGATGCAATCGAGCGCGCCGGAATAGTTCGGCCCCGACACACCCGACGTGTGATTGATGATGACGCCGGGGCAGGCTTCGCGGATCGCCTGCTGGATCTCCTTGCTGACGCTGACTTCCCAGGACGGCAGATGTCCCTTGCCCGGCGCCTGCTGGCGCAGATGGATGTGCATGACGGACGCACCGGCATCGAACGCAGCCTTGGCCTCGCTCGCCATCTGCTCGGGCGTCACGGGGACGTTGTGCTGCTTCGGGTCGGTGAGCACGCCGTTCAGCGCGCAGGTGATGACGGCCTTGTCGCTCATGCCAAAAATATCTCGCACGTTGAGAATTCAACGCTTGCGATCATGTGATGCGGGAGCATGCGGCTTCTTGCGCGGAGAAGCTGAGAAAAACGGGGAATCGTAGATTCCATGGGGCGGTGAGCGTGGCCTTTCCGGTAGGTTTGGGTTTCCACACTCGAACCCACGGAGGGTCAGATGCAAGCATCGACTGTAGGCACGCTCACCAGCGACCATAATGGCACAATTTTCCTTGCGATC
>NZ_DASYWN010000043.1:0-43439 GCF_035935975.1 Bradyrhizobium sp.
AAAGGTTGCTCTATCGACCTCTTGGCGAATATTCCAGCCCCAGATCGCAATCGCCCGGTTCGCTACGGCCTAGGACAGCCAACAAACCAATTCTTGCTCAGCCTCGACGGGCAACGCAAGGTCTCGTAGCCCGGATGAGCGAAGCGACATCCGGGATCGACGGTGCGAGCGGCCCCGGGTATCGCTTCGCTCACCCGGGCTACGGCCACGCGCTACGGACCCGCGCGCCTGTGTTGATTTGCGCCACCAGCCCCTGCGTTGGTATGGTTCGTGCAAGCAACCTCAGCCTCTGCAATCTCCGACAGAAAAGACAATGCCAAACCCGATCTTCCCGAGTTCCAGACCCGATCGCATCCGCCATCTGCTCGCCGACCTCGTCGGCTTCGACACGATCAGCGATCGCACCAACCTCCCCCTGATCGCGCATATCGAGAGCTATCTCGCCTTCCTCGGCGTCAAGGGGGAACGCATCGTCGATGCAACGGGGCAGAAGGCCTCGCTGTGGGTCACGATCGGGCCGGAGGACCGGCCGGGCCTCGTGCTGTCGGGCCACACCGACGTCGTGCCTGTTGTCGGCCAGGACTGGAGCCACGATCCGTTCAAGCTGGTCGAGCGGGACGGCAAGCTTTACGGCCGCGGCACCACCGACATGAAGGGTTTTGTCGCGGTGTGCCTCGCGATGGTGCCCGAGATGCTGGAGGCGAAGCTCGCAACGCCGATCCATCTCGCCATCTCCTATGACGAGGAGATCGGCTGCGTCGGCGTGCGGCCGATGCTGCACGAGGTCGCGAAGAAGAAGGTCAAGCCGCTCGGCGCCTTCATCGGCGAGCCGACCGAGATGAAGGTCATCATCGGCCACAAGGGCAAGCACGGCGTGCGCGCGACGTTCCACGGCCTTGCCCGCCACTCCTCGATCGCGCCCGACGGCGTCAACGCGATCGAATATGCCGCCGAGCTGATCGTCGAGATCCGCCGCCGTGCCGTGAAGCTCGCAGGCCAGGCCGAGCGCAACAGCCTCTACGACGTCCCGCATTCGACGCTGCTCACCAGCATCGTCCATGGCGGCGCCGCGCTGAACATCGTGCCCGACACCTGCACGGTGGATTTCGAATGCCGCGGCATCGGCATCACGGAGTCGCGCGAGGTGACGGATGCGATCGTCGCCTGGGCCAAGGCCGAGCTTGAGCCCGCGATGAAGGCGAGACATCCCGAATGCGGCATCGATTTCGAGGAGATCCTCGACTACCCCGCGCTCGACACGAAAGCCGACGCCGCGATCGTCACGCTGGCCAAGAGCCTCGCCGGCCGCAACGACCACGCCAAGGTCGCCTTCGGCACGGAAGCCAGCCTGTTCGCGAGCATGGCCGACATCCCCTCGGTCGTGATCGGCCCGGGCTCGATCGCCCAGGCACACACGCCGGACGAGTTCGTCGAGATGGCGGAGCTGGAGAAATGCGCGGGCTTCGTGGAGAAGCTGATCGCGTATTGTGCGAAGGAGTAGCGGGAGTTCGTAGTTGGCTGTGTCCCGGCTCTGCGCCACAACGCTACGCGTTGCAGCGCGTCCGGGACACGAGAGCGAGGCCGGCCCCCAGCCTAAGAGGACGTTATAGGCGTCAAGAAATCCGGTCTCGTGTCCCGGACGCGGTGCGGCACGAAGTGACGCTCCGCAGAGCCGGGACCCAGAGGCGCTTGGCGACGCCATTCAAATATGCAATCTTAAGTCGAATAACTCATAAGCGCTGGTTGCACAGCAATGCCCTACTTCGTTTACATCCTTGCGAGCAAGCGAAACGGGACTCTCTACATCGGAGTAACGAACGATTTGGTTCGCCGATTGAGCGAGCACAAGGCCAAGCTCATCCCCGGCTTCACGCGGCAGTACGATGTGACGCTGCTGGTCTATTTCGAAACTTTCGAGTCGATTCTCGAGGCGCGAGCGCGCGAGCATACGCTGAAGCGTTGGCGGCGGGCGTGGAAGCTCAAGCTGATCGAAGAGCTCAATCCGGATTGGCGCGATCTTACCGATGAACTGAATACCCTGGCGACGTGACTGGGTCCCGGCTCTGCGCAGCAGCGTTGCACGCTGCTGCGCGTCCGGGACACGAGAGCGGAGCAAGCATGCGCGAAGGTCGCCAAAAGCAAAAAGGGCGCGGCCATCGGCCGCGCCCTTGTTGTTCCTATACCGCGCCCGCCTTCTGCGCGTATTCCCATGATGCCTTCGACAGCGGCACGGTGCGCTTGGCTGACTCCAGCGCCTTGGCGTTGGCGGCGGTGCCGTCGCGGACACGGCCGGCGATGCCTTGGGTGATGCCGGCGAGGCGGAACAGATTGTAGGCGAAATACCAATTGAGATCGGGCACCGTCATCTTGGTGACGTTGCAATAGATCTGCGCGGCCTCTTCCACCCTCGGGATGTTGAGCGCCTTGAGGTCGACGCCATCGAGGCCCGGCATGATCCACTGCATCAGCAGGTACGTGAAGTCGGCCATGGGATCGCCGAGCGTGGACAGCTCCCAGTCGAGCACGGCCTGCACGCGCGGTTCCGTCGCGTGGAAAATCATGTTGTCGAGGCGATAGTCGCCGTGAACGATCGAGACGCGCGCCTGTTCCGGCACGGTCTTCGGCAGCCATTCGGCGACCTTCTCGAACTCGGGAATGTGCTGGGTCTCGGACGCGCGGTACTGCTTGGTCCAGCGGTCGATCTGCCGCGCGAAATAATTGCCGGGCTTGCCGAAATCGCCAAGGCCAATCGCGACCGGATCGTACATGTGGAGTTTCGCCAGCGTCTCGATCTTGCTGGTGAAGATTTTGCGGCGCGCATCGTTGTCCTGGCTCGGCAGCGTCGGATCCCAGAACACACGGCCCTCTTCCATCGACATGATGTAGAAGGCAGCGCCGATGATGCTGTCGTCCTGGCACAGCGCATAAGCGTGCGCGACCGGAAAACCCTGTTTTCCAAGGGCTGCGATGACGCGGTATTCGCGATCGACCGCGTGCGCCGACGGCAGCAATTTGCCGAACGGCTTTCTGCGCATCACATAGGAGCGCTTCGGCGTGTTCAGGCGATAGGTCGGGTTGGACTGACCGCCCTTGAACTGGAGGACGACCAGCGGACCCTCATAGTCTTCGACGTGCTCGCGCATCCACGCCTCGAGGCGCAGCTCGTCGAAGCGATGACGCTCCTCGACCGGCTTGGTGCCCGAGAATTCTTCGTCTTTCCTGACGCCGTCAGCCACGGTGACGCTCCCTCTTCAGTCCTGACCTTGTGCAGGTCGAGCATGATCCTAATCGGTAACCGCTGACGCACTTGCGTCAAGCGGTCATTCCGAATGGGACCATGCCCTGTCGTTTCTTCAAATCGGGAGCGCCGCCTGGCTCTCCCTCTTAGTGACTGGAAGAGTTTGCATACTTCCGAACTTCGAGCCGTGCAATGGCGCGATTGTGCACCTCGTCCGGACCGTCGGCGAGACGGAGGGTACGGATGTGGGCGTAGTCCTTGGCAAGGCCTGCGTCATCGGAGACACCGGCGCCGCCAAAGGACTGGATCGCCTCGTCGATGATCTTCAGCGCCATGTTGGGCGCCGCGACCTTGATCATGGCGATCTCGGCCTGCGCGGTCTTGTTGCCGACCTTGTCCATCATGTCGGCGGCCTTCAGGCAGAGAAGACGCGTCATCTCGATGTTGGTGCGGGCATCGCCGATGCGCTGCTCCCACACAGAGTGCTCGACGATCTTCTTGCCGAACGCGGTGCGCGAGGTGAGCCGCTTCACCATCTTCTCCAGCGCTTCCTCGGCCTTGCCGATGGTGCGCATGCAGTGATGAATACGGCCAGGTCCAAGGCGGCCCTGCGCGATCTCGAAGCCGCGGCCCTCGCCGAGCAGGATGTTCTCCTTGGGCACACGGACGTTCTCGAGCAGCACCTGGGCATGGCCGTGCGGCGCATCGTCGAAGCCGAACACCGGCAGCATCTTCTCGACTTTGATACCCGGGGTGTCGAGCGGAACCAGGATCTGCGACTGCTGCTGATGCTTGGCCGCCTTGAAATCGGTCTTGCCCATCAGGATCGCGATCTTGCAGCGGGGATCGCCGACGCCGGACGACCACCATTTGCGGCCGTTGATGACGTAGTGATCGCCATCGCGCTCGATGCGGGTCTCGATGTTGGTGGCGTCGGACGAAGCCACCGCCGGTTCCGTCATCAGGAAGGCGGAGCGGATCTCGCCGTCCATCAGCGGACGCAGCCATTTGCGCTTCTGCTCCTTGGAGCCGTAGCGGATGAACACTTCCATGTTGCCGGTGTCGGGCGCGGAGCAGTTGAACACTTCCGAGGCCCAGCTGATGCGGCCCATCTCTTCCGACAGCAGCGCGTATTCGAGATTGGTCAATCCCGCACCGCGGAATTCGTCGTCCTCGTGCTCGGACGGCGGCATGAACATGTTCCAGAGGCCTTCGGCCTTCGCCTTCTTCTTGAGGTCCTCCAGGATCGGAATCACCTTCCAGCGCTCGCCGGTGCGATCCTGCTCGTCATAGACGGGCACCGCTGGACGCACGTGCTTGGCCATGAAGGACCGCACGCGGTCGAGCCATTCCTTCTGCTTGGGGGACAGATCGAAATCCATGGGACGCTCCTCGTTTCTCTCTCGCTGATCGTTTTTGCGCCGGACTGTCCTCCCGCCGCACGCGGCCCGCAAGCACGGATGCGGCTTGCGAAACGCTCCGGAACCTTTTCGCCAGTTGCGAACGAGTCCCGATTGCGGATTGACTTTTCCCGGCCTTCAAACGATAGTTTCATACAACTGTTTGAATTGCAACTCCCCTCCCCGAGGGCAAATCCATGGCCAGCGATCATACGAGGTCTGCCATTCTCGCCGCCGCCGAACGGCTCTACGCCGATCGCGGCTTTGGCGACGTGACGCTGCGCGACATCGTCGCGGAGGCGAATGTCAATCTGGCCGCGGTGAACTATCATTTCGGCTCGAAGGACGAACTGATCGCGGAATTATTTGTCACGCGCTCGATCGCGACCAACCGCGAGCGTCTGCGCGAACTGAAGGCGGCGGAAGAAGAAGGCGGCGGCCGCGCGCCGATCGAGGTGATCTTGCGCGCCCTCGTCGGGCCGACGCTGCGCGGCTGCCTCGGGCCGGAGAACCAGCGCTCCACCGCGGCGCGCTTCATGATCCGCGCCTCGATCGAATCCGTGCCGCCGATCCGCCGCATCAAGAACCGCGAGATCGACCATCTGCGCAAATTCGTAGGCGCGATGCGCCGCTCCCTGCCCGACCGCAGCGACGTCGACATCTATTGGGGCCTGAACTTCGCGCTCGCCATGGCCCACCACACCATCCGCGAGAGCGAGCGCCTGACCAAACTGTCGGAAGGCAAATGCGACCTCGACGACGTCGAGGACGTGGTCGCGCGCGTCGTCAGCGTGGCGACGATGGCGCTGACGGCGGGACGCAACGAGGCGAAGGCGCCATCGAAGGTCGCCGCGCGTTAGGCGGCGGTGCGCTCCCTCGCCCCCGCTTGCGGAAAGAGGTGAAGTAACGCCACCCCTCACATCATCGCGATGCAGTCGATCTCGACGTCGAAGGGGCCGAACCATTCCGGCGTGCAGACGAAGATCCGCGCCGGCGGATCCTCAGGGAAATAGCGCGCATAGACCGCGTTGAACGCGGCGAAGTGTTTCGTCGAGGTGCAGTAGACGTTGCACTTCATGACGTTGTCGAGCGAGGCGCCGGCCGTCTGAAGGCACAGCTTCATCTGCTCCATGATGATCTCGCTTTGCCGTTCGATCGGCATCTGCGCGAGTTCGCCCGTCTCCGGGTCGAACGGCGGCAGGCCGGCGACGAAGATCATGTTGCCGGCGCGCGTGACCGGCGACGTCGGCGCCTTCCAGCGGTCGAGGAACGTCGAGATCGGTTCGACGCGGAGCGCTTCGCGTTTCATGAGAGACCACCTTCGGTTCAAGCGAGACTGCCAGCTGACTACATTATTCTGTAGCCGGCATGCTTCGCTTCTGATCGAAGTGTGGTCGCGGGATCAGCCCCGCTGCGGCATCTCCTCGGCCTCTTCCTTGGCGAGCAGCAGCAGCATCTCGATACCCATCTCGCCTTCCTGCGGCGAGCGGATGAACTTGATTTCGTCGGCGCTTTGCCGCAGCGCGGCAATGATCGCGACGGCCTGGTTGGCCGTCGGAGCCTCGGTCGCCAGAATGGCCTTCTGATCCTTCGCCTGAAACCCGATCGTGTACGACATTCCAATTCCCTCCCGCACTCAGTGAGGAGATCGAATCTGAGTCGGGCGCGAAGCGGAAGCCTGTGCGAGTACGGATCGGGTTTATCTGGGGATTGCGCGCAAGCCTCGCATAAGCCGCACGCACGTCATGCTGACGTCACCAGCTTATGCGCAGCGATCCCGTGCCGGCATAGCTCTGGCCGACATTCGAGAACTCGCCGGAAAAGCGCGCCGACAGTTCCGCCCAGGCGTTGAGTGCCAGCCGCGAGCCGAGCTCGACGCGGGCAGCATCGCTTGCCGCACGCGCGCCCTCGACGGTGAAGGCGGATGCCGGCAGCGACACCAGCGCCGCGGTGACGCCGCGCGACGGCGAGAACTCGTGGACCCAGGCCACATTGGCGAACGGCATCCACATCATGCCATTGCCGAGATCGAACCGTGCATCGAATTTGCTACCGAGGAACAGCGGCAGCGAGGAGACGTCGCGCGCGGCATAGCTGAGGCCGAGCACACCGGGCCCAGCGCCAGTGACGCTGGTCTCGGTATAGCCCGCCTGCCACAGCCGTGCGGCCTGCAGCGCGGCGAACGGCGTCACCGCGACCGTGCCGAAGTCATAGGTGTGGCCGAGTTCCAGCCGGCCGCCGAGCTGGTCGCTGCCGAACGAGCCCTTGGCGATCTCGTCCGCGCCGACGCCGCTGATGGTGCGGGTCGTCGTGTTGTTGAAATGGCTGTAGGCGAGCTGCGCCGAGACATAGGTTCCGCCGAAGCGCTGCATCGCATAGGCGCCGACATGGGCGCCGTCGAGCCGGCCCGAGGTGGCGCGATCGCGGACGTCGAACGTGGCGCTCGAGCCGCCGGCGGCGATGCCGACCAGCAGGTCCGGATTGAGGAGATGATCGACGCCCGCCGAGCCGCCGGCAATGCGGTCGCTGAAGCCGGCGCTGCCGGTTGCCGCATCGCCGTTAAGCGATTGGTTCGCCCCGAAGCCGGAGGCCCAGGCGTGCCATTGCGGCTGCACCAGCGGCGGCGCTTTCAGCGCATTGAACGCGGAGGTTACCGGCCGCGCCTCGGCATAGCCGAGCGCGCCCGATCCCGCCGCACCCAAGCGGCCGCCGGCGCGCCAGGCATTCATCTGTCCGTCCATGCTCTGGCCGAACAGGCCGCCGGCGGCGAAGGCGGTGTTCTGCGTGCCGCTGGTGCCCTCGCCCGAGAGCCTGTCGAACACGCCCGCCGAGCCGGTCATCAGCAGTTGCGAATAGAACGCCGCCGCGGTGCCGGTGAGCGCGGGCGAATAGCCCGCCTCGAGCGCGTTGCCGACTGCGCGCTGGTTGGCCGTCTCCCCCGCGACCGCGCCAAAGCCCTGGCGGGTCAGGGTGACGTCGACAGAATTGGTATTGTAGGTCGCCGTCGCCTTGAGGAAGGCCGAGGTCGAGGTGACGTTGGCGAACTGCCCCGTGACCGCGCCGGAGGTCTGCACCACGTCTGTATAGGTCGTCGTGGTCTGATAGAGGCCGGCCTGGACCACGGCCCGGAAAGTGCCGCCGAGCTGGACGGCGTCGTTGGCAAAAAGGCCGTCGCGATTGCCGGCATTGTCGACGCGGAGCGCCAGCGTGCCCTGCGCGCTCTGGGTGAAGGTGCCGCCGAACATGATGTTGCTGGGCGACATCACCGTCGCCGGATCGCTGATCGTCACCAGCCCGTTGTTGGTGAGGCTGTTGCCGGTGCCGATGAAGAACATGCCGCCGTCGATCGTGCCGTTGTTGATGATGGTGTTGCCGGTGGCGCCGAAGGAGAAGAACACCTGGTTGTTGGTCCCGGCCCTGATCGTCCCGTTGTTGACCAGCGTATTGCCGGTGCCGTTGATGCCGATGGCGAGGCTGTTGGGGCCGCTCGCCAGGATCGTGCCGGTGTTGGTGATGGTGTTGCCGTTGTCCCAGACGCTGACGCCGATGCTATTATCGCCGGCAGCGTTGATGGTGCCGCTGTTGGTGAAATTGTTCGACGTCAGCAGGAAGATGGCCTGCCCGTTGGTGCCGCTGGCGCTGCCGATCGTGATGGTGCCGGAGTTCAGGATGGTGTTGCCGGTGCCGTTGGCGGAGATGCCGGTCGAGCCGGTGTCGGTCAGCACGATGGAGCCGGTGTTGGTGACGGAATTTCCGGCGCCGAGCACGTCGATGCCGACGCTCATGGCCGTCGAGCCGCTGATCGAACCCGAGTTGGAGACCGTATTGTCGCTGCCCAGCATGAAGATGCCGGTCGAAGCGGAGCCGATCGCGATCGTGCCGGCATTGGTGAAGAAATTGTTGTCGGTCCCGACCATGCCGACAGCGGTGTAGCCGACCGAGATCGCACCATTGTTGGTCGCGGTGTTCCCGGTGGCGAGATAGATCGCGATCGTGGACGAGGGGACCGTGATCGACGCACCGGACTGAACGGTCACGGCCAAATTGGTCTCGGCGCCGGTGCCGAAGGGGGTGCTGGTCGCCCCGCTGCAGGTGACGACATTGCCGGCCTGCACGCAGGCGGCCATGGCCGGCGTTGGCGCCAGGCTGACGACGGCCGGCAGCGACGCCACGACGGTCAGCGCGGCCAAGGACCGCCTCGCGCGAGATGTCGCCTTTGACTGGGTGTGGCGCGTCCGGCCGATCGTCGTTTTCATGAGGCATTCCCGGGTCTTGTCGAATTGTGGCCGAAGCAGCCACGCGCTCACATCACCCGGGCAGGTTCCGACTGTCTTGGCCCCGGCGGCACCGCATCGGACCAGGCGGCACAACCGTGAGTTTTCTTCACAGCGCTGTTGCGCCCGCGCCACCATCGCGGGGAAATTTTTGTCCTAGACGGAACAGCTTCGAACGCGATGGCGGCACAGTGCGTCAAAGGGCTCGACGCGATGTTTTCTGGCGGGGGCCAATGCAGGACACAGGATCGCTTCGGCGCGCACGTATCTCCACCGACGCATTTCCGGACACCAAGCGCCTGCAGATGTGGCGCGAGGTCTACGGACGCGGCATCGCCGCCGTCGACATCGAGCCGATCGGAGACACCCCGTTCCACGCCGACGTGACCTTCAGCCAGCTTCCCAGCGTTGGCATCGCCGCAGGCTCGCGCTCGCCGGCGCATTACCGCGCCTCCAAAGAGCTCGCGACGCGGGCAAAGGACTTCGTCGTCATCAGCATGCTGCGCTCGGGCCGCGCCAGCGCCACCCAGTTCGGCAAGGAGCTGATCTCAGGCGTCGGCAGCGCCAGCGTGATCGCGCCGCTGGAGCCATCGACCAGCACGATGCTGACGGAGGGCAGCTTCGTCACGCTGATCTGCGCGCTGCCCGTCATCGCCCGCCGCGCGCCGCACTACACCCAGGCGTTCGGCCGGCCGATCCCCAGCTCCAACGCAGCCCTGCGTCTGCTCGCCCGCTACGCCGACATCGTCGCGAACGATGCCTCCGCCGCCGATCCCGCGATCGCACGCAGCGCCTCCGAGCACTTGCTCGACCTCGCCGCGCTCGCGCTCGGTGCCCATGGCGATTATGCCGAGCTTGCGCGCCTGCGCGGCGGCACCGCGGCCCGGCTGACCGCGATCAAGTCGGACATCCTGAAGGGGATCGGCGACAGCGAGCTCTCGACCGAGGCCATCGCCATCCGCCACGGCATCTCACCGCGCTACGTCCGAAAACTGTTCGAGCAGGACGGCTCGTCGTTCTCCGCCTTCGTGCTCGCCGAGCGGCTGGCCAAGGCCCACCGCATGCTGGTCGACCGAAGCTTCGGCCATCTCAACATCGCGCAGATCGCGCATGAGAGCGGCTTTGGCGACGTCTCCTATTTCAACCGCGCCTTCCGCCGCCATTTCGGCAGCCGCCCCTCGGATTTTCGCGAGGCAGCGAAATGCGTGTGGCGGGAGCAGCGGGACTGAGCGCGCTCAGGCGAGCCCGAGCATCGCGCGCGCATCCTGCGCGGTCGCAACCGTCGCGCCCAAGCTCTTCAGGATCCCGGCGGCATGGGCGACCAGCTCGGCATTGGTCTTCGCCAGCACGCCCTTGGACATGTAGAGATTGTCCTCCATGCCGACGCGGACATGGCCGCCGAGCAGCCAGGCCTGCGCCACCATCGGGAATTCGGCGCGGCCGATGCCGAAGCCGGACCAGATCGCACCCGGCGGCAGCAGGCTGCGGGCGTAGAACATCGTCTCGGGCGTGGCGGAGAAGCCGTACTTGACGCCGAGCACGAGCGAGAACAGGCCCGGCCCCTTCAGCGAGCCGTCCGCGAACATGTCGCGCGCCAGATGGCAGTCGCCGGAATCGAACAGCTCGATCTCCGGCATCACGCCGGCCGCCTTCATCCGCTCCGCCATGATGCGGACGTTGCGCGGCGTGTTGATCACGACCTCGCCGCCGGAATTCATGGTGTTGAGGTCGAGCGTGCAAATGTCGGGCTTGAGCAGCTCGATATGCTCGACGCGCTTTTCGGGCTGGAGCAGCGTGGTGCCGGGACCGGCGACGCGCGGATCCTCGATCGAGGGCACGAAACGCCCGCCGGGGCCGGTGGTGAGGTTGATGACGAGGCTCTTGTTGCGGGCGCGGATGCGGTCCACGACATCGCGGTAGAGGTCGATCGACATCGAGGGCCGCCCCGTGGCGGGATCACGCACATGGATATGGGCGATGGCGGCGCCGGCTTCGGCCGCTTCCAGCGCGGAGGTCGCGATCTGCTCAGGCGTGATCGGCAGATATGGCGACTGCTCCGGCTTGGTGAGGTTGCCCGTGATCGCGCAGGTGATGATGGTTTTGCCTGATGTCATGGAAATCAAATGATCCCCTGCTGCTTCAGCTGCTCGATCTTGCCGGCATCATAGCCGAGCTTGCCGCCGAGCACCTCCTGGGTGTGCTCGCCGAGCAGCGGCGGCGCGCGGTAGTCCTTGATCGGGGTGCCCGAGAGGGTCACGGCGTTGCGGATCAGCGACAGATCGGGCTCGAAGGGATGCTCGACCTTCACCCGCATGCCGCGCGACTGCACGTGCGGATCGGCAAATACCTGCTCGAAATTGTTGATCGGGCCTGACGGCACGCCGGCCTCCTCGAGCTTCTCCAGCCAGTAGGCCACCGGCTTCTTCAGGAACAGGCCGGCGAAGATCGCCATGATCTCCTTGCCGTGCACGACGCGGTCGTTGTTCTTGACGAAGCGCTTGTCGTTCGCGAGCTCGGGCTCGCCGAGCACGGCGCAGGTGCGCTGGAATTGGCCGTCATTGCCGACCACCAGCATCAGTTCGCCGTCGGTGCAGCGGAACACGCCGGCCGGCATGCCGCCATTGCCCCAGGTGCCGCGGCGCGGCGGCATCTTGCCGTTGACGAGGAAGATCTGCAGCCAGTGCGACAGCGAGGCGATGACGGTATCGAACAGGCAGACGTCGATGTGCTGCCCCTGCCCGCCATTGACGTCGCGATGATAGAGCGCCGAGAGAATGCCGATCGAGGTGTTCATGCCGGTCATGTAGTCGACGATCGACGGGCCGACCTTCATCGGGCCCTCGCCCGGCTCGCCGTCGATATGGCCAGTGACGCTCATCAGGCCGCCCATCGCCTGCAGGATCGCGTCATAGCCGGCGCGCGGCGCGTAAGGGCCGGTCTGGCCGAAGCCGGTCACCGAGCAATAGATGATGCCGGGGTTGATCGCCTTGATGGTCTCGTAGTCGAGGCCATAGCGCTTGAGATCGCCGACCTTGTAGTTCTCCATGAAGACGTCGGCATCCTTGGCAAGCTCGCGGATGATCGCCTGCCCCTCGGGCTTGGCGATGTTGACCGTGACCGACTTCTTGTTGCGGTTGGCGCAGAGGTAGAACGAATTGTTGTTGTTCGCCTTGCCTTCGGGATCGGTCAGATAAGGCGGGCCGAACGCGCGCGCATCGTCGCCGGTGCCCGGCCGCTCGATCTTGATCACCTCGGCGCCGAGATCGCCCAGCATCTGGGCCGACAACGGCCCGGCAAGCACGCGGGTAAGGTCAAGGATCTTGATGCCTGAGAGCGGCAGGGCCGACATGCGATTTCCTCCGGGAACTGAATCTTGGCGCGGCGGCGAGATCGCGGGCCGCGCTCCTTGCGGATACACCATTTTCAGCCCCTGAGCACTGCATGCCGGGCATACGGCCATCCGCTGCCCCGCAGCGGAGACGGGCCGCCGCGGTGATTTTCCGCACTGCGAATATTACCTGCCAGGGCTCAGGTCGCGGCCGCCGCGGCCACCTGCGGCCGGCGCCGGCCGAGCAGAACCAGGATCAGCACCGTCGCGCAGGAGAAGACAAAGGTGAGACCGAGCGCGCCACGGCTGCCGAACTGGGTGAGCAGGCCGACGAGGAGCGGCGGCGAGATGGCGGAGGCCAGATTGAGCGGCAGCGCGATCATCGACATCGCCTTGGCGAACTCCGCCTGGTCGTAGAACACCAGCGGGATCGTCGCCCGCGCCACCGCCATCGCGCCGCTGCCGGCGCCATAGAGCAGGATGAAGACCGCCACCGCCCAGGTCGCGCCCTCGCTCATCATCAGCAGCAGCATGGCTACCGGCAGCGCCGTTCCGGCGACGAGCCCGGTCGTGATCCCGTCCCAGCGCCCGCCGCCGAGCAGATCCAGCCCGCGGGCGCTTACCTGGATCACGCCGAGCATCGATCCGAAGGCGAGCGCCTGCCCCGGCGCCAGCCCCTCCGCCCGGAGCAGCTCGATCAAGATGGCGCCGATACCGAAATTGACGAAAGCGTTCATCGTGATCGCGGCCACGACGAGACCGAAAGTGCTCCGGGGAATCGCAGGCGGCGGCGCGGCCTTGGCCAGCTCGCCACCATCGTCCTTCGCAATATTCCGGCGCGGTGCGACGAACGCGTAGAGCGGCAGGTTGATGAGCAGCAGCATCGCCGCGTAGACGAGACAGGTGCCGCGCCAGCCGAAATGGCCGCTCAGGAACGACGTGGTCGGCCAGAAGATGCTGCTGGAGAGACCCGTCACCAGCATCAGCCCGCCGATGGCGTTCTTGGCGCCCCGCCCTGCGACCTCGTTCAGCATGATATAGGCGCCGGTCGAGAGCGTCGCGCTGCCGCCCATGCCGAGAATGACCCAGCCGGCGAAATAGAGCATCGGCTCGTGCGCGAAAAACAGGACGACATAGCCGGGCGCGGAGACAACCGTGCCCACCATCATCACTTTGCGTGCGCCGTGCCGCCCGAAGGCCCTGGAAAGCCAGGGCGCACACAGCCCCATCGTGACATAAAGGACCGAACTGCCCGCGAATACCGCCGGCAGGCTCATGCCGAGACCGTCCGCAAGGTCGCGGCCGACGACGGCCGGAAGGCCAATCGTACCCCATCCGATGAGCTGGGTGATTGCAAGCACCAGCAGGACCCCGATGAGCCTGCTGTCAGATTTCAGAAACCGCATTCCAAACGTCGCCTGCCCGGCAGGCGCAGAGCGCGCCTGTGGACGCTGTCTACCCGTAGAGTCGGCGCGCGGGAACTCCGGCTGCCGAATGGCAGAACGCGGCCGGGAGCATGTCAGCAGGAGGCAGCAGCCCTTATCCCACGAGCCCGAGCAAGGATCGCGCCTCGGCCGCGGTCGCGACGCGCCGGCCGTGGCGTGTGACAGCCTCGCAGGCGATGGTCACGAGCTCGGCGTTGCTGGCGGCAAGGCGCGCCTTGTCGATCCTGATATTGTCCTCGAGCCCGGTGCGGACTGCATCAGCGCCTCGCGCCAGCGCCCAGCCCATGACCTCGGCCTGGTGGCGTCCGATCCCGGCCGCGGTCCAGGTCGCTTGCGGGATCAGCCGTTTCAACTCTCCCAGGAGGATGTCGAGCACGTGCTCGTCCGCGGGCATGGCGTTCTTGACGCCCATGACGAATTGCACATGCGGACGCGCGTCGATCAGCCCCGCCTCAATCAGGCGGCGAGCGCCATGCAGATGCGACAGATCGAAGATCTCGATCTCCGGCCGGATGCCATTCGCCTTCATGCCGGTGGCGAGCGTCTCGACCAGGGCAGCGCCGTTCTCATAGACGATCGTCGGAAAGTTCACCGAGCCCGTGGACAGCGAAGCCATGTCAGGCTTCAGGTAGAGCGACGATCCACGCGCCGAAGGATCGCGGCCGCGCCCGCCGGTCGAGAACTGAACGATCATTCCCGGGCAGTGCTTCCGGATGCCCTCCTGCACGAGGGCAAAGCGCCCGGGGTCGGAGGACGGCGTCTCGTCATCGTTGCGAACATGGATGTGGGCGAGCGTGGCGCCGGCCTCGAAGGCTTGTTGCGTCGATTCGATCTGTTCCGACGGCAGGATGGGCACCGCCGGATTGTCCTTCTTGCGCGGAACAGAGCCGGTGATGGCGACAGCAACGACGACGGGGTTCATCCCTTGACCTCATGATGATCGCGCTCGCGCGCGGAAGGTTCGACCAGGCAATCACGTGTCGCCTGCCGCTGCAAACATCACCGATCGCAGCGGCATGGCTTCTTTGCGCTCCCGTCAGGTCGGAATTGCGGCCGCACCGCTCGCCGCCTCCACGCGCTGCCGCTCATAATCGGCGCGCGCCATCGGGACGGCCTTGGGATTGCCGAGATCATCGATCCTGATCCGGTAGGTCTCCCGCGCCGTGACGGCTGCCAGCGCCGCGATGACCGTGATGCCGAAGGCGATCGCCCCGACCGTCAAGGGAATATTGGCCGAGCCGGGAGGCGCCACGGTCGCAAACAGCGCCGGGAGCAACGCGGTGATGGTCGTGCCGATGTTCTGCGAGATCGCCATTGCCGACACGCGGGTGCGCGTCGGAAACAGCTCCGGGTAGAAGCTCGGGAAGATCGCGTTGTAGCCCTGGTAGACGACGCCCCACATCAGCAGCGACAACAGGATCGCGAGCGGCACGTTCCTGATGCTGATGGCGTAGAGATAGCCGAACGCGAGCAGGCCGGAGAGAAGCGCGCCGACGATGATCGGAGGCTTGCGGCCGACCTTGTCGGAGAGATTGCCGACGAAGGGAATGACGAATATCGCCAGCATGTTTCCGAGGACCGGGATCCACAGATAGACGTCCTTGGCAAAACCGATGCCATAGGCCGGCTGCACCGCGTATGCCGCACCGAAGATAGTCGCAACAACGGGGATGACGTTCATCAGGGCCATACAGATGACCCTGAGCATGTCGCGCCAGCTCACCTTGATGGCCTGCACGATGGGCGACCGCGGCGTTTCTCCCCGCTCGTCCTCGCGCGCAAAGGCAGGGGTTTCGTCGACTTCGCGGCGAATGATGTAGCCAGCGACGATAACGAAGAAGCTGAGCAGGAATGGAATTCGCCAGCCCCAGCTGTTGAAGGCTTCGGTCGGCATATAGGCCGCCAGCGGCAGGAACACGGCCGCCGCAAGAATCTGTCCAGCCTGCACCCCCTGAAGAGCGAAGCTCGCATAGAAGCCGCGCCGGCCGAACGGCGCGTGCTCCAGGATCATCGAGCTTGCGCCGGAGATTTCACCGGCCACGGCAAAACCCTGCACGAGGCGAAGGATGACGAGCAGGATCGGCGCCAAAATGCCCACCTGCTGATAGGTCGGCAGAAGACCCACCGCCATGGTCGAGATGCCCATCAGGAACATGCAGACGATGAGCACGGTCTTGCGGCCATGGGTGTCGCCCCAATGTCCGAGCACGAAGGCGCCGATCGGCCGGGCCACGTAGCCGACGCCGTAGGTCGCCAGCGATGCGACGATGGCGACGGAGGGATTGTCCGACGGGAAGAAGATTTGCGGGAAAATCAGCGAGGCGGCGGTGGCGTAGATGAAGAAGTCATAATATTCGAGAGCCGAACCGATCCAGCCGCTGGCAGCAGCCTTCCTGGACTGACTCGTCTGACGGGTCGCGGTCATCTCAAAATTCCTCCACTGGTTTTTTCTGACGTCCCGTTGGCGGGCTTCGTTGACAATTGGGCAGCAATCTCCGGGCGCTCTGCGGAGTTCTCCGCGCGCTTGTCACTGCCGATAGGTGTCTGATTGGTCGCGACAATAGGCCATCGCCGGGCTAACACAATTACCCAGTTATTCGATAAACCTAACATGATGTTATTTTACGCGATGGAACGTTTGAAGCCCGCTGCGCTCAAAGCGCCGTCTTCAACGTCACGCGCGTTGCGCTTCGCCCGATCACTCAGTTTGCGACCGCGCCCTCGGCCGCCGGCTCTTGCGCCGATCCGGCATCGGGTCCATCGCCCGCCAAGGCACGAAGCCAGCGGCGATACTCCACGCCGAGAAGATCGCTTCTCAAGTGGATCTCGTCCTTGGGATGAAGCGGCAAAGTCTTCGGGCGTTGCGACTCGACGATCACGCGATCCTGTTCGTACACCTTGTCCAGGCGCGCCACGATCTGCTCGACGGCGACGTCAAAGCCATAGTTGATCGCCGCGGTCAGATGCAGCACGCAATTTTCCAGATCGACCGGCGTGACGGCCATGAACGTACAGAAGCGCTCAACCTCCCCGGTCTTCTTGTTGAAATAAGCCGTCGTGGGGCGGAAGCAGTAGTAATGATAGACCGCATTGATGGGAATGCCGCGATGATCGCCGTAGGGCTGAAACAAGGTGATTTCGCTCGTGCGCAAGCCTTCATCCGTCAGCACGACATCGTAATCCACGAGTTCGTCGGGATCATCGGGGTTGCCATTCAGGTTGGCGTGCACGAACGGGAAGTGCGCCGGATCGAGGAAGTTCTCCACGGCACGAAGGGCATTTGCGTTGTAATAGTATGGCCCGGCCTGGACCTTGCGATAGCTCGCATCCTCCCAAACGGGAAACGGAGGAACAGCGGCGACTGGATTGCCCATGCAGACCCAGATGTATCCATACCGCTCGACCGCGTGATGGCGGAATGCAGCGGCTCGGCTTGTCGGCCGGGTCGTCGGATGGGCCGGGTAACGGCGGCAGGCTCCATCGGTGCCGTATTCCCAGCCATGGTAGGGGCAGACGACGCAGCCGTCCTTCACCCAGCCGAGCGACAAGCGCGCACCGCGATGACGGCAATAGTCCTTCCAGGCGTGAACCTCGCCGTCATGGCGCCACAGGATGATATCCTCGCCAAGCAGGCACGCCGGCACGATGGCGTCTTCCGCGACTTCCTCGCTTCGGCGGACCACGTGCCATTCGTTGATGATGGCGCGATAATCGGCTCTCGCGGTGTCCCAGGTTGACGCGATCACCATGACCTCACCTCACTCGCCACTGGTCCAGCCGGACGGGCCGTCATCACGCATGCGGTCGCGCGGAGTGACAGGTGGGCCTCCCCTCCCGCAAATTCATGCCCTAAGGATCAATACAACCCCTGGATGCTTATACGTCAACTGGAATCTCGAGATTGCACGACTGCGGATGGGGCGCAGTCACCCTTTCACGTCGGCCTGATACGCCGCGTAGGCACGCGTCAATCCATCGTGCAGCGAAGTCGTCGCGCGCCAGCCGAGCCGCTCGAGACGGCTGACGTCGAGCAGCTTGCGCGGCGTTCCATCGGGGCGCGTCGTGTCGAAGCTGATCTTGCCGCTGTAACCGACGATCTCGGCCACGACACGCGCGAACTCGGCGATGGTGATGTCCTCGCCGGTGCCTATGTTGACCAGCTCTGCGCCGGAATAGGTCTTCATCAGGTGCACGCAGGCATCCGCCATGTCGTCGACATAGAGGAACTCGCGCCGCGGCGTGCCGGTGCCCCACACGACGACGTTTTTAGCACCAGACAGCTTCGCCTCGTGGAAACGCCGGATCAGCGCGGCAACGACGTGGCTCAGTTCAGGATGATAATTGTCGCCGGGGCCGTAGAGATTGGTCGGCATCACGCTGATGAAGTCGCATCCGTACTGGCTGCGATAGGCCTCGACCATCTTGATGCCCGCGATCTTGGCGATCGCATAGGGCTCGTTGGTCGGCTCCAGCGGACCGGTCAAGACCGAATCCTCGCGCAGCGGCTGCGGCGCCAGCTTCGGATAGATGCAGGAGGAACCCAAAAACATCAGCTTCTCGGCGCCGTTCCGATGGGCGGCCTCAATCACATTCGCCGCGATCGCGATGTTGTCGTAGATGAACTCGGCGCGCAGCGTGTCGTTGGCGACGATGCCGCCGACTTTGGCGGCGGCAAGGAAGATCACCTGCGGCCGCGTCCTCGCGAACCAGTCGAACACGGCGGCCTGGTTGCGCAGATCGACCTCGCGCCGGTCCACCGTGACGAGCTTGACGTCTTCCCGCATCAACCGGCGCGCGATCGCGCTGCCGACCATGCCGCGATGGCCGGCGACGTAGACGCTCTTGCCTCTCAGCTCAAAGGTTGCGTTTGCCACGGCCGGCGTCCTGCTTTGCCACAAGGCGAGCGCAGATATTCGGCGAGATAGGCGCCGTCCTGGCCGGTCACGCCAGTGATGAGAGCGATCCGCTCAGACATGTCCGCTACCTGCTCCCGACGCCGTCCAAGGGGGCGGCGGCTCGAATTCCGACCGAGCCCCGCCTTCTTTGACAGAACGGCCGCCGGGGTCAACCCGGCATGGCGGGCATCGCCCAACCGCCGTTGCGGGACATCACGCCCTCAACTATCAAACTGGAGCCGGTATGAACCACACCACGTTCGCACGCGTCGCATCGATCCGGTCTTCCGCCGACTCTTCGCGGCTGCGCGCTGTTGCGGATTGACTGAGGACTCCGAGATGCATCCCACCGATCTGCCTGCCCAACCCGGCGTCGTTCGTCCCGGCGCGATCGGCCACAGCCGCGCGGCCGTCGGCCGCAATTTCGCGTTCGTGCCGCCTGAAGGCGTCCTGAAGAGCCGGCTGCCGGCGTGGTCGTCAACGACCGTGCGCTTTCTGGCCGCGCCGTCGCTCGGCGCCGAGTTTGCCCAGTTCATGCTGGAGATCGAGCCCTCGGGCGGCACGGCCCGGCCGATCTGCGTCGACCTTCAGCATTTCTTCTACGTCGTGTCGGGCGCCGTCAACTTCACCCTCGGCGCCGAAGCCCCGACCTCGCTGACCGAAGGTGGCTTTGCCTATGTTCCGCCGGGCACGTCATTCACGATGTCCTGCCCTCCCACCGCGCCTGCTCGCGTTCTCGCGCTCAAGAAACGCTATGAAACGGCCGAGGACATCGCGGCACCGGCGGCCATCATCGGCCAGCAGCAAGCGATGCCGATGACGAACCACACCGGACTCCAGGGCCGCGGCTTCAAGCACCTGCTGCCGATGGGCGACCTGCGGTTCGATTTCGAGATGAACCTGATGTTCTTCCAGCCCGGCGTCTGCTTTCCGGCCGTCGAGACCCACATCATGGAGCACGGATTGTTCATGCTGGAGGGGCAAGGCCTGTATTATCTCGGCAATAGCTGGCACGAAATCTGGGTCGATGACTTCATCTGGATGGGTTCGTTCTGTCCGCAGCAATTCTATCCCACCGGCTCGAGCCAGTCGGTCTATCTCCTGTACAAGAACGTCAACCGGGATGTCGTGCTCTGACGAGAGCTGCGGGGCAGCGAGCGCAATCGCGCGAGATCATTGGTGCGGGTGGAGGGTTCGAACTCTCGTATTCAGCTTGGAAGTCTTCGAATTTGCCTTACGGGCTCAGAGCCCGTTCTGACAATTCAGAGCCTTCTCATGCGTCCTGCCCTCCGAGCGGCCTCCCTCCATTCGAAGCTGCTTGCCAGCGATACGCTCTGTCCTGGCCATCTCGGCAATCAGAAGCGCTAGCTCGAGGGCCTGGTTGGCGTTCAGTCGCGGGTCAACCGCGGTCTGGTACCGCAGTGACAACGACTCATCCGTGACGGATCCGGCTGTCCGAGCGCAGCGTCGCGCGACCGGATCCAATCTCGTCTCAGTCACCAGGGTACATGCTTCAATTTTTGTACCAGGAAATCCGAGAATACCCTGACCTTTGGCGCCAGATGCTTGCTGCTGCTGTAGGCAACGTAGACCCCCGCTTCGGGCACGCTCGTCCATTCCGGCAGCAAATGGACCAGATCGCCCTTCTCGATACTCTCATGGCAAAGATAACTCGCGACCAGACCGATCCCGCGATGACGTAGCGTGGTCTCATAGATCGCTTCAGAATTGTCGGATCGAAACTCCCCGGACACCTTCACTTCGTCAATCCGATCCTCGCGCTTGAAGCGCCAGACGCTGCCCGACGCGGAGTAGTGGCTGAAGCTGAGACAATGATGCGAGGCCAGCTCTGACGGCTCCTTCGGCGTGCCATGCCGCTCAAGGTAACAGGGCGATGCAACGACGAACCGGCGATTGTCGGAAATCTTGCGGGCGATGAGCGTGGAGTCGGGCAGGCTGCCGATCCGCACCACCGCATCGTAGGATTCTTCGATCAGATCAACGAAGCGATCGGTATAGTTGGCTTCAACCCGGACCTTCGGATAAGCGTCAAGGAATTCGCTGATGATCTCGGACAGCTTGAGCCGACCGAATGCAACCGGAAAGCTGACACGCAGCAGTCCACTCGGTTCGGAATTCAGCGATGCGATCATCGCATCCGCATCGGCCAGATGATTGAATATCTGCACGCATTGTGCGTGATAGAGGCGCCCGGCTTCGGTCAACGCGACCCGCCGCGTGGTGCGCTCGAACAGGCGCAATCCCAACGCGTCCTCCAGCCGCGACACTTTCCTGCTCACCGTCGAAGGCGAAGTGCCGATCACGTTCGCGGCGGCGATGAAGCTCAGATGCTCGGCCACCGATACAAACGAAGCAATCAGATTTAGTCGGTCGACATCGATCGACGATCTGGCGCTTGAATCAACATTCCGCATTGCCACCTCTTGCTCTGGAACCCTCCTCTCCCTTTCTCCGTTGTTGAAGGAGCTAAGCAAGTCGTGTGCCATGCACTCACCGCGGTGGGATACCAGGCGCCGATCCCGGACAGCGCCAATCTATCGGCGCTCCGATCGCATTCGCGGACGCGCGCCCAGGCCGTCACGTCTTCAGGTCGCCTGCAAATCTTGCAGTTGCTCTTGCAGCACGCGCCATGCGCGATGAAGAGGCACTCTTCATCGGCAGGTCCCGATCCTCTCAATCGACGTCACGTTGCGATGTAGACGCGCGCCATGGTTCCTTCAAACCCCTCGGCATCGGTGGTATGATCCTTGATCTTGGCTTGGCTGATGGTCAGCCAGGAGGGCTGTGCGATCGGGAAATTGGGCACGTCGCGCATCACGATCTCCTGGATCTTCTTCCATTTCGCGATACGGTCCGCCTTATCGAGCGACACCGCCGAAGCCTCGAGCAGCTCGTCGACCTCGGGATTGCTGTAACGCGTCCCGTTGGAAAACGGCACGCCCTTGATGTAGTTCTTTGACCAGTAGAGGCGCTGCACGCCCACTTGCGGGTCGAACAGATTGCTGATCGACGCGAGATGGAGCGCGAACCCCCGGTCGGTGTAGACGCGCTTGACGAGCGTGCCCATGTCCTGGCCGCGAAGCTCGACGCCGATCCCCGCGCGTCCGACCGCTGCCCGGAGGAATTCGGCGAGCACACGCTGCTCTTCGCTGGTGTAGTCCAGCGTCAGGGTAAATCGCATGCCGCCGCCCTGGCGCTTGTATCCGGCTTCGTCGAGCAGTTTGTTCGCGGCAGCAACATCGAACGGATAGGGCGTCGGCTGAACGCTGTGAAATTCCTTGTGGTACGGCACGACCGGTGCGGCCGAAGGAATGGCGTTGCCGAAGAACACGATTTTGCAGATCGCCTCCCGGTTGATGCAGTGAGCAATGGCCTGCCGCACCTTGAGGTCTTTGAGATAGTCGTTGTCCAGATTGGCTTCGAGGATGATGATGTTCGGCGGATCGTATTCGTAGCCTTTCTCGTCAAAACTGATCTTGGGGTTCGCCTTCAGCCGATCGACGTCGCGATACGGGACCGGCGTCCGGTAGCCGAGATCGACGTCACCGACCTCGAAGGCGACGGTGCGCGCAGCCGGATCGGGAATGAAGCGCGAGACGATCCGGTCGATATACGGCAGATCCTTGTTCCAGTAGTTCGGATTGCGATCCAGGATGACGTGACTGCCACGCACCCATTCCTTGAACATATAGGGACCGGTACCGATCGGCGCAGTGTTATTGGCATGAACCAGCGGATCGGCATCGCCGTAACGATGTTTCGGTGCGATCGGCGATTCTGCCGATGACATCGCCGTCAACAGATATGGCGTCGGCTTTTCCAACCTGAGAACGACCGTGTATTTGTCCGGCGTCTCGATCGCCTTGACCTGACCGAAGGTCGTCCGGCCGCGCGGATGCAGCTTCTTCAAGACCGAGATCGAGAAGGCGACGTCCTCGGAGGTGAACTCCTGGCCGTCATGCCATTTGACGCCCTGGCGCAAGGTGAAGGTATAGGTGAGGCCGTCCGCAGCGACGTCCCATGCGGTCGCGAGCAACGGCTGCGGCTTCATGTCGAGATCGAACTGAAGCAGGCCCTCCGTGATCCGGGGGCTCAGCACGAGGCTCGCCGTATTGACCAGCGAGAGCAGCGCGGGCGGATCGCCATACTGCACGATGGTCAGCACGCCGCCCTTCTGCGGACCGCTCGCTGCGCGTGCGACCCGCGGGTCGATGACCGTTCCAAGGCCCAAGGCCGGCAGCGAGCAGAGTCCTGCAAGTACGGTACGCCGATCTGGATTCATCTGCCCCAATTTTCCACTCCTCGGTTGCTCGATTTGCGCTGGAACGATCGCTATTCCGCTGCCGCTGGGAGCTCCAGGCCGTAAAGTTCTCGGGCGGCCTCTGCAGAGATCAGCTCGTGGGCGAGATCAACCTCGATCATCGCACGCTCGCGTGTCCTGGGATCGCCGACGCCGCCGCCGCCGGGCGACATGATGATGACGCGGTCGCCGGCCGGAATCCGGTGCTGCCCCTTGCCCGCGAGCCTCGCGCCGGACCGCAGCCGGATGATGCCGGCCGCGCCGAAGTCCCCGCCATCGACGCCGCGCGCCGGATGGTCGACCCGCTCATAGGTCGTGTTGTAGAGGAACGTCTCGTCGATGGTGTTCTCGATCTCGATGACCTGGCCGAGACCACCTCGCGTGCGACCCGCGCCCCCGGAATCCTGCCGGTAATGCTTGCGCCAGACGATCACCGTGGACATCGATTCGAAGATTTCGACCGAGCCACCGCGCACGCCGCTCGGAAAGCCGGTTGCGGACATGCCGTCGCGGAACGGCAGCGCCCCCATGCCGCCGGTCGTGGTGATCTGAACCTGAAAGCGCTCGTCAACCCTGGCCGGGCTGGTGCGCGGTCCCATGATCGTGATGTTCCACAGTGCGCAGGCGCCCTCCGCAGGCACCCGGTCCGGAATGGCCTGGCGCAGGCAGCCGAACACCAGGTCCGGCAGCATCAGGCCGACCTGGCTGCGGGAGATCACCGCCGCCGGCTTGATGGCGTTGAGGATGCAGCCTTCCGGCGCGAAGATGGTGCGCGGCTCCAGCGAACCGGCGTTGTTGGGAATGTCGCGGGCAATGATGCAGCCGAGCGCGTAGGACGTATAGGCCAGCGTGTAGCAATACGGCACGTTGAAATTGTGCCGGGTCATGCCGACCGTGCCGGTGTAGTCGACGTGAATGCGATCATCGGAGATGGTGAGCGCGGCCTTCAGTTCGATCGCCTCGCCCTGCCCGTCCAGTGCCAGCGAAGCATGCCAGGTGCCTTTGGGAAGTTTTGCGATCTGCGCCTTCACCGCGGCGCGCGAGGCATCGATGACGTGGTCTGCGAGTTCATCGAGGTCTTCGAGCGCGAACTCGTTCATCATCTCCAGAAGACGCAGGCAGCCCACGTCGTTGCAATTCATCAACGAATAGACGTCGCCGACGGTCTCGACCGGCTGGCGCGTATTCGCGCGGATCACCGCCATCAGGGATTCGTTCAGCACGCCCCCATCGACGATCTTGAGAATGGGCAGATACAGCCCCTCCATGAAGACGTCGGTCGAGCTGTGCCGGTCGACCAGCCCGCCAATGTCCATCAGATGGCTGTTGCAGGCCAGGAATCCGACCAGTTCGTCACCGCGAAAGCATGGCGTGGTCAGCGAGATGTCGTTGGTGTGCCCGGTGCCCATCCAGGGATCGTTGTGGATGAAGACGTCGCCGGGCTGCATGGTCTGGATCGGGTAGTGATCGATCACATGGCCGACTGCCAGCGCCATCGAGTTGATATGACCCGGCGTTCCGGTCACGGCCTGGGCCAGCATGCGTCCCTTGGCGTCGAACACACCGGCAGCGAGATCGCCGGATTCACGGACGATGGTGCTGAACGCGGTGCGCTGCAGCGCCTGCGCCTGTTCCTCCACCACCGCAATCAGGCGGCTCCACATGATCTGCTTGTCGATGAGACTGGTGCTCATTGGCCCATCCTTGCCTGCATTATTTCGCAGCCTCGACCAGTTGCGGCTCCGGCCGCGCCACGTCGAGCCCATAGAGCTTGCGCGCGGCATCCTGCGAGATCAGCCCGTTTGCGAGATCCGCCTCGACCAGGGCTCGCTCCCTCGTGCGCGGATCTCCGATGCCGCCGCCGCCGGGCGATGAAATGATCACGCGCTCGCCGACCGGCACCAGATGGCGCCCCTTGCCCGGCAGCTTCCTGCCGGAGGACAAGCCGACATAACCGGCGGCACCGTCCAGACCGCGATCGAACCCGCGCGGCGCGAATTTGATGCGCTCGAACGCGCAATTGAAATAGAACGGCTCGTCGATTCCGTTCTGCATCTCGATCGCCTGCCCTAGACCTCCGCGCGTCCGTCCGGCCCCACCGGAGTCTTGCCTGTATTCCTTCCGCCAGACGATGACCGTGGACATGGATTCGAAGATCTCGATCGGACCGCCGCGCACACCGCTCGGAAATCCGGTTGCCGAAAGACCGTCGCGGAACGGCAGCGCGCCCATGCCGCCGGTCGTCACCACCCCGACCATGAACTCCTCGCCGAAGCGCGCCGGGCTCGATTTCGGACCGCTGGCACCGATGTTCCACAGCACGCCAGCGCCCTCAGCCGGCACGCGATCCGGGATGGCCTGCCGCAGACAGCCGAACACGAGATCTGGCAGCATCAACCCGATCAGATGGCGGGCGACCACGGCGGCCGGCTTGATGGCGTTGACGATCGAGCCTTCCGGAGCCGACACCGTCCGCGGCTCCAGCGAACCGGCATTGTTGGGAATATCGCGCGCGATGATGCAACCGAGCGCATAGGACGTATAGGCCAGCGTGTAGCAATACGGCACGTTGAAGTTATGCCGGGTCATTCCCGACGAGCCGGTGTAATCGACGTGGATGTTGCCGTCAGACACAGTCAGGGCCGCCGTCAGTTCGATCGGATCCGCGTGCCCGTCGACCATGATCGAGGTCCGCCACGTGCCCCGCGGCAGCTTCGCGATCTCCGCCCTGACCGCCTCGCGCGAGGTACTGATGATGTGCTCGGCGAGTTCGTCGAGTTCCTCGAGCCCGAACTCGTCCATCATCTCGAGAAGACGGGTGCAGCCGACGTCATTGCAGTTCATCAGCGAATAGACGTCGCCGATCGTCTCCATGGGCTGGCGCGTGTTGGCACGGATCACCGCCATCAGCGATTCGTCGAGCACGCCGCCATCGACCAGCTTGAGAATCGGCAGGTACAGCCCTTCCATGAAGACGTCGGTCGACGCGGACATGTCTCGCAGGCCGCCGATGTCCATCAGATGGCTGTTGCAAGCAAGAAAGCCAACCAGTTCGTCGCCGCGAAAGCATGGCGTCGTCAGCGAGATATCGTTGGTATGCCCGGTCCCCAGCCAGGGATCGTTGTGGATGAAGACGTCACCGGGCTGCATGCCGTGCGCCGGATACTGGTTGATGACATGGCCCACCGCGAGCGCCATCGAATTGATGTGACCTGGCGTGCCGGTCACGGCCTGCGCCAGCATGCGCCCTTCCGCGTCGAACACGCCGGCCGCAAGATCGCCGGACTCGCGCACGATGGTGCTGAAAGCGGTGCGCTGCAGGGTCTGTGCCTGCTCCTCGACGACCGCAATCAGTCGGCTCCACATGATCTGCTTGTCGATGACGTTGAGACCTGGCTTGCTCACGCGTTCATGCCCTTGCGTTCCATCACGATCGACCCAAGGCTGTCGATCCAGGCATCGAAGCTTTCGGTGATGAAAGTCGATGTCTCTTCCTCGGCGATGATCGCCGGGCCAGCCAGACGAGCCCCGACCGGGAGCTTGTCGCGGCGATAACGCGACACGTCGATCGGCTTGCCGGCCTTGCCGTCGAAGATGCGAATGCTTTCGCCGGCCTGAGCCGAGGAGAATTGCGAGACGTCCTTGACCTGCTCGGGCAATCGCGAAATCGTCGAGACGTTGACGGACCAGGCCATGATCTCGATCGCCGCCGCCGGGATCGCGCGGCGGAACAGCTTCTCGTAATCCGCTTCATACCGCGCACGTAACGCCACGGTGTCGGTCGCATCGAGATCGCGCAGCGGCAATTCGACCGCGATCTCGTGTCCCTGCCCGACATAGCGCATGAAGGCGACCCGCCGCTCCGCGACGGGCTCCCCTTGCGCCGCCGGCTCGACCCAGGCGCGGATGTCACGCGACATGGCAGCCAGCAGTTCCGTCGCGGCTGCTGCGTCGAAACTCTCGAGTCGCATGTATTTGGTCTTGACCATCTCGTACGAGATCGGCGCGGCCAGGAACCCGACCGCCGACCCGACGCCGGCGTTCGGAGGCACGATGACCCGCTGCGCGCCGATCTTTTCGGCCACCCGAGCCACGTGCAGGGGCGCGGCGCCTCCAAACGCGATCACAGTATGGTTGCTGGCGACCACTCCGCGCTCGACGGTATGAACCCGCGCCGCGCTTGCCATGTTCTCGCAGACCATCTCATAGACCGCGTAGGCCGCCATCTCGGCGTCCAACCCCAAAGGTTCACCTATGGCGCTCTGAAGCGCAGTCTTGGCAAGATCGGGATAGAGCTTGATGGTGCCGCCGGCGAACGTCGCCGGATCGATCAAACCGAGCGCGACGTCCGCGTCGGTCACCGCGGGATTTGATCCGCCTATATTGTAGCAAACAGGTCCGGGCACCGAAGAGGCGCTCTCGGGGCCCACCGTCACACGCTTCAGATTGTCGAGCCGTGCGAGCGACCCGCCGCCGGCGCCGATTTCAACCATCTCGATGACCGGAATGCGGACCGGCAGACCACTGCCCTTGAGGAACCGCGCGGCGCGATCCACTTCGAACACGCGTGAAGTCTCGGACCTGTACTCGTCGATGATCGACACCTTCGCCGTTGTGCCGCCCATGTCGAAAGCCAACACCTTGCGCTCACCGAGCCGCGCCGCCACCTGGGCCGCGAACACCGCACCGCCGGCCGGCCCGGATTCCACCAGTCGCACCGGAAATTTGCGTGCAGTATCGACCGACGTCAGTCCGCCGCCCGACGTCATCAGGCACAGCGCGCCGCGAAAGCCCATCGTGTCGAGCTTGGACTTCATGCGCGCCAGATAGCTGTCCATCAACGGCTGCACATAGGCATTGGTGACGGAGGTCGATACGCGCTCGTATTCGCGGATCTCGGGGCAGACCTCCGACGACAGCGTGACGTAGAGGCCCGGGATGACCGATCGCAAGAGCTCGGCGGCAGCCTTCTCATGCGTCGGATTGGCATAGGAATGCAGGAACGCGATCGCCACGCTCTCGATCCCATGGGCCGCCAGCTGCTCCGCCACGGCACGCACGTCCGCTTCGTTCAAAGCGAGACGGATCTTGCCGCGAGCATCCACGCGCTCGCGGATCGTGAAGCGCAGCGGCCGTTCGACCAGCGGCTTGGGACGTATCAGCGCAAGCTCATATTGATCATAGCGGCTCTCCGTGCCGATCTCGAGCACGTCCCGGAACCCGTCCGTGGTCAGCAGTGCCAGCTTCGCGCCACGACGCTCGATGATCGCATTGGTCGCGAGCGTCGTGCCGTGAACGAAGATGTCGACATCCGCAATCGATCTTCCGGCACGCGTCAGGATCTCCCCGACACCACGCAGCACGCCCTCTTCCGGCGACGCCGGCGTCGTCAGCACCTTGCCGGTCCAACGCTGCGCCCCATGCTCGAGAACCACGTCGGTGAAAGTCCCGCCGACATCGGCAGACAGTTTGAGCTTCGGTTCGCTCATGGATCTCACGCCCTCCATCATTGCGGCACGAGGTCGCACCGCTCACGAACCACGGCGTCATTCCTCACACGGCAATTTCTGACATGAGCGGCGTCACGATGAATAGTTTCATTTTTGAAATGATCTTTTGCAAAAGACCCAGCAAAGCGACACCGAAAGCGATGGCAAAGCAGGCGGCCATCTGCACTAATCATCGGCGCGGGATCGACATTGATCGATACCGCAGTACTCATCGTCAGCTGACTAGCCAACGCATCCGGTTCTCGGTCCACATGCCCCAATCGATCGAATATTACTTCTCCATCAGCTCACCGTGGGCCTATCTGGGCCTGGAACGACTGATCGCTTTGGGCCAGCGCACCAACGTCACGATCGAGCCGCTTCCGATCACGACCATCGATGAGCACGGGTGGATTCCGATGAAGCGCAAGTCCGCAGCGCGCCAACGATACGGCCGCGCCGAGATCGGGCGCTGGAGCCGACATCTCGGCATCGCCATGCAGCAGGACCGGCCGATCGATATCAAGGATCCGACACCCGCCGCGAGAATGGTCGTCGCAGCAGACGTCGATGGAAAGGATGCGCTGGCGCTCTCGCTTGCCCTGCAGCGCGCATATTGGGAGCGCGCAGCAGACATCGGCGCGCCGGCCGTTCGGGGCGAGATCGCCGATGCGATGGGATACGACGGCCGGCGACTGCTCGACGCGGAAAGCAGCTCTGCAGTGGCTGCGAAATGGCAGGACAACAGAACCCGCGCGATCGAACTCGGCGTGTTCGGATCGCCGACTTACGTGTTCGACGGCGAACTGTATTGGGGTCAGGACCGGCTGGACTTTCTCGAACGTCATGTCGTCGAGGGCGCTCCGGCATGACCACGGCAAGCATTCCGGCGCCGCGCGGCCGCGCAGGGAGACGTTAAACGCATGGCACTCGGCCCCGCCCGACGGATGTTTCAGCGCGTCGCGGTTCAGGCGATCCCGACGATGCTGGGAATCATCGCCCTGAATTTTGTGCTGCTCAATCTGATGCCCGGCGATGCCGCCGATGCAATCGCCGGCGCGTCCGGATCCGCAACCGTGGAAACGATGGCGGCGCTTCGCCGCACACTCGGGCTGGATCAGTCGCTGCTGACGCGCTTCATCAACTACGTCATCAATGTCGCCTCGCTCAACCTGGGAACGTCGAGCAATTACGGCACACCGGTGATCCAGGTGATCATGGAGCGCCTGCCGAACACGCTGCTGCTGATGTTGTCGGCCTTCGTCATCGCGGTGACGTGCGGCATCGTGCTGGGCTGGATCATGGCTGCGTTCGCCAACAGATGGCCAGATCGCCTCCTCACCACGATCGTGCTGCTGTTCTATTCCGCACCGGGATTCTGGATCGGCCTCATGGCGATCGTCTTGTTCTCGGCGCGGCTCGGCTGGCTGCCGTCCGGAGGCAACGAGACGATTGGCGTCGGGCTGAGGGGGCTCGCGATGGTGCGCGACCGCGCCGCGCACCTGGTCCTGCCCGCCTTCGCCCTGGCAACATTCTTCATCGCAATCTATGCGCGCCTGACCCGCGCTGCGATGCTCGACGTGCTGCGGCAGGATTTCATGCGCGCGGCGACGGCCAAGGGCCTGCACCCTCTGGTGCTGCAATTCCGGCACGCCCTGCGCAACGCCCTGATCCCGGTGACGACAGTGGCCGGCTTGCATCTGGCCAACCTTCTGAGTGGCGCGGTCGTGGTCGAGACCGTGTTCAACTGGTCCGGGCTCGGCCGCCTCACGATGGATTCGCTGGTCGCGCGCGACTTCAATGTGCTGCTGGGCATCCTGCTCCTGTCATGCATCGTCGTGATCGTCACCAATGTCATCATCGACTGGATCGTGATGTGGCTCGATCCGCGCATCGAAATGTGAGTTCCAACCGTTGGCAGATGATGCATGACAGACGCCGTCGCTGAGAGATCCGGCGCATCGCCCTCGCCCGCGAGCACCGTCGCTCCGCCCGTGTCGAGCCCGGCACGGCGCCTGTTGCTCAACTGGATTCGGGATCCTTTTCTTTGCGTCGCCACGTTCCTGCTCCTCGGCGTCATCGCGGTCGCGGTCGCCGCCAATGTGATCTTCCCCGGCGATCCGCTCGATATGGTCGGATCGCCCCTGCTCTGGCCCGGACAGGATTGGGAATTTCCGCTCGGCACCGACGCACTCGGTCGAAACCTCGCCGCCGGCATCGTGCACGGCGCGCGGGTCTCACTCCTGGTCGGCATCTTTGCCGCGCTGATCGGCCTCTTCATCGGTACGACAATCGGGGCCCTTGCCGGGTATTTCGGCGGCATCATCGACAACATCCTCGTCCGGGTCACCGAACTGTTCCAGACCATCCCGGCGATTCTGCTGGTGATCGTCATTCTGGCAATCGGCGATCCCTCGGTGTTCCTGATCGTGCTGTCGATCGGCATCGCATCGTGGCCGATGATCGCGCGACTGGCGCGCTCGCAGTTCATGGCGTTGCGCGACGCCGATTTCGTGATGGCGGCGCGCGGGCTCGGATACAGCACGCCTCGCATTATCGTCAGTGAAATCCTGCCCAACGCGTTACCGACTCTGGTGGTCGCAACCTCCGTGCTGGTTGCGAACGGCATTCTTGCCGAGGCCGGGCTTTCGTTCCTCAATCTCGGCGATCCCAACCAGGTCAGCTGGGGCAGCCTGATCGGCAGCGGCCGCACCATGCTGCGTAACGAATGGTATATCAGCGGGCTGCCAGGGCTTGCGATCGTCCTCACGGTGCTCTCGATCAACGTCATCGGCGATCGCCTGACTGACATCCTCAATCCGCGATCGGGGGCCAGATGAATTCGTCGCAGCGGCGTCATCCGGTTCTCGAAGTGCTGGACCTCAAGGTCGGCTTTCCCCAGAGCACCGCGGTGCACGGCATTACTTTCGCGATCGAGCACGGAAAGACCATGGCGCTGGTCGGTGAGTCCGGCTGCGGCAAATCACTGACCGCGTTCTCGATTCTGCGACTGTTGCCGCCAACGGCCGCGATCCTCGGCGGCCAGGTCGTGTTCGACGGCCAGGACCTCGCGACCGTGTCCGCGCGCGAGCTGCGCCGGATCCGTGGCAAGGGCATTTCCATCATCCTGCAGGAGCCGATGACCTCGCTGAACCCCGTGCTGACGATCGGCACACAGATCTGCGAGATCATTCGGCGGCACGAAGGTTTGTCGCGCGCCAAGGCCAAGGCGCGCGCGCTCGAACTGCTCGATCTCGTCGGAATCGCCGAGCCGCAGCGACGCTTCGATCAGTTTCCACATCACTTCTCCGGAGGCATGCGTCAGCGCGTGATGATCGCGATCGCAGTCGCCTGCAATCCCCAGCTGCTGATCGCCGACGAGCCGACCACCGCACTCGACGTCACGATCCAGGCTCAGGTGATGGAGCTGTTGAACACGCTGCGCCGCCAACTCTCGATGGCCATGCTGCTGATCACGCATGATCTCGGCGCCGTCGCGCAATGGGCAGACCGCGTCGCCGTGATGTATGCCGGCCGGATTGTCGAGCAAGCCGACGTCGCCGAATTCTTTTCCGACCCGAAGCATCCCTACTCCCAGGGCCTCCTGGCGTCGTCAGTCGGCGAGGACGCGCATTACACCGAGCGGCGTCTGACCGAGATCAAGGGCTCGATCGCCTCGGCGGCGGGCGCCACCGGATGCGCATTCGCGCCGCGGTGCCCAAAAGTCGCGGCGGCCTGTCACCGCGCGCCGCCGGCTCTCGAGGTGATCGGCGGCGGAATCATCCGCGGCGGCTGGTCGGTCGCGTGCTGCCAACTCCATGCCACGGAAGGCCATCACGATGCCGTTGCTGTCGGTTGAGAATCTTCGCACCAGCTACACCTCGCGCGGCCATACTTTCCATGCCGTCGACGGCGTGACGCTCGACGTCGCGGAGCACGAGACGGTCGGGCTGGTCGGCGAATCCGGTTGCGGCAAGTCCACGCTCGGCAAGACCGTGGTGCGTCTGCTGCGTCCCAGCGCGGGTGCCATCCGGCTGGATGGCGAGGACATCAGCCAGCTCGGCGAACATGCCCTGCAGCCGCTACGGCGCCGCGTTCAGATGGTATTCCAGGATCCGTTCGGCTCGCTCAATCCGCGCCAGAACATCGGCACCATTCTCGATACGCCGCTGAAGGTCCATGGCATCAAGGATCGGGAGGCGCGACGGCGCCGGGTGCTGGACATCGCCGGCAAGATCAGCATTCCGCAGTCGGCGCTGCAACGCTACCCGCATGAATTTTCCGGCGGTCAGCGCCAGCGCATCGGAATCGCGCGGGCGCTGATTCTCAATCCGAAGCTCCTGGTCTGCGACGAGCCGGTATCCGCGCTGGATCTGTCGATCCAGGCCCAGATCCTCAATCTGCTGGTGGACCTGAAGAAGGAGCTCGGACTGGCGTATCTCTTCATTTCGCACGACCTGTCGGTGGTGCGCTATTTTGCCGACCGCGTGCTGGTGATGTATCTCGGCCGCATTGTCGAAAGCGCCGATCATCGCGCGCTTTGGCGCGACCCGCGTCATCCCTACACCCGCGCGCTGCTGGCCGCGATCCCCTCGGCCCGCCCAGACAGCAAGCCAGCGACGGTTCTCGCCGGCGAGGTCGGACAGGGCACTCCCGAACGCGGCTGCCGGTTTCGGATGCGCTGCCCGATCGCCGTCGAGCAATGCAAGACCGACGATCCTGCACTACGCAAGCTCGCAAATGGCAATGCGGTGGCCTGTCATCTCGGCTAGGCTGCCCATTCCTCCCCTTCTGTCCCCGGATCTCATTGAAAGCGTTGTGACCGCCACCATGCCCCAGCCCGAGCCGATCCACTTCGAATTGTCCGAGACCGCTCTGCGGGCGCGCCGCAACGCCAAATGGAACCAGTACGAACCGGGCGTTTTGCCCGCCTTCGTCGCCGACATGGATTTCGCCGTCGCCGCGCCGATCCAGCTGGCGATCGAGAAGATCGTGCATGCCGGCGACTACGGCTATCCGATGCGCGACGGACAGAAGCCCGATCGCAGTGTCTCCATCGCCTTCTCCGCGAGGATGAAATCCCGCTACGGCTGGGAGTTGTCACCCGACCTGGTGCTGCCGCTGGCCGATCTCGTCCAGGGGACTTACGCCCCGATCCTGGCCTTCTCCGACCCCGGCGACGGAATCGTGCTCCAGGTCCCGAACTATCCGCCGTTCCGAGATGCCATCACGACCACGGAGCGCCGGCTGCTGCCCCTTGCGATGCGCGACAACGGCAGCCGCCATGTCGTCGACATGGACGAGCTGGAAAAGCTGGTGGATGCACGGACCCGCATCTTCATCCTCTGCAATCCGCAAAATCCGACGGGGCGCGTCTTCACGCGGGACGAATTGACCGCGTTGAGCCATTTCGCGGAAGCGCACGATCTGATCGTGATCTCGGACGAGATCCACTCCGACCTCGTCTATCCCGGTCACGAGCACATCCCCTTCGCCTCGCTCAGCGCCGAGGCCGCAGCCCGCACCATCACGCTCAATTCGGCGACCAAGAGCTTCAACATTCCGGGCCTCCGCTGCGCCGTGATCGCGTTCGGCAACGCCGCGCTCCGGGAGCGCTTTCACAAGCGGATTCCGCTGCGGCTGACCGGCTCGGCCAATGTCGTCGGTGCGGATGCCACGATCGCCGCCTGGACCGAAGGCCAGCCCTGGCTCGATGCTGTGCTCGCCCATCTTCTCAAGGCGCGAAATCGCGTCACCGAAGTGCTGTCGAAGGAAGCACCCCAGATTCGCTTTCACGCGCCGGAGGCGACCTATCTGACATGGCTCGACTGCAGCAGGCTCGAGCTCTCTGCCTCGGCGTTTCAGTATTTCCTGAACGCCGCGAAGATAGGGTTTTCCGCGGGCGAGACCTTCGATCCTGCGTGCCCGCAATTCGTCCGCTTCAACTTCGCGACCTCAATGCCGATCCTGGACGAGATGCTGGACCGCTTCGTCACGGCCACAAGGCGAAACGCACGTTGATCGCGTGCTACGGGCGACGGGTTGTCCCTGCCAAATGTGGCGGCTGCGCCTCAGGATGGTGCAGAGGTCTCGATTAGCCAACCGGAGCTTAGCGCCCCCCGGTTCCATCCCGCCGAGAGTCCCTGTAATATCGTCGCAGATCAGCATCTGACGCGGGGGCGTGCGTTGGAATTCTTTTCCCATTTGCCGATTTTGACGTCCTTCGCGCTGACGTTGATGCTCACGCTGGTGCTGCCCAGCCTCATGGAGCGCCTGCATCTTCCTCGTCCGGTCGGATACATTCTCGCCGGGGTCCTTCTCGGCCCCAACGTGCTTTCTGTCCTCAATCCGGATGGAAAGGTCGTCAGCTTCTTTGCCGAGCTCGGCAAGCTCCTGCTGATGTTCTTCGCCGGCTTCGAAGTGAACTTCGCGCAGTTTCAGCGAGCCCGAAACAAGGCGGCGACTTTCGGCCTTCTCACATTCGCCTTTCCCTTCATCTTCGCGATCGGCATGGCGGCAACGATCGGCTACTCGGCCAACGCATGCGCGGTCATTGGTGCCATCCTTGCCTCCCACACGCTGCTGGGACTGCCCATCATCAAGGACAGGGGATTGATGGGCCTGGACGCGGCTGTCGTGACCGTGGGGGCGACGCTCTTCACCGACATGCTGTCGATCCTGGTGCTTGCGATCTGTGTGCCGATCCACGTCCAGGGCTTCGAGCCGGTCGGCGTGCTCAAGACCATCGCATGGCTCGCGATCTACGTGCCCGCGATCCTGATCGGCCTGAGCTGGCTTGTCGAGCGCCTGTTGAAGACTTTCGGCACGAGCCGCGTTTCCAGCGCGTTGATCATGCTCGTGACGATGGCCGTTTCCGCGCAGGCCGCGGAATGGATCGGCATGGAAGGCATCATCGGCGCCTTTCTTGCGGGCGTCAGCCTGAAGCGAGCGTTCGGAGAATTGAAACACGACGATTCGCTCGAGGTCATGAGCCAGGCATTGTTCATCCCGGTCTTCTTCATTGCCGCCGGCTTCCTGGTCGACTTCAAGGTCTTCTTTGGCACGCTGAGCCACCAGCCCTTGCTCGTGCTGGGGGTGCTTTCCGCCCTGTTCGGCGGCAAGTGGCTTGCCGCCGAGGCCGCCGGCCGATGGCTCGGCTATAGCCGTCCGGAGCGGGACCTGATGTTTGCGTTGACCGTTCCTCAAGTCGCGGCGACTCTGGCCGTTGCGCTCGTGGCGTACGCGACGATGAACGCGTCCGGCCAACGGCTGATCGACCAGGCCATGCTGAACGCGACCGTGGTCCTTGTCATCGTCTCCTCGTTGGTCGGCTTGGTCCTGACCGAGCGCGCCGCCCGGCTGGTCAAGCAAGAGCCAGCTCAGGCACCGATCGCGTCCGCCGGCCTTGCCGATGCTCCACCAAGTGCCGAATAGCGTCGTGTTTCAGCCGCGCCCCTCACTCACCTCCATTGCACCGGCATCCTCGTTCGAGACCTCGCCGAGAAGCTCGTAGACCCTGGTCTCGGCCGCCATGCCCTTCGCGACGACGGTGTCGACGAACCTGCAGCGGAAGGTCTCCTTCACACGCAGATAGACGCCCTCGCTCACGAGAATCTGAGTGTCGTACTGCTTGTTGAGCCCTTCCAGGCGAGCCGCGAGATTCACGACGTTTCCGAGCGCGGTGTAGTTCATGCGCTCCGACGAACCGAGATTTCCGACCACGGCTTCGCCAACGTGAATGCCGAACCGCGTGAAGAAGGATGGTAGCCCCTCCGCTTCGAATTGCCGGTTGACCTTCTCGTTGGCGGCCCTTGCCTGCAGGGCAGCGCGGCAAGCACGTTCGCAATGATCGCCCTGGGGGTTCGGCGCATTCCAGAACGCCATCACGGCATCGCCGATGAACTTGTCGACCGTACCGCCCTGAAGCAGGATGACGTCCGTCAGAGCGGTGAAATAGCGGGACGTCTGCTGCATCAGAACATCGGGATCGGCATTCTCGGCGATCGTGGTGAAGCCTCTCACGTCGGTGAACAGCGCCGTGATCTCCTGGCGCACGCCGCCGAGCTCGGTGGAAATCGAATTATCGAGCACGCCTCTGACGATCGCGCGCGGCGCCAGGCGCGAGAACAGCCAGATCGCCCGTTGGGATTTGTGAATTGTCAGCGCCAGAATATCCAGCTCCCTGATCAGCGAGCCGATCGGCGCATTCGGCGGTGGCGCCATCGTCTGCAATCGGGCGGCCTCGGCCGTGATGTCGCGGATCGTCGTCGACATCCGCGTTCCGAAGATCCAGGCTGCCGGAATGAACAAAAGGCAGGCCAGCAGCGCAATCAACCGAGCTTTTCGATCGAGCGCCCGGATGCCCTCGGCGAATTCGTCCTCGGGCGCGACCAGCAGCACGTTGGCCGGGAGGTTCGGCCCCAGCGCGATGGTTTCAAGGCGGGCGAAATACTGCTTGCCGTCCTTCCAGGCGAGCTTTTGCCTGTATGGACTGCTCTTGTCCCAACTAGCGATGATCTTCCCTTCAAGCGTATCGCGAAGATCGGTCGCGCCGGGAAGTCTCGGGCCCGCCGGGTCGGTGGATGATTTTTCAAAGAGCGCCGAATAGTCCGGATGAACGATCAGCGTGCCCTGATCGTCGAAGATCAGCAGATGGCCCTTCTTCCCGAATTTCACGATCGGGGCCGATTTGCTGTAGCTGTCCAGCTTGAGGTCTAGCCCCACCACGCCGCGCGCCTGACCATCGACCGGCACGCTGAAGGTGATCATGGGGACGCCGAGGTTGAACGAGAGATAGGGCGCAGAGGTCACCAGGTGTCCCGCCTTACGGGCGTCCAGATACCAGTTGCGCTGGCGCGCATCATAGCCACGCGGTGGAATGTCGATCTGTCCGAGCGGGTTGCCGGTCTTGTCCTGGAACACGCGTCTGGTCGGCAGTTCCTCGCCATCCAGCCATTGCGTCGTCGTCACACCATACGCTGCATCGGGCGGGCCGCCGACCCGGTCGCGCTGCGGGCCGCTCATCCCGCCCAGTCTCTGCACCTGGAGCCAATGGCCATTGTCATACCCGACATAGATGCTGTCGAGGGCCGGCCATTGCGCCAGATTTCCCCTGAGGACTCCTACCGTCGGGCTGGTGTCGCCGGGCGTCGAGGAATTCATGATCGCCGGCGTGAAGGCCAGCGCGCGCGACATGCGCGACAACATTTCGACCTGCAGCTGGAGCGAGGAGATCGTGCTGCGGCTCGTGGCATCCATGGTCGAGGTCGCCGCCTCCTCCGTGGCGAGATCGAGCGTCAAAACCTGAACGAAAAGCAGCAGCGCGGCCAAAAGGCCGATCATGAACATCACGCAGGCCGTGAGGGTGAGGCGAAAGCTCATGTTCGACTTCGCCGTTTCCGTTGCGAGACATTGCCTTGGGTCAATGATGGTCATTGACCCAAGGCATGAAAAAAGGTCCGTCTCCCGATCGAGGTTAGATACCAAGTGCGCGGGAGATCTCGCCAAGCGTTGCCTTCTCGGCGTCACTGACCTGAACGCCTCCGCCAAACAGGCCGCCGCCTTCCGATGCAGCCTCGGCCGTTTTCTGGCTGATTTGACGCAGCCAGCCATTGAAGGCCGCCGCGTCACCCGGAGCCTTCGCGGCCAGAAGCGCCGCAACCTCATGCAGGGAAGCGATCGTCTTGCTCTTGATCTCATCCGGCTTGCTGTTGGCAAGTTCCGCCTTCAGCCCGTCATGAGCCGCCGCCCGGCCTTCACTGGTCTGGAAGTCGGCAACCACAGCCTTGACCAGCGAGTTGGCATTGGCATCGGTCGCCACCTTGGCAAGCGCCGCGCCTCCGGCGAACGATTCCTTCAGAAGGCCGAACAGGCCGCTCGGTTCAGCGGCTGTAATGGCCATTCCCGCATTCATCGGGCTTCTCAGAAGCAGCGCCCATTCATCCTTGGTAAAATTGGTCTTGTCGGTCATGGATCTCTCCCTTGTGACGGGCAACCTGACGCGGTCAGGGCGTCGCGTCGCCGCGGGTGGTCACTGGATTGGTCGTGCCGGTTCTAGACCTTCGCCAGCGCGTCGAGCTTGGCGCGCAGATTGTCGATCGCGGGCTTTGCGACCGTGCCGGCGGGCGTCGCCATGACCTTGTCGCACATCTGGTTGATTGCCGGGGTCGCCGCGATGATCAGCTTCGCAAGCGCGCTCCGTGCGTCCGGAGAAAGCCTGGCCGCCCGCGCGGTGATGCTATCGAGCTGCGCAACGGCATCGTCGATCTTCGGTAGCGCCGCCGTCGCGCTGCTTTGATCGGTCATGGTCGGCAAGGCCGCCTTCAGCGCATTGACGGAGGAGCTGAACTGACTAGCCAGGTTCACGCCGTCAACAGTCATATTCGCAGGCGCCACGCCCACCGTTTCAGTTGCGGACCGCGTGGCGGTGGGAATTTCAGGAACCGTCTGGCCCGGAAGCAGGTACCAGAAAAGACCGCCGAGGATGACCAGCGCGGCGAGCCAGTATGGCCATTGCCCACCGCGGGCGGCAGACGCGGCCTGGCTCGCGCCGGCGGCAGCCCGTTCGGAAGCGCTGGCGACCCGGCTTCCTGCAGCGGCGGCCGTGGCCATTCCGCTGCGCACGCCCGCTCCCGCCTTGTCGATCAGGCCGGCGGTGCCGAGCTGATCGGCGAGACCCGGCGGGATCGCTGCCATGATCTGGTCCTTCTGCGAGCGCAGGACCGAGGCCAATCCGCCGGCATCCAGCCCTGCGTCACGCTGCTGCTGACCGAGGGTGCCCAGCACGAGCGGGCCGACGAGGGAGAGCAGCGACTTGCCGCCGCTCTCGCCGGTCCCTGCGAACCTGCCGACCGCCTGGGCCATGGTGTCCATGGTGCCGCTACCGAAGAGCCCGGACAGCATGTTCGAACCCGTCTGGGCCAGGCCCTGGGCGCCGGAGTTGCGCAAGAGGTCGACGGGACTGGCGCCTTGCTGTTGCGACAACAGTTTCGACAGCTGGTTAGCGCCGGCCGGAGTTCCGACCAGATCGGCCAGGCTCGCCAGTATTGTCGGGATCGACGCTCCCACAGCCTTTTGCGCTACGCTTTTGTCGATGCCGAGAAAGGACGCGATCTGTGCGATGACGTCAGGAGTCAGGAGTTGGCTTGCAATTGCACTGAGATTGATGGCCATGGCGTTTTCTCCACTCGGTTACAGTTGGGTTAGCCCCCCACCGCAAATCGATGAGAAAGTCCTCTCTCATCGAAAGTAGTCGCTTCCGCCGATCAGCTGTTGAAAGTCGAATATGCGCCGCCAAGCAGGTTCAAATTCGACGCGTCGAGGCCCTCGCAGCTCGAACGTCTCAAACCGACTGCCGTCCCTCCGCAATGAATCCATCGGTCATAAGTCTGCTGCGCCGGATCGAGCTGCAGCACATGTTCGCCGTCGCCAACGGCGGTGGCCGCGATCACCGTACCGAGCGCAATCCCGCCGGCGATCTTGCCATAATAAGGCCGCGGCGCCCATCCGCGCACCGGGCGAGCGGGTCAGGTTCGTTGTCATGTCCGTGCCACCCTTTCTGTGATCGATCACCATGACGCGGCTTCTTGGAATCCTGCGCCCGATGAGAGCCCGAGAATGTGGGTGTAAGGCCCCATCCATACGCTGTGGATTGATTAACCGGCGGCCAAGGCCTGTTTGCAGTACGGACCCAAGGCTAGCTAACGAAGATAAAACGACTTGGATCTGAGAGCTGAGTTTGCCTTCTTGTGATGTGGATCGCTACGGTGCGGGAGCGTGCTTCCACGACATCGCCGAGCATTCTTCTCTTGCAGACAATTATAAATAGAATAATATCTCAATATAGCTTTTTAATTGCTGCGCCGCATCTTGTTGGGAGCGAACCCATGAAAGACGTGCGCCTTTGCCACCGGGTTACCGCGAGTCTTTTGAGTGTCATTGCGCTTGGCGCGGCTTGGCTCTTGCCTTCGTCTGCTGTCGCGCAGGCGCCATGCGCGCCACCAATCGCCGCGCCCAATTTGGACGCGCCGGCGGCCACGGTGATTCCTGCCGACGTCTGCAACACGGCATCCTTCCCGGGCAATCCGATCGCCTTTTTCGACGACTATTCCTGGCGCACATTCATTGCACTGATGTGGCCGGCGTTGGGCGGGCAACGCGGCAAGCCGGACCCGAACCAGCCGCTCACGGCTGTCGACGTGCCGCTCGTGTTCGAGACCTACAAGGCCGACTGGGAAACCTTTCAGCCCGGTGGAGCTCCGCCATCCGCGTTCGACAGCAATGCGAGCTTCTGGACCAGCAACCCGTCGCAATCGCCGTGCCCGCAGGCACAGCCCGGTGACTTCCTGCTGGCGCCGATCTCCAAGTTCGGCAATGTCGGCCTGGCTGGCACTGGCGATCTCGTATCTGTCTTGATTGCACAGAACGGGACTTTTGTTCGCTACATCGCGGCCTACAACGAAGTCGAATTCAACCAGATCCTGGCAAAGCAACTCTATCTGGCATCAAACCTGCCGCAGAACCAAAATCCGGCCGGTCCCGCGATCGTGTTCCAGAACGGGGCCCTCGACGTCAAATCGTCCTGGATCGATATGAAGAGCGTTGCTCACCCGGAGCGCTATCACACGCGCAAGGCGTGGCTCGTCGATCCGATTTCTGGCCAGTGCGGCGCGACGCCTGCGACCGTCGGCCTTGTCGGACTGCACATCGTGCAGAAGACCTCGTCGCGACCGCAATGGATATGGTCGACGTTCGAGCAGATCGACAACGTGCCGCCGCCGGGCTATGTGCCGCCACATCCGCCGACACCGCCGAGCCAGATCTTCACATTCAACGACGGTACCGCGACCCCGATGCCCGGCGGCATTCCGCCGAGCTTCGTCTGGGCGACCGCCAAGAACAACCCGACGCCTCCCCAGCCCGTCAATCTCCAGAGACTGACGCCGATCAATCCCAGTACCGTGGCGACAAATGCTATCTGGGAGGGAGCGCTCAAGGCGAGGAACAGCGTCTGGCAGTTTTACCAGCTCGTGATGACGCAGTGGCCCGTCAAACCCAATTCGCCCGCAGATCCGGGAACGCCGGGCTTCACCTTCCCCGGCACCGGCGCCACCTCGGCCTTTGCCAACACGACGCTCGAGACCTGGGATCAGACTAATATCCGCACTGGCTGCATGAACTGCCACAACATCGTGCAGAACAACGACTTTCTGTGGTCGTTGCAAATGAATGCCTTCACGCCTGCGCAGGTCTCGTTCGGGCTCAGGCCGGCATCGTCGGCCGTCGGCGAATTGAGGAGCTTGCTGAACGAGCAACTCAAACAGGCCCGCTAGAAGGGACAAACTCGTGGAGAACGCTCATGGCAAATCCGCCTATCGACTCCTATAACGGAAACGGACTGACGCTTGCCGCTTATCTCGACGGCATCCTTCAGCGAAACAACGAGACGAGTGGAGTTCCCGGCTCGCCTCACAAGAATTTCTGGAAAACGCTTAACTACCAGCAGTTCACGACGGGTAACGTCCCAGGCGTATCGTTTGGACCGTCTCCGCCCTATCCCATTCTGATCGTCGGCAATGCGGCGCAATCCAACTTCGTGCTCGCGCTTCAGGGCGTGGGCCCGCTGTTCGACAACGACACCGGCGCATTCGGAGAAATGCCGGCCAACGCCAACCCGCCGACAATGCCTTTCCTCACCGCGGCTGAGGTCCAGCCGATTGTCGACTGGATCAACAACGGCTGTCCCAACCCGGGAGGCAGTTGACGATCCGAACCTGCGAATCTTGTTACGGAGGAAAATGGACGGTCGACAGCTTCAGAATGAACCGATCCGAAAAAATCACGACTGGAGCGAAAAATCACGACTGGAGCGGGTGAAGGGAATCGAACCCTCGTATTCAGCTTGGAAGGGTTTCGACGGCTGAAGCCGATCAACGCCCGTTTGGACAAATGCAGCCTTAAAGCCGCATTGGCGCAACAGTGCTTCTTGCCACTGTCAAAACGACGGGGCGATGGAGACCGGTGCCGAATGGGCGCGACGACCCACGGTCACGCACCTGAGCCGCAAGGTCAAGGAAGTGATCCGCGCCGCTGGCCTGCGTGACGCGCTATCGTTCACCTCATTCCGTCACGGCGGATTCACCGAGACCGGCGACGCCGAGCTGACCGACCGCGAGATTATGGCGCAAGGTCGGCACAAGTCGGTGAAGGTGCTACCGAAATATGTAAAGCGCACCACGCGGCAGGTGACGATTGGTGCGCTGAAGCGGCGCGCGGCGCGTGAAACGAAGACGGAAACGTGAGATGAACGACCCGATGGAGAATGTAACGGATGAGTTCATCCGTGCGAATGTTCTGACGACGCCAACTCTCATCCGTAGACGGCTAGTTGACCTTGCATTCCTTAGTCAGGCGCGCAAACGCCTTCGCGTTTCCCTTAGTATTAAAGACAGTCGTGTGTGAGACACCCCGATTGCTTTCCTGTCGCACGGCAATTTCCTTGCCGTCGCGTATTGAGCGGACGACCTCAGCTGTCACGTCCACCTGAATAAGCGTTTCGTTTACTGCTACGCCTGTCAGTTCGAGCACCGGCTGCTTATCTACTCGCAGCTTGATATAGAATTCGTCGCCGACTTTGTATTTTCGAGTGGCATCATTTATTCCGCCTGTACCAAGCGAGAGAGCCTTCTCGATGCACCGCACTGCGAACATATTCCCCGCGCCATCACCAGTGACGGCAAAAAATGTTCCGCCGCTCTCGAAGCGATCTTCCTTCTCACTAACTAGCCAATTACCAACTAACTTTGTACCATCTGCTAGTCGCGTCTCGCTGTCGTAGCCGCTCAGATCGGGAATGCCGGGCGACCTTTTGGAAATGCCGGGCGACCTTTTGGGAATGCCGGGCGAGTTGCGCAGCGAAGCGATCTGCCGGTTCAGGCACGCGCCGTAGGCAACGGGTCCGTTTGTCCGTTCCACAACGCAAGCAAGCTCGATTGTATGTCGCGTCTCGTCGTCGTAGCCACTCAGTTTGGGGATGCCGGGCGACCCTCGC
>NZ_DASYWN010000044.1:0-271057 GCF_035935975.1 Bradyrhizobium sp.
TCGACTCCGTTACACCATCAATGTGAGGGACGACCGCCAACCTTCCAGTCAAGCCGCGCGACGCGCGCCACCAAACAGCGCCGTAGCTAGCGCGGCTTCGCTGGAAGGCCCCGGGGGGGGCCCGTTACCCCATCTACGAGACTGAATGCTTTGAAACGGTAAGGGCCGCCCGCCTCAGCGCAGCGCCGCCGTGCGCACGACGAACGACGTCGTCTCGAGCTTCGCGGTCGCGCTGCCCGAGAAACTGTCGCAGGACAGGCCCTGCATCGGATCGTCGGTGAAGCCCATGGCGACCACGGCCTGCGGCTTGACGAAATAGCCGCGCAGCGCCGCCATATCGAGCTCGCCCATCAGCGTGACCGACATCGAATTGCTGGCGCTCGGCGACAGCATCACGATCTTGAGCCAGATGTTGTCGCCCTTGGCCGCGGACAGCCGGGTCGCGGTCGCGATCATGCCGTCGGCGGTCTTGCCGACCACCGTGTTGATCTCGGTCGCGGGCGCGCCGCCGCGCGCGGCGGGACGGGCGGAGCGCGGGATCGGCGCGGAGGCGGCGACGACGTTGGCGCGGTCGACCGGGGAGGCGGCCGGCGCGTAAGCCAGCGCCTGGAGGGTTGCGTTGGAGACGCTCGCGGTCGGCTGCGGATCGGTGGCGGCGGCGAGCGCCTGGCGTGCCTTCAGCGCGGCGATCTGCGCGGGCGTCGCCTGCTGCGGCGTGGCCGGGGCATCCCAGAAGCCGCGGGCATTGATGATGTCGGCGGGGGTCTCAAGCTTGCCGGCCGCCGGCTTGTCAGCCACGGGCGCGGGCTTTGGCTTGGGCGGCGCCACGAGCTGCGCGTCGGCGGAGGCGAGCTGGATCGCGGCGGCGACGGACGGCTTGGCGCGCGGCGTCGGCACGGGATCGGCGGGTTTGACTTCAGAGGACTTGGCTTCGGCAGGCTTGGCTGCTGCGGCGGCGACCAGGGTCGGCTTGGCGGACGGGGCGGGCGCGCCCTCGTCATCCTCGTCGTTGCTGGCGGCCGGAGCCGACTTGCTCTTGAACAAGGCGGCGAAGAAGCCGGGCTTGCTGGCGCCGTCGTCACTGCCGCGCCGCTCGATCTCGGCCCTGGCGAGCTCATAGCCCTTCAGCGGCACGCCGTCGGTCGGCAGGTGCACTGTCTTGCCGTCCGGGAACACGCGGGCAAGCTGGTCATGCGTCATGCGCGGCCAGTGCCGGATGCTGCCGGTGTCCAGATGCACGAAGGGCGAGCCGGAGGTCGGGTAGAAGCCGACGCCACCGCGCTGCAGGCGCAGGCCCGCGAAGCGGATCTGCTCCAGCGGGATGCCGGGAATGTAGAAGTCCATCGCATGCCCCAGCATGTGCTGGCTGAAGCGCGCCACGCCCGAGGAGCGGCGGCGGAGCATCGCGTTGGTGGCGGGGGAGCGATAGGAGGAGATGATCTGGATCGGCTGCCTGCCGTCGACGTCGCGATAGACTTCCCAGAGGATATCGAACAGGCGGCGGTCCATCACCGTCTCGTCCTGGGTGCGCCAGTCGCGCAGGAAGTGGTTGAGCTGCTTCAGCGCGGCTTCGTCGTAGCGGCCATCGCGCTTGAAGGTGATGGTGAGGTCTTCACCGGAATGAGTGTGGTGGAAGGAGAGGGTCTTGGTCTCGTTCAGGGCGGCGGCGTTATGGACGGAACCTGCGGCAGCAAGCAGCAGTACGGAAGCGAGGCCGATCCGGGATCCGGCCTTCACTCCCGCATGGGACAACGACAGCACAGCAAATTGGCGTGCGATACCAGTCAGCACGTTTGAGCCCACCCAGTCGACGAGCGTTCAAAATGGACTCTCCCGCCAACCCCGTTAGCGCGCGAAAGAGGATGAACGCTTTCTTAAAGCGAGAAGGTTAATTCGAGGTTGACCTTCCCGACCCCAAACCAAGTCAGACTACGATCCTAAACGCTTGAGTGTGGCAAAAAAACGCCCTCTGCCCGGGCCCGGGTGGAGAATGGTTAACTTTAAGCGACCCCATCCAGAGGATGAGGTCGCTGATTTTATTGCAGAATTTCAGGAAATGAGGTGTCGATGCCGGGCTGGGCTCAGCGGGTGAATACCCGCTGCTGCTGCGGCCGGCGGCCGACCGGAGCCGGCGGCGGGGTCGGGGTCGAGGCCCCGAACAGGCGCTCGAAGAAGCTCGGACCCGACGAGCCGAAGCCGCCGCCATTGTTGGCCACCGCCACGCCCGCGGGCAGGGTGGTTGCCGGGCGCGAATAGCTCGGCTGGGAGTGGGCGACGACGTTCTCGAGATCCTTGCCGCGGCCGTTCTTCAGGATGTTGAGCATGGTCGCGTCGCGGCCATAAACGTCCTTGCGGAATTGCAGCTTGCCACCGTCATCCACGAACGCAGTCTGATAGGTGATGTTGACCGGGATCGGCGTCGGGAATTTCAGGTCGATCTCGCTCTTGCCGTACATGCTGCGCACGCGCTCGGGCGTGTACTTCTCGTTCGGCATGGCGATGTTGAGCAGCACGGAGGCGTACTGATCCGGGTTCTGCACGCGCATGCAGCCATGGCTGAAGGCGCGATCTTCCCGGGCGAACAGGTTCTTGTCCGGCGTGTCGTGCTGATAGACCAGGAACTTGTTCGGGAAGTTGAAGCGGATGCGGCCGAGCGCGTTGGCTTCGCCGGGCGGCTGCGAGATGTGCACCGAACCGTCGCGATTTTGCTCGAGCTTGAGGCCCATGCGCTGGAGCACGGTCGGGTCCTGCTGCAGCGCCGGCAGATATTCGTTGTAGACGATCGACGGCGGCACGTTCCAGGTCGGGTTGACCGTGATGTACTTCATCGTCTCGGTCAGCAGCGGGGTGGCGTGCTGGCCGGGCTTGCCGGTGACGACGCGGGTGGTCCAGACCTGCTGGCCGCGCTGCATCACCTTCAGCGTGTAGTCGGGAATGTTGAGGATGACATAGGCATCGCCCAGCGTGGGCGCGCCGAGGTCGCGCGGCAGCCAGCGCCAGCGCTCCATGTTCACCAGCACGGTGTCGATCTGCTTGTCGCGCTTCGGTGTGTTGATCGCCTTGACGGTCTTGTCGTCGAGGATACCGGTGACCTTCATCTCGGCGCCGGCCTGGAATTTGCGCACGGCTTCGGAAACCGTCGCGTCATAGCGGGTGTCGCTGGCGTTCTCGGCGAGGCCGAGCTTGGCGCGGAGCTGCGGCACGCGCGGATCGTCGACGACGACCTCAGCCTGCTTCTTGCCGGCCGGGGTGTATTTCAGCGCCGGACCGTCGGCGATCTCGATGACCGGGCCGCTGCCCAGGCCGCGCAGTTCGGCGAGCTTGGCCTTCAGCTCCTTGTAGAGCTTCTGCGGCGGGTTGTAGCTGTCGAGCGCCGCGGAGGCGTCAGTCGCGGTCGTGACCTTGGTCAGCACCTCGTTCGGGTCGACCGGGTGCTCGGGATAGAGGATGTCGCCACTGACCTGCGACCAGTGCATGCGGCCGCTCTGCGCCTGGCGCGCATAGTCGAACATGCTGGCGGTGAGCTTGAGCTCGGCGTCGGCGAGCGCATCGGGGTTCGTCGCCGCAGCGAAATCCGGCACCGGATAGTCGGCGGGGTTGAGGCCGTCGGAGGCGGCGTCCTTCAGCCGCGCGATCACGCCCTTGGCCGCCGCCGTCAGGCTGCCGGCCAGGGTCCAGACCGGCGCGAAGTCGCGGGCGCCGTAAAACTTCTCGATCGCCGCACGCTCGTTCTTGCGGTCGAAATGACGCGAGGTCTTGGCTCCGATGATGTCCTTGAGCTTGTCGGCGACCGGCTGGTCGGCGGCGGGCACATTGCTCGCGGCCTTCACGGGCTCGGCGGCGGGAGCTGCCGCAGCGGCGGGGGCCGCAGGCGCTGCCGGCGTTGCCGTCGCGGTGTCGGCCTTGGCGGGCTCGGTGTTCGCGGGTTCGGTCTTGGCGGGTTCGGTCTTGGCCGTCTCGCTCTTCGGCGCCTCGGTGGCGGGCGTCGTGGCGACGTCGGACGGCTTGGTCTCGACCTTGTCGGGCGCAGGTGCGGCCTCGGCCTTCACCGGAGCAGCTTCCTTGGCCGGCTCCTTCGCGGAGTCCTGCACCGTGGCGGTGGTGTCGAGCTTGATGTCGGATGCGGTCGGGGGCGGGACGTTTGCGGGCTCGGGGCGCGGGATCGCGGCTTCGATCGCGAGTTCGGCGGCGCTGCTGCGCGCCTGATCCTGCGCCAGCGCCGAGCCGGCCGATACCGTGAGGAAGGTCGCCGCGACCGTCATCAGGACACGGTCAAAGCCTGCACGGCGGTTCAAACAGTCACGCATTGTGTCGCACCCCTCGGGTGAACTGTCCCTCGTGGAACAGGTTCGTTATCGTCTAATGAGTTCGGCTAAACCGCCGCGGCCTCTCGAAAGTTGCACGCCTGCACGCAACGATTCTTACGCAGACGATATACAGGCCCCGATTCTGCAGCCAGCGCTACCCGGGACAACTCACGACAAACTGACTTCAAGGGAGCCTCTTGGCAACGGATTGTGCGCCTGCAACACGCGCTTTTCCGTCTGTCTGTCACTTCCAAGTCACGGTTCAAGTCACCGCCGAATTTTGCCGCAATTCAACGGGTTGCGACCGCATCGTCAGACCACGCGAACCTCCGTTCGCATGAGGCTCAATGCGTCTCCTCACCGCTTTTGCCGCCATGGCCGGGAACCCCGGCTTCGTCGAGTTTTCGGTAGAGCGTGGACCGGCCGATTTTGAGACGGCGGGCGACCTCGGACATCTGTCCGCGATAATGCGAGATGGCGAAGCGGATGATCTCGTTCTCCATGTCCTCGAGCGGACGGACGTCGCCGGTCGGGGTCAGCATGGAGAGGCTTCCTGCCAGGGGAAGCGGTGCAATGGGTATTTCATTACCCGATACCAGCGAAGGCGCCGCGATCGGCTCCAGCATCAGCGGCGCGGTCGGAATCTCCGTCGCGGCATGCGGCTGCGAGGTGAGCTGGGGGAAGTCGCCGAGCCCGAGCTGGTCACCCTCGCTCATCACCACGGCGCGATAGACCGCGTTTTCGAGCTGGCGGATGTTGCCGGGCCAGTCGAGCTGGGCGAGGTACGCTACAGCCTCGCCGCTGATGCCGGTGATGGAGCGGTTCTCCTCGGCGGCGAAGCGCGCCAGGAAATGCCGCAGCAGATGCGGGATGTCCTCGCGGCGGGCACGCAGCGAGGGGACAGTCAGCGGCAGCACGTGCAGGCGGTAGAACAGGTCTTCGCGGAAATGGCCCTGCTTCACCCGCTCCAGCAGCTTGCGGTTGGTCGCCGAGACGATGCGGACGTCGACCTTCAACGGCTTGCGGCCGCCGACCGCCTCGACCGCGCCTTCCTGCAGTGCACGGAGCAGCTTGACCTGCGCGGCCAGCGGCAGCTCGCTGACCTCGTCCAGGAACAGCGTGCCGCCATGGGCCTCGACGAACTTGCCGGTGTGCCGTTCGGTGGCGCCGGTGAAGGCGCCCTTCTCGTGGCCGAACAGGATGGACTCGACGAGATTGTCGGGGATCGCACCGCAATTGACCGCGACGAACGGCTTTGCCTTGCGCTCGCCGCTGCCGTGGATGGCGCGCGCGAACATTTCCTTGCCGACGCCGGACTCGCCCTCGATCAGCACGGGAATCGACGAGTTCGCCGCCTTCTGCGCGGCGCGCATGACCGGCGCCATCGCCTCGGCGCGCGTGATGATGTCGGAGAAGGTCAGCCGGCCCTCGCGGCTGTGACGGATGCGCTGCAATTCGCCCTTGAGTGCGGACGCGTTGAGCGCGTTGCGAAGCGAGACCTGGAGCCGCTCCACGCCGACCGGCTTGACGACGAAGTCGGCTGCGCCCGCGCGCATCGCCGAGATGACGTTGTCGATGCCGCCATGGGCGGTCTGCACGATGACGGGAATGCTGAGGCCGGCGTCGCGGATCCGCTCCAGCACGCCCATGCCGTCGAGGCCGGGCATCACGAGATCGAGGATGACGGCGTCGATCGAAGGTGCATCGGAGGCGGTGAGGGCGGCGATCGCGGCGTCGCCGGACTCCACGACGACCGTCTCATAGCCGCATTTCTGCACCATGTTCTCGACCAGCCGGCGGGCTACAGCGTCGTCATCGGCGATCAAAATACAGGCAGCCATGGTGTTCCCCGCACGCTACTACTATCTGTCTCGAATCGGGGCACTCTGGCCGAAGCCGATTAACGCACTCTTAAACCTTGATGCCCCCGCCCGCCGTCGCGCTTGTTGAACACAGGTTTCCCACACAATGAATTCGCGCTCCAAGCCTGCCCTGAAGAAGTCCGCTCTCCGCAAGTCGACCACCGCCAAGAAATCCAGCGCCAAGAAATCCACCGCCAAGGCAAAGCCCTCCAAGCCTTCACTGGCCAAGCCTTCACTGGCCAAGTCGTCGTCGACAAAGCCTGTGAGCAAGACGGGCAAGCTTCCGGAATGGAACCTTGCCGATCTCTATTCCGGGATCGATGCGCCGGAAGTGGCGCGCGACCTCGAAAAGATGGATGCCGATTGCGTCGCGTTCGAGACGGACTACAAGGGCAAGCTCGCCACAGGGACAGCAAACGAAGATGGCGGAAAATGGCTCGCCGAGGCGGTGCGACGCTATGAGGCGATCGACGATCTCGCCGGCCGTCTCGGCTCCTATGCCGGCCTCGTCCACGCCGGCGACAGCGTTGATCCCAAGATTTCAAAGTTTTACGGCGACGTCTCGGAGCGGCTGACGGATGCGTCAACGCATCTGCTGTTCTTCGCGCTCGAGCTCAACCGCGTCGATGACGATATTTTGAACCGCGCGATGCAAGCCGCCGAGCTCGCGCATTATCGTCCGTGGATCGAGGATCTGCGCAAGGAGAAGCCGTATCAGCTCGACGACAAGCTCGAGCAGCTTTTCCTGGAGAAGGCGCAGACCGGCTATTCCGCCTTCAACCGGCTGTTCGACCAGACCATCTCCGGCCTGCGCTTCAGGGTCGGTGCGAAAGAGCTCGCGATCGAGCCGACGCTCAATCTGCTGCAGGACCGCGACGGCGCCAAGCGCAAGAGTGCGGCCGAAGCGCTGGCGAAGACCTTCAAGGCCAATGAGCGCACCTTTGCGCTGATCACCAACACGCTCGCCAAGGACAAGGATATTTCCGACCGCTGGCGCGGCTTCCAGGACGTCGCGGATTCCCGCCATCTCAACAACCGCGTCGAGCGCGAGGTGGTGGATGCGCTGGTCGCCTCCGTGCGCGCGGCCTATCCAAAGCTGTCGCATCGCTATTACGCGCTGAAGGCGAAGTGGTTCGGCAGGAAGCGGCTGGCCTATTGGGACCGCAACGCGCCGCTGCCGTTTGCCGCGACCGACGTGATCGGCTGGCCCGATGCGCGCAACATGGTGCTGACGGCCTATCGCGGCTTCTCGCCCAAGATGGCCGACATCGCCGAGCGCTTCTTCACCGATCGATGGATCGACGCGCCGGTGCGTCCGGGCAAGGCGCCGGGCGCGTTCTCGCATCCGACCACGCCGTCGGCGCATCCCTATGTTCTCATGAACTACCAGGGCAAGCCGCGCGACGTGATGACGCTCGCGCATGAGCTCGGTCATGGCGTGCACCAGGTGCTGGCCGCGAAGAACGGCGCGCTGATGGCGCCGACGCCGCTGACGCTGGCCGAAACGGCAAGCGTGTTCGGCGAGATGCTGACGTTCCGGCGGCTGCTCGCGCAGACCAAGAGCCCGAAGCAGCGCCAGGCGCTGCTCGCCGGCAAGGTCGAGGACATGATCAACACCGTGGTGCGGCAGATCGCGTTCTATTCGTTCGAGCGCGCGGTCCACACCGAGCGCAAGAACGGCGAGCTCACCGCGACGCGGCTCGGCGAGATCTGGCTGTCGGTGCAGGGCGAGAGCCTGGGGCCGGCAATCGAGATCAAGGCGGGTTACGAGAACTACTGGATGTACATCCCGCACTTCATCCACTCGCCGTTCTACGTCTATGCCTACGCGTTCGGCGATTGTCTCGTGAACTCGCTCTACGCCGTTTACGAGCACGCGGCCGAAGGCTTTGCCGAGCGCTATCTCGACATGCTCGCCGCCGGCGGCACCAAGCATTATTCCGAGCTGCTGCGGCCGTTCGGGCTCGATGCCAAGGATCCCAAATTCTGGGACGGCGGCCTCTCGGTCATCGCCGGCATGATCGATGAGCTGGAGGCGATGGGCTGAGGCGGCGCTGCGGGTTCCCGCAGCGCGCCTCGACATATTTTCGCAAGATGCGGCGCCCGGTGCGAGTTCCAGCCGGCGCACTGCCGTGCGCCTCTCGCGACGGTCGCACGCGCCTGCGATGTGGCATTGAACGTTTGCATCCCCGGCGAGACTAATCCTCATAGGGCTATTTTTTATTGATTTTGCAGCCGTTGATTGCCGGTGCTCCGCCGTTGTGGGGAGGCACGCATGCTCGATCAGGTCCAGCTGACGAAGCCCGTGGAGGCGCGAACGCCGCGGTCCACTGAGGACATGCCGTGGTGCGAAAAGCATCACCAGATCGTGCGCGATGAAATCGAGGCGATCAACACACGGCGCGAAGAGACCCGGCAGATCCCCACGGATGGTCTGCAATCCTGTCAGATGCTGGACGTCACGGGGCTCGCTCTGTCCGGTGGCGGCATTCGCTCCTCGGCGCTTTGCCTCGGCGTGCTCCAGGCGCTGAACCACCATAATCTGTTCCGGCGGATCGACTACCTCTCGACCGTCTCCGGCGGCGGCTATATCGGCACCTCCCTCAGTGCAACCATGACGGTGGCGCGGCGTTTCGTGTTCGGCGAGCGGCCGTCGGGCGGCACCGCGACTGCGAACGAGATCAGCGATACCGCCTCCGTCGGGCACATCAGGAACTACTCCAACTATCTGATCCCCGCCGGCGTGCGCGATCTCCTCACCGGAATTGCCATCGTGGTGCGCGGGCTGATCGCCAATATCGGGATCATTCTTCCGATCATCCTGATGCTGGCCGCGGTCACCATCTGGTCGACGCCGACCCGGACCTGCCTGACGGTCGCCAATCTGTTCGGTGTCAGCTTCGTCGATTCCAAGACATGCGAGCTGCACGATTTCAGCTTCGTCAATCTCCACGGATTCTGGTTGGTCGGCGTCATTTGCGCTGCCGTCCTGCTCGCTTTCAGCGTGCTGGCTTATTTCGGGGCGCGCTCCGAAAGGGGAAGCGGTCCCGCCATCGTATGGATCTATGCGGCCGTGGTCGTCCTTGTCGTCGGCGTGGCGTGCGACCTCGCGCGCGTGCTCCAGGTGAAGAATTTCGCGCTGACTTTGGCAACGTCGATCATCGTGCTTGCGCTGTTTTTCGTGTGGGCGATCGTGCGGTCCTTCGCCGGTCCGAGCAAGCGCCAGGAATTCCGCTCGCACCTGCCGACCGTGGGGGCCACCTTCCTGGTCCTGCTGGCGGGCATCGCCTTCTTCGAATTTCAGCCCTTCATGTTGCGTCAGATGTTCGATGTCGCCGACAGCAGCGTGATCGGCGGGCCGGTTGGCGGCGTCGCGGTGACCTGGCTGCAATCGCTCGCCGCCGTCGCGGCGCCCGTCGGGGTCTTCGTGACCGCGTTCCGGCAGCAGTTCCTCGAACTGCTGAAGGGGAACAGCGTGTCCTCGCAATGGGGCTCGGTGCTTCTTGCGATCGCTGCCAAGGCCGCACTCTGGATTGCCGGCCTCGCTTTGCCGCTGATCATCTGGGTCGCTTATCTCAATCTGTCGTATTGGGGGATCTCCAACGATATCTTCAAGAATTGCTCCGCCCAGACCGAGCAGAGGGACTGCATTGCCAAGGCCAAGTTGACTGCAACGCTCCCGGGGGCGCTGGCAGGCAAGGTGCAACTGGACCGGAACGCGGCGATCGAATTCGCCGAGGCAAAGCCTGCGCCGCCGCCGGAGTCGCTTGTCAGCATGGATTCCGATCGGCTCGCGACCTGGCACGCGCCGGCATGGCTTCAGCCCGCTGCACAATGGCTGAAGCCCAAGGTTCAGCCGTACTTTCCGGACCTGTTCACGGGAACGGGATCCGACGCGGCCTATTCCTACACCCTGCCGGTGATCGTCCTGTATGCGCTGACGGGTCTGTTGCTGTTCCTGGTCTCCTGGCTTTTGACACCGAATGCCAACTCGCTGCACCGGCTGTACCGCGACAGGTTGAGCAAGGCCTTCCTGTTCGACCCGACCCGGACGGCGGAGAGCGATCTCGCGCGTGCCGAGGCCAGCCTCGACCAGGGCCGCGACTTCAAGCCACTCGACCGCATGAAGCTCAGCGACCTCTACAGCGTCTCCTATGGTGTCCCGGCCGCTGCGGCCGACGGCCGACAGATCCGGGCGAGGTTGCTGGCGCCTTATCACCTCATCAACACGGCGCTGAACATCCAGGGCTCGGACTTCGCCAACCGGCGCGGCCGCAACGCCGACTTCTTCGTGTTTTCACCGCGCAATGTCGGCAGCGAGGCAACCGGCTACGCGGCGACACTGGCCGTCGAGAAGGCCGAGCAAAGCCTCGACCTCGCCACGGCCATGGCGATATCAGGCGCTGCGGCGTCGGCGAACATGGGCTCGAACTCGATCCGCGCATTGACGCCGACGCTCGCGCTTCTCAACGTCAGGCTCGGCTACTGGCTGAGGAATCCGCGCTACGTGAACGGGCAATGGTTCCGTCGCTTCTCGCCGCGCTATTTCTGGTCGGAAATCTCCGGCCGGCTCTACGAGAACAGCGAGGGCGTCTATCTCACCGACGGCGGCCATATCGAGAATCTCGGCATCTACGAGCTGCTGCGCCGGCGCTGCCGCGTCATCATGGCCGTGGATGCGGAAGCGGATACGCCGATGAACTTCGCCGCGCTAATGACGCTGCAGCGCTATGCCCGCATCGATCTCGGCGTCCGGATCGACCTGCCCTGGGCGCCGATCCGCGAGCGCACCCGGGCCGTGATGGCGTGCAATGCGAACCCGGCCACGGCCAAGAGCCAGCGCGATGACAAGCCGGTCGATCACGTCCATGTCGCCATCGGCACCATCGACTACGGTGCCGGCGACACCGGCTATCTCGTCTATCTCAAATCGTCCCTGACCGGCGACGAGAACGACTACATCCGCGATTACGGGCGGCGGCACGCCACGTTCCCGCACGAGACCACGGGCGACCAGTTCTTCTCGGAAGAGCAGTTCGAGGTCTATCGCGCGCTGGGTTTCCACATGGCCCACGGCTTCCTGTCCGGGACCAATCCGGTGGCCATCGGCTGCGGCGTCGAGCCGCGGACGGCCCGATTCAACGCGGCGGGCGAGCCGGCGATCGACGCGGTTCGCGAGGCGCTCGGTCTTCCGATACCCCAATTGCGGGCCGCGGCCGTCACGGCCACGATGATCGATCAGGGCTGAGCCGCGCTCGCCCCTGATATGTCCCGCCAATCGGAATTCCAAATCGGCCGATTTGCGGGAAAACCGCGCTTTCGTGCCGTTGCCCTGCCCGAAGGATTAAGGTATCCCAGCCCAAGAATTCGACTTTCGACTGGGGACAATCCATGGCTGACCATAGCGAAGTGGCGTACACCACTGCCGACGGCAACGACTACGTTGCTCACGAGCAGACCTATGAGGGCTTCATCAAGCTGGTGAAATACGGCACGGCCTCGGTCGCGCTCATCGTGATCCTGATGGCGATCTTCCTCACCTGATCGATCGATCGACTGCCGCACCGACAGCGTCGTCGGTGCCCATAAAATTTGCATACAAGCCGGTTCCAAAACCGGTATCCAACGTTGCGGGAGTGACGCTAAGTTCGCGTGCGCGTTTTTGTCCGCGTCGCCGGAGGGCCTATGAAGATCGCCGTTGCCAAGGAAATCGATCCGTCGGAGCCGCGTGTTGCCGCTTCGCCTGATACGGTGAAGAAGTTCAAGGCGCTGGGCGCCGAGATCGCCATCGAGCCGGGCGCCGGCCTCAAATCGGGCCTGCCCGATTCCGAGTTCACCGCGGTGGGTGCCACCGTCAGCGCCGATGCGCTGAAAGACGCCGACATCATCATCAAGGTGAAGCGCCCCGAGGCGTCCGAGCTGTCGCAGTACAAGCGCGGCGCGCTCGTCATCGCCATCATGGACCCTTACGGCAACGAGGCCGCGCTGAAGACGATGGCCGATGCCGGCGTTTCCGCCTTCGCGATGGAATTGATGCCGCGCATCACCCGCGCGCAGGTGATGGACGTGCTGTCCTCGCAGGCGAACCTTGCCGGCTACCGCGCCGTGATCGAGGGCGCCGAGGCGTTCGGCCGCGCCTTCCCGATGATGATGACTGCGGCCGGCACCGTGCCCGCCGCAAAGGTGTTCGTGATGGGCGTCGGTGTCGCCGGCCTGCAGGCGATCGCGACCGCGCGCCGTCTCGGCGCCATCGTCACCGCGACCGACGTGCGGCCCGCGACCAAGGAGCAGGTCGAATCGCTCGGTGCGAAGTTCCTCGCCGTCGAGGACGAGGAGTTCAAGAACGCGCAGACCGCCGGCGGCTACGCCAAGGAAATGTCCAAGGAGTACCAGGCCAAGCAGGCCGCGCTCACCGCCGAGCACATCAAGAAGCAGGATATCGTCATCACCACCGCGCTGATTCCGGGCCGGCCCGCGCCGAAGCTGGTCTCGGGCGAGATGGTCAAGTCGATGAAGCCGGGCTCCGTGCTGGTCGATCTCGCCGTCGAGCGCGGAGGCAATGTCGAGGGCGCCAAGCCGGGCGAGGTCGTCGACCTCGATGGCATCAAGATCGTCGGCTACACCAACGTCGCCGGCCGCGTCGCGGCCTCGGCCTCCAGCCTCTATGCCCGCAATCTGTTCTCCTTCATCGAGACCATGGTCGACAAGAAGGAGAAGAAGCTCGCCGTGAACTGGGACGACGAGCTCGTCAAGGCCACCGCCCTGACCAAGGACGGCGCCGTGATCCACCCGAACTTCCAGCCCAAGTCAGCTTAATCGGGCGTAAGGAGATCCGTCATGGAGCATGCTGCACAGGTCGTCGACCCCTTCATCTTCCGGCTGTCGATCTTCGTCCTCGCCGTCTTCGTCGGCTATTTCGTGGTGTGGTCGGTGACGCCCGCGCTGCATACGCCGCTGATGAGCGTGACCAACGCGATCTCCTCGGTGATCGTGGTTGGCGCGCTGCTGGCCGGCGGTGTCGCGAATGTCTCGAGCGGTTCGGGCTGGGCCCGTGCGTTCGGCTTCATCGCGCTGATCTTCGCCTGCATCAACATCTTCGGCGGCTTCCTTGTCACCCAGCGCATGCTGGCGATGTACAAGAAGAAGTCGAAGTAAGCGGCCACCTCGGGCTGATGGGATCAATGGGGACCTGAGATGAGCGCCAATCTCTCTGCATTCTTGTATCTCGTGGCGGGGGTGCTGTTCATCCTGTCGCTGCGCGGGCTGTCGAGCCCCGCTTCGTCGCGCCAGGGCAATCTGTTCGGCATGATCGGCATGGCGATCGCGGTCGCCACCACGCTTGCCAACCATCCGCCGGCCGACGGTCTCGCCTGGGTGCTCGTCATCGTCGGCATCGCGATCGGCGCCGCGATCGGTGCGGTGATCGCCCGCCGCGTTCCGATGACCTCGATGCCGGAGCTGGTCGCCGCCTTCCACTCGCTGGTCGGCATGGCCGCGGTGCTGGTCGCCGCGGGTGCGTTCTACGCGCCTGAAGCCTTCGACATCGGCACCCCCGGCAACATCCATCCGCAGAGCCTGGTCGAAATGTCGCTCGGCGTCGCCATCGGCGCGCTGACCTTCACCGGCTCGGTGATCGCGTTCCTGAAACTGTCCGCGCGCATGAGCGGCGCGCCGATCATCCTGCCGTTCCGCCACGTCATCAACATCGTCCTCGCCGTCCTGCTCGTCGTCTTCATCGTCGGGCTGGTGATGTCCGGCAGTGCGTTCGACTTCTGGATGATCGTCATCCTGGCGCTGGCGCTCGGCGTGCTCATGATCATCCCGATCGGCGGCGCCGACATGCCGGTCGTGATCTCGATGCTGAACTCCTACTCGGGCTGGGCCGCGGCGGGCATCGGCTTCACGCTCGGCAATTCCGCGCTGATCATCACCGGCGCGCTGGTCGGCTCGTCGGGCGCGATCCTGTCCTACATCATGTGCCACGCGATGAACCGGTCCTTCATCTCGGTCATCCTCGGCGGCTTCGGCGGTGAGACGGCCGCTGCCGGCGGCGGAGCAGGCGGCGAGCAGAAGCCCGCCAAGCTCGGCTCGGCCGACGATGCGGCCTTCATCATGAAGAACGCCTCCAAGGTCATCATCGTGCCCGGCTACGGCATGGCGGTGGCGCAGGCCCAGCACGCGCTGCGCGAAATGGCGGACATCCTGAAGAAGGAAGGCGTCGAGGTGAAATACGCCATTCACCCGGTCGCGGGCCGCATGCCCGGTCACATGAACGTGCTGCTCGCCGAAGCCAACGTGCCCTACGACGAGGTGTTCGAGCTCGAGGACATCAACTCCGAATTCGCGCAGGCCGACATCGCCTTCGTGATCGGCGCCAACGACGTCACCAACCCGGCGGCCGAAGAGGACAAGACCTCGCCGATCTACGGCATGCCCGTGCTCCAGGTCTGGAAGGCCGGCACCGTGATGTTCATCAAGCGCTCGCTGGCGTCCGGTTATGCCGGCATCGACAACCCGCTGTTCTACCGCGACAACACCATGATGCTGCTCGGCGACGCCAAGAAGGTCACCGAGAACATCGTCAAGGCAATGTAATACGAGGGGACCGTGGCCCTGAACAAGGAGTGGCACCGGTCCCATCGCATGCCGACGAAAGCGACGCGCGAGCAGCGCGTCGCATGGCACGCCGCCCATGCCACGGCGTGCGGCTGCCGCGAGATCCCCTTGAGTATCCGGCCCGACGTCCTCAAATTGCTCAAGGGCCGCCGCAAGCCCTGAACTTTGCAATGACAGGGCCGCGATGACATTCCTGAAATGGGCCGCCATCATCATTGTGGCCGGCTATGCCGCCGGTCTCGTCCTGCTCTTCGTAAAGCAGCGGGAGATGCTGTTTCCGATCCCGACCAAGGAGCGCACCGCGCCTGCCGCCGCAGGATTTCCGCAAGCCGAGGAGCACATCCTCACCACGTCGGATGGCGAGAAGGTGATCGTCTGGCACGTGCCGCCGAAACCCGGCCGTCCCGTGGTGCTGTTCTTCCACGGCAATGGCGATTTTCTCGCCGGTCTTGCCGGGCGCTTCAAGGCCATCACGGCCGACGGTACCGGCCTCGTGGCGCTGTCCTATCGCGGCTATGCGGGATCGAGCGGCGCGCCGAGCGAACAGGGACTGCTGCATGACGCCGCGGTCGCCTATTCGTTCGCAACGGAGCGTTATGAGGCCCAGCGCATCGTCGCCTGGGGCTTCTCGCTCGGGACCGGCGTTGCCGTCGCCATCGCGTCAGAACACCCGGTTGGAAAGCTGATCCTCGAAGCGCCCTACACGTCGATCGCCGACGTCGCCGCGGCGCATTTCAGCTTCGTTCCGATTCGCCTGCTGGTGCGTGACCCGTTCCACTCGGATCAGCGTATCGCACGCGTCACGGCGCCACTCTTGATCGTGCATGGCGCGCAGGACCCGACCATTCCGGTCGCCTTCGGGGAGAAGCTGTTTGCGCTGGCGCACGAGCCGAAGCAGTTCGTTCGCATTCCCGACGGCGGGCATGACGATCTCGGTAACTTTGGCATGACCGATATCGCGCGAAGCTTCATCAACGGCTCGTGAGGGCTGACGGGCGCGGTCTTCTCGCGCATAATCGGCCGCCCATTGGAAGGAATCGCCTGCATGAGCGCACACGGACCGATGCCGCGGTCGTCCTGGATCTTCCCCGCTCTGGCGGTGCTGCTGTTCCTGATCGTCACCGCGACCGGCTACGGCTTCACGCTGACGGCTGGCGGCGGCCTGTTCGCGATCGTGCTCCTGGTGATCCTGTTCGGGACAGTGTTCGCGGCCGTTCATCACTCCGAGGTGATCGCGGAGCGGATCGGCGAGCCCTACGGCACGCTGCTGCTTACGCTCGCGGTCACCATCATCGAGGTCGCGCTGATCACCACGATCATGCTCGGCGACAAGCCGGCCCCGGAGCTCGCACGCGACACCGTGTTCGCGGTGGTGATGATCGTCTGCAACGGCCTGGTCGGCCTCTGCGTGTTCATCGGCGGCATGCGTTACCGCGAGCAGGGGTTTCAGGTCGCCGGCGCCAACGTCTATCTCAGCGTGCTGACCGCGATGGCGACCCTGACGCTGATCATGCCCAATTACACGCTGACGACGCCGGGCCCGAGCTACTCGACGCTCCAGCTTGGCTTCGTTGATCTCGTCACCATCGTCCTCTATGGCGTCTTCCTCTACACCCAGATGGTGCTCCACAAGGACTATTTCGTCCACGAGCGGGCCGACGGTGAGGGCGGCGAGGCCCATCTGTCGGGCCGGATGCTGGCGCTCAGCATCGCATTGCTGCTGATCTCGCTGCTGGCCGTCGTCCTGCTCGCCAAGAAGTTCTCGCTGGTGGTCGATGCCGTCGCCGTCAGGATCGGCGCCCCGCCGGCCTTTGCGGGCCTGCTGGTCGCGCTCCTGATCCTGATGCCGGAAGGCGTCTCGGCGATCGCGGCCGCTCGCAAGAACGACCTGCAGAAGAGCATCAATCTGGCGCTGGGCTCGTCGCTGGCGACCATCGGGCTGACGATTCCGGCGGTCGGGCTCGCCACCTACGCGATCGACCAGCCGCTGGTGCTGGGCCTCAACCCCCAGAATACGGCGCTGCTGTTCCTGACATTCTTGCTGAGCATGCTGACCTTCGGCACCGGCAGGACCAACGTCCTGTTCGGGCTGGTCCATATGGTGGTATTTGCCGTTTACGTGTTCATGGTTTTCGTGCCCTGATTCCCCAAAAGAGGTTCCGATGCTTGCCGCCAAATCCGAGGTCCAGATCGACAATGAACAGGTCCGGGTGACCGAATGGCGGCTCGCCCCGGGCAGCGCGACCGGGCACCACACCCACGGGATGGACTACGTCATCGTTCCCGTCGTCGCCGGCGAAATGACCATCGTGGCGCCCAGCGGCGAGCGGTCCAAGGCGCAGCTCGCCGCCGGCAAATCCTACTTCCGCAAGGCCGGCGTCCAACACGACGTACTTAACGAAACCTCAACCGAGATCGTGTTCCTTGAAATCGAGCTGAAGCCGTAAGACTTGGCGTTACAGACTTGGCGTTACCGTTTGCCATCGATCCGTCGCAGTTGATCCCTTACAATGCCCCAAAGTTCCCGCATCTGATCGCGCGGGGAGTGGCCGAGAAATGCTGAAATACCTCGCTAAAATCTCGATGGATATTTTCCCCTCGGTGCTCGCGACGATCATCGGGGCGTACATCGTTAACCACTACATCAACGCCAAGCCGGCGGCTGATGCCCCTGCCGCCGTGGTGGCCCCCTCCCAGGCCGGCAGCGACGGCAAGCCGACCGACACCGCCAACCTTCCCGCGCCCGGGGTCAAGGCCAAGGGCGTCTCCGAGAAGAACGTGACCGAGAAGGCGGCGGTCGAGAAGCCTGCCGACAAGTCCGAGACCAAGGCTTCGGAAACCAAGGCTTCCGAGACCAAGTCTGCCGACGTTGCTCCCGCCGAGGCCGCTTCGCACGGCCGCCCGACGGCGCGTGAGAAGGCGGCGGCCAAGTCGGCCCCGGCAACTCCCGCTCCGGTGGTTGAGGCCAATTCGGCGCCGGCTGCTGCATCCCCGGCTGCGACGCCCGACGCCAACGATCTGGCGCGCGCGGCCATCGAGCGTTTGCGCAAGTCGCCTGAGGGCAGGGCTGCTGAGGCCAAATCCGCCGCCGAGGCCAAAGCTGCCGAGACCAAGCCGGTTGAGCGGGCGCCCGAGCCTGCGCGCGAAGCCGCCCGTACCCCTGCCCCGGAGGCTCCCCGCGTCGTGACGACGGAGTCGTCCGCGGTCCGTCCGCTGCCGCCGCCGATCACGGTGTCCACGCCGTCAACCGATGCGTATGGCAATGGCGCTTCGTCGCCGTCCTACACGGCCTCGGTCGGCAATGACGATCCGAATCGAATCACGCCGCCGGCCGACATTCCGGTACCGGTGATCGCGCCGCCGCTCGATCTGCGTGCCGATGCCGGCGCGCCGATGCCGCGGCCGAAGAAGACCAACGTGGCGGACGAAATGTTCTCGGGCATGAAGTCGATGTTCCACTCCGTCCTGCCGAAGAGCTCCACCCCCGATTAAGGCGGCGCCCGCGCTGCTGCAGAAGCCTCAGCCGCCGACGCGGGCGAGACCGCTGCGGGCGGTATCGTCGCGTGGACGAAGCGCGACGGCCCTGTTGTAGGACATCGCCGCCTTGGCCCTGTCGCCCAGCCGCTCATAGACCTGGCCCCGCGCGGTCCAGACCTGGGCATTGTGCGGATCGGCCTCGGAGGCTTCGTCGAGATCGGCCGCCGCCTCCTTGACCTTGCCGAGGGCGAGATAGCTGTTGGCCCGGCCGAGCAGCGGCTCGGCCTTCTGCGGATTGAGCCCGCTGGCGGCGCTGAAATCGGCGACCGCAAAATCGTGCTGGTTATTGCCCTGGTAGATCAGCGCGCGGCCATAGAGCGCCTGCGCATTGTAGGGGTCGAGCGCGACGGCACGATTGAACTCGTCCAGCGCGGCCGCAGCATCGCCCGACTTGGCGAGGGCCTGGGCCTTTGCGGTGTGGGTCTGGGCTTCGGTGACGATGCCGGGGCTGACCGCGCTCTCCGTGGCGGCGGCCGCCTTGGGCGCCTCCTGCGGCTTGTCCTTCTCCGGCATCAACGAGCCCAGGTCGAAGGAGCAGCCGGACAGTGCAATCCCCATCAAGGCCAATGCGAACGGCCGCTGCCAGATCTGACAGCGCCGCGCCAGGCCGCGCGGGGGAAAGGGGGAGGAGGCCATCTACGGTTCGCTCGCGCTGGTGCCGCATCGGTAGTGCCCCGTCCCAGAAAGGCACCGCTCATAAACAATAACGCGGGCCAAGGGCCCGCGTCATCGAAAACTAAAGACTTGGAAAACTGAGGTCTTACAAGTTCGGCAAGATCAGCGCGGTCCGCGCGGGCCTGCACCTGCGCCGGGACCACCACGACCGCCGCGATCACCACCGGGGCCAGCGCCGAACACCGGCTTCGGCTTCATCGGCAGCAGGCCTTCGCGCTGCAGCTTCTTGCGGGCCAGCTTGCGCGCGCGGCGCACGGCTTCGGCCTTTTCGCGGGCCTTCTTCTCGGAGGGCTTCTCGTAGTGACCGCGGAGCTTCATCTCGCGGAAAATACCCTCGCGCTGCATCTTCTTCTTCAGCGCCTTGAGGGCTTGGTCGACATTGTTATCGCGAACGAGAACCTGCACGCGGCATCCTCTTCAGTGGATCGGATTTGAATTCTGGTAAGTCAAAGGGGATGGCAAAACGCACAAGCCCTTAACCTTGAGGGCGCGGATGTATCAGACAAAACCTGGGATGTCCACCTGCCAACCGGGTTTTCGGGCCAAGTTCAGCCATTAAATGCGGCGAAAGTACCTCTCCGCGGTCCTAATTTGGGTGGTTTGGCGCCAAAAGACGGGCCGTTTTCCGGAGATTGGATCCGGAGGTCTTGAAATCAGGGGAGACGCCACATGGACATGAAGAAATATGCTGCCGAGGCCATCGGCACATTCTGGCTCACATTCGCAGGCTGCGGCAGCGCCGTGATCGCGGCCGGCTTTCCCCAGGTCGGGATCGGCCTCGTCGGCGTGTCCCTGGCCTTCGGATTGAGCGTGGTCACCATGGCCTATGCGATCGGCCACATCTCGGGCTGCCATCTCAATCCGGCCGTCACGGTCGGCCTTGCCGTTGGCGGGCGCTTTCCGGCCGGCCAGATCCTGCCCTACGTGATCGCGCAGGTCTGCGGTGCGATCGTGGCCGCCCAACTGCTCTTCATCATCGCCAGTGGCGCCCCCGGCTTCGACGTCACCAAGGGATTTGCGTCGAACGGGTACGACGCGCATTCGCCGGGTCAGTACAGCATGGTCGCCTGCTTCATCACCGAGGTCGTGATGACCATGATGTTCCTGTTCGTCATCATGGGCGCCACCCACGGCCGCGCGCCGGCGGGCTTCGCCCCGCTCGCGATCGGGCTCGCTCTGGTGATGATCCATCTCGTCAGCATCCCCGTGACCAACACGTCGGTGAACCCGGCGCGCAGCACGGGGCCCGCACTGTTCGTCGGCGGCTGGGCGACGGCGCAGCTCTGGATGTTCTGGGTTGCCCCGCTGATCGGCGGTGCGCTCGGTGGGGTGATCTATCGCTGGCTCAGCGAGGAGCCCACGGGCGTGGTCGCAGGCGCGAAGACGGCGTGATCGCCAAGCGGGATCGCAGCCCGTGCTGCGGTCCCCTCACTTGCTCCTGGCTCACGTGCTCTTGGGCGGCCTGACTTCGACGACATGGCCCATCTTGCGGCCGGGGCGCGGCGTGCCCTTGCCGTAGATGTGCACGGTCGCACCCGGCACGCTCAGCCACTTCCCGTAATCGTGGATCTCGTCGCCGATCAGGTTGGTCATGGTGACGACCTCGCCGTGGCGCACCGGCTTGCCGAGCGGCCAGCCGGCGATGGCGCGGATGTGCTGCTCGAACTGCGAGACGGAGGCGCCGTCGAGCGTCCAGTGTCCGGAATTGTGCACGCGCGGAGCGATCTCGTTGACCAGCACCTTCGGACCGGTGCCGTTGGCGAGCACGAACATCTCGACGGCGAGCACGCCGACGTAATCGAGGGCGCTGGCGATCTTCCCGGCGATGCTGCGGGCTTCTTCGGCGAGCGCGTCCGGGATCTGGGCGGGCGCGCGCGAGATCTTCAGGATGTGGTCGCGGTGCTCGTTCTCGGTGACGTCGAAGCATTCGACCTGACCGGTGGCCGAGCGTGCGGCGATCACCGAGATCTCACGCTCGTACGGCACGAAGGCTTCCAGGATCGCCGATTTGGTGGCGAGGCTGGTCCACACCTTGGCGATGTCGTCGCCCTCGCGGATGATGGCCTGACCCTTGCCGTCATAGCCGAAGCGGCGGGTTTTGAGCACCGCCGGAAGGCCGATCCTGAGGATCGCCTCGCGCAGCGAGGAGACGGAGGTGACGTCGGCATAGGCCGCAGTGCCGATGCCGAGCTTCGTCACGAAGTCCTTCTCGGCGAGGCGGTCCTGCGTGGTCTCGAGGATCTTGCGGTTGGGCAGCACCGGGCGGCGCGCATCCAGCACCATCGCGGCCGCCGACGGCACGTTCTCGAATTCGTAGGTGATGACATCGACGTCGTGGGCGAACATCTCCAGCGCTTCGACATCGGCATATTCCGCGCAGGTCGCGTTCAGCACGACGTCGAAGGCCGGCGAGTCCGGATCGGGCGAGAACACCTGGCAGCGCAGCCCGAGCCGCGCCGCCGCCATGGCCAGCATCCGCCCGAGTTGTCCGCCGCCGAGAATTCCGATGGTGTCGCCGGGCTTCAGCGTCACCTGCTTTGCGTCAGTCACGCCTTGTCCTCCGGGCGCTCGGCAACGGCCTCGGTCTGCGCCTTGCGCCAGGCGGCGAGGCGGTCGGCCAGGGCCGGGTCGGACAGCGCCAATACGGCGGCCGCAAGCAGCGCCGAATTGATCGCGCCGGCCTTGCCGATGGCGAGTGTGCCGACCGGGATGCCCGCGGGCATCTGCACGATCGAATAGAGCGAATCGATGCCCTTGAGCGTCCTCGATTCGACCGGAACGCCGAACACCGGCAGTTCCGTCAGCGCCGCGGCCATGCCGGGCAGATGCGCAGCGCCGCCTGCGCCGGCGATGATGACCTTGTAACCTGCCGCCTTGGCCCCCTTGGCGAACGCGAACAGCCGGTCGGGGGTGCGGTGGGCCGAAACGATGCGGGTGTCGGCGGCGACATCGAGCGCGGCAAGCGTCTCGGCGGCATGCCGCATCGTTTCCCAGTCCGACTGGCTTCCCATGATGATGGCGATCGGCGCGGTCATGACGTCAATTGTGCTCGGAAAACAGGAAGATAGGCCAGATTAATGGTTCCGGCCGGCGGCTCGCAAGGCGGTGGCAAGGAGAAGGGAATGCACTATCCTGTCTTGGTGAATCCCCGCAAGCCTTCAATTGAGCAGGATGCCCATGAAGAAACCAAAAAGGGCGCGCGCTGCGAAGGCCAAAAAGGGCCCGAAAATCAGCGCCAGCCGGTCCAAACCTGCCGCTAGCCGGGTGGCGAAGCGTCCGGCCACGCCGTCGCGGCGCGGAGCCTCCGTCGTCGACGCCAGCAAGGCCATCATCCGAGGTCTGCGCAGCAAGCTCAAGGCGGCGGAGCGGCGGGTCGCGGAACTGGAGGCTGCCGCCGACACCGATTTCCTGCTCGAGATCCCGAACCGGCGCGGCTTCGAGCGCGAGCTTGCGCGCGCCATCGCGTATATGAAGCGTTACCGCGCCAGCGGCGCGCTGATCGTGCTCGACGTCGATCGGCTCAAGCCGATCAACGATTCCTTCGGCCATGCTGCCGGCGACGAGGTGCTCAAGGCGATCGCGGCCGCGCTGACGCGGCAGGTCCGCGCCTCCGATGTGGTCGGCCGGCTCGGCGGCGACGAGTTCGCGCTGCTGCTGTGGAATCTCAGCGAGACCGATGCCAAGGCGAAGGCGGCGGCCTTTGAGCAGGCGATCGACGAATTGTCTTTCGTCTTTCGCGGCCAGCACGTGGCCGCGGGCGCGTCCGCCGGCGTCGCGCTGCTCGGCGCGCAGTCTGATTCAAGCCGCGCGCTGGAGGAGGCCGATGCCGCCATGTATGTGCGCAAGGCATGCCGGCGGCATGAGCCACGGATCAGGCTCGTCGGCTGCTAGAGTTAGAGGGTGGCGAGATCTTCCGGCACGTTGCCGAACTTGCGCAGCAGCGTGGCATCACCGAATTCGCCGGTCATGGGATCGCCGCTACGGCTGAACGCGACCGCGCCGATGTGGCCGGCGCCGCGCGACAAGGCCTCGGCGCGTCGCAGCGCGGCCGTCGAGCTCTGGCATTCCTCGGCGGTGCCCGCGACAGGCGATCCGTCGGCATCGATCAGAAAAGGCATTGCAACGTAATAGGTCACATCCGACATGGCGTTGCTCCGGTGATCAAGACTAGGCGGTGTTGCTCTTGCCCCGCGTCCAGCTGCGCGAGGTCTCGGGAATGCAGCCGGCGGAAATCGCCGCCTGCAGCTCTTCCAGTTCGGCCTCCAGATATTCGTTGGCCATGATCAGCGCCTTGATGGTGCTGCGCAGATTGCCGTCGCACATCGCGATCGCCTGATCGCAGGCTTGTTCGTAATAGCTGTTGTCCAAAAGGGCGGTTGCCGGCATCTGCGTTGTCCTTGCGGGTTTTTCTCGGAGTTTTTCTCGGAGTTTTCCTTGGAGTGTTCCTTGGAGTGTTCCTTGGGCTCGTTTCTTGGGGCGCGTTCCCAAAGGGCGTGCCTTGGGCGTTTCCTGGGCCGTTGGGGCGCCTGAATGTTCTTCTTTTGTTCTTTTCGAGTCAAGCAGATTCACGCGCGGCGAGGTGCCGCAAAAAACGGCGTGCTCAGGCGATGATGTCGGGCGTGATCTGGTCTTCGATGAAGGCGATACGGTCGCGCAACAACAGCTTGCGTTTCTTCAACCGCTGTAACCGCAATAGGTCGGGGGCGGGCGATTGATGCAGTGCATCGATCGCCGCATCGAGATCTCGGTGTTCCTGCTGCAACCGGGTGAGCTCGGATTCGAGTTCACGCTCGTCTTCATTGGTCATGTCTGCGGTGGCCGAAAAACCGATAGGCGTGAAACTAAGGCTGTGGATGTTCTGTGGAAATTATCGTCCTTGCGCGGCGTGATCGCAAGCGATCTGCGACCCTCGCGCGCCGATCTCCCGCAACATATTTCTGCGGGCCGCCGCGGGCGGTTAGCAAGCGCCTTGATATCATGGATTTTTCAGTCGCGGTTCCCTAGTCACGCTTAATTACATATGAATTTTCAAAAATGACGCTGCGACGACGGTTACGTATCGACAGAACGAATCGGTGATGTAGACTTCGTCGTCCGGATCGAATCCTAAGGCTCAATCCTACCGAGGAGGTTTCGAATGACAATTCAGGCACATCTGGTTGAATTGGAGCGGAAGCACAAACTTCTCGAAAACGAATTGCACGAAGCTCTCGTGCACCTTTCAACAGACGACCTGCAAATTGTTGAGTTGAAGCGCCGGAAGTTGATGGTCAAGGACCAGATCGAGCGTTTGAAGCAAGGCGACACGCTCCACTAACAACCCCCATGACAGCGTAGAGTTTGGCCGCACCCTTTCACGCAGGGATGAGAGCTATTGCGCTCATTCCTGCTGGAAGGTGCGAACGCCGCACGACTATAGCTCTGCGGCGTTCAGATCTCTGCGAGCTCGGCGACGTGATCGGCGATCGCGAGCGACGACGTCAGTCCCGGCGATTCGATGCCGAACAGGTTGATCAGGCCTTCGACGCCGTGATCGCGCGGGCCCTGCATCAGGAAGTCCTGCGTGGCCACTGCCGGCGGCACGATCTTCGGGCGGATGCCTGAATAGCTCGGCATCAGCGCGCCGTCGGGCAGCGTCGGCCAGTATTTGCGGATCGCAGGATAGAAGCGCTCCGAGCGTGACGGGTCGACCTCGTAGTTGATCGTCTCGATCCATTCGACGTCAGGGCCGAAGCGCGCCTGGCCCGCCATGTCCAGCGTCAGATGCACGCCCAGGCCGCCCGGCTCGGGCACCGGATAGATCAGGCGCGAGAACGGCGCCTTGGCGTTGCAGCTGAAATAGTTGCCTTTGGCGAGATAGGCCGGCGGGATCCGGTCCAGCGGCATGCCTTCGATGTTGCGCGCCACCGTCGTCGCCGCGAGTCCCGCGGCGTTGACGAGGAGGCTGCATTGCAGCGTCATCGGCGCCTCGCCGCCGGCCTCGACCTCGATGACGCCGCCGGCTGCCTTGGCGCGGATCAGCGGGGTGTGAAACGCAAAGGCCGCGCCGGATTCCTCGGCCTCGCCGCGCAGCGAGAGCATGTAGGCGTGGCTGTCGATGATGCCGGTCGACGGCGAGAGCAGCGCGGCGTCGCAGGCCAGCGCCGGCTCCAGCGCGCGTGCGGCCTCGCCTGACAATAGCTGCATGTCGAGCACGCCATTGGCCTCGGCATGCGCCTTGATCGACTGCAGCTTCTCGGTCTCTTTCGGCGAGGTCGCGACGATCAGCTTGCCGCAATTCTTGTGCGGGATGCCTCGCTCGCCGCAGTAACGGTAGAGCGCGTGCTTGCCGCTGACGCACATGCGCGCCATCCAGCTTCCGGCCCGATAGTAGATGCCGGCATGGATCACCTCGCTGTTGCGCGAGGAGGTGATGGTGCCGATCGCCTCGGCTTCCTCGAGCACGATCACCTCGCGCCCGGCCTGTGCGAGCTTTCGAGCCACCGCGAGCCCGACCACGCCGGCTCCGATGACGATGCAATCGACCTTATCCATGGTTGTGCAGGACGTCCGTGAGAAGCGCCGGTGGCATCAAATCCGGGAAGGCGGGCGCGGGGCCGTTTTCCGTTAAGGAAGCATTTATCATGTCAGGGCAATTGCCGTATTTGGCGTCACATTTTTCTGTTGCGCGTACAGGCGTTTACCCGATCCAAACCGGCGAGGCCAGACAATCCGACGTTGAAATCGCGGGTGGCTGATGGCTGAAAAGAACTGGCACGCGGGCAGCATGCTTCCGATTGCTGTGCAGGCCGTCATGTGCCTGGCCGGCGCGGTCGCGCCTGCGCGTGCCTTCGCGCTGTCGGACGGCCTGGAGGCGCCGAGCGCGTTCGGCAAGCTCGATCCCAACCTGATCTGGGAAGCCCTGATCGGGGGCATTGTCGTGTGCGCGTTCCTGGCGGCGGTCGCGTTGTGGGTCCATTCGGCCCTGCGCCGGACCAGGCGGTCGCAACTGCGGCGCAACGCCTTCATCTCCTCCGCCATGAACAATCTCAACCAGGGCGTGGTGATGACGGATGCGCAGCGCCGCATCATCTTCTGCAACGACCGCTATCTCGACATCTACGGCCTGGCACGCTCGGACCTCTGGTCCGGCATGAGCGGCTACGACATCCTCGAGATCAGGCGCAAGCGCGGCGTCCTCGGCGGCGTCTCCGACGACGAGTTCTACGACAAGGCGGCAAGCCCCAACGGCCTGATCACCGAGCTGCCGGACGGCCGCGCCATCCTGGTTAAATATTTCATACTGCCGAACGGCGGATCGGTGGCGACGCATCTCGACGTCAGCGAACAGCGCAGGTTGTCGCGACAGCTCGCCTCCACCAAGCAGTTCCTGGAAACGGTGCTGGACAACGTGCCGGCCTGCGTCGCCGCCAAGAACATCGAGGACGGCCGTTACATCTTCGCCAACAGCGCCTATGAGCGGTTCTGGGGGTTCTCGCGCGACCACGTGGTCGGCAAGAACGCGCGCGAGCTGTTTGCGCCGGCCTCGGCGGCCGCCATCGAGGCGACCGACCGCACCGCGCTGCTGGCGCCGGACGGACAGTACCGCAACGAGTTCGAGGTCGAGCGCGGCGGGGCGCGCAGCATGGTGGCCTCGATCCGCATCGTGGTCCGCAACGAGAGCAACAAGCCGGAATTCCTGCTGCTGGTGTTCGAGGACATCACCGACCGCCGCTCGCTGTCGCAGGAGCTGGAGAGCACCAAGAAATTCCTGGAACTGGTGGTCGACAACATCCCGGTGGCGCTGATCGTGGAGCAGGTCAAGGACGGCCGCTACCTGCTCGCCAACCGCAGCGCGGAGACGATCCTCAACCGCCGGCGCGAGGAGGCCACGGGCCTCACCGCGTCCGACATCTTCAATCCCAAGGAAGCCAAGCTGATCATCGCGCGCGACGAGGCCGCGATCAAGAAGCGGGGGATGATCACCGAGGAGCATCCGATCTCCACCAAGGACGGCCTGCGGCTGTTCCTGACCCGGCGCGCCACCGTGCTGAACGATGCCGGCGAGCCGCAATATCTGATCAAGACCCACGAAGACGTCACCGACCGCCGACAGACTGAGTCGCGCATGGCGCACATGGCCTATCACGACGGCCTGACCGACCTGCCGAACCGCGCCGCCTTCCTGCAGGCGCTGACCCAGATGATCGAGGCCTGCGAAGGCACCGGCGAGGAATTCGCCGTGCTCTGCGTCGATCTCGACGGCCTCAAGGAGGTCAACGACGTCTTCGGCCATGCGCTCGGCGACAAGCTGCTGATCGAGGTGGCCCAGCGGCTGCAGGATTCCGCGCGTGGCGGCGTGGTGGCGCGCCTGTCCGGCGACGAGTTCGGCCTGATCATCGACGGCAAGCAGCCCGAGGCCGGCCTTGCGCTGGCCCAGCAGATCGGCGAGGCCATCGCGCAGGAATTCCAGATCGACGGCCGGCCGGTCCGTGCCGGCGCCACCACCGGCATGTCGATCTTCCCGCACAATGGCGCCGACGGCGCCTCGCTGCTTGCCAATGCCGGTGCGGCGCTGTTCCGCGCCAAGCAGAAATCGCGCGGCACGATCAGCCTCTACCAGCCCGAGATGGACCAGCAGATCCGCGATCGCCGCGTGCTGCACCAGGACCTTTCGATGGCGATCAAGAACGGCGAGCTGTCGCTGGCTTTCCAGCCGCAGGGCATCGCGCGCCTCAGCGTCGCCGAGAGCGACATTATCGGCTTCGAGGCTTTGGCGCGCTGGCAGCATCCGGTCCGCGGCCAGGTCTCGCCGGCCGAATTCATCCCGATCGCCGAGGAGAGCGGCCTGATCGTCGAGATGGGCGAGTGGATTTTGCGCGAGGCCTGCCGCGAGGCGGCGTCCTGGCCGAAGCCGCTGCAAGTGGCGGTCAATCTGTCGCCGGCGCAGTTCATGCACGGCGATGTGGTCGGGCTGGTCCATTCCATCCTGATCGAGACGGGCCTTGCGCCCGGCCGGCTCGAGCTCGAAATCACCGAGGGCGTGCTGATCGAGGACTTCGATCGCGGCCTGGCGTTGCTGCGCCGCCTGAAGGCGCTCGGCGTGCGCATTTCGATGGACGATTTCGGCAGCGGCTATTCCTCGCTGAGCTATCTCCAGGCGTTCCCCTTCGACAAGATCAAGATCGACCGCGCCTTCATCATCAATCTCGGCCGCAACCCGCAATCGGCGGCGATCGTGCGCGCCGTGATCGATCTCGGCCACGGCCTCGAAATGTCGATCATCGCCGAGGGCGTCGAGACGGTCGATCAGCTCGCCTTCCTCGCCAAGGAGGGCTGCGACGGCGTGCAGGGCTATCTGCTCGGCAAGCCGCTGCCGATCGGCAAATATGCCGGCCTCGTCGGTCGCGCCGAGGCCATGGAGCTTGCGCTCAAGACCGGCTAGTGGTGGTGGGCGCTTCCTTCGCTCCCTCTCGACGGCTTCATGGCGGATTACGACCTTGCGATCATCGGCGGCGGCCTGAACGGTGTCAGCCTTGCGCGCGATGCGGCCGGTCGCGGCCTGCGCGTCATTCTGTTCGAGCAGGGCGATCTCGGCGGCGCGGCCTCGTCGGCGACACCGCGGCTGATCCATGGCGATCTGTCGGTGTTGGAGCGCCGCGGCTTCTGGCGGGTGCGGCGGGCGCTGGCCGAGCGCCGGATCTGGCTCGCCATCGCACCGCATCTGGTGCGGCCGATGCGCTTCGTGATTCCCGCGCATTCCGACCAGCGGCCGCCATGGCTGCTGCGCGCCGGTCTATATGTTTATGACGGCCTGACGAAGCGCGGCGGCCTGCCGCCGTCGGTGACCCTCGACATCACCCATCACCCCATCGGCAACGCGCTGAAGCGCCCGTTCGGCATGGCGTTCGAATATTCGGATTGCGTTGTCGACGATTCCCGTCTGGTGGTGCTCACGGCGCTGGATGCAGCCGAACGTGGCGCCGCGATCCGCACCGGAGCACGCTGCGTCCGGGCCGACAGGACCGACACCTGGCGGCTTGCCGTGGTCGATCGCGGCCACCGCCGCACGGTCACGTCGCGCGCGCTCGCCAATGCCACCGGCGCCTGGACGCCGATGGTCGCGGAGACCGTGCTGCGGCAGCCGCAGCCCGCGATGGCGGCCATGCAGATGAGCCAGATCATCGTGCCAAAACTGTTCGATTCCGACAACGTTTACGTCTTCCAGCACGATGATGGGCGGCTGATCTTCGCGCGGCCCTTCGAGCGCGACTTCACGCTGATCGGCACGGTCACGCGCGCCTTCACCGGCGATCCCGCGATCGTGGCGATGCCGGGGGCCGATGTCAGCTATCTCTGCGAGGCGGCCAGCCGCTATTTCCGCGCGCGCGTTGCTCCGACCGACGTGGTCCGGACGGTCTCTGGCGTCAACCTGACGCTGGCGTCCGCGCGCGGACGTGACGGCACGACACTGTTCCACGCGCGCCGGCGCAAGGCGCCGCTGATCACGATGTTCGGCGGCGACGTCACCACCTCGCGTCTGCGCGCGGAGCGGGCCGTGACACGGCTGACACCGTTCTATCCGATGTCGCCGCCCTGGACGGCCGGCGCGGCGCTGCCCGGCGGAAATTTTGCCTGGAATCGTTTCGACCACGAAGTTGACCTCGCGCGCGATCGCTGGCGCTTTCTCTCGGAGCCGGAGGCCCAGCGTCTCGTCGCCGCCTATGGCTCGCGGCTGTCGGCGGTGCTCGGCGAGGCGAAGACGCGCGAAGAGCTCAGCCCAGCCTTCGGTCCCGAACTCACCGCCGCCGAAGTGCGCTATCTCATGACCCACGAATGGGCACGCTTCCCCGAGGACATCCTGTGGCGGCGCTCCAAGCTCGGCCTGACCATGCCGGCCGCGGACCGTGACGCACTTGCGGCGTTCATGGCAGGCATGAACTAGACCGAGCCCCGCTTTCCCGGCATTCCGCCGGGATCACGAGCGCCATGACGGATAGCGTGGATAATGATCTCCTGGTTCCCGACCTCGTAGAAGACGAGAAATGGGTAGGGTGTTGTAGTCAGTCTTCGGATGTCCGGATCATCGGTCCGTAGACCGATTTCGGGATGCGTCAGCAACAGGCTGATCACGTCCTGAATGCGCTTTTGGACGCGCGCCGCGCCCTGCGGAGACGCTTCCGCAATTGTAGGTCAGTATGGAATCGAGGTCCGCGAGCGCCGGAAGCGTGTAGCGGAGCTTCACAGGCCGTGCTTGGCCCAAGTCGCGCGGACTTGAGCCTCGGTTGCGAACTCGCCCCGTTTGGCCGCCTCCTTGGATGCGGCAATTGCCGACCTCTCATCATCCGAGAGGATGACGGGAGAAGCTGCTTCGGTGCCGGCGAGCTGGAGCACGATCCGCGCAATGTCATCCTGCGCGTCTGCAGGCAGACTGCGCGCGATCTCCAGGGCCTGATCCAGCAACTTGGTCATGTCGGTGATCATACGCCTTTTGACGTTCGGCATGAAGGCCAATTTGGGACGATCTGCCCCGAACCGGTTGAGCAAAAGCTGATCGGCCGCTAGCGTGCGGCGGAATCGGGGTTGGCAGGGACCATGACGGACGAGTTGCCCAGAATAGACACCGCGAAGGATGCGGCCGGTGGAGATGCGCTGCCGCTGGCGGGGCAGCCGCTGCTGCGCATCGAGAAGGTCGCCAAGACGTTTGGGACGTTCCGGGCCGTGGATGGCGTGTCGCTCGACATCAAGGCCGGCGAATTCTTCGCGCTGCTGGGCCCGAGCGGCTGCGGCAAGACCACGCTGCTGCGGATGCTTGCCGGATTCGAGGCGCCGGACGAGGGACGCATCCTGCTCGGTGGCAAGGATATCGCGCAGGCACTGCCGCACGAGCGCCCCATCAACATGATGTTCCAGAATTACGCGCTGTTTCCGCATCTCTCCGTACGCGACAACATCGCCTTCGGCCTGAAGCGCGCCGGCATGGCGCGTGCCGAGATCGCGACGCGCGTCGCGGAGATGGTCGCGCTGGTGAAGCTCGAGGGGCTCGAGAAACGCAAGCCCGACCAGCTCTCCGGAGGCCAGCGGCAGCGTGTGGCATTGGCGCGTGCGCTGGCGCGCCGGCCGCAATTGCTGCTGCTCGACGAGCCGCTCGCCGCGCTCGACAAGAAGCTGCGCGAGAGCACGCAAGGCGAGCTGATGGAGCTGCAGCGCCGCCTCGGCATGACCTTCATCATCGTCACCCACGACCAGGAAGAGGCCATGACGATGGCGAGCCGGATCGGCGTGATGAAATCAGGCAAGCTCGCCCAGGTCGCGTCTCCGCGCGAGCTCTACGAGGCGCCGCGGTCGCGCTGGATCGCGGAGTTCGTCGGCGACATCAACCTGTTCGACGGCGAGTCCAAACTGCGCGACGGTCATCGCCTGGTCATCGGCACGCGGGATGCCGGTGCGCTGGTCGTGGCCGAGCCGCGCGAGCCGGTCGGCGCGGGAAAATTCTCGGTCGCGATCCGCCCCGAAAAGGTCAAGCTGTCGCGCCGCGGTCCCGTGAGCGAGGCCGGTCGTGAGACGGCGATCAACCGGCTCGACGGTGTGATCGCCGACATCTGCTATCTCGGCGGGACCACCAGCTACAAGGTGAAGCTCGACACCGGCGGGATGATTGAGGCCTCCGTCGCCAACAGCGCGCGCCTCGACGTCGACGCCTACAGCCTGAACCAGAATGTCGTCGCCTGGTTCTCGCCTGACGATTGCGTGGTGCTGCCGTCATGAGCGGGCGCCGCATTTTTGGGCGGCCGGCGCGCTTTGCGGCGATCGCGCCCTACGTCTGGATGGTGCTCTTCTTCCTGGTGCCGTTCGCCTTCGTGCTGAAGATCAGCTTGTCGCAGACTGCGATCGCGCAGCCGCCTTACGAGCCGGTGTTCGACCTGACCGCGGGATGGGAGGCGCTGAAAGCCGCCTTTGCCGCGCTGTCGATCGACACTTTCAAGCTGCTCGGCTCCGACGACATCTACGTGTTCGCCTATGTGCGCAGTCTCACCGTTGCCATCACCGCGACCGCGCTGCTGCTGCTGATCGGCTATCCCATCGCCTATGGCATGGCGCGGCTGCCAAAGCGCTGGCAGGCGCTGGCGATGGTGCTGGTGATCGTGCCGTTCTGGACCTCGTTCCTGATCCGCATCTATGCCTGGATCAACATCCTGCAGCATGACGGCCTGCTCAACCAGATCCTGCTGGCGCTGCATCTGGTCAGCCAGCCGGTGGTGTGGCTCTCCACCGATACCGCGATGTATATCGGCATCGTCTATTCCTACCTGCCGTTCATGATCCTGCCGCTCTACGCCACGCTGGCGAAGATGGAGCCGGCTTTGGAAGAGGCGGCCTCTGATCTCGGCGCGCCGCCCTGGCAGGTGTTCTGGCTCGTCACCTTTCCGTTGTCGCTGCCGGGTGTCGGGGCCGGCGTGCTGCTCTGCTTCATCCCGATCGTCGGCGAGTTCGTCATCCCGGACCTCCTGGCCGGCTCCAATTCGCTGATGATAGGCCAGACCCTGTGGCTCGAGTTCTTCACCAACAAGGATTGGCCGGTCGCTTCTGCCGCGGCCATCGTGCTGCTGGTGGTGCTGCTGGTGCCGCTGCTGCTGTACGAACGGCTGCAGAAGCGGCAGCTGGAACAGGGACGGTGAGCCGATGCGCAAGGTCTCCCGCCTGTCCCGCTTCAACATCGCCTCGCTCGCGCTGGGGCTGGCGTTCCTTTATTTGCCGATCCTGATCCTGGTCATCTATTCCTTCAACGCCTCGCGGCTGGTGACGGTGTGGGGCGGCTGGTCGCTGCGCTGGTACCGCGAGTTCTTCAATGACCGCGCCATGATCGAGGCGGCCTGGATGAGCCTGCGGGTCGCGGTCTCCTCCGCGACCATCGCCACGCTGCTCGGCACGCTGGCGGCCGTGGCGCTGTCGCGCGGCGAGCGTTTTCGCGGCCGTACGCTGTTCTCCGGCATGCTCTATGCGCCGCTGGTGATGCCGGAGGTGATCACCGGATTGTCGCTGCTGCTGCTGTTCGTGGCGCTGAGCGCCGAGCGCGGCTTCTGGACGGTGACGATCGCCCACACCACGCTGACGATGTGTTTTGTCGCCGTGGTCGTGCAGTCCCGCCTCGGTTCGCTGGACCGTTCGCTGGAGGAGGCGGCGATGGACCTCGGTTGCAACCCGGTCCGCGCGTTCGTCGCCGTGACGCTGCCGCTGATCGCGCCCGCGATCATCGCAGGCTGGATGCTCGCCTTTACCCTGTCGCTCGACGATCTCGTGATCGCGAGCTTCACCACGGGCCCCGGCTCGGCGACGCTGCCAATCCGGATCTATTCGGAGGTGCGGCTGGGGGTGAAGCCCGAGATCAACGCGATCTGTACGCTGGTGATTGCTTTGATCGCGGTGGTCATCGTGATCGCTTCGCTCGCTTCAAAACTGTCGAGCTCCCAGGGCGAGAGCGCGGCGCCGCTGTAGCCGTTCGTTCGGCGACCCACGCGCGGGCCCCGCTCTGGACCGCCGCGCCGAGCTGGCGCAGTGCGAGGCTGTTGAGCGGAAATTCGAGCAGGACGTGGATCAGGCTCAGCGCCAGCAGGAAGGTGAAGCCGAACGCGTAATCGTAGAAATAGAGCGCGGTGGATGCGGCGCTGGCAGCGATCATGGCGGCGAGCCGCGCCTTCGGCACCTCGGCCCAACGGATCACGTCGGCTTTGATGAACCAGTTGAGGTAATGGTAGGTGTAGACGAAGGCGAGCAGGCTCGTCAGCCTCGTGTCGAGCACGAGGCCGGGCACGCCGAACAGCCGGCTGAGGGCCGGGCCGACATTGCCGAAATAGTCCTGTGCGACGCGGGCGAAGCTCGCGATCCGGATCTCGGCGGTCGGCGGCAGCAGCAGGATCGTGGCGACCGCGACGAGGTAGACGACCACCAGCGCAGCCTGCATCCGGCTGCCGGACCGGTACGCACCGAGCACCATGAAGATCAGCGTGAACAGCGAGACGTGGACCAGGGTCGGAAGCAGGATGCCGACCACGGCAAGCGAGGAGCCGCTCCAATACATGATCGCCGACAGGGCGATCGCCGCCATGAACAGCAGCATGCTCTCGACCGCCGACGTGGTCGCCGCCAGCATGGCGCAGACGACCAGCGCCCCCCACATCGCGAAGCCGAACCAGTAGGCGTTGTCGATCAGTGCGGCGCCGGCGGCGACGATGGCCAGGGCCACGGCAATTCCGCGGTGGGGAAGGTAGTAGCTGCGATCGTGCAGCCAGGAGATCTCGGTGAAGTAATGCGCCGGGCCCAGTACGACATAGGCCAGCAGCAACAGCTCGAACGGCACCAGATAGGCTGCCGCGAACGCCAGCAGCATCAAGCCGAGATGGATTGCGTCGTTGTTGCGCATGATGCCGGGCCCCCGCCTTTGGGACACGGAGGTTAGAGCAGCCGTGGACAATCTTCAATTGTCCACGGCGTTGCTCAAAAGCCTAGCCTGCAGCGCCGCGAGGCGTCCTGTCGCGTCAGGACTTCACCGCGCCCGCCGTGAGCCCGCCCACCATGTAGCGGCGGAAGGCGTAATAGACCGCAGCCGGCGGCAGCGCGTAGATGAAGCCGGTGGTCATCAGCAACTCCCACGGCGAATCGTCGGCGGCGAGGAAGTTGCCGAGCGCGACGGGCAGGGTGATCTCGCGGTCGTTCGAGAGCAGCAGGAACGCGTAGAGATATTCGTTCCAGGCGAGGAGCACCGCATAGGTGCCGATCGCGACCAGCGACGGCATCATCAGCGGCAGGTACACTAGGCGGAAGATCTGCAGCGTGGTCGCGCCGTCCATCACCGCGGCTTCGTCGAGCTCGACGGGGAGCTTGTCGGAGGCCTGCTTGAGCACCCAGATCGCATAGGGGCTGGCGATCGTCACCATCGCCAGGATCAGCGACCAGTGATTGTTGAGCAGACCGTAATTGCCCATGGTGCGGTACATCGGCACCGCGAGGAACGCTGCGGGGATGAAATAGGTGAACAGCGCGAGGTTCAGCACCATGCGCCCGCCCGGCACCTTCAGCCGCGAGATCGAGAACGCGGCAGCCGTGGCGATGAACAGCGTCAGCGCGCCGACGGCGGCTGCGATCAACGTCGAATTCCAGAACTGCACGTAGAAATCGCGCAGGAAGTAGTGCTGCTGCTTGAACACGATTTCGAAGTTGTGCAGCGTCGGGTGATCCGGCCACAGCTTGCCCGAGAACGCGTCCTCCTTGGGGGAGATCGCGAACAGGAACATGTGGTAGATCGGGATCATCGTCCACAGGAAGACGGGGATACCGATCAGGAGCAGCCGCGCTTCCGTCGCGACGTCACGGAGAGAGGGAAGCTTCATCGCGACAACCGTTTCATCATGAAATACACGAGCGGCAGGACGAACGGCATCGCGCAGACGATGGAGGCCATCGCGAGCGAGAGCTGGTCGAGCCGGAGATAGCGGATACCGAGCGTCGCCAGCACATGCGTGAGGTCGGCCGGACCACCGCCGGTGAGCAGATAGACGCTGTTGAAGTCGCCGAGCGTCCAGATCATCGAGAGCAGCGTGCAGGTGACGTAGAGCGTCTGCATCGACGGCCAGGTGATGAAGCGGAATTTCTGCCACCAGCTCGCGCCGTCGACCTCGGCGGCCTCGAACAGATCGTGCGCGATCGCAAGGCGGCCGGTGATCAGGATCAATGTCCAGAACGGCAGCGACTTCCAGATGTGGACGCCGATCGCCATGCTCAGCGCCACGGTCGGGTCGTTCAGCCAGTTCGGGCCGTCATCGCCGGTGAAGGAGAAGATGAGGTGGTTGATCACGCCCCATTCGGGATTGAACATGAAGCGCACCGACAGGATGGTCGGGATCGACGGCACCGCCCAGGGCAGGATGAAGATCACCGAAAGCCATTTGATCCAGGTGCGCTGCTGCGCGAAGAAGCCGGACAGGAACAGCGCGATCAGCATCTTGATGTTGATGCCGATGACCAGGAAGATCAGCGTGTTGACCGCGGCGCGCGCGAAGATCGGATCGTGATACAGCGCGACGTAATTCGACGGGGCCCGCGCCAGCCACAGCCCGTAACAGACGGGATAGACCACGAAGGCAAGGAAAACCAGCAGATAGGGCGCGAGCAGAACAATGCCCCAGACCTGCGTCGGGGTTAGCCGCGACGACAAGGGCGGGCCGGGCATTGCCTGATCGCCAGAGAGCGTGATCGCCATTCTTTTCGGACTCTTTGAAAGGACTTCCGGCCGCACGAGGCGGCCGGTGTTAGCTGTTAGCCTCTCCCCGCGCCAGCGAGGAGAGGGAGAAAGACAAGTCAGCCTGCAACCTGCTTGATGCGGACGATCATCTCGTCCACGGCCTTGTCGACCGGGACCTTCTCGCTGACGACCCGGTTCATCGCCTTGGCCCAGATGTTCTCGTTGTTGAGGATCGTGAACTTCCAGTTCTTGGTGAAGTCGAACGCCGCCGTGCCGCCGGTGAACTGATTATAGACGGCCTTGCGGTGCTTGTCGGCCTGCCAGAACGGGCTGGCCTGGCTTTCCTTGGTCACCGGGAACCAGCGGCCGAGCGCGCCTTCGATGTAGGGACGAACGTTGTCTTCCTGGAGCAGGAAGCTGATGAACTGCTTGGCCTCGGCCTTGTTCTTGGCCGCGGTGAAGACCAGTCCGGTCTTGACGTCCGAGCGATAGCGGATGGTCGAACCATCCGGCGCCTTCGGGAAGGACGCGGTGACGATGTCCTGCTCATAGGCCTTCTTGCCGGCGGCACGCTGTTCCTCGGTGAGAGCCTGGTTCTGCGAATCCTCGTACCACTTCGCCGCGATCGAGATCGTGAAGTTGTGGGTCATCACGATGGTCTTGTTGTGGAAGGCGACGTTGTTGTCCGGGTCCTTCCAGGTGGTCGAGGACGGCGGGGTGCAACCCTTGATGTAGGTGTCGGTGTAGTCCTTCAGCGCGCTGATCAGGTTCTCGCGCACCTTGGGATCGTCGACCAGCAGCTTGCCGTCGTCGTCGACCAGCTTGACGTGATAGGCGTCCATGAAGGTGTAGAACGACTGGAAGGCGTCGGTCGATTCCACGCCCATCGGCTGGCCGACACCGTAGATGCGCTGGCTGGTCGCCTTGCGGATCGCCGGCTGCACCTTGTCGCACCAGAACGTCCAGTAGCCGGCCCAGTCGGTCGGGATGTCGGCGAGCTTGAAGCCTGCCTTCTCCAGCATGTCGTTCCAGATCTCGACATGCATGCTCTGCTGCTTCAGCGGGAAGCCGTAATAGGCCTTCTTCTTGGTGACGTCGTTATAGAGGATCGAGGCGTCCAGCGTGTTCTGCACGAACCGGTCCTTGATCGGCTCCATGACGTCCGTGAGGTCCTCGAGCTTGCCCTCATAGGCCCACTTGCCCTGCGCCTGGACGTCGTAGGAATCAGAATAGGCGACATCGGGCACGGTGCCGGCGTCGAGCGCGGCGACCGTCTTCGGAATCATGTCCTGGATCGCGTACTGCGACAATTCGACCTTGATGCCGGTCTTGGCTTCGAACTTCTTGATCGTCTCGAGCAGCGCGTCGTCTTCGGAGCGGTAGAAGCCCTTGCCCCACCAGACAGTAATCGTCTTCTGCTGCGCAAAAGCGGGTGCAGTGGCCGCGAACAGCCCAGCCGCAGCGACCGCAAATGACACTGCGCCAATAACCTTGGATCTCACGTTTTTCTCCCTCAAACGGCCGGTGTTTTTAACCGGTCGCATAAAACACTAGCGCATGGCGTTGAGCCGATCTAGCGGCATCTTGTCAGACCTAGGTCGTGGGGGATCGGCTGGAGGAGATGCTTAATGCGCGCATCGATCCAATCGCCGCATCAATTCGCCCTGATCAATTCGCACATGATCGAGCTGCGCCGGACGAGCGTCGTCCTCAGTTGGACTTCGCGTTGTCCTTGGCGCTTTCCTTGGCGTTCTCGGCTGTCGGCTGGTCGGCCGGCGCGGGGCGCTTGACGCCGGTGATCTTCTCGATGACCGAGCGCACGGTGTCGCCGGTCTGGCCGTCCTTCTTGAGCAACTGCGCGCCGAAGGGCGAGCGGCGGATCAGGACGTCCGAATCCGGGAGGATCAGGGGATCGTCCCAGGGGCCCTGCACCACGAAGGGCAATTCGAAACCCGACGTCGTGTTGAGGCTCGCCACACCCTTCATGTCGTATTCGCGCGCCGGCACGGAAGCGGTGCCGGTCATCGTGATCTTCGCCGCCGGGCCTTCGATGCGGATGTCCTCGGCCGTGGCGACGCCGTCGGAGAATTTCAGCGCGATGATGAGGTTGCTGTAAGGGGTCGAGCCGCTGCGGAAATTGCCGCCGCCGGACAGCGGCCGCCGCTCCAGCCGCTTCAGGAGCTGCTCGGCGTTGAAGCCCGCGATGGCGCCGTCGTGCCCGGTCACGGTGGCGCTGCCGTCGAGCGACTGCACGAGGCCGAACGGGCTCGAGCCGGAGGCCAGCAGCGAGACGTTGATGTTGCCGCGGCCGGACAGCTTGTTGAGGCCGAACAGCTCGGTGGCGCAGGCCTGCAGGTCGACGTCGGTGAACTGGAATTGCGCCTTGATGTCGGCGACGGTATCGGAGCGGGCGATGCCGAACGAGCCCTTGGCGATGCCGCCATAGACCTGGGCCTCGCCGACCGAGAGCGCGAGCGTGCCGTTACGCAAATTGGCGCCGATCGCGGTGCGGCCGAGCTTGGTCGGGCCGACCGTCAGCCTGGCGGCCGACAGGCGCATGTCGAGATCGGTGGTCGACAATCCGTTGAGATCGAACAGCTGCCTGTTCCAGTCGCGCGCGCCGCTCGCGACCAGGCGGAAGGTCGAGATATAAGGTGTGAAGTCGAGCGTGTCGGCGGCAAGCGTCGCCTGCAGCGTCTGCCGGCCGTTATTGGCGTAGGTCATGACGCCTTCGGCGGCGTTGCCGTCGAGCTCGACATTGACGTTGGTGAGCGCGATCGAGGCGCCCACGACATTGGCGCGCGCCTTCAGCGCGAAGCGGCCGAAGCCGCCGCTGCCGGGCTGCGGCTGGCCGGTCCAGCGCAGTGCGTTGCGCAGCGACGGGCTGTCGATGGTGAGCGTGCCCTCCATCATCGGGCTGGTGCGGTTGGCGACGCTGCCGTCGAAGGCGAGCTTGAGCGGTGGGCTGGCGATCCGCGCCTTCAGGCCGGAACGATCGCCGGAGAGCGCGGCGACGAAATCGGAAAAGCTGATCGAGCCGTCGACGCGCTCGCCGCGCCAGTCGAACTGCCCGGTCGCGGCAAAGGAGCGCGAGATCGAGGGCCAGGCCAGCGACAGGTCGATATCCTCGAACTTCTCGGTGGCGTGGGTGGCGGCATCCTCGTAGTTGAGCACGCCGTCCTGGATCCTGATCTCGGAGAACGACACCTGGTTCTCGGCGCCGGGCTTCATGGTGCGCGCGATGGTCTGGATGAAGGGCGTCCAGTTGCTCTCGCCGTCCGGCTTCAGGCTGACGTGGATGTGCGGCCGCAGCAGCGTCAGGTCGGCGATCTCGAAGCGCTGCAGCAGCAGGGGCAGCAGACGCAGATTGGCGGTGAGCACGTCGACATGGAGCGCGGGATCGCTGGTGCCGCCGCCCTTGAGGCCGACGTCATGGAACGAGACGTAGCTCGCCGGCAGCACCGAAATGTCGATGTTGCCTGCCACGTTGAGCTCGAGCCCGGTGACGTCGCGGATCTGGGCTTCGACCGCCTTGCGCAACGCGTCGCGGTTGATGAGCCATGAGGTCGCGATCAGGGCGATCAGCGCGACGCCGAGCAGCGCCGCGATCGGCGTCCCGAGGCGCTTCATTCCTTGGGCCATGGTCAATGGCATGTCCTGATCGGTTTGGTCGTTGGAGCCGGAAGGGCGGGCCGAGAAACCTGCGCGCCCCCGCGCCCAAGCCCTGTCATGTTAAGTGCCGCAACTTGATGGGTTTTCTTGTCGCTTTCAAGGCCGTGGACGGTTCTGCCCACGGGCTGGGCAGCTTCTACCACCGGCGCGCCCGGCGGAGAACCCCGTATCATTGACGGCTTCGGACGATTTCGCCTAATAATCGCCGCCAATAGAGGCGCGACGCCTGCAAGCCGAAGGTTTCCTGTATGAACAAGGTCTATCCCGACGCCAAGTCGGCCCTCGACGGCATTCTCAAAGACAACATGATGATCATGTCGGGCGGCTTCGGCCTCTGCGGCATCGCCGAGGAGCTGTCGGACGCGATCCGCGAGTCCGGCGTCAAGGGCCTGACGGTCGTCTCCAACAATGCCGGCGTCGACGGCATCGGCCTCAGCCGCCTGCTCGAAACCCGCCAGATCAAGAAGATGATCTCGTCCTATGTCGGCGAGAACAAGCTGTTCGCCCAGCAATTCCTCGCCGGCGAGCTGGAACTCGAATTCAACCCGCAGGGCACGCTGGCCGAGCGCATCCGCGCCGGCGGCGCGGGCATCCCGGCCTTCTACACCAAGACCGGCGTCGGCACGCTGATCGCCGAAGGCAAGGAAGTGAAGGAGTTCGACGGCGAGAAGTACCTGATGGAGCGCGGCCTGTTCGCCGATCTCGCCATCGTCCACGCCTGGAAGGGCGACACCGCCGGCAACCTCATTTACCGCAAGACCGCGCGCAACTTTAACCCGATGATGGCGACCGCCGCCAGGATCACGGTGGCCGAGGTCGAGCATCTGGTTCCGGCCGGTGAACTCAATCCCGACCACATCCACACGCCCGGCATTTTCGTGAAGCGCATCGTCGAGGTCGGTACGGCCAAGAAGCGCATCGAATTCCGCAACACCCGCCCGCGTACCGCCGCTTAAGCGCATCAGGAGACTCACATGGCCTGGACCCGTGAACAGATGGCTGCGCGCGCCGCGAAGGAACTGCGTGACGGCTACTACGTCAATCTCGGCATCGGCATCCCGACGCTGGTCTCGAACTTCATCCCCGACGGCGTCGACGTCAGCCTGCAGAGCGAGAACGGCATGCTCGGCATGGGCCCGTTCCCCTATGAGGGCGAGGAAGATGCCGACCTCATCAACGCCGGCAAGCAGACCGTGAGCGAGCTGCCCTCGACCTCGTATTTCTCGAGCGCGGATTCGTTCGGCATGATCCGCGGCGGCCACATGGACCTGTCGATCCTCGGCGCCATGCAGGTGGCCCAGAACGGCGATCTCGCCAACTGGATGATCCCCGGCAAGATGGTCAAGGGCATGGGCGGCGCGATGGACCTCGTCGCCGGCGTCAAGCGCGTCGTGGTGGTGATGGAGCATTCGGCCAAGGACGGCTCGAAGCTCCTGAAGAAGTGCAATCTGCCGCTGACCGGCGAGCGCGTGGTCGACATGGTCGTCACCGATCTCGCCGTCTTCACCATCGACAAGCACGGCGACGGCGGCATGGCCCTGATCGAGCTCGCCGACGGCGTCACGCTCGACGAGGTCAAGGCCAAGACCGAGGCGGAATTCCGCGTCGCGCTGAAGAACACGTAACGCGGCCGCAAAGGGGGCGCGCATGACGATACGGTCTGCGCGTCCCGAAGACGCCGATTTCATCGCAGGAATTATTCTGTCATCGATGCGCGGCTATCGGTCGCGCGGCTGGTTCGACGTTGCGCTCGGCTGGCCCGATGCGCAGTGCCGCGATTTCATCGCGCGCATCGCGCTCGCACGCGCGGTGTCGATGTGGCATGTCTCGCAATTCCTGGTCGCCGAGGTCGATGGCAAGCCCGTTGCCGCGCTGTGCGCCGTGCCTGCAGCGGACACCGGACCCGCGGCCTGGCGCGCGATCGAGGAGGTCGGTGCCGCGATGGGGCTCGCTCCGGCGGAGCTGAACGCCATCCGCCAGCGCGGCGCCTACACGCGCGCCTGCTGGGTTCAGGGCGGCGAGGGCGATTGGATGATCGAGCATGTCGCGACCGATCCCGCCTATCGCGGCCGTGGTCTGATGCAGGCGTTGATTGCCCACGCGCTGGACAAGGGGCGGGCGGCCGGCTTTGGCCGCGCGACGATCTCCTTCCTGATCGGCAACGAGCCCGCCGAGCGTGCCTACGCCAAGGCCGGCTTCGTCCTTGCCGAGGAGAAGCGCGATCCGGCTTTCGAGACGATCATCGGCGCGCCCGGCTTTCGCATGTTTGCCCGCGCCCTTTGATGCGCAATCCCGGCTGCCGTGCCTGCAGCCGACGTCGCTGCATCCGCAAAAACAACTACAACTTGTTGCGGTTGTTGATTTCGCCTAAACTTCAGCGCGGCGCGGCTTGGGACGGGGGGAGACGGGGGCATGGCATTCTTCAACGCCTACAAGGCGACGGTGACCGAGGTGCCCACATATTTCATCGAGAGCACGGCGCCTAACAATGTCGACGACCGGGTGCCGAGCAAGCCGCAGAAATTGGACAATCTGACGCTCATCCCGGACTCCAACGATGCGATCAAGATGATTGCGCGCGATCTGGCGGGGCCAGGACGCCCGAATCTGGTCGTGATGGTCCATGGGTTCAACAATCCGCTGCCGGACGTTCTGAGCACCTATACGAGCGCCGCGATTGCGGTGAACGGGGACGAAGAGATCCGCAAGGCGGGCGGCGTGGTTTGCGTCGGCTACCGATGGCCGTCGGAGCGTATGGGGCAGCCATTGCATGGGACCTGGGATGCACTGCCGCAATTGCCGACCCGCATTCTCTATCTGGGTCTGCTGCTGGCGGCAGTGCCGTTCTTGGTGTTCTACCTCGTCCCCGATGGCGGCCACCGGATCGTGGATGTGCTCCGAAGCATCTGTGCGCTGGCCTTCGATCATCTCTTCACGATGACCGGCTTGACGCTCGTCGGCCTGATCCTGACGAGCGCTTTGTTGCGGGCCATCGTCTATTTTCGCGACAACTATCGTGCGTCGAACTACGGCATCCCCGATCTCGTCCAGATCATCCGGGCGATCGACGAAGAGCTTCTGCAGCAGCACTATCAGGGAAAGAAGGAGGACGCCGACCAGAGCCGCGCCCAACTGTCCTTCATCGGCCATAGCATGGGGGCATTCGTCGTCACCAATACGATCCGTACGTTGTCGGATGTCTTTGCGACGCCGGTGAGATCCCTCAACGCGTTCGGAGCCGCCGCTCCGGTCCCCTCGGAAGAGCTGCAAAAGCTTGGCAAGACCTTCATCCTGAAGCGCTTCGTGCTGGCTTCGCCGGATATTCCTGCCGAGGCGCTATTGGCAAATCGCGGCAACTTCCTGGCCTCGGTGCTGTCGCGCTTCGAGGAGGCCTATCTGTTCAGCAACGAAGGTGACGAGGTGCTGCGACAGATATCGACATTGGCGAACTATTTCGTGTTTCCGACGAAGAACAGCAATCACGGGTTCCGGCTCGGCAACGTCGAAATCCTCTCCAAGGGATACGGGTCGATCCCTTCAAACAAAGACAATTTCCTTCGCCAATTGCGTGTCGGAAATCTGACGCTCCAGCAATTGAACAAGAAGCTCGTCGAAGCCGAGGTTGATCGTCAAGGTTCGGCCGCCGCTGCGGAGCATCTGCGCCCATCGCCGCTTCCCGAGGTCTTCACCTATTTCGACTGCACTGACTATGTCGATCTGGACAACGACGACAAGGAGCGGCCGCTCCTGACCTTCGCGAAACGGTTCAAGCGCGACGACGCCAACGCAAAGATGCCGTTCCATTCGCATCTGCGCCTACTGTTCGCCTATCTGTTTTGGCGCAGGCCGAACGTGCACGGTGGCTATTTCGAGGGAGCCTTGTCACAGCGCCTGATCTATCGGCTTGCCTGTCTTGGCTTCCACGGCACGATGGCGGCATTCGGATCCGAAGCCAGGTTTGGAGAGGACTGCAAGGACAGGCAGATCCGTGTGATGATATCGCCATCGCTGCGGGATCAGCGGCCGGGGCCGGCGGCTGCCAAAATTCGCGTTGGCTGACGGGCTCAGGTTCTCCGCACCGCCCACACCTTGCCCCAGCGCGCCGACACGCTTGCGACCCACGACGTTTCCTCGCGCACCAGGCGGAAGCCGAGATTGGCGGGCGGCACGCCTTGCGCGCAGCCGCCGGCGCGGGCGTCGCGGATGAAGTCGGTGACATAGGCGCGGTGCGCGCCCTCGGCGACGCGGACGCCGCAATTCACGGTCGGACGGCCAGCCTTGCCGGTCTCGTCGATCCGCGAGCGCACGAAGCAGGTCGAGGTCCATTCCCAGACATTGCCGGCGATGTCGGCGATGCCGTGCTCGTTCGCGCCGAACTTGCCGAACGGATAGGCCGTGGTGTCGGAGAGGTCACGCTCGGATTCACGTTCATAGCGGCTGAGCCAGCGCTTGGAGGGATCCTCGGCGTCCACTGGCGCACCGTCGTCCTTGAAGCGTGAGCCCGCCGCAAAGGCCCATTCCGCATCGCTCGGCAGGCGATAGGTATGACCGGTCTTGCGCGACAGCCAGGTGGCATAGGCTTCGGCATCGTGCCAGTTCACCTGTACGACGGGACGATCGAACGCGATCGCGACGCCGCGATCGAGCGCGCGGCAGCCGCCGTCCTGCACGCAGAGCTGATAGTCGGCGGAGGACACCTGCTCGCGCATGATGTGAAGCGGCTTGGTGAAGCGCATCGCGCGCAGCGGCACTTCCGCCTGCTGCCCGCCGCGCGTGAAATCGCCGGCCTCGCGGTAGGAGATGTCGCCCGGCGCGACGCTGACGATGGCGGGCTCGGTCGCAGTCCCCTGCACGGTGATGTTCGAGACCAGCGGTGCGACGGCGAGCGGCCCTGCCAGGCCGGCGGCGCAAGCCAGCGCCAGTTTCAGTTTGAATGCGATCAACATGGTCGTCCCCCGAAGAAAGAAGGGGCCGGTGATGACCGGCCCCTTGTCGCGTCTAGTTGGTGTTGGGAGCCGGTATCTCCGCAGGCGCCTTCACCTGGGTCATCAGATCGTCGTTCCACTTGCCTTCGACCTTGAAGTGCGCGGTGGCGCCGAGGTCAGCGGCCTCGATCAGATTATGCGTGACGTATGCATAGATGCCGGGCTGCAGGAACTTGTAGAGCGCAGCTCCCGCCGAGCCGCCGCGGATGAACCAGGTCTCGAGACCCGTCTCGGGCGCGTTGGAGAACTTGCCGGTCTCCCAGACATAGTCGCCATGGCCGCCGATCAGATGCGGGCGGCTGTCGCGATTGGCCTGCGAATGCACGATCAGCACGTTCTCGCCGACCTTGGCCGTCAGCGCATTCTTGCCGGTGAGCGCGCCGACCTTGCCGTTGAACACGACATGGGACGGGATCAGCTTCTTCATCACCTCCTCGGTCTCGGTGAAGGCTTCACCCGGCGAGTCGTAGGACTTGAACTTGCCCTTCTCGTCGCGCGGCACATACATGTCCTGCTCGCCGATGTAGTAGACCTTGTCGTATTTCAGCGCGTGGCCCTTGCCGTCGTTCAGCCCGTCGCGCGGCAGCACCATCACGGCGCCGTTCATGCCGGAGACGACGTGCCAGGGGATCATCGGGCCGCCCGGGGCGCAGTGATAGACGAACACGCCGGTCCGCGTGGCCTTCCAGCGCAGCACGACCTGCTCGCCGGGATTGACCAGCGTGAGCTCGGCGCCGCCGAGCGCGCCGGTCGCGGAGTGGAAGTCGATGTTGTGCGGCATGGTGTTGGTCGCGGGATTGACCAGCGTCAGCTCGACATAGTCGCCTTCATGCACGACCATCAGCGGGCCGGGCATCGAGCCGTTGAAGGTCATGGCCTGGAAGGTCGTGCCCTTGTCGTCGATGACCACCTTCTTCTCCTCGATGGTCATCTTGAATTCCATGATCTTCGGACCCTGCGTCGTGGCCTGCTCGTGCGCGTGCACGAAGGGCGGGGCGACCAGCTCGACCTTCTGCCGCGGCAGCTTGAGATCGCTGGCAGCGAAGGTGGGGGTCGCGAGCATCAGAGCGGTCGCGGCGGCGCTGATCAATGCGGCTCTGCGGGTGAACATCGGAAGCATCCTTCATGTGAAAGGGTTTTGATGACGGATGCAGTGTGCGCCTATCCTGGCAAGTGTGTTTGCGCTGCGACAAGCTTTTGCCGGATTCGCCTCCGGTAAATTCCTTAAGAGCTGTGACGAAAGTCGCATCGGCGATGCGACAAATGCGATGACGCATCACGCGACGTCGGCCGCACGCGCGGCAAATCACTCGCATGTTCAAATGCGCTTGGTTGTAAATGAATGGTTGTCGATCAGAAGAGCTGGATCGCAATCCAGACCGTGCCCCAGAGCGCGAGCGAGAGCGCGGCAAAAACGACAGCCGTAATCGCCAGCACGCGCACGATATGGCTGATGCCAACGGTGGGCGCGGCGGGGGCGGGACGGAAATCGTCGAAGCGAGGGATATGACCGCGAACGCCGATGAGCCAGAGAACGAGATCGAGCGCGAGCGGCGCCATGGCTTATCTCCAGGAAGCGATGATTGAACGTCATTATCGGCCAAATCCGGCGCTCAGACTTTGAGCAAGCGCAAGGTCGCCTGTCCGAAAACGGGTAATCCAATGCCATCCGGGTTCTGCCGCCCCATCGCGCGGTATCGATTTACGAATGGGTAAAGATATGAGGACCGATCTCGCAGCGAGCTACGGCGAAGAACGCCTGCCGCGCTACACGAGCTATCCGACCGCGCCGCACTTCTCTCCGGCGATCGGCGCGGACACCTACGCCCAGTGGCTGTCCGAGCTGCCCGCGGGCGCCAGCGCATCGCTCTATCTGCATGTGCCGTTCTGCCGCGAGATGTGCTGGTATTGCGGTTGCCATACCCAGATCGTCCGGCGCGACGGCTTGATCGCGGCCTATCAGCGGACGCTGCGCAGCGAGATCGCGCAGGTCGCCGAGACCATCGGCCGCCGCATCAAGGTCGAGCACATCCATTTCGGCGGCGGCACGCCGACGACCATGGCGCCGGAGGCTTTTGCCGAGTTGATGGCGGCGATGCGTCACGCCTTCTTCGTGCTGCCGTCGGCCGAGATCGCGGTCGAGATCGACCCGCGCACGCTGACCGCCGAGATGGTGGAGGCGATGCGCCTCTCCGGCGTCAACCGCGCCAGCCTCGGCGTGCAGAGTTTCGATCCGGTCGTGCAGCGTGCGATCAACCGGGTGCAGAGCTATGAGCAGACGGCGTCCGTCGTCGGCATGCTCCAGCGCGCCGGCATCAGGGGAATCAATTTCGATCTCATCTACGGGCTGCCGCACCAGACCGTCGGATCCTGCCTCGACACCGTACGGCGCTCGCTCGAGCTCGGGCCCGACCGCTTTTCGGTGTTCGGCTATGCGCATGTGCCCGCTTTCAAGAAGCATCAGCGGATGATCAACGAGGCGGCCCTGCCGGACGGTCTCGCGCGTCACGATCAGGCCTGCGCGATCGCCAATGCCTTGAAGGAGGCAGGCTATGTGCAGATCGGGCTCGATCATTTCGCCCGCCCTGACGACGCCATGGCCGTCGCCTTTGAAGATCGGACGTTGCGGCGCAATTTCCAGGGCTACACCACCGACCGTGGCGAGGTCCTGCTCGGCTTCGGCGCCAGCGCGATCGGCCATCTGCCGCAGGGCTATGTCCAGAACGAGGTGCAGATCGGCGCCTATGCGCAAAGCATCGCGAGCGGTCGCCTTGCCACCGCGAAGGGCTATGGGCTCACCGACGACGACAGGCTGCGCGCCGACATCATCGAACGCATCATGTGCGAGTTCAGCGCCGATCTCGGCGACATCTGCGCGCGCCATGGTGCAGAGCCCGAAGCGATGCTGCAATCGGCCTCGCGGCTGAAGCCGCTGATCTCGGACGGCGTGGTCAGGCTCGACGGCGATCGTCTCGCGGTCGCGAACGATTCGCGCTTTCTGGTGCGCAGTGTTGCCGCCGCGTTCGATGCGCATCTGGATCCGGGCAAGCAGTTGCACAGCCGGGCGGTGTAGTTCACCTCTCCCCGTAAGAACGGGGAGAGGGAGAAGCAACGGCCAGCTTGCGCTTCAACAAAGAAACCCAACCCCGCTCCGCTATCGTCATCTCGGAACGGAGTTGTCCATGCCCTTTCGATCCGACGATCTGGTCGATGACATCATGCGAACGGCGCCGCACACGATCCGCGTGTTCCTCGCCTTCAGGATGGCCTGCGTCGGCTGTCCGATCGCAACCTTCCACACGGTGGAAGACGCCTGCCGCGAGCATGGCATCGACCAGGACAAATTCCTCGCCGCGCTGTGCGAATGCGTGCCGGCGTGAGGCGGGTTGGAGTTCGCGCGGGTGGCGCGCGGATTCCCGGGTGAGGGCGGGCTTTCGCCGTAAGCGAAAGCGCCCTCGCCCCTAATTCTAGGCCGGGCCGCTATCCGCGGTTCGCTCCGACAGCAGCACGATCTTGTGTGGGTCGCGCAGGATGATGCGCTGACGCCCGCTCTCGACGAGGCCCTGGCTCTCCCAGCCGCTGAGGATGCGGCTCACCGTGTGCAGCGTGGTGCCGGTCATCTGCGCGATGTCCTGGCGGCTGATCGGGAAGTCGATCTCGATGCCGTGGTCGAGTTTCTTGCCGGACTGTTTTGCGAGCCGCAGCAGCGCGTGCGCGACGCGCTGCTCGACCTGCTGGGTCGACATTTCCAGGATGCGGGTGTGGCTCTCCTGGAGCCGTGCGCCGACCGTCTGGAGCGTGTTGGCGGCAATCGCCGGAAACCGCTCGACCAGCCGCGGCCAGGCCGAGGTCGGCCATATCAGTACCACGCTGTCGTCGACCGCCATCGCGGTCGCCGGATAATGCGCAGTGCCGATCGCCATCGCGAGCCCGAACGTCTCGCCGGGCGCGACATAGCGCACCACGATCTGCTCGCCGGTCGGCGTGGTCTTGGCGGCGCGGACATGGCCGTGCAGCAGCAGGAAGAACGATTGCGCGTCCGCGCCCTGCTCGAAAATGGCGGTGTTCTTCGGATAGCGCGCCGAACGGGCCTCGCGCAGGATCTCCTCGAGGTCCTCGGGCTTGACGCCGGCAAACAGCGGCAAATGCGCAACCAGCGATGTGTCGACCTTGGCCATTCTGCCTCCTTGGCATCAGGGAGTGTGATGGCACCTGCAATCGTCAGGCAGTTTGCGATAGCGCAAAACGGGCCGGCCGGGCGGCAGTATTTTTCCAGATAATAGTCCGAATTCACAGGAGTTGCCCCATGGCTGGCGCCCGATCCCGTAATTTTCAGGGCTGGCCGCTGTTCGCGAACAGCTTTCGGCCGTTTTTCCTGCTGGCTGCGATCCAGGCCGGCCTGTCGATCCTGGCCTGGCTTCCGATGTTCTATGGTGAGCTGTCCGTGAGTTCCGCCTTCGCGCCGCGCGATTGGCACGTCCACGAGATGCTCTATGGCTTCCTGCCGGCCGTCATTACAGGTTTCCTGTTTACGGCGATCCCGAACTGGACCGGGCGGCTGCCGATCCAGGGGACGTCGCTCGGCGCGCTGCTGATGGTATGGCTTGCCGGGCGCGCCGCCGTGACTCTGTCCGCCGATATCGGCTGGGCCTTCGCGCTCGTCGTCGATGCCGCCTTCCTGGCGCTGGTGGTCGCGGCGGCAACGCGCGAGATCATCGCGGGCGGCAACTGGCGCAATTTGCCGGTGGTGGTCCTGGTTCTCGCGCTGCTCGCCGGCAATGTCGGCTTTCATCTCGAAGCGCATTATGAGGGCGCAGCCGATGTCAGCATTCGTGTCGGCATCGGCGTGGTCGTGCTGCTGATCTCGCTGATCGGCGGCCGCATCATCCCGAGCTTTACCCGCAACTGGCTGGTCAAGTTCAATCCCGGCCGCGTGCCGGTGCCGTTCGGTCGTTTCGACGGAGCCGTGATCGGATTGAGCGCGCTGGCGCTGATCGCGTGGATCGTGGCGCCGCTGAACATGATCACCGGTGTGGTGATGGGCCTTGTCGGCGTGCTGCATCTGGTGCGGCTCGCACGTTGGGCCGGCGACCGCACCACACGCGAACGGCTGCTGCTGATCCTGCATGTCGGTTATGTCTTCGTGCCGCTCGGCTTCATCCTGCACGCTTTGGCCGCCTTCGGCGAACTGCCGCCGAGCGCCGGCATTCATGCCTGGATGGCAGGTGCGGCCGGGACCATGACGCTCGCGGTGATGACGCGTGCGAGCCTTGGTCATACCGGACAGGCGCTGACGGCCTCGCCCGCGACGCAGGGAATCTATGTCGCGATCATCGTCGCGGCGCTGGCGCGGGTCGCTGCCGTGGTGCTGCCGGGCCACAGCGATGTGCTGCTGCACATCGCCGCCTGCGGCTGGATCGTCGCGTTCCTCGGCTTTGCGGTCGCGTTCGGCCCGCTGCTCGCCGGCAGCCCGCGGCGCGCCCTCGCCATCATGGGCGTGCCGGCCCCGGCACACTGAGTTAGGCTGCGTTCGCCGCCTGCGGCCGCACGCCCTTGCGCCACTCGGTGATGCTGCAGCCGAAGCGGCTGCGGAACCAGCGCGCCATCGCGCTCTGCGCGGAGAAGCCGAGCTGGGTGGCGATATCGGCCAGCGGCCGGCCGGGATCGTCGATCAGCTGGATCACGAGATCGGCGCGACGCGCGTCGAGGATCGCCGAAAAGCTGGTGCCTGATGCGGCGAGGTGACGGTGAATGGTGCGGCGGGTGCAGGCGAGGTGCTGGGCCACACGCTCGACCGTGCAGTCGCCGCCGGCCAGCAGGATGCGCACGACCTCGTCGACCTTTGCTTCCCAGCTTGCCGGCCGCGTCTCGATCGCCTCGATCCGCTTGCGCAAGTAACTCGCGATCAGCGGATGCGCGCTCGGGATCCGCCGCTCCATGTCGTGCGCCGACAGCAGGATCGCATCGTCATCGGCATTGAACACCACGCGGCAGCCGAAGAAATCGCGATAGCGCTTGCGGTCATGCGGCGGCGCGTAATGCAGATGCACCTCCAGCGGCCGCCAGTCGGCGCCGAACAGCGACTGGATGATGCGATGGATGCTGCCGAGCGCCATGTCGATCGACTGCCGCGGTGCGATCGGTTGCCGGCCGCGCAGATGCAGCGCGACGGCCACCGTCTGCTTGTCCCTGACGACGTCGAGCTTCATGCCGTCGTGATGGACATGGATGAAGCGCGAGAACGCTTCGATGGCTTCACCGACGGTCGCCTGTTCGCGCACGATCAGGCCGACCGCGCCGAAATTGGTGAGCCCGCCGCGCTCGGCGAGTCGCAAGCCGAAATCTTCGGCACCGGAAGCTTCTGCCGACAATTCGAGCAGGCGGCGCAGGCTGGTCACGGCAATGGGCGTATCGGGCTTGTCGAGCACGGCCAGCGGCAGCCTGACCTTGCGCATCATCTGCTTGGGATCGAGCCCGACCGACCGGGCCACTTCCGGGTAATAGCTCAAGCCTGCGCTGCGAATGAGGTCGGTCATGCGACCCGTTCCTGCCAGCCATTCCCGCAGATGTCCCGAAATGTAAAGTTTCTGTCCCGATCCGTCAAATCCCGGAACAGCACGGAACATACATAAGGGAAAGCCAAGCACCGGCGCGAATGCCCGTGTTCAAGACGGCGGGGCGCGATGGGGCCCCCGGCCGTCTCGTCTCATTTGACCAAGACATTGCTGGATCGGGATTATGCCGGGAAACATGCTTTCCAAGGGTGAGGTATTCGTCATTGAAACTGACGCCGCCTCCCGCGAACAACTTTTCTCCGCGCTCCAACAGAGCGCCTATGACGTGATCTGTTTCGCCGATGGCGCCTCGCTGCTCTCGGAAGCCAAGGCGCGGATGCCGGCTTGCGTGCTGCTCGAGATGCCGCCGGATCGCTCCGCGCTCGACGTGCTCAAGCGGCTGCGCGAGGAGAACTGCATGGCGCCGGTCCTGGTGACCTCGGCGAACGGCAGCATCGCCATGGCGGTCGACGCGATCAAGAGCGGCGCCACCGACTTCATCGAGAAGCCGTTCCGCACCCACGACATCGTTGGGCGGATCGATGCCGCCATCGACGAGTTCGGTCAGCCGAACGCGAGCCGGCAGCGCTGGCTGGCCGGCTGCGAGCCCCTGACGGGGCGCGAGGGCGACGTGCTCGAGCACCTTGCCGCCGGCCTCACCAACAAGGAGATCGCCCGGCGCATTCATCTGAGCGCCCGGACAGTCGAGGGCTACCGTGCCAGCATCCTGAAGAAGGCCGGGGCCAAGAACGTGACCGATCTGCTCCGCCGCATCTTCGGCCAGGGTTCGCCCACTCAGGCCTGACGGCCTCCGCCGCGGGGCGACACGTTCCGCGGCCATGCTGCCGCCGCAGCAGCGCCCCACGGAAACCCCAATCGAACCAGTTCCTTCCCTGCCGCGTCCAACCATGTTGGCGAGGCATTTGATCGCGCGCGTCCGGCTGGCGGCGCGGCGATACGGCAGGAGGGACTTTATGCGCATCACCGCAAGATGTTTGGCAACCACGAGCCTGGTCCTGGTGACCATGGCAACGGCGGCGCCGTCATGGGCCGCTGATCTCGACGCCACATCGGCCATCGATACCGTCACCGTCTATCCGGACGGCGCCACCGTCACGCGCCTCATCACGGTCGACCTGCCGTCCGGGGACTCGACGCTGGTCGCCAAGGACTTTCCGCTCGGGCTCGATACGTCCTCCCTCCGGGTCGAGGGCGAAGGCGGCGCCAGGCTCACCATCGGCACCATCGATGCGCGGCCGCCGCGCGCGGCGCCGGTCAACCTGCCCGAGCTTGACAAGCGTATCGAGACCCTGAACGACCAGCGCGCCGATCTGCAGGGCGCGATCGACTCGGCCAATGCGCGGCGCAAATTTGCGGAGCATTTTGCGGAGGCCTCTCCCGTCGGCATCGGCGAGAAGGGCGAGGCGCGGCCGATCGCCGAATGGCGCACGGCCTTTGCCGCGGTCGGCGAGGAAATCGCGAGCGCCGATACCGCCGTCCGCGACGCCTCGCGCAAGCTGCGCGAGATCGACCGGCAGATCGCCCAGCTCGAGGTCGAGCGCAAGGCCAAGCCGCCGAGCAAGCTCGAGGTCCGCATGGACGTTGCCGCGACAGCCGCGACCAAGGCGGCGCTGCGGGTCACGTATAATGTGCGCAACGCGCGCTGGCTGCCGCTCTACGACGCCCGGCTCGACACCGGCGCCAAGGACCGCAAGCCGCAGCTGGAGCTGGTTCGTCGGGCCGAGATCACGCAATCGACCGGCGAGGACTGGTCGAACGTGACGCTCGGCGTTTCCACCGTCCGCATCGCCCGTGGCGGCAGCGCGCCGGAGCTGGGCTCGCTGGTGGCGCAATATCCGCAGGTGCCGAAGCCGATGGCGTCGGGCTTGATGCAGGACAGGATGCCTTCGGCAGCACCGATGTTGCGAAAGATGCAATCAGCCGCCGTGCCCCCTGAACAGGCCGATATCGCCGTGCGTGCCGACGAACAGCAAGCCGTTGCGGAGATCGGCGACTTCCAGGCGACTTTCAAAATCCCAGGCCGCGTCAGTCTCGGTGCCGCAGAGGGTGCCAAGAGCCTGCGCATCGCTTCCATGAACGTGCCGGCCGATCTCGCCGTGCGCGCGGCACCGGTGGTGGATCCGACTGCCTTCCTCGAAGCCAGCTTCAAGCAGACCGACGACACGGCGCTGCTGCCGGGCAAGGTCGCGATCTATCGCGACGGCGTCTTCGTCGGCCGCGGCAAGCTGTCGGCCTCGGTCAAGGACGACATCGTGCGGCTCGGCTTCGGCGCCGACGACAAGATCAAGATCGAACGCGCCGTGCTCAAGCGCAACGAAGGTTCGGCCGGCCTGATCGTGACGACGTCGAAGACCGACGAGCGTTCGTTCAAGACGACGATCCGCAACGGTCACGACTTCCCGATCAAGGTCGCGATCGAGGATCAGCTCCCGGTCAGCGAGAGCGAGGACATCGTCGTCGAGATGCTGCCTTCGAGCACTCAGCCGACCGCGAGCAACATCCGCGACAAGCGCGGCGTGCTGGAATGGTCGTTCGACGCCAAGCCCGGCGAGGTCCGCGACATCAATTTCGCCTGGCGGATCCGCTGGCCGAAGGACAAGAGCATGGTGATTGTGCCGGCGGGTTAGTCTCTCGCCGCCGGCGGCGCGGTCCGCATCGACTGCGGCAGCACGTAGGGAACGCCGTCGTCGGCCTGATGGACGACGGCGTCGATCTCAAAAATGTCGCGGATGATCTCGCGCGTGACGATGTCCGCGCGCGGGCCGTCGGCGGCAAGCCGGCCACCGTTCAGCACGACGAGACGATCCGCAAAGCGGATCGCAAGGTTGAGGTCGTGCAGGATCGCGATAACGGCGGTGCCGCCGGCCGCGCGGCGGCGCACGGCTTCGACCAGGTCGATCTGGTGGCGCAGGTCGAGGCTCGAAGTCGGCTCATCCAGCAGCAGAAGTCCCGGCCCGTGCTCGGCCTCGCCGCAGGCGAGCTGCACCAGCACGCGGGCGAAATGGGCGCGCTGCTGCTCGCCGCCCGACAGCGTCGGCAATTGCCGTTCGCGGAAATGCGAAAGGCCGACCTCGTCCAGCGCGGCATCGACCAGCGGGCCGGCCTCGCGCGCGCTGCGATCGCCGGCACCCATCAGCACGATCTCCTCGACAGTGAAGGGGAAGGTGACGTTGATGTGCTGGGACAGCATGGCGCGGCGCGCGGCGAGCTCACGCGGCGTGTAGCCGCCGATATCGCGCCCCTTCAGCCGCACCTCGCCCTGGTTTGGGCGGAGATCGCCGGAGAGTAGCCGCAGCAGCGTCGATTTGCCGGCGCCGTTCGGGCCGATGATGGCGACCATCTCGCCGGCTGTAACCGTCAGGCCGACGCCGTCGAGCAGCGTCGCCCGGCCGGCACGCTTGCTGAGGGCTCGCGCCTCGATCACGGCGCTCATAGCGAGGCAAGCCCGCGCTGCCGCAGCAGGATGCCGAGGAAGACCGGTGCGCCGACCGCCGCGGTCAGGATGCCGATCGGCATCTCCGCGGGCGCCACGATGGTGCGCGCCAGCGTATCGGCGCCGACCATCAGGATCGCGCCGAGCAGCACCGAGGCCGGCAGCAACAGGCGATGCGCCGGCCCGATGACGAGGCGCAAGAGATGCGGCACGACGATGCCGACGAAACCGATGACGCCGCTGATCGACACCGCGAGCCCGGTCATGGCGGAGACCGTCACGATCGAGATCCGCTTGAGACGTTCGACATCGACCCCGCCGTGAAAGGCATCGGCCTCGCCAAGCACCAAGAGATCGAGGCCGCGCGCGATGTAGGCGCAGGCGGCGAGCCCGACGACGAGGACCGGCGCGAGCACGGCAGCCTTGGTCCAGGTCGCGCCGCTCATCGAGCCCAGCATCCAGAACGTGATGTCGCGAAGCTGGCGGTCGTCGGCGATGAACACCAGAAGCCCGATGCCGGCATTGGTGATGGCGGTGATGGCGACGCCGGCGAGCAGGAAGATCGCGATCGAGGTGCGCCCGGCGCGGCTGGAGATGCCGTAAAGGATCGCGGTCGTGGCCAGCGATCCCGCGAAGGCCGCGAGCGGCAACAGTTCGGTCTGGAGAAAGCGCAGCGTCTCGCCGAAGCGCGAATCCGTGAACACGATCGCGCTGGCGGCCGCGAGCGCCCCGCCGCTGGAGACGCCGACCAGCGCAGGATCGGCGAGCGGATTGCGAAACAGGCCCTGCATGATCGCGCCGGCCGCAGCCAGCAGGCCGCCGACCATCGCGGTCGCCGCGATCCGGGGAATGCGGATCGACCACAGCACGAGCTGGTCGCGCGCCGTCATGGGATCGGCAGTGGTATTGCCGGCAAAGCCGAGTGCGGCGGGCAAGCGAGAGAAGGGAATTCCAGCCGCGCCGACGGTCAGCGCTATGATCGCGGTGACTGCGAGCACAAGGAGGAGCAGGGGGATCGCGACCGACGTAAACCGGCGTCCCGCACCGGCGCGTCGTGGACTCCGCGCGTCCGTCCCGACTGCCACGCTCATTGCCGGCAGTTCGCCGCCGACAGAGCCGACGTGAACGCGCCGCCATCGGCCAGCGCCGGATAGAGCTTGACCGAGAGATCGCGCGCCGCGGCCGCCGTGCGCGGTCCGAAGCCGAGCAGATAGAGCCCGTCCATGGTGATGAAGCCCTTGTTGGCGGCGACCGGCGTCAAGGCAAAGCCGGGATGGGCATAGACCGCGTCGGCCTGCAAGGAGTCCTTGCCGCGCTCGATCGACAGCACCACGTCGGGTTTCGCCGCCACGATCGCCTCGTCGCCGATGACCTTGTAGCCGTCGTAATCGTCAATGGCGTTGGCCGCGCCCGCGAGCTGAATGATCTCGTCGGCCGCGGTCTTGTGGCCGGCGACCGTCGCCCGTCCGTTCTGCAGCGACATCACGAACATCACGCGCACCGGCTTCGTCACCTTGGCGCGCAGCGCGCGGAGTTGCGCAAGGTCGGCGCCGACCGCGCTGCTCAGGCATTCGGCGCGGGCATCGACGCCCATGGCGTGGCCGACCAGCTTGATCTTCTCGAGCAGGCCGTCCTCGGAGAAGGTCTCGGGCACCAGCACCAGCGGCACTTTCGCGGTTTCCAGCAGGTCCATGGTCTCGCGCGGGCCCGAGCCCTGGATCGCCAGGATCAGCGTCGGGTTGAGGCCGAGCACGCCTTCGGCCGAGATCTGGCGCATGTAGCCGACATTGGGTTTGTCGTGCAGCGCTGCGGCCGGATAAAGGCTCGTTGTGTCGACGCCGACCAGCCGGCTCTCGAGGCCGAGCGCATAGAGGATCTCGGTGATGGCGCCGCCGATCGAGACCGTCCGGGCAAAGTCGGCAACGGTGACGTCGCGATTGCGGGCATCATGCACCGTGATGCCGGCGGCGTGCGCCGAGGTCGCAAGCGCGACCGTGCCTGTTAGCAGGAGGTTTGCGAGGGTGCGACAAAATGTCATTGCAGGTTACTTCGTCAGGATCAGCTTGTTCTGCGAGGTCAGGCGGAGCCGATAGCTGTCCTCGCCATGCGCGATGATGATCTCGCGCTCGGCCGCAAACAGTTCGCGGCTGTCGATCCGGCTTCCCCGCATGGTGAGCGTTCTCGTTGTTGCAGCAGGGCTTTGTGTCGGCCCTGCCGCATCGCCGCCGTTCTCTCCTGATGTTGCAGACATAGTCGGTGTGATGCGCTTTCGAAATTTCAGATGCTGCCTGTTTGTATAGGCGGCATCAGGCGCAATCCAACGGTGGCAATTTACAATTGATATAAACTGCAACCCCACGACATTGACCGTCAGAGTGTTGCCACGTAACCAATTATGGCAGCGGGCAATATGTCCGCGACCTGAGACAATCAGCCAGCCAGTCGCCGCTTCGTGCGGCGCACGCCAGCCAGAAGACACCAAAACAAAAGTGAAGTGCAGGCTGGGGCTGATATGGCTGACGGGGCTAGGTATTCGCGCGCCCTGATTTTGGGCGCGTCGGTGGTTTCAATTGCGACGGTGATGACGGAGAGCAGTCTCGCGCAGACCGCTTCGCCGCGCGCCGAAAATGCGTCCTCGGATCAGCCGAAGCAGGCCAAGCGCAAGCCCGCCAAGCCGCAAGTCGCGCAGCAGGCAACGCCCGCGGCCTTGAATGCCAATGCCCAGGCCGGCAGCACCGCGCCCGTTCAGGTGCTCGATACCATTACTGTTGCGGCAACGAAGACCAAGGAGCGCGCGATCGACTCGCTCGCGCCGGTCAGCTCGATTTCGCTCGACCAGATCCAGGGGCTTCAGCCCAACCGGCTCTCGGACATCTTCTATGCCGTGCCCGGCGTGTCGTTCCAGGAGCGCGGCGACGATCCCGCGACCGTCATCAACATCCGCGGCCTGCAGGATTTCGGCCGCGTCGCAGTCGTCGTCGACGGCGCGCGGCAGAACTACCAGCGCACGGGTCACAACGCCAACGGCTCCTTCTTCCTCGATCCTGAATTGATCGGCGGCGTCGACGTCGTGCGCGGCCCGACCGCCAACATCTACGGCTCCGGCGCGATCGGCGGCCTCGTCTCGTTCCGGACCAAGGACATCAATGACGTGCTGCGTCCCGGCGAGCGCTGGGGCGTCGATCTCTCCGGCTCCTACGGGACCAACAACAGCCGCGGCCTCGGCTCGGTGTTCGGCGGCGTCCGTGCCACGCCCGACGTCGATATCTTCGGCGGCGCGGTCTACCGCACCCAAGGCAATTACAAGGACGGCAACGGCACCGAGATCGGCAACACCAACAACCAGGTCGAAGCCGGCCTGTTGAAGCTGACGGTGCGCCCGGCGCTCGGTCACGAGGTCAAGTTCGGCGGCACCTTCCAGGATTATCAATACACCATCGGCCAGATGAACACCGGCCCGGTGGCGACGGCAGCCCAGCGCGCGCTCTATCAGGGCTCGTCGGTCTACGCTTCCGATGTGAAGAACTACACCGGCACGGTGACCTGGAACTATTCGCTGCCGAGCGACAATCTGTTCGACACGCATGTGTCGGTCTACGGCAACCGCACCGACCAGGACCAGACCAAGACCTACCACTATTCGACCTCGGGCGCGGCCTATTGCGGCGCCGGCAATGTCGGCAACAACATCTCGGGCTGCGTCGGCGACAAGCGCGGCTATGTGCTCAACACGGTCGGCTTCGACGCCAACAACACCACGCGCTTCAATGTCGGTGACTGGCGCAACGCCGTGACCTACGGCGTCGATGCGTTCCAGGACGACGTGATCACGACCGACAGCCGCGGCAATTCCAACATCACGACGCCGAGCGGCATCCGCACGGTCTCGGGCGGCTTCATGCAGCTGAAGCAGAACTACGGCACGTGGTTCGAGGCCATCAGCGCGATCCGCTACGATCGCTATCACCTGGAATCCGGCAAGACCTATACGGGCGGCGACCGCTTCTCGCCGAAGATCACCCTCGGCGTGACGCCGGTGGCGGGCTTCCAGCCCTATGTCAGCTACGCCGAAGGCTATCGTGCGCCCTCGATCACCGAGACCGTGATCTCCGGTGCGCATGCGACCGGTGGCGGGCCGGCTTTCTTCGTCTGCCCGGACGGTACCAGCGGCCTGTTCTGCTTCCTGCCCAATCCGAACCTTCGTCCCGAGGTCGGCAAGAACAAGGAAGTCGGCTTCAACCTGAAATACGACAACATCTTCACCGCGTCCGACTCCTTCCGCGGCAAGATCAACCTGTTCCGCAACGACGTCTCCGACTACATCGACCTCGTGGCGTCGATGCCGGTCCCGACCGGGTTCGGCTCGTTCAGCCAGTTCTACCAGTACCAGAACATCGCCAATGCCCGCATCGAGGGTTTTGAGGCGGAGACGATGTACGACGCCGGCAACTGGTTCGTCGGTCTCGCCGGTCACTACATCAAGGGCAAGAACACCCAGACCAATATCGGCCTTGCGACCATCACCCCGACCAAGGTGGTCACGACCGGCGGCGTTCGCCTGCTCGATCGCACCCTGATCCTGTCGGCGCAGTGGGCTTCGTACGGTCCCAACAACGACGTGCCCGCCGGCTATGTGCCGTCGACCGGCTACGACCTGATCAACATGTACCTGACCTGGAACGCGACCAAGGACATCGTGTTCTCGGCCTCGATCGACAACCTCTTGAACCAGTACTACCGGCCTTACGCCGTTCCTGGCAGCTCGACCGACGGCACCACGCAGAACGACGTGCTGTGGACCAGCCCGGGACCGGGCCGGGTCTACAAGGCCGGCTTGAAGATTCACTTTGGAGGTGCGTAGCCGAGGGCGTCGCAACACCAGCAATTCCGCCGGGCCGCGCTGATGCTCCAGCGCGGCTTCGGCGCGTTTTCGTCTTGATAACAAGGAGAGACTTTATGTTCATCGCTATGAATCGCTTCCAGGTGAAGCTCGGCTCGGAAGCCGCGTTCGAGACCGTCTGGCGCACCCGCGAATCCTATCTCGGCAGCATGGCCGGCTTCGTTGAATTCCACCTGCTCAAGGGGCCGGTCGCCGACGATCACACGCTGTACTCGTCGCACACGGTCTGGGTCGACAAGGCGGCCTTCGAAGCCTGGACGCGCTCGGACGAATTCCGCCGCGCCCATGCGCGCGCCGACAACAAGACCGGCGAGAGCCTCTATCTCGGCCACCCCAAGTTCGAGGGGTTCGAGGTCATCATGACCGAGCGCAAGACCAACGCGGCCGCTTGAGTTTACGGCCAGCTTGAAGAGGAGCCGGACATGCTGAGCACCGATCTTGCCGATCTCAAGGCGTATATGGCCGACAATCCCGGCGCGGTGATCGAGGACGTTGCGCGCGAGCGCAGCGTCACCCCGCGCGCGGTGATCGAGGCGCTGCCGCCGTCGATGGTGCGCATGGGAGGCGGCGAGCACTTCGCCGTCGCCATGCAGGACATCGCACAATGGGGCGAGGTCACGCTGATCGTTCACACCGATGACGCGATCTTCGAGTTCACCGGCAGCATTCCCGCGGGCGAGATCGGCCGCGGCTATTTCAACCTGATGCAGCCCAAGGGCCTGCACGGCCATCTCCGCCATGAACGCTGCGCCGGCGTGGCCTTCGTCGAGCGTCCCTTCATGGGCAAGAGCTCGGCCTTCATCGCCTTCGTCAATTCCGACGGCGGCATCATGTTCAAGGTCTTCGTCGGGCGCGACGAGACCCGGGCGCTGCGGACGGACCAGCTCGCACGGTTCCGGCAGCTTGCGGACCGGCTCGCGGCGAAAGCGGCGGCATAACCTCCTTCTGTCTGTCGGGAGATCAGGATGCAGGGCAATTCCAGGCTTCGGCACGTGATCCTAACCATCGCGCTGGCGCTCGCGCCGGCGCCGGCCTTCGCGATCGACGAGGCGCTGTTGCCGCGCAATCTGTCGCCCTGGGGCATGTTTCTCGGTGCCGACATCATCGTGAAGACGGTGATGGTCGGGCTCGCAATCGCCTCGCTGGTGACGTGGACCGTGTGGCTCGCCAAAACCATCGAGCTGCGCCGCAAGAGTGCGCTCGCCGTCGCGCGGACGCGCGCGCTCGAGGGCAGGATGAAGCTGGCGGAGGCGGCCGAGCGGATCGGCGAGGCGCATGATGCGGTCGCCCAGCTCATCCAGTCCTGCGCGAAAGAGGCGGAGCTCTCCGGCGGCGTCGTCGATGACGGTCTTCAGGAGCGCATCGCGCTGCGGCTCGAACGGGTCGAGGCGGCGATGTCCCGGCAGATCGCGCGCGGCACCGGCGTGCTCGCGACGATCGGCGCCACCGCGCCGTTCGTCGGCCTGTTCGGCACCGTCTGGGGCATCATGAATTCCTTCATCGGCATCTCCGAGAGCCACACCACCAGCCTTGCCGTCGTCGCGCCCGGCATCGCGGAGGCGCTGCTCGCGACCGCGCTCGGCCTCGTCGCGGCGATTCCGGCGGTGGTGATCTACAACCATCTCGTCCGCGGCATCGCCAATTACCGCGCGCTGCTTGGCGACGCCTCGGCGCAGCTCATGCTGCTGGTCAGCCGCCAGCGCGACAACAGGGACTTCCGCCTGGCACGGGCGGCGGAGTAGGGCATGGGCGCCAAGCTCGGTGCACGCGGGGGATCGAAGCTCGGGTCGCGCGGCGGCCCGGATGATCTCGACGTCACCCATGAGATCAACGTCACGCCGTTCATCGACGTGATGCTGGTGCTGCTGATCATCTTCATGGTGGCAGCTCCGCTCGCCACCGTCGACATCGGCGTCGAGCTGCCCGCCACCGCCGCCGAGCCGGCGCCGCGCCCGGACAAGCCGACCTTTGTGACGGTGAAGCCCGATCTCACCGTGGCCGTCGGCGAGGACACGATGGCGCGCGATGGCCTCGCCGCCGCGCTCGCAGCGGCCACCAATGGCCGCAAGGATGAGCGCATCTATCTGCGCGCCGACAAGGCGGTGAGCTACGGCGACCTGATGGAGGTGATGAACACCTTGCGCAATGCCGGCTACCTCAAGGTCGCCCTGGTCGGCCTCGACGGACGCAGTTGATGGCCGCGAACGCCTTTGCCCTGCACGAGCCGCTTGGCGAACGCGAGACCGCGCGCTGGGGCGTATCGGGCGCGGTGATGGTGGCGCTGCATATTGGCGCTGCGGTGCTGGCGATGAGCTGGCTCCGCTCGCAACCGGAGCAGGGCGTGAGCCTGCCGGCGATCATGGTCGACATGTCGCCGGTGACCTCCGCGCCGCAGCCGACGATGGACAACGTCGCGCCGGGACCGCTGATGCAGGAGGCCGATGCCTCGCCGCCGGAGCCGGTGCAGCAGCAGGCGGTCGAGGAAACCATCGCGCCGACCCCGCCGCAGGAGAAGCCTGATGTGGTCGCGCCGCGGGAGCAGAAGCTCGAGCCGACGCCTGCCAGGCCCGAGCCGGCTAAGATCGTGCCGGTCGAAAAGCCTGCGCCGGAGAAGCCCAAGGTGGTTCGGCGGGAAGCGAAGAAGCCGTCGGATGCAACGCCAGCGCCGCGGACCAGCGCGCCGCCGCGCGCCGAGCGCGAGGCCCCGATGACCTCCGCTGTCAGCGCCGGCGCCGTGGCGTCAGCGATCGCGTCCTACAATCAGCGGGTTCGCGCACATCTGATGCGCTTCCACTCATATCCATCCGGTGGCAACGGTCAGCGTGGCGTCGCAAGGCTCAGCTTCACCGTCAGCCGCAGCGGGCAGGTGACGTCGAGCCGTCTCGGCGGCTCGTCCGGTGTGGCCGCCTTCGACGCCCAGGCCATGTCGATGGTCCGCCAGGCCTCGCCGTTTCCGCCGATCCCGGACGAGATCAAGAACGGCGCGATGAGTTTTTCGATTCCGGTGGAGTTTACGGTGAGGTAGCTCTTCACCTCTCCGCGCATCACTCTCTCTGTCATGCCCCGCGAAAGCGGGGCATCCAGTACTCCGCGGCTTATCCGTATCGCACGACCGCCGCGGCGTTCTGGATCGCCCGGCCTTTTCTGCGAAGACGCGCTTCGCGCTTAAGCCGGGCGATGACCGTGTTGAGAGAGCGTCGGTCTTACTTCGCCTTCAGGAAGTCGGCGACTTCGAGCAGCATGAACTCGTCGTCGTCGGCCTTGTTGGGATCGCGGCTGGACGAGAACGGCAGGTTGTTGTCGTTGCCGACGATGATGTGGGTGTCGTCGACGCGATCGACGTTCTCGATGGTGAAGAACGGGAAGGTGTAGACGCCGTCGTTCAGCGGCTTGCGCGCCTTCTTGTCCGGATCCTGGATCTTCATCAGGTCGATATAGCCGATCTTGCGCACCGGCTTGCCGACATTGGCGTCGGTCAGCTCGATCTTGTAGATGCGCTTGAACTTGGCGAGATCCGGGAAGCAGTTCTCGCCGCGGGTGCCTTGCGGGCAGGCCTTGTCGGCGGTGCCTTCGCCATTGTCGCGCTCGATGATGAGGCCGGCGCTCGGGTCGATCATGTTGAAGTCGCCGATGGCATTGCCGTTCTGCTCGAACACATACTGCCAGTAGCGGCCGGTGAACTTCTCCGCGGCGACGTCGAATTCGAGGATGCGGGAGGCTTCCTTGCCGTCGACCTTCTCCCAGTCCTTCTTGTCGGCATCCCACAGCGGTCCTTCGAGCAGGCCGTAGAGGAACTTGCCGTCCTTCGAGGACGCGAAGCCCTCAAAGCCCTTGGAGCGGCGCAAATTGACGTTGGTGTAGGTCGCGCCCGGCGCGCCCGGCGTCGCCACCGCCCAATGGTCGGGCGAGCGGACCGGCTTGCCGTCGGCAACAGTCTCGAACACGCCGAGGATCTTGCCGGTCTTGTCGGCCTTCAGGATGTAGGGGCCGAACTCGTCGCCGATCCAGAAGGTGTCGCCGATGATCTGGAAACCCTCGGTGTCGAAATCGGAGCCGGTCAGGTAACGCTTCTGCGTGTCCTCATGGACGATGCGGAACGGCACCTTCTTGTCGGGATCGTGCAGGAAGATGGTTTCCTGGCGCTCGATCTTGCCGCTCGCCCAATCCATCTTGTAGCGGTTCAGGTACAGCATCGAGTCCGGCGAGTTGGCGCGCGCGCCCATGCCGTTGTCGGTGATCACCCAATAGCTGCCGTCGGCCATGTGCTTGATGCCGGAATGGCCCTGCAGCGGCTGGCCCTTGAACGGCAGCGACACGCCGGTCGCGCGCTCATAGGACTTGCCCATCACGGTGCCGAGCGCGTCGACGCGCTTGCCGGTGGTGTATTTCCCCGAGGTCTTGAGATCGGCGGGCGCATCGGCCGGCGCGTCGATGAAGGTGGCGGCCGGCATCACCACGTGGCCGGCGAGCTTGGCGGGGAATTCGCCTTCGCCCTGCGCGAGCGCGGTGCTCGCGGTGAGAATGATCGTTGCGACGGTGCTGAGAAAAGTCGCGCGCATGTGCGTCTCCTGTTAGCGGACGACGCCTTATGCGGACGGCATATTGCAGTTTTGTGAAACCGGGCGAAAGGCCGCAGGGCCCGGTTACTCCCTTACCGCGCGGGTGAGCAGCAGCGCATCGCAAGCGCTGCGGCTGGCTTCACACGCCTTCATAGACCAGCCTGGTGAAGAAGCCGGGGTCGATGACGAACTGGCCGAATTTCGCGTCGAACGCAGCGGTAGGCTTGGCGGCGACGGCCTCGTCGCGCGACTTTCCCTGCTTCTTGAGATTGCCGACATTGTCCCTGATCGCGACCAGCATGTCGCGGAATTCCTGCAGCTCGGCCTTGTTGCTGACCGGCTTGCCGTGACCGGGGATGATGATGGTGTCATCCTTAGCTACCGCCAGATTGGCGTCGGACGCCGCGATCATGCCGTTGATGCTGCCGCCGGTCGAATAGTCGATGAACGGATAGATGCCGTTCCAGAAGGTGTCGCCGACATGCAGGACGTTGGCTTCGGTGAACATCACCGAAATGTCGCTGTCGGTATGTGCCGGCCCGTAATATTTCAGCGCGATCGATGCGCCGTTGACCTTGAGATGATGGTCCTTGGCAAAAACCTCTGCCGGGACGGCGCTGGCGGGCAGAGCGAGGAAATTGTAGTCCCAGTCCTCGACCCGCTGAACGACGGACAGGTGCTTGCGGGTGTTTTCGTGGGCGAGGATTTTTGCGCCGGCCGCGTGCAGCCATTCATTGCCGTCGGCATGGTCGAAGTGCCAATGCGTATTGATCAGATGCGCGACCGGCTCCTTGCCGAGCTCGGCCAGCGCCTTGCTGAGCTGCGGGCGCGAGACGCCGATGCCGGCATCGACCAGAAGCTTGCCGTCAGGTCCCGTGAGCACGGCAATGTTGCCGCCGGATCCTTCCAGCACGCTGATATTGTTGCGCAGCTTGTAGGTTGTGATGGCTGATGCCGCCGCACTGTCCTTGATCAGGCTGACGAGGCCGCGCGCTTCTGCGAAGGCCTGTCGCGGCGTCAGCCAACCCGTTGTGGCTGCAAAGGCGCCGCCGACGCAGCACAGGCAAAAGCCCCGTCGGGACAATGAGGGGAGTTTTTGCGATCCCATGCAATGCTCGCTTTCTTTGGTGCTTATTGGCGGCGCCAATCATCGAACCAGCCGCAGGCGGGGCTGGTAGCACCAAAGAAGGCAAGCGATCTATCACGATAGCACGATAAGCCGTGATCGCGCGGACGCCGCTACTCCTTCACTGCGCCGGTCAGCGAGGACACGTAATAGTCTACGAACAGCGAGTAGAAGATCGCAACCGGCAGCGAGCCGAGCAGCGATCCCGCCATCAGCGCGCCCCATTGGTAGACGTCGCCGGTGACGAGCTCGGTCAGGATCGCGACCGGCACGGTCTTGTTGGCGCCGCTCTGGATGAAGGCGAGCGCGTAGATGAACTCGTTCCAGGACAGCGTGAAGGAGAAGATGCCGGCCGAGATCAGGCCGGGCACCGCCAGCGGCAGCGTGATCCGGCGCAGGATCTGCAGCCGCGTCGCGCCGTCCACCAGCGCGCATTCCTCGAGCTCGTAGGGGATCGACTTGAAATAGCCGATCAGGAGCCAGGTGCAGAACGGCACCAGGAAGGTCGGGTAGACCAGGATCAGCGCCATCGGCGAATCGAACAGGCCGAACTGCACCACCACGGTCGCGAGCGGGATGAACAGGATCGACGGTGGCACGAGATAGGCGAGGTAGATGCCGAGGCCCACATAAGGGCTGCCGCGGAAGCGCAGGCGCTCGATCGCGTAGGCCGCAAGCGTGCTCGCGATCAGCGACAGCGTGGTCGAGCCGATCGCGACCAGCATCGTGGTCCACAGCCAGCGCGGATAGGCGGTGTTGAACAGCAGGTGCTTGATGTGCGCCAGCGTCGGCGAGGAGATCCAGAACGGATTGTGCTCCTTGTAGTTCATCAGCTCCGCGTTCGGCTTGAACGAGGTGATCGCCATCCAGTAGAACGGGAACAGGAGGATCAGCACGAAGCAGCCGAGCGGCAGGTAGATCATCATCAGCCGCCGCAGCCCGGAATCCCAGGCCATGGTGTCGGGTGCGGCTTTTGCGTCCGCGACGGCGGATTGCGCGACGGTATCAGTCATTGCTTTCTCCCTGCTGCCATTTGCGGCGCGCCAGGCCGAAATAGGAAAACAGCGTCGCGAACACCAGGAACGGGATCATCGACACCGCGATCGCCGCACCTTCGCCGAGCTCGCCGCCGGCGATGCCGCGCTGGAAGGCGAGCGTCGCCAGCAGATGCGTCGAGTTGCCGGGGCCGCCGCGGGTGATGGCGTAGACGAGCTGGAAGTCGGTGAAGGTGAAGATGATCGAGAACGTCATGACGATGGCGAGGATCGGCATCATCATCGGGAAGGTGATGTAGCGAAAGCGCTGCCAGGCGCTGGCGCCGTCGAGCATGGCGGCTTCGTAGAGCGAGGGCGAGATGGTCTGCAGGCCCGCCAGCAGCGAGATCGCGACGAAGGGAATGCCGCGCCAGATGTTGGCGGCGATCAGCGAGAACCGCGCCGGCCAGGGCGAGCCGAGGAAGTCGACATTGCTCGTGCGCCAGTGCAGCACGTCGACCAGGAGATAGGAGATGATCGAGAACTGCGGATCGTAGATCCACCAGAACGCCAGCGCCGACAGCACCGTCGGCACGATCCAGGGCAGCAGGATGATCGCCCGCAGCAGGCTCTTGAACGGAAAATGGTTGTTGAGCAGCAGCGCCAGCCAGAAGCCGAGCGCGAATTTCCCGAACGTCGCGATGCCGGTGTAGACCACGCTGTAGAACACCGCGTTCCACCACAGCGAATCCGTGAGCAGGTACTGGAAGTTCTCGAGGCCGACATAGTCGCCCTTGCGGCCGATCGTGGTGTCGGTGAAGGCGAGCCAGACGCCGAGGCCGAGCGGATAGGTCAGGAACACCGCGAGCAGCCCGAGCGCGGGCGCAAGGCACATCGCGATCAGGAACGGCTTGTAGTCGAACAGCCGCACCAGCCAGTTCGGCTGCCGGTTGGCCATCAGAGGAGAGGAGAGGGTGGTCACGGACATCAGGGCGTTGTCCTGTCTATGAGAGTCACCACTCCGTCATTGCGAGGAGCGAAGCGACGAAGCAATCCAGGCTGTTGCCGCGGAGGTAGACTGGATTGTTTCGCTTCGCTCGCAATGACGGCCGTTCTTTCCGCCGCTACTTCTGCCGCCGGAAGTATCGCTTGCAGCGCTGCTCGGCTTCCGCGGCCGCGGCTTCCGGCGTGGCGGCGCCGGTGGCAACGGATGCGAACATCTGGATCAGCACGTAGTCGGCGCTGACGGCGCCGGTCGCCGTCGAGATCGGCCCCGCATAGCCGTCGTAATAGGTGCTGTTCATGGTGTCCTTGAACAGCTTCACCTTCGGATCCTGCGACCACACGGCCGCCTCGGCATAGGCGGCCAGCGGCTGCGACCAATAGCCGGAGTTGGCGTTGAGCCACGGCTCGTACTGGTCCTTCTCCAGCATGTATTGCAGGAAGGCCTTTGCGGCGTTGGGATACTGGCTGTGCTTGAACACCATGGCGTTCAGCGTCAGGCCCGCCATCGGCGAGACCTTGGCGACGCCCTTGGGCAGCAGCTGATGCTCGCTGTCCTCGGCGATCGCCTTGGTGGCGGGATCGTTCTTCAGCGAGAAGTACAGCGAGACGCCGTTGGCGGTCAGCGCGATCTCCTGCGAGGAGTAGGCGCGGTTGTTGCTGACGTCGTTCCACGACGTCGTGCCGGCGATGAAGGTCGGGTAGAGCTGCTTCACCCAGTTCAGCGCGGCGATCGTCTCCTTGCTGTTGATGGTGACGTTGCCCTCTTCGTCGAGCAGCGCCGCGTTGTGCGACCACAGCGCCCAGCTGGCAAAGCCGTTGCCGTCGCCCTTGGCGTTACCGAGCGCGAAGCCGGCCGGCTTGCCGGCCTTCTGAAGCTTCTGGCAGAGGTCGAGGATGCCGGCATGATCTTCCGGCACCTTGTCGAAGCCGACCGATTGCAGGATCGATTTGCGGTAGATCAGGGGGCCCGCGGTGGCGCCGAACGGCAGTCCGATCCAGGCGTCGCGCTTGTTCTTCTTGCCGTAGCGTTGCGCCAGCGGCAGCCAGCCGCCATAGCGCTTGCCGACATAGTCGGCGACGTCGGTCAGCTCGATCAGCTTGTCGATGTAGATGTGCGGTGCATCAGAGAAGCCGATGATGATGTCGGGGCCGGCGCCGGAATTGGCGGTCACCGCGGTCTGCTGGTTGATGTCTTCCCAGCCGACGAAGTCGACCTTGATCTCGACCCCGGTCTCCTTGGTGAATTTCGCCGCATTGGCGCGGAACACGTCCTCGTCGGCCTGGACGAAGCGCACCGGGCGCAGCATGCGCAGGGACGCGCCCTTCTCGATCTCGCGCTTGGGCGCCGGCACATCGGCGGCCTTGATGTTGGATGTCGTTGTTTGCGCCGCAGCACCGGTGGCCGCGAACGTTGCGGCGGACAGGCCCAGCGCCAAGGCATCACGACGTGTGATGTCGTTCCTCATCAGTTCCTCCCTATGATGTCTCCCTTCCCGGCGTTGATCGCCGGTGAAGGGCCGTTTCAGTCACTTGCCGCTCTTTCGGCGCGCTTTGCGCCGGCCGCCTTAGCTGTTCGGGCCGCGGTCCATGCCGACGGGCTGCCAGCGGCGGAGCGCGGTGTCCTGCAGCACCGACGGATTGACGCAGCTTACCGGCCACATGCCCTGAAGCACCAGTGACAATTCGTAGCCCACGCGGCGCTTGCGCGCTTCGTCGAACCGTGCCGAGGCCGAGGCGACATGGGCGGTCAGGGTCACGTTCTCCATGCTGAGGATGGGATTGTTGTGGGAGGGCGGTTCCTTCTCCAGCACGTCGAGGGCGGCATGCGCGATCCAGCCCTCTTGCAGCGCCTTGATCAGGCTCTCCTCGTCCACCGTCGCGCCGCGGCCGGTGTTGATGAAGACCGAGCCCTTCTTCATCTGCCGAAAGTGCTTCTCGGTCAGCATGTGATGCACCTCGGGCCGGGCAGGGGCGTGCATCGAGACGAAGTCGGACTGCGACAGCACCTCGTTCAGTGTCGCCGGGATGACGCCGTGGTCCCACATCAGCGTTTCCTGGATGAAGGGATCGTAGGCCATCATGCGCAGGCCGAACGGCGCGGCGCGCTTGGCAACCGCACGCGCGACGCGGCCGAACGAGATGAAGCCGAGCGTCTGGCCCATCAGCCGCGGTATCTTGAGCAGCGCCGGCCGGCCTTCGGCCCAGCGGCCGTCGCGCACCATGCGGTCCTGCTCGACCAGGCGGCGGAAGCCGGCGAGCAGCAGCATCATGGCGTGGTCGGCGACCTCCTCGATGAAGGTGTCAGGGATGTTGGTCACCGGGATTCCACGGGCCGTTGCGGCCTTCACGTCGACGCTGTCGACACCGACCGAGCCGAGCGTGATGACCTTGCAGCTCTCCAGCGCGTCGATGATGGTCTTGGTGATCGGGATGCCCTTGGCGTAGATGGCGTCGGCATTCTTGGCGGCGGCGATGAACTCCGCCTCGTTGGCCGGCGCTTCGACGATCTCGGCATCGATCGGATCGAGCGCCTCGCGCTCGTAGGAATAATCGCTGCCCGCGACCGTGAAGCTCGCGCCCTTCGGCGTCACCACCCTGTATTTCGGCATTTCCTGCTCCCGATTTGGTTTGTCGGTTCTTGTTGCGGGCCCGGCCTTCTTGGCGGGCCTTTGCGTCTTTTACGCGAAATCGACGGGCGCGCGTACAATTCCCGGTTGTCGGCTCCAAGATAAATTGCCGGATTTGGCGCCATCGTCCGGGCTTCTACGGAGGCACGTAAGTAACTTGCTAAGGTGTCACACACTAAAAGTTGATTCAATTTCGATCGATTCACTCGCGTGCCCGTATTCCATTTTTGCCGGAGCCATCCCGTGAAGTTGAGCAATCTGAAGATCGCGCCCAAGCTGGGCATCCTTGTCGGCGTCACCCTGTTCGGCCTGTGCATTTCCGGCGTTCTCGCCGGCTACCTGATGAAGCGGGAGATGGTGAATGCACGCATCGACCAGACCAAGTCGATCGTCGACCTCGGCCGCAACTACGCCGCCGCGCTGAAGAAGCGCGTCGATGCCGGCGAGCTGACGAAGGACGCCGCGATGGCCGATCTTCGCCGCTACGGCAATGCGATGACCTACGACAACGGCTCGGGCTATCTGTTCGGCACGTCCTATGACGGCATCACCCAGCTCGCACCCGATCCGAAGCAGATCGGCAGCAACCGCATGGACGTCGTGACCAACGGCCGCAAGCTGTCCGTCGAGCTGATGGAGGGCGTCAAGGCCAACGGCTCGATCCTGCTCTATTATGATTATGTGAAGCCCGGCCAGGACAGGCCGATCAGCAAGATCGGCTATGCCGTCGCGGTTCCCGGTTTCGACATGTATCTCGGCACCGGCGCCTATCTCTCCGACATCGACGCCAAGATGGGCCCGGTCTACTGGCTGCTCGGCCTTGCCATGCTTGGCATCGTCATCGTCGCAGGCAGCGTCGCCTGGATGATCGGCCGCAGCATCAGCCGTCCGCTGGCCCTGCTCGGCGCCCGCATGAAGGATCTCGCCGACGGCAAGCTCGAGGGTGAGATTCCCGGCGTCGGCCGCGGTGACGAGGTCGGTGCGATGGCCTCGACCGTCCAGATCTTCAAGGACAACGCGATCCGCATCCGCGATCTCGAAAAGACCGAGGCGGCTGCGAAGGAGCGCGCCGCGGCGGAACGCCGCAGCGCGATGGAGGACATCGCCAACGACTTCGAACGCAGCGTCAACGGCATCGTGCGCTCGGTCTCCTCGGCCGCGGCCGGCATGCAGTCGACGGCGCAGTCGATGACCGCGACCGCCAGCGACGCCTCGTCGCGTGCGGCTACCGTCGGCGCGGCCTCCTCGAAGGCCTCCGGCAATGTCGGCACGGTGGCCGCCGCCGCCGAAGAGCTGTCGAGCTCGGTTGCGGAAATCTCCCGCCAAGTGACGCGCTCGACCGAAGTTGCGAGCCGCGCCGTCAGCGATGCCGAGCGCACCAACGCCACGGTGCAGGAGCTCTCGACCGGCGCCGAGAAGATCGGCGAGGTGGTCAAGCTTATTCATTCGATCGCGGCGCAGACCAATCTGCTCGCGCTCAACGCCACCATCGAGGCGGCGCGCGCCGGTGAATCCGGCCGCGGCTTCGCCGTCGTCGCCTCCGAGGTCAAGGCGCTGGCCAACCAGACCGCCAAGGCCACCGAGGAAATCTCCGCGCAAGTGGCGGCGATGCAGACCTCGACCAGTGATGCGGTCGCGGCGATCGGCGGCATCACGCAGACGATCGCCGAGATGAGCGAGATCACCGCGGGCATTTCCGCCTCGATCGAGCAGCAGGGCGAGGCGACGCGCGAGATCGCCCGCAACATCCAGTCGGTCGCGGCCGGCTCGAGCGAGATCAACGCCAATATCGGCAGCGTCACCTCGGCCGCGGAAGCGACCGGCACCGCGGCCGGCGACGTGCTGACCAACGCCCGCGAGCTGGACAGCCAGTCCGGCGCGCTGCGCAACGCGGTGGACGGCTTCCTCGCCAAGGTCCGCGCGGCCTAAATTCTAGCGCTGAATTCGTTGGGTGGGCAAAGACGCGCAAGCGTCGTGCCCACCTTTTCTTTTTGAGCTTGTCGAGATGTTGGTGGGCACGCTTCCGCTTTGCCCGCCCTACGAGTTCCGTGCCCCGGGCGCAGCGCAGCACGCAGTGATGCGCTGCTGAACCGGGGCCCATGCCGCGGCATTCTGGATCCCGGCTCTGCGCAGCAGCGTTTCACGCTGCAGCGCGTCCGGGACACGAGACCGCCTACTGCTTCTCGATCCCCGCGTCCTTGATCAGCCGCTCCCACAGCACGAGCTGCTCGTTGACGAATTTGCCGAGTTCTTCCGGCGTGCCCGAAAACGCGTCCATGCCGAGCGTGGCGAGCTGGGCCTTGATCTCCGGCTTCTCGACGATCTTGCGGATCTCGGCGTTGAGCCGCGTCACGATCTCCTTCGGCATGCCGGCGGGGCCGAAATAGCCCTGCCACGAGGAGATATCGAAATCCGGCACGCCGGCCTCCTGCATCGAGGGCAGGTTCGGCACCAGCGGCGTGCGGTCCTTGGTGGTGACGGCGAGCGCGCGCAGCGCGTTGCCCTGGACGTGCGGCAGGCCGGTCAGGATGTCCACGAACATCATCGAGACGCGGCCGCCCATGACGTCGTTGAGCGCCGGCGGCGAGCTCTTGTAGGGCACGTGCAAGAGGTCGAGCCCGGCATTGTGCGCAAAGGTCGCACCCGACACGATCGCCGAGGACGAGCCCGAGGCGTAGCTCAGCTTGCCCGGATTGGCCTTGCCGTAGGCGACGAGCTCCGCGACGGATTTCGCGGGCACGTCCGGGTGAATCACCAGCATGAAGGGCAGATCTCCGGTCCGCGCGATCGGGGTGAAGTCCTTGACCGGATCGTAAGTGAGGCTCTTGAGCAGATAGGGATTGGCCGAATGCGTGGTGTTTGTCGTCACCAGCAGCGTGTAGCCGTCGGGGGCGGCGCGCGCGACATAGGTCGCCGCGATCATGCCGTTGGCGCCGGCCTTGTTCTCGATCACGATGCCGACGCCGAGCGCCTGCGACAAATGCTGCGAGATCAGCCGCGTCGTGGTGTCGGTACCGCTGCCGGCCGCGAATGGCAGCACCAGCGTGATGTTGCGGCTCGGCCAGGTGTCGGCCTGCGCGGTGGATGCGGCGGCGAGGCACAGCGCGGCGGTGCCGATCGTGCGCAGGTTTCGAAGCAGCCTTGAAAGCATGTGTGGTCGTTCCCTCTTTTTCGTTGGCGGGGAACCTAGCCGGTCCATATCAAAATCGGAAGACGGGAGTTTGACTCGAGGTCTCGTGCCCCGGGCGCAGCGCAGCACGTTAGTGATGCGCTGCTGAACCGGGGCCCACGCTTGTGGCAGACTGGGTCCCGGCTCTGCGCAGCGTCACTGCGTGCCGCAGCGCGTCCGGGACACGAGAGCGCGTAACGTCCGCGGCGCGGAATTACTTCACCGCCGAGCCCTGGCGCGAGGCGATCACGACGCCGGCGAGCACCAGCGCGTAGCCGACCAGATGAAACGGCTGGAGCTTCTCGCCGAGCAGCAGGATCGCCATCGCCGAACCGAACACCGGCACCAGATGGAAGAACGGCGCGGCCCGGTTCGGCCCGATCAGCGCGACGCCGCGGTTGAAGAACAGATAGGCGAGCGTCGAGGGGAAGATCAGGATGTAGCCGAGCGTCAGCAGCGTCACGGTGTCGAATTGCATGACATTGCCGCTCCAGGCCTCCCAGACCGCGGTCGGCAGCAGCATCATCGCGCCGCAGCAGGTGGTGAAGGACAGGAAGGAGAGCTGATGAACCTTCGGCCGGCGCGGGATGAAGGCGGAGTAGATCCCGAACGCAATCAGCGAGGAGGCGAACATGAGGTCGCCTCTGTTGAACGAGATGCTCGCCAGCGCCGCGAGATCGCCGCGCAGGATGATGATGAGCACGCCGAGCAGCGAGATCGCGATGCCGGCGAGCTGTCCGCGCGTCAGCCGCACGCCGAACAGCACCAGCGACCACAGCGCCACGAACAGCGGCCCGGCCGACTGGATCAGCAGCGCGTTCAGCGCCTCGGTGTATTGCAGGGCCCAGTAGGAGATCGCGTTGTTGAAGGCGAAGCCGACCAGCGACAGGAACAGCATCAGCGGCAGGCTCCGGCGCAAGGCCGGCCAGTCGCGTTTCAGATGCGGCCAGGAGAACGGCAGCAGGATCAGGAACACGCCGAACCAGCGGATCGTGGTCACCGTCAACGGCGGCACATGCGCGCCGACATGGCGCGCGAGCACGATGTTGCCGGCCCAGAACAGCGAGCTCAGGCTGAGCAGCAGATATGGCTGGTTGTTGAGCCAACTGGCCGGATTCGAGGCCGGTGGCGCGGGTGAAGCGATCGTCATTGGCGTCGGATACGACCTTGCGCCCGATTGCCGCCGTGACACAAGTCACGCCTCCGCAATGCTACAATGCAGGCATGACCTGAGGAGGTGCCATTGGCGGTCAATATGTTGAACATCGAAGGCCTGGAGCGGCTCGATCGCCAGGCGCCCGTGGTGATGCTGAACCTGATGCGCTTCCACGATCGCTCGCGCGACGGCGATGGCTCGGGCTGGGACGCTTATCTCCGTTACAGCGCCATCACCGTGCCGATGATCAAGGCGCGCGGCGGCACGCTGCTCTGGACCGGCGAGGCCAAGGCGGTCGCGCTCGGTCCGCACGCGGGCAACGAATGGGATTTCGTCGCGCTGGTCTATTACCCGTCGGTCGCGGCTTTCCTCGACATGATGACGTCGGAGTCCTACGAGCGGCAGGCCGACCCGCATCGCCGCAACGCCTGTGCCGAACATGTGATCATCGCGACCGAGCAGGCCTACAGCAAGTTCAAGACGACGTAGGGGCTCGGCGTGCTTGGATCGAAGTGGAGGCTACGCCGTCTGCTTCCGCGATGCCGCGAACACGCCCGACAGCACCAGTGCGAAGCCGATGAAATGGAAGGCTTGCGGGTGTTCGCCGAGGAAGACCATCGCCATGATCGAGCCGAACACCGGCACGACGTGGAAGAACGGTGCGGCGCGGTTGGCGCCGATCAGGCGCACGCCGCGATTGAAGCAGAGATAGGCGAGCGTGGACGGAAACACGGCGACATAAAACAGGGTGAGCAGGTTCGGCGCGTCGAGCTTCATGACGGGGCGCGCCGACAATTCCCAGATCTCGAGCGGAATGAGACAGGCGGCGCCGGCGCCGAAGGTGAAGGCGAGGAACGACAGGCCGTGGATCGGGGGCCGCTTCAGGCTCAGCACCGAATAGAGCGCGAAGATCAGCAGCGCGACGATGAAGATGAGGTCGCCCTTGTTGAACTCGATGTTCGACAGGGTGGTGAAGTCGCCATGCAGCAGGATGGTCAGCACGCCGCACATCGACAGCAGCACGCCGAAGGCCTGCGCCGCGGTGAGGCGGATGCCGAGGATGACCAGCGACCACAGCGCCACCAGCAGCGGCGCGGCCGACTGCAGCAGCAGCGTGTTGAGCGCCTGAGTGTGCTCCAGCGCCCAATATTGCAGCGTGTTGAAGGCGCCGATGCCGGTGATCGAGAGCGTCACCATCAGGCCGAGCTTGCCGCGGATCGCGGGCCAGTCCTGCACCAGGTGTTTCCAGGCGAACGGCAGCACCAGCAGAAAGGCGAACGACCAGCGCAGGAACGACAGCGTGACCGGCGGAATATGGCCGGCGGCGAGCCGCCCGACGATGGCGTTGCCGGCCCAGCACAGCGCAGTGATGCTGAGCAGCAGATAAGGCTGGTTGGCGATCCAGTTGTGACCGGATGTCTCGGTGCTGGTGGTCTGGCCGGTGGCGGACATTGTGATTGTTATGGCCCCGCGTATACGCCGAGGCCCCGGCCCGGAACTGTCCGGGCCGGCTGATCGCCCGGCGTCATTCAAAGACACGGAAATGTGCCTGATATCAATGGGGCGAGGCGCATCGCCTCCATGCGCCGCGGGAAGCGGAGGAACTTCAGGAGGATCTGGCGTCCGGGCGCATGGCAGCGCGCGCGGCCCATCCACCGCCGAGAATGGCGCCGGTGAAGCCTCCGCTGCCCGTAAACGCCGATGCGAGATAGAGGCCATCGATCGCGGTCGCCGGCGCAGGCGCGAAACCGCGTGTCTGTGGTGCGAAGCCGTAGACGGCGCCGCCCGGCGTGTTGAGGTAATGCGCAAAAGTTTCCGAGGTCGACATCTCCCGCTGCACGATCGCGCCGGCAATGCCCGGATACTGCCGGTCGAGATCGGCAATGAGGAGGTCCATCCAGCGCTCCTTGCGCGAGCGCTTGGCCTCGGCGGAGAGACCGGTCCAGTTCGCGAGCCGGTCGACCCCGACGAGTGCGCCGAGATAAGGCCCTTGCTCGTTCAGGCCCGAATCGATCTGGTCGTAGGCGACGAAGCCGTAAGGAGGCAGACGTGCCGGCGAATCCTCGCCCGGCATCGCGCCGGCCTCGCGCAATCCGGACAGGTGCGTCAGCCAGCCCGGCAGCACGCTGGTCGAATAGTGCCTGACGCCGAATTCGCGCGACGGGCGGCTGAGGCCGATCGCGACGCTCCACAGCGAGATCGACGGTCGCCGACCTTCGTAGCGTGACAGGAACGCAGCACGCTTGTCCTGCGGCAACATCGATGCCAGCACGGAGGGAGCCGCGTTGCCGAGCACGATCGGTGCCAGCTCCTCGCGCACATCGTCGGTCCCCGCCGCGCGATGGCGCACGCCGCGGGTGCTGTTGCCGTCGACGAGGATAGCTTCGACCTCGCGCCCCGCCTCCACGGCGCCGCCGGCGTCGCGGATGATCGCGACCAGCCGGTCGCTGAGCGCCTGCGATCCGCCGCGGACATAGTGGCCCCCGCCAACGAGATAGGAGGCCTGCGGAATTGCGAACGGGATGAAAGGCATCGTGTCGGGATCGTCGGTGTAGTAGCTGAGGTTGGAGGCGAGCGCGAGCTTGATCGCCTCGCTGTCGCCGAACAGGCGCGCGAGCACGTCGCCCAAGGTCGCGTGCCGGTCGCGGATCAGCGGCCACAGCCGCCACGGCAATGTTGGCGCATTCCAGAGCCACCAGTCGCGGTCGTCCTGATGCTCGCTCATCAACGCGACCGCCTGCCGGACGGCATCGATGCGCTCGAAATATTGTGCAATGCCTTTCGCCTGCCCCGGAAACTGCGCCGTCGCGGCGGCGGCCGCGGCGTCGAGACCGTGCGGCATCACGAAGGGCTGCTCGAACAGCGGGCTTCGCACCTCGTGCAGCACACCGACATCGACGAACGGCAAATCGCGATCAAGGCCGAGCGCGCGCAGAATCGGCAGCTTGGGATCGGATGCATCCAGGCCGTCGATCTCGTGCAGCGAAGCCTCGATTGCAAGCGGGCCGTGACGATAGACCGTGGCCGCTCCGCCGAAACTGTGGTTGCGCTCGAGCACCAGAACCTTGTGGCCGGCGCGGGCGAGCAATGCCGCCGCCGTCAGGCCGCCGAGCCCGGATCCGATGGCAATGGCATCAAAGCTGCGTGACATCTCTCGTGGCCTCGCTGCGCCGTCGGGGCGGAAGCATGGCCCGCCGCGACGGCTCCGGGGTGATCGCGGCCGATATTATGAGTTGTGCAGCGGTGAGCGTGGTTGACGTGCGTCAATCACGGCCGTCTGAAATTTGTGCGGGTCCGGAGCTGCCTGAAATATTGCGGTCACAAACTTTCATCGCCTGCGTCCGCTGCGGATCGCGAACGGTTTCAACAGTTCGGCGCAGGCGAGATAGACGACGACGAGAAACGCGATGCCGGCCATGACGATCGGCGGCGGCGCGACGAAGCCGAACCAGGCTCCGAGCGGCGTGAACGGCAGCACCATCGCGACGAGCAGCGCGATCAGGGAGGATGCCGCGAGCGCGGGATCGGGCCAGTTGCGCCAGGGCCGTCCGTTGGTTCGGATGATGAAGATGACCAGGATCTGCGTCGCCATGGATTCGATGAACCAGGCGGTGCGGAATTCGTCCGGCGAGGCCTTGAACAGGAACAGCAGCGCAAGGAAGGTCAGGGCGTCGAACACCGACGACAGCGGTCCCATGATCGCGGCGAAACGCACCAGGCGTGACATGCTCCAGACCTGCGGCTGCGCGGTCGCCTGCGCGGAGACGCGGTCGAAGGGAATGCCGAGCTCGGAGAGATCGTAGAGCAAATTGTTGAGCAGGATCTGGGTCGGCAGCATCGGCAGGAACGGCAGCGCCAGCGAGGCCGCCGCCATCGACAGCATGTTGCCGAAGTTCGAGCTCGCGCCCATGCGGACATATTTGAGGATGTTGGCGAAGGTGCGCCGCCCTTCCTCGACGCCGTCGGCGACGACTTCGAGGTCGGAGGCGAGCAGGATCATGTCGGCGGCGGCCTGGGCGACGCCGGTCGCGCCGTCGACCGACAATCCGACGTCGGCGACCTTCAGGGCCGGCGCGTCGTTGATGCCGTCGCCGAGGAAGCCGACCACCTCGCCGCCCGCCTGCAGCGCCTTCACGATGCGCGACTTCTGGTCCGGCGCGAGCCGTCCGAACGCATCGACGGAGCGCACCTGCACGGCGAGCGCCTCGTCGCTGAGCGCGGCGATGTCGGCGCCCGACAGTACGCGCTCGGGATTCAGCCCGACCAGGCCGGCGAGCCGCTTCACCACGACGGGGTCGTCGCCCGACAGGATCTTCAGCCCCACGCCGCTTGCGGCGAGCCGCGCAATGGCCGCTGCGGCCGTCGGCTTCGGCGGATCGGCGAAGGCGCAAAAACCTTCGAAGACGAGACCGGTCTCGTCGTCCGTCTCGACCTCGCGCAGCGCGCCGCTCCAGACCCGCGAGGCGATGGCGACGGTGCGCAGGCCCTCGCTTGCGAGCCCGTGCACGCCTGCCAGCGCCGCAATGCGCGCGCTCTCGTCCATCGTGCACAGTTCGAGCACGGCTTCCGGCGCGCCCTTCACGATCAGCAGCGGGCCTTCGGGGCCGGTCGCGAGCACAGATCCGAGCCGGCGCGAAAAGTCGAACGCCTGCCGCCCGGCCAGGGTCCAGCCTTGCGCGGCATCCGGCCGGCCGGCGACGAGCGCAGCATCGAGCGCGCCGCGGTCGCCGCCGAGCGAGGCCGCGATGGCACCGAGCTGCGCGGCGCGGGCATCGTCCTTGCCGGCGGCATCGATGCTCCTCGCCAGCGTGATCTCGGCCGAGGTCAGCGTGCCCGTCTTGTCCGTGCACAGCACCGTCATGGCGCCGAGATCGTGGATCGCGGCAAGACGCTTCACGATCACTTTGCGCCCGGCCATGCGCAGCGCGCCGCGCGACAGCGTCACCGTGGTGATCATCGGCAGCAGCTCCGGCGTCAGCCCGACCGCGAGCGCGACCGCGAACAGCAGTGAATCCAGCACCTCGCGGCCGAAGATGACGCGGACGGCGAGCACGACCAGCACCAGCGCGAGCGTTGCGCGCGCGACCACCAGGCCGAATTCGCGCAGGTCCCGCTCGAACGGGGAGGGCGCCTGCGTCTCGGCCAGGGCCGAGGCCGCCGCGCCGAACACGGTGTCGCGGCCGGTCCTGACGACCAGCGCGATGGCCTCGCCCGTCTGCGCCACGGCGCCGCGGAACAGCGCATTCGAGGTGTCGTCGGGATCGGTGGCGGCGCCGGCGTGCTTCGGCACCGGATAGGGCTCGCCGGTGAGCGCGGCCTCGCCCGAGGTGAAGGCGGTGCTCTCCAGGACCAGCGCGTCGGCGGGGATGATGTCGCCGGCGCGGACCCGCAGCAGGTCGCCGGGAACGACGTGGTCGACCTCGATCTCGCGGAAGGCGCCGTCGCGCCGGACCTCGGCCTTGAGCGCCACCGAGCGGCGGAGGATCTCGGCGGCGCGGACTGCGTGGCCCTCCTGGACGGTGTCGAGCCCGATCGAGAGCGTGAGAATCAGCACGATGATGAGGCCGCCGATGTCGTCGCCGGTCAGCATCGAGACGATGCCGGCCACCAGCAGGATCAGCGACAGCGGCTCCAGCAGCCGGCGCAGGATCGCGCGTGCCGCCCCTTCGATCCGCGGCGGGGCATCGCTGTTCGGCCCGAAACGGCGGAGGCGCTCAGTGGCCTCAGTGCTGCGCAGGCCCTGCAGGGAGCAGCCGAGCCGGGTGCAGAGTGCGTCAGCGGAGAGGAGCCAGAATTGGCCCGTTTGGCTGTTCGGTGGCTTGGTCACGGCATGTCCGAAAATGGAGGCCTTGGGGCCTGAGAAGGGTAAGCTGCTGAGGTGACGGTCATCCCTTGCCGCAATTGCGGGCCGGAACGCTTGATGCGCGTCAACCGGACTGCCCGGCAGCCCCGAAAGTTTCCAAATTTTAAGGGGATATCAAAGGCTTGGGATGCCTTGCAGACCTCGAAAAAGCCCCGATCTTGCTTGCCTAGAGGGGCTGCTTCCTTTATCCGGTTGGCTGCCTTGCATGCGAGCGGCCCTGGGCCGCGGATTGGGCTGGGCGCAGGCATGATCCCGGAAAAGTGGGCACCGGTTTTCCGCGAGGATCATGTCTCCTAGAGACAGATTGAATAGGGATTACCCGCGAATGGCCAACGTTGTCGTCGTCGGCGCCCAGTGGGGCGACGAAGGGAAGGGCAAGATCGTCGACTGGTTGTCGGAGCAGGCGGACATCGTCGTCCGCTTCCAGGGCGGCCATAACGCCGGCCACACGCTGGTGATCAACGGCGCGACCTACAAGCTGGCGCTGCTGCCCTCCGGCGTGCTGCGCGACCAGAAGCTGTCGGTGATCGGCAACGGTGTCGTGTTCGATCCCGCCGCCTTCCTCGACGAGGTCACCAAGCTGCGCTCGCAGGGCGTCGCGGTCTCGCCGGAGAATCTGCGCGTTGCCGAGAATGTCACCCTGATCCTGCCGCTGCACCGCGAGCTCGACGCCCTGCGCGAGTCCTCCAACGCGGCGACCGCGATCGGCACCACCCGCCGCGGCATTGGACCGGCGTATGAGGACAAGGTCGGCCGCCGCGCCATCCGCCTGATGGACCTCGCCGATCTCAACACCCTACCGCACAAGATCGACCGGCTGCTGGCGCACCACAATGCGCTCCGCCGCGGCCTCAATCTGCCGGAGTTCGACGGCAAGGAGATCCTGAACGAGCTGAGCGCGCTGGCGCCGCAGCTGCTGCCTTACGCCGAGACGGTGTGGCGGCTGCTCGACATCGAGCGTCGCGCCGGCAAGCGCATGCTGTTCGAGGGCGCGCAAGGAGCGCTGCTCGACGTCGACCACGGCACCTATCCTTACGTCACCTCGTCCAACACGGTGGCGGCGCAGGCCGCGACCGGCGCCGGCCTCGGGCCGGGTGCGGTCGGCTACGTGCTCGGCCTGTGCAAGGCCTACACGACCCGCGTCGGCCAGGGCCCGTTCCCGACCGAGCAGGACAACGAGATCGGCCGCAAGATCGGCGAGCGCGGCCGCGAGTTCGGCACCAACACCGGCCGTCCGCGCCGCTGCGGCTGGTTCGACGCCGTGCTGGTCCGCCAGGCGGTCCGCACCTGCGGCATCAATGGCCTCGCGCTGACCAAGCTCGACATCCTCGACGGCTTCGACACGATCGAGGTCTGCACCGGCTACAAGCTGGACGGCAAGGAGATCGACCATTTCCCGGCCGGCGAGGGTGCCCAGGCCCGGGTCGAGCCGATCTACGAGACCATCGAGGGCTGGAAGGAGCCGACCGCCAACGCCCGGTCATGGGCGCAGCTGCCGGCCCAGGCCATCAAATATGTCCGCCGGATCGAGGAATTGGTGGGGTGCCCGGTGGCGCTGCTTTCCACCAGCCCCGAACGCGAAGATACTATCCTCGTTCAAAATCCGTTTGAGGCTTAACGATCTCTTACCAGGACGTGCGTATAGTTGAGTAGAAATGGCTGATTACTATCCGCTGATCGCCCGCGCTATTGCCGCCCTGGACCCCAATGCTCCCGGCGAAAGCCGTCGCGCGCTCTATGAGCGGGCGCGCACGGCCCTGATCGCGCAGCTCCGCAGCGTTCAGCCGCCGCTCTCCGAATCCGAGATCACCCGCGAACGGCTGTCGCTGGAAGAGGCCGTCCGCAAGGTGGAATCGGAGGCCGCCCAGCGCGCCCGCGAAGCCTCCCGCCCTGGTGGTGGTGGTGGCGGCGGTGGGCGCGGTGGCAGCGGCGATGCGTTCCGCAGGGCCAGCACCCGTGCCGCCGAGGGTGGCCCAGCGGCGGCTCCGCCTGCAGGTCCCCCGCGGACCCGTCCGGCGCCGATGCCGCCACGCGCCGACCGCCCGTCCATCAATGTCGACGACCAGGGCGGCGATGCCCAGCGTTCGCCGCGCGCCCCGCGTTTCGATGCGCCGCGCCAGCCGGGTCCGGCCGCGCCCCCGCCGCCGATGCCGGAGCCCCCGGCTCCCCCGGCGGCCGGACGCGATCGCGCCGGTCCGCGCCGTCCGCCGGATGCCGGCGCTCCGCCGGCGCCGGGCGTCCGCGGCTTCCGCGACATCACGGCCGACGCCAACGATCTCGGCGGCGCCGCCGCGCAGGCCAACCGCGCCGCGCGCCGCACCTATGCCAACGTGCCCTCGCCCTCGCCGGAATTCGACCGGCTGGAGCCGAGCCTGGAAAACCGAGTCGGCGAGCAGGACGCGCCCTATTCCTACGACGAATCGATCGAGGAGGCCGAGCGCTATGCGCCGCGGCCGCCGTCGGGGCGCCCGCACATTCCCGTCCTCGAGCGCGACGGCAAGAAGCCCAAGCGGCGCGGCTCCGCCTTCCCGTTCAAGAGCGCAATCGCCGTCGGCATCGTGCTGATCCTGGTCGGCGCCGGCATCCTCTGGGGCAAGCCGCTGGTGCAGACCGTGAGCGGCCTGTTCAAGTCCTCGCCGACCCAGGTGGTGGAGGCGCCGAAGGATACGTCGCAGCCGCAGACCAAGCCGAAGATTCCCGATCGCGTCGGCCAGCCCTCGGCGAGCGACCAGCCGGTCGCGCCGGTGGCGCAGAAGGTCGTGCTCTATGACGAGGATCCGTCCGATCCGAAGGGCAAGCAATATGTCGGCTCGGTGGTGTGGCGGCTCGAGCCGATCAAGGCCTCGGGCAACCAGAAGGCCGACGTCGCCGTGCGCGCCGACATCGAGATTCCCGACCGCAAGTTCAAGATGACGATGTCGTTCGTGCGCAACACCGACGCATCGCTGCCGGCGAGCCACACGGTCGAACTGAACTTCAACGTTCCCGCGGATTTCGCCGGCGGCGGCATCACCAACGTGCCGGGCATCCTGATGAAGTCGAACGAGCAGGCGCGCGGCACGCCGCTGGCGGGCTATGCGGTGAAGGTCACGGATTCGAAGGTGACGGATCCGCTGAAGGGCCCGACCGGCATCACGGCCCTGTTCCTGGTCGGCCTCTCCAATGTCGATGCGGATCGCGCCCGCAACATCCAGCTCCTGAAGGAGCGGTCATGGTTCGACATGCCGATGGTCTACACCAACCAGCGCCGCGCCATCATCGCGATCGAGAAGGGCGCTCCCGGCGAGCGCGCCTTCAACGAAGCGTTCGCGCAGTGGGGCGATTGAGCTAGGCGACCACCACTTCCGTCATTCCGGGGCGCGCGACTTGTCCGCCGAAGCTCGAAGAGCGAAGGCGGAAGCGCGAGCCCGGAATCACACCTTCAATGAGCGAATGATCGCTACTGCGCCGCGGCTTCCCGCTTGCGCGCCGCTGCTGCGGCCGCGTGCTCGCGGTCCATCACGGCGCGGCAGCCGGGGCTGACCTGCGACTTGTTCCGCACCATGCAGGCGGTGATCCGGTGGATATCAGGGATTTCACTCGAGCAGAGCCGCATCGCATCGCCCGAGCACATCTGCTGCGCTTCCGACGAGAAGGCGAGGCCGGGCGATGTCTGGACTGCGATGGCGGTGGTGGAAAGGGCGAAGAGAGCTGCGATGGTCCGGTAGCGTGTCATGGAAAATGCGTCCCCGAGTTCCGTGGGCTTGAGCCACTTGATTTTGGGGCGCCGCACGCGGCTTGATCTGCCGCATGTCACAGCCTTCACGCCGGGATATCAATCCCGCATGTGGTCGCTCGATTTCCTGATGTCCGAATCGAAAAGTGCTGCGCCGCCCGAGCGAAGTATGCGCCATTGTCGAGCGGCTGCAATGGTCATCGCGAAGGAATTCGCAATTGTTGCGCGCGAGTCACGCCGCATCACATGCCGTGACTCTGAAACACCTTGCTGCACGCTTTCGACAGCTTGGCCCGGTTGGCCTGCAGGCAGCTCTGCACCGCACCGTCATTGCCGAGGTCCTTGCGGCAGAAGCGCGACGCATCGCGCGAGCAGGCGTTCTGCTCCTGCTGCGTGCCCATGTGGCCTTGCGCGAGAGCGGGCGGGCTCGACAAGCCGCTCAGGGCTGTCAGCGTGATCGTCGCCAGAAGAAATTTACGGGACATCGGCGGCTCCAATCCGACAGGGAGAATTTGAGGTCCTGTCTGAACTCGTCGCATTGCCACTTGTTCCCCGCCGGGAGGGCCCGTGCCCGGCTGTTCAAGGTTCCCGGGGCGCTGCTATAACGGGGCGAGTGTGAGGGTATCTGATGAAACGCTATCTGGTGTTTGCGCTGGTCGGCCCCTTCGTCGGCGGGTTCCTGTTGCTGCTGACGACGACCTACCAGTCCGGCTATTGGGCCCAGACCAGCCTCGGCGAGGTCGGCAAGCTGTTCGTCGTGTTCTTCAAGACCCTGCAATACAGCTATCTGTTCGGCTTCCTGCCGTCGCTGATGATCGGCGCGGTCGACGACATCCTGATCCACATCCGCCGGATCGGTCCAGCCTTGCGCATGCTGCTGGTCGGTCTGTTCGCCTTCGTGCTGGCCTCGCTGACCTACAGTTCGCGCGGGCCGGATTCCGGCGCGGTGCAATTCATTCTCTACGGCCTCGTCGGCTTCGTGCCGGCCGTGATTTCCTCCTGGCTCGTACATAGATACATCGAGGAGCCGGACGCGGCGCCGGCCTCGACCTGACGGCGCGACGTTCGGGCGCGGCACAGCAACTTCTGCCACTTCCGGGCGTTCCCCAGAGACCATGACCATGTCCGACGACGATATTATTGCTCCGCGCAAACCCCGTTCCGGGGGCCGCACGCACGCGACCTTCTCGGGCACCGAGGCGCGCGGGCCGATCATCGACCAGGACGGCCACGAGATCCGCCCCGAGACGCTGGAGCAGGGCTTTCGCGAGTTTCGCTTCGAGTTCGGCAAGGACGGCCAGTTCGCGGGCAACCCGTTCGGCAATCTGACGCGCGAGCAGCGGATCGCGCGGATCGAGGCGATCGCAAAGCTGCTCGACGTCGCCTTCGTCCTGCCCGGCACCAATATCCGCTACGGCATCGACGGGCTGATCGGCCTGATCCCCGTCGTCGGCGACATCATCACCACGGCGATCTCGCTCTGGCTGGTGCGCGAGGCCCGCGCGCTCGGCGCGCCCTGGTACATCACCGCGCGCATGCTCGGCAATGTCGCGGTCGACGGCGTGGTCGGCATCGTGCCGTTCGCGGGCGACGCCTTCGACGTCATGTTCCGCGCCAACATGCGCAACGTGCGCCTGCTCCGCCGCTGGCTCGACAAGCAGCCGCGAATTTGAGAGCGAGCGTCAATCTCGGTGCACCTCTCCCGCAAGCGGGAGAGGGAGAACTTAAAACGCAAAAAGCGCGACAGCCTTTCGGCCATCGCGCTTTCCGCGCACATCGGAGATTTGCGAAAACTTACGCCGCGTCGGCGTCGGTCTCGGCGACCGGTTCCGGCTTGCGGTGGCGCGGCAGCGGGAAGGCCTCGCTCTCATAGAGCGAGCGGATGCCGTTCTGATCGAAACGCGCTTCCTCGACCTGGAGATAGGCGCCGTTCAGCGAATCCGTCGGCAACTGCTCCATCGCGAACTGCACGGCTTCGGCCGCAGTGCCGAACCGGCGATAGGTGAAGCCAGCACGCTTCTTCTTGCGGATCGCGGCAGGGAAGAGCTCGGCAGAAGTGTTGAAGTTGAACGGACGCAGTGGACGCATGGTCAAAGACCTCGTGATCTTATCTGGGGCTTTAAGCGCGTGGGGTTTGGGAGGGCGGATGCCGCAATCGAGCGGGCCCGCCGCATGTCATTTTCGCCCCCTAATATAGGCCGTTTTGACAGAAATGCGACCCCTGCGATGGGAGATGATGAATCCACGCATGGCAGCCCCGCAGAGGCTGTAAATCTAGTAATTTCAATGACTTGTATGGTTTACAATTTGCCAAGAAGCAGCAGGACGATCAGCACCACGAGCACGACGCCGCCGATCCCCATGCCGGAATGGCCCATGCCATAGCCGTAACCGCCGATCCGGCCGGACATGCCGCCCAGCAGATAGATGATCACCAGAATGATCAGGATGGTCCCGAGGGTCATGACATCCTCCCTGGCGGCCGCCGGACTGTGCGCATCGGCCGCACCGCCAAAGAAAGAAAAGCACAACGGGCCGCCGGGTTCCATGAGGGAACCGGGCGGCCCGCAACCTTATTTGGGCATTTTGTGCTGGCGCTATTTCGGCTCGAGCTTCAGCGCCGCCGAATTGATGCAGTAGCGCAGGCCGGTCGGCCCAGGACCATCCGGGAAAACGTGGCCGAGGTGGCCGCTGCACTTGGAGCAGAGCACCTCGGTGCGGATCATGCCGTGGCTCGCATCGTGCTCCTCGTCGATATGGCTTTCGACGGCGGGCTGGGTGAAGCTCGGCCAGCCGCAGCCGGAATCGAACTTGGCGTCGGACTCGAACAGCACGTTGCCGCAGCCGGCGCAGACGTAAGTGCCGGCACGGTGGTCGTGCTCATATTCGCCGGAGAAGGGACGCTCGGTCGCCTTCTCGCGCAGCACCGCGTACTGCATCGGCGACAGCTCGCGCCGCCACTGCTCTTCGCTCTTGATGACCTTGTCGTCGGTGGTTTTCGTCTTGGTGTCGGGCATGGGTCTCCCGTTTCTTTTGCGATCTTCCGATCAGTTGGTGGCCTTGCTGGCGTTCACCAGCGTCGGCTTCTCAATGTAGTTATCCGCGAACAGCTTTTTCAGGTTCTCGACCTTGGGAAGGTCGTTATAGGCGATGTAGGGCTGGTTCGGATGCAGCGTCAGGTAATCCTGGTGATAGGCCTCAGCCGGATAGAACGCCTCCAGCGCGCCGACCTTGGTCACGATCGGCTTGCCGAACACCTTGGCGCCGTTGAGCTGGGCGATATAGGCCTCCGCCACCTTCTTCTGCTCGTCGGAGGTGGTGAAGATCGCCGAGCGATATTGCGTGCCGATGTCGGGGCCCTGGCGGTTGAGCTGGGTCGGATCGTGCACCACCGAGAAGTAGATCTGGAGAATCTTGCCATAGGAGATCTTCTTCGGGTCGTACTTGATCTCGACCGATTCCGCATGGCCGGTCCGGCCGCCCGAGACGGTCTGGTAGTCGGCCGTCGCCTTGGTGCCGCCGGCATAACCGGAGACCGCGTTGACGACGCCCGCGGTGTGCTGGAAGACGCCCTGCACACCCCAGAAGCAGCCGCCGGCGACCACGGCAGTCTGGATGTCGCTCGCCGCCGGCGCGTCCATGGTCGGGGCGGGGATCACCACCGCGTCCTCGGCGGCCCGGGACGGTACGGCAAAGGCCAGCGTCAGGGCGGTGGTCGCGGCAAGCAGGGTCAGGAGGGCAGGACGGCGCATGGCGGGCCTCTTTCCGGAAGTTTGCGACACTCTAGGTCGGTTGGCGCCGGGCGAACAGACTGCCCGGCCGCATTTTCGCGTCACCTGAGATACGGGCGCAGCCGGGGTTTGTTACGCCGGGACGGACACTAATCTGTGAAAAATGCCGCATGCGGGGCCGGCTTGGCGGGATGCGGAACTCCGCGCTAGATGAACCCGCGCGATCGACGATCGACTTAAAAAAGTGGTGGCTGGAGCTGACCTGACAACATGCTGCGCGTGGTTTCCCTGACCCTCGTCACGCTGGTCTCCGGCGTCGCATTCGCCGCCGCGGCCGAGCCGCAAGCCGGCGACGATCTCGCCATTTGCCGCGACCGCCAGGCCGAGCTGGCGGCCCGCGCCACGGCCTGCGACACCCTGCTCAACGCCGACCGCCTCACCGGCAAGGACAAAGGGATCGCGCTCTCGGTGCGCGGCAACACCCTGCTCAACAAGCGTGACTACGTCCACGCCATCGAGACCCTGTCCATGGCGGTCGACCTCGATCCTGATAACGTCGTGACGCTCAATTTGCGCGGCCTCGCCTATGAGCGCTCCGGCAAGGACGACCTTGCGATGGCCGACTACAATCTCGCGCTCCAGAAGCGGCCGACCTACGGCGTGCCCTACAACAATCGCGGCGTCATCCAGCTTCGCCGCGGCGCGCTGCAAAGCGCGCTCGACGATTTCAACCTGTCGATCAAGTACACGCCCAAATTCCTGCTCGGCTGGACCAATCGCGCCCGCGTGCGCACGCTGATGAGGGATTACAACGGCGCGATCGCCGATTTCGCCGAGGCCGCGAAGATCGATCCGACCGCGCAGCAGATCGCCGGCCACCGCTGCATCACCTACGGCATGATGGGCAAGTACGACCTGGCCCTGGCCGACTGCAACGGCCTGATCGAGAAGCAACCGAAGAACGTCTACGCGATCAACAATCGCGCCGACGTCTACATGATGAAGGGCGATCTCGACGCCGCGCTGAAGGACTACAACCTATCCATCCAGATCAATCCGAACAACGTCCGCGCCCATGCGGGCCGCGGCCAGATCTACGAGCGCAAGAAGGATCTCGCCCAGGCCCGCGCCGACTATCGCGCTGCGGCCTATTCGCTGACGAGGTTCGACGAGTACGACGTCGCGCGCGCCCGCACCGTCGCGCAGCAGCGGCTCGCCGCGCTGACGCCGCAGGAGCAGGCTGCGCCCACCGGGCGCCGCGTCGCGCTCGTGGTCGGCAACGGCGCCTACAAGAACGTCCACGCCCTGCCCAATCCGCCGCGCGATGCGAAGCTGATCGCAGGCGTGCTGCGCGATGTCGGCTTCCAGACCGTGATCTCGGTCAGCGATCTGACCCGCGACAAGTTCTTCGAAGCGCTCGCGACCTTCGCCGCCGAGGCGGAGAAGGCCGACTGGGCTGTGGTCTATTACGCCGGTCACGGCTTCGAGATCGGCGGCGTGAATTATCTCGTTCCCGTCGACGCCAAGCTCGCTGCCGACAAGGATGCCGAGGCCCAGGCGGTCGCGCTGGAGCAGGTCATCGCCGCGGTCGGTGCGGCGCGAAAGGTGCGGCTGGTGATGTTGGATGCGTGCCGCGACAATCCGTTCGCGCCGACCATGGAGCGGACGCTGTCGCTCAAGCTGGTGGACAAGGGCTTTTCCAACATCGAGCCGGGCGCCGGGTTCATGGTGGTCTACGCCGCCAAGCACGGCGAGACCGCGATGGACGGCGATGGCGGCGCCGACAGCCCGTTCGCCACCGCGCTCGCCCGCGAGATCAAGGTGCCGAAGATCGAGATCCGGAAGCTGTTCGACATCGTCCGCGACGACGTCTGGTCTGCCACCAAGCGCGAGCAGCAGCCGTTCACCTACGGCTCGCCGCCCGGACGGGAAGATTTTTATTTCGTCGCGGGGAAGTGACGAATTGGGTTGCGGAGGGATCGTAGCCCGGATGGAGCGCAGCGAAATCCGGGAATCACGCACGCGGATCTGACCCCGGATTACGCTTCGCTCCATCCGGGCTACGACAGCGGCGTCTTAAACCACGATGCTCAACCGCTTCGCCGCCCGCGTGATGCCCGTGTAGAGCCACCTTGCCCTTGAGTCCTGAAACGCAAAGCTCTCGTCGAACAGCACGACGTCGTCCCATTGCGAGCCCTGCGACTTGTGCACGGTCAGCACATAGCCGTAGTCGAACTCGTCATAGGGCTTGCGCTGCTCCCAGGCGATCTGCTCGACGCCGCCCTCGAAGCAATCGGCGCGCACCGAGACCTTCGTCACCTTGTGCCCAAAGTCCTCGTCGGGCGACAGCCGCATCGAGAGGATGCGCGATTTCGAGCGCGAGGCGTTGCGCGACTTCACGCGCCACAGGCCGCCGTTGAACAGGCCCTTCTTGCGGTTGTTGCGCAGGCAGACCAGCTTGTCGCCGGCGACCGGAAAGACATCCTCGATGTTCTGGCGCTGACGCACCCGCATGTTGTAGGCGCGGCGGGTGTTGTTGCGGCCGACCAGGACCTGGTCGGCGCCCATGACGCGATCAGGGTCGAGTTCTTTCCGCGACACCACCTCGCTCTCGCCGTAACGGCCGATGTCGAGCTCGCGGCCCTCGCGGACGTCCATCGACATCCGCACGATCGGATCGTCCTGGGCCTGGCGGTGGACCTCGGTCAGCATCGCGTCGGGCTCGGTGTTGGTGAAGAAGCCGCCGCCCTGGATCGGCGGGAGCTGCGCGGGATCGCCAAGCACCAGCAGCGGGCAGTCGAACGACATCAGGTCGCGGCCGAGCTCGGCGTCGACCATCGAGCATTCGTCGATCACGATCAGCTTGGCCTTGGAGGCCGGCGCGTCGTCCCACAGCTCAAAACTCGGCTGCTCCTCGCCGGATTCGCGGGCGCGGTAGATCAGCGAGTGGATGGTGGAGGCCTCGTCGCAGCCCTTGTTGCGCATGACGAGGGCCGCCTTGCCGGTGAAGGCGGCGAACTTCACCTCGCCGTCGACGCCCTCGGCGATGTGCCGCGCCAGCGTGGTCTTGCCGGTGCCGGCAAAGCCGAACAGCCGGAAGATCGGCGGCGTGCCGTTGCGGCCGGGTTTTGCCTTGAGCCAGTCGCCAACGGCTTTGAGCGCGGCGTCCTGATGCGGGGTGAAAGTGGCCATATCTGTCTTGAGAAGGGGCGAAACGAGGCGATTCGCCGTCCCCCAAAACTAACCATTCGCCCCGCCGGTTCAAGCGCAGGGCCATCGCATTCCAAGGCCGTTTCCGCGGCCCATCCTTCGAGACGCCCGCCTTTGGCGGGCCCTCAGGATGAGGACGGAGTGCGCGGCGGCAGTTTTCACAGGCAAAGATGCCGCTCAGCCTCATCCTGAGGAGACCGCTGAAAGCGGTCGTCTCGAAGGACGAGGCGCTTGCTCGGGCCCCGCCAAGCCCTACTGCCAGCCGGGAACGCCGCGCATGTCGGGCAGATGGTGAGCGATGCCCTTGTGGCAGTCGATGCAGGTCTTTTCCTTGGTGAACAGGAAGCGCTGATGCGCCACCGAGGCCCGCGGCGACTGCTTGGTGATATCCATGGAATCGGCGCTGTGGCAGTTGCGGCATTCCAGGGAATCGTTGGCCTTGAAGCGCGCCCATTCATGCGCGGCGAGCTCGAGGCGATGATCCTGGAACTTCTCGCGGGTGTCGATCGTGCCGAAGATCTTGCCCCAGACCTCCTTGGAGGCTTGCATCTTGCGCGCGATCTTGTCGGTCCAGTTGTGCGGCACGTGGCAGTCCGGGCAGGTCGCGCGCACGCCGGAGCGGTTGGTGAAGTGGATGGTCGACTTCAGCTCGGCGTAGACGTTGTCCTTCATCTCATGGCAGCCGGTGCAGAACTTCTCGGTGTTGGTGAGTTCCAGCGCGGTGTTGAAGCCGCCCCAGAAGATCACGCCGGCCATGAAGCCGGCCAGCACCAGCACGCCGAGCCCGAACACCGAGCTCGGCCGGATCAGCACCTGCCAGAGTTCGAGCGCGAAATCCCAGCAGCGCGCGATGAAGCCGCGCTTGGCTTTTGGCTCGTCAGCAGTCGTCGTCATCGGTGGCCACCGGGGCTTGAGCGCGACAGCAACGTGTCGATGTCGGTGAAGTCGTTGCTGACGGGCGGATTGGCGGTGTTCTGCGGCACGTGGCATTCGGTGCAGAAGAAGCGCCGGGGCGAGATCGAGGCCAGGAACTGGCCGTCGCGGTCCATGAAGTGCGTGATCGAGACCATCGGCGCCTGCGATTCCGCGGTGCGCGCCCGCGCGTGGCAGGACAGGCACTTGTTGCCGTTGAGATCGATCTGGTAGCCGTCGATCGTGTGCGGGATCACCGGCGGCTGCTCCGGATAGTTGCGCACCTCCCGCTCGGACGTGTTGCGGTTCGGCAGCATCGGCGGCGCCGGGCCTTCGTCATTGAGCGGGGTCGGGCCGCGCAGGCCCGAATTGACGGTCTGCGCGGTCAGGGAGCTCGCGCCCGCGGCGATCGCGACCGCGAGCAAAGCAATGCCAAATCGTTTCATCATGACAGGTTCACCCGCTCGATGCGCACGGCGCATTTCTTGTAGTCGGTTTGAAGCGAGATCGGATCGGTGGCGTCCAGCGTCACCTTGTTGATCATCTTGGATTCGTCGAACCACGGCACGAAGACGAGGCCACGGGGCGGCCGGTCGCGGCCGCGTGTCTCGACGCGGGCGCGGATGAAGCCGCGGCGCGAGACGACCTTCACTTCGTCGCCGCGCCGGAGCTTGGCTTCGGCCGCGTCGTCGGGATGCATGAAGCAGACGGCCTCGGGGAACGCCTTGTAAAGCTCGGGCACGCGGCGCGTCATGGTGCCGGAATGCCAGTGCTCCAGCACGCGGCCGGTCGAGAGCCAGAACGGATATTCGTTGTCGGGCGATTCCGCCGCCGGCTCGAAAGGCAGGGCGAAGATGCGGGCCTTGCCGTCGGGGTAGCCGTAGAACTGCACGTCGGTGCCCTGCTTGACGTAGGGGTCGCTGCCTTCGCGGAAGCGCCATTTCGTTTCCTGGCCGTTGACGACAGGCCAGCGCAGGCCGCGCTCCTTGTGATAGGTGTCGAACGGCGCGAGGTCGTGGCCGTGGCCACGGCCGAACGAGGCGTATTCTTCAAACAGCCCCTTCTGCACGTAGAAGCCGAACGCCTTGGACTCCTCGTTGGAATAGCCGTCCTCGATGTCCGAGGTCGGGAATTTGTCGACCTGGCCGTTCTTGTAGAGCACGTCGAACAGCGTCTTGCCGCGCACCTCCGGCTTCTTGGCGATCAGCTCCTCCGTCCACACTTCCTCGATCTTGAAGCGCTTGGAGAACTCCATGAGCTGCCAGAGATCGGACTTGGCGTCGCCGGGCGCCTTGACGAGCTGGTGCCAGAACTGCGTGCGCCGCTCGGCATTGCCGTAGGCGCCTTCCTTCTCCACCCACATCGCGGTCGGCAGGATCAGGTCGGCGGCGAGCGCCGTCACCGACGGATAGGCGTCCGAGACCACGATGAAATTGTCGGGGTTGCGGAAGCCCGGATAGGTCTCCTCGTTGGCGTTGGGACCGGCCTGGAGGTTGTTGTTGACCTGCACCCAATAGGCGTTGATCAGGCCGTCCTTCAGCATCCGGCTTTGCAGCACGGCGTGGGCGCCGTTCTTGTCGGGAATGGTGCCTTCGGGCAGCAGCCAGAGATGCTCGGCGTGGTCGCGATGCGCCTTGTTGGTCACGACCATGTCGGCCGGCAGGCGGTGCGAGAAGGTGCCGACCTCGCGTGCGGTGCCGCAGGCCGAGGGCTGGCCGGTCAGCGAGAACGGGCTGTTGCCGGGCGAGGAGATCTTTCCGGTCAACAGATGGATGTTGTAGACGAGGTTGTTGCACCAGACGCCGCGGGTGTGCTGGTTGAAACCCATGGTCCAGAACGAGACCACCTTGGTCTTGGGATCGGCATAGAGCTCGGCGAGCGCCTCGAGACGGTTCAGCGGCACGCCGGACATCTCGGCCGCCTTCTCCAGCGTGTAGTCCGAGACGAACTTGACGTACTCGTCATAGCTCATGTCGGTGGAGTCGTTTGCCTTCGCCGCGCCGGTGGCCTTCTTCTGCAGCGGATGCTCGGGCCGCAGGCCGTAACCGATGTCGGTCTGGCCGCGCCGGAAGATGGTATGGGCGGCAACGAAGTCCTTGTTGACCCGCCCGGTCTTGATGATGTGGTTGGCGATGGCGTTGAGGATGTAGAGATCGGTCTGCGGCTTGAACACCATGCCGATGTCGGCGAGGTCGAACGAGCGGTGCTCGAAGGTGGAGAGCACGGCGACGCGGACATGCGGCGCGGACAGCCGGCGGTCGGCAAGGCGCGTCCACAGGATGGGATGCATCTCCGCCATGTTGGAGCCCCACAACACGAAGGCGTCGGTCGCCTCGATGTCGTCATAGCAGCCGGCCGGCTCGTCGATGCCGAAGGTGCGCATCATGCCGGCGACGGCCGAGGCCATGCAGTGGCGTGCATTGGGGTCGATGTTGTTGGTGCGGAAACCGGCCTTGAACAGTTTCGAGGCCGCATAGCCTTCCCAGATCGTCCACTGGCCGGAGCCGAACATGGCGACGCCGTTGGGCCCGCGCTTCTTGAAGGCCTCCTTCCACTTCACCTCCATGATGTCGAAGGCTTCGTTCCAGGACACCGGCGTGAAGTCGCCGTTCTTGTCGTACTTGCCGTTGGTCTTGCGCAGCATCGGCTGCGTCAGCCGGTCATGGCCGTACATGATCTTGGAGAGGAAGTAACCCTTGACGCAGTTGAGGCCGCGATTGACCTCGGCCTTGATGTCGCCATGGGTGGCGACGACGCGGTTGTCCTTGGTCGCGACCATCACGGAGCAGCCGGTGCCGCAGAACCGGCAGGCGGCCTTGTCCCATTTCAGTTCGCTGTTATCGCGCTCGGCGACGAGGTTGGCGGCGAGCGCCGGAGCCGGCATGCCTGCTGCGGCAGCCGCAATCGCGGCGGCCTCGAGCTTCAGCATCTGGCGGCGGTCGAGCTTTGGCGATGTCATGATGGCTCTTCCTGACTCAGGCGGTTTCGATGGCGTGGAAGACCAGCGCCGCGGAATAGACGTCCGGCAGCGACTGGATGGTGTTGAGCATGGTGCCGAGGCTGCCGGCATCCGGCGCCTCGGTCACGACGACGAGTTTTCCGCGCGGGTCTCGTCCGTGAATTTCGCAGCCGGGAAGCGCGGTGATCGCGGCTTCCAGCGCGTCGAGGCGCTCGGGGCGGGCCTGCACGATGATGCTGGCGATCTCGCAGCCGGGCGGAGAGATGACGCGCTCGGCGCTGAGCACCCGGCCGGTGATCAATGCGCGGCGGTTGAGTGTGGTGTGGGCCATGATGGCTGTCTTTCGCTGTGAGAGATCAATGCGGGGAAGAGGGGGGGCCGGGAGGGCCGGCGAACATCTGGTAGATCCAGACGCCGAGCCCGTAAGAGCCGACCGTTCCGACCGCGAGGACGGGCATCACGACCGCGGTCAGGAACAGGAACGCAAAAATCTCCATGCGCTTACGGCGCACGCGCGACGTCGTGTCGTCAGGGGCCGACATATTCGGTCTCTCTGAAATGGTATGGGGAATCGGGACGGCATCCGGGCCGTTGCCTTGCCGCACGTTAGATACGTTCGAGCCGCTAACGCGTTGATCTGGATCAACCTGTCGAGTTCGCCGCACCCTGTAGTACGCCCCGGAATCGGGCTGTCATTGCTACGTGCGCGCGAGGGATCCGTCTCCCGCGCGGCGGAATTGCGTTTGCGTAGACAGCCGCGCCTCACGCATTAAGATGACGTTAACAACAATAATGCGGGAGAGGCGTCATGAAGTTCGGCATCTTCTACGAGCTGCAACTGCCAAGGCCCTGGGTCGCCGGCGACGAGCTCAGGCTCTACCAGAATGCACTCTCGCAGATGGAACTCGCCGATAAGCTCAACTACGACCACGCCTGGGTCGTCGAGCACCACTTCCTCGAAGAATATTCGCACTCGCCCTCGCCGGAATCCTTCCTCGCCGCCGCCAGCCAGCGGACGAAGAACATCCGGCTCGGCCACGGCATCCTGCAGCTCACCACCAACCACCCGGCCCGCGTTGCCGAGCGTGTCGCGGTGCTCGACCTGCTCTCCAACGGCCGCTGCGAATTCGGCATGGGCGAGAGCGCGTCGATCACCGAGCTGACGCCGTTCGGCCGTGACATGGAGACCAAGAAGGAGGTGTTCGAGGAGGCCGTCGCCGCGATCTTCCCGATGTTCAAGGACGCAGGGTCCGAACATCACGGCAAGTACTTCGACATCCCCCTGCGCAATGTCGTGCCGAAGCCGGTGCAGAAGCCGCATCCGCCGCTCTGGATGGCCTGCTCGCAACTGCCGACGATCGAGCGCGCCGGCCGCCACGGCTTTGGCGCGCTGGGCTTCCAGTTCGTCAGCGCCGACGCCGCACATGCCTGGGTGCACGCCTACTACAACGCGATGACGAAGCGGCTGCACAAGCTTGCCGACTACCAGATCAACCCGAATATGGCGCTGGTGTCGTTCTTCATGTGCGCCAAGACCGACGAGGAGGCGCGTGCCCGCGCCGACGGCGCCACCTTCTTCCAGTTCGCGCTCCGCTTCTACGGTGCCTCGCAGAACCGCCAGCGTCCCGCGCCCTACACCGTCAACATGTGGGACGAGTACAACAAGTGGAAGCGCGACAATCCCGAGGCCCAGGAGGCGGCGCTCCGCGGCGGCCTGATCGGCTCGCCCGAGACGATCCGCCGGAAGCTGAAGCGCTTCCAGTCCTCGCACATCGACCAGGTCATCCTGCTGAACCAGGCGGGCAAGAACAGCCACGAGCACATCTGCGAATCGCTCGAGCTGTTCGGCCGCGAGGTGATGCCGGAGTTCCAGAACGATCCCGCACAGGTCGCCTGGAAGCAGGGCGTGATGAGCGGCGAGATCAAGCTCGAAGAGATCGACACCGAGGCCTTCACGGACCGCTACGGCAAGCTCGCGATCAACGTGGCGCCGGTGAAGGCTGCGGTGAGATAGCGCTTCGTATCCGGCATGGGCCCCGGCTCAGCAGCGCACCGCTGAAGAAGCGCTGCGCCGCGTCCGGGGCACGAGACCGTCTTCTGCATCGGCCAGCAAAACTCTCGTGTCCCGGACGCGCTGCAGCGTGCAACGCTGCTGCGCAGAGCCGGGACCCATGCGACGGCATACGCAGGCGTCGCCGTCTTCCAGTAAAATCCTCTTGCTGATATCGTCCGCCAAAAGAACTTTGGCGGAGGAAACACATGCGGCCCCACGCGATGGCCCCAAACCCAGCGGCGGGTGACGTCACGCCCGCCGTGCTCGCCATCGGCCGTCCCGACTTCCCGAACATCCTGATCGACACGCTGCGCCGCCAGGCCGGCGTAGGCCATTGCATGGTGTTCGCGCTGACGCGCGCCGGTGCGGCGCGTTGCCTGCTCGATGCCGGCAACATCCCGACCGGCAGCGATCTCGGCGCCGCCTATGCCGGCCAGTTCCACGAATCCGATCCCAATCGCGATGCACTGTTCGAAGCCGAGAGCAGCACGCCGATCATGCTGCCGTCGTTCTCGCCGCGGATGTATGGCGCGCGCTACCGAAAGATCTTCTTCAACGATTCCGACATCGTCGACAAATGCGCCACCGCGATCTGGACCGGTGACACCTGCTTCTACGTCAATTTCTACCGCATCACGTCCCAGGGCCGCTTCGACGATGCCCAGCGTACGCGGCTTCAAGCAATCGCGCCCGCGATCGGCGCCAGCGTCGCACGTCATTTCCAGCAGGCCACAACGCCCGACCAGAACCTCGCCGCATTGTTCGCAATGCGCGCGCCGCTCTCCGCGCTGACGCCGCGCGAGCAGGAGGTCTGCCGCCGCATCTTGCTCGGCTTCAGCTCCGAGGCGATCTCGAAAGGACTCGGCATCAGCCTGCATTCGACCCTGACCTACCGCAAGCGCGCCTATGAACGGCTCGGCATCTCCTCGCAGAACGAATTGTTTGCGATCGTGCTACGCCTGCTCTCGGGGTCTGGTCGCCTGAACTGATCAAGTCCGAGATATCTGCTGCCGAGAGCAAAGCCGGCATTTTCCCTGTTCCCGGCACGACAATCCCGCACGACGCAGGATCTCGGGAAATTCCCTGCGAACTCCTCAGGGTATGCTCGGATGATCATTCGGAAGGCCGAGATTATGGTCGATCTGGTGCCTTTCCAGCGCAAGCGGAGCACAGTACAGGAGGACTCAGATGTGCCGTATTCTGTTCGCTGCGGTCTCCGCCATCTTGATCCTGGTCACGGTCGGATCACTCTCGCCCGCGTTCGCAGATCGCTACTGCCTGCAAGGCCGCCGCTGGGGCAATCCCGGCAACTGCCAGTTCGCGACTCTCGAGCAGTGCAGGGTGGCTGCCTCCGGCACCCATGCGTCCTGCGGGCTCAATCCGCGCTATGCATTCGGACGCTCGCGGCAGGGCAGACAGTAATTGAGCGCCGCGGGTGCACCGGGCGAAGCTTCGCTTGAGTTCGGCTCCCGGCCCTTGATGGACCAGCGTCAGTTTCGGCTGAGCTACGTCTCCTGACTCCAAGCCCGCGGAAGCCGCGGGGAGCCTGGACGAGTCCGCCCGCCTGAACATCAAGGAATCAAATGGAGGGATGAGAATGTCGGTCCCCTGCAAGTTCGAACGCAGCCTCCTCAGCCACGAAGAATATGAGACGATCCGCCTCACGCACCATCCCGCCATCTATGACGTCGAAATCGCCGAGCTCGAGGACATGCGATCCCGCTTGCGCAAGATGCGCGACAAGGAGCGAACGTTCGGCCGGCAAAGGCAGCGGGAGGGGCGTGGAAAGGCCGAGGCTCGCGGAGCCAGCTTTCCCGGAACCGCCGAGCATGCATCGGAACGCAAGCAAGTCTTCGCCGCGGCGCTGAAGCGGTTGAACAACGAGCTCAGGCGTCTCCACAACCTGGCAGCTCGGACCGCGCATGTGGAGGCGGCTCGAAAGGCTCTGGCGCTGCATCGCGCCGCGAACTTCACGACTTATCCCCCGGCCGGAGCTACCGCAGGGGAAGGCATGGTGCCGAAGGCCAGCACACGCCGGAGAAAGATCATTGCAGGCGCAAAGATCGGACGAGTGTCGCAGGCGACGAAAGTCGCGCAGGCGGTGCGCGACGCGCGAGGTGGATGAGCCTAAAGCATAATCCGTTGAACCCTTGATCTGCATCAAGCCTGCTCCACTGGACGCCGTCGCAAATGGCGAATGGATGCCAGTTACGGCTTCATTGCGAGACGCCGGGCGCACGTCACGTGATCCGGCGGCTTTCCCCCGAATCTCGTTTCACCCATCGCCATTCATTGAGGAGATCGACATGGAGCAGATTCTGATCAATCTCATTGCGGGCGCCGTTGGCGGCATCGGCGTTGGCAAATCGTCCCCCACATTTGATCTGGGCACGGCTGGAAACATCATCTCAGGTCTGGTCGGAGGTGGGCTCCTCGGGCAGATCGCGACCCTGTTGTTGCCTTCTGTCCTGGCAGCAGCACAATCAGGAAATTTCAGTGTGAGCGGTATTATTTCTCAGGCGGTTGCAGGCGGGGCAGGCGGCGCCATACTGACCGCGATCGTCGGCGCCATAAAGAACAAGGCGGCAGCCTGACTTTCGGCGCAACAACTGTTCCAGATGGCGCCCACTTCGAACGTTGACGCTGCTTCGCGACCACGATGAGACGTGCGTTGTCCCCGTCGCTAGCTGAATATCGCGCGATGCGCGCAATTCTTCGCATCGCCGGACAACAGTCCGGCGTTAACCATAGCTGACTGTTCCAGCCTGATCGGCGTCGCTTCGAAGTTTCTTAAATTTTGCTGGGTTACCTCTTCCAGGCAGAGTGACCTGGGGAAAGAGTAATGGGTAAGCGGACCAAGCGTGGAAAGGCGGAGACGCTCGCACTGCCAATGGCCGCGCGCGTTGCCGTTGGCGTCGTGGCTGTCGCCGCAGCGGGGTACGGTTTGCTGTATCACCCGGCGAGCGAGCAACCGGCACGGAAGCCGTCCGCACCCGAGGCCCATGCGTCGTCAACGCCGGTTTACGTGGCAACTCCAGTTCGAGCAGCAGCGGCAGCACCGGCTCCTGCTCCGGTTCCGATCCCGGCCCCGGCGCCTCTGGTCGAACCGCCAAAAGCCGCTGACGGTCCCGGAGCGCTTGTCCGGCAGGTGGTCGACTACGCCAGCCACCAGGCGCCGGGCACCGTGATCATCGATACCAAGAACACGTTCCTCTATTTCGTTCTGAACGACACGCAAGCGATGCGCTACGGCATCGGTGTCGGCCGCGAAGGTTTCACATGGTCCGGTGAACAGACCGTGGCCCGCAAGACGGAATGGCCGGACTGGCGTCCGCCCGCAGAGATGGTCGTGCGTCAGCCTTATCTGCCGCGGTTCATGGCGGGCGGTCCGACCAATCCGCTCGGCGCCCGGGCGATGTATCTGGGCGAGACCGAATATAGAATTCACGGCACCAACAAGCCCGATACGATCGGGAAGCGGGTGTCGTCCGGCTGTATCCGGCTGACCAATGACGACGTCGTGGACCTCTACGACCGGGTGAAGGTCGGAGCGAAGGTGATCGTGCTTCCAGGAACCGTTGCTCGTCGTCCGTCCCAGGGCGCGCCGTCCGACGCCGCTTTCCGGTTGCCGGACCCGGCATCGCCGATGAGCCGGCCCTTGGCAGCCCACGCGCAGATGCCGTCATCCGGACCGAGGATCGCCGAGGCCCAGTAGCTCAGTCCTTCCGTCCTCGGTCTATTGCGTGCTCGCTTCTGACTGATTGTAGACCTTGTTGCTCGACCCAATTTTAGCATTGGGCTGGATCCATGGTTGACGCATTTGGAGTATCATTCGCCGCGATGACGGCGAGCAGAGCCGATCCGAGGACTCGGACATGCCAGACTGGATTCTTGTACCCATCTGCCTGGTCGCCCTGCTGGGGTTCATTGGCTATGCCTGCTACCAGGGGACGAGGGTCTCGCCGGATCGAAGCAACACGAATTTTGGACCCAGCCAGAATGACGGCTGGGGCGGGTCTGACGGTCATTCCGGAAGTTAGAGCATGATCCGGAAGGCGGCGAAGCGGCTTTCCGGAAAGATCATGCGCAAACAACAATCTAAAGCGCGATGACGATTCATCCAAATCTCATGGCGCTTCAGAACACTCCGGCGCGACGAGAGGCTCGCCAAGTTCAATCAAGCGAATCTTGGCTGGCGGCTCTGCGCCACATCAGGCGCATTCCATCGCACTAACCCGACGAACGCCTCTCCAAGGCCGCCGCGATCTTCTCCAGCGCGGCGTTCCTGTGATGCATTTCGGCAAGCTCCTGCTCGCAAATCTCGATCATCGTCTGCCCGGACTCTCGTGCGCGCCAAGGCGTGGCTGTTCGACAAAAATACCAGACCAGCACGACCACAAAGATGATGCCGGCGAGCCAAGACAGCACCTCCCGTAGACTGAAATCAGCGATGGCGCCGCGGACGTCGCCCTTGGACAGGTGCGCCATGATGCGATCGCCATAGGCCTGCCAATCGTTTGGATTGAGCGCGATCATCTGACCGTAGTCGGCGATGGCGCGGTCGATGTCGCCCTTAGCCTGATAGGCGTAGGCACGGTTGAAGTAGGCGTCCCTGTAGTTCGGGCGGAGCACGATCGCCTGGCTGCAGTCGGCGATGGCACGATCAAGGTCGCCTTTGGCGAGGTAGGCGTTGCCTCGGGCAGTGAGGGCGACATAGTTGTTCGGATTGAGCTGGATGCCGGCAGTATAATCCGCGATGGCGCGGTCGTTGTCGCCTTTCGCTTGATAGGCGTAGCCGCGCTCGCCAAATCCGACCTGCTTTCCATAGTCCGCCAGACCGGCTTCGAACGCCTGGTTGACGTCCGATATCGCCCGGTCGTAGTCGTGCCATTGGTTGTAGATGTGCGCCCGGTTGAGCAGTGAACCGCCGGATTTCGGATTAGCCCGGACCGCCTCGCTAAAGTCTTTCAAGGCGCGGTCGCTGCGATCGGCGAAGCTGGTCGAGGACCAGGAATAGCCGCGGGCATGATACAAGCCGGCGAGCTCCTGGCCGTTGTAGTTTCCGCTTTGGATCGCGCGCGTACAGGCATCGATGGTCGCGGCTGTGGTTTCCCTCGATCCTTCCAAACACGCCTGTCGATCGTCGGCTGCCGCTGGACGGCTGACGGCAGCGGCTGCCGCGAATGCCAAAGCAACCAGCCAGACGTGCCCGGAAAATCCTGAGCGCATACCTCTGCTCCCTGCGATGCGCCGGTGTTCGAGTTAGCCCGGTGACGGCTTTTCCAGGGCCGCCGCGATCCTCTCCAGCAAGGCGTTGGTTCGCCGCGATTCGGCGACCTGCTGCTCGTAGAGATCGACCAGGTTCATCCCGGATGAACCGCGCAGACGCCTGCGTGAAAACCATATCCAGACGCCGACCAGCACTACGAACGGCAGCCAGGACACGATCAGACTAACCACCCAGGGTGGCGAACCACCGCTTCCGCTTAATGGGTTGATGAACGTAAAGCAGACGAGGAGAGCACCTACGAGAATGATCCACGAGACAACCAACGAAAGCCGAAAGCGAGGCTTGGTCATTCCAGTCACAGAAGTTCCCTTTGGTTGGTCTTTGAAGTCTCATGCTATCATTGGTTGATCGATCTTCCATGCTCCCGCGTATGTGGCCGTCGCAACGTGGTTAGCCGTTCCTTTGCGGGATGCCCCCTTCTTGTGAAGACACGCGCAGATGCCGTCATCCGGACCGAGGATCGTCGAGGCCCAGTAGCTCCAAGGGTCTTAGCTCCAAGGGTCTTAGCTCCAGGCGTCAGCAGAGCGCCGCGCTGCATCGTCCAGCACGCGCCGCTGTGCAGAGCCGGGGCCGGCGGTGTCAGCTGCCGCCCTCTGCCAGTTGCCCAGCTCCAACGACGTGCGTTCCCGGTTCGCCGGCAACCGCCGCCTCGATGAGCTGCCGAGCCACGTTGGTCACCGAGCTTACACGCGCAACTTGCGGCAACAGGGGAGATGCGAAGGTCAAGACGTTCCGCACTGCGCGCTGTACCGGCCTGCTTTCGGCACGCTCGCCGTCCAGGAAGCCTGGCCGCAGGATCGTCAGGGACGGGAAAGCGAGCGCTCCGATCGCCTCCTCCACCTCGCCCTTCGTCCGTGTGTAGAGAAACAGGGATCGCGGGTCGGCGCCCAGGGACGACACCAGCGCGAACCGACCAACGCCAGCGTCGCGCAGCCGCCGGGCGATCAGCAGCACCAGTTCGTAATCGACCGCTCGAAATGCTGCTGCCGACCCTGCCGCCGCTCGCGTCGTCCCGAGCGCGCAGATTGCGCCGTCGGCTCGCCATTCCTCACCGCCGGCACCAGCAATCAGATCATCGAGCCGAGGATTGGATACCCGCTCCGCGGGCGGCATCGCACGCCGCGTCGGCGCGATGATGCGCGTGATGCGAGGGTCGGCAAGAGCGAGCGTCATCGCGCGGCCGCCAACAAGCCCCGTCGCGCCTACGATGAGCAATGTGGTCATGATCATCCCGTCTTGGATTTGCGGGCCGAGTGTACAGGAACCGGTTGCCACGGCAAATTCGACGCCTGCGTCGCGACGATGAGCCACGGGGAATTCCTTGCCGTCTTGTCCCGTCACCCCGGCTTGCAAGTAAATGCTCCTCTTCCGTCCGTCCCTATCGCTAGGGACAGACGCCGGCAGCGGAGTTCGCTAGTCTGGCCTGAAGCACACAAGCATCAGGGGAGGCTGTCTTGAGCACGGCGCCGCGCATCGACATCGACCCCGCCGCGTTCTGGGCCGATCCCTATCCGATGCTCGCCAGGATGCGGAAGGAGGCGCCGATCGCCTTCGTGCCGCAGCTCGGCTCGACATTGCTCAGCTGCCGCGACGACATCTCGATCTCCGAGAAGCAGATCGACGTGTTCTCCTCGCACCAGCCCGCCGGCCTGATGAACCGGCTGATGGGCCACAACATGATGCGCAAGGACGGCGAGGCGCATCAAATCGAGCGGCGCGCGATGTTTCCGACGGTGTCGCCGAGGACGGTGAAGGCGCACTGGACCGCGCTGTTCCAGGCCCATGCCGACCGCATCATCGACGCGATCACGCCCGGGCGGATCGACTTCATGCGCGACTTCGCGCTGCCGTTCTCCGGCGAGTGCCTGAAGTCGATCACCGGCCTCACCAATATCGGCTTTGGGGATATGGACGCTTGGTCGCAAGGCATGATCGAGGGCATCGCCAATTACGGCGGCGATCCCGCGGTCGAGGCGCGCTGCCGCGCGGCGACGTCAGGCATCGACGCCGCGATCGACGACATCCTGCCGGTGATGCGCAAGCATCCCGACCAGAGCATCCTGGGCGTGCTCCTCGCCTCCGGCATGGCGATGGAGAGCGTGCGCGCCAACGTCAAGCTTGCGATCTCGGGCGGCCAGAACGAGCCGCGCAAGGCGATCGCCGGCACGGTGTGGGCGCTGCTGACCCATCCCGAGCAACTCGATCTCGTGCGCAAGGGCGAGGTGAGCTGGCTGCAGGCGTTCGAGGAATATGCCCGCTGGATCTCGCCGATCGGCATGTCGCCGCGGCGGATCGCAAAGCCGTGGAGCATCCGAGATGTCTCCTTCGAACTGGATGAACGCGTGTTCCTGATGTTCGGCTCCGCCAACCGGGACGAGAAACATTTTGAGCGCGCCGACCAGTTCGACGTGAGACGAGACACGTCCAAGAGCGTCGCCTTCGGCGCCGGCCCGCATTTCTGCGCCGGCGCCTTCGCCTCGCGCGCCATGATCGCCGACGTCGCGCTGCCGACCCTGTTCGCGCGCGCCGGCCGGATCGAGATCGCCAATGACGAGCCGGTGCGGATCGGCGGCTGGGCGTTCCGCGGGCTACAGAATTTGCCGGTGCGGTGGCATTAGCTCGTTAGGTGTCCGTGCTTCGCCCCATCGGGATCGAGGCACACGCCCGCCACACTAACGGTGTCATCGCCCGCCTAGTGCGCAATTGCGCACAGGGGCGGGCGATCCAGTACTCCGAGACAGAAGTGATTGAATCGAGAAGCCGCGGCGTACTGGATGCCCCGCCTTCGCGGGGCATGACAGCGGAGGTCGTGGAGGCGGCTTCGCGCCTCAGCAGTCCCACTCCGCCATGATGCCAGTATGCCCCTGTTTTGCCCGACGGGTCAAAAGAATTTCGGATAATACGTAAGTCATTGTTTTCGCACGCCCCGGCTACTGTGCATGGGGTTGTTTTCGACATTTTGTGTTCGGGCCCCGAGCGCATTGCTCAAAATCCGAGCGGCCCTCACATTCGCGTGCAGAAAAATTCCATCCTCATTCGCTTCGCCGCTTGAAAGATTAATCATGCGCTCCGCCATGCGCGCAGTGCTCGCATCGCTATTTTCCCGAACGTCTCGACAGCTTTCATCACCCGCACCATCATTTGCCGAAACGTGAATGATGACGGCCACGTGTGGCCGGGAGCTTGGAATGCAGCGTCGCGACTTCTTGAAACTGTCTGTTGGAACTGCAGCCGCCGCTGCGTTCGCCTCACGTGCGAATGCGCAGGGCGCGGTGAAGGAAATTCGTATCGGCTATCAGAAGAACGGCGTGCTGGTCATCACGCGCCAGCAGGCCGCCTTGGAAAAACATTTCACGCCGCAGGGCATCGAGGTGAAATGGGTCGAGTTCTCCTCGGGCCCGCCGATGATGGAGGCGATGAATGTCGGCAGCGTCGATTACGGCGCGGTCGGCGATTCGCCGCCGGTGTTCGCGCAGGCCGCGGGCGCTGCGATCGTCTATGCCGCGGGACAGCCGATCACCAACGGCCAGGGCATCCTGGTGCCGAAGGATTCGCCGATCCGCTCCATCGTCGAGCTGAAGGGCAAGCGCGTCGGCTTCACCAAGGGCTCCAGCGCCCACAACATCGTGGTGCAGACGCTGGAGAAGGCCGGGCTCACCTATGCCGACATCACCCCGGTCTATCTGACCCCGCCGGACGCCGGCCCCGCCTTTGCCAATGGCAGCATCGAGGCCTGGGCGATCTGGGATCCGTACTTCGCGATCGGCGAGACCAAGCAGAATGGGCGCATCCTGATCAATGCGCGCGAGGTCACCAAGACCAACTCCTTCTACATCGCCAACCGCGACTTCGCGAAGAACCACGGCGCCATCCTGCAGCAGATCGTCGCCGTCACCACGGCGACCGCCAGATGGGCCGAGCAGCACCGCGACGAGGTCGCCAAATCGCTTGCAGCGGTCACCGGCATTCCGCTTGATATCCAGACCATCGCGGCGAACCGCTCGTCCTTCGTGGTCGGTCCCGTCACCGACGACATCGTCACGACCCAGCAGGGCGTCGCCGACCGCTTCTACAAGCTCGGCCTGATCCCCAAGCCGATCGTCATCCGCGACATCGTCTGGCGCAACCCGGCAGCCTGATCGTGCCGACCAGCCTTCCCACCCACAGGGGTTTGAACATGAGGCGTATCATCCAGCGTCTGATCGCGGCCGTCGTGCTGTCGATCGGCATCGTCGCCGCCGCGGTCGGCACGTCCTACGGCTAGGAGCACAGCCATGAGCAAGAGCAACATCCTCTGGTTCCTGCCGACCCACGGTGACGGTCGCTATCTCGGCACCGGCATCGGCGGGCGCGAGGTCAACTTCAACTATCTGCGCCAGGTCGCCCAGGCCGCCGATCAGCTCGGCTATTACGGCGTGCTGCTGCCGACGGGACGGTCCTGCGAGGATTCCTGGATCGTCGCCTCCAGCGTCGCCCCGGTCACGGAGCGGCTGCGTTATCTCGTCGCCGTCCGTCCCGGCCTGCAATCGCCGACCGTAGCCGCGCGCATGACCGCGACGCTCGATCGCGTCACCAACGGCCGGCTGCTCGTCAACGTTGTCACCGGCGGCGATCCCGTCGAGAACAAGGGCGATGGCATCTTCCTCGGCCACGACGAGCGCTACGAGGTCACCCGCGAGTTCCTCAACGTCTATAGCGATCTGCTCGCCGGCAAGACCGTGACGGTCGAGGGCAAGCACATCCACATCGAGGACGGAAAGCTGCTGTTCCCGCCGGTGCAGTCGCCGCGACCGCCGCTCTATTTCGGCGGCTCGTCGGATGCCGGCATCGACGTCGCCGTCGACGCCGTCGACAAATATCTCACCTGGGGCGAGCCGCCGGCCCTGGTTGCCGAGAAGGTCGCCAAGGTGAAGGCGATCGCGGAAGCGCGGGGCCGCAAGCTCTCCTTCGGCATCCGTCTTCACGTCATCGTCCGCGAGACCAATGAAGAGGCCTGGCGCGCCGCGGGCGAGCTGATCAAGCATGTCAGCGACGAGACCATCGCCACCGCGCAGAGGAACTTTTCGCGGATGGATTCGGTCGGCCAGCAGCGCATGGCGCAGCTCCATGGTGGCAAGCGCGACAAGCTCGAGATCGCGCCCAACCTGTGGGCCGGTGTCGGCCTCGTGCGCGGCGGCGCCGGCACGGCACTGGTCGGCGACGCCGAGACCGTCGCGGCGCGGATCAAGGAGTACCAGGACATCGGCATCGATACCTTCATCATGTCGGGCTATCCGCATCTGGAGGAAGCCTATCGCTTCGCCGAGCTGGTGTTCCCGCGACTCTCGCTCGACCTGCCGAGCAACGTGACCAAGCTCCACTTCAACGGCGGGCCCTTCGGCGAGACCGTCGGCAGCGATTACCGTCCGCAGCACCGGGTGTCGCAATCATGAGCCTGATCGATAGCGTTTCGCTTCCCCGCAGCTTCCGTCTGCCGCGCATCGACGGCCTGGTCCAGTGGATCGTGCCGCTCGCCATCATCGCGATCTGGCAGGTGGCGAGCGTCACCGGCTTCGTGCCGGTGCGTGTCCTGCCGGCGCCGAGCGATGTTGCGCTCGCCGGGTGGAAGCTGCTGCTCTCCGGCGAGCTCATCCGCAATATCTGGGTCTCGTTCTGGCGCGCCTCGATCGGCTTCCTGATCGGCGGCAGCATCGGCTTCGCCTTCGGGCTCGCCAACGGCCTGTCGCAGCTTTCGGCCAAGCTCACCGACACCACGCTGCAGATGGTGCGCAACGTGCCGCATCTGGCGCTGATCCCGCTGGTCATCCTCTGGTTCGGCATCGACGAGAGCGCAAAGCTGTTTCTTGTCGCGCTCGGGGTTTTCTTCCCGATCTACCTCAACACGCTGCACGGGATACGCACCGTCGATCCGCAACTGATCGAGATGGGCCGCATCTACGGCATGACCGACAGCGAGCTGTTTCGCCGCGTGATCTTCCCGGGCGCGCTGCCCTCGATCTTCGTCGGCATCCGCTTCGCGCTCGGCATCATGTGGCTGACCCTGATCGTCGCCGAGACCATCGCGGCGTCCTCGGGTCTCGGTTACATGGCGATGCAGGCGCGCGAGTTCATGCTGATCGACGTCGTCGTGCTCTCGATCCTGATCTACGCGTTGCTCGGCAAGCTCGCCGACAGCGCCTCCCGCGTGCTGGAGCGGGCGACGCTCTCCTGGCACCCCGCCTTCCAGAAACGCTGAGCAGACATACTGGGAATCACATGCAGACAGCTCTTCGTACCTCCCTTCCCGAGACCGAGCTCGCCGGCCGCGCCAATTTCGCCCCTCACGCCCGCGTCGCGCGCGAGGAGCGGCAAGACGAACGCCAAGAAAAACGCCAAGCGCAGACCAGCGGCCTGCCGCTCAGCATCCGCGGCCTGCGCAAATCCTTCGGCAGCAACGAGGTGCTGCGCGGCATCGACCTGCACATCCCCGCCGGCCAGTTCGTCGCCATCGTGGGCAAGAGCGGTTGCGGCAAGAGCACGCTGCTGCGCCTCATCGCCGGTCTCGAAAAGATCGACTCCGGCAGCATCAGTTTTGGTCAGGACGTCCAGCCTGAGGACATCCGCGTGATGTTCCAGGAGCCGCGGCTGCTGCCCTGGGCGCGGGTGCTGTCGAATGTCGAGGTCGGTCTCGGCCGCGATCGCGCATCCGATGATGCGCATGCGCGCGCGGAGAATGCGCTGGGCGAGGTCGGCCTCGCCGACAAGCGCGACCAGTGGCCCTCGGTGTTGTCGGGCGGCCAGAAGCAGCGCGTCGCGCTCGCCCGCGCACTGGTCTCCCGTCCCCGCGTGCTCGCCTTCGACGAGCCGCTGGGCGCGCTGGACGCGCTGACCCGCATCTCGATGCAGCGGCTTTTGGAGCGCGTCTGGCGCGACCAGGGCTTTACCGCGATCCTGGTGACCCACGACGTCGCCGAGGCGGTTGCGCTGGCCGATCGCGTGCTCGTGATCGACGAGGGCCGGATCGCCCATGACGTCACGGTTAACGCGGCCCGGCCGCGCGAGCGCGGCTCCGCCGAGCTGGCCGCGCTGGAAGGCTCGATCCTGAGCCACCTTTTGTCGGCGGACGATCGTACCTAAATACAAGGGAACCCCGGTTAGGGGACCACGCCATGAATGTAGTGCCTCGCGATCTCATGACTGAAATCCCCGTCCCGGCCGCCGATTTCCGCGGCGCCATGCGCCATCTCACCGGCGGCGTCAGCGTCATCACCGCCGGGCGGGGCAAGGACATCACCGGCATGACGGTGACGTCCGTCAGCTCGCTGTCGGTCGACCCGCCGACGCTGATCGTCAGCATCAACCGCGATGCCTCGTCCTTCCCGCTGATCAAGCGCTACGGCGCCTTCGGGGTGAACATGCTGGCGGCCGATCAGCTCGACGTCGCCGAACGTTTTGCCGGCAAGGGCGGCCTCAAGGGCGCCGATCGCTTCGCCGGCAGCCAATGGGTGACGGAGGTCTCGGGCGTTCCGCTGCTGGTCGGCGCCTTGTCCGCGGTCGATTGCGAGGTCGAGGAGATCGTCGAGCGTCACTCGCACGGCATCGTCATCGGCCGGGTCAGGGCTGTCCGAAATTCGACCCGGAACGCGGCGCTGGCCTATTGGCACGGCCAGTATGTGGCGGTGGACCAGGACGAGGATGCGGCCAGGCTCGCCGACGTCAGCGTTCCCGCCCGCGGCCGGCGCGGCGTTTGACCGCCGCCCTCAGGCTGGCCTTTTCCGCCTCATGGCTCTAGAAGCGCCGAGAGCCGTCCCGCCGGGACGGCAACGGAGCGGACCAATGAAGCGCGCTGCGACCTGGGCCTTCTACGCCGTCGGCGCGCTTGCGATCGCCTATCTCGCGCTCTATGCCTATGCGATGTTCTCGGGCCAGCCGATCGTGCCCGGCGATCCCATCCATATCTTCCGCAAGCCGGATGCGCCGAGTTATTCGTGACGGCTTGTGACCGTCATTCCGGGTTCGATGCTTCGCATCACCCCGGAATGACGGTTGATGTCACCCTCGCAAAATCGCCAGCGCCAGCGCCTGTGCGCGCGGCACGATACTGTCGATATCGAGGTATTCCTCCGGCGTGTGCGCGAGCCCGCCGACTGGGCCGAGACCGCAGATGGTCGGCGTGCCGACCGCAGCGGTGAAGCCGGAATCGGCGCAGCCGCCGGAGAATTCGCCCTGCAGGGTGGTCAGGCCGACCTGCCTTGCGGCGGCCTGATAGCCTTCGAAAAGCGCTTTCGAATCCGCGCTCTGCACCACCGGCACGAACTCGCCCTTGATCGTCAGCGTCGCGCTGGTGCCCGGCACGTAAGAGGTTGCGACGATCCTCTCGATCGCGGCCATGATCCGCGCGCGATCGGCGGGATCAACGTAGCGCAGGTCGATCTGGCCTTCTGCGTAAGGTGCCGTCGTGTTGACGGACTGGCCGCCCGAGACGAGGCCGACATTGAGCGTGATGCCCTTGTCGAGATCGGTCAGCGCGTGGATCTTGACGATCTTCTGCGCGAGCTCGCCGATCGCGCTGACGCCGGCGGCGAAGTTGGCGCCGGAATGCGCGGCCTTGCCGGTGATGGCCATGTGCATGAAGATGCCGCCCTTGCGCCCCGTCACGACATTCCCGGTCGGCCGTCCCGGCTCGGAATTGAACACCGCGCGCGCGGCGCGTCCCTCGCGCTCGATTACGGGACGGGAGGAGGGCGAGCCGATCTCCTCGTCGGAGGTGATCAGCACCTTGATCGGATGCGGCGAGCCGCCGAACTTGTGGAAGGCGGTCGCCACGAACACGTTCATGACGAGGCCGGACTTCATGTCGGCGACGCCGGGACCGTAGGCGCGCCCGTCCTTGATGGTGAACGGACGCCGCCCGGCCTCGCCCTTGCCGAACACTGTGTCGCGATGTCCCATCAATAGCACCGGCTTCTCGTTGCTGCCGGGCTTTGCCACTTCGGCATGGATCGCATCGCCGAAGGTGGTATCGCTCTCGCGCCGGCAGGGAATGCCGTGCTCGGCAAAATGCCGCTCGAACCGCGCACCGACCGCATCGACGCCTTCCTTGTCATAGGACCCGGAATCGATGTTCACGACATCGCGCAGCAGATCGATCATCGCCTGCCGCTGCGACGCCAGCCAGTCCGTGATTTGAGCTTGAGACATGTTTATCCTCGCGTGGTTCTCACGCGGGGTTATAGGGCCTGGCGCGGGCGCGACCTAGTCGCCGGATGCGGTGCGGCCATGTGCTGGCCTCCGTAGCCCGGATGAGCGACTTGTCCGCCGTAGCTCGAAGAGCGAAGGCGGAAGCGATATCCGGGTGCCATAAGGCGGGGCTATCCCGCGTAGCCCCGTTCAAAGGCTGCAGCCTAGCGGCTAGGCTGCGCCATCGCTTCCACACCGCGAAGCTGCGTCGTGACCGTCAACGTACCGATCTTTCGACCCATGTCCTTGCCGACTTCGGTCGAGAACCGGTAATGAAAGCCGGCCCAGATGCGGGCGTTGGCGACTTCATCGCTATAGTCCTGGAGGCGCGACCACTTTCGTGTGACACCCGGTGCGGTCGGGCTGGTCAACGAGAATTCGCCGAAATCTCCGACTGCACTCTGGAGCACGGTCGAAATCGTGGCCGAGACGATGCAGTGAGCGCAGGGATATTCCGGGTGCATCGGCGTGTCCCCCAGCGGCAGCCAGGATGGATCGCGAGCCGTCGCCGGATTTGACGTCAGGTCGGCGTTGCGTATGGCCGTGATCGGCCGCCAGAAGTTGTAATGGTACTTCGCGTCAAACACGGCGACGATGGCGTCGTTGCCTGCAATTGACGTCAGCGCGAACAGCCGGGCGCAGTCGACGAGATCCATCTTCTTCGCCGTTGCCGCCTGCCTCACGATGGGATTGTAGGTCCGGGCACCGACGAAGAACCAGAATCGACCGATCGTCGTTTGCTCGGGTGTCCGGGTCGGGCTGCTTCGGCTGCCGACCTCGCGGATCTCGTTGATGTCCCGGGTCCAAACGTCTGAATCGAGCGCCGGCGGCGATCCGGGACGAAATTGCGATCCGGAGGTCATGACCCAGGGCGTGGTCGCGCCCGTGGTCGAGAACAGCGGGACGACGGTCGGAACGTAGGCGCCCGGTGTGGTCAGGGGCCGATAGATTTCCACGGCGGCGCTGCCGTCGTTCGCACGAAGCTCGATGATCTTTGTCGCCGCCTCTTTCCCAAGGTTGATGCCGGCGACCTTGGACTCACTGTCGGCGATCGGCGTCAGGGAGTTCGTCAACGTCGCATCCAGGTCCTGCTTGAGGTCTGGATAGATCGACAGCAGCACATCGTGGGCCGCAACGGCTGCGGCAGCTTCCCGCGACGTCGAGCGGTCCGCGGACAGGGCGAATTTATACGGCGCGTAACGGTGGTCGATCGCGTTGACGGCTTCGAACATTGCGACGTGCATCATGGATAGAGCGCGGCTGTGAGGTGCTGGAAGAATTTGCTTCTCGGTAGCGATCGCATCGGCTTTTGCGTTCCAGTCCATGATCACGTCAGCGCGCGCAAGCGTCACCGGGGCTGCGAGCAGCATAGCGATCATCGACAGGCGGGAGATCGTCCAGGAAGAGGATGTCATAGCTTGCCCTTTCGATTTGAAGGACCCTCGCGAAGGCGGATGCGGCACCTGGCTGACATCACGCCACGCTGCGTCAGGACTCTAGCGATCTCGGCGCATCTTGATTGTGAACTGCTTCACTCGCCGGCTTGCAGTCCAACTACCGGGATGCAGATTGATCACGCTAAGCGGAATAGTCGCGTTACGAATGGGTCGGCTTGACTGACCGTTCGCGCGGCCTTCTGGAGTCGGCTATAGTCCGGACAAGCTGTCCGTTTGGACGTGCCGAAGTCCGTAACTCGATTTTCAAGGCAGCTCACGTGCCGTCGGCAGGCGGTGCCTTGCTCTCGCTTAGGGAGCTCTTTCCAAAACGATATTGATTGTCGCTCTAACCTCGACGGAGAGAAAACATGCCGCTGTTCATCTCGTACGTCTCATACTCAAATGCCGGCATCAAGGGATTGGTCGACAAGCCGTCCGATCGCACCGCGATGATCGCTGGGATGATCGAGAAAGCCGGGGGAAAGCTCCAGGGAGCGTTCATGACCACAGGCGCGCATGACGCGCTGATCGTAGCTGAGTTCCCCGACGGAGCCGATGCTGTCGCCATCGGAATGGCAGCCGCAGCGAGCGGTGCCATCGCCAAGATCGAAACCGTGCGCGCCTGGAAGATGGGTGACTTCAAGAGCATCGCAGAAAAGGCCGCGAAGCTCACGAGCGTCTACGTTCCGCCTGGCAAGTAGCCGGACGTGAACGTCACGCCACGATAAGGTAGGATACTCGAACGCTGTGGCCGGGGCTCGTCCCGGCCATTCGCGCGCCTCACGCGATGAGATCGAAGAGCTGTTTGCTCACCCCATGGCCGGCATGCGCGGATACTCTCCGGGCGTGCCCGCGGGCGTGATCGGAATGCCGCCGTCGGCGTATTCGTTGAGCTTGTTGCGCAGCGTGCGGATCGAGATGCCCAGGATGTTGGCGGCATGGGTCCGGTTGCCGAGGCAATGCTTGAGCGTCTCCAGGATCAGGTCGCGTTCGACGTCGGCGACGGTGCGCCCCACCAGCGCGCGGGTCACCTGCTCGGCGGCCATGGTGGCGTGCGCAACGGCCGGGGCGGTCTTGGCGAGGTCGAGGCGGTCGCCGTCCGGCGTGAGGATCGCATCGGGCCCGATCTCGTCGCCCTGCGCCATCAGCACCGAACGGTGCATGGTGTTCTCGAGCTCGCGGACATTGCCCTGCCAGCGATTGGTCGAGAGCACGCGGCGCGCTTCCGCCGAGATCGGGCGCATCGGCACGCCGTTGGCCTCGGCATATTTCTTCACGAAGTGCTGGGCGAGCTCGAGGATGTCGGCGGGGCGCTCGCGCAGCGGCGGGATCTTGAGGTTCACGACGTTGAGGCGGAACAGCAGATCCTCGCGGAACGTGCCTTCGCGCACGGCTTCGGCGAGATTGCGGTTCGAGGTCGCGATGATGCGGATGTCCACCGGCACGGGCTTGGTGCCGCCGACGCGGTCGATCACGCGCTCCTGGATGGCGCGCAAGAGCTTGGATTGCAGGCGGACGTCCATCTCCGAGATTTCGTCCAGCAGCAGCGTGCCGCCGGTTGCCTCCTCGAACTTGCCGATGCGGCGGGCGATCGCGCCGGTGAAGGCGCCCTTCTCGTGGCCGAACAGCTCGGACTCCAGGAGATGCTCGGGGATCGCGGCGCAGTTGATCGAGATGAACGGGCGCTTGGCGCGGGCAGAGCGGGTGTGGACGTAGCGGGCCAGCACTTCCTTGCCGGTGCCGGATTCGCCGGTGATCATCACCGAAGCGTCGGAGCCTGCGATCTGCTGCGCGAGCTTGATCACGCGCGCCATGGCGTCATCGCGATAGACCAGCTCGCGGGAGTCATTGGCGACGGCAGCCAGCACCGCGGCGATCAGTTCGGGATCCGGCGGCAGCGGGATGTATTCCTTGGCGCCGGCATGGATCGCGGCAACCGCGGCGCGGGCGTCGTTGGTAATGCCGCAGGCCACGATCGGAGCGTGGATGTGCTCGGCTTCGAGCCGCATCACGAGGTCGCGGATGTCGAGGGCGACGTCAACCAGCAGGAGGTCGGCGCCCTTGCCGCCGCGCAGCACCCGCATCGCCTGCTCGTGATCCTCGGCATGGGTTACGGTCGCGCCGTTGTCCATCGCGATCTTGGTGGCAGTGGTGAGCTGGCCTTTCAATGTGCCAACGATGAGAAGCCGCATGTCAGTCTCCTGTCCGTCTGGTCGCGCTGCCGCGCGTCATTCCCTGCGTGTTAGGTGCGTTCGGTCTTGATGATTTCGGTCATGGTCACGCCAAGCTTGTCCTCGACCAGCACGACTTCGCCGCGGGCAACCAGCTTGTTGTTGACGTAGATGTCGATGGCTTCGCCGACGCGCCGGTCGAGCTCCAGCACGGTGCCGGGCCCGAGCTTGAGCAGCTCGCCGACATCCATCTTGGAGCGGCCGAGCACGGCCGAGACCTGCACCGGCACGTCGAACACGGCCTCCAGGTCGGCGGCGGCGCGCGCCGCATATTCGTCCTCGTTGTAGCCGACGTCAGTGGTCGGCGGCATCGGGCCGTTGAGATCGGGCAGCGGGACCTGTCCGTCGGTGTCGCTCATGGCTTAGCTCCCCCTGCGGGACGCGATATAGCGTCCGACCATTTCGTCGATCTTGGTCGCGATGGCGCTGCGCTCCAGCACGACACCGCCATCGGCCCATTCGATCCGGCAGTCGCCGGTGGCAATTTCAGGTTCGGCCAGGATCACCAGCCGGCCCTCGAAGCCGCTCTGCTTGGCCAACCGCTCGATCTTCTCGCGCGCGGCGTCATAGAGCGCGTCGTTGATGCGGACGACGAGATGCGGCGTCGCGACCAGATGCGAGAAGCAATCCTTGACCAGCGCCATGACCTCGCCGAGCGGCTCGGCTGCGACGAGGTCGGCGCAGAGCTTGCGGGCCACCGCGATTGCGACCTCGACCGCCTCGGTCTCCATCCTGGTCTCGATGTTGCCGATGCCGGAGGCAACGCCGCGGATGCCGATGTTGATCTCTTCCATGGCGAGCGCGACGCGGCGGTCGCTCTCGGCCTTGGCTTCGCGCTGCCCGGCGGCAAAGCCATCCTGATAGGCGCGCGCCTCGGCTTCCGCCACCTTCTGCGCGATCTCGGCCGCGGTCGCGGCCTTCTCGCGCGGCGAGCGCTCGGGCGCCGCGAAGTCGGTGTCGAACAGGAATTTTGCCGGAGCGGCCATCAGTACACCAGCTCGTCGTCAGCGCGGTTCTTGGTCAGCATGATCTCGCCCTTGGCGGCGAGGTCCTTGGCGAGATTGACCAGCAGCGCCTGGGCCTCGTCGACGTCGCGCAGACGGACCGGTCCCATCGCGGCCATGTCGTCCTGCAGCATCTTGGCCGCGCGCGAGGACATGTTGCCGAAGAAGAAGTTGCGGACGTCCTCGTTGGCGCTCTTGAGCGCGACACCGAGCTTGTCCTTGTCGACGTTGCGCATCAGCGTCTGGGCCGAACCGGAATCGAGCTTCACGAGGTCGTCGAAGGTGAACATCAGCGCCTTGATGCGCTCGGCGGATTCGCGGTTGTCCTCTTCCAGCGAGGTGATGAAGCGGGTTTCGGTCTGGCGGTCGAAATTGTTGAAGATTTCCGCCATCACCTCGTGGGCGTCGCGGCGGCGGGTCTGCGACAGGTTCGACATAAACTCGGTGCGCAGCGTCTTCTCCACGCTCTCGATCACCTCCTTCTGCACCGCTTCCATCTTCAGCATGCGGTTGACGACGTCGAGCGCGAGCTCCTCGGGGAGGATGCCGAGCACGCGGGCGGCGTGCTCCGACTTCAGCTTCGACAGCACCACGGCGATGGTCTGCGGGTATTCGTTCTTGAGATAGTTGGCGAGAACCTCTTCCTGCACGTTGGAGAGCTTCTCCCACATGTTGCGCCCCGCGGGGCCGCGGATCTCGTCCATGATGCCGTTGACGCGCTCCGGCGGCAGGTACTGCTGCAGCAGCCGCTCGGTGGCGTCGAAATTGCCCATCAGCGCGCCCGAAGCCGACATGCGCGAGACGAATTCGAGCAGCATGTCCTCGACGGTGTCGACCTCGACGGTGCCGAGCGTGGACATTTCCAGCGAGAGCTGGCGGACCTCGTCGTCGTCGAGCAGGCCCCAGATCTTGCCGCCATATTGCTCGCCGAGCGCCAGCATCAGGATCGCGGCGCGCCGCGGGCCGGACAGCTGCCCGGCGCCCTTGCCGCCCTTGGCGCGGTCGCCGGCGCGCTGGCCGAGCGTGGAGATCACGCTGGTGATGTCGTTCGAGTTCGCGTTTTGCAGACTGGCGGCCATGTCAGATCACTTCTTGATGCACTTGGCGTTGCGTTACTTGGCTTTAGTTATTGGCTTCGGTTACTTGGCGGGCTCTGCGAGCCACTGGCGGATGATGGCGACGGTTTCGTTGGGGTTGCGCTCGGCGAGCTCGCCGACGCGGTGAACGGACTGGGCGTGGACCTGGCCCTGAATGGTGGCGACGTCGATCGCGCTGGTGGCACCGCCCGGCAGGAGCTGCTGGCCGCCGGAGGCGGGCGCGGTCTCTTCGGACGCGGCCGGGCCAGTAAGGACGCCGGAGATGGCGGCGGCGACTTCGTCGGAGGCGAGGATGCGCTTGACCAGCGGGCGGATCACCATGAACATCACGACGAGGCCCAGCAGCATCATCACGCCGAGCTCGACGAAGTACATGACGTCGTCCTTGGTGAACTGCAGCATGCCGAGGAAGCCCGAGGGCTCGCCGATCGGGCCGGTGGAGGGCGCGTCGGCGAAGCGCAGATTGACGACCTCAACCTGGTCGCCGCGCTTCTGGTCGAAGCCGATCGCCGAGCGGACCAGGGCTGCGATCCGGTCGAGCTGCTCCTTGGTGCGGTCCGTGTAGGCCAGCTCGCCCTTGTCGTTCTTGCTGTAGATGCCGTCGACCAGCACCGCGACCGAGATGCGGTTGACCCGGCCGGCCTCGGTTACCTCGGTCTTGGTGGTGCGGGAGATCTCGTAATTGTTGGTCTCTTCGGTCTTCTTGCTCTGGTCCTTGGCCGCGACGCCGTTGTTCTGCTGGTTGCCGGGCAGCTCGTTGTTGACGGTGACCTGGCCGTTGTTGTCGGCGGTCATGCTGCTTTCTTCGCGGGTCTGGCTCGAGCGCAGCACGCGGCCCTCGGGGTCGAACTTGTCCGAGGTCTGGGTGATCTTGTTGAAGTCGAAATCGGCGGAGAGCTGGACGCGGGCGCGCCCGGAGCCGACCACCGAGGAGACGATGTCCTCGACCTGCTTGCGCATCCGCTTCTCGAAGGCGGTGCGGCGCTCGTCGCCGAGCGCCTGCTCCGGATCGGTCTGAGCGCCGTCGGCGAGCAGCTGGCCGGCCTCGTCCACGATCGAGACCCGCTGCGGCTTCAGGCCGTTGACGGCGGAGGCGACGAGGTGGCGGATGGCGCGGATCTGCTGGGCTTCGAGCGAGCCGCGGACGCGGACCACGATCGAGGCCGACGGCTCCGGCGCCTCGCGCGAGAACAGCGGGCGCTCGGGCAGCACGAGGTGGACGCGGGCGGCCTGGATGCGGTCGATGGCGCGGATGGTGCGGGCGAGTTCGCCTTCGAGCGCGCGCAGATGATTGATGTTCTGGACGAAGGAGGTGGTGCCGAGCGCGTCCGACTTGTCGAACACTTCGTAGCCGACGCCGCCGCCCTTGGGCAGGCCACCCTCGGCGAGCTTCATCCGCAGGCGGGTGACCTTGTCCTTGGGCACCATGATGATGGTGCCCTCATTGCGGATCTCGAACTGGATGCCCTGGCGCTCCAGGTCCTTGATGATGCTGGACGAATCTTCGACCGAGAGGTCGGTGAACAGCGTCGTCATCTGCGGCGTGGTCACGCGCATGATGACGAACGCGAAAAAGCCGATGAGCGCGGCGGTGACCGCGATCATCGCTCCGAACCGGGCGGCGCCGATACCTTTTAAGAAGTCCGCAAGACCTTGCAAGCAACCGCCCCGACAATTCGACCCGCATTCCAGAGCGGTCGACTGGGCAATTATTGCCTAGGGGATGGTTTCGATATGGTTAACGAGGGTTAAGAGATCGGACAAAAGTAATGCCAGAAGAAAACATGAAAAAAATCGGCCTCGCAGGGCGAGGCCGATTTTCGTCAAAAGCAGCAGATTTCCAGGTCGCTTACTGGCGATATTGCTGGATGCGGGTGGTGCGAAGACCCGCCAGACCGTGCTGGTCGATGGAAAACTGCCAGGAGAGGAATTCGTCGACCGTCAGGGTATAACGGCTGCAGGCCTCCTCAAGGGAGAGAAGTCCGCCACGCACAGCGGCAACGACTTCGGCCTTGCGGCGGATGACCCAGCGTTTGGTGCCGGGGGCGGGCAGATCTGCGATCGTCAGCGGACTGCCGTCCGGCCCGATGACGTATTTTACCCTCGGGCGATGGGGTTCTGTCATGGCGTACTCACAAACTCTCAACCACTGAACTCACGCCGTAACCGTACGCGCGGCGGCTTAAAAATCCGCTAAGCCTAAGGCTTCAATACAATTCTCGTTGAAACTTGCGGGAACACGACCGGCCCGGAGGGCTGAAAACACGGTTTCAGCCGGCCAGGCGGGGTAGAAGGTAAATACTTTACTAACGAACTGGGCCTGCGTTGACGCCGCAAAGCCCCCAACTGTCGTCCCGGGGCGCGCGCAGCGCGAGCTATGATGCGCAATTGCGCATCTGAGGACCCATAACCCCAGGAAGGGGTTTGACGACGACTCGGAGTGACCGGCTACGCGCTACAACCACTTCCTGTGGCTATGGATCCCCGCCTTCGCGGGGATGACACTGAAATCTGTTGCTACAGCGTTCCGCCATCAATTGCTGCTGGTGGCGATGATGCTCTTGACCTGGCTCAGCGTGTAGCTGGCGCCGTCGATCGTCAGCAGCGGCGGCGACTGAGTCAGGTCGACCGAGGACACCACGCCCTGCACCTGCGCGGCGATGCCGACATTGTTGTTCGCGACGTCCTTGCCGGTGGCCGAGATCGTGTACTTGCCATCAGGCCATTGCGTGCCGTCATTGCCCTGACCGTTCCAGGTGAAGGGAATGTCGCTGCCGGCGGCGGCGGTGTATTTGCCGGTGAACACGGTCTGGCCGCTGGCATTGGCGACCGTGATGTCGACGGTCGAGTCCGTCGGCACGTTGAGATGCCAGGTCGCCGACGACTTGGTCATGGTCGCGGTGGTGCCGTCGACCAGCGCGGTCTTGCCGACGAAGCCCAGCGCCTGGGTCGCCTGCGTGGTCTGCTGCAGGGTGACGAGCTGGGACAGCGAATCGTTGGTCTTGAGCTGCTGCTCGACGCCGGCGAACTGCACCAGCTGCTGGGTGAACTGGTTGGTGTCGAGCGGATCGAGCGGGTTCTGGTTCTGCAGCTGCGTCGTCAGCAGCGTCAGGAAGGTCTGGAAATTGCCGGCGAGCGTCGATCCCGTCGTCGAGCTCAGCGAGCTGGACGAAGAGGATTTCGGAACGTCGGTGGTGCCGGAGACGACGGTGGGGGCGGTGGCGGCATTCGTGGTGGTCATAAGCGAATACTCCTCACACTCTGATGTCGACGCCGCTGCTCGATCCGAGCATGCGGCCGTAGCCGCGCCCGACGGGCGCTGCGGGAACGCTGTCGTCCTCGCTGATGATCAGCCGGCGGGCATTGCCGCCATTGTCGTTGTTCTGGCCGGATTGCTGGCCCGATGAATTCTGGTCGCGCAGGCTGAAGGACAGCCCGTTGCTGCCGGTCTTGAGGCCGGCATCGTCGAGCGCGCGCTGCAATTGCGGCGCGTCCTGCCGCAGCATCTGCAGCGTCTCCGGCTTCTCGACCGTGAGATGCGAAGTGACCTGGCCGTTGCGGTCGACATTGATGCGGACGTCGATACGGCCGAGATCGACCGGATCGAGGCTGATGTCGAAGCGGGTTTTTCCCGCGCGCGCCGCGGCGGCGATCTCGATCGGCACGGCGTTGAGCGGCACCGCCGTTGAGGTGGCCGCGGTCGCGGTGAGCGTTGCGGTCGAGGCGGTCGCTGTCGAGGTGGTCGTGGTCAGCGGCGCCTGCACGGAGGAAGCGGCCTGCGCGCTGGTGTCGGTCTGCGTTGCTGCGGCCTGCGCGCCCGCATGCGCGTGCGTGGTCGTGGCGGGCGCGGCGTCAGTGGCGCCGGCCTTCGCATCGGCCTTCGCGTCGGTCGCGCCGGCCTCGGCCTGCGGCTTTGCGACCTGCGCGTGCGCGGCATTGGCATTCGCCGGCGTCTGCGCGGCGTTCGCCTTCGTGTCCTGGCCGATATTGGAGACGTCGGTCTGCTGTTGCGCGGTCGCGGCGGCCTTGAACGAGGTCTTTGGCGTGCCCTGGTCCACGGCGGCGATCAGGCCGCCATTGGTCTTGGCGTCGGTCTTGGCATCGGTCGCGGTCGCGTCCGTCGTGCCGGTCGCGGTATCGGCGAGCGTCGCCGTCGTATCGGCGTCGACCTTGGCGCTCGCGGTCTTGGCACTCTTGTCGCCCGGCGTCGCGCTGTCGGTCTTGGTGCCGGCGATCTGCGCCGCGGTGGAGGCGCTGGCGGCGATGCCGGCGGCGGCGATCGTCAGTGGCGAGGACGCGGTGTCGCTGGCCTGGGTCGCAGCAGCATTCGCATCGACAGGCACGACCGGTGCTGCGACCGCGACGGCATTCGGATCGGGCGCCACGGCCTGCGTCGCGTCGGCTTGGGCGGTGCCCGCGGCATCGACGGCGGCGGCGAGACCGTCGGCGGTCTTGTCGCTCTTGCTCTCGTCGGACTTGTCCGCCGACTTGGCGTCCGACGTCTCGGACTTGTCCTTGGTTTTGGTCGTCTTGGTCTCACCCTTGGCCGGATCGGCCGCCGCTTCGCTCGTGGTGTCGTTCGTGGCCGGCGCGGAATTGTCGGCGGTGTCGCTCGCCTTGCTCTGCGAGGAGGTGTCGGTGGAGGAAGTGTCGCGCGTGCTGCGGTCGGAGGCGGAAGACGAATTCGCCGAATCGGTCCGGCGCGGCGCGGTGTCCTGGGTGGTGTTGCTGATCGCCTGGGTGTTGCTGTCCACCAGCGATCCGAACGAGTCGGTCGTGTCCTTCGCCGCTTGCGACCGCACAGGCTTCGGGCTCGCGCTCGACGCATGCGCGCTGACAGCTACATCTGACGAAACACCGACCACAGGCGACCTCATGCCAACATCTTCGGCATGAGGGGAGCAAGGAGCGGGCCAGCGCTGTGCGGAGAAATTTTATTTAATTATATCAATGACTTATTGAATCGATGCCCCTGCTGCAGAGCAGCCTGGTACCCCGCCATTTCTGCCGGTCCCGGCAAGAATTGCCCTAAGCTGACCTGCCCTGCGATTGCTTCACCGGAATGCCGCCTATATTAATGAGGCAGCTTTCAGCCGCTTTCGACCGGGCCGTCGTGCCCCCGGGGGAACCGAAGTTCCCGGGGATTGCTTATGTCCCGGCCAGAAGCATTCATCGCGGACCGAACAACGCCGCCGTCACAAGAAGCCCATGCTCAACAGTCTGGATCTCGAAGGCCGTCCTGAGGACACCAGGGTCGTCGTCGCCATGTCGGGCGGTGTCGATTCCTCGACGACGGCTGCGCTGTTGAAGGCCGAGGGCTACGACGTCGTCGGCATCACGCTGCAGCTCTACGACCATGGCGCGGCCACCCATCGCAAGGGCGCCTGCTGCGCCGGCCAGGACATCCACGACGCCCGCGACGTCGCGGCCAAGCTCGGCATTCCCCATTACGTGCTCGACTATGAGGACCGCTTCCGCGAGTCCGTCATCGACAATTTCGCCGACAGCTACGCGCTCGGCGAGACGCCGGTGCCCTGCATCGAGTGCAACCGCAGCGTCAAATTCCGCGACCTCCTGAAAACCGCCCGCGAGCTCGGCGCGCAGGCGCTCGCCACCGGCCATTACGTCGCCTCGCGCCGTCGCGACGACGGCTCGCGCGCGCTGGTCTGCGCTGCGGATGCCGATCGCGACCAGAGCTATTTCCTGTTCGCGACCACGCAGGAGCAGCTCGACTTCCTGCGCTTCCCGCTCGGCGACATGACCAAGCCCGAGACGCGCGAGCTCGCGCGCCGCTATGGCCTTAGCGTCGCCGACAAGCACGACAGCCAGGACATCTGCTTCGTGCCGACGGGCCGCTACACCGACATCATCACCCGCCTGCGTCCGAACGCGATGGATCCCGGCGACATCGTCGATCTCGACGGCCGCGTGCTCGGCCAGCATCACGGCATCGCCAATTTCACCGTCGGCCAGCGCCGCGGCCTCGGCATCGCCTCCGGCTCGCCGCTGTTCGTGGTGCGCCTCGATGCCGCCAATCGCCGCGTCGTCGTCGGCCCGCGCGATGCGCTGAAGATGCACCGCATCGCCTTGCGCGACGTCAACTGGATCGGCGGCGGCGACATCGACCGCGCCATCGGAGGCGGCCTCGAGCTGTTCGTCCGCGTGCGCTCGACCCGCAGCCCCCAGCCGGCCTGGCTGCGCGGCGCCAACGGTCACTACGAAGTCGAGCTCGTCGCCGGCGAAGAGGGCGTCTCGCCCGGCCAGGCCTGCGTGTTCTACGATGCGCCCAGCGGCCAGGCGCGCGTGCTCGGCGGCGGCTTCATCCAGAGCGCTGCGGCGAAGGTCTCCGCCGCGACATCCCGCCCGCTCGCGGAAGCCGTGCGCGGCTGAACTTGCCCGGATCGGCCCCACCTGCTACCGCGAGAATGATCGTTTCACATCATTACCAGTAGAGTATCCGGGGCAGGGCAGGGGGCATGGCAGCAGACATCTCGCGGGCCGGGGTCGAGAAGGCCTATGGCCGCTGGGCGCCGGTCTACGATCTCGTGTTCGGCAAGGTCTTCGACGCCGGACGGCAATCGACCATCGCGGAGGCCGACCGCATCGGCGGCCGTATCCTCGATGTCGGCGTCGGCACCGGCCTGTCGCTGTCGGACTATTCGCGCACCACGAAGGTCTGCGGCGTCGACATTTCCGAGCCGATGCTGCGCAAGGCGCAGCAACGCGTGCGGAGCTTGCGCCTCTCCAATGTCGAAGTGCTCTCGGTGATGGACGCCAAGAACCTCGCCTTCCCCTCGAACTTCTTCGACGCGGTGGTCGCGCAATACGTCATCACCGCCGTGCCCGATCCCGAAGGCACGCTCGACGAGTTCGTGCGCGTGCTCAAGCCCGGCGGCGAGCTGATCCTCGTCAACCACATCGGCGCGGAAAAGGGCTTTCGCAAACTCTCCGAGCTCGCCTTCGCCCCGCTCGCCCGCCGCCTCGGCTGGCGCCCGGAATTCCCATGGCAGCGCCTCGTCAACTGGGCAAACAAACACGGCGGCGTCACGCTCACCGAGCGCCGCCCCATGCCGCCGATGGGCCACTTCTCGCTGATCCGCTATCACAAGGCGTAGCTGCAAACGTCACGAACGATGCGCTCCCTCTCCCGCTTGCGGGCAGGGTTGGGGAGGGGGTCTCTCCACCAGCGATATCTCGCGAGTTTCCTCCGTCATTGCGAGGAGCGAAGCGACGAAGCAATCCAGAATCCACCGCGGAGGCAGTCTGGATTGCTTCCGCCTTCGCCAAAGGCTTCGGCGGACAAGTCGCTCCGCTCGCAATGACGGGGGAACTGCTTCAGCCCAATCACATCGCGATGCGCCCGGGAACATCGCCCCCAACCCGTGCGTTCCCCTCCCATGCGCACGACATCAAACATCATCCTGGCCTGCCTCCTGATCGCCGCCTCAGGCGCCGCGATCGCGCAGGCCCCGCCGCTCCCTGCGACGCCGCCGCAAGCGACCGCGCCGCCATCGGCCCAGCACGCCGCCAATTGCATGCCGCAGGACCGCCCGAACCGCGCCACGACGCCCGACGGCACCACCACCGGCCAGTCCCGGGAACCGCTCGGCGACAAGCTGGCCAAATCCGACGGCGTGCTGTGCCCGCCCTCCGGCGTGGACCCCGACATGCACGCCCCGGCGCCCTCCACCGACGGCGCCATGCCCGTCATCCCGCCCCCCGGCAGCCCCGGCGGCGACCAGACCGTCAAGCCGAAATAGCTTGTCCCGCCGACTTGTCCGCCGAAGCTTCAGCGAAGGCGGAAGCCTTGGCGAAGTCGGATGCGGGGAGAGGCCGGAAATCCGCACGAGAGCGCAGATTTCCGGGTGAGAGGGACTCTCCGCGAGTCTGGTGCGCGAAAACGGGCGAGTTCGGCCCCAAACGACGCGATTTCGCCTGCGAAATCCCCCCATCAATCGGTGCCACCTTGCTTGACTTCCCGCCGCCCCCTTCCTTATATGCCGCGCGTTCGCGAGATCGGCCGTTGCGCCGTTCGCGACCCTGTGGCGGGGTAGCTCAGCTGGTTAGAGCACGGGAATCATAATCCTGGGGTCGGGGGTTCGAGTCCCTCTCCCGCTACCATCTTTCCCCTGTCCAGGCCGAAGACGTGGGTAACTGGTCGTACCTAAGACGTGGGTGACGACCTCGTGCCGAACGGGTTGTCGAGGGGCTGCAAGGTTTTCTGCTCCAGATCGAAGTATCCCAGATCATAGTGCATGAAGCTGACGAGCCAAATGCCGTCGTCGACCTCCCTGATGCCAAGTTTTTGTCCGGCCAGCACGGTGGAGAGGTTGATGCGCTTGCGATGCAGGCAAAGCCTTCCACAGTCGGTGACGAGCACCTCTTTTTCCGCACTTCGTGCAGCGGTTGCGCAGGCGGCTGCATCGGTACGCGATCAACGTGCTGCCCTCGAAGCCGATCAGAAACCTGGGATGCCCCGGCCGGGGGCGGGGTCTTGGACTGTGCGTAGCATTGCCGAGCTTACCACAGCGGTCAACGGCCTGCTGGCCGAAGCCTTGTCTCGCCCGATCGCGCGCTTGTTGAGCAGGCGCAGAGCTGCAAGCAAAGACTTGAGTCGGGCAACGGCGTAGGGGTGATCTATCTCACCGAGATGATCGCCATCTCTTGCGCAAGACGTATCTGGTGCAGTAGTCGCGCTGAGAGCAATGAAGATGGGCCCGGCAGGACTCGAACCTGCAACCAGACCGTTATGAGCGGCAGGATATCAATCAGCTTCATTGAATTTGCTGCGTTTTCGTTTGAGTTCGATCGCGTTTGTCGCACCTTGGTGAGGCGGACGTCGACGCGAGAGGCACATTGATCGATGCGTGAGTGGGCGGAGCGCCGAACCTGAAGAACGTCACATCCGCCTGTCTCGGCCGAAATGCATCAATGGTAGCGCCGTTGCAATTTGCCACGTGAAATTGTATGATTTTTCGTTTCCCAGGAGCCGGTCGCGACGGGGCTCCTTCAGGAGTACCGCGGCGATGCGTGTTGTCGTTGCAATGACAGGAGCGACCGGTGCCGTGTACGGTGCACGCCTGCTCGCCGTGCTTCGCGAATTGAACGTAGAGACCCATCTGGTTCTGAGCCGGTGGGCTGAAGTAACGATTGCCAAGGAAACCGGGCTTTCTGCCCGCGAGCTTGCATCCACCGCCTCAGTCGCTCATTCACGCGATAACCAGGGTGCATCGATCGCAAGCGGTTCATTTCGCCACGACGGCATGATCATCGCGCCGTGCAGCATGAAGACGCTGGCGGCAATCCGTTATGGATTTGCTGACGAACTGATTGTTCGGGCGGCCGACGTGACGCTGAAGGAGCGGCGTCGTCTGGTTTTGCTGACCCGGGAGACACCGCTCAACGACATTCATCTCGAGAATATGTTGGCGCTGAGCCGCATGGGCGCGATCATCGCGCCGCCCGTGCCGGCGTTCTATGGCAATCCGCAAACCATCGATGATCTCGTCGATCACACGATCGGCCGCGTACTGGACCTTTTTGGGCTGGAGTTTCCGAAACTCAAGCGATGGGACGGAATGCGTCGGGCCACCGAACCGCCTTCACTTTCCGTAGAACCGCGGGTCATTGCTGGCGGAGGAGGTACGAAATGAAGGAAGCCGAGCACACTTACATGGCTCCAGCGAGCAGCGGCGGGATCCCTGATGCGCTGGCGCGCTATCTCGATGGCACCGAACTGCTCACGAAAACGCAGGCGCTGCGTCTGTCGACGGTCGATGCCGACGGATGGCCTCACGCCGCTCTGCTCAGTGCCGGCGACATGCTGGTGACGCCCTCCGGCCGCATCCGCCTTGCGCTGTTCCCGCAATCGAGCATGACGTCCAATCTTGAACGCGACGGGCGGCTGGCGATTGCACTTTCGCTCGATGGGGGCATGTGCGAGTTGAGGCTCCGCTGTCGGCGGCTTGCTCATTCCTCTCCGGAGGTGCCGTTGGCGTTCTTCGAAGCAGAAGCTGAAACGGTACGTCACCATGTGGCGCCCTACGCAACCGTGACGACCGGAGTGACCTTTGCGCTACACGATCCCGGAGCCGTGCTCCCACGTTGGCAAAGGCAGATTGCCGCTTTGAGGTCAGCTTGAAACCCGTTTCAGCAGAGTGGGGCGACGATGCGAGCCTACAAGGACCTTCGTGAATTCCTGTCGGTGCTCGAGCAGGAGCGGCAATTGCTGCGCATCCATGATCAGGTTCTCCCCGAGCCTGATATGGCGGCCGCAGCCTGCGCCATCGCGCAGATCGGTGAACAAAGTCCCGCAATTGTCTTCGACAACATCGCGGGCTTCAGCAGTGCTCGGGTAGCGCTGAATGTACATGGATCATGGTCCAATCATGCTCTCGCGCTCGGCATGGACAAGGACGCCAGCATGCGGGACCAGTTTTTCGAATTCGTGCGGCGTTTCCAGCTTTATCCGGGCACGCTGGAGCGCGTCGAGAACGCGCCCTGGCAGGAAGTTGTCGTCGACAAGGATGTGAATCTCTATGAGCTTCTGCCGCTCTTTCGTCTCAATCGTGGCGACGGCGGCCATTTTATCGACAAGGCTTGCACGATCAGCCGCGATCTTGACGACTGGAACAACGATGATGTCGAGAACGTCGGAATATATCGCCTGCAGGTGAAGGGACGAAACCGCCTGGGAATCCAGACCGTGCCGCAACATGACATTGCGATCCACATGGCTCACGCGGAAGAGCGGGGGGAGGACCTGCCGGTTGCGATCGCGCTGGGAAATGAACCCATCATTACGCTGATGGGCGCCACACCGCTGTTGTATAATCAGCTCGAGTACAAGATGGCGGCGGTGATGCAAGGTGCGCCATACCGGGTCGTGAAGACGTCCAAGGGCCTGGATATTCCCTGGGGCTCCGAATACGTGCTGGAAGGGCGCGTGCTCTGCGGACAGCGCGAGACCGAGGGGCCGTTCGGCGAATTCCCCGGCTACTACTCGGGGTGTCACAAATACCCTGTGATCGAGATCGATCGGGTGTCGCACCGAAAGGACCCTGTTTACGACGCGGTCTATGTGGGCCGGCCCTGGACCGAGATCGATTTCCTGCAAGCCATGACGACCAGCGCGCCGATCTTCCTTCAAATCAAGTCGACCTTTCCCGAGGTCGTCGCGGTCAATGCACTCTACACGCATGGTCTGGTGGTCGTCGTCTCGACCAGAATCCGCTACGGCGGTTTTGCCAAATATGTGGGCTTGCGCGTCCTCACCACGACACACGGTCTCGGATACGCCAAACTGGTGATCGTCGTCGACGAAAACGTCGATCCGTTCGATCTGAACCAGGTGATGTGGGCAATGTCCGTGAAGGTCAATCCGGCGGGCGATATTGTAACCATCCCGAACCTCGCGGAGAATCTGTTGGATCCGGCGTGCAGCCCGGGAGGCATCGTTACCAAGATGATCATCGATGCCACCACGCCCGTCGCGCCGGATGTCCGCGGCGATTACGGCGAAGAGCTGGACAGGCCGCTTGGCACCGATCAGTGGCAAACGAAGCTCTTGGGCCTGGTGAAGGAGATGCGCAAATGACGGAGTCCAGCGTTCGAGTTGCTCCGACCGCATGCCCGCGGTGCCGATCGGGTACAATCGCGACGATCGCCAAATCTTCCGTTGCCGGCGTTTGGACCATCTTCGGCTGTTCAATCTGCTTCTATGCCTGGAGATCGACCGAACCCGAGGAGAACGTAGACCCCGAGAAATATCCCATCGCATTTCGGTTGCGCCTCCAGGATCTTGCGAACCTGAAGGTCGTACCGCCCGTTCCGCCGCGCCGATCGTCCTCGTGAGTTGGCGGAAAGGTCGCGCCCATCATAGCGGCGTTCATCCTCTCGCCGATTTCGGCGCTTGGGCGGGTTGTTGACGGCGCCGGCTTCCTCCAAGTCAGGCAATACCTAAAATTGGATCGATCCGATTAGGCGGACCTTATGCCCGATCCAAGGCGGCTGTAATGCTTTTACTGCGCGTTCAGGTCTGAGAGGTGTCATCGGCCATTGCTTTGAAATTCCGCTTTTGTCGTTCGATTATTTTCAAACTGCGAGGGCATCAATGGCCGCTACAGCGTCATTCTTGGCCGAGTTGGACGAAGCAGTCGCGAGAGGAAATCCCGAGAGTTGTCTGCGTGCGCTCTGGCATGCGGCTGATATCCTGATCGCCGGCACTTATTCCGAGGAGCAGATCTGGACTTTCGGTGAGGTCATCGGTCGTCTCGCGCAGGAGATTGAGGCGAGCGCGCGGGCGAAGCTCGCAGGAAAGCTCGCATGCAGCTCAAATGCGCCCTATGCGTTGACCCGGCAGATGGCAGGCGACGACTGCATCGATGTCGCATGGCCGATTCTCACTCAGTCGGAGCGCCTTGACACCGAGACATTGATTGCGTGTGCCAAGAACAAGAGCCAGCAACATTTGCTTGCAATCTCCAAGCGACAAACGGTCCCGGAAGCGGTGACCGATGTCCTGGTGGTGCGGGGAACTCCCGAGGTCGTAACCTCGGTCGCATCAAATGCTGGGGCGAATTTCTCCAAATCCGGATTCCTGCACCTGGTGCGGCGGTCGGAAGGGGATTCGATCCTCGCTGAATCGGTGGGACTTCGAAAGGATATTCCTCGACATCTCTTCCATCAGTTGATCGCCAAAGCCTCTGAAGAGGTGCGGCAAAAGCTGAAGAGGGAGCGTCCGGATATCGAAAATCAGGTCCATCGCGTCGTCGTTGATGTCACCGGGGCTATTCATGCCAGGTTTGGCCCGGCGTCGAAGGATTACTTCACGGCGAAACGCACGGTGGCAAAACTGCATGAGAGAGGCGAATTGACAGAAGACAAGGTCTTCGAACTTGCGCACTCTCTCAAGTTCAACGAGACCACCGTCGCTCTGTCGTTGCTCTGTCGGCTTCCGATAGATGTCGCGGAACGGGCATTGATCGAGAAGGATCGCGAGCCGGTGTTGATCTTGGCCAAGTCTCTCGATTTCTCATGGCCCACCACGATGGCGCTGCTGTTCCTGGGTGCTGCCAACTACCGGATAACCGCTGGCGAGCTGGATCAATTGAAGATCGATTTCCATCGGTTGAATGTCAAGGCGTGCCGGGAGGTCGTCACCATCTACCGAACGCGAAAGGAGGAGGTTTTCGGCGGCTCGTCTCGACAGCCTCCGCGCATGATCTAGAATCGGCAACTGCGCTGACAGTGCGCTCGATTCATGAGCCTTCGAACCCGCGAAACGGCCGGACTCGTTGAGTGCACTGTCACGGTATTCCCGACTTCAGACATGCGTGGATCCGAGTGCGGGTCACGCAACGGTGAGCCTACCGATTTGCCGTTCGCGCAGCCGTGATTTTCCACTGCGTGTCTTTTCTCGAACGCGTACCTACCTGATCCTTGTCCAAGAAAAAGTTCGAGGGAAACGCTTTCAACAGAGCAGCTGATTCCAGCTAGAGCATTTTCCGGTCTGATTGAATCGAGAGGGATTCCCAAGGCGACGTATATCTGATTCAAGCTTGGTGCTGGATCGGAGGCCGGCATGGATGGCGAAGGCGCTTTCGATTGATCTTCGAGACCGTGTGATTGCCGCGGTGGCCGACGGGATGTCGCGACGTCAGGCGGCGGAACGTTTTGGAGTAAGCGCCGCGAGCGCGATCCGCTGGTGCGCTCTTGAGCGTGATGTCGGTGATGCCAGGCCGAAGCGGCAAGGCGGCGATCGACGCTCGGGACGGATCGAGGCCCATGCCGCGCTGATCCTGGGCATTGTCGAGCAGACGAAAGACATCACAATCGCCGAGGTTCAAGCGAAGCTGGCCGAGCAAGGACTTTCCTTCGGCATCGGGACGCTCTGGCGCTTCTTCGACCGCCACCGGATCACGCTCAAAAAAAGTCGGCGCATGCCTCCGAGCAGGAGCGCCCGGATGTGGTGAAGCGGCGGCAGGACTGGTTCGACGGCCGGCCTGATCTCGATCCGGAGCGCCTTGTTTTTATCGATAAGACCTGGGCTTCGACGAACATGGCGCGCCGACGGGGACGCGCTCCGAAGGGTGAAAGGCTGCTCGCCGCGATCCCCCATGGGCACTGGAAGACGACGACCTTCGTCGCGGGCCTGCGTCTGTCAGGCATGATGGCGCCCATGGTGCTCGACGGGCCGATCAATCGCGATGCGTTCCAAGCCTATATCGACCAAGTGCTGGTGCCGGAGCTCAAGCCCGGGGACATCGTCATCATGGATAACCTCTCAAGCCACAAGGGCTCGCAGGTTCGCGAGGCGATCGAGACGGCGGGCGCAAAACTGCTCTACCTCCCGCCCTACAGCCCAGACTTCAATCCCATCGAAAACGCCTTCGCCAAACTCAAGGCACTTCTGCGCAAAGCCGCCGCACGCTCAGTCGACGGCCTCTGGAACGCTATCGGGCGCATCGTCGATCTCTTCACTCCGAACGAATGCGTCAACTACTTCAAAGCCGCAGGTTACGAGCCAGGCTGATTGGAAAATGCTCTAGCGCGAATGCTCCGCACGAAAACAACAGCCGTTCGGAGTACGACTATGATTGGATTCAGGACTTCCATCATTGCCGCGATCATGTCGATTGGCGCGATAAGCCCTGCAAGTGCCCAGTGCCCGACATGGGCGACTCAAAATCCAGCTTCGTTTCAGGCGCAATATCCCGATAGGGACGTGCTGAACGACTGCGAGTTGACGCCAGCAGGCAGAATGGGCCTCCAGCTCCCTGGCGGGGCGGCTCCCTGGTTCGGGCCCAACAGGGCTTATGGGGCAGTGCCTGGCGTTGCTCAACACCACAGCTTACAGCGCCGATCGCGGTGAGTATCTGAAGATGAGCCCGAATGATCGGATTGCGGCCCGTCGATCGCGATATCGGGATGTTCGAGGCCGCCGCGATCAAATGCGCTTCCAAGCCATGGGAAGGCCGCCGATTTTGCAGGTCGTTCGCCGACCCAGCGGAGAGGCGATAAGTTGCCTTCGTGAGCCAAGGCGTGGTGAGTCTGGCGGTGTCGCGTCTGCGAAGAATGAACTCGCGACTATGGAGCGCTCCCACCGGCGCGTGCAGGCTTCCGCGCGCCGGGGCCTGGATGAACATGTACCGCCTTTGCCGCCAGCGGCTCGCCACACTCCGAGCAGACCATGACGGGATCGAACATCTTGTGGCAGCTCTTGTGTTCGTGCAGCATCGGTCGTCCGCGCGAGTCGACCATGTGGACGTTGCCCCAGTGCACGATCGACATGATGATCGGATAGAGGTCGAGACCCTTCTGCGTCAGGATATATTCGTAGCGCTTGGGTGCGTCCTGATAGGGAGCTTTGCGAAGCACGCCGAAGCGGACGAGCTTCTTCAGCCGGTCGGCAAGCAGATGTCTGGTCACGCCGAGCGATGACTGAAACTCGTCAAATCTGCGGACCCGAAGAAAACATTCGCGCAAGATGAGCAGGCTCCAGCGGTCACCGATGACCGCCACCGTGCGGGCGAGCGAGCACGGCTCCTCTTCGAGAGCATCCCATTTCATCAACGTCTCCAACGAATCTGCGGCACTTTCAAAAATAAATTCTAAATTAGAACTCACTACATTTCAATAGGATGAGGTGTTTTCCGGCAGCCGCGCTTCGTTTGAATGATGACTGTCATATTGACAGTTCTAAAATAGAACCCTAACACTCGCACCACGATCAATCAGGCGGCGAACAATCGCGGCCATCGAAGGGAAGGGCGTTCCATGGCTGCTCCGCTCAAGGTCGAGTTCCACTTCGATTTCGGCAGCCCCAACGCTTACCTGGCCGAGCTTGCGCTGCCCGCCATCGAGCGGCGAACCGGGGTCAAGTTCGATTACGTGCCGGTGCTGCTCGGCGGCGTCTACAAGGCGACCGGCAACTTGTCGCCCGCGGAGTCGCTGCGCGGGATCAAGAACAAGCCGGAATACAATGCGCTCGAGACCGAGCGTTTCCTGCGCCGTCACGGCATCGCGGCATTCAAGATGAACCCGTTCTTCCCGGTGAACACGCTCGCGCTGATGCGCGGTGCCGTTGCGGCTGAATTCGAGGGGTTGTTCGAGCCCTACTTTCGCGCGGCGTATCATCACATGTGGGTGGAACCCAAGAAGATGGACGACACCCAGGTCTTTCGCGAAGCGTTCCTGTCATCGGGGCTGGATATCGATCGCATCGCGGCCCGGGCTCAGCAGGACGACGTCAAGAAAAAGCTGATCGAGGATACCAGCAACGCAGTGGCGCGCGGCACGTTTGGCTCTCCCACCTTCTTCGTCGGCAACGAGATCTACTTCGGCAAGGACAGCCTGCGCGACGTCGAGGACGAAATCCTCACGCAATTGGGCTCGGAGCGGCGCAAGAGCGCCTGATCGCGCGGACGCATCTGGAACGAAACCGAGCCCGCAAAGGGCCTTTCAACGGGAGGTGTCATTGGCAAACTGGCAGCAGGCTGCAGCCGAGATTACGAGTGCATTGCCGCAACGCATCCACGAGGTGATGGATCCCTTTGTCGCCTCCACGCCCGACCGGACGGCACTGATCGAAGACAATGCAGTCCTGACTTATCGCCAACTTGACCAGGCGCTTGGCGCGACCGCGGAGGCGCTCCGGGGGCTCGGCATTCGTGCCGGCGATCGCATGATGATCGTCAGCGAGAACTCGATTTCGCTTGCCTGCCTGCTGTTTGCCGCAAGCCGCCTCGACGCATGGGCCATTGTCGCGAACCCGCGGCTGTCGCCGCGCGAGCTCGATCAGATCAGGGATCACAGCGGCGCCCGGCGCATGTTCTTTACGGCAAAGGTCTCCGAAGAGGCGGCCGCGCATGCGACGCGTTACGACGCGCCGCTTCAGGATGTCGGGCCGCTCCACGGCATCGGAGTGTCTCCCCTGAATCAGGGCACGCAGGCCGAGCCGGTCGAGGCGGACGGCGCACGGCAAGTTGCGGTGCTCATCTACACGTCCGGTACGACCGGTACCCCGAAGGGCGTCATGCTCACGCATCGCAACCTGCTGTTTTCGGCAAGGACCACGGCCAATCTGCGGAGCATGACGGCGGATGACGTTCAGTATTGCGTGCTGCCGATCTCGCATATCGTCGGCATCTCGCTGTTGACGATGACGCTGATGGTCGGTGGCATCACCCGGCTGGTCACCAAATACAACCCGGCAGCGTTGGCCAAGGCACTGGCCGAGGAAGGCGTCACGCTGCTGAACGGCGTGCCCGCCACCTATCAGCGCCTGTTGGAATACAAGCAGATGGCGGGCTTGCCGAAGCTGGAGCGCGGCGCGCTGCGCCTGATGAGCGTCGCCGGCGCCCCGCTCGACCTCGAGCTCAAGGCCCGCGTCGAGAAGGAGCTCGGTCTTCCGCTCGGCAACGCCTTTGGCATCACCGAATGTTCGCCCGGAATTTCCGGCGTGCGGCCCGAAGCGCCGCGCAACGACAATTCGGTCGGCGTCTTGGTGCCGGGTATCGAGGCCCGGATCGTGGCGCGTGACGGCACCATCGTGACAAATGGCGACATCGGCGAACTGCATGTCCGCGGACCGAACGTGATGCGCGGCTATTATCGCGCGCCGGACCTCACCGCGAAAGCGATCGACCCTGAAGGGTGGTTCAACACCGGCGACCTTGCGCGCTTTGAGGGCGATGCGATGTTCATCGTTGGGCGTACCAAGGAGATGATCATTCGCTCAGGCTTCAACGTCTATCCGGCGGAGATCGAGGCGGTACTGAGCACCCATCCTGACGTGGTGCAATGCGCAGTGGTCGGGCGGACGGTCCCGGGCAACGAGGAGATCGTGGCCTTCGTCCAGCTCCTCAAGGGCTCGTCGACCACCGCGCAGGACGTGATGGCTCATGTCGCGCCGGAGCTCACCTCCTACAAGCGGCCGTCCGAGATTATCCTGATGGACGCGCTGCCGGCCACGTCGACGGGCAAGTTGCTGAAGCACAAGCTGGCGGAATCGCTGCGCAACTGAAGCGGGCGAGATCGCCCCAACATTTCACGAAGCTGGAGAAGTCACATGCAGAAGAGAAACCGGACCGTTGCGGTGATTGGCGCCGGCGACTTCATTGGCGGCGAGATCGCGAAGAAATTCGCCTCCGAAGGCTTCACGGTGTTCGCCGGCCGCCGCAATGGCGACAAGCTTGCACCACTCGTTAGGGATATCGAGGCTGCCGGCGGCGAGATCCACGCCCGTTCGCTCGATGCGCGCAAAGAGGAAGAGATCGTCTCCTTCCTGAGTGACGCCGACAAGCACGCGCCGCTCGAGGTCTGCATCTTCAACATCGGTGCCAACGTCAACTTCCCGATCCTCGAGACCACCGAGCGTGTGTTCCGGAAGGTCTGGGAAATGGCCTGTTATTCCGGCTTTCTCGCCGGTCGCGAGGCCGCCCGGCTCATGACGGCGCGCGGAGGTGGCAACATTTTCTTCACCGGTGCGACCGCAAGCTTGCGCGGTGGCTCCGGCTATGCCGCCTTCGCCAGCGCGAAGTTCGGCCTGCGGGCCGTCGCCCAGGCGATGGCGCGCGAGCTCGGCCCGAAGAACATCCATGTCGCCCACCTCATCATCGATTCCGGGGTCGATACCGAATGGGTGCGCCAGCGCCGGCTCGAAGCGCTCGGCCCCGATGCACTCGATAATCCGGACCTGCTGATGCCGCCGGCGTCGGTGGCGACGTCCTATTGGCAGCTCTACCAGCAACCCAAGAGCGCCTGGACATTCGAGCTCGAGATCCGTCCCTTCGGCGAAAAGTGGTAGGGAGCGCGTCCCATGGAGCTCGCGCTATCCCCGGAAGACGCAACGTTTCGCGACGAAGTCCGCGCCTTCATCAAGGACAACTATCCGGCCGAAATGCGCGTCCCTAATCCGGAGACCGACCTTTCCAAGGAGCAGATGCTGCTGTGGCATCGCATCCTCAACAAGAAGGGCTGGATCGCGCCGCTCTGGCCCAAGGAATATGGCGGGCCCGGCTGGTCCATCACCCGCCGCTTCATCTTCGAGCAGGAGACCACGCGCGCCGGCACGATGCCGCCACTGGCGTTCAGTGTCACCATGGTCGGCCCGGTTATCTATACGTTCGGGAACGAGGCCCAGAAGCAGAAGTTTTTGCCGCGGATTCTCTCGGGCGAGGACTGGTGGTGCCAGGGCTATTCGGAGCCGGGATCGGGCTCGGACCTCGCCACCGTGCGCACCAAGGCGGTGCGCGACAGAGACTATTACATCGTCAACGGTCACAAGACCTGGACGACGCTCGCGCAGCACGCCGACTGGATCTTCTGCCTGGTGCGGACCGATCCGGCCGCAAAGCCGCAATCCGGGATTTCGTTCCTGCTGATCGACATGAAGTCGCCGGGCGTCACCGTGCGGCCGATCATCACCATCGACGGTTCGCATGAGGTCAATGACGTCTTCCTCGAAAACGTCCGCGTGCCCGTCGAAAACCTGATCGGCGAGGAGAACAAGGGCTGGACCTACGCCAAGTTCCTGCTCGGCAATGAGCGCACCAGCATGGCGGGCATCGGCCGCTCGACACGCTACGTCGCGAAGCTGAAAGCGATTGTCGAGGCGGAGATCCCGCAAGACGATCCGGCCCACCTCGAATTCATCAAGGACATCGCCCGCGTCGAGCTCGACGTGCTGGCACTGGAGGCAACCGAGCTGCGCGTCGTCGCGCAAATGGCCCGTGGCATCGATCCGGGGCCGGCGGCCTCGCTGTTCAAGATCCGCGGCACCGAGATCTTCCAGGACATCACCGAGCTGACCCACCGTGCGATCGGCAACTACGGGCTCGCTATCCGCGAGCATCCGGTGAGCGCCAATCACTTCATGCCGGGACCGGATTACGGTCACACCGCATCGGAGAAGTACCTCAACGCGCGCAAGCTCTCCATCTACGGCGGATCCAACGAGATACAGCGCAACATCATCGCCAAGGCCGTGCTCGGTCTCTAGCGAACAGCGGCACCGGAGGAAGCAAATGGATATCCAGTTCACGGAAGAGCAGGAGCTACTCCGGTCCAGCGTCCAGCGCCTGCTGCGCGACCAGTATGGTTTTGATGCGCGCCGCAAGATCGTTACGAGCGAAGAAGGGTACAGCCGCAGCCAATGGCAGGTCTTCGCCGAGCTGGGCCTACTGGCGGCGCCATTCTCCGAGGACGCAGGCGGTCTCGGCGGGAGTTCGTTGTCGACCATGATCATCATGCAGGAATTCGGCCGTCATCTCGTGGTCGAGCCTTTCGTCGAGACCGTGGTGCTCGCGGGCGGCCTGCTCGAGCGCGTCGGGTCCGCGGAACAGAAGCAGGGCTCCATTCCGGACATCATCGCCGGCAACAAGATCTGGGCGCTGGCCTGGACCGAGAAGAGCTCGCGCTTCGATCTCGCCAACGTCACCGCCACGGCGCGGCGCGAGGGTAAGGGCTATGTGCTGACCGGCGCAAAGTCAGCGGTCGTCGCCGCGCCCTGGGCGGACTATCTGATCGTTTCGGCACGCACCTCCGGTCAGCCGCGCGATCGCAGCGGTGTCAGCCTCTTTGTCGTCGACCGCCACGCCGCCAACCTGGATCTGCAGAGCTTCAAGACGATCGACGGTCGCCGTGCAGCCGAGATCAGCCTGCGCGGCGTTACCGGCCAATTGCTGGGTGAGGAGGGCGAGGCGGTGACCGCGCTGGAAGCCTGCCGCGACCGTGCCATTGGTGCGCTCTCTGCCGAGGCGGTCGGTGCGATGGCCGAGCTGAATGCCGCGACGCTCGACTATTCCAAGACCCGCAAACAGTTCGGCACGACGATCGGCTCGTTCCAGGTGCTGCAGCACCGGATGGTCGATATGTTCATCGCCCATCAGGAGGCGCTCTCGTTGATGCAGCACCTCACGCTCAGCCTGGATGCAGACGAGGCCGGTGTCTCGCGGCTCGCGTCGGGCGCCAAGTCCAAGATCGGCTACGCGGGCAAGTTCATCGCCGACCAGGCCGTGCAGCTGCATGGCGGCATGGGCATGACCGACGAGTTGAACGTCGGGCATTATTTCAAGCGGATTTCCTCCATCAACATCCAGTTCGGCGATCCCGCCTTCCATCTATTGCGCTACGCGCAGCTCGATGCGGCGGCCTAGAAGAGAGGCAGACATGACGACTGAAGCAGTCATCGTATCCACCGCGCGCACCGGCGTCGGCAAGGCTTATCGCGGCGCGCTAAACAACACCGATGGTCCGACGCTGGCCGGCCATGTGATGGCCGAGGCGGTGAAGCGTGCAGGGATCGCGCCTGGTGAGGTCGAGGATGTGGTGATGGGCTGCGCCATGCAGCAGGGCACCATGGTGATGAACGTCGCCCGCAAAGGTGCGATCCGCGCCGGTTTTCCGGTCACGGTTGCCGGTACCACGATCGACCGGCAGTGCGCCTCCGGTCTCCAGGCGATCGCGGTCGCCGCGCGCTCGGTCATGCTCGACGGAGTCGAGATCGCGATCGGCGGCGGCATCGAGTCGATCAGCCTGGTGCAGAATGATCACATGAACAAGTTCCATGCCGTCGACCAGGATCTCATGGCGATGAAGCCGGAGATGTATATGTCGATGCTGGAGACTGCCGAAGTGGTCGCCGACCGCTACAAGATCGGCCGCGACCAGCAGGACGAATATAGCCTCGAATGCCAGCGCCGTGTCGGCGCGGCCTTGCAGGGCGGCCGCTTCAACGACGAGATCGTGCCGATCACGACCAAAATGGCGGTGGTCGACAAGGACACCAAGCAGGTCAGCTATCAGCAGGTCACGTTGAGCCGGGACGAAGGCCCACGGCCGGATACCACGGCTGAGGGCCTCGCCAAGATCAAGCCGGTGTTCGAAGGCAAGACCATCAGCGCCGGAAATGCCAGTCAGCTCTCCGATGGCGCTTCGGCCTGCGTGATCATGAGCGACAAGATCGCCGCACAGAGAGGCCTGAAGCCGCTCGGCATCTTCCGCGGCTTTGTGGCTGCCGGCGTCGAGCCCGACGAGATGGGCGTCGGCCCGGTCGCGGCGATCCCTCGGCTGCTCAAGCGCCACACTCTCAAGATCGATGACATTGATCTCTGGGAGCTCAACGAAGCCTACGCGGTTCAGGTGATCTATTGCCGCGACAAGCTCGGCATCGATCCCAACAAGCTGAACGTCAACGGCGGCTCGATCGCGATCGGTCATCCCTACGGCATGACCGGCTCGCGGCTGACTGGCCACCTCCTGATCGAGGGCCGGCGGCGCAAGGCGAAGTACGGCGTGGTGACCATGTGCATCGGCGGCGGCATGGGTGCGGCCGGCCTGTTCGAAATCGTTCACTGATCGGAAACGGAGCTTTCACGTGAAGACAGCAATTACCGAACTGTTCGGCATCCAGCACCCGATCATCCAGGGCGGCATGCATTATGTCGGCTTTGCCGAGATGGCGGCGGCGGTGTCCAATGCCGGCGGCCTCGGCATCATCACCGGCCTGACACAGAAAACACCGGAGCTCCTCGCCAGGGAGATATCGCGTTGCCGCGACATGACAGATAAGCCGTTCGGTGTGAATCTCACCTTCCTGCCAACGCTGTCGGCGCCGCCCTATCCGGAATACATCGCCGCGATTCGTGAAGGCGGCATCAAGGCGGTCGAGACCGCGGGCCGCAGCCCGGAAGCTTATATGCCGGCGCTGAAGGCGGCCGGCATCAAGGTGATCCACAAATGTACCTCGGTGCGGCATTCGCTGAAGGCCGAGAAGATCGGCTGCGACGCCGTGAGCGTGGATGGCTTCGAGTGTGGCGGTCATCCCGGTGAGGACGACATCCCCAACATGATCCTGCTGCCACGGGCGGCAGACGAGCTGAAGATTCCGTTCGTGGCCTCCGGTGGCATGGCGGATGCGCGAAGCCTCGTAGCGGCGCTGTCGATGGGCGCGGCCGGCATGAACATGGGCACGCGCTTCGTGGCCACCAAGGAAGCTCCGGTCCATGACAACGTGAAGCAGGCGCTGGTCAAGGCGACCGAGCTCGACACGGTTCTGGTGATGCGCGCGCTGCGCAACACCGAGCGCGTGCTCAGGAACAAGGGCGTCGACGACCTGCTCGAGATCGAGCGCGAGAAGGGCGCAAGCCTGAAGATCGACGACATCCTTGACCAGGTGGCCGGCGTTTATCCGAAGGTGATGGTCGATGGCCAGATGGATGCCGGTGCATGGAGCTGCGGCATGGTGGTCGGGCTGATCCGCGACATCCCGACGGTCAAGGAGCTGATCGATCGCATCATGGCGGAGGCAGAGGCGATCATCCGCCAGCGCTTGACGGGCTTCCTGGACGGAACGGTCGACACGCATCGGGCGCGCGCCGTCGCCTGACTGAGGGCGAGATACGAGTACGTCAGGAACGGGATGGCTGACGGCGTCGCGATGCTGACGCCTCGGCGGTGTGGAGAGAAGAACTCAGGGAGGAAGAGCATGCCCGTCGTCGGTAGCCATCAATATCCCACCATGGAGTCCGTAATCTACGGCAAATCGGCGGCCGAGGCGCTGCGGGAGGAGGCTGAACGGCTGGGCGCCAAGCGTGTCTATCTGATCGCGAGCCGCACCCTCAACGCCACGACCGACGAGATCGAGAAGATCCGGTGGGCGCTCGGTGAGCGCCATGCCGCAACCTTTGACGGCGTGCCCCAGCACACGACCCGGGACGTGGTGACGCAGATCGCCCGGCAGGCCAGGGATGCCCAGGCCGACCTGGTCGTTGCGATTGGCGGCGGCTCGGTGGTCGATGCGGCAAAGATCGTACTGATGTGCATGGAGCACGAGATTTTCGAGCCGATCGGGCTCGATGGCTTCGAGACCACGCCAGATCGCCGCTTCGGGCCATTCCGAACGCCGAAGGTGCGGATGATAGCGATCCCCAGCACGCTCTCCGGCGGCGAATACAATTCCGGTGCGTTGGTCACCGACACCCGCCGCAAGCTGAAGCAGATTTTCAATCACCCGATGATGATGCCGCGGAGCATTATCCTCGACCCGGCGATTACGAAATATACGCCCGAGAAGCTCTGGCTGGGATCCGGTACGCGCGCGATGGACCATGGCATCGAGGCGATTTGTTCCAGCCGTCCCAATGTGCTCGTCGACGCCGTGTGTCAGCAGGGATTGCGCTATCTGTCCGACGGGCTCCGGCGCACCAAGGACAATCCGAACGATGAGGCGGCGCGGCTGAGCTGTCAGCTAGGCTCCTGGATGTCCGCCTTCGGACTACAGTCTCGCGTTCCGATGGGGGCCAGCCATGCCATCGGCCATGTCCTTGGTGGGACCTGCGAGGTGCCGCACTATTTCTGCACGGCGGTGATGATGCCTAGCGTGCTGCGCTACAATCTGCCGGCGACGGAAGTGGCGCAGAAATCGGTTGCCGCCGCGCTCGGCGCACCTGGCCGCGATGCCGGCGAGGCCTTTGCGGCCTTCATCGCGGAGCTAGGCCTACCGCGGCGGCTCGCCGACGTCGGCGTGGCCGAGGATCGTTTCGAGCTGATCGGTAAGAACGCCATGCTGTCGATCTTCACGCGGGCCAATCCGCAGCCGATCCGCGAGCCCGGCGACATCGTGAAGATACTCAAGCTCGCCGCCTGACGCGGCCGCCGAATTTCTGTCACGCCTTGCCACAGGCGAGGCGGTTGCAAAACAAATAATGGAGGGAATCTGCGATGTCCTGGGGCATGCGACTGGCTTGCGCACTCGTGATTGCGACGTCTACGCCCTGCTGGGCGGGTGATACGCCCGGCGTCACACCGACGAAGATCAAGATCGGAGGCATATTTCCGTTGAGCGGACCGGCGTCCTCGATCGGTCAGGTCGGGCAGGGCGTGCAGGCCTATGTACAATCGATCAACGATCGCGGCGGCATCCATGGTCGCAAGATCGAATACGTCATGCTCGACGATGCCTACAGTCCGCCCAAGGCTTTCGAGCACGCCCGAAGGCTAGTGGAAAGCGACGAGGTCGCTTTCATGTTCAGCCAGCTCGGCACCGCGGGCAACTCCGCGGTGGCCAAATATCTCGCTGCGAAGCGCGTGCCGACCATCGCGATCGTTACCGGTGCGAGCAAGTTTTCCAACGTGAAGGACTATCCGCTGACGACCACTGGTCTCGTCAGCTATGACACCGAAGGCAAGATCTACGCGAAATATTTGACGCGGGCGCTGCCCGCGGCGAAGTACGCAATCCTTTACCAGAATGACGATCTCGGTCGCGACTATGTCAACGCGTTCAAGGCGGTGCTTGGCGCCGATTTCGACAAGCGTGTGGTCACTGCCAGCTATGAGGTCACGGAGCCAACGGTCGACTCTCAGGTCGTATCGCTCAAGAGTTCCGGCGCGCAGGCGCTGTTCATCGCGGGCACGCCGAAATTCGCGGCGCAGGCGATCCGCCGCGCGGCCGAGACCGGGTGGAAAGCCACGGTCTTAATCAACTTCCCCTCGTCGTCGGTCGCTGGCACGCTGAGGCCAGCAGGCCTTGAGAATTCGGTCGGCGTCATCGTTGGGACCCCGAACAAGGATCCGGGCGACCAGAAATGGACGGACGACGAGGCGCTCAAAGCCTATCGCTCCTTCTTCGAGCAATATCTGGCCGGCTCCGACATCACCAACACCAGCTATCTGACCGGATACCAGCAGGGCATGGTGCTCGAACAGATCCTCAAGCAATGCGGCAACGATCTGTCGCGTGAGAACATCATCAAGCAGGCAAAGTCGCTGAAGAACGTTGATCTCCCGACGGCTCTGCCTGGCATCAAGATCAATACCAGCGAGAGCAACAACATGATCTGGACGCAGCTTCAGCTTCAGCGCTGGAACGGTTCCCGCTGGGAGCAATTCGGCGACATTCTCGACGCAAGCTCGGAGTAGTGGACCTGTTCCGACGCATATCCCGCGGGGCGAAGTTCATCAGGAGAAATCCACGATGGCCGATTTGCGCATCTTCTCATATCTGCCGAACCCACGCGTATGGAAGGCGACCATAGCTGCGCGGTTCTGTGGCTTAGATGTTGAGGTGAGAGGGGCGCCCGCCAAGGAGCTGAGAGGCTGGCTGTGGGATTATGATGCTCGCCCTCTCGCTGAGGAGGAGCGCCAATCCCTGTCATCCCTCGCACGAACGGGGCGGGTCGGGCTGACAGGTGCGCAGCTCTTCAAGACCGATGCCTTTCTCGCCGCGCAGCCGTTCGGCAACGTACCGGCCGCGTTCGGGCCCGGCGGAGAGGTCGGGATCTTCGAATCCAACAGCATCATGCGTGCGGTGGCGCGCCTGGGCCAGGCGAGGTACCAGCTCTACGGAAGGGACGCTTACGAAGCATCCAGGATCGACGGTTTTCTCGATGTCAGTCTGGTCTTTGCGAGGGACGCGCAGATCTACCTCCTGGCGCTGTCGGCTGGTACGGTCGACGCGGCCATTCACGCCCGCGCCAAGGAGGCGTTCGCGATCTATCTATCCGGGATCGAACAGGCCTTGTCGCCGCGGCCGACGACGTTGGTCGGGAATGGAGTTACACTGGCCGACATCTGCTTCGCCGCCGAGCTTGCGCTGTTCATGAACGAGCATGCGCGGGTCGAACAGTTGACCAGGCTGGGCCTCGACAAGATCCTGCACAGCGGTGTTCGGAGTGAATACCCTCTCGCGTTTGCTCATTTCGACCGTCTCGTCGCGCATGAGCACTTCCGTCCTGATCTCGGGCCGTATGTCGAGAAGTTGCTGTCCAGGACTGCGGCGTGAAGGCCGCCGGTTGCAAGAGGGAGGTCTGACCGCATGAGTGCACCAGTTTGCCTGATCTCAGGCGTGGGCCCCGGTACGGGTTCGGCCCTTGCCAGGAAGTTTGCGGAAGGTGGCTATCGCGTGGCGCTGCTCGCGCGGAACGAGGAGCGACTTGCCGCGCTCGAAGCGCAATTGCCGGGCGCAGAGGGATTTCGCTGCGACGTCTCGGATCCCGCGCAGGTCGATGCGGTGTCATCCGCTGTGGAGCGCGATCTCGGGCATCCCACCGTCGTCATCCACAACGCCGTCGGCGGCGCTTTCGGCACCTTTCGGGAGATCGACCCGGCGATCCTCAACCGCAATTTTCAGATCAATACGATGGGCTTGCTGTACCTGGCCCGGCGATTTGCCCCGGCGATGATAGCAGCCGGTGCGGGCGCCATCATTGCGACCGGCAACACCTCGGCGCTACGCGGCAAGGCAGGCTTTGCCGGCTTCGCACCCACAAAGGCGGCGCAGAGGATCTTGGCGGAGTCCATGGCCCGCGATCTCGGACCGCAGGGAATCCACGTTGCCTATGTCGTGATTGATGCGGTGATCGATCTCGAATGGACTCGAAAGCGGTGGCCGGAGCGGCCGGACGACTTCTTCATCAAGCCTCAAGCGATCGCGAGCGAGATCTGGCACGTCGCCCACCAGGATCGCAGTGCCTGGTCGTTCAACGTTGAAATTCGGCCCTTCGGCGAGAACTGGTAGCGAACGCACAAGGCGACGACGCCTCGATCATGCCGGAGATCCCACGCGCAAACACCGATTTGACAACGGTTACCATCGCCGAACGCTTGGCGGATCGGCTGAAGGGTATGGAATAAAAGGCATTGGGCACCCCGCGCCAGCTTTGAAGTTCGCGCCTCAGGAATGCCGGGTGCCGGCGGGGCCGGACGAGCGCGAACGGCGCGTCTGAAGGACCTCGATGATCGCAAACATGACGATCACGACAATGAGGACGACGACGGATGCTGCGGCGATGACGGGGCTGACCTGAAGCAGGATTCCATCCCACATCTGCTTCGGCAGAGTCGTCTTGATGCCTCCGCCGACGAACAGCGCGACCGTCAGTTCCTCGAATGATTGCAGGAAGCCGGTGACGAAGCCGACGGCGAGGCCGCCGGCCACCAGCGGCAAAGTGATGCGCCAGAAGGTGCGCAGCCGTCCGGCGCCGAGCGTCGAAGCCGCCGCATCGAGCTTCCAGTCATAGCCCTTGAAGGTCGCCAGCATGACCATGAACACCACGGGCATGGCGATAACCGTGTGACCGATGGTGATGCCAATGTTGCTTGCGACCAGCCCCATTCGCGCGAACAGATAGAACAGCGCGATTGCGATCACGATCGACGGGACCATCATCGGCGAAAGGCAGAGCAGAAACGCGATGCCGCCAAGCCGGCTGCGCGTTCTTGCAACGCCATACGCCGCCATCGACGCGATCAGCAGCGTGATGGCGGCAGTCGCGAACCCGATGCCGAATGAACGGGTCATCGCGCCGAGCCAGAGCGGGGAAGCGAAGAACTGCTCGAACCAGCGGGCACTCCAACTGGGCGGCGGAAACGACAGGAAGGTCGAGCCGGTGAGGGCCATCGGGACAAAGGCGATGATCGGCGCCAGCAGCAAGGCGATCATGATCCAGGCATAGATCGAGAGCAGGACGCCCCCGCGCAGGCCGCGGATATTGCGTTTCCAGACCTCCTCGATCGCGCCGCAGATCAGTCCGGCTGTGTTCACGATGGCAAGCCCGATGCCGCGCACCGCGCCGTTCGCTTTCGTCGGCCGCCCATTCCCCGTGGTCACCGCCGACAGGTCGAAGATCCGATCATAGATGAAGCAGATCGTCATGGTGGAGACCAGGAGGATCGCGGCGAGCGCGCTGCCGAGCTGCCAGTTCTGCAACTCGTTGATCTGCAGGATAATAAGCTGTCCGATCATGGTCTCCCTGGCGCCGCCGACAAGCGCCGGCGTGATGAAGAAGCCGAGCGAGGCCACTAGAACGAGGAGGCCGGCCGACGCGACGCCGCGTATCGAAGGTTGGAAGAACACTTGCCAGAAGGTGCGCGCGCCGTTGGCGCCGAGCGTCGATGCCGCCATCGTCAGGCGGCGGTCGATCTGGTTCATGACCGGCAGCATCGTGATGACCGCGAGCGGCAGCAGCGTGTGCACCATGGCGAAGATGACGGTGCTGCGTCCGAACAGCAGTTGATCGCCGCCCTTCAGACCGATCGCGGCCATGGTCTTCGCCACGATCCCGTTGCGCCCGAGCAGCACCAGCCATGAGAAATTCTTGATCAGCGCGCTGGTCCAGAACGGCAGCAATACGAACAGGGCGGCGATGCGTTGCTGGTGGGCCGGCTTTTGCGATAGCCAATAGGCGAGGGGATAGCCGAGCAGGAGGCAGAACAGCGTGGTCCAGAGCGCGACCTGGAATGTCGTCGACAGCACGGTCAGATAGGGGCCGCCGCTCCAGATCCGCAGGAACGGAGCGAAAGTCAGTGCCCCCGTGATCTTGTCCATCACGCTCACGGACAACATCTGCGCGGTCGGCCAGACCAGGAACAAGGCCAGGAAGCCGAGGCCAGGCAGCGCCAGCCACAGCGGATCGAGCTTGAGCTTGCGGGCCTTTGTTCGCGGATGCTCGGCAATCCCGAGAGACGTTATTTCGGCCATCACTCAGTGCCCTCGTTCGATCCGTCGCCGCGCGGTCCTGGTCTATGCACGCTTGGCCAGCGGCGCCGTCGCCAATGAGGCGTGGCGGTTCTCCGGGCGTGCCAAGCCAAGGTGCTCGCGGAGGGTTCGTCCTTCATAGTCGTGGCGGAACCGTCCGCGCCGCTGCAGCTCCGGCACCACTTTCTCGACGAAGTCGGTCATCGTGCTCGGCAGCGCCACGAACGAGATCATGAACCCGTCGCAGGCGCCTGCCTCGATCCAGGCTTCCATGTGATCGGCGACCTGGGTCGCAGTACCGCAGAACGTTGCCTTGGCGCGATTGAACCGGCGCGCGATCTCGCGCAGCGTCAGGCCCTGCCGGATCAAGCCGGCGATCTCGTCGAAATAGGCCTTGTGGAGGTTGGATGTCGCGGGGATCCGACTGACCGGCACCGGCTCGTCGAGCGGCAGATCCGACAGGTCAGTCTCGAGATCCTGTCCGAGGCGCAGGATGCCGACATCGGGATGGACGAGATCCTGCCAGCGATCGAGCTTGTCGCGGGCTTCCTGCTCGGTATTGCCGATCACGACCGAGATGCCCGAGGCGATCTTCAGATCGTCAGGCCGACGGCCGAACTTGGCCATCCGCGTCTTGAGATCGGTGTAGAAGGCCTTGGCGGCATCGAGATTGCCGCTCGACCCGAACACCACTTCGGCATGCTCGGCCGCGAAGTCCCGGCCGGTGTCGGATGCGCCGGCCTGGATGATGACCGGGCGCCCCTGCGGCGAGCGCTCGATGTTGAGCGCACCATGCACGGTGAAGTACTTGCCCTTGTGATCGACCAGATGCTGTTTCTCGGGCAGGAAGCTCTGGCACGTCTCCTTGTCGTAGACGAAGGCGCCGTCTTCCCAGGTGTCCCAGAGTGCTTCGACGACTTCGAGGAACTCCTTCGCCTTGGTGTAGCGGTCGGCATGCGGGGGCAGTCGTTCAAGACCGAAATTGCGTGCCGCATAATCGTTGGCCGACGTCACCACGTTCCAGGCGGCGCGGCCATGCGAGATGTGATCCAGCGAGGAGAATAGCCTGGCAACATTATAGGGTTCGTAGAAGCTGGTTGATGCGGTCGCTCCGAGGCCGATGCGGGTCGTCGCCCCCGCAATGGCTGACAGCAACGTGATCGGCTCCAGGACGTTCATGAACAGCGGCGACCGGCTCCAGGCTCTCAAATTCTCGGTGCGCGCCGCCGGCGTGTCCGCGATGAAGAAGAAATCGAACTTGCCGCGTTCGGCGAGTTGCGCCATTTCGCGATAGTAGTCGATGTCGGTCGAGGCGTGCGGTCGCGCCTCGTCCATCAACCAGGATGCCGCGTGTGATCCGTTGGCGTGCACCAACGCACCGATCACCATCTGCTTCTTCTTGCTCATGACCTTCCCTCGATGTTTCTTGCCGCCGCAGAGATTATTTCTTGCCGCCCATCAGCAGCCATTCCTGGAAGCGCTCGGAGACCGCCGCATAGTTCTTGCCCCAATAGGCATAGTCGCGCACGGTGAGGCCGGAGAGATTTTCAGGTAGCGTCGGAAGCACCTTGGCGCGTTCAGGCGTGATGAACTTGTAGGCCTTGAGGTTGCTCGGACCATTGGCGACGATGCTGGAATAGGCGGCCTGGCGCTCGGGCTGCATGGAGAATTTCACGAATTCGCGGGCCTGCTTCAGCTTCGTCGTACCTTTCGGAATCGACCAGCCGTCGATCGAGTAGAGGCCTTTCCAGACGATGTTGACCGGGGCGCCGGAATCGATCGCGGCAAAGGCGCGTGCCGACCAGGTGTCGGCCATATCGACTTCGCCGTTCTGCAGGATCTGGGTGTTCTGCGCGCCTGCGGTCCACCACACCGCGACCTCGGAGCGAATCTTGTCCATCATCTTGAAGGCGCGGTCGACATCGAGGGGGTAGAGATTCTTCGGGTCGACGCCATCGGCGAGCAGCGCCGATTCCAGCACGCCCTTGGGATTGCGGTACAGTCCGCGGCGCCCCGGAAACTTGGTCGTGTTCCAGAAGTCGGCCCAGCCCGTCGGGGCCTCCTTCTTGTAAACATCCGTGCGGTAAGCCATCACGATGCCGTAGGCCGAGAAGCCGAACCAGTTCGGCATCAGAGCGCCCGAAATCAGCTCGTCATCCGGCCCCTTGGTGATCTCGAGTGGCTCGAGATAGTTCTTCTCCTGGGTCAGCCGCAGCACGTCGTCGGGGGTCACCATGCAGACGTCCCAGAGCTTGCTGCCGGTGTCGACGATGACCTTGAACTGCGTGACCGGGTCGGATTCGTGGGCAACTCCTTCGACACGGATACCGGTGGCCTTCTCGAACGGATCATAGAAGGCTGCGCGCAGCGCGGCGCCTGGCGCGCCGCCGACGTCGGCGACCGTGATCTGCTCGGCTGCGCTGGCCCGTCCGGACCAGACCGAGGGCAGTGCGACGCCGGTGGCGGCTACGCTTGCGGCTTTCAGAAGCTTTCGTCGTGAGATGCGCGTGGTGGCCGACATTGCTGTTCTCTCCGTGATGCACTGACCGATGTCGAAACGACGTAGTGTGATGGCGTGGCGTCATGCGCCCGATGGTGGTGGACTGCTTTCGAGGACCCGGGCCTGGTTGCGCTCCCACCGGATGAAGACGTTCTCGTCGATGTCGACCGCCGGCAGGCCTGCCGCACGACGCACGGTGATCGCGGTCCCGCTCGCGAGCCGGACCAGAAGCCGCGTCTCCGACCCCGCATAGATGCTTTCCTGAACGCGGCCGTTCAGCAACGCTTCATCGTCACGGCAAAGAACGAGCTTTTCCGGACGCACCACCAGCGCAGCCGGTTGGCCGAGTGGCATATCGCAGCCTTCGGGCAGCGGCAGGACACCATCGCGTGTCTCAAGGCACCCGTTGGCGGCAATGCTGCCATGAATCAGGTTGGATGCGCCGATGAAATCGGCGACGAACGTGTTGGCCGGCCGTTCGTAGATGTCCTGGGGTGTGCCGAGTTGCTCGATCCGGCCCTCGTTCATCAGACAAATGCGATCGGCCAATGCGAGGGCCTCTTCCTGATCGTGCGTCACGAAGATGATGGTTGCGCCGGTCTCGCGGTGCAGCCGCTTGATCTCGATCCGCATGTCCTCCCTGAGCTTCTTGTCGAGCGCGGACAGCGACTCATCCATCAGGATCAGCGACGGCCGATAGACGAAACAGCGCGCCAGCGCGACGCGCTGCTGCTGGCCGCCGGACAGTTCGCGCGGAAAGCGGTGGGCGAAGTCCGACAACCCGACCATCGCGAGCGTGGCTTCCGCCCGGCTCCTGATTTCGACCGCGGGAACGCGCCGCATTTGCAGCGGGAACGCAACGTTTTCGCGGACAGTGAGGTGAGGGAACAGCGCGTAGTTCTGAAACACCACGCCGATGTCGCGTTTGTCCGCGGAATTGTCGGTCTCGTCGCGGCCATCGATGATCAGCTGGCCGCCCGAGGGCTCGACCAGACCGCAGATGATCTGGAGGAGCGTCGTCTTGCCGGACCCGGACGGACCGAGAACCGCGAGGAGCTCCCCGGCGACAACCTTCAGCTCGATCGGACCGAGCACGGTCGTGTCGCCGTAGGCCTTCGAGATACCACGAACATGCAATTTGACCGTCGATGCGGCCGGGCCATTCGGCATCGATGCAGAAGTCTGGTCCGATGGGCCGAGCCTGGAGGCCGTGTCCTGTGCGTCGCGCGACGATCGCCACAGCATACGAAACACGTCGTTACGGCGGCTTCGAAGGGGTGGAGCGGCGCGGATCGCGTCCATTACAGATCCTGTCAGGTCAACTCGGAACAAAGTAAGCCGTCGGGATCCGCAACGTGTAAATTACGAAAACCGGGTCCTTTGCTTAGACGACGCCTAATCGATCCGGCTGCGGAATTATTGGGCGAACAGTGATCAACCATTGATCTTTTCGCCTTCGGCGTTGGCGATCGACCGCTATAGCTTTCCGGTAATCAGCGGCGACGATTTTCTTATTTTACCCCTGCAACGGAATCCATAAGTCTCCCCGGCCTGACCTTGTGTCTCGGAGGAACCATAGATGACGAATTCCGCCACCTCGCCGGAAGAGCAGCAGCTTCGTGTTGATCTCGCTGCCGCTTTCCGGAGCATCGCGAGGTTGGGCATGCACGAGGCCGTCGCCAACCATTTCAGTGCCGCGATCTCCGCTGACGGACGTCGGTTCCTGATGAATCCAAAGTGGCGGCACTTTTCGCGCATCAAGGCCAGCGATCTCGTTCTGTTCGACCTGGATGACGAGCAAGGCGTCGAGGGACGGCCGGACGTCGATCCGACGGCTTGGGCCATCCATGGCCAGATGCACCGGCAACTGCCCCAGGCGCGCGTCGTGATGCACCTCCATCCGCCTTTCGCGACCACGATCGCATCGCTGATGGATCCCCAGATCAAGCCGATCGATCAGAATACGGCGCGCTATTTCAATCGCCTTGCCATCGACGACCGCTATGGCGGCATGGCCGACAGCGAGCAGGAAGGCGCGCGCCTTGCCGCGCTGCTTGGCAACAAGTCGCGGTTGATGATGGGAAACCATGGTGTGCTCGTGATCGCCAATACGGTCGGCGAAGCCTTTGATGACATCTATACGCTGGAGCGGGCCTGCCAAATCCTGGTCCAGGCTTACGCGACGGGGCAGCCGTTGAAGGTGCTGCCCGACGCTGTCGCCGAGAGCACCGCGCAGGATTGGGAGCAGATCACGGATTTCTCGATCGCGCATTTCGAAGAGATGAAGTGCATCCTGGATGCTGAGGATCCGTCCTACGCGCATTGATGGTTGCCGGCGTGCGGTGTTCCGGCGGGTCCCGGAATGCCGCTGAGAGATCGAGACAGGAGCGAACATGATACGCACGGGCGAAGAGTACAAAGCCTCCATTCGCGACGGTCGCGCGATCTATATGAACGGCGAGAAGATCAAGGATGTCACCATCCATCCAGCGTTCAAGCCGCTGGTCGATCTCAGGGCGCGGATCTACGACCTCCAGCATGCCCCCGCGACGCAGCATTTGATGACGTACCGTGAGGACGGCGAGGTCCACGCAATCAACAACAAATTGCCGCTCAGTCAGCAGGATTGGTGGGACAAGCGACGTGCGACGGATACGGTTCTCGAGGATGCCGGCGGCGTCATTACACGCGTTGGCGACGAAACCGTCGGCGAAATGTGGTCGCTGTTCGACGGGCAGGACGTGCTCAACGACGTCGATCCGCAGTTCTCCAAGAACATCCGCAACCACATCTTCAAGGTACTGCATACCGATCCGTTCCATGTCTCGGCCAACACAGATCCGAAGGGTGATCGCTCGAAGGCGCCGCAGGACCAGGATCCCGACATGCTGCTGCATGTCGTCAGGGAGACCGATGCCGGCATCGTGGTGCGGGGCGCCAAATACGAGACGGCCGCGGCCTACGCCAATCAGGCCTTCACCAAGCCGACCATCGCAAATTGGGGTGATGCCGCCTATTCCGATTATGCGGTGGGCTTCATCTGCGATCTCAATTCGCCAGGCCTGAAATTCATCTGTCGCACTGGTTTTGCGGGCCGGGCGCCGGCTGAGGACTATCCGTTGTCGAACCGGTTCGATGAGGTCGATACGCTGGTGATCTTCGACGACGTTGTGATCCCGTGGGACAACGTCCTGTTCTATCGGCACACCAAGGCGGCGGCCTATATCCGGGCCACGCTGCATCGCTACTCGGCGTTTGCGTTCGTGCAGCGGAATCTGAAATTGGCCGACATGCTGATCGGGGCGGCGCTGTTCAACGTTCGCCAGACCGGGCTCGAGAAGCAGCAAGCGGTGCAGGAGAAGCTTTCCAGGCTCGCGATTTATCGCGAGGGGATCAACGCGCATCTGACGGCCGCGATCGCGCTGCCTGAGCGCAGCCCGGGTGGCCTCATGATGCCCAACCAGTCGCTGCTCTACACCGGGCGCGTGCTGGCATGCTCGCAGCTGCATGAGATGATGCACATCGCGCGCGAGCTGTGCGGAGGCCAAGTCTGCGTGACGCCGGACAAGGCAGCGTTCGACGATGCCGAGACCGGGCCGTGGCTGGAGAAGTTCTACACCGTCAACGAGAATTGGATCGCCGATGACCGACGCCGGCTGCTATCCTTCGCGCGCGACCTGCTCAACTCGGACTATGCCGGCCATCGCCTGACGTTCCAGCTGTTTGCGCAGTCGGCGCCGTTCGCGCACCTTGCCGCGGTCTATCGAAATTTCGATTGGGACGGTCCACTCGATTTCGTGCGCAGGTCTGCGGGATTGTCGGAGAGGGTCATGAAAGAGAAGGGCGGTCAGATGGGGGACCGTGCCGTCAACCAATGGTTTGGGCAGATCCGCGATGCGGCCGAATAGCGAGAGGGCATGACATGTCAGCCATAAGCGTGCAATCGACGGCAATGGACATTCGGACGCAATTCCTCCACGGCATGAGTCGGGCCGCATTCTGCGTCAACGTCGTGACGACGGATGGGCCGGCGGGCCGCGCCGGCGTCACGGTCTCGGCAATGTCGTCGGTCTCCGCCGACGGCAGCACTCCGACGGTCCTGGTCTGCATCCACCATCAAAGCAAGACGGCGGCCGCGATTGTCGACAATGGCGTGTTCTGCATCAATATCCTGCGCGATGACCAGGCCGATATCGCCGATCATTTTGGCGGCCGCAGCAAGTTCGGCGGAGACGACAAATTTGCGCCGGTGAGTTGGCTGCCAACCGAGACCGGGGCGCCGCGTCTCGCGGAGTCCGTGGTGGCGTTCGATTGCCGCGTGATCTCATCCCAGCGCGTCGGCACGCACCACATCTTCGTCGGCGCGGTCGGCGCGGTGACGGTGGGCTCGGGGCAGGCGCTGATCTATGCTGATCGCGTCTATGGCCGGGCCCATCCCATCGCGACCTCGCGGGCGCAATAACGACCTTCTTCACGACATCAGGATCAGTCGATGACTCACAAACGTATCCGCCAGTTCAACACCAAGGACACATATCCCGAGCAAAAACTCGATAATGATCTGTGTCAGGTCGTGGTTGCCAAGGGCAGCATGGTGTTCGTGCGTGGCCAGGTCGGCCAGGATCTCGACACCGCCGTCAATGTCGCGATCGGCGATGCCGCCGGCCAGACCGAGCAAGCGATGACGAACGTCAAGACGTTGCTGGCGGAAGCGGGCGCAGAGCTCGGAGACATCTGCAAGATCACGATCTACATCACCGATCCCCGCTATCGCGAGGCCGTCTACCGCAAGATCGGAGAGTGCCTCAAGGGCGTCTTCCCGGTCTCGACCGGGATCGTGGTGTCGGCGCTGGCGCGGCCGGAATGGCTGGTCGAGGTCGATGTGACGGCCGTCATCCCCGACGGCAGGTGAGGCCCGCATGACCTTCTCCCTGACAGCCCGTTGTCCGGACACCGGGATGTTCGGCATGGTGATCTCGTCCTCGTCTCCGGCCGTGGCGGCACGTTGCGTCCATCTCCGTGCCAAGGCCGGCGCGGTCGCGAGCCAGAACATCACGGACCCGGCGCTGGGGCAGATCGGTCTCGATCTGCTGGCGCGTGGCCTGAGTGCCGCCGAGGTCTGCGACGCGCTGGTCGCATCGACACCATTCATCGCCTACCGGCAGCTTGTCGTCGTCGACGCGCGGGGACGCGCCACGTCGTACTCGGGCAGCAACACGCTCGGTATTCATGGCACCCATGATGGCGAGGGCGCGATCGCCGCGGGCAACATGCTCGCCAATGCCGAGGTGCCGGTGGTCATGGTTTCGGCTTATCGGGGCAGTATCGGCAAGCCGTTTGTCGAGCGGCTGCTGTCGGCGCTGGAGGCCGGGCTCGCCCAGGGGGGAGAGGCCGGACCGGTTCATTCGGCGGGCCTCTGCGTGGTGCGCGACGTATCCTGGCCAATCGTGGACCTCCGGGTCGATTGGAGCGACAGTCCGATCGAGGACCTTCGGAAGCTCTGGGGGGTCTACCAGCCCCAGGTCGACGCCTATATCGACCGGGCAAGAAATCCGTCGGTGGCGCCTGGTTTCGGCGTTGCCGGCGACGACAGGGCCTGATCGGGCCCGCGTCCATGCTATAAGTCGGCTTCGTGCAGTCCGATGCAGGGGTCGAACAGAAGCTGATGAGATATACGCTACGCCAGATCGAATATTTCATCGCGACAGCGGAGACCGGGAGCATCACTCTGGCGTCGGAGCGGGTGAACATCTCGCAGCCCTCGATCTCGACGGCGATCGCGCATCTGGAAGAGGAACTCGGGACACAGCTGTTCGTGCGCCGGCACGCGCAAGGGTTGTCGCTGACGTCGGCGGGACGCGTCCTTCTCGTGGAGGCGAAGCGGCTGATCGAGCAGGCCGAGCAGGTCTATTCGGTCGCTTCCGAGGTAGGAGAGCGCATCCGGGGGCAATTGTCTCTGGGCAGCCTGGTCACGCTGGCGCCGATGGTCATGCCGGAGCTGTCGCACTCGTTCACGTCCACCTATCCGGAATCACGCATCATCCAGACGGTCGCCGATCACGAGCAGTTGCTGGAGCGCCTGCTGCGCGCAGAGCTCGATGTCGCCATCACATATGACCTCCTGATCCCCGACGAGTTCGAATTTCTGCCGCTGGCGAGCCTGCCGCCGCATGTCGTGGTCAGTGAAGCCGGCCCGCTGGCACGCCACTCCGCCGTCAGCTTGCAGGAGCTTGCGCGAGAGCCGCTGATTCTGCTGGATCTGCCGATCAGCCGCGAATACTTCCTCAGCATGTTCATGAAGGAAGGTCTCGAGCCGAACATCGTATCGCGTTCCACGCACCAGGACGTGATACGGACCATGGTCGCCAACGGCTATGGCTATACGCTGGCGAACGTTCGGCCGCGTTGCGAGATTGCGCTGGACGGGCGGCGTGTGTCGCGGGTTCGACTCTCCGGCGATCACAGGCCGATGGTTATCGGCGTGCTGACCCTCGCGCAGGGACGGAAATCCCGGCTGGTCGACATGTTCGAGCAGCATTGCCGCCGTTTCGTCTCCGACGCCTATATCCCGGGGATGGTCGCGCCCGTCATGGAACGCCGGACCTTCCGCGGACTGGTGGAGGGCGAGGAGAGCCGGCCCGACAAAGGCTCACCGGATTGAGCAACTCACGTCGCGTTGCCAAACGTCCCGTAGCGCATATCGAAATCCGTCGAACTCCATAGGATTTTTCGATTTTCGTCCAAGTCATCCTGCTGGCTACTGTTCGTGTGGCCGTGCGCGTCTTGACTGGTATGCGTCCTGCATCGCCAGCGGCCGAGGCGAGTGTCGCCTCTATTCGGCGGAGCTGTGAGCGCATCCATGACGAAACCGACGATCTATTTCCTCAATGGTCCGAACGCCAATCTCTACGGCCTGGATCGCAGCGGAACCTATGGCCGCGAGAGCTTCGTCTCGATCAGGAAGCGCTGCGAGGATCATGCCGCCACGCTCGGGCTCGCGCTCGATTTCCGTCAGTCGAACCACGAAGGCGTTCTCGTCGACTGGATCCAGGAAGCACGTGAGAAGGCCGCCGGCGTCGTCATCAATGCTGCCGGGCTCACCTACACATCGGTTGCCATTCTCGATGCGCTGCTCGCCTTCGAGGGGCCGATCATCGAGGCGCATATGAGCAACATCTGGAAGCGTGAGCCGTTTCGGCATCACTCCTATGTGTCACGCGCGGCCACGGGCGTCGTTGCCGGCCTCGGCGCGCTCGGCTATGAACTCGCATTGACGGCCGTCTCCCGGTTGCTCGCGGAGCAGGCGGCTCGATGACATCGGAGTTGATGGCGTTCTATAGCGCCCATGACGATTTCGACGCGTGGCATGCGGCGCTCGCGGCCGAGGATGTCGAACTGCGCCAGGCCGATGATATCGACGATGTCGGCCGTGTCCGGCACGCGCTGGTCTGGAAGCCGCCGCATGGCTTCTTTGCACGCTTTCCCAACCTCGGCCTCGTCGTCAATCTCGGCGCCGGCGTCGATGCGCTGGTTGGGCGCGCCGACCTGCCTGACGTACCGATCACCCGCCTGTCCGATCCAAAGATGGCACGCATGATGGCCGGCTATGTGCTGTTCGCGGTGCTGCGGCATGCGCGCAACATTCCCGTCTTCGAACGGGCGCAGCGCGAGCGGCGCTGGCACTACATCCATCCGCGCGATCCAGAGACGATCAATGTCGGCGTGCTCGGTCTTGGCGAACTCGGCCTGACCGCTGCGATCGAATGCGCTCGTCAGGGCTTTCGGGTGCGCGGCTGGTCGAATTCGCCGAAGGCGGTCGACGGCATTGAGACATCGGCCGGTCCCGAAGCGCTGCAAGTGGTGCTCGAGAACAGCGATATCGTCGTCTGCATGCTGCCGCAGACCGCGGCGACCCGCGGGCTTCTCGATGCCGCCAGATTGGCGCAGATGAGGCCAGGGGCCGCCTTCGTCAACGTGTCGCGCGGCAGTATTGTCGATGAAGCTGCGCTGATCGCGGCATTGCGAACCGGTCATATCGCCGAGGCGACGCTGGACGTGTTCGCAACCGAACCGCTGCCATCGGAAAGCCCGCTCTGGACCATGAACAATGTGCTGATCACACCACATCTGGCATCAATCGCGCTGCCGGCGTCCGCGGCCCGGCAGATCGGCGAAAACGTCCGCCGGTCCCGGATCGGTGAGCCGTTACTAAGTCGCGTCGACCCCAGGCGGGGCTATTGATCCCGGACCGAACAGGCCGCCGATCGCAAAGGCATCGCGGGTGTAGTCGGCGAAGCTTTGAACCGCAGGACGCGGCGTGTGCCGCTTCAGCCGCAGCACGGTGACGTGGGTTGGCGGCAAAGGCTCGACGATCGGCACCACGGCGATGCGGCTGCCGTCGTAACCGATGGTCGTGCGCGGCACCGCATTGTGGATCGAATAGCCCTGTCCATGACCGATCAGGCCGCGGATCATTTCGAATGAGCGGCTCCGGAAGGCGACGCGGGGCTCGATTCCGGCGGCGGCGAACAGGCCGAAGAAATAGTCGCGCGAATGCGGCAGGTCGAGCAGGATGAACGGTTCGTCGCGCAGTTCCCCGAGGCTGATCGCAGGACTCCGCGCCAGCGGATGATCGGCCGAGAGCAGGATATAGGGCGGCAGCTCGCACAGCTTGTCGCCCGTGATGTCGTCCGGCATAGCGAACGAATAGGAGAGGGCGAGCTCGGTTCGCCCCGACATCAACGCATCGATGATTTCCTGCTGGTTGCCTTCCTCCAGCTTGACCGAGATGCCGGGCTGCCGTTGGCGAAAACCAGAGAGTAATCCTGGCATGAAGCGCGTGGCCAGGGTCAGGAAGCTCCCGACCACGATCTCGCCATGAAGCGTATTGCCGAGGGACTGTGCACTTTGCGCAAAATCGCGCGCATGATTGAGTAACAATCGAGCATCGTTGACGAGGCGCTGGCCGGCCGGCGATAGCGTAACGCCCTTTGCCAGATGCCGCACGAAGACCTGAATGCCGAGTTCAGCCTCGATCTGGCCTAGCGCCGCGGAAATCGAAGGTTGCGATACGTTCAGGCGTTTGGCCGCCTCGGTCACGCTCCCCGCGTCGGCCGTTTCGACCATGTACCGAAGGGCGCGGAGAGAGAACCTCATCGTGTTTTCCTATGCATCTCCAAAGATAATTATATTTTCCTTATGCTAGCTGCTCCGGCACCTTTTCGTCCAGTGCAACAGGAGCCGATCGATGATCCGCACGGGCGAAGAGTACAAGCAGGGCATTCGCGATGGTCGCGAAGTCTGGATCGATGGTGAGCGTGTCAAGGACGTCACCACGCACCCGGCGCTGAAGCCGATCATCGACGTCAAGGCGCGCATGTACGACATGGCGCATGAAGAGCGCTACAGCGGCGATCTCACCTATGTCGAGGGCAACGAGCGGCATTCGATCTTCTACAAGCCCCCTACGGTCCAGAAGGACTGGCACGACAAGATCAAGGCTCTCGATCACTTCATGAAGGACATTTCCGGCGTTGTTACGCGCGTCGGTGACGAAACCATTGGAGAGATGTGGTCGCTGACCGATGGTCGCGACGTGCTGGCCGAGATCGATCCGCGTTTCGCGCCAAATATCGACCGTCACATCCGCGCCGTGGTCGAGAAGGACGTCTTTCACGTTTCCGCCAACACCGATCCGAAGGGCGATCGCTCGCTGCCGCCGCAGCAGCAGGATCCCGACATGATGGTGCATGTCACGCGCGAGACTGACGCCGGCATCGTAATCCGGGGCGCGAAATACGAAACCGCGGCCGCCTATGCCGACCAGGCCTATTTGAAGCCCACCGTCGGCGCATGGTCGACCGAGAAGCTGTCGGACTATGCGGTCGGCTGCATCGTCAAGATGGGTGCGCCCGGCGTCAAGCACATCTGCCGCAGCGGTTTCGCCAGCCGCAGTAACCCGCAGGACTATCCGCTCGCCAACCGCTTCGACGAAGTGGAGGCGCTGGTCGTGTTCGACGATGTCCTGATCCCCTGGGAGGACGTCTTTTTCTATCGCCACACGCGGGCCGCCCAGTTCGTGCGCTCGACGCTCCATCGCTATTCGGCATTTCCCTATGTGCTGCGGCTGCTCTACGTTGCCGACATGATGATCGGGGCGGCGATGTGGAACGCGAAGCAGACCGGCCTCGACAAGCTCCAGTCGGTTCGTGAGAAGCTCGCCGATCTCGTCTGCTACCGCGAGGGCATCAATGCGCATCTCACGGCGTCGATCGCGATGGCGGAGAAAAGCTCGGGAGGGCTGCTAATGCCGCAGCAGTCCATGCTCTACGCGGGACGCGTCTTTGCCTGCTCGCAGCTACCGGCGATGATGCATATCGCACGCGAATTGTGCGGCGGACAGATCTGCATCACGCCCAATGCGAATGCGTTCGATGCCAAGGGCAGTGGAGAGTGGCTGAACAAGTTCTACTCCCTGAACGATCAATGGCAGGCCGACGATCGCCGCAAGCTGCTTGCCTTTGCGCGCGATCTCCTCAACTCGGATTATGCCGGTCATCGCCTGACGTTCGTGCAATTCGCCCAGGCGCCGCACTTCAACCATCTGGCCGCGGTCTACAACAACTTCGATTTCTCCGGCCCGCTCGATTTCGTGAAGAAGTCGGCCGGCTTGTCGGATCGCATCGATGGAAAGACATCATGAGCGAGCCGGCTGCACGGATGAGGATTGCCGCGGACCATATCGGACTGCTGCTCGAACAGGCATGAGCGAACCGGGTGTCGCGCTCGCCGTGACAAATCCGGATCTCTGATGTCTCGCCAAGCTGACGGAGATCGATTTGATCGCCGAAATTTTGATGATCGGATCGCGCCAGGGCTGATCGACCGTCAGACTTTTTCAAGATGAGTGCCGATCTCTCGGGCGAGGGATCGGCATGTTCGCGCGCGTATTTTCTTGAGTATTTTCAAGGTGTTAACGAATTATATGGCATGCCGTTTGCTTTCCGATCCATGTCAAACATTGTTGTGAGGGGTCGAGATGAAACGTGTCCTGAAGCACTTCATGATGGTGCTGTCGTCGGTGCTGATCGTCGGAGGCGGGTCGTCCGCTGCTTCTGCTGAAGAGAAGATTGTCGTCAGCACCTGGGGCGGCAGCTTTCGCGATCTGATCGACGAGTCGATCGCGAAGAAGTTCACGGCGGAGACCGGAGTCAAGGTCGAGTACGTCACGGGCGGCACGATGGATCGCCTCAACCAGGCCAAGCTGGCTGCCGGCAAGCCCGAGAGCGACATCACCTTCACGACGGCGCATGTCGGCTGGCTCTACGCCAATGACAATCTGTTCGAGAAGCTCGATCTCTCGAAGATACCCAATGCCGCGCATCTGGTGGAGCAGGCCAAGATCAGCCCGTATCACATCGGCGCCTGGGCCTATGTCTACACGATCGGCTACCTGCCGGATCAACTGCCGAAGGGTGTCAGCTTCGACAGCTGGGAAGGTCTCTGGAATCCGGCGCTGAAAGGCATGATCTCGTCGCCCGATTTCGATCCCAGCCACGTCATCGCCGTCGCCGCAAAATTGTCCGGCGCAGATCCGGCGCATTGGGAGGCCGGCAAGGACAAGCTGAGGGCACTGAAGCCGAACTACAAGGCCTTCTACACCAACGATGCCAATAGCCAGCAGATGTTCGCGACCGGAGAAACACCGGTGCAAGTCGTGCTGTCGATGAATGCCTACTACATGCGTGATCAGGGGGTTCCGATCAAGCTCGTCATCCCCAAGGAAGGTGCCGTGCTCGGCGTCGACACGATGGGGATCACCAAGGGGACGACCAAGGCCGATCTCGCCTACAAATTCCTGAATATCGCGCTCGATCCGGCGGTCCAGGCGCAGATCGCCAATCTCAAGAAGGGGAGCCCCGTGGTCGACAACGCCAAGCTCCCGCCGGAGGTGGCCTCGCTCCCGGGCGTGTTCACGACGCCCGATCAATGGGCGCATCAGACCCTGATCATCGATCACAAGCTGCGCGCCGAAAAGACCGCCGAGTGGCGGAAGTGGTTCGCCGAAAACATCATGGCTCCCTGACCGCAAGCAGCGGCCCGGCCAAGGCCGGGCCGCAATTTCCAGCGCGGAGTTCACCTTGACCAAGCGCCCCTTTCTGGGATGGTTCGTCTCGCCGGCCGGACTTGCCGCGCTGGGGCTGACGGCTGCGATGGCAGCCGTATTTCAGTTCAGCATGAGAACTTACATTCCGGGTTCGCTGGAGGTGGGTGGGTTCACGCTGCAGAACTTTGCGGCCATGCTCCGGCCGCTTTATGCGCTTGCGTTCTGGAACACGATCCTGCTCTGCTTCGAGACGGCGGCGTTCACGTTGATCCTGGCCTATCCGCTCGCATATGCGCTCGTCCGGACCAAAAGCTCCGCGGTGCGCTCCTTCATCCTGATCGCGGCGGTGACGCCGTTGTTCCTGGGTGAAGTGGTGCGGACCTATTCCTGGATGATCGTGCTCGGAAACAATGGCTTCCTGAACACGCTACTGATGAAGCTTGGTCTCGTCGAGCGGCCTATGCAGATGATGTTCACGGCAGGAGGCGTCATCGCTGCGCTGGTTCATGTGACGATGCCGATCATGGTCATCATGCTGGCCGCGGGTCTGTCGCATATCGACCGGAATTGCGAAAAGGCGGCGGAGAGCCTCGGCGCGGGACCGATCCGGGTCTTCCTGACGATCACGCTGCCATTGTCGATGCCGGGCATCATCGCGGGCTTCTCGACCGCGTTCGCGTGGACGTTCAGCGCCTTCGCGACGCCGCAATTGATTGGCGGCGGGCGGGTCAGCACGGTATCGACACTGATCTACCAGCTCGGCTTCTCGTCCTTCAACTTCCCCTTTGCGGCGAGCCTGTCGATCATCGGCCTCGCGCTATCGCTGGCCGTCATCGCATTGCTGAAGCAGGCAACCCGGCCGCTGGAACGATTGGCGAGCCCGACATGAAGCGGTCTCCCACTGCCATGGCGCTGAGATGGTCGGGGCGTGTGCTTGTCGTCACGATCCTTCTGTTCGTGCTGCTGCCTGGCATCGTCGTGACCATCACCGCGTTCAATGACCGTGCGATTCTGGCGTTTCCCCCGCAGGCATGGTCGCTGCGCTGGTTCTGGCGGGCCTTCTCCTACAGCGATTTCGGTCGGGGCTTTTGGAATGGCCTGACGGTCACGTTATGGGCATCAAGCATTGCACTCGTGGTTGGCGCAGCCTTTGCCATCGCGATCCATCGCTACAATTTCGTGCTCAAGTCGATGCTCGAAGGCATCCTGCTGTCGCCGCTCATCATTCCGCATTACACCATCGGCCTGGGGGTGCTGATCCTGGCGTCGCAGAGCGGCGTGGGGCGCGGCTTTCCGCTTGTTGTCCTGACCCATGTGCTGTTGGTGCTGCCATTCGTGATGCGCAGCACCTTCATATCGCTGGAAAACCTCGACCACCGGCTCGAGCTCGCAGCCTCCAGCCTCGGCGCCACACCCGGCCGTATTCTGCTGACGGTAACGATCCCGTTGCTGCTGCCTGGTCTGTTGAGCGGCTGGCTGTTTGCCGCGATCCTGTCGTTCAACGAGTTTACGGCCACGCTGTTTGTCAGCGGCCAGGCGACGCAGACGTTGCCGGTTGCGATGTACAATTACGTGCGCGAGTTTGCCGATCCGACGCTGGCTGCGCTGTCGGTGATCTATATCGCCGTCACCGCATTGCTGCTGAGCCTCGCCAATGCGTTCCTTGGTCTCGAGAAAATCCTCAATGTTGATGCACACTGATCGGACGGGCGCGATTGCGGGCAGCGAGGCGGGCCGGCAAGGCCAGCCGGCGGTGCAGCTCGACGGCGTGACCAAGCGCTACGGCGATTCCGTTGCGCTTCATGAGGCCTGGCTGAAGATCCAGCCGAGCGAGTTCATGACCCTGCTCGGACCGTCCGGTTGCGGAAAGACGACGTTGCTCAACCTCGTTGCCGGCTTTCTCGAGGCCGATAGTGGCGAGATCTTCATCGAGGGCGCGCTGGTCACAGAAACGCCGGCCCACCAGCGCGAGATCGGCATCGTCTTCCAGAACTATGCGCTGTTTCCGCATATGAGCGTCGCCAACAACATCGCTTACGGTCTGAAGACCCGGGGGATCGACAGGAAGGATATAGCGCGCCGGGTCGACGAGGCGCTGGCGCTGGTGAAGCTGGACGGCTTCGGTGATCGCAAGCCGCGCCAGCTGTCGGGCGGCCAGCAGCAGCGCGTCGCGCTGGCGCGTGCGCTCGTGATCCGGCCGAAGGTGCTGTTACTCGACGAGCCGTTCTCGGCGCTCGACAAGAATCTGCGCGGGTCGATGCAGGTTGAGCTGAAGCAGATCCAGCGCGAGCTCGGCGTCACCACGATCTTCGTGACCCACGACCAGGGCGAGGCGCTGTCGATGTCCGACCGTATTGCGGTGATGTCGGCGGGGCGCATACGTCAGATCGCCGCGCCCGGTGATGTCTACCGCCGTCCCGCGGATCGCTTCGTTGCATCCTTTGTGGGGAACGTGAATGTGCTCACTGGGGGGCTCGTCGAGCGGCGCGGAGAGGTCGCAACAGTATCCGTCGGCGACATGCGCCTTGAGGTCCCGGCGGCGCCGCTCGCGACGCTCGCCGTTGGCGACGTCGTAGACGTCTTCATTCGGCCGGAGCATCTCTCCGTGACGTCGGAAAGCACGCCGGGATCGCTGCGCGGAACGGTGACGGCGCAGGTCTTTCAGGGCGATCACATCGACCTCTACATCGAGATTGCCGGCGTTGTGTGCGAGCCCATCCTGCTGCGCGCGCCGGGGATCGCCGCGTTGTTTTCGTGCCCGGCCGGCACTGAAGTGGGACTGATCGTGGGATCCGACGACGTCGTGGCATTTCCGCCCGAAGCCCGCGCGTAGCGCCGGGCGTGAAGCCACGGGGCGTGCTGCGCCTTCGAGGTGCGATTTCATCATACGGAAAATGTCAAAGGCGGGCTCGCCTGGAAACTCAACGCGGTTCTGGCGCCCGGCATGCGCGGAGGCAAATGAGCGTTCATGCGCTGGAATAATGGGCTTTTGGGTGCCTATGCGATGGGCGCCTGGCGTCGAAATGATCGGATTTTCTGATGGACAATCCAAAATCATGATGCAAACTATGGATACATAATTCGATATCAAGGAGTGGCCGATGGTGCGAACGGTGGTCCGGGCAGGCCATGTCATTGCCTTTCAAGATGGCGGTCATCGGCATTTGCAAGACGGCGTGGTCGTCATCGAGGACGACCGCATCACGCATGTTGGCGGCGGCGAATTCGATGGTCAGGCCGACGAGATCATCGATGCCAGGGACAAGATCGTCACGCCGGGCTTCATCAATACGCACACGCATCTGAGCGAGTCGCCGCTCGACCGCTCGTTCGTCGAGGATCGCGGCCCGCGGAATTTCTACCTCTCCGGTCTCTTCGAGTTTCTGACGGCGCGCGATGGTGCCATTACCGACCAGGCGCGCCGTGCGTCGGTTGCGGCGTCCATGCCGGAGCTGATCCGTACGGGCACGACGACCGTCGTGGAGATGGGCAGGCACGGCCAGTATGTTGCCGAACAGGCGGAGAAGGCCGGACTGCGTGCCTATATCGGCGAGTTCTACCGCTCGGGGCGCTGGTACACGAAGGACGGCAAGAGCGTTCAATACGAGTGGTCGCCCGACGACGGCGCGGCAGCGATGCAGCACGCGGTCAATTTCATCAAGGAAGTCGATGGCCGCTCCAATGGCAGGATCAAGGGCTTTCTGACGCCGGTGCAGGTGGATACCTGCTCCGAGGCGCTGCTGCGCCGCTCGCGCGAGATGGCGACCGAACTGAAGGTGCCGCTCGCGCTGCATGTCTCGCAATCGGTGCCGGAATTCCAGGAGATGGTTCGTCGCAACGGCTGCTCGCCGGTCGAATGGCTGGAGAAGATCGGCTTCCTCGGCAACGACGTCATCCTCGGCCATGTCATCATGCCCGGTGGATCGAGCTGGACCAATTATCACGCTGACGACGTCGGCATCCTCGCCGACACGGGCACCAATGTCGCGCACGCGGTCTGGGTGTTCGCCCGCCGCGGCATCGCGATGGAGAGCTATTCCAAATACCTGGCGCGGGGTGTCAACATGACCCTGGCGACGGACACCTGCCCGCAGAGCATGATCGAGGCGCTGCGCTGGACGGCCGTCATCAGCAAGATCATGGACCGGCGGACGGAGGTAGCGACCGCCGCCGACGTGTTCAACTCCGCGACATTGTCGGCCGCGAAGGCGCTTGGCCGCGACGATCTTGGCCGGATCGCACCTGGCGCCAAGGCCGACCTGCTTTTCTGGGAAGGTGCGAGCCTGTTCATGACGCCGATGCGCGATCCCGTGCGCAACATCGTCTATTCCGCGCAGGCGGAAGACCTGAACGCAACGATGATCGACGGCAAGTTTGTCATGAAAGATCGTGTCGTCCCGGGCTACGACGTTGATGCGCTGCTGGCCGATCTGCAGGCGGGCGCTCAGCACATGTGGGCCAACATGCACCGCGAGGATTGGGCCCATCGCGACATCAACATCCTTTCACCGGAAAGCTATCCGGCGTTCAAACGCTAGACTGACCGACGACCTCATCCGCGATGAAGCCCGCGCGGAGGCACTGCATCACCGCGCAATTTAGGGGATTGAAATGAAGCTGCACATGAAGACGGCATCGTCGCTTCTGGCTGCCGTCGTATCGACGTTGTTAATCTGCGCACCGGCAACGGGAAGCGAGCTGAAGATCGTGATGGAAAGCCGGCTCGGCAATCTCGATCCGATCCTCAGCGCCTCGCACCAGACGCGTGACCACGGCTATCTCATCTATGACACGCTGTTCGCGCTCGATGCGCAGCAGAAAATTCATCCGCAGATGGTCGATAGCTACAAGGTGTCCGAGGACGGCAAGGTTTATACGTTCACGCTGCGTGACGGCCTGAAGTGGCACAACGGCGCTCCCGTCACCGCGGCGGACGTGGTCGCGTCGATCAAGCGCTGGGGCAAACGCGATCGCATGGGCATCGCTCTGATGTCGATCACCTCGGACGTTTCTGCCGCCGATGCCAAGACTTTCTCGCTCACGCTGTCGACCCCGTCCGGCGTCATCCTCGACGCCTTTGCCAAGCCGAGTGGCGTTCCGCTCTTCATCATGCCGGCAAAAGTCGCGGAAACCCCGGTGACCGAGGCGATCACCGACTATACCGGCTCCGGGCCGTTTATTTTCAAGGCCGACGAATATCAGCCGGGCGTCAAGGCGGTCTACGTCAAGAACGAGAGCTACGTGCCGCGCAAGGAAGAGCCGAGCTGGTTTGCCGGCGGCAAGCTCGCAAAGGTCGATCGGGTCACGCGTATCGAAATGGCCGATCCGTTGACCTCGCTGAACGCGCTGAACAATGGCGAAGTCGATTACGTCCAGAACATCAATTCCGACCTGATGTCGCTCGTGAACGCGTCGAAGGTGACGACGGCGCGTCTGGACCAGCTTGGCTACCAGATCAGCTATCGCTTCAATCATCTCCAGGCGCCGTTCAACAACAAGTTGGTCCGCCAGGCGGCGCTCTGGGCTATCGGGCAGCAGGAAGTCATGCAGGCCCAGTTTGGCGCGCCGGAAAACTACAAGCTCTGTGGTGCGGTGTTCGGTTGCGGGCTGCCGTATGAGAGCGATGTCCTGGCAGAGATGGTGATGAAGCCGAATGTCGAGAAAGCGAAGGCCTTGCTGAAGCAAGCCGGCTACGACGGCAAGCCGGTTACCATCCTGCACATCTCCGACATTCCCGCGCTGTCCTCGATCGCTCCGGTCATGGCCCAGCAGCTTCGCGCCGCAGGCTTTGTGGTCGACTTGCAGGCGATGGACTTCATGACCATGCTGTCGCGCCGTGCCAATCAGGGACCGACGACGGAAGGTGGCTGGAGCATCTTCATCACCAGCTGGCACAACACGGAAATCCAGGAGCCGCTGCGCAACTTCATGATCGTGGCTGAAGGCAAGGGCGGTTATGCCGGCTGGGCCGACGTACCCGCCATTCCGCAGCTCACGAAGGCCTTCCTGACCGCGGGGTCGGAAGCCGAGCGCAAGGAGATCACGACCAAGATCCAGTCGATCGTCTATGACGAAGGTGTCTTCGCGCCTCTTGGTTCTTTCGCCCGCATCAGCGGTTACAGCAAGGACGTCAAGGGCGTACTGCCGGCGCCGGCGAACGTCTTCTGGAACGTCTCCAAGGGCGCGCCGTAGGACGATGCTTGGCTATATCGTCAGACGCTCCGTGATGACCATCCCCGTGATGGGGGTGGTCGCACTGATCGTGTTTGCCCTGCTGCATTTCGCGCCGGGCGATCCGGCAGCGATCATGGCTGGCGATTCGGCTTCTCCGGCTCAGCTTGCCGAGATCCGCGCACGGCTCGGCCTCGATCAACCGCTCCACATCCAGTTTTTCTACTGGCTGGGTCAGCTCGGCCAGGGGCATTTCGGAACGTCATTGCATTCGCACAAGCCGGTCGCCGAGATGATCTCGTCGCGCATCGGGCCGACGCTCTCGCTCGCCGTGACGACGATGACATTCTCCCTGCTGGTCGCCATTCCCATGGGCGTCTACGCCGCCTGGGCGCGCGGCCGGCTTAGCGACCGCCTGGTGATGATGATGGCCGTGCTCGGCTTCTCGACGCCCGTCTTCGTCACCGGCTATGCGCTAATCTACCTCTTTTCGCTGAACGCTGGCTGGTTTCCGGTACAGGGATTCACCCCGCTCGCGACGGATCCCATGCGTTTTCTGCAAACGGCAACGCTGCCGACGCTGACGCTGTCGGCGATCTACGTCGCCCTCATCGCGCGCATCACCCGCTCGAGCGTGCTGGAGATCCTGGGCGAAGATTTCATCAGGACGGCCAGGGCCAAGGGCGTCCCCGAGGCGCGCGTCGTGCTTCGTCATGCGCTGCGCAACGCAGCCGTGCCGATCGTCACGGTGGCAGGCTCGGGCGCAGCCTTCCTGATCAGCGGCGTGGTCGTGACGGAAAGCGTCTTCAATATCCCCGGTCTTGGCCGGCTGATGGTGGAGTCGGTGCTTGCGCGCGACTATCCGCTGATCCAGAGCCTGATGCTGCTCCTGTCGCTGATCTACATCCTCATCAACCTCGCGGTCGACGTCCTCTACATGGTGTTCGATCCTCGCATCCGGTCCTGATCGGTGGGAGAACTCGACATGAAAATGTCAGCCGTCTTGCCTGCCGCACGGGAGCGCCGTGCCGGGCAGTGGCGCGCACGCCTGCGCGGCAACGGGCTTACGATCGCTGCGTCAGCTTTCCTGGTGTGTCTTGTTCTGGTTGCGATCCTCGCGCCGCTGCTGACCAGCGCCGATCCGATTCTGATCAACGCCGTGAACAGGTTGAAGCCGCCTTCGGCGCAATTCTGGTTCGGCGCCGACACGATGGGGCGCGATCTGTTTGCCCGCGTCGTCTACGGCGCGCGGACGTCTCTGGTCGTCGGCGTCGTCGCGGCGGGGGCCTCGCTGCTGCTTGGCCTCGTGATCGGCCTTGTCTGCGGCTATTTCCCGATCGTCGACAGCGTGCTGATGCGGGTCATGGACGGCATCATGTCGATCCCGTCGATCGTGTTCGCCGTGGCGCTCGTCGCTATCACCGGTGCCAATCTGGTCACGGTGCTGCTCGCGATCGTGCTTCCCGAATTTCCACGTGTTGTGCGCCTCGTCCGCGGCCTCATTCTCTCTTTGCGCAACGAAGCCTATGTTGAGGCGGCAGTCTCGCTTGCGACGCCGGCCTGGCGCATCTTGCTCGGCCATATGTTGCCGAATACGCTGGCGCCGTTGATCGTCCAGGGCAGCTTCATCCTGGCGTCGGCCATCCTGACGGAAGCCGTGATGAGCTTCCTTGGCGTCGGCTTGCCGCCGGAGGTCCCGTCCTGGGGCAATATCATCGCCGACGGTCGCTCCTATTTCCAGCTCAGGCCCGGCCTCGTCTTCTTTCCCGGCATCCCGCTCGCATTGACAGTGCTTGCCATCAACCTGATTGGCGATGCCCTGCGCGATGCGCTCGATCCAAAACTCGCGCGTAGGGGCTGATCCATGACGGAGATCAATGCGGCCGCTGACGTGCTGCGCATCGAGGGGCTGACCGTCGCGTTGAAACAATCTGGTGCGCCGGTCATCGATGACATCACTTTTGGCGTTCGCGCCGGCGAGACGCTCTGCCTGGTCGGAGAGTCCGGCTCGGGCAAGTCGGTGACGTCGCTCGCAGCGATGGGCCTGCTGGATCGAGCCGCACTGGAAGTCGCAGGTGGCCGCATCACGGTCGACGGTGCGGACGTGTTGTCGGCCAGCGCCGAGGAGCTGCGCCGGATGCGGGCGTCCCGCATGTCGATGGTGTTTCAGGAACCGATGACCGCGCTGAACCCTGTCGAGAAGGTCGGGGCGCAGGTCGAGGAGGTGTTGCGGGTGCACGGTGAGGGCAATGCGGCCTCGCGCCGCCGCCGTGTGCTGGAGATGTTCGAGGCCGTGCGGCTGCCGAACCCGGAGCGCATCCACGCCTCCTATCCGCATGAGCTTTCGGGCGGACAGCGTCAGCGTATCGTGATCTCCATGGCGCTGATCATGAACCCGAAGCTCCTGATCGCGGACGAGCCAACGACTGCGCTCGACGTCACGACCCAGCGGCAGATCCTGCTGCTGATCGCGGAATTGCAGCAACGTTTCGGCACGGCTGTCCTGTTCATCACCCATGATTTCGGAGTCGTCTCGGAAATCGCCGATCGGATCGTCGTGATGAATCGCGGCAAGATGGTCGAAATCGGCAGCCGGGCGGACGTCCTGTCGAACCCGCAAGCCGACTACACGCGGATGCTGGCATCGGCGGTTCCGAGCCTGGTGCCGCCGCAGAGGCCGGCCTCGACCGATGCCGAGGTGCTGAGCGTTTCGAATCTGGCGATGTCGTACAAGGTCGGCGACCTCTTTTCGCCCCGGCCGCCGGTGCACGCGCTGAAAGCGACCGACATGAGCCTGCGACGCGGCGAGATCCTGGGCATTGTCGGCGAGTCCGGCTCCGGCAAGACGACGCTTGCCCGATGCATCACCCGGTTGATCCGCCCGTCCCAGGGCTCGATCGTGCTCGATGGTGTCGACATCTCGCGGCTCGGAGAAACAGCGCTCCGTCCGCATCGCCGCCGCCTCCAAGTCGTATTTCAGGATCCGTTCCGCTCGCTCAATGCACGCAAGCGTGTGCGTGACATCGTGGTCGAAGGCATGCTCAATTTCGGGACGCCGAAGAGCGAGGCTTATGAGCGCGCCGCGGTGCTGCTCGAGCGGGTCGGATTGTCGCGGGACATGCTGATGCGTTTCCCTCACCAGTTTTCCGGCGGGCAACGCCAGCGCATCTGTATCGCCCGTGCACTGGCGCTCGATCCGGATGTCCTCGTCGCCGACGAATCCGTCTCGGCTCTGGACGTCTCCGTTCAGAAGCAGGTGCTCGAACTCCTGCGCGGCATCTGCGACGAGCGCGGTGTCGGCATCCTCTTCATCACCCATGATCTGCGCGTCGCCGCGCAGATCTGCGACCGGATCGCGGTGATGCGGGACGGGCAGGTGGTCGAGGCCGGCACGGCTCATGCGGTGCTGGCGACGCCCGAGCACACCTATACGCGAGAGCTGATTACCGCAGCTCCCGGTCGCGACTGGGATTTCGCGAATTTCCGCCCCTATAGCCAGCCCGCGTGAGGCGGCATCCGCCGCGGCATGACTGTCGACAATCCGTGCAAGAAGACGAGGTGAGATGAAAACGATCGGTGTTGATGTGGGCGGAACGTTCACGGATCTCGTCTGCTGCGACATGACGAGCGGTCAGGTTGTCATTCACAAGGTGTCCACGACCCCGCACGATCCGTCCGTCGGCGTCATGCAGGGCGTGAAGGAGCTGTGCGAGAGCGCGGGGGCCAAGCCATCTGAGATCGCCTACGTCTTCCATGGTACGACGACGGCGACCAACGCGGTGCTGGAGAACAAGATTGCCCGTACGGGCATGATCACGAACGAAGGCTTTCGCGACATCGTGCATATCGGCCGGCACCAGCGCGTCGAGCACTACTCCATCATGCAGGAGCTACCCTGGCAGAACCGGCCGCCGGTCGCGCGCCGCTATCGCAAGACGGTCGCCGGCCGCCTCGCACCGCCCGACGGCAGGGAACTCATTGCTCTCGATGAAGCAGGCGTCCGTCGCGCGGCGGAAGAATTGAAGGCGGAGGGTGTCGAAGCCGTCGTCATCTGTTTCCTGTTTTCATTCCTCAATCCCGCTCATGAGCTCCGCGCCCGTGCGATCGTGGAAGAGGTCATGCCGGACGCTTTCGTCACGACCTCGTCGTTCATATCTCCCCAGTTCCGCGAGTTCGAACGCTTCACCACCGCGGCACTTGCCGCCTCGATCGGTCCGAAGGTGGAACGCTATATCGCCAATCTCGAAGCCGCGCTGTCCAATCTCGGCATCGCCGGCGAACTCCGGATCATGGCCTCGAATGGCGGCGCCGCAACCGCGCGTATGGTGACGGAGAAGCCGGCGCTGACATTGCTGTCCGGCCTTGCGGCCGGCGTATTGGGGGGAGCCTGGGTCGGCGACCTCGCCGGCCGAAACGATCTGATCACCTTCGATATCGGCGGCACGTCGGCCGATATCGGCATCATTCGTAACGGCCGCTTTGCAGAGACGGATGCGCGATCGACCTCGCTGGCCGGCTTTCCTCTGCTGATGCCGATGATCGACGTGCACACGATCGGTGCCGGGGGCGGCTCGATCGCGCATATCGATCGCGGCGGCGCCTTCCGCGTCGGGCCGCAGAGCGCAGGCGCTGTGCCGGGACCGGCGGCCTATGGACGCGGCGGCAACGAACCCACAGTCACCGACGCCAATATCGTCCTCGGCCGGCTCGATCCGGATAATTTCCTCGGTGGCGGCATGAAACTCGATGCCGAAGCCGCGCAGCGGGTCATTGCCGAGCTCGCGGAGCGGCTTGGCTTGCCGATCGACGAGGCCGCCGAAGGCGTGCTGACCGTGCTCAACGCCAACATGGCCAACGCAATCCGCTCGCGCACGGTACAGAAGGGCATCGACCCGCGCCGCTTCGCCTTGATCGCCATGGGTGGCGCCGGGCCGTTGCATGGGGCGGAGGTCGCCGCGATGCTGTCGATCCCGGAGATCATCGTGCCGCCATATCCCGGTATCACCTCTGCGATCGGGTTGCTGACGACGGATCTGAAATATGACGAGGTGCGCACGCAGTTCCAGACGTCGCAGGCGCTCGATATCGATCGGCTGAGCCGCAATTTCGCGGAGATGGAAGCGTCATTGGCCGCGCGCCTCAGGGCTGATCGCGTGCCGGACAATGCCGTCAGTTTCCTGCGCAGTGGCGACTTGCGCTACGTCGGTCAAGGCTACGAGTTGAAGATAGACTTCCCGCCAGGTCCGACGACGCCGGAAGCGATGGCCAAGGTCTGGCGGGATTTTCACGACAGGCATGCCGAGGAATATGGCCATGCCTTCACGGCCAGCGTCATCGAGATCGTCAATATTCGGGTCACCGGCACCGGTGCGTTGCCGAAGCTGCCGCCGCAAGGCGCGCCCAGGGGCGGCCCGCTCGCACAAGCGGAGCTGCGCCGCAACCGCTGCACCTTCCGAATCAATGGTGCGCTGAAAATGTTCGACACGCCGGTCTATCGGCGCACGGCCCTGCCGGTCGAGGTCCCCTTCGCGGGGCCGGCCATCATCGTCCAGCAGGACAGCACGACGGTCGTGCCGCCGGGAGCGGAGGCCTGCGTCCATCCATCGGGCAGCATCATCATCACTTTGGGAGGCCGCGCATGACCGCAGATCAGCCGAAGGGCGAAAGCCGTATCGATCCGATCACAGCTGCAGTCATTCAGGGGGCGCTCGATAACATCGCCATCGAGATGGGCCACAAGCTCATGCGCATGAGCTACTCGTCCATCATCCGAGAGTCCGAGGATTTCGGCACCGCGTTGACCGATGCCGAGGGTAGCCAGCTCTGCGAGTGCCGAATGTCGACGCCACTGCAGTCTGGTCCGATTCCCGGTTACATTCGTCATCTGTTGAAGACGATGAAGGAGCGGGGCGATGTGATCCGTCCCGGCGACGTCATCATGCACAATGATCCCTATGGCGGCGCAAGCCACGGTCCCGACGTTGCCTTCTGCGTGCCCGTGTTTCACGACGACGAGCTTGTCGGCTTCTCGGCCACGACTGCGCATCATCTCGACATCGGCGCCCTCTCGCCGGGGAGCTGCGGTATCGTCGATGCCGTCGACACCTACGCCGAGGGGCTGCAATTCAAGGCGGTGAAAGTCTACGATCAGGGCCGCCGCGTCGATCCGGTCTGGTACATCCTGGAAGCCAATCTGCGCGCGCCGCATCTCGTGGTCGGTGACATGGAGGCCCAGATCAAGGCGGCCAGGATCGGAGCGGATCGCTATCTCGAACTGATCGGCACGTGGGGCCTCGACAAGCTCAGGGCCGCCCATGCGGACCTCATGGACTATTCCGAGCGACTGATGCGCGACGCGATCCGTGCGCTGCCCGATGGCGACTATGGCGCGCTCGGCCATATCGACGGCTATCTCGACGATCCCGATCCGGCCCGCAAGGACTTGCCACTGGCAGTCACGCTCCGCATTCGCGGCGATTCCATGGTCGTCGATCTCACCGGAACGGCGCCGCAGATTCCGGACAAGCCGGTCAACATGCCGTTTGAGGGAACGGTGGATTGCGCCGTCTGGTTGACGCTGCGCTCGATCCTGCTCGATAGCGTCATTTACGGCAACATTCCGCAGAACGAGGGCTTGACGCGTCCGATCACTATCGTCGCGCCGAAGGGGTGCCTTGCGAACCCCGAATTTCCAGCGCCGGTGATCGCGCGCTTCTGTCCCGGCAATCAGCTCGCCGATACGGTGATGAAGGCGTTGGCGCAGGTGGTGCCGACCAAGGTATCGGCAGGTATCGGCAATCTCCGCATCGCGTCGTTCTCCGGCTTCAAGGATGGGCGGCACTGGGTTCACATGGAGATCCTCGAAGGCAGCTATGGCGGCCGCGCCGGACTCGACGGCATGGATGCGGTCGACACACTCTATGCCAACACGAGGAACAACCCGATCGAAGACATCGAGATGCACCTGCCGCTGCGCGTCAACCGCTACGAATTGCGCGAGGGGGCGGTGCCGGCGGGCCGCTGGCGTGGCGGCATCGGAAGCGTGCGCGAATTCGCCTTTCTCAATGACGGCGGCTTCTCGATCGAGGGCGATGGCCACAAATACCGGCCATGGGGCTATGACGGCGGTCACGATGGCAGGACCGCATCGATCACGCTGGTTTCAGACAATCAAGTTGCGAAGGATCTTGTCTCGAAGGTCTCCTATCTCAAGGCGAGGCCGGGTGACCGTCTGATTTGCCTTGGCCCCTGCGGCGGAGGCTACGGCAATCCGCTGGAGCGTGATCCGGAAGCTGTGCTGCACGACGTGCGCGAAGGCTATTTCGGTCCCGACACCGCACTTGGGGACTATGGGGTCGTTGTGAACGAAACAGGCGTTGATCTCGCCGCGACACGTGCCGAACGGCTGAGCCGCCAGTGATCGGCAGGCCGTTGCCGGGAATCCTCACGCTTCGAGGAATTCCCGCCAGCGGCGGACCAGATAGGTGTGCTCGTCCATGAATGTGTTCCACACGCGCACGCGCCCCATGCGAGTCGCATAAGAGCCACCCTCGCGCACGTGCCCGGCGGGAATCGCGGGCTCGCCGAAAGGATCGGGCAGAGCACGTGCGGCGGGCAGGCCATCATACCAATAGTCCCACTCGTCCTGCTCCAGATAGCTGCGTGCGCTTTCGGGGAAGAAGGCGTAATAGCCTTGACGCGAGAGGCATGCACTCGGCCAGCCCTCGGCCCACCAGTTCAGATAGGCGTAGGCTGCATCGAGCGCCTTCCCATGCGTCGCCGACGAGATGCAGAGATCGGAATGCCAGCCGCGGCCACCCTCGATGGGATTGGCAATGGTCACGGGCAATTTTTCCCGGCGCAGACGCGTCGCACCCGGCGTAAACATGCTCTGCACCAGCGCGCCGCGCTGCATGAGACGCGCGGCCTCTTCATAATTTGACCAGACACCGCGGAAATGGCCGAGCTTCTTGAGCTGGATCAGCGTATCGGCAACGAGATCGATGTCCTCGATGGAGAGATTGCCGATGTCGTCGAAGCTGACATTCCGGGAGGCTTCCGTCGCCAGAGCCGCCTCGATCATTCCGAGAACGGGATCTGACAGCAGCCCGACATGGCCCCGCAGCCGATCGTCAAACAGCCAGCCCCAGCTTTCACGGGCATCCGGGCCGATCAGGTCGCGGACCGCCGGCTGATAGGCGAAGCAATCGACGCCGCGGAGAACCGGCAGCATCGACACGTGACCGCTCGGTGCGGCTTCGAGCTCGCCGTCCGCCTGGAGGAACAATTTACGCGTGACGGTGGGGGGCGACAACGCATCAAGCGGCGGCCGCGAGATGGCGCGCAGGGCGGCGGCGCAGCTCAGGCGATCGAGCGCGATCGGCTGGATCGCCCTGGACGTCCAGATGAGGTCGACCGTGTGCCATTGGTGATAGACGTCGAAAGTCTCGGGCGCCGTGACCACGCGGCGCAGTCCATCCAGCGTATCGACGACGTCGAAGACGATGTCGATGTCGAGCGCGCGCGCGGCCTCGGCCTTCAGCGGCTCGGGCACGAACTCCCGGCGAGCGATGACACGGAGGCGCGGGCGGCTCATATCAGTGGATTCGCGTGAGATATGGCAGATCGTTCGGTGCGTCGAAGATCGATAGAACCTTGAGTCTTGCCCGCGTGCGCTGGTGTTGAAGGTCGAGATGACGCCTCAACGCCTGTCCGGCGCCCTCGGAATCCCTGCGGATGAGATGTGCAAGAACAATGTCATGCTCGTCGAGCAGGGCGGATTCGTCCTGCACGCCGATATGCTCACGGAACAGATCATCGACAACCGGCGCAATCTGCAAGTTCAAGACGTTGGCCACCATGCGGCGGTTACGGCATCCGCTCGGGAGTTCGCGGTGCAACGCGGCTTCGGCGGCGGCGATCTCTTCGATTGTCAGGACGTCGTCTCTCCTGCGCAAGGTCTCGATCTCGTGCCGCATGGCCAGCAGACGCTTCTGGTCGGCGCGCGGCGCCGCATCCATCAGCGCCTGCGGCTCGAGAAGGCGGCGCATTTCGTGCGTTTCGTCGAGCGCCCGGGCCGAGAGCGGGCCGACGATCCAGTGGGAGCTGCGGCTCTTCTCGACGTGACCCTGCGTATCGAGCCGCGCAAGCACCTCGCGGGATACGGTGCGGCTGACTCCAAAATGGTCGCAGATTCCGGTCTCGGAAATCTGGAAGGTGCCGAACGGAATCGCGCGCAGGACGCCCCGTTTGACCTCTTCGAGGATCGTTTCCCAACGAGGCGCCAGTGGCGTCGATTTGCCGCCCTCGAGCAGCGACAGATCGAGGTCCAGCAGATGCAGGTTTTCGCGCCCTGGCTGTCCAGCCTCCTGGACATTGCCGCCCACAACGTAGCCGTGCTGGGGATGGAGGATCAGGACACCTTCTTCCATGAGTTGGTCGAGTGCCCGGCGGACGGGCGGGGGGCTCAGTGCCAGCCGGTCTGCGACGGCGGCCGTATAGAGGCGTGTTCCATGTGGAATCCGGCCCTGACGGATGTTCTCCTTCAGAAGAGTTCGAACAAGGCTGTAGTACCCCTTACTCCGCATGGTCCTTGAATATGGTGAGCGACTACCTGAGAGATTGTTGATCCACTATTTCTAGAATGTGTTGCGGATCATTTGCAAGGACCGGCCACTGCTGTTGGGGGATTCTGGCAACGCCGTGCAGGTCTTAGGATTGGCCGAGCGGACGTATGGGCATGCCGCCCGGTGTAGTCCCATCAAGACACACCGAAGCCGCGAGCGTACTACAGTTGGTCTTCGTGAAGCCGTTTAGGCAGAACGCTTGTTCGGTCCACGCGAGCGCTTCTTGCGCCGCTGCTGGCGATGCTCGAAGAGCCGCTGAGGCGGCGTCGGCAACGGAGCCCTCGGTTGAGGTGTTTCGACGGGACGCGGCCGATCGTCGACAGCTTCCGAATTCGTCGCTGCCCTGTATTCGAGCGCTGCAAGAAAGCTCCGGCCCTGGTCCGTGATGATCCACGTGCCGGGTTCACGTACGACAAGATTTTGGCCAAACAGATCGAGGTCAGGGGCAAACGCGGCAAGCCGCTTCATTCGCGCCACCCAATCGGGGCCGCTGGTATAGAAGATCGCGAGGTGCTGTTTGACCACCTCGATGGTGCCGCGCCCGTCGGGCTGACCGGCCAGGATCTTCAATATCGATAGCTGAAAACTCACGCGCGCGACTCAAACGCTACGACCAAGTCTCCGCCCATAATCGAGCTTGGGCAGATATTGAAGTCCGCCGGCTGAGATTCCAAGCGAAAACCTTGATAGGTAAGCTTAACTGTCAGAGTTAAGGTCGGCATAAGTCAGGAGCTATGACCGTTTACGGCTGCACCCGCCAAAGACAAATATTGTTAGCTCGGGCGCTCAAACAACGAGAGAAGGCAGAACGCCTCCTGAAGAAAATGCGAGGCCGCTTGTTCTTCTGGGTTGATCCCTTTCATGACTTCACCGCACCTGATGTCATGCCGTCGATAAACTGGCGCTGCAGTAGTACGAAGATCGCGACGATCGGCAGAACGATGGTGACGGCGGCGGCGAGCATCTCGCCCCAATCGGTCGAGTACTGGCCGGTTAAATTGTAGAAGCGTACGATCGCGGTAACGTTGCTGTCATTCTGCAGGAACGTTACGGCGATGACGAACTCGTTCCAGGCGTTCAGCCCGACGATGATCGCGACCGTAAGCAATCCCGGCCGCATCATCGGCAGGATCACGTAGAAGAAGGTCTGCCACGGCTTTGCGCCGTCGACCTGTGCTGCTTCTTCCAGTGCGACGGGAATCGCCAGCGCGTAGGTGCGCAAAAGGAAAATCGCGAAGGGCGAGAACATCGCCGTGTAGATCAGCGCCACGGCCGGGATCGAGTTGACGAGGCCGAGCTTGGCGAAGATGAAATAGAGCGGGTACAGGTACAGCTGCACGGGCACGGTAATCGTGGCCATGAAGTAGAAGGTGATGAAGCGCCAGAACTTGCCCTTCTGTCGCGCCAGCACATAGGCGCAGGGCGTTGCGGTGACGCAGACCATCACGATGGTCAGGATCGCGACCTCGGTGCTGTGCAGCAGGCTCGGTCCGAGCTGGGCGTTGCGCCAGGCCGAGGAAAAATTCTCCCAATGCAGCTGCGTCGGCAGCGCCAGCGGGTTGCTGCCGATCTCGACCGTCGTCTTCAACGCGTTCATCACGGCAAGCACAATCGGCAGCAGCGAGCTGAACGACGCGACGCCGATCAGCCCCAGGGCGAACGTCCTGCTCCAGCGATCTCCGATCATGTCGATTGCGCGTCGTCGGTGATCTGGAGCCAGAGATAGACGGCGGTCGCGCACAGGCCGAACAGGCTCATGACGCAGGCGGCTGCCGCGGCCTGGCCGACATCGCCCTCGAAGAAGGCGTGCCGGTAAGCGAACGTCGCCAGAACCTCGCTGCCATAGGCCGGGCCGCCACGGGTGACGATGAAGATGAACTCGAACACCTGGAACGACCAGATCACGGTCAGGATCAGCATGAGGGTGAGCGTCGGGCGGATGCCCGGAATCAGCACGTAGCGGAACAGCGCGAAGAAGCCGGCGCCGTCGAGCCGCGCTGCCTCGATCTGGTCGACGGAGATCTGCCGCATCGCCGACAGGAACACCACGGCGAGAAAGCCCCACCAATGCCAGATGTCGACGGCCGCAACCGCATAGAGCGAACGATCAGGGTCGGCGAGGGGGTCCGAGATCGAAAAGCCATGCTCGTTCAGCCACGCGACGATGCCGGTAGCGGGGCTGAAGATCATGCCCTGGAAGATGCGCCCGGTGACCGCGACCGCGATGATACGCGGCAGGAAGATGACGGACTGCACTACGATGCGCGCCTTCGGCGCCATCAGCAGTGCCGCGGCCATCACCAGCGCGAGGCAGACCGGGACGGTGAGGAAGATCGCGGTCCAGATGAAATTGTTGGTCAGCGCCGACCAGAACACGGGATCGGCGGCCATGTTCTGGAAATTGGCCAGTCCCGCCCACATCGGCGTGCCGACACCATCCCAGATGAAGAACGCCGCCGTGAATGTCAGCACGGCGGGCACCAGGATGATGCAAATATTGATCAGCAGCGCCGGGAGCGCGAACAGCCACATTGTGGGATCAGGCCGTCCGCGGCGGCAGCGGCGGTACCTTGCCTTCCTTGGCTTCCTGGCTGAACAGCGTCTGCATCCGCGTCAGGTAAGCGTCCGGCGTGATCTTGTTGAGCCAGACCTGCTCGATGCCCTCGATCAGGTAGGAGTTGGTCGCGCCCGGCCAGAACGTCCAGGTGGTGAAACCATACTGCCCCTTGCTGAAGGCCTCGTGCAGATTCGCAATGGTCTTCTCGAACAGCGGATAGCCGATACCGCTCAGCATCTCCGGCGGCAGGTCCTTGACCGGGAGAGCCCATTTACCGGGCCAGTCGCGGTTCATGGTCTCGTAGAACTTGCGGGTCAGCATGAATTCGAACACGGCGGCCGCGCCTTCGGCGTTCTGCGACGTCTTCGCGATCGACAGCGTCGCGCCGCAGGCCAGGTGAACCAGCGAACCCGAAAAGGCCGAGCCGAGTGTCGGCGTCGGCGCCACGTCCATCACCGTGTCGGGTCTCGACATGCCGTAGGACTTGGTGCCAAACGACCAGGTGCCGCTGAAAGCCATCGCGGCCTTGGCATTCACGACCTGCAGAAAGCTCTGCTCGATCGTCAGCGAGAAGTAGTTCTTGCCGAAATAGCCCTTGTTGTACCAGGCCTTCGACAGCTCGACCGCTTCGACGAAGGGCGGCGCGGTCCAGGGCAGCTCGCCCGAAAGGGCCTTGCGGACATTGTCGGGGCCGGCGACGTTGTTGAAGAACACCGTCATCAGCCACTCGTTGACGCCCTTCCAGTCGGCATTGCCTGCGCCAAAGGGAATGATGCCCTTGGCCAGCGCGGCGTCGGCGACCTCTTCCATTTCCTTGCGGTTGGTCGGCAGCTTCCAGCCGTTCTGCTTGAACAGCTCCTTGTTGTAGAAGAGATGCATCGACTCGTAATCGCGCGGCAGCGCGTAGAGCTTGCCGCCATAGACGCTGGTGTTGAGCAGCGGCGCGAGGAAGCGGTCCTTCCACTTGTAGTTTTCGGCAAAGCCGTCGAGCGGCAGCACCTGGCCGGCATTGGCGATCGCGGTGAGATAGGCGGGTCCTGCGGTCTGCACGATATCGGGGCCGTTGCCAGCGACGAGAGCGACCTTCAGGAGGTTGTTGACCGCCGCGCCCTTTACCTCGAGCTGAAGCAGGTACTTGTCCTGCGAGGCGTTGAAAGCCTCGACCAGATCGTTGCGCAGCGCGGCCTGGCCATCCGAATTCGCCTGGCCGAACCAGAACGTCACGACCTTGCGCCCGTCCTGGGCGTACGCACCGCGCGGCAAGCCTGCCGCGAGGGCCGCGGCGGGAATGGAGGCAACAAGCTGGCGTCGGGTCATGGTCATGGCGATGAACCTCGGTTTCCTCTGGGTACGGTAGCGGTTGTTGATTTTGCTTTAGTAATACGTATAACTATGCGCAATGACGACGTCAACAACGAGGACGAAGCGGGGGAAAGGGCGCGACAAAGCGGCGCCGTCCCGCCCCACGCAGAAGGACATTGCGCTTGCGGCCGGCGTTTCGCAGGCCGCGGTGTCGCTCGTCCTGAACAAGGCGGAGACGCCGTCCGTCCCACCGGCGACGCGCACGCGCATTCTCGAGGTTGCGCAAGGGCTCGGCTACCGGCCGAACCATCCGGCGCGGATGCTGCGCAGCGCACGGACGATGACTTTTGCCTGCGTCATCCCTGACATCACCAACCCGTTCTATCCCGGCCTCGTCCGCGGTCTGCAGACGGTTGCGGCGCCGGCCGGCTATGACGTGCTGATCTTCGACACGGACGGGCGGCCCGAGCGGGAGGCGCGCGCGATCGACTGGCTGCTGCAGGGGCGCGCCGACGGCGTCGTCGCGACGTTCTTTCATCTGCGCGCACCGCAGCTCGCCGTGCTCGCGCGCAAGGGCATTCCGGTGGTGCGGCTGGAGAGCCAGCACAAGCCGGATGGGCCGCTTGCGATCGACAGCGTCTATATCGACAACGCGGAAGCAGCTGCCGAGATGACGCGGCTCCTGATCGCGCGTGGGCATCGCCGCATCGCCATGATCCAGGCCGAGTTTGGTCCGAGCCAGCGCCGTGCGTTGGGCTATGGCACGGTGATGCGTGAAGCCGGGCTATCGCCCGACTTCATCACGGACAGTGCTTATTCTGAAGAGTCCGGTGCGCGAGCGATGGAGCGTTTGCTCGAACGCAAGGGCGAGCGTCCGACCGCCGTGTTCGGTGCGAGCGATGTGCTGGCGCTCGGCGCAATGGTGACTGCGCGCAATGCCGGGCTCTCGATTCCCGATGACATCGCGATCGCCGGATTCGACGACATTCCGGTGGCCAAATTGCTTGGCCTCACGACGGTGCGGCAACCGGAGTTCGACCTCGGCGCGCTCGCGGCGGAAACGCTGGTCAGGCGGTTGCTACCGGGCGGGCTCGAGACGCCCGGCAGGAGCCACGAGCTGAAATTCGAGATCATGAAACGCTCGTCTGTCTGATCGGGCGAAGCTATCGAACGTGGGAGTGAACAGGTGACGGCAATTCCTCATGATTACGCGGAGCGCGTCTATGCCGGCGTGCTCGGCAAGCTCATCGGCGTCTATCTCGGCCGGCCCTTCGAGGGCTGGACCTATGAGCGCATCATGGAGGAGCTCGGACCGATCAACTATTACGTCAACGAGCGCCGCGACGTCGCGCTGCGCTCGCATCATCTGGTCGTCACAGACGACGACGTCTCCGGCACGTTCGCATTTCCCCGTGCGCTGGCCGACAATGGCTTCCCAAAGCAGCTCACATCAGAGCAGATCGGGCAGGCCTGGCTGAACTACATCGTCGAGGAGCGTGCCATCCTGTGGTGGGGCGGCATCGGCAATTCCACGGAGCATACCGCCTATCTCCGGCTGAAATCCGGCATTCCCGCGCCGCGGAGCGGGTCGATCGAGCTGAACGGCAAGACGGTGGCCGAACAGATCGGTGCGCAGATCTTCATCGACGGCTGGGCGATGGTGAGCCCCGGTAATCCCGAGCAGGCCGCCTATCTCGCCGACCAGGCCGGGCGCGTCAGCCATGACGGCGAATCCGTCCATGCCGCAAAGCTGCTTGCGGCGATGGAAGCGCAGGCCTTCGTCGAGCGCGACGTGCAGAAGCTGATCGACACGGGCCTTGCCTTCGTTCCGAAGGACGCGCTGATCCGACGCGTCGTCAACGACGTCCGCGATTGGCATGCCGGCGATAACAGCAATGACTGGGAGCGCACCCGCGCCCTGATCGCCGAACGCTACGGCTACGACAAATTCCTCGGCAATTGCCACGTCGTGCCCAACCACGCGCTGATCATCCTGGCGACGCTGTACGGCGAGAACAGCTTTCAGGAGGCGATGCGGATCGCCAACACGGCCGGTTGGGACACAGACTGCAATGCGGGCAATGTCGGTTGCCTGTTCGGCATCCGCACCGGCCTCGCCGGCCTCGACGCGGGGCCGGACTTCCGCACCCCTATCGCCGACCGCATGTACATATCGACAGCCGACGGCGGTGCCGCGATTACCGATGCGGTGATCGAGACGCAGTCGCTGGTCGCGGCAGGACGCGCGCTCGCTGGAGCACCGGCCATCGCCGCCAAGAACGGCGCGCGCTTCAATTTTGACTTTCCAGGTAGCTTGCAAGGCTTCCATGTTCATGGCGGCTCGCCGGCTAGACTGCACGCGGTGGAACTCAGCAACGTGTCCGGCCACAGTCGAACCGGTGAGCGGAGCCTCGCGATCGACTTTCGACGCCTGGCGCCCGGCCGCGTGGCGCGCGTCGCAACCCCGACCTTCTTCGACAAGGAGGTCTTCACCATGCCGACCTACCAACTCGTGGCCTGCCCAACGCTATACTCGGGCCAGCGGGTGGAATGCCGGCTGGAGTCGGACATCGACAGCGGGCCGGTGACCGTCCGGCTGTTCGCCAGTGTTTATGACGAACACGACGAGTTGGTGCAGATCCGCGGCGAAGCGCAGGCGATCGCCACCGGAAGCGAGGCCGTGTTGAGCTGGTTGGTACCGGATACCCACAGCTATCCGATCTTCGAGATCGGTCTTGAGATCGAGACGAGCGATCCGCGTGGCGTCGACGGTGCGCTCTACCTGGATTACCTGACCTGGACCGGGGCACCGGACACCATCCTGAAGCGCCCGGACGACAATCTGAGTACGATGTGGAAACACGCTTGGGTCAATGACGCCAGCCAGTTCCAGACGCGTTGGGAAGGGCTGCGCGTCACCAATGGGAGCGGACTGGGGTTCATTGCCCAAGGTTCGCGCGACTGGAGGGACTACCGCGTGACCTCGCAAATCACGCCGCTGCTGAAATCCGCTTGGGGACTGGCCGCCCGCGTGCAGGGGCGCGAGCGCTATTACGCGTTGATGCTCGACGTCGGAGGGCGCATCAAGCTCGTTAAGCGGGATCACGAAGAGACGATTCTCGCTGAGGACCGCTTTGAGTGGGAGTTGGATAAGGCCTACACCCTGGAGCTTCGACTATGTAACACGGAGATCCGGGCTTTCGTCGACGGCAGGGAGGTGTTTTCGGTTCGCGACGAGGACAGGCTGCGGCTCCAAGGGGGGGCGGTCGGACTTCTCGTCGATACCGGATCGATCTCGACGCGGGCGGTGCAGATCTCTCCCCTTTGAGAGAGGTCGATAAGGCCCATCTCAAAGGTGAAGATTGCGCTTGGAAGCGATACCTACCGGAACTGAGAACTGAGCCAAGGGAGGTGCCAGATTGTCATGAGAGGCGTTACCGAGTGGCTCGAGCTGATCGGCTTGTCAGAGTACGCCCAGTATCTCCGCCGACTTAAGGGGAAAACTATCTCACCTTGGACGGATCGCCAGCAGTCCGCATTAGGCGATCCGCTTTTACCAGCACGCGATCGTCAGTCGCCTGCGGCCGCAATGAGAAGCTCACGGCGACAAAGGCGACGCAGAGCACTATGCCCACCACCATAGCGCGCTGAAAGGTTGGCCTATCAGCATTTTGAAATGTGGGGGTGCTGCTCCTCTTTGCCAGCTGCTCAAATCCAGCTTGGGAAAGCTTCTGCAATTGTTCGGCTTCGCGATGCTCGACCGAAAGCGCGCGGTAGTGAGCGGCCATCTCACGATAGTGTTCTCGTGATGAAAGATCGATCGCCTTCGCAGCGCGTTTTTCAAACGCCTGGGCTCGGTCGGAAAACTCTTTTGCCTTCGACATCGGGCACCTCGTTCTAAGGTGGTCCGCTGGACACCAATAAGTTGGTCGGCCGGCGCCTCAATTCGGTTCAACGCTTCGACGGCCCCCCGCCCACGTTGGAGGACCTATGAGCTGGCACCATTCGATCGCTTCAGCCAGGCGGCCATCGGGGCCCCGGGCCGTGTCGCGGCTCATTTTGTTTGCGAACGGGCTCACAAATATCTCCAGCTTCGACAGCTCTTCGCCTCGACAGGGCTAGTCTAGGGCGTCTGTCCCGCGCTTGCTCGCCGCTGGCGGGGTTAGGGCAGGGACTATGTCCCATCGCGCCGCAATAATTTCACAGTTTGAGGAACCAATACCCGTGCCTGCTGGGGGATCAGCGCATGGGGGAGCCATGACTGACAGCGAGTGGAAGGAGCGCTGGCACGAGGTCGAGCGCTTTCGATTGATGGCGCATGAAACGACGGACCCAGTGGCGGCGGCTTTGCTTCTCGATATCGTGTTGGACTTAGAAGCGGGCCTGAATGAGTTGGTCGACGTAGAGGCGCAAGGGCCGCCATGGCTTGGAGCAGTGGCATGAGTGCAGGCCTCGACGATTGATCCAGCTAGAACGTAGGATAGGTAGAGCGAAGCGATACCCATCACGCATCCGCGCCATGCCGAAGCATGATGGGTTTCGCAAGTGCTCTACCCATCCTACGAGTGCTGGATTGCTTCGCTGCACTAAGCTAGCTGCAGCTCAGCGGCAGCGGCTGGTAGGGATGCAGCTCGTACCAGTCATAGCAATCCGGATAGCCGTAAAATCCATATCCGGAGCGGAAGCGGTCACCGCGGTGAAACGCGTGCTGGCGGAGGCCGCCGACATGGCCACCGAAGCCGAGATGCTCGCCGCCGAAATGGACGCCGCCGAAACCGCCTTCATGGCCCATGCCGCCGAAATGCGCGCCGCCGCCGAAGCCGCCCATATGTCCGCCGCCACCGCCGAAGCCACCGTGGCCGCCACCGCCGCCATGCGCATAGGCCGTGCCGACGGCGAGCGTCGAGGCGAGCGCTGCGGTCGCCAGAATCATGATTGCTCGTTTCATGGAATACTCCTCTCGTGTTGAGCCGCGCGGCCATCGCTGAACTGCGCTTCGTGCTGCTCGCGAGGTTGGCGATGGATGCGCATGTGACGAAGAAGAGGTAGGTGCGGTGCGCGGCAATCCAACTGAATTCGGCGTCAGATATGAAGCGCGTTGCCCGGCGGTGTGATCGCTCCGCGTGACTGCAGCGCACGCAAAGGAGCGGGCTGAATCTTCGGCCCGCTCCAAGTCCCGTTCCAAGTGAGGTGATGTTGCTGCGAACGGCGGGCCAGTCCGCCCGGCCGCAATCCTGCGATCAGTAGCCGGTGCCCGGCTCGCACGGCACGTTGTTGCCGGTCCACGGCGCGGTGGCGAAGGCGCCGACGCGCGGTGCCGGAACGCAGGCGCGTTCGCCGGGATAGGCGGAATAGGCCGGATAGGAGGAATAGGCCGGATAGACCGCCGCGTTCGCGTCCATCGTATCGGCGTTCGCCGCCGGCTGCCGCGCCATGCCGTGATGCTCGCGCGCCATCACGGGGCCGCCGAGCATGGCCGCTGCAATCAATCCCATCGACAACAATTTTAACGTGGTCATTCGCTTTCTCCTTCGATGATTTCAGGCCGACCAAGCGGCTGCACCATCGAGATGTGAGCGAAGGGCTGCGATTTAAACGCACGAATTGCTCACCGCATTTCAACGGCCGGTGAGCCGATGCGGCGTCTCAAGCACGATCGTGCGAATCCATAACATCCGTGGCCCCCCGGACGACCGCGAATGCGTTGAGGACATATGTTCGATCCAGCGCAGTTCGAAGCGGAGCCTGCAAGATGATCATTACATTTGTAACACGCATCATTCCCGCACTCGTGCTGTCGGCGGCACGCATGGCTGACAAGATGAACCGCAATTTAATGGCGCCGCACGCACAGCGAGCCTACCTCGTCAGGCAGCGGTCGGCCGGCATCAGGCGGCATCAACGCCGCGCGTCCGACGTGCGCGGGCACTGAACATGACACCGCGCGCCGCCGAACCCGTGCCGTCCCACCGCGCGCCAAAACGCCGTGCGGACCATGGGACCAAGCTGATGAACCGGATTCTCCTGATCGAGGACGACATTGAAACCGCCGAGGCGATCCTCGCCGAGCTCGGCGATCGCGGTTTCGAAATGCAGTGGGCCGGCGACGGCATCGACGGTCTCGGCCGGGCCCGCGCGTCGAGCCCGGATGCCATGATCGTCGATCGCATGCTGCCGGGAATGGACGGGCTCACCGTCATCGAGGCGCTGCGCAAGGACCAGGTCAGGACGCCCGTTTTGGTCCTGAGCGCGTTAGGCGCGGTGGACGACCGGGTGCGCGGCCTGCGCATGGGCGGCGACGATTATCTCACCAAGCCGTTCGCGCTGGTCGAGCTGGTGGCGCGGATCGAGGCGCTGCTGCGCCGCCCGATCGACTGCCGCGCCACAACGTTGCAGGTCGGGCCGCTCGTGATCGACCTGATCGAGCGTACCGCGCGGCGCGGCGATCGCGCGCTCGATCTGTTGCCGCGCGAATTCCGCCTGCTCGAATACATGATGCGCCGGAACGACCAGCTGCTGACGCGTGCGATGCTGCTCGAGGAGGTCTGGAACTACAAATTCGTACCCGCGACCACCAACCTGATCGACGTGCATATGGGCCGGCTGCGCCACAAGGTGGACGGCCTCGGAGAGACACCGCTGATCCACAATGTGCGGGGCTCCGGCTTCGTGCTGCGGTCGCGGCAATAGGGGCACGGGATGCACCGGACCCAGCTGATCCGTTCCAGCACGTTTTTGTGGGCCCTGGCTGTCGCGGCCGCCTTCGCGCTGTTCGTGGTCGCGCTGTTCGCGTTCATCTACTGGAAGCTGGACGCCTATCTGGTCGCGCGGTCCGATCGCATGATCACCACGCAGGTCCATTTCATCGCCGACCTGCCGCCGGCGCGCCGCATCAGCGCCATCGCCGATCATCTCGAGCAGGATTCAAGGGGCGTGCAATACGCCGGACTGTTCGACGCCGCAGGCAACCACCTTGCGGGCAACATCGGCCGCGTGCCGCCCGAGCTTGGGCTCGGCGGCGCGGTGCAGGGCGTGCGGCTCGATCTGTTCGAGACGCCGGCCGCCTATAGCCCCGTCGTCAGGGCGGCCGGCCGGCGTCTCGCCGGCGGCGACATCCTGGTGATGGGACGGAACGTCGACGAGACGCACGAGATATCGAGCGTGGTCGGCGAGGCGCTGGCGCTCGGCCTGCTGCCGGCCTTCAGCCTCTGTTTGCTCGCCGGCGCCTGGCTCAGCATCCGTGCCCACAGGCGCGTGGAGGAGGTCAACCAGCGGGTCCAGCGCATCGTCGCCGGTGAGCTGCGCGAGCGGCTGCCGGAAGGCAGCACCGACGATTCCTTTGCGCGGCTGGCGCGGATCGTCAACGGCATGCTCTCCGAGATGGAGACGATGATCAACGCGCTGGCCGGGGTCGGCAACGACATCGCCCACGATCTCAGGACGCCGCTCACCCGCGTCCGCTTGGCGCTGGAGCGCGGGCGCACGCATGCGGCAACGCTGGAGCAGCTCCAGGAGATCATCGACAAGGCCATCGCCGGCATCGACCAGGCGCTGGCGATCGTCACGGCCCTGCTGCGCCTGACCGAGATCGAGAACAACCGCCGCATGGCGGGCTTCGGCGAGGTCGCGCTCGACGAGATCCTGCGCGAGGTGTGCGACGTCTACGAGCCCATCGCCGAGGACAAGCGCATCCGTCTCGGCGTCGTCATCGATCGCAATGTGCAGGTGTGGGGCGATCGCGACCTGCTGTTCGAGGCGGTCGCCAATCTGGTCGACAACGCCGTCAAGTTCACGCCGCCGGGCGGACGCGTCGAGCTGGCGCTCGCTGCGGAGGACGATACCGCGCTGGTGCGCGTGAGCGATACCGGACCCGGCATCAGCGAACAGGAGCGCGAGGCGGTGCTGCGGCGGTTCTATCGCTCCGACAAGATGCGCCACACGCCCGGCGTCGGCCTCGGCCTGAGCCTGGTCGCCGCCATCGTCAAGCTGCACGGCTTCCGGCTGATCATCGGTCCTGCCCCCGGCGGGCGGATCGAGATCCTCGCCTGGACCGCAAGGGCGCGCAAGGCCGCGGCCTGCCGCCCCCGGACATTGCAGCACGCCAACACCGACCTGACCCGAACGATGCCCGATGCTGCCGACACCCGTCAGCCGGCCTGGACCATGGGAGCGACACATGCAGACTAGCCACGAACTTGCGAGCTACCATCCCGTTGCTGCGCCCGAGGCACAGGTCGCGGCGCCGTTTCTCAGCGCCTATGCCGCGACCATCAGGCGCTACGACCTGCTCGAGCCCGGCCAGGAGCAGCAGCTTGCGCGCCGCTGGCAGGAGACGCGGGACCGGAGCGCGGCGGACGCGCTCGTCACCAGCCACCTCAGGCTCGCCGCAAAATTGGCGCGCGGCTACAAGGGCTACGGCCTTCCGCTGGTCGACCTGATAGCCGAAGCCAATCTCGGCCTCGTGATCGCGGCGTCACGCTTCGAGCCCGGTCGCGGCGCGCGCTTCTCCAGCTATGCGATCTGGTGGATCAAGGCCGCCATCCACGAATACATTTTGCGGTCCTGGTCTCTTGTGAAGATCGGCACGACCGCCGCGCAAAAAAAGCTGTTCTTCAAGCTCCGTAGCGAGATCAGGAAAGCCACCGGCAGCGTCATGGCCGCGCTTACGCCCGACGTCGCGGAATTGATCGCCGGCAGGCTCGAGGTGACGGCGCGCGAAGTGATCGAGATGGACGCGCGGCTCAATGGCGACATGTCGCTGAACGCGCGCGTCGGCGACGAGGAGAGCGGAACCGAGCTCGAGGCCTTGCTGGTCGACGGGGCGGTCGACGCAGAGACGGTGCTCGCCGATCACGAGCAGACCGAGAAGCGCTCCAAGGCGCTGCGCACCGCGCTGGGCGGGCTTGCGGCGCGGGAGCGCCGTGTGTTCGAGGCGCGGCGGCTGTCCGAATGCCCGGTCACGCTCGATCAGCTCGCCCGCGAATTGTCGATCTCCAGCGAGCGGGTCCGGCAGATCGAGATGCGCGCCTTTGCCAAGGTCAAGCGCGCCGTCATTCTCGCCGCGGAGGATGCCGCGCGCACGGCACGGAGCATCTGAATTCGTTTTCATTTGATCGAAGGTCAGCTCGTCCTCACCTGACCGACGATCCACTTGCTCCAGGCAGACCACCATGGGAATTGTCCGCTTCGCGCTCCGGCTTCCGCACACATTCTATGTGCTTGCGGCGCTGATCCTGTTCCTCGGCGGCATCGCGATCCGCTCGATGCCCACCGACATCTTCCCGGAGATCCGGATTCCCGTCGTTACGGTGGTCTGGAGCTATACTGGCCTGTCGACGCCGGAGATGGAGCAGCGCGTCAGCACCTACAGCCAGTATTCGATCAGCGCCAATGTCAGCGGCATCAAGAACATCGAGGCGCAGACGCTCAACGGCCTGTCGGTCCAGAAGATCTACTTCCAGCCGGACGTGAACGTCGATCTCGCGATCTCGCAGATCGTCTCGGCGACCAACGCCATCCGCGCCCTGATGCCGCCGGGCATCCAGCCGCCGATCATCGTGCAGTTCAATGCCTCGAGCGTTCCGGTGCTCCAGCTCAGCCTCGAATCCAACAGCCTGAACGAGGAGCAGCTCTACGATTTCGGCATCTACCGGGTCCGCCAGCAGCTGGCGCCCGTGCCGGGCGTGACGCTGCCGACGCCCGCTGGCGGCAAGTATCGCCAGATCATGGTCGACATCGATCCGAACAAGCTGCTCTCGCGCGGGCTGACGCCGCTCGACATCGTCAATGCGGTGAACACCCAGAACCTGACGCTGCCGACCGGCACGACCAAGATCGGCGACACCCAGTACGTCGTTCGCTCCAACGCGACGCCGGCCACGATCGAGGATCTCAACATGATCCCGGTCAAGTTCGTGAACGGGGCCACGATCTTCCTGAAGGACGTCGCCCAGGTCCGCGACGGCTCCCAGGTCCAGCAGAACATCGTGCGCGAGGACGGCCACCGCGCCGTCCTGCTCAGCGTCATCAAGAACGGAAATGCCTCCACGCTCGCCGTCGTCAACGGCGTCAAGTCGGCGCTGGCGTCGATCCGCGCGGCGGCGCCGGCGGGGATGAAGATCAACGAGCTGTTCGACCAGTCGGTCTTCGTCACCCATTCAGTCGATGGTGTGTTGCGGGAGGGAGCGATCGCGGCCGGCCTCACGGCGCTGATGATCCTGGTGTTTCTGGGCTCATGGCGATCGACGCTGGTGGTCCTGATCTCGATCCCGCTGGCGATGCTGTCCTCGCTGATCGTGCTGTATTTCCTCGGCGAGACCCTCAACACCATGACACTCGGCGGGCTTGCGCTCGCGGTCGGCATTCTCGTCGACGATTCGACGGTGACGATCGAGAACACGCACCGGCTCTGGACCGAGGAGGGCATGCCGCTCTCGGAGGCGACCCTGCACGGCGCTGCCGAGATCGCGGTGCCGACGCTGGTCTCCACGCTCGCGATCAGTTGCGTGTTCACATCGGTCGTGTTTTTGGAGGGCCCGGCCAAATATCTGTTCACGCCGCTCGGCCTTGCGGTGGTGTTCGCGATGCTGGCGTCGTACGGGCTGTCGCGGACCCTGACGCCGATCACCATCGGCCTGCTGCTGAAGAGCGAGCGCCGTCATGGCGAGGGGCAGCCTCCGACCGGAATCTTCGCGCGCGCCTCCGCCGCGTTCGAGCGCGGCTTCGCGCGCCTGCGCGATGGCTATTCCAGCCTCCTGCTCACGCTGCTGCGGCGTCGCGTCATCGTCCCGATCGTCGCCGTCGCGGTGCTGGCGCTCAGCTCTACCATGTTCGCCTATGTCGGCCGCGACTTCTATCCCCTGATCGACGGCGGCCAGATCCAGCTCCATGTCCGCGCGCCCGCAGGCACGCGCATCGAGCGTACGGAAGCAATCTTCCAGGCGGTCGAGGACAAGATCCGCGAAGTCATTCCGGAGCATGACCGGGCGCTGATCGTTGATAATATCGGCCTGCCGGCGCGACCCTACAATCTCGCATTCACTGATGGTTCGACCATCGGGGTGAACGACGGCACCATTCTCGTGTCGCTGAAGGACGGGCACAAGCCGACCGCGGATTACATCAAGAAGCTGCGGCAGGTGCTGCCGACGGCGTTCCCGGAGGACACGTTCTATTTCCAGGCGGCCGACATCGTCACGCAGATCCTGAACTTCGGTCTTCCCGCGCAGATCGACGTCCGCACCGTCGGTTACGGCACCAACAACCTGGCGGTGGCCAAGGAGCTGCAGAAGAATCTCGCGGCGATCCCCGGTGTCGTCGATGCGCATCTGCAGCAGGAGGTCGATGCTCCCGCCTTCTACGCCGACATCGACCGCACCCGCGCTGCACAACTCGGCCTCAATGCGAGCACGGTGGCGACCAACATCAATGTCAGCCTCTCATCGTCCGCGCAGGTCTCGCCGAATTTCTGGACGGATCCGACGTCGGGCATCCCCTATTACCTGGCGGTGCAGACGCCAGAATACCGGGCCAATTCGCTGAACGCCCTCGGCAACACGCCGGTGTCGGCCTCGATGGCCGCAAGCGGGCAGACGGTGCCCGGCCTGCTCAGCAATGTCGCGACGTTCAAGCGCGGCACCGTTCCGACCAATTCGAACCAGGCCAACGTCCAGCCGGTCTACGACGTCTATGCGAGCGTGCAGGGCCGCGATCTCGGCGGCGTCGCGGCCGACATTGCGAAGGTGACGACCACGCTGCAGAAGCAGCTGCAGCCGGGCAATTCGATCCAGGTTCTGGGCCAGATCCAGAGCATGCACCAGTCGTTCCGGGACCTCGGGATCGGATTGCTGTTCGCGGCGATCCTCGTCTACCTGCTGATGGTCGTGAACTACCAGAATTTCGGCGATCCCTTCGTCGTCATCCTGGCGTTGCCGGCGACATTCTGCGGCATCGTGACGATGCTGTTCATCACCGGGACGACGCTGAACGTGCCCTCACTGATGGGCGCCATCATGGCGGTCGGCGTTGCTTCCGCGAATTCGATCCTGCTCGTGACCTTCGCGCGCGACGAGCAGTTGAAGGGACACTCGGCGTTCCAGGCGGCGCTGAGCGCGGGCCGAACCAGGATCCGGCCCGTGCTGATGACCGCGGCGGCGATGATCGTGGGCATGATCCCGATGGCGATCGGCGGGCCGGGCGAGGAACAGAATGCAGCGCTTGCGCGGGCGGTCATCGGCGGGTTGCTGTTCGCGACCCCGACCACCTTGCTGATCGTGCCTTATCTCTTTGCGATGCTGCGCAAGGGCAATGACGGCAAGCCTCGCCATGGCGTATTCGAGGAGCAACCGGAATGAGCGATGTTCGCATGAGGACCGATGACGACGGGGCGAAAGACCGCCCCGGGGCGGAAAGCGCGCGGATCGTGGAGCTGCCGGGCAAGGGCACGCGATCCCGACGCCGTTACGGTGGCGCGCTGCTCGGGGGCGGCGTGCTCCTTTTGCTTGCGGGCACACTCGGCATCGGCGGCTGGCGGCACTATGAGGCCGCGCGCGACGTTGCCACAATAGCAGAGCAGGCTCGGACCAACGTTCCGGAGGTGCGGGTGGCGACGGTCCGGTCCAGCGGCGACTTCATGAAGGTCACCTTGCCGGCGACGACGACGGCATTCGAGGCGGCCAACATTTTCGCGCGCACCAGCGGCTATATCGAGAAGCGCTACGTCGACATCGGCGACCGGGTCAAGAAGGGCGACCTCCTCGCGGAAATCACCGCGCCCGAGCTGGACCAGCAGATCGCGCAGGCGCAGGCGACGCTCGCGCAGAACCAGGCCGCACTTGTGCAGGCGCAGGCGAGCCGGGAGCTCGCCGACGTCACCAATTCGCGCGACAGAAATCTCGTCAAGCAGGGCTGGCTGACGGCGCAACAGGGCGACAATGATCGTCTCACCCTGCGCGCGCAGCAGGGCGCAGTGGGCGTCGCGCAGTCGAATATCACGGCGCAGCAGGCGCAGATTCGCGTCCTCGAGCAGGAGAAGGCCTACCAACGCGTGGTGGCGCCGTTCGACGGCGTCGTCACACAGCGCAACATCGACAATGGCAGCCTGGTGCAGGCCGGCTCGACCTTCATGTTCACGCTGATGCATGCCAACGTGATCCGGACCCAGGTCTTCGTGCCGCAGGACCAAGCATTCGGCGTAAGCCCGGGCGTCGATGCGGACATCCGCGTGCCCGAGATTCCCGGGCGGACGTTTCCAGGCAAGGTGACGCGGATCGCGACCGCGCTACAGCCGGGAAGCCGGACGCTGCTGACCGAGATCGACGTTCCCAATCCCGACGGCCTGCTCAGCCCGGGCATCTATTGCACGGTCGAACTGTCGATCCCGCGCAAGACGCCGTCGATGACGGTCCCGTCGGACGCGCTCGTGTTCGACCAGAACGGTCTCCACGTCGTGGTGGTGCGGAACAGCACGGTTCATTTCCAGCAGGTCTCGATCGCCAGGGATTTCGGCACCACGGTGGAAGTGCGCGATGGCGTGCAGCCGGGCGATCAGGTCGTGCTCAATCCGGCGGTCAATCTGGCGGAGGGCAGCAAGGTCACCGTTCGCAAGACCGAAGTGAGCTAGGAGCAGGAAAGATGATGCGGATCGCATTCGCGGCGATGACGGCTCTGCTGCTCGGCAGTTCGGCTGTCGAGGCACAGGTCGCAACGACCGGCAGCACGGCCATGGATCTGCCGACGGTGCCGGGCGCGATCGTGATCTCGCCGCTGAACAGTCCGGGGCCGTTCTCCGCGAGCACCGTGTCGGGCGCTCCGGATACGACGCTGGCGCCGGTTCCGCTCGCATCCGATCCGACGACGCCGGGCACGGTCGTCACGTGCGCGCCGCCGTCGTCATCGCCGACGCCGGTGCCGGCGACTCCGACGGTATCGCCTACGGGCGTCTCAACATCGAGCATCGCGGCACCCCTCCTGCCGGTCATCGGACAGAACAGCAGCTCGATCGGGACGATCTCAGCAACTGCGCCCGCAGGAACAGCTACGTCGGTCGCGTGCAGCTCGACGCCGGGAGGACAGGTGACGAGTGCAGCGACTCTGCCGCTTTCGATTCCGCAGGTGCCGACAAATCCCGCGCCCGGCACGATCGAGGCGGACGCCAGCGGCGCCGGCGGCACAGGCATCGATCCCGATGCGGCCGTTGTGCCCAGCCCGAACAGCTCGGCCTGCATGGAGGGCGTCTCGATGAATCTGGCCGCGCCTGCGACGGTGACGCCGGCCAACGCCTCAGGCGCGGCGCCAACGCCCGGCGTGACGCCGATCCTGCCGCCGGGATGCTGAGGCGGAGCAGCAGGCTTGTCGGACAGTCAGTGGCACGTGCAGGACGCGGGCCTGTCGCCGTCGCGCCCCGACAGCGAGATGCCCGGTATTTCCGCCAGAGCGCGGGCAAAGGTGAGGGCAGGTAGATCGATCTCCTGATCGAACAGCGCGCTGAGCGGGCCGACGAGCTCAAGCGCGGTCTGCGCACGGTTCGATCCGGCCATGATCCTTGCCCACGCCGCCGCAACCTTCAGCTCGTAGAAGCGGCATTGCTGGTCCCTGGCGACGGACAGTCCCTCGGCGAACAGCAATTCGGATCGCGACGGATCGGATGGGTCATTGGCCAGCAGAACCTCACCCTTGATCCGCAACAGGTCCGCAAGGCACCATAATTGCCGGCCTTGCCGCGACATGGACAAGGCCTCTTCCACCGCAGCCAAGGCCTGCGCAGGCTCGCCGCTCGCGAGCAGGCCTTCGGCGAGCGATCCGAGAAACTCGGGATTGCGCATCAGCCATCCATTCTCGGTGCGCGCCTTCAAGCCGCTGCGCAGCAGCGCTATTCCGTCGTGATGCTCGCCCTGCAGAACCAGCAATTGCCCTTTCAGGCAGCATGTCCAGCTGGTCCAGAAGGCTATCCCCTCGCGGGTGACGAGCTCGAGAAGACAGGATATCGCCTGATCGGCTGCGGCAAGATCATGCGTCATCAGCGCGATCGGGCAGACGGCATTCCGCAATGCGTAGGCGATTGCCAGCTTGTCCTTCTCGCGCTGGGCCTCCTGGAGGCATTCGGCGGCCAGCGATCTGCTCTGGGCGATCTTGCCCTGCAGCAGCAGGACGCGGGCGAGCATGGCCTTCGCCAGGACGCTCTGGTTCAGCAGGAACCACATCTGGTTCGCCCCGCTGTCCAATCCGTGGGCCGCATGATCCAGCGACAGGGTCAGCTCACGCCGTGCATCCTCCTGCGCGCCGAAAAAATGGGTGGCGGCGCCGATCAGGCGACGGCCCACCGTTTCGTTCGCGGCGCTTCCGGTGCGCAACGCGATCGCGAGGTAGCGTTCGCCGACCTGCTTGGCCGCGGCATATTGGCCCGAATTGAGATTGTAGCTCCACAACGTCCAGACCGCCTTGAGCTGAAGCTCGAGGTCGGACAACTCTTCGGCGAGGGCGAGACCGATGCTCAGCGCCGCCTTCATGCGATCCGCCGATCCCGTCGTGTTCAGAAGCGCGAAGCCAAGGGCGACATAGAGCTGCGCCTTGAGCTTTGGAACGCAGGTGAACTCGGGACTGAAACGCGCAAGCGCGCGCTCGATCCGCGTCGAGCATTCCACGAAGGACAGCAACTGCATCCACACCGGAACGAAGCCGGCCGTCAGTTCGATGCCGAGCGCGGTATCGCCATCGGGCGAGAACGCCCAATCGAGCGCGGCATGCACGTTTCCGATCTCCTGGGCGAAGCGGGAGATGTCGTCGGGCGCGGGAGAGCTATCGCCGAGCGGCGCGATGATGTCCTTGAGAAAGCCGGCGTGTCGTCTCGCAGCCTGCGCGACGAGGCCTGCTTCCGCCAGCTTCTCCAGCGCATAGGCTCGGGTGCTCTCCAGCAGGCGCCATCGCCCCTCGAAGGAGGGGTCGAGCGAAACGAGCGATTTCCCGACAAGATTGAACAGGGTCTCGATGACGTCGGACCGCGACAAGCTGCCGTCCATCATCGCGATGGCCGCATCGAGCGTGAAACCGGCCGGAAACACCGCGAGCCGGCACAGCAGGTCCTGCTCTGCCGGCGACAGGAGATCGTAGCTCCAGTCCAGCGTCGCCCGCAGGGTCTGGTGTCGCGGCAACTGGTCTCGCCTGCCGCCGCTCAGCAGCTCGAAGCGCGTGTCGAGGCGCAGCAGGACGGTGTCCACGCCGAGCTTGGCGGCCCGGGCTGCGGCAAATTCCAATGCGAGCGGAATGCCGTCGAGGCGGCGGCAGATGGCGGCTATCTTCTCAAGCTCCGCGGCGCCGGCAACGAAATTCGCGCGCAACGCCTGCGTTCGCGTGACGAACAGCTCCACGGCGCTTTCCCGGAGCAGCAGATCTGGGTCGTGCATGTCGGGACCGGGGACCGACAGCGTCGGAATGGCCGCGACGTATTCACCGTCAATGCGGAGCCCTTCGCGGCTGGTCGCAAGCACCGTGACGTTCGGACAATAGCGCAGTACGGCACTCGCGATCTGCGCGGCCGCGTCGATCACATGCTCGCAATTGTCGAGGACGAGCAGCAGGCGGCGTTTCCCGATGGCCTGCGCAATACTTGCGGCCGACACGTCCTTGTCGTTCGAGGCGAGCCCGAGGGCCCGGGCGCATGCCGATGCTGCCAGTGCTGCATCCTGCAGGGTCGCGAGCTCGACCAGCGCCACGGAATCGCCGAACGAGGCGGCGGCGCTGCGCGCGAGCTCGATCGCCAGCTTGGTCTTTCCGATACCGCCGGGGCCGACAAGGGTCACGGCCCGATACGCGGACAGAACATCGGCCAACTGGCTGAGACAATCCTCGCGACCGATCAGAGGCGCGCGGACGCTCGGCAGATTGCTGGAGAAGGCCGCGTCAGTCGGCACCGTGACAGGCGCCGTTGCAGGATGATCCAACGACCCGCTGCGCCAGGCTCCGGCGAGCGTGTAGCCGCGCCCCGACACCGTCTTGAGGAGGTTGCGATCCTCGCCGAGCGCCTTCCGGACCGCCGAGATATGAACCTGAAGCGTGTTGTCCTCGACGGTAAGGCCCGGCCAGATGCTTCCAATCAAATCGTCCTTGGTCACCAGGAGACCCGCGGAGCCGACCAGCTTCTCGAGAATCTCGAATGCACGACTTCCGATCGGCACCGTGGTGTCGTCGTATCGCAGCTCTCTGCGCTGGCAATCGATCAGCCAACGTCCCAAGGAGTAGGTGCGATCGATCGGCGGCGGCATAGGGGTCCGTGCATCAACATGAGTGCCGTGATCCCGGGAGATCACGAGCCCGCCCTTGAGATCACCAACCCTCGAAAGAGTTGAAAGCGTGAATGCGCTTCGGTGTCGTAGAGGGGCGTTCGTGTGTCAAGGGGGCCCGCCGCTAGCCGGCAGCCCGCTCGCTGCGAATGCTGGCATTCGCTGCGTTGATGTTCGATACACGAATTCGTGACGGCGGTCGCGGATGTGTCACAATGGGAGACACGATCGAATGGAGTGTCGCATCGTGGGTGCTTCGGAGCGCAACTGCTTCCGACAGGCGTGCACCCGCCGCAAGAACGGCGGCCCGATCGAGAGCCGCCGTCCTTCTGTTCACCGGACTTGCTCCAGTCCGCGAGATCAATAGCCGGACGCGGGCTCGCAGGGCGGCTTGCGCCAGGGGGCCGTTGCGTACGCGCCGACGTCGGGCGCACGGGCGCAGCTGCGCTTGGAGCTGACCGGGATGCGCTGAGCCGACGCGTAGGCATCGACGTTGTTGCGCTTCGCGCTGCCTTCGCGAGCCATCGCGGGGGAGGCAATCATGGCTGCGACCACGAAACCGGCCGACAAGAGCTTCAGTGTAGTCATCGAACGTCTCCTTGAGAAAGCGATGCCGGGAACGCCTCGGCCCGCTCACGAGACATGCGCACCCGTGCATTGGATCCGCAGTGTCGATCGAACGATCATTTTCGTCTTTGCACGAAGCCGTTGCGGTGTGTTGATTCTGGCATCGGCGAGGCGCTTCGCGTGCTAATCAGGCGCAGGCAACGCGCGGTCCGCGCGCCCATCCAGCAGCGGGCCGAACCATTCCCACTTCTCGCCGGTGAAGCGCATCATCTGAAGTTGCTCGATCGGATGAAAGTCGGTCGGCGATGTCTTGATCCGGACGCCGGGGATGTAGCCGTCGATTTCGAGGTCGAGATTCGTGGCCACGCGCATGAGCTTCTCGCGCGTCAGATCGTCGCCGCAGCGCCTGATCACCTCCACCAGGGCGCGCGACATGTTGAAGGCCAGCAGCGGTCCGCTCTCCGATCGGTCCGCGTCCGGGTAATATTTCGCCATGAACGCACGAAAGTGCTGCATGCCCGGATGGCTGTCCCATTGCGGGTCGGTCACGTCCATCTGGTAGCCGGCGCTGAAAATCCCCGTCGCATTGTCCAGTCCGGCCGGCTTCAGCACGGCGCCCACCGAGACCGAGATGTTCGTCATGATGTGGACGGGGTGCCAGTCAAGCTCGGCGAGCTTCCTGATCGCCTGGGCGGCGAATTTTGGCGTGGCGATGTTGATGAAGATGTCGGGCGCCGCGGTCTTGATCGTGACAATCTGCGACTCGATCGTCGGCTCGCTGACGTCATATGGCAGGCTGGCGATCACCATTTGCGCGTACTTGTCCTGCAGGACGTCCTTCAGCCCCTGCAGATAGTCGCGCCCGAGATCGTCGTTCTGGTGGAGGATGCCGATCCGGGCACCCGGATGATGCTTCAGAATATAGTCAGCATAGATGCGAGCCTCGGTGCGGTAGCTCGGCTGCCAGCCGATGGTCCATGGAAAGTGCTCGGGATCGGCCCAGCGCGAGGCTCCGCTGACGACGAACAATTGCGGCACGTGCCGGTGGTTCATGTAACTCTGGATCGCGGCGTTGCTGGCCGTGCCGAACGGCGCGAAGATCGCCAGCGCCTCGTCGTTCTCGACCAGCCGTCGTGCCTGCTCGATCGCCCTGGGCGGGCTGTAGGCATCGTCATACGAGATGAAGTTGATCTTCCGGCCGTTGATTCCGCCGTCGTCGTTGATCATGCGGAAATATGCGCTCATGGTCCTGCCGATGATGCCGAAGGCCGACGCCGGGCCGCTATAGGGCATGATGTTGCCGATCCGGATCTCGGTGTCGCTTGCTCCGGGATCGTACCGCGGCTCCGCGGACGCATCGACGCTGCCGACCGCAAGCATGACCCAGGACATGACGAGCTTTGCCAGGCGCCGCGCGGCGCCGGAAATCGAGTGACCATTTCCGTCCGTGATCAAGCGATGCCTCCATGACGTTGCTGACTTTCCCACATGCCGACTATAGCGCGGTCAGTGCCGCAAGCCCGGCTACGGATGCTGAAGAACTGTTAAGTTTTGCAGTGTCGAGCGATCGCGCTCGGGGGATCGACTTTGCCGCGAAGTCCCCAGGGTGCGCCGCATGGCGCGGTCGCGCTCCCGGATCATGGACTACATCATCTGCGGCAGGCCGCGTGATACTCACTTGCGATACCATTGACGCCAGTGCTGATCATGAAAATGCCCGGCGGGGAATACGGGCGCGGCGCCACCGGGCCGCTCGAGGCCCATTCGCCCGGCGGGCGTCAGCGTGCCGCCATTCAGCACGTCACGATCGGGGTACATCGATGCGAAGGCGGCCGGCTCCTGATCGGCGAAGGACCAGGCTGCGGATGCGGATGATATCGTTGCCGTTGAGAGCAGCGCCGCAGCGATCAGAATCTTGAATGCACTCATAGCGATTCTCCATAGTTTGTCGTGTGCGGAGAGGCGCTAGGCGACGATCGCTGCTCGGCTGATGGCGTTTCCGAAAAATTGTTCTTGATGATGATCATGTAGGTCGCCGCTGCGGAAATCCCCGGCGAACAGGCATCACTCCTGCGAGAAGAGTCTGTCATCCTTGTCAGAATCCTCGCGCGATTGTGCATGGTCAAACGCGCGCTGTGCCGGTTTCTGAAAGCAGATCGTTTGAGCACATATGGAGTGTGAGCCATGAGATTGTTTGCTGTGATTTGCGTCGGCGGCTGCGTTGCGCTGTCGGGGACTGCGTCAGCCCGCGGCGGCATGGGATCGCATATGTCGATGGGAAGCGGCGGGACGTTCGGCACGAGCGCCGCCGCGCCCGGAACGAACTCGCTGGGCACCGCGCTTCCGTCGTCGGACAGTGGTGGTCACGCGATGAAGGGGCCGTTGCTCGGCACGGACCAGACCATCGACAAGGACGACGCCCGGCTCGAGAAGATGCTGGAAGGATCGATCTGCCGCGGCTGCTGAACAGCGCGCATTGACGGGACGGAGACCGGCGGCGGCGCCGCCCGGCGACCTCTGTCTTTCGAAAGGGTTGGTGGTAAGCTGAGCATAAAATGATGACACCGCTTGGGGCAGTCCCAATGATGGCTGAGCCAGGCCAGCGTCCCGTCTACATTTGCGCGGAATGGGAGATCGATCTTGCCAGACGCGAATTGCGCGCGAGCGGAGAGCTCGTTCCGCTCGGCGGACGAGCCTTTGAGATTCTTGCGGAATTGGTTCAGGCGCAGGGTCAGCTCGTCACCAAGAACGACCTGACGGAGCGGGTTTGGCGGGGCGTCTTTGTCGAGGAGAGCGCACTTCGCGTCCATATTGCGGCGATCCGGAAGGCGCTTGGTCCTGACCGCGACATGCTGTCGACCACCGTTGGCCGAGGCTATCGCTTGCTCGGCGCGTGGCGGCTCCGGCATATGGATGCGCCGCTACAATCTGCCGCAGCCGGGCTGCTGCCGTCGATCAACATTCCCAGCGCCTCATTCGATCTGATCGGCCGGACCACCGCGATCGCGCATTTGTGGCGGCTGCTGTCGGCCTATCGCGTGATCAGCCTGGTTGGGCCCGGCGGCATCGGAAAGACGGCGCTGGCGCTCGAAGTCGCCCGAACGCCACCGGCCGGTTTCGTAGGCGATCGACTGCTCGTCGAGCTGGCCTCGCTGTCCGATCCCAGACTGGTCTGCTCGGTCATCGCCGGCGTGCTTGGCACAAAGCTCGAAGGTGAGGAGATTTCACCGGATGCGATCGCCCGTGCGATCGGTCCGCGGCCATTGCTGCTCATTCTCGACAATTGCGAACATGTCATTGACTCCGTGGCCCAAGTGGCGGAGCTGATTGTCAGCCGCTGTTCCGGAACGATCATCGTCGCGACGAGCAGGGAGGCGCTGCGCATCGAGGGGGAGCATGTGTACCGCGTGCCTCCCTTGGGCGTGCCGCCCGAAGCATGGCACGAGCCCGCCGGCGCATCCGCGTACAGCGCGGTGGAATTGTTCACGCGCCGGGCGAGGGCGCTGGGGTCGAGCTATGCGTCCGACGAGGAGAACATTGTCGCCATCGCGGCGATTTGTCGCCGGCTCGACGGCATTCCGCTTGCGATCGAGTTCGCGGCGGCGCGCGCCGTCATGCTCAGTCCGCCGAAGATCGCGGCACTGCTCGACGACCGGTTCAAATTCCTGACGACCGGCCGGCGCACCGCCTTGCCGAGACAGCAGACGCTTCGCGCAACGCTCGACTGGAGCTACGACCTGCTGCCGGACGACGAGGCGTGGTTGCTCAGGCAGCTCGGCATATTCGCCGGCGAATTCCAGCTCGATGCCGTGATCGCGGTTGCCGGCGACGGCGATGTGACCGGCCAGCTCGCGAGGCTGGTGGCAAAATCGCTCGTTCTCGCGGACATCCGCGGCGACAGCCCGCACTATCGTCTGCTGGACACGACGCGGGCCTACGCATTGGAAAAGCTGCATGCCGGAGGAGAATTTCCCGATGCCGCCCGCCGGCAGGCGAAGTACTACGCCGGGTTCTTTGCCAGCGCCGAAGCCGACAGCGAGGTGAGGCCGCAGGTGGAGTGGCTCGCCATCTATGGCCGCCACATCGACAACACGCGAACGAGCCTCGACTGGGCCTTCTCGTCCGGCGGAGACGCGCAAGTCGGCGCGGCTTTGACGGCGGCTTCGGTCCCGCTATGGGTGCAATTGTCGCTCCTCACCGAATGCCGCGAGCGGACCGAGCTCGCGTTGGCGCGCCTCGATCCGGCGTCCACGAACGCGCCGCGACTTCGCATGCAGCTGTCGGCCGCACGCGGCTGGTCGCTGATGTACGGTGTCGGCAGGGCCCGCGAGGCAGGTCCCGCCTGGATCGAGACCCTGCAGCTTGCCGAGCAGCTCGGCGACAGGGATTACCTGCTGCGCGCGCTTTGGGGGCTCTGCATCGACCAGTTCAACAACGGCGAATTCCGCAAGGCGCTCGAATTTGCGCATCGTTTCGCGGAGGTGGTGGCCGGTTCCGGCAATCCCGTCGACCGGATGATGGCCGACCGGCTGCTTGCAACGACGCTGCACTATATCGGCGACCAGCGGCGCGCGCATCATCACATCGGGCGAACCTTGTCTCGTCTCTCCGATCTGGCGGCGAAGCCGCAAGTCATCCGTTTCCGGTTCGACCTGCGGGCCTCGGCGCGCTACTTCCAGGCGCGGATCCTGTGGTTGCTCGGCCTCGCGGATCAGGCCCTCGGCGTCGTCGACCTCAACGTCGAGGAAGGCCGCAGCAGCGGTCACGCACTCACATTCTGCAGCGTCCTCGGCCAGGGTGCCTGTCCGGTTGCATTCCTGGCCGGCGATCTCGACGCGGCCGAGCGCTATTGCGCGATGCTGCTCGAGCACACCGAGCGCCACCCGATCCGCCTGTGGAATCTATGGGCGCGCGCTTTCAGGGGATTGCTCGTCGCGCGCCGTGGCGACCTTGCGACCGGATTGCCGTTGCTGCGCAAGGCGTTCGATCTTGCCGGCGAGGCGCGCTTCCTGCCGCGTTTCCTGCTTCCCCTTGGCGAGCTCGCGGCATGTCTCGGCGCGGCCGGCGAGGTCGCGCAAGGGCTTGCGACCGTCGACGAGGCGCTCGCACGCTGCGAGGCGAGGGATGAGGGGTGGTATGTCGCCGAGCTCTGGCGCATCAAGGGCGAATTGCTGCTGCTTCCCGGCGCGCGTCGCGCGCCGATCGATGCCGCCCAGGCCTTCGACAGGGCATTCGAGGTGGCACGAAGCCAGGGCGCATTGTTCTGGGAGCTGAGGACCGCGATCAGCGTGGCGCGATTGAGGATGAGCGAAGGACATGCGTCCGGGGCGCACGATATCCTCGCGTCCGCCTACGGCAAGTTCACCGAAGGTTTTGAGACAGCGGACCTCCGCGAGGCGCGCGCAATGATAGTGAAGCTTGGATCGTAGGCGGTCATTTGGCGGCAAACGAGCGCGCACGTGGGGGGCTCAGCTCGTCAAGCAAGTCCCCGGCCGTCCTGAGACTGCGCGTCTGGAATCCCTCGGTAAATCGCCGATAAACGGACGCCAACATGTCGTGCGCCTCCTGGCGGCGACCGCAGCCCTGCCACAACCGCGCAAGCCCGAGCGCCGCGCGAAGCTCATAACCCAGAGCCCCCTGCCGGCCGGCGAGGTCGAGCGCCTGCACGAAGCTCAGCTCCGCCTGCGAAAGATCCGGATCGTTCAGCTGCATCAGCACTTCCGCTCTCGCCCGCAACATGTCGGGCATGTCCATCATGAAGTTGCGGTGCCGGGCCTGGGCAATCGCCAGATCGATCGTGTCCAGCGCCTGGTCGCTGTGACCCGCCGCGGCCAGGGCCTCGGCGAGGGGCATGCGAAGCCCTGCCACCGCACCGAAGCTCCGGCTCTGCAGCTTCTCGATCGCGCCTCTCAGCATGGCGAGCCCGGCGCCGGTCTCGCCCCTCGCCACCAGCGTGATCCCCTTCATGGCCTCGCCGACCAATTGGAGGATCGAGAGGTTGTGCCGTCGCGCTTCTGCGATGAACCTGTCGATATGGTCTTCGCAATCCACCGTGTCGCCATTCCAGAAGAAGACGCCGAAGGCCCATGGCAGCGCGCGGCAGAACATGATCGGATGGTTCGCCGCGATGACGTCCGAGATGGCCCGGCGCACCATCTGCGCCGCCCGATCGGGATAGCCCTGCAGCCAGAGCACGCGGGCAAGGCTGATCTGCGCGCGCCTGGGATATTCGAGGGTGAGGCGGCCCTGGACCTCTCGCTCCAGGCCCGGCTGGAGCAGCGCCGCTTCGATGTAGGAGCGAGAGGCGGTAAACTTGCCAAGATACTGGCAGGAGATGCCGAGCAACAGTTGCATCCGCGCCACCGCAAGGGAATCGTTGCTGGCGAGCGCAATGGCTTCGCCGCGTTGGGCGATGTCCAATGCGTCATCGTACTTGCCGGCGAACACTTGCAGCAGGTGCAACTGGTCGATCAGACGGATCTGCCCGGCGATGTCGCCGATCTTCTCCGTCAGCGCGAGCGCCCGGTTGAGATGATTGGCCGCCAGCTCATCGAGCTGTCCCGTGAGCACGCGGGCGGCGCCCAGCGCCGTATGAAGCGTGAGTGCGTGCTTGATGCTTCCATCTGTCTCGTCGAGGGCATCGATGGCGCGGGTGACCCAGAGTTCGCACTCTGCCAGCAGCGACAGCTTGAAGAACAGCGGGATCGATGCTGCAGCGAGCGCCACGCCGAGATTGCGGTCGCCTTGATCCGAGAGGCTCCAGGTCAGCGCGGCCCGGATGTTGCCGAATTCATCGGCCGCCGCTGAAAGGTCCCGGTCCGATTTGTCGCTGGTTCTCTCGAGGAGACCGAGAAAGTAGCAGGCGTGGCGTCTCGAGATCGCGCCGGCATTGCCGCTTGCGGCAAGTTTCTCCTGCGCGTAGGACCGCGTCGAGTCCGCAAGGCGGTAGCGGGTCGGCTGCGCGCCGGTGTTCAATGCCAGCATCGACTTGGCGACGAGGCTGTCGATGATCTCCAGGATCGCGTCGTCGTCTTCCGTGTCCGCGGCAGTCGCCCGCGCGGCGTCCAGGGGCATGCTGCCGACGAACACCGACAGCCGGCCGAGAACGATGCGTTCCGGCTCGGACAGGAGATTGTAGCTCCATTCGATGGTGGCGCGCAGCGTCCGGTGCCGGGGCAGCGCGGTGCGGCGTCCCTCCCACAGCAGGTTGAGGTGCTGGTCGAGGAGCTGGAGCATCGCTCTCGCGCCATATGCGCCGACATGGCCGGCGGTGAGCTCGATGGCAAGCGGAATGCCGTCGAGCCGCCGGCAGAGGTTGCCGACATCAGAGGCGTTCGCATCCGTCAGCGCGAATTCGCCTCCCGCAGTCGCACGTTCCACGAAGAGCCTCACGGAAGGGTAGGCGAGAGCGTTCGCGGCCGTGAGGACGACTTCCTCCGGCGGGCTCGGCAGCGGCGGGAGACGGTATGTGAACTCGCCTTCGACGCGCAGCAACTCCCGGCTCGTGGCGAGGATACGCAGCTCCGGCGCGGCCTGGTAGAGCCGTTCGGCGAGTGCCGCGGCGGCTTCGATGACATGCTCGCAGCAGTCCAGAATGAGCAGCATGCGCCTGTCACGCAGGAATGTCGCAAGGCTGTCGGTAGGATCATTCGATCGCGTCTGCAGCCCGAGTGAAGATGCGACGATCGACGGCACCAGAGCGTCGTCGTCCGTCTCGCCGAGACCGACAAAGTGGACGTGACCGGCGAACTCCGCGAGCAGTGCGTGGCCCGCGGACACGACGATCGTGGTCTTGCCGATGCCGCCCGGGCCGACGATGGTGACAAAGCGCCGGGCGCTCAGCTTCTCCGAGATGTCCCGGACGGCCTGCTCGCGTCCGACCATCTGCCGGGGATGCGCCGGCAGATTGTGGACGTAAGCGGGACTTGCCGGTGCAGGCGGCCGCTGATCCGGTCGCGAGACGGCCGCGACGAAGCAATAGCCTTGCCCGGAGACCGTGCTCAGATATCTGTTGCCGCCGTTGCCATCGCCGAGAGCCTTGCGGAGCGCGGCGACGTGGACGCGAAGGCTATTTTCCTCGACATCGGCGCCCGGCCACGTCTTCGCGATCAGATCCGACTTGCTGACGACGTTGCCGGCCTGACGGACCAGTGCGAGCAGGATGTCGAATGCACGGCCGGACAATTGGAGCGGGCTGCCGTCTCGTTCAATCCGCCGCAGCGAGGAGTCGAGTCGAAACGGCCCGAAGAAGAAGATCTCTCGGGCGGACTCGTGTTGGTCGGAGCGACCGGCGGCAGCCGTCATGTCGTTGCTTTGCCCGCGGGGCCATTTGGGGATCAACCCGGCGCACAACTCGTCACGTTCTATGACTTGGAAGCACACCAAGACGTGTGAACGTAGTGGCATTTCAAAGGTAACATCCTGCCGCATTTGGGTAAAGGATCGGGGCCTATCACTTTCGTCTGGGTTTCCATATTCGCGAGAGTCGCGCGGTCCTGACGCTTTGCGCGAATAGCTCATTCGTACGTGCATATGCGTGATTTGAGGGATCGGCCCTCTATCCGATCGATGTGGGCTTGAGGATGTCTTCCAGTCCGATCCGCCGGAGCAGTTCCGCGCGAACGCTGTTGGCGACGGCGTCGACGGCTGCGGCTCCGTCGTCGTCGGGACCGACATGAACGCGCAGCGGCCGCTGTCCGAATGGCATATCGACGACATCGGCGATGGCGGCCGCAACGTCCTGCGGCGTTCGGTCCTTTGTCGGAAGCTCCGCAAGCCCCGCCAGCGCGACTTCGCTCACATCGGCCGTCGGACCGTCCGCGTATTCCTCGGCTCGCGTGGTGTCCAGCGGCCTGCCGGAGCGGATGTAGTGGCCGGGCCCGAGCGCGCTTGGAACAACAATGGTCGTCTCGACACCCCAGCGCGCGAGCTCGCCGGCATAGCCGAGCGCCAGTGCATCGAGAGCAGCCTTTGACGAAGCATAGGTCCCGAGGAACGGAACCGAGCCGCCACGCGCGCAACTCGACGAGACCCATATCAGCAGGCCCTGTCCCTGCTTGCGCAGTTGCGGCAATGCGGCCCGGTTTAGCCGCTGTGCGCTCAGCACGTTGGTGTCGTAGAGCTCGGCGAGCTGGTCCGGCGTAAAGGCCTCCGCCGGTCCATAGACGACCTGCCGGGCATTGTGCACGATCACGTCGAGGCGATTGTTCTCGGCGACGATCGCATCGATGGCCGCACTCACGGAAGTTTCCGACGTGATGTCGAACGCGATGGTCCGGAGATCCGCGCCGTGTTGGCCGGCCTCCTCGACGCCGTGATCCTCGTGGCGATCCGTGTCCCGCATCGAAACGTAGACGGTGTGGCCGGCCTGCGCCAGTTTCCTGCAGGTGCTTCGTCCGATGCTGTTTGCAGCGCCTGTGATGATGATCACTTTGCTCATTCGAACCCCAATCGCATTCCAGCTTCCGCAGAGGCGCCAGCGCCGTCGCGACATGTTCATCGGTCGGTGATCGATCGCTGTCCTTGCGCGAAGAGCCTCTGACATAGTCACTGGCGCAAGTCGGGTCTTTCGAGCCAGGCGGGTGATTGTCAGTTCGCACGAAAAATTTCCAGAAAGCCCGAATGCGGTTCCGTGCGAGCTGCGCGGCTGACCGGATAAGGGCGAGCGTGCCTTCGCGAAAGATCGCCGCCATGGTCGCCGGCTATAACAGTCTGCGACGTTCGTCGGGGCGGGCCGCGTGGCCGGTCGCGGGCCTGTTCGCGCGTTGCAAGGAGAAGTGATGAATCAGTCAGGCAAGCTGCCGCGCTCGGGGCTCGGGCCGCTGGTGTTGATCGCGGCCGTCCTCGGCAGCGGCGCTGCCGCGTTCGCCTACACTGCAGGATGGCTCTCGCCCGGGCGCCTGACGCCGGATCGGATGATCGAAGCGCTGACCCCTCCGACTGGCGCGCCGCTCGGCCATCGGCGCAATCATGCCAAGGGAATCTGCTTCACCGGCGTGTTCGAGGCGAACGGAAACGGCGCGGAACTCTCGCGCGCCAAGGTGTTCGAGCGAGGTGCGTATCCGGCCCTCGGCCGCTTCAATCTCGGCACCGCCGATCCGAACGCCGTGGACGCCACCGTGCGCGTGCGCGGCCTGGGATTGCAGATCACCGCGGCGGACGGCGAAGAGTGGCGGATGGCGATGATCAATCCGCCGTTCTTTGCGGTCTCCACGCCGCAGGCGTTTCACGACCTGCTGATCGCTTCCGGCAAGAAGGATCCGGAGGCGATGAAGATTTTCATCCAGGCAAATCCGGAATTCGCGGCCTTCGCGACCTGGGCCAAGACGGCGCCCTGGACCGCCAGCTATGCGGAGGAGCCTTACCACGGGCTCAACAGCTTCATCTTCACGGATGCGAAAGGCGGCGAGCACGCGGTGCGATGGTCGTTGTTGCCGGCGGCGAATGTCGTTCCGATCTCACAAGCCGAGCTGGAAAAGCGTGGCCCGGATTATCTCGAGCAGGAGATCGTGGAGCGGGTCCGGACCGCCGGACCGCAACGCTGGACCATGGTTACGACCGTCGCCGATCCCGGTGATGCGACTGCCGATCCAAGCAAGGCCTGGCCCGAGAGCCGCCGCACGGTGCCGGTCGGAACGCTCGTCGTGCAGCGGATCGAACAGGAGCGGGATGGGCCCTGCCGCGACATCAATTTCGATCCGACCGTGTTGCCGCAGGGAATCCGGGTCTCGGACGATCCTTTCCCGGCGGCACGCTCGTCGGTCTACCGCAAGTCCTACGATCTGCGTGCGGCCGAGGCCCGCGACTATCCGCGAACCGGGGCGGCCAAACCATGAGCAACGCGCCCCGTCGTTTCGCGCTGATCCAGCGCATCCTGCACTGGCTGATGGCAGCCTGCATCGTCGCCATGCTCTTCATCGGCGTCGGCATGGTGTCCACCGTGGCGCCGGCCTATCTGCCGCTGATCCTGATTCACAAGACGCTCGGCGTCACGCTGCTGATCCTTGTTCTGATCAGGCTGGCGCTGCGGCTCCACTACGGTGCGCCGCCGCTGCCCGCCGATCTTCCGCCGACGATCAAGCTGGGCGCGAGATTGTCGCATCTTGCCCTCTACGGCTTCATGATCCTCATGCCGTTGCTTGGTCTCGGCATGCTCTGGGCCGCGGCCTATCCGGTCGTTCTCTACGGCGGGATTCGAATTCCGGCGCTGCTGCCGCAGAGCGACGGCGTGCACACGCTGCTGTGGAACGCTCATGTCTATCTCGGCTTCGCCTTCTTCGCCCTCGTGCTGCTGCATGTCGCGGCAGCGCTGTTCCATGCCCTGATCCGCCGCGACGGCGTATTCGCGACGATTTCGCTCCTGCCGCAGCGCGACCGCACGACGCCGGCCGAATGAACCTTCACACGACGCCCTTTCCAACCCACCAACAAGGATTCTGACCATGACCAAAGCAGACCTGCAGAGCCCGACGGATCTCGGAGCCAATGCAAACCGGGACATTCCCGCCGCGCTGAGAGCGTTGCTGGCCGACGTCTTCGCGCTGTACCTGAAGACCAAGAACTTCCATTGGCACGTCTCGGGCCGTCACTTCCGCGACTATCATCTTCTGCTCGACGAGCAGGCCGAACAGATCTTTGCGATGACCGACGACATCGCCGAGCGGGCCCGCAAGATCGGTGGGACGACGCTGCGCTCGATCGGCCAGATCGCGCGCGAGCAGCGCATTCTCGACAACGACGCGGATTATGTCGATCCGCTCGACATGCTGGCGGAGCTGCGCAGCGACAATCAGCAGCTGACGCGGGAAATGCGCCGTGTCCACGAGCTTTGCGACGAATACGGCGATGTCGCGACCGCGAGCCTTTTGGAAAACTGGATCGATGAGACGGAGCGGCGGATCTGGTTCCTGTACGAGACCGGACGAAGCGGCCCGAGCGCGTAAGCACGTGCGTGCGACCGGGAGGCAGCCGAGGGACGAGCAGTCCCTCGGAGCTTCCGTCGGATGGCGGCATGAAAGCGGAGCGTCTGCCAGCGCACCGGATCGAAGACGAGGCCGATGCGCATCGTGCAGATGAGACAATATCGCCGCATCCACGAAAGAAGGTTCCGAGCGGATCCCTGTACACTCCCGTCATCCATGATCGGCAGTCGGTCATGCGTACAAGGTGCAAGCCATGACGGTTATGTCCAACTCGAATGCATCCAGCCGGCGACGGCGCGAGCCATGATGACTGGTTCGACATTCACGCGGCACCGGGAAATCGCCTGGCGCGGTGGCCGCACGACCTCGACGTCGCGACTGGTGGCCGAGGAGAGCGCCATCGCGCTCACCTATAACGGATCGACCCATGCCGTGATGATGGGGACGCCGGCCGATCTCGAGGATTTCGGCGTCGGCTTCAGCCTCACCGAAGCGATCATCGACGACGCGAACGAGATCAGCAGCATCGAGCTGATCTCGAACGAACTCGGCATGGAAGTGCGGATGTGGCTCGACGGCGATCGGGCGGCGTCGCTGGCCGCGCGCCGCCGCGCCATCAGCGGCCCGGTCGGCTGCGGACTATGCGGCATCGAAAGTCTCGAACAGGCGCGCCGCACGCCGTCGCGGGTCGAGAGCCCCGGCGTTGCCTTTCATGCGCGGGACCTGCTGAACGCCATGCAGGCGCTCTCTCCCCTCCAGACATTGAATCAGCAGACGCGGTCCGTGCACGCGGCGGCGCTCTGGCGGCCGCGGACCGGCATTGCCCTGGTCAGGGAGGATGTCGGCCGGCACAATGCGCTCGACAAGCTCGCCGGTGCCATCGTCCGCGACGGCAAGTCGGCCCGCGACGCCGCTGTGCTGTTGACGAGCCGTGTTTCGGTGGAGATGGTGCAGAAGGCCGCGATGATCGGCGCGCCGGTCGTCGTCGCCGTGTCCGCGCCGACCGCGCTTGCGATCCAGACCGCGAACGAGGCGGGAATCACGCTTCTCGCCGTCGCCCGCGACGACGGATACGGCGTCTTCACGCATCCGCGCCGCGTCCTGCTGCCTGAAGAGGCCGCGCCGCACGCCGGCTACTGATCCCGCGGATCGGCGAACATGGCGATGCAAGCCGCGTCACCGGAGCGTTTGGCCGAGATACGCGTCGAGGCCTACGTTCCGGAGCGATCGCTGCTGGTCGCCTGTCTGCTGAGCCTGTCGGGCGGCTTTCTCGATGCCTTTACGTGGCTGTCGCTCGGCGTCTTCGCGAGCTCGCAGACCGGCAACGTGGTTTTCCTCGGGGTCTATGCCCAGTCCGGGCAATGGCCGCGTGCGTTTCATCATCTGCTTCCGCTCGCGGCCTTCGTGCTGGGATCGCTGGTGGCGGTCCGCTCCCGGGCGCCGCTGCGTTGTCTCGTCGGAGAGATCGTATGCCTCGCCATGGCGACGCTGCTGCTCCATCGCGTTTCCGATGAGGTCACGATCCCTGTCCTCTCCTTCGGCGTCGCGTTGCAGTCGGCGAGCTTCAGGCAGGTCGGGCGCTGGAAATATCTCTCGGTCACGGTCACCGGCAACATGCTGCGTGCCATCGACCAGCTCTTTGCGGCGTCCGATCCTGAGGCAGCGCGCGGCGTCGGAACCATGCTTGCGCTCTGCCTGACGTTCCTGCTCGGAGCGGCCGTCGGCAGCTGCGTGACGACGTGGTTGGGAACGTGGAGCCTCGCTTTGCCGATCGCATCGTCGATGTACGTCCTCTGGCTGTGCCGACAAGGCCAATCGCGCTGACATCGCGCGTCCGTTGCACGGCCAGGTGCCCACCATGCCATTCGGCAAAAGGACGTTCGTTCGCGGAAGCGTGCGCGCGGTGCGGTTCGTACACTTTCGATCAGGGCCGCAAATGTGCTCGCGACACGAACCGCCACGAGAGGCAAGGATGATCGACTTCCGCAAGGAGACAGACGGCCTGGGTGAAGTGAGCGTTCCCGCGGACAGGCTCAGGGGCGCGCAAACGCAGCGCTCGCTCGAGCATTTCAGCATCGGCAGGGACCTGATGCCGCGCGAAATGATCCAGTCCTACGCGATCCCAAAGAAGGCGGCGGCGAACGCCAATTGCGCCGGCGGTCGTCTCGACGGCAGGATCGACAAGCTGATCGTCCACGTCTGCGATGAGATTCTCGCCGGTCAGCACCGGGACATGTTTCCCCTCCACGTCTGGATGACGGGCAGCGGAACCCAGTTCAACATGAACGTGAACGAGGTGATCTCGAACCGGTGCTGCGAGCTCGCGGGCACAGTGCTCAAGGTCATCGATATCCAGCGTCCGGCGGCACGTACGCTAGCGGCCGCGAAACGAGCCTGAGAAAGGGACGTCCGATGGACCCGACGGCGCTCCTCCTGTCGCGGCTGCAATTCGCCTTCACGATCTCGTTCCACATCATCTTCCCGGCGTTCACGATCGGGCTCGCCGCCTGGCTCACCGTGCTCGAAGCGATGCACCAGTACAGCGGCAAGCCCGTCTACCGGACCCTGTTCGAATTCTGGCTCAAGATCTTCGGCGTTGCCTTCGGGATGGGTGTCGTCTCGGGCGTGGTGATGGCGTTTCAGTTCGGAACGAACTGGAGCGTGCTCTCGAAAATGTCCGGGCCGATCCAGGGCCCGCTTCTGTCCTACGAGACATTCACGGCCTTCATGCTGGAGGCTGGCTTCTTCGGCATCCTGATCTTCGGCCGGCCCCGGGTGCCGCCGTGGTTCTATCTGTTCTCGACCGCGATGGTCGCGCTCGGAACCACGCTGTCGGCGTTCTGGATCATGGTCAACAACAGCTGGATGCAGGTGCCGACCGGCTACGTCCTGCAGAACGGCCAGTTCGTGCCAAATGACTGGGCGCAGATCATCTTCAACCGGGTGGTCTGGGTCCGGTTTCCGCACATGCTGCTCGCCTCCTATCTCACCGGCGCGTTCTGCGTGGCGGCGACCGGTGCGTGGTATCTGCTGCGGCGGACCTATCGCGCCGAGGCCCGCGTGATGCTGCGGATGGGTCTTGCGCTTGCGGCCGTGGTGCTGCCGGTCCAGCTCTTCATCGGCCATCTCGTCGGCGACTACGTCCACGACTACCAGCCGACCAAGTTCGCCGCGATCGAGGCGCGCTGGCATGACGAGCAGCCGGCCTCGGAGGTGCTGATCGCCATTCCTGATTCCACGACTCAATCGAACAAATACGCGATCTCGATTCCGGTGCTCGGGAGCATCATCGGCAGCATGAGCCTGACGTCGAAGGAGGTTGGCCTCACCAGCTTTCCGCCGCAGGACCGGCCGCCGGTGGCGATCCCGTTCTTCGCCTTCCGCATCATGGTCGGCTGCGGCTTCGTCATGCTGGGACTGGCCTGGCTCGGGAGCTGGCTCGGCCTGAAGCATCGGCTCGAGCGCAGCCGCCTGCTGCTGTGGGGCATCTTCCTCAGTTTCCCGCTGCCGTGGATCGCGATCCTCACCGGCTGGTACACCGCGGAGGTCGGCCGTCAGCCGTGGACCATCTACGGCGTGCTCCGCACCGCAGACGCCGTGACGCCGTTCCTGACCGCGTCGGCTGCGACGGTGTCGCTGATCCTGTTCGTCGCCGTCTATGCCTTCATCTTCTCGTTCGGGACCTACTACATCTACCGGCTGTTGCGCGCCGGGCCGGCCGGGCTTGGCAGCAGGCCGCTGCACGTCCCCGTGCCCAACCGGCCGATGTCGCTCGCCGATCAGGTGCCGGCCGCGCACGGCTATCTCGAAGCGGGAGAATAGACATGGTGATGTTCTGGGTTGCGCTGCTGGCCATCAGCATTCTGATCTATCTCCTGCTCGATGGCTTCGATCTCGGCGTCGGCATGCTGTTCGGCCTCGCCGACAGCGAGGCGAAGCGTGACGAGATGCTGCGCACGATCGCGCCGGTCTGGGATGGCAACGAGACCTGGCTGGTCGTCACTGGCGTGATCATGTGGGGCGCGTTTCCATTGGTCTATTCCATGGTGCTGCCCGCGTTCTATATCCCGGTCGTGGTCATGCTGCTGGGATTGATCCTGCGCGGCGTTGCGTTCGAGTTTCGCGGCAAGGCATCGCGCAGCCGCCGGATCTGGGACGTCAGCTTCGTCGTGGGGTCGTTCGCTGCGAGCTTCATGCAGGGCGCGATGGTCGGCGCGCTCGTCGAGGGACTGCCATTCTCGAACGGCGAATATGCCGGAGGAACGTTCGGCTGGCTGACTGGCTTTTCTGTCCTGTGCGGGATCGGCCTCTGCTTCGGCTACGCACTGCTCGGGGCCTGCTGGCTGGTGAGGAAGTGCGACGGTCCGATCCGCGACGCCACGCGGCGTCAGATCCCGTTGCTCGCGGTTGCCGTCCTGGCCTTCCTCGTCATCGTCTTCACGCATGCGCTGGTCGAGCATCTGCCGATCCTGCGCCGGTGGACCGAGCGGCCTTATCTCTTCGTGTTTCCGCTGATCGGCGCCGGCGCGGCCGCGATGCTTGCCACCAGCATCCTGCGCCATGACGATTACTGGCCGTTCCACATGGTCTCGCTGATCTTTGCGGCGGCCTTCGGCACGCTTGCCCTGTCGTTCTGGCCCTACATGATTCCGTTCGTCGTCACGATCGACGAGGCCGCGGCGCCGCATGCAAGCCTCGCCTTCATGTTCTGGGGCGCGGGCCTGTTCGTGTTTCCGCTGATGCTGCTCTATGTCGCGGTCGGCTATCGGGTCTTCCGCGGCAAGACGGCGCCGGCGACGGATCACTACTGACGGCGCAACGTTGCCGAGAGCTGGAACGCGCAAAAAGAAAGGCGCCGGTTTCGGCGCCTTTCGCATTCAGGACTGTTGTTCGAAGCCCCTCAAGTCTTGGCTCTCAAGTTTTGGGCATGACGCCCGGGCTCTTGTCCGGCCATTGGGCGATCAGCTTCTCGTCGATGTTGAAATGCTGGGCGACCAGTTTGGGCGGCGTGTGCGTCAGCCAGTTGGAGAGCGAGACCTCCTCGTAGCGGGGCGCACGGAAGACGCCGACGAACTGCAGCTCGGTGTCGCCGACATTCTCGACATAATGGCCGAGATTGCGCCGGACGTAGCCGATGTCGCCCGCTGAAAAATCCGTCGTCCGCGCGTTGGGGCCGGTGTCGAACACCGTCATCCGCGCCTTGCCCTTGATGTAGTATTGCCACTCGTCGGCGTTCGGATGCCAGTGCATCTCGCGGACCGCGCCCGGCGGCATCGTCACCAGCGCAGCGGCGACGGTGGTGGCGACCTTGAAGTTGCTGCTGTCGGCAACGCGGATGCTGCCGGCGGAGCTCTCCTTGGCCGGGGTCGAGCTGCCGAGCGAATGGATGAAGGGATAGGGCGGCGCCTCGGCGTTCCTCGCAACGGCGGCGCGGTCGGCGGCGAGGTCGCCGGGCACCGTGCCCTGGAAGATCCAGAGATTGTGCAGCGGGATCTTCGCGAACGTGTCGGCCGGCACGCCGAAGTTCTTCGCCAGCACTTCTGGCGGCGTATGGGCGAGCCAGTCCGTCACCAGCAGCGTGTTGAACTCATTGGCATGACCGTCGTCGAAGCAGATCACGAATTCGCAGCCGTCGGGACCCAGGCCCTGCAGCGAATGCGGCGCGCCCGGCGGAAAATACCAGAGGTCGCCGGCCTTGAGATCGCCGACATAGGGGCGGCCCTGCGCGTCGAGCACGGTGATGCGGCAACTGCCGTAGGTCATGATCGCCCATTCGGCCGCCTGGTGCCAATGCAGCTCGCGGATGCCGCCGGCGGCGAGGCGCATGTTGACGCCGGAGATTTCCTTGGAGATGGCGAAGTCCTCGACCGTCACCTGACGCGCCCAGCCGCCGTCCTGGATGCGCCGCGGCGCATTGTTGAACGAGGCCCAATCCATCGGCAGGCCGCCGACGTCGGTGGCGGGCGGCGTTTGCGCGGAAGGAAACTGCTTGGCGAGCGCAGGGTTTTGCGGACCGGGATCGGTCAGGCTTCCGGGGCTTTTGGCATTGATGGCGCCTTGCGGCGGCTCGTCCGGATTGCCGAAGGTCGCGGCCTGTGCGCCGGAGCCGACAATGGCGGCGCCCGCCGCGGACATGGCCAGCAAATCTCGTCTTGAAAACATCTTGGGTCGCTCCTGAAAATTGTCGAAAGCCCTCCACAGCGACGGGGCTCCAGCCGCCAAATCTAGGTCTCGCTTGCCGTTTCAGCTTCCGGGAACGGCGCTCTTTTTGCCGGATTGCACTGGCTGTTCGCCCGGTTAGCCGCGTCCGAACGTGTGCGATTGCGAAATTCGGCTTCTTTTCGAAAAGACGGCGTCCCCCGCGCGATCCTTAACTGGTCGGAGAATTGCCATAACGAGAGCATCGAGATGACCACGAAATCGGTTCGGCCCTATCGTGAACCCGCCGGCGGCTGGGGCGCACTCAAGGCGCTCAGCGAGGCGCTTCTGGTGCAGGGCGTGCCGCTGAAGGGTGCGGCCACGTTGCGGCGGATGAACCAGCCGGAGGGTTTTGATTGCCCCGGCTGCGCCTGGCCCGATCCGAAGCACACCTCGTCGTTCGAATTCTGCGAGAACGGCGGCAAAGCGATCGCCTGGGAGGCAACGTCGAAGCGCTGCACCCCCGAATTCCTCGCCGCGCATACCGTCACCGAGCTTGCGAGCTGGAGCGACTACGATCTCGAAATGGTCGGGCGGCTCACGCATCCGGTGGCCTACGACGTCGCATCCGACCGTTATCTGCCGGTTGAGTGGAGCGACGCGTTCGACATGATCGGACGTGAGCTCAGGGCCTTGCCCGATCCGGACATGGCCGAGTTCTACACGTCGGGGCGGACCTCGAACGAGGCCGCGTTCCTCTATCAGCTGTTCGTGCGCGAATACGGCACCAACAATTTCCCCGACTGCTCGAACATGTGCCACGAGGCGACCAGCGTCGGCCTGCCGCACTCGCTCGGCGTCGGCAAGGGTACCGTGCTGCTGGAGGATTTCGACCAGGCCGATTGCATCTTCATCTTCGGCCAGAATCCCGGCACCAACAGTCCGCGCATGATGACGAGCCTGCGCAATGCGGCCCGCCGCGGCGCTTCGATCATCTCCTTCAATCCGTTCCGCGAGCGCGCGCTGGAGCGTTTCCAGGCGCCGCAGAGCCCGGTCGAGATGATCACGCTGTCGTCGACGACGATCAGCTCGAAGCTGTTCCAGGTGCGCGTCGGCGGTGACGTCGCCGTGCTCAAGGGAATCATGAAGATCCTGGTGGAGGCCGACGAAGCCGCCCGCGCGGCCGAGCAGCCGGAGATCCTGGACTGGGATTTCATTCGCGGCCACACCCTAGGCGTCGAAGCGCTGATCGAGGATCTCAAGCGCACGCAATGGCCCGACATCGAACGCCAGTCCGGCCTGACGCGCGAGGACATGGAATATGCCGCCGGCGCCTATATGAAGGCTGAGCGCGCCATCCTCGTCTACGGCATGGGCATCACCCAGCACTGGCGTGGCGCCAACAACGTGCAGCAGATCGCCAATCTCGCGCTGCTGCGCGGCAATATCGGGCGCGAGGGCGCCGGCGTCTGCCCGGTTCGCGGCCATTCCAACGTGCAGGGCGACCGCACGGTGGGGATCACGGAAGTCCCCAAGGCAGATTTCCTCGAACGCCTCGAGCAGCGCTTCGGCTTCAAGCCTCCGGCCGAGCCGGGGCACAACGTGGTCACCGCGCTGGAGGCCATGATCCGCGGCGAGGTGAAGGCGTTCTTCGCGATGGGCGGCAATTTCGCCGCGGCCATTCCCGACTGGCAGGCGACACAAGCGGCGCTCGGCAAGCTCGACCTGACCGTCCATGTCTCGACCAAGCTCAACCGCAGCCACCTGATCCACGGCCGTGCCGCCCTGATCCTGCCGTGCCTCGGACGCACCGAGATCGACGTGCAGGCGTCGGGGCCTCAGTCGGTCACGGTGGAGGATTCGATGTCGATGGTGCATGCCTCCGGCGGCCGCAACAAGCCAGCATCGGAGCATCTGCTCAGCGAGGTCGCGATCATCGCCGGCGTCGCCAAGGCGACGCTGGGCGAGCGCACCGTGGTCGATTGGGACAGCTTCGTTGCCGACTACGACAAGATCCGCGATGCGATCGAGGCGGTGTTCCCGATCTTCCAGGGCTACAATGCCCGCATCCGCGTCCCCGGCGGCTTCCATCTCACCTCGACGGCACGCGAACGCATCTGGGCGACACCGTCGGGCAAGGCGAACTTTCTGGTGTTTCCGGGCTGCGGCGAGGACCCGCCGCAGAGCGATGCGGATTTCCTGTGGCTCACCACCATCCGCAGCCACGACCAGTACAACACCACACTCTACTCGATGTCCGACCGCTACCGCGGCGTGTTCGGCCAGCGCGACGTGGTGTTCCTCAACGAATACGAGCTCAAAAAGCGCGGACTTGTGGACGGAGATCGGGTCGACCTGATCACAGTCTCGACAGATGGCGCCGAGCGGATCGTGCGCAATTTTCGCGTGGCCGCCTATTCCTTCCCGACCGGCTGTTGTGCGGCGTACTATCCGGAGACCAATCCGCTGGTCCCGCTCTATGCCCGTGATCCACTCAGCTTCACGCCGTCATACAAGGGCGTACCGATCCGCCTGGTGCGTTCGGCCACGGCCGCGGAATAGCACAGCGCGGCGGTTACGTATCGGCGTGGAGGTCGCAGCGCAGCGCATCCGCCGGGACAATGATCGGCAGCGTGAACCAGAAGCGGGCGCCGCCGTCGGCACCATGGCCTTCGGCGCCGATCCGGCCGCCATGCGCTTCGACGATCGACCGGCAGATCGGCAGTCCCATGCCCATCCCGCTGTCCTTGGTCGTGAAGAAGCTGTCAAACAGCCGCTCGAGATGTTCCGCGGCGATGCCGGGTCCGTTGTCCTCCACGGTGCAGCACAAGGTCGTGGCGTCCAGTGTGACCGTGCTGATGACGATCCTGCGGTCGTCATGTCGCGCCTGCGTCATCGCCTGCACCGCGTTGATGGCGAGATTGACGATCACCTGCTGGAGCTGGGTGCGGTCACCGAACACCTGCGGCGCGGTGGGATCCGGCTGATGCAGGATCGTCACGCTGCGGGATTCCATCTCGTGCCGCAGGAAGAGCAGCGCTTCGCAAATGATCTCGTCGAAGGCCAGGGAGGCCTGCTCGGGAGCTCTCCGGGATGCCATTCCGTGAACGCGTGCCACGATGTTCGCGGCGCGCTTGGTATCCACGACGATGTTTTCGATGGTCTTGCGGATCTCGACGATATCGGGCGTCGGTCGGTTCAGCCACCGAAGCCCGGCGGCGCCGTTGGTGGCGATGGCGGCAAGCGGCTGGTTGACCTCGTGGGCGATCGAGGCGGTCAGTTCGCCGAGCATCGAGACGCGCGCGGCATGGGCGAACTCGGCCTGCACCTGCTGCAGCTTCTGCTGGGCGCGAACGCGCTGCGAGATATCGATGGTGCCGACCAGGCTGACCTCGAGATCGTTGATGGGACCGACCCGGGCCGTCGTGAAGAGAACGTCGACGAGGCGGCCGTCCCAGGTCACCATCCTGGTCTCTTCCTCGAAGTTTGTCTCGCCGCGATAGCGCGACTCCATCGCCCGCCGGAACGTATCCGGACGTTCCTTCCATGTCTCGGCCATGGAACGTCCGACATGGCCGTCGACGCCGCCTCCGAACATCTGGATGGCCCGCTCGTTGGCCTCCTGAAACGAGAGCGCGTCCATGCAGGTGCGCAAGAATTCAGGATGGCTGTCGAAATAGGGACCGAGGTCCTTGACGCCGTCGGCGCGCAGCCTTCGGAACAGCGCGACGAGCTTGCTGGCGTCGAGCTGCCGGAACGCGATCGGCATGCGGCTGAACAGATGGCGGTAGCGCAGCTCGCTTCGCTCCAGCTCGGTATGGGCCTTCTTCAGGGCCGTGATATCCATAATCGCGCCGACGAGCGTCAGCGAAGCGGCCAGAAAAGCGGCGAAAGCGATCGCCGTGAAATTGTCGCCAAGCAGTGAACAGGCGAAGGACAGCAGGGTCAAAACAAGGCTACCCCAAGCCCACAGCAGAATCCGATCCTGTATTGTCTGGATCGGGAGCACGCGGCGCCACCATCGCTGGGGCTGTACGGAGTTAGAGCCATCCAGGCGGTCGAGCGTCATGCCGAAGGTCTAACGCGCCGCCGAGGAGCGGTCTTTTGCGTTTTCGCGGGCGCTTTGTCAAAACGCACGAAACCGCGACTGGGCCGTTGCCCGCGAACTCAGGCCATCTCGGTCACGGGTTTCGTCACGCCGAACCGCCGCTCGAACTCGACGACATCGACGACGCCGCGCCGGTGGGTGCCGTCGCCGATCTTGCGGTCGCCGTCCCAGGCCTCGACCTCGAACAGGATGCTCTTGCCTTCGATCGCGACGACCCGGGCGGTCGCCCGCACCGTGCGACCGACCGGGGTTGCCGCCAGATGGCGGACATTGACCATCGTCCCGACGCTGACATGGCCTGCGGACAGGAACGGCTGAACCGCCGATCCCGCGGCCATCTCCATGTGCAGGATCATCGTCGGCGTGCCGTAGACCTCAGGCATTCCCGGCACCACATGGCCGACCGTCATCTCCGGTGTGACGGTCAACAGCTTCTCTGCCGTCATGCCGGCGGTCACCTTCTCAAGCGGATTCATGGCTCAGCTCCGTCTCTGCCTTGGTCGTGGATTGGGTGGGTGTTGCGGCCTCCCGTGGTTTGCGCCCGGTGAGCCAGTTGCCGAGCCGGTCGAGATAGAGATAGACGACGGGCGTCGTGTAGAGCGTCAGGACCTGCGACAGCATCAGGCCGCCGACGATGGTGTAGCCGAGCGGCTGGCGCAGCTCCGCGCCGGTGCCGCTGCCGATCATCAGCGGCACGCCGCCGAGCAGTGCGGCCATCGTGGTCATCAGGATCGGGCGGAAGCGCAGCGTGCAGGCCTGGTAGATCGCCTCTTCCGGGCTGAGCCCGTGCTGGCGCTCCACCTCGAGGGCGAAATCGACCAGCATGATGCCGTTCTTCTTGACGATGCCGATCAGCAGGATGATGCCGATGATGGCGATGACGCTGAGATCCATGTGGACCGCCAGCAGCAGCAGCAAGGCGCCGATGCCGGCCGAGGGCAGCGTCGACAGGATCGTGATCGGATGGATCAGGCTCTCATAGAGCACGCCGAGGATGATGTAGATCACGATCAGCGCCGCCCCGATCAGGAGCGGCGTGCCCGACAGGGAGGACTGGAACGCCTGCGCGTTGCCTTGGAACGAGGCCGTCAGCGAGGCGGGCTTGCCGGTGCTCTTCTCGATGTTCTGGATCGCCGCCACCGCATCGCCCAAAGCGACGCCAGGTTTCAGGTTGAACGAGATCGTCACCGAGGGAAACAGGCTCTGGTGGTTGATCAGGATCGGCGCGGGCTTGATCACGCTGTGGACCAGCGTGCTGAGGGGCACCTGCTGGCCGGTGGACGAGTTCAGGTAGATGTCCTTGAGCGCTTCGGGGCCGTACTGGAAGCGCGGGTCGACCTCCATCACGACATGGTACTGGTTCAGCGAGGTGAACATGGTCGAGACGATGCGTTGGCCGAATGCGTCGTCGAGGGCATTGTCGATCGTCGTCGGCAGGATGCCGAAGCTCGAGGCGACCTCGCGATCGACGGTGACCTCCAGCCGCGGGCCGGCATTGGCCTGGTCGCTCGCAACGTCGGTGATGAGGTCGAGCGCGCGGAGCTTCTCCAGGAAGATCGCCGACCAGCTGGTGAGCTCGTTGGAATCGGCGTCCGTCAGCGTGTACTGGTATTGCGTCTTCGACAGGCGGGCGCCGATGGTGATGTCCTGCGCGGCCTGCATGTAGAGCCTGATGCCCTGAATATGGGCGAGCTGGGGTCCCAGCCGCGCGATGATCTGATCGGCGCTGGCCTTGCGCTCGGGCTTAGGCTTCAGGACGATGAAGATGCGCCCCTGGTTCAGTGTCGCGGTCGGCCCGCCCGGGCCGATATAGCTCGCCACCGACTGCACCGCCGGGTCCTTCGAGAGGATGCCGACGATCGCCTGCTGGCGCTCGGACATGGCGGGGAAGGAGATGTCCTGGGCGGCTTCGGTGATACCGACAATCTGCCCGGTGTCCTGCTGCGGGAAAAACCCTTTCGGAATGATCACGTAGAGATAGCCGGTCAGCGCGACGGTCGAGAGCATCACGAGCAGCGTCACGAAGCGATGGCGCAGCACGACACGCAGGCCGCGCGCGTAGACCGCCAGCAGGGCATCGAAGCCGCGCTCGAAGGCGAGATAGAGCCGGCCGTGCTTCTTGCGCGAATCGTCCTTCAGCAGCCGCGCACACATCATCGGCGTCAGCGTGAGCGAGATGACCAGCGACAGCAGCAGCGAGGCGGTGATCGTGACTGCGAATTCCTGGAACAGCTTGCCGACATAGCCGCCCATCAGGAACAGCGGGATGAACACCGCGATCAGCGACAGGGTGATGGAGACGATCGTGAAGCCGATTTCGCTGGATCCCTTGAGCGCGGCCTCCATCGGCGTCATGCCCTGCTCGAGATGACGCACGATGTTCTCGATGACGACGACGGCATCGTCGACCACGAAACCCACCGCGATCGACAGCGCCATCAGCGAGAGATTATCCAGGCTGTAGCCGAGCACGTAGAGGACCGCGAAGGTGCCGACCAGCGACAGCGGAACGGTGATGGCCGGAATGATGGTGGCCCAGAAATTCCGCAGGAACAGGAATATCACCATCACCACCAGGGCGACCGTCAGCATCAGCGTGAATTGAACGTCGGAGACCGCGGCGCGAATGGTCGCGGTCCGGTCCGCGGCGATCGTCACCTTGATCGCGGGCGGAACGGAGGCCTGCAGTTGCGGCAGCAGCTTCTTGATGCGGTCGACGGTCTCGATCACGTTGGCGCCGGGCACGCGTTGGACCGCCAGGATGATGGCGGGATCCTTGCCGTACCAGCCGGCCAGCAGGTCGTTCTCGGGCCCCTCGATCGCCGTGCCGATGTCGCGTATCCGCACCGGCGAGCCGTTGCGGTAGGCGATGATGAGGTCTTCATAGGCGGAGGGCTTGAGCAACTGATCGTTGGTGTTCAGCGTATAGGTGACGCGCGGGCTGTTGAGCGTGCCCTTGGGCAGATCGACATTGGCGCCGGCGATCACGTTGCGGACGTCTTCGAGCCCGATGCCGCGCGCGGCAAGCGCCTGCGGATTGACGCGAACGCGGATCGCGGGCTTCTGCTGGCCGCCGATGCCGACGAGGCCCACGCCGGACACCTGCGAAATCTTCGGCAGCAGGATGTTTTCGGCGTAGGCGTCCACCGTCGTCAGCGGCAGCGAATCCGACGTCAGCGCGATCAGCATGATCGGCGTCTCCGCCGGGTTCACCTTCCTGATCGTCGGGGGATAGGGGATGTTCGGCGGCAGGAACGGGCTTGCGGCGTTGATCGCGGCCAGCACGTCCACCGCGGCGCTGTCCACCGTGCGCGACAGCTCGAATTGAACCGTGAGCTGGGCCACGCCGAGCGCGCTGGACGAGGTGAGCTGCGTGACGCCGGGAATCTGGCTGAGCTGCTGCTCGAGCGGCGTTGCGAGCGACGAGGCGATGGTGCCCGGATCGGCGCCGGGCAGTTGGGCCGAGATCTGGATGGTCGGGTAGTTGACGTTCGGCAGCGCGCCGACCGGCAGCAGCGGATAGGCCGCGAGGCCGCACAGCAGCAGGCCCGCCATCAGCAGGGCGGTTGCGATCGGCCGCAGGATGAAGGGCGCGGAGAGATTCATGGGATCGCGTCCTGCACGGCGCTCTGCAGGTCGGCTTCACGCGCGGCCTTGCCGTGCAGCTCGTGAACGCGGCTGCCTTCGGTCAGCCGATACTGACCGTCGATCACGACGACGTCGCCCGATTTCAGTCCCTGGTCGATCAGCGCTTGGCCATCGCTGATCTGTACGACGTGAACGGGCCGCAAGGCGACCGTCTGGTCCTTGGCGACGACATAGACATAGCTGCCGTTCGGTCCCTGTTGCACCGCCGAGCCGGCGACGGTGAGTGCACCCTTCTGGACCTCGAGCAGCAGCCGCGCGTTGACCAGCTGACCCGGCCACAGCCGATGCTGAAGGTTCGGGAACACGGCCTTGAGCTGGACGGTGCCGGTCGTTCCCGCGATCTCGTTGTTGACCAGCAGCAGCGTGCCCTCGTCGAGCTTCATCTTGTTGTCCTGGCTGTAGGCGATGACCTTCAGCGTGCCTTTTTCGGCGTGCTGCTGGATCACGGGCAGGTCGGTCTGCGGCAGGGTGAACAGCATCGAGATCGGCTCGATCTGGGTGACGACGACGAGACCGTTGGGATCGGTCGGATGAATGACGTTGCCGACATCGATCTGGCGAACGCCGGTGATGCCGGGAATAGCCGACGTCAGGCGCGTGTAGCTGAGCTGGACGTTGGCCTCGTCGATCTGCGCCTGGTCCGCCTTCACGGCGGCCTTGAGCTGCGCCACCTGGGCCGTCTGCGTCTCGATCAGCTGCGGCGTCGCATAGCCCTTGTCGCCGAGCTGGTCGTAGCGGGAGAGATTGGCTTCGGCATTGGTGAGCTGGGCCTGGTCCCGGTCGCGATTGGCGGTCAATTGCTCGATCTGCGCTTCATAGGGCCTTGGATCGATCTGCGCGAGCAGGTCGCCGGCCTTGACGGTCTGTCCTTCGGTGAAGGCGATCTTGACGATCTGTCCCTGGATCTGGCTGCGCACGACGTCGGTGTTGTAGGCGATCACCGTGCCGATGCCGCGCAGATAGATCGGAACGTCCTTGCCCGTGACGCTGGCGGCAACGACAGGCACGGCGGCGGGCACCGGTGCGGCGGAGACAGCCGGCGTCCGGTCGGAGCCGAAGAACCAGAAGCCTGCGCCGGCCAGGATCGCGGCGAGACCAACGAGCGCAATGGTGAGGTTCCGTTTCACAGGTATCGTCCTTCTTGATCTCAGGGATTGCCGGAGCCGTCGATCGTGGTCGTGCTGCCCATCGACGTGGGGCCGGGCACCGGCACGGTCGGACTGATGCCGGCGCCGCCGATCTCGGTGGCGCCGAGCGGAATGCCGACGCGCCCGACCGTGGATGTCGAGGGCAGGGGTGAGGCGGCTACGCTGCTGCCGCTGCAATTGGCCGATGTGGTGCCGGCTAATCCGCCGCCGTCGAACAACGCGCCGTTCGATGTGGCATTGCCGGATCCGGTGCATCCCATCGCGGCTTGCGCTGGATTGATCGGCGAGATGCCCGGCGTTGTGATCTCGGTCGATCCGAGCGGAATGTCGACGGGCCGTGTGGATTGCGGGTTGAGCGGCGACGTCGCCAGCATGCCGGTGGACGGCTGCATTCCCGGTACCGTCGTTGGCGTCGTCTGCGCGATGGCCGTAGCCGAGACGAGCCACAGAATGCCGGTCGCAACCACCACGACCGGGTGCATCATACCGTACCGGGGCGATCCGGGTCGCCGTGCGCTGGCGTTCGCTGTTGAATGAAGTTCTCGCATGGAAGAAGCCTCCGGCTGATGGCATGGACAATAGAAAGTTGCGCTCACGCAGGTATTTTCAGAACGCACGTCCTGCTCTCCGGCAGCACGACGGCGAGGAGCATCGGGCGCGTCTCGCGCCTTGCGGCCGGCCGCCCCCGGAGCTGATTTCGCTATCTCAGGATCGATCGCGCGTGTGCGATCTCCCGGTTACACGCGGCGATATCGCCGCTGCGATTGGCGGTGCGGGCGCGATCGAGCGAATCGAGCGCATCGGTGAAATCGACGCCGTTGCTGCCCTCTGCTTCCGCAAGCGAGCGGGGCGTCGGTTGATGGCTGCGCAGCGCGTTGAGGCTCTCCCGCTTCCAGCCGTGGGAGCCTGCGTCCTTCTCGATGGCCAGATCGAGCTGGGCCTGCGTTTGCGCGATGTCATCCCTGCAGCTTCCGGCATGGGCCGGTAGCGTCGCGGACAGCAGGACGAAAAGAGCGACACGGCACTTCGCGGTGGAAATCATCGTCCGATCCTATGCTTGGATTTCGAGTGACGTCGGGAACGTTGTCGTGAATGGCAGAGCGCATATCGATCGTCTTTCGCGTATGAACGCCGACCAGTTCACGCTTGCGAGAGATGTCTGACATGAATGTCAGTGTGCATGACGTGCGCTCTCTGTTTGAATGCATCTCTCAACTACGTCGCGTCCGGACGCAGCGTGCGTAGCGATTATCGCAGGTCACGTGTCCCGGCGTGCGAAGTGGCAAGGACAGTTGTTTGCCGAAATACGCGAGCAAGCCGAAAAACTACTGTCGCGTCATTCCAACCCGGAGTGATCCCGACATGAAACCCCTGAATGCTGGCCTCGCCTTTGCCGCCGCTCTCTCGTTGCTCTCGACCGTCGCCCCGGCGCGTGCCGAACCCCTGAAGAACATCGTCCTGGTGCACGGCGCCTGGGTGGATGCATCCGGCTGGAAGCCGGTCTACGAGATCCTCACCAAGGAAGGTTTCCGCGTCACCATGGTGCAGGAGCCCGAGACGTCGTTCGCCGACGACGTCACGGCGGCGAAGCGCATTCTCGATCTCCAGGAAGGCCCGACGCTTCTCGTCGGCCACAGCTATGGCGGATCGATCATCACCGAGGCCGGTGTTCATCCGAACGTCGTCGGTCTCGTCTACGTCGCCGCGCACGCCCCCGATGTCGGCGAGGATGAATCGGCGCTCGGCAAGAAGACGCCGAGCGTGCTCGGCAAGACCGAAGGCGTCATCAAGGTGACGCCCGACAAGTTCACCTATCTCGATCCCGTGCAATTCCCAAAACTGTTCGCGCCAGACCTGTCGCGTGAGCGTGCCGAATTCGTTGCGCGCTCGCAGGTCCTGGCTGCGACGCAGGTGTTCAGCACGCCGCTGACGGCGGCCGCGTGGAAGACCAAGCCGAGCTGGGGCATCGTCGCCGGCAGCGACCAGATCATCAATCCGGATCTCGAGCGCTGGTATTACGAGCGCGCCAAGAGCCAGACCACGGTGATCCCGGGCGCCAGCCACTCGGTCTACGAATCGCATCCGAAGGAAGTCGCGGCCATCATCACCCGCGCCGCACGCAGCATCGATCAGCCGGCCACCCGCTGACGAGACGTTTTGCCGGTCCTGACGCACGGCCGGCGGAAGGAAGGACGGCGGGAGCGACAGCACTCCCGCCGCCTGACTGTGAGATCAGGAGGATTTCATGAGCGCGATCGAGACGAGCAGCACCGTTCTGAACTGGAGCGTGACGACGGTGAAGCGAGCCGGCCTGAGCCGAGACTTGCCCTCCGGCAATCCGGACCTGATGTGGGTCGCCAACTCTTCGACGCTGATCTACGGCGAGCGGGACGCGATCCTGGTCGACACGTTCCTCACCGCCGGGCAATCGAAGACGTTGCTGGACTGGGTCGTCTCGCGCGGGCGAAATCTGACCACGATCTATGTCACGCACGGCCACGGGGATCATTTCTTCGGTCTGGAGCCGCTGCTCGACCGCTTTCCGCAGGCGAAAGCCGTTGCCGTTCCTGAAGTCGTCGAGGAGATGAAGGCGCAGGTCTCGCCGGCATCGCTGGACGGTTTCTGGCGCAAGCGCTTTCCGGGCGAGATCGCCGAACGCCTGCGTGTGGCCGAGACGCTGGAGGGCAAGCTCACGCTCGAGGGACACAGGCTCGACGTTATCGACATGGGACGAACCGATACCGCGCGCTCGACCGCGCTTCACGTTCCATCGCTCGACCTGATCGTCGCCGGCGATACCGTTTACAACGGCATTCATCCCTATCTCGCCGAAACCGATACGCTGAGCCGGCTGGAATGGATCGCGGCCCTCGATCGGCTGGATGCGCTGAAACCGCGCTTCGTCGTGGCCGGTCACAAGAAGCCCGAGAACGACGACGACCCGCGCAACATCGCGGACACGCGGCAATATCTGTTCGATTTCAACCGCCTCGACGCAGCGACGACATCGGCGCGCGAACTCTACGAGGCGATGCTGGAGCTCTATCCCGATCGCGCCAATCCGGGATCGCTCTGGAGCGGAGCCAACGCCGCAAAGGGTCGAAGGTCATGACGAACTGGCAGAACAACCGCGCCGCGCGTGATGCCCGCATCGTGGCCGGAGCCGGTCTTGCCCGCGGCAGGGTGGTCGAAGCGCAGGACGCCACGGCCCTGCTGGAAGCCGTGATCCGGCCGGGCGACCGGGTCTGTCTCGAAGGCGACAACCAGAAGCAGGCCGATCTCCTGAGCCGCGCGCTGCTGGCGGTCGATCTGGCCAAAGTCAACGATCTGCACATGGTGCAGTCGGGTGTGGTTCTGCCCGAACATCTCGACCTGTTCGACCGTGGCGTCGCGAAGCGGCTCGACTATGCCTATTCCGGGCCGCAATCGGCACGCATCGCGCGCATGCTGTTCGGCGGCAAGATCGAGCTGGGCGCGGTCCATACCTATCTCGAGCTGTTCGCCCGCTACTTCATCGATCTCACCCCGCATGTCGCGCTGATTGCCGCGGTCAGCGCCGATCGCGAAGGGAATCTCTATACAGGCCCGAACACCGAGGACGCTCCGACCGTGGTCGAGGCGACGGCGTTCAAGGACGGTGTCGTGATCGCCCAGGTCAACGAGATCGTCGAGACCGTGCCGCGGGTCGACATCCCCGCCGACCGCGTCCATTTCATCGTCAAATCCGACAAGCCGTTCTTCGTCGAGCCGCTGTTCACGCGCGATCCCGCCGCGATCACGGAAGGCCAGATCCTGACGGCGATGCTCGCGATCAAGGGTGTTTATGCGCCCTATGGCGTGCAGCGGCTCAATCACGGCATCGGCTTCAGCACCGCCGCGATCGAGCTTCTGCTGCCAACATTCGGCGAGCGACTTGGGCTGAAGGGCAGGATCGCGACGCACTTCGCGCTGAACCCGCATCCCGCGCTGATTCCCGCGATCGAGTCCGGCTGGGTCCGGCAGATCCACTCGTTCGGCTCGGAGGTCGGTATGGATGACTACATCCGCGCCAGATCCGACGTCTACTTCACCGGTCCCGACGGTTCGCTGCGCTCCAACCGCGCCTTCTGTCAGACGGCCGGGCTCTATGCCTGCGACATGTTCATCGGCTCCACGCTGCAGATCGACCTGCAGGGGAATTCGTCGACCGTCACCGCCTCGCGCATTGCCGGCTTCGGCGGCGCGCCGAACATGGGGGCGGATGCCCGCGGCCGGCGTCATCCGAGCGAGCCCTGGCTGAAGGCCGGGGCGGAAGCTGATCCTGACGGCGCGGCACTGATGCGCCGCGGCCGCAAGCTGGTCGTGCAGATCGGCGAGACCTTCGGCGACAAGAACGTTCCGCTGTTCGTCGAGAAGCTCGATGCGATTGAGCTCGCGGAAAAGCTGAAGCTCGATCTCGCGCCGGTCATGATCTATGGCGACGACGTCACGCATATCGTCACCGAGGAGGGCGTGGCCAATCTCCTGCGGTGCCGCACCGCACAGGAGCGCGAGCAGGCGATCCGCGGCGTCGCCGGCTACACCGATGTCGGCCGTCGGCGCGACCACGGCATGGTCGCGCGGCTGCGCGAGCGCGGCGTGATCCGCCGGCCGGAAGACCTCGGCATCAACCCGCTGGATGCGGATCGTAGCCTCTTGGCGGCGCGCTCGATCAAGGACCTCGTGCGCTGGTCGGGCGGCCTGTACGCACCTCCGTCGAAATTCAGGAACTGGTGAGGACGCGCCATGGAAGATCTCGGCTTTCGACATCAGGTTCGCGCCCGCGCTGGCGGGGCCAGGCGCAGCGCGATCGTCGGCGTGGTCGCCTCGGGCAATCTGGAAGTGCTGGTGGAGCGTGTGCTGCCGGATGCGGAATGCGCGGTCGACATCAAGACCGCGGCCGTCGGTTTCGGCGAGGTCTGGAGTGCCGTGATCGGCGATTTCGTCGAACGCTATTCACCCGGCGGGCTGAAGTTCTCGATCAATGACGGAGGTGCGCGTCCGGATACGGTCTCGCTGCGGCTGGCGCAGGCGGTGCGATTGATCGCGGAGGAGGGCCAATGACCGCGCCGCTCAAGGACATCACCCCGGCCGAACGGGCCCGCAGCACGAGCTTCTACGAGGCGTCGGCCCGCATGCGGCTGGAGCTGCTGCTCGATGCCGGCAGCCTCATTGAGTTCATCGGGCCGGAGCAGCGCGAGGTCAGTCCGCACTTGAAGATATTCGACCTTCCCGAGCAGTTCGATGACGGCATCGTCGTCGGTCACGGCCGTCTCGACGGCTCGCCCGTGTTCGTTGCCGCGCAGGAGGGCCGCTTCATGGGCGGGGCCTTCGGCGAGGTGCACGGCGCCAAGCTGACGGGGCTGCTCCGCGCCGCGCGCGAGGTCGGCACCATCCCCGTCCTGATCCTGTTCGATACCGGCGGCGTCCGGTTGCAGGAGGCCAATGCCGGCGAGCTCGCCATCGCCGAGATCATGCGCGCCGTGATGGAGGCGCGCGCCGCCGGCGTGAAGGTCATCGGCCTGATCGGCGGCAGGTCCGGATGCTATGGCGGCGGCGGCCTGATCGCCGGCTGCTGCTCCGCGCTCGCCGTCTCGGAGCAGGGGCGCATCGCGGTGTCCGGCCCCGAAGTCATCGAGACCAACCGCGGCGTCGAGGAGTTCGACTCGCGCGACCGCGCACTGGTCTGGCGCACCATGGGCGGCAAGCATCGCCGCCTGCTCGGCGCCGCCGATGTCTTCGCCGACGACAATGTGCAGGATTTTCGCGAAGCCGCGCTCGCGCTGCTCGGCCTGGTCGGACCTTTTGGTCTGGACAGGCTGAAGGCCGAACAGGAGCGGCTTGCCGACCGGCTGCGCCGCTTCGGCGCGTGCGCAGATGCCGTCGACATCTGGACCGCCGAAGGCATCGCCGACGCTCAAACCGTTCCAGAGCTGCCGGCCGATCAGTTCATTGCCCTTGCCAACCGGATCGGGAGGACCAGCCGTGACGCTCGATGACATCATCGCCTCGCTCTTTCCCGACGGTCATGAGGTGAGAAAGGACAAGGGCGTCATTCTCGGTTCCGCGACGCTGCGATCCGGCGAGCGCATCCTCGTCCTTGGCGTCGCCGATCGCACCGCGCTCGGCGTCGACGAGGCGATCAGGCTGTCCGGCCATTTGCTGGGGTCGATCGGCCGGGACTCCGGGCCGATCCTTGTGCTCGTCGACAGCGACAGCCAGCGCATGAGCAAGCGCGACGAGCTGCTCGGGCTGAACGAGTTTCTCGCGCATCTGGCGAAAGTGTTGATCCACGCGGACATCAATGGCCGCCCGACCATCGGCCTCCTGTACGGCCATTCGGCGGCCGGCGCCCTGCTGGCGACGGGCCTCGCCACGCGCGTGCTGGTCGGACTGCCCGGGGCCGATCCCGCGGTGATGGACCTGCCGTCGATGGCGAAGGTCACCAAGCTGTCGATGCAGGCGCTCGAGGAGAAGGCGAAATCGACGCCGGTGTTCGCGCCGGGCCTGTCCAATCTCGCGCAGATGGGCGCGGTTCACATGACATGGAGCAATGCCGTCTCGCTGGCCGACCAGTTGGAGGCGTTGCTTGCCGACATGCCGGCCGTGCAGGACCGGCGGGATGCGCTCGGCAAGGAGCGTGGCGGCCGGTTGAAGGCCAACGAGATCGCGGAGCGCGTTCGTGACCTGGCCCTGCAAGCACGCTGAGCGTCCACCAGGTCGCCACGACCTCGTCTTCGTCAGCCCGGCAGGCTGGCGTGCGATGCTGGATGCGCGCGGCGATCTCGCAACCGAGTCCCTTCTGGCGCGCTGGCCCAAAATGCGATGGCCGACGATCCGGCGGCGCACTATGCCAGGCGAGGCAAACGGTCTCGCTTTGGGCCTGCCCTTGCCGCCCTCGGCCGGCAAGAAACGGATCTCCTTCCTGGTTGATATCGACCACGTCGCCTCTGTTGCGAGGCCGCCGTCGCTGCGGCAAGCGCGGGCCTACGCACCGCGCAACTGGTGGCCGACGCTCGACCGGCTCGATGCGCTGGCGCTGCGCCACTCGGTGGACGCGCGCGTGTTCGGCAGCCTGGCCTGGCAATCGCTGACCGGGCTCGACTACGTGACAACAAGCTCCGACCTCGATGTCCTGTTCGAGTTTCAAAGCGAGACCGACATCGATCGTTTCGTCGCCGATGTCGCCGCGATCGAGGCCGATGCGCCGATGCGGCTCGATGGCGAGCTGATGGACAGCGACGGGGCTGCGGTGAACTGGCGCGAATTTCACGGCGGCGCGAGCGAGCTTCTGGTCAAGCGCATCGAGAGCGTGGTTCTGCTCGGCAGGTATCAATTCATGGCGGGAGCGATGGGATCATGATCGCCGCGGCCGCAAGAGGCCTGGAACGGTCGCCACTGCGCCAGGCGCAGGTGACGCCCGATGTCTCTGCCATCGGCGCTGTTGCCGCCAACTGTCTCGTCAGGGAGCTCGAAACCTGGCCGAAGCCGGGATTGGTGAGCCATGTCGACAATGGCAGTCACCACGACATGGATGCAGGCACGTTTCGCCGCAGTGCTGCGGCCATCATGCCCCATCTGCAACGCCTGGCCGATGCGGGCGCGCTTGGCTGCGGCATGGGACGGCTGCGGATCATTGGCCTTGAGGCGGAACGCGCGATGTTTGCCGCGACCGCGGGCATCAACACGCATCGTGGCGCGATCTTCGGGCTTGGCCTGCTGTGTGCGGCGGCCGGCGCGAGAGCCGGCGGCCTGGTCGATCCGCGGCTGTCGCTCGGCGATGTCGTCGCGCGCCTGTGGGGCGACAGCATCCTCGATGGTCCGGTGCTGCTGCACAGCCATGGCAGCGCGGCCCGACGCCGTTTTCGCGCTGGTGGTGCGCGCATCGAAGCCGCGACGGGATTTCCTAGCGTCTACGGAATCGGCTTGCCGGCCTTGCACCGAGCGAGGGCTGTCGTGCCGGAAGATATGGAATCCGCCCGGGTCGAGGCGTGCTTTTCCCTGATCGCCTCCGTTGAAGACACCAACCTCCTGCATCGCGGTGGGCTCGACGGCCTCCGCTTTGCCCATGACACCGCACGTGGCTTCATCGCCTCAGGCGGGGTCGGCGCGCCTGGCTGGCGCGCGCGGGCGCAATCGATCCACGAAGGTTTCGTCGCCCGTCGTCTCAGCCCGGGCGGATCAGCCGACCTGCTGGCCATGACGCTGTTCGTCGACGCGCATGAGAGACTGAACTCATGACGTCCAACGTCATCCTGATGGCATTGGTGCCGGTCTTCTTCGTCCTGCTGCTCGGGTTCGTTGCAGGCAAGGCTCGCGCCGTCGACAACCGTCACGTCGAAGGTCTCAACGCGCTCGTGATGAATTTCGCCCTGCCGGCCTCGCTGTTCGCCGCGACCGCATCGGCCCCGCGCGACCGGATCACCGACCAGAATCCGGTCTTCCTGGTGTTCGGCCTGACGATGTTGATCGTCTATCTCGCCTGGTACTGGTTCGAGCGGACCTTCTTTGTGGTGACGAGGTCCGATGCAGCGGTGCAGGCGCTGACGGTCGGCTTCCCGAATCTGGCCGGCGTCGGGCTGCCGATCCTGTCGACCGTGCTGGGGCCGGCAGGCGTCGTCCCGGTTGCGGTTGCGCTCGCTACCGGCTCGATCCTCGTCAGCCCGCTGACCCTCGTCATCGTGGAGATGAGCATCCGCAAGACCAGCGGCGCCGACGCGTCGGCGCATCCGGTCTTGACGGCCGTCCGGCGTGCGCTGGTCAAGCCGGTCGTGTGGGCGCCCGCGCTCGGCGTCGTGCTCGCGTTATCAGGTCTCGATCTCGGCGCACTCGTCCATGCCTGTCTCACCCTGATCGGGAACGCGGCTGCAGGCGTTGCGCTGTTCCTGACCGGTCTCGTTCTGTCGGCCCAGACGCTGCGTATCGATTGGCGGGTCGTCGCCGCAACGGGCGCTGCGGATATCCTGCGGCCGCTGCTGGCCGTCGCGATCTCTTACGGCTTTCATCTCGCGCCGGATGCCGCGAAGACGGCGATTCTGCTCGCGTCATTGCCCTCGGGCTTCTTCGGCATCCTGTTTGCGGTCAACTACCGGCTGGATTCCGCAACGATCGGCTCCATGGTCATCGCCAGCACCGGATTCAGCGTCGTGACGCTGGCGATAGCGATCGCCACACTCTTTCCCCACTAGGACGTAGCCATGACGCTCGCGATCCTGTGCTCGGGACAAGGCAGGCAGCATCGGGACATGTTCGCTCTCACCGGCGATGCGCCGGAAGCCGCTCCCCTGTTTGCGCGCGCAGCGGCATTGCTCGGCAGCAGGGACCCGCGCGAATTCGTGCGCAGCGAACCCGATGAAGTCTTGCATCGCAATCATGCCGGCCAGGTTCTCTGCACCCTGCAGGCGCTTGCTGCGGCGGCGGTGCTCGCAGATGCCATTCCGCGCGACGTCATCATTGCCGGCTACAGCGTCGGCGAGGTCGCCGCCTGGGGCGTTGGCGGCCTGTTCGACGCGGCCGTTACGCTCGATCTCGTGGCGCGCCGTGCGGAGGCCATGGATGGAGCCACGCATCCCGGCGACGGGCTGGTTTTCGTCCGCGGTCTTTCGCGAGATGAGGTCGACCGCCTTTGCCAGCGCCATAGCGCGGCGGTCGCCATCGTCAATCCCGGCGATGCCTTCGTCATCGGCGGCGGCCGTGAGGCGCTGGACGGGATCGCCGCCGACGCGCGGGCGATGCACGCCGCAAGGATCGTCGCGTTGCCGGTTGAGGTCGCCTCGCACACCCAGCGGCTCGCCGAAGCATCCGCAGTATTTCGTGAAGTCTTACGCCGCGTGCCGGTGCTGTTCCCGCCCAAGGCCAGCGCGCGCATCCTGAGCGGAATCGATGCCGCTCCCGTCGTCGCGCGCGAAAGCGGTCTCGACAAGCTTGCCGCGCAGATCTCGCACACCGTGCAATGGGCGGATTGCCTGCAGGCCTGTGTCGAAGCCGGCGCGACGGCATTTCTCGAGCTCGGGCCAGGGCACGCGCTGAGCCGCATGGTTGCGGGCATCGACACCGGACTGCCGGCGCGTGCACTGGATGATTTCAGGAGCCTGCAGGGCGTGCGCGCCTGGATCGCGCGTCACCTCGACGTCTAGTGCCGGCCAGTTCCGGACCGGCGACGCTATCGATGAAGCTAAATTGTCGAAAAGGAGGGGCCGTCCTTTGGAGGAGGACGGCCCCTGAAATGCTCGGATGCCCAGGGAGGAGGAGGCTCGAGCGGTGACTTGGGGGCAATGACTTGGGGGTCTCAGTCACCTAACACGCACAGCATCGCCGATCCCGCAGCAGAAGTATTTCACGATCCCCGGCTGTTTCTCATTTCGCATGATTCACATGAAGTCCGCGGGCAGCACGCGCGACATCGTCTTCGACGTCGAAGCCGGATCGGAGAGCCTGGACGAAACCGACGCGTTCCGGCTGGTGCATCGCCAGCGCGCGGGCGTCTCGCCCGTGATCCGTTTGAACACGGTCGAGAAATGCGCCTGCGTGCAGAAGCCGACGGTCAGCGCCACCTCGGCCAGCGTCGTGTCGGTGTTCGACAGCAGCGATTTCGCACGCTCGATGCGCTGATGCAGCAGATACTCCCGCGGCCGGTATCCCGTCGCGGCGCGGAACTGGGCCGCGAAGTGCATCCGCGACAGTCCCGCGACCTTGGCGAGTTGGGACAGGCTGATGCAGTGGTCGAAGTGCAGCCCGACATATTCCTCGACGCGCCGCAGTCGCCATTTCGGCAGCGCATTGACCTTCGCGTGCGGCAGCTCGCGCCTGGCGAGGTGCATGGCCAGCGTCTGGCCGATGCAGCGCGCGAATTCCCGGTCGGCCGAATGGCCACGCTCGGTCAGCGCCTTCGCGAGTTGCTCGGCGAAGGGGTCGCGGAGCAGGATGAGGTCGTTGAGGCCCTCGGTCGAGGCGGTTCCTGCGCCGGGCCGGAGCGGTTGAAAATAGCTGCCGGCCGAGACATGGAAGTGCAGGAAATCGCACGGTGCGTTGAACTGCGCGCTGAGTTGCTGCGACGGTGCGCCGATATACAGCGTGCCCGCCGGCATGACGCCGTCGAAGACGGTGTGACGGCCTCTGGTCAGCTTGACGCGGGTGGTCTTCAGGGCGATGGCGAAGAAGTAGCGGTCGGGAGGCGTCGTCGCCTCTTCGTGCCTGATGCCTGTTTGCAAACTGGTCCATCGCGAGATCGTGATGTCCTCGGACGTAGAGCTCGTCCGTCCGTCGGGCTGGCGCCACTTGCGTTCGTGGGGAAATGCCCGGGTCTCCCGCGGGGAGAGAGGGTTGCGACGGGTGGGTTGATACGTCAACCGAGCGCCGGCCGCTTGCATATCGGTGAGCATGGTTTGTCCCGTCTTGTTGATTCCGCTGCCGTCGTGACGGCTGCCGAATGCAATGGTCCATGCTCGAACGATAGGTGGGGTCTCGTCGCAAGGCTCGTTAAGGATGCTTAAGCGGTATTAGATTTTGCAAATGCGAGGGGTGCGACCGGGTGTCGCAAAAAGTTTAATTGAACCAAAGGGATCAAGCACATGTGCGGGAGGTGTGATGTTAGCGCGATGAGGAGGCGCAACGCCTGCTTCAGGGCAGGCGTGGCGAGGCGTTGATGCCGGGCGTGATGCCGGGCGCGATGGTCTCTGCCGGCGGAACCGCGGACTCGCGCGTATAGGGAACCGCTTCCACCTCAGGACGCTGCTGCGATGTCGCTTGCAGACAGTTCGGACGCGGCGGCTGTCCTGCGCCGAACAGGTCGGTGACGGGATCGACGAAATTTTCGCGGAATTGGCCGAACCAGGTCTGGCGATGGTCCGCGGAAGGCTGACGGATCGTCACCGTCGCCGTCATGCCGGAGACCAGCGGAACATCCGGCGGCACGGTATCGATGGCGATGCGCACCGGCACGCGCTGCGCAAGCCGCACCCAGGTGTAGATTGGATCGACATTGGGCAGGCCCTGCGTGCCCGTGGCGGCGTTCGACACGCTGACACCGCGTGTCACGGTCTTTACATGTCCCAGGATCGGCTTGGCATAACCGACCAGCTGCGCTTCGGCGCGATCGCCGACGCAGACGCGCGCCATCTTGGTCTCCTCGAAATAGCCGTCGATCCAGAAGCTGCCGGAATCGATCACCGAGATGTTGCTGATTCCGGTGACGGCATAGTCGCCCGCGCGCAGCAGGAGGTTGGTGACGTAGCCGTCGACGGGACTCGTCACGCTGGTCCGTTTCAGGTTCAGCTCGGCCTGGGCAAGCTGGTGTGTCGCGGCCTCGTAGGCGGCTTTCGCCTGCGCCGCGTTGCCCGCGAAGATCTGCTGCTCTTCGGGGGTCGTCGCAAGATCGGACAGGTGCTGCCGCCGGTTGAATTCAGCCTGCTTGACCTCCAGATCCGCGGCCCGCTGCTGGACGAGCGCCTTGTCGACGCTGACGGCCACCTCGAAGTCGAAAGGGTCGATGACGTAGAGCACGTCGCCCTTGTGGACGAACTAGTTGTCGGCCACCCGCAGCTCCACGATCTTGCCCGCCACCTGCGGCGCGACGTTGGCGACCTGGACGCGCACGCTGCCGTTCCGCGTCCATGGCGCGGTGACGTAGTGCTGCCATGTCGCAACCGAGATCACGACGGCGACCAGTGCGATGCCGAGGGTCGCAAGATGCTTGCCGGCACTGAGCATGAAACGGCCGAAAGCCTTGCGCAGCGGCGCGGAGGGAGTCGTCCCTGCCGGAGGTCTGACGCCGTCCGCCGCGCGGTCGCTGGTGTCGCGTGCCACGGTTTCCGGCGTGTCCACGGCATCGACCGGCGTTTCGGTCGGCGGTTCATCGTGAAGCTGGGTCGCGTCCCGGGGCAGGGTGGCTTCCATGACTCGTCTCCCTAGAAGAACAGTGCGAGCATGCCGAACATCGCCACGTAGAGGCAGAGCTCGGCCAGCGACGGGCTGCTGAAGATTCTTGTAAATCCGACGTAGCGCAGCAGCGGGCGGAGCATCAGGAACGCGAGCAGTGCGATGGCCGCATAGGAGACGATGGGTGCGATGAGAACGCCGCCGATGACGAGCTCACGATAGGTGTTCGTCATGGCTGTTTCCCTTGGCTGAAGCCGGTTGACGATCGTGATGGTGCGAACGCCACGCTTGCCGCCATCAGCGCGGCAATGGCCGCACTGGCAGACAGGTTGTTTTGTGCTGCCGCCTGGCGCAGCGCCGCTGCCGCGACACGGATCGCGCTGCCGTTTCGCCCGGCGAGCGCGTCGCGCGCGGCTTGCGCCGCTGTTGCGAGCGACCCCTGTTCCAACAGATCCAGTTCGGCGCAGCAGCGCCGCAGGGCTTGGGCCTGGTCGAAATCGCGCATCACTTCGCCGGCGATCTGATCGTCGATTGCGGAGGGACCGTTCGCAGTCAAAATCTGTTCGATCCGCGCCGCATCGCGAAAGGCGGCTTCCTCCGGCGCGAGGCCTCGGGTGCGCCTGCCGCCGAGGCGGCTCAGCTCGCGCCGGACCTCTCCCAGCAGCAGCCGAACCCGCCGCTCGCCCGACAAGGGAGGCAGCAGCATCTGGGCGGCGAAGACGAGGACCGACGCGAGGCAGGCAAACAGGCTCGTGACGAGAAACACCTCGGGATCGTAGCTCTGCGGATTGGTCGGCGTGAGCACCGCCAGCGTGAACACCAGCACGAGGCGGCCGAGAGACGACAACATCGGGTTCGGCAGCGAGATCAGCAGCGCAAGACCAATGACGACAGGCGCAAGACCGATCGCCAGCAGCTGGAATTCGGACACGCCGTTGAAGACGAGGTATTTCAGGATGCCGGCCAGCACGCAGGCGATCGGCGTCGCCATCACCGCGACCATCGTGAAACTGCGTGGCGCCGGCGACATCGTGCTAAGGCCGATGATGACCGCGACGAGCGAGAGGCAGAGCTCGGTGGTCGGCCATCCCGTCAGCACGAACAGGATTGCAATCAGCGTGAACGAGATTGCAGCCCGCACGCCGGTGTCAGCCGCGATGCGACGCGAGCGATAGAGCGGCGCGCGCCATGCTCGATATCGCGGCCTTCCTTCACGCAGTGCATCGAGGCAATCGCGCACCCGTGTGTCCTCTTGGCTGATTTCGGTCTGGAGCCAGGATCGCGAGATCGCCGTCAGCCCGGTTGCATCCGGGGCGGACGCGGCGGGGAGAGCTGCGAGCATGCGGCTGAGAGAGAACAAGTTGACGAGATCGACCAGCGCGGAACGCGCGGCGGCGGCCCTCGCCGTGCCGATGCTCGATTCCGTCGTGAGGCTGGCGATCTCCGGACGCACCGCCGCGATATCATGCAGCAGGCTTGCAGCAGCGGCAGCAGATGCGGCCTCGCCGCGCCCGGCACCTTGCGCGAGCTCGGCGACCCGGCGGTGCAGCGCCTCGATGCGGCCTGCGAGAACCGGATGATAGTTCGGCGTACCCAGCACTTCGTTCACCAGCGCCACCGCAAGGACCCCGATGCCGATGGCCGCGCCACGCGCGACGCCGGTGGTGAACACCTGGAGCGGCGTGTCGATCTGCTGGACCGCGATCAGGGCGACCGTGATGCAGCCGATCGCCGCCGCGTAGGCGCGATTGCCATCCAGCATGCCGGCCGCAAAGGCGCAAAGCCCGACCCAGATGCCCAGCACCGCAAGCAGGAGGCCGTCAGTCTGGGAAAACATGCCGGCGATCGCGATCGAGGCAATCACGCCAATCACGGTCGCGAGCAGCCGGTAGCCGGCCTTCTCCATCCCCTGACCGCGTGTCGGGAGCGCGAGCACGGCGACGGTCAAGGCCGCCGATGACGGGGATTCGAGCTCGAGCCAGAAGCTCACATACAGCGCGAGCAACATCGCCAGCCATGTCCGCAGCGCGAATGTCCAGGCGCTCGCCGGAAAACCGGCGAAGACGAGCGGACGCGGTGCGGCAGCACTGGTGGGGTTCCCTGGCATCGTGCCTCTTCCGTTTCCGGCAGGGCGTGCGGTCCTGTCGATCTCGCGAAATCGGCGCTGAATATGAGGTTTGCCGGGCCTGCCGGTATTTCCGGTCCGCTCACCGCGTTTCCGGATTGCACGCTGGCTTCGGGACGAGGGACGCTGAGTGGACTACGGCGCGTGGCCGGCCAGCGCCTCTTCGAGGCGGCGGATGATCTCGTCACCGCTGGAGGGCTTGCCGAGATAGCAATGCGCGCCGGCGGCCATCACGCGCTGGCGCACGATTTCGCTCGGAAAGGCCGTCATGAAGATGATCGGGAAATGGCGGCCGGCGGCAATCAGCCGTGCCTGCAATTCGTCGCCGGTGATGACGGGCATCTGGACGTCGGCGATCATGCATGCCGGATCGTCTCCCGGCGCCCGCCGCAGAAAATCCACGCCGGATTCATAGGCCCGGGCCTCGTAGCCGATCGAGCGGACGAGGCTCGCAAGCGACGCGCGAACGCCTTCGTCGTCGTCCACGATCGCAATCACCGGGGTTTTGGCCATTGGCACACAATCCTGGCCGCGGTGTTCCGCAAGGAGAGCATCTCCCTTTGCGCGGCCGATGCCGTCTTATGCACCCGGGGCAGCCCCTCCGGAATTATACTCAGGTTTGGTCCGTAGTCCTTCGGGTTTGGGATACCCCGAGCGCCTCGGCCTTGCGGACGAGGTCGGCCAGCGACCGGACCCCCATCTTCCGCATGACATTCCCGCGGTGGATCTTGACCGTGATCTCGCTGAGGCCGATCAGGGCGGCGACCTGCTTGTTCATCAAACCGGCGGTCACGTGTCCCATCACCTCGCGCTCGCGCGCCGTCAGGGTCTCGTACTGGGCGCGGATATCGCCCCTGGTCGCGGCCTCGGCGCGGTGCTGCGCGTCGCGCTCCAGCGCCGCCGTCACGGCGTCGAGCATGTCCTGGTCGCGAAACGGTTTGGCGAGGAAATCGACCGCCCCGGCCTTCATGGCTCGCACCGACATTGGAATGTCGCCGTGGCCGGTCATGAAGATGATCGGATAGCTGATGCCCTGCCGGACGAGCTGGCCCTGCAGATCGAGCCCGCTCACGCCGGGAAGGCGGACGTCCAGTACGATACAGCCGGGGCCGTCGGGCAGCGCGGCGCCGAGCAGTTCGGCCGGCGAGGCGAACAGGCGCGTCTCGAGGCCGACGGACCGGAACAGGCTGTCGAGCGAGGCGCGGATGCCCGCGTCGTCGTCGACGATCATGACGACCGAGTTGGGGGATTGGGCTGGCGGTCGCGCTTGGTCTGGTCGTGTCATGGTTGGGCGTGTTCTTGGCTGTATGGCAGTGTCAGGCGGAATGTCGCGCCTGCACCGGGCGTGCTCTCGGCCGACAACTGTCCGCCATGAGCTTCCACCGTGGTTCGGCAGATCGCAAGTCCCATGCCCATCCCGCCGCCCTTCGTCGTGAAGAACGGATCGAACAGGCGCGGCATGTCTTCGGGCCGGATGCCGGGGCCGCTGTCCTGCACCGTAATGGCAAGATGCTCGCCGTCGACGGCACCGGCGCGCAGCTTGACGGTGCGGGAACCGGGCTGACCCGCCATGGCCTGGCCGGCATTGACCAGCAGATTGACAAGTACCTGCTGAAGCTGGATCCGGTCGCCACGGATTGGCTTCAGGCCATGCTCGACCTCGAAGGTGAGGACGACGTCGTCATTGGCAAGCTCGCGCGCGACCAGAAGGGCCGCTTCCTCGATGATCTCGGCGATGTCGAGATTCTCCTGCTGGGCAGGCGCCTTCTTCAGGAAGGTCCGGATGCGCGCGACGATCTCGCTGGCACGGCGGCCTTGCGCGACGACCTGGACGATCGTGGCTCCGACCTCGTCCAGATCGGGCACCTCGCGCCGCAGCCATCGCAGGCCGGCTTCGCCGCTGGTGACGATCGCCGCCAGCGGCTGATTGACCTCGTGGGCAATGGAAGCGGTGAGCTCGCCGAGTGTGGCGACGCGCGTGGCATGGGCGAGCTCCGCTTGCGCCGCCAGCAAGGCATCCTGCGCCTGCTTGCGCTCGGTGATGTCGACGACGAAAGCGAGCACGTTGCGATCGCCGTCGGGTCCGGCGGGAAAGGTGATCGTGAACAGCACGGGAACCTTCTGTCCGTCGAGCCCGACGAGCTCGGTCTCGCCTTCATGGAATGGCTCGCCTTCCGCGAACGCGATCAATGCGCCGAGGAAACTCCGGTCGCTCTCGCTGAGCAGCCGCTCCACATTCTCGATGAAGATCGGGGCGCCGCGAGCTCCCGCCATCGCCTGCAGGGCCGGATTGACGTCGGTGATTTTGGCGAGCCGCCGGGCCTGCCGGACGAAGTCCGGATGTTGGGCCAGATAGTCGCGCAAGTCCGCTCCTGCGGTGTCCAGCGATTGCAGCGCGGCGCGGAGATCGCTCCAGTCCTCTTCGACGACGCCGATCCGGCTCGCATCGAACATCCGGCGGTATCGCTGCTCGCTCTGCACCAGCGCGTTGTGTGCGGCGACGCGGTCGGTGACATCAGTATGCGTTTCGAGGACCCCGACGGGTTTGCCGAGCCGGTCGTGCTGCAGGGCCCATCGGGCATCGACGGTGAGCACGGCGCCGTCCTTCGTCCGCTGCTGCACGCGGCCTTCCCACCGGCCGGTGTCGAGCAGGCCGGCCTCGATGGTTTCGCGCCGATCGGGATATGTGGTTCGCAGAAGACTGTCGGCGAGCTGACCGAGTGCCTCGTCGGCCGACCAGCCATAGGCCTGCTCGGCGGTCTTGTTCCAGAAGGTGATCACGCCGCCGCGATCCCTGGTGAAGATCATGTCATGCGAGAGGTTGAGCAGGCGCGCCTGCGCCGCGAGGCGCTTCGTTGCGCCGTGATTTTGCAGGGCCAGCAGGGTCGTGATCCCGATCGCGGCGAGGCTCACGAGCACGCGAAGGGCGGGCGAGGCGATGCTCACCAGATCGTGCGATAGCAGATAGGCGGTGATCGTCAGCACGACGCAGCCAACCGCGGCGACGATGGTGTCGTCGCGCCGGTTGGTCTTTGCCGCGAGCAGGATCGCCACGACATAGAGAACCGCGACCGCGCCTTCGAGCGGCGTCAGCACGTCAACCAGGAAAACCGCGAAGGCGAGGGCGGCGGACCAGAACCGCAAGCCGGCGCGGCTCATGGTTGAACCTGTGGTCCGATCATGAGGCGTCATCGTCGCTGGCAGTCGTTCTTCTCATACCGGGAGCGTTGATGCCGCGATTTGATCGCGTCCACAACATCCCACGGCGTGATTTTCGTGCTCTCATGGAAGACCTGTCGCCATGCATGATCCGGCGCGAGCGCCGGTGTGCGGAATACGGCGAAAAATCGGGAAGAATCGCGTGATTCCGCCGGTGGATGACGCGCGGCAAGCGCGTCAACTTACCGCATGCGTGCCATGCCGCGAGCAGCGCCGGTTCCGCGATGCCGGCGAGACGCGGCACCGCTGCGCTCTCGGGCGGACACGCCCGCGATCATACCTAGGTATGACGCGGTTAACCCGAGAACCTAACGATGCACCCGCGCGTAGAATGGATCGCGCGGACCGCCGAACTACTCTGCCCATGACATTCGGACAAGCCAGCCAGGCGATGCCGGATCGAAAACGGACAAGGAGGTTCGACGATGTCGCTGCAGATGTCACGCTCACAGACGGTTAGGGACCATGACGTACGCGCGATCGATATCTCGACGATCGATCGCCAACGGCTCGGCCTGTCGAAGCTCCCCGAGCGATTCGATGCGGACGGAACGATGCTGTCCTTCGTCCATCTGGACGTGGCTCTGGCGGTCGAGACGCAAGCGGCCGACGCCGAACGATCTGCCGCCCGCGGGACTGTACGCGGGCCCGGCTTCAGGCTCTCCGCGAAACTCCTTGCGGAGCCGCATGCCGAGGGCGAGCGGATCTCCGCGACGGAAGGCTCCACCGATCCGGTGATGCGGCGCCTGTCGGATGCGCTCGCGGCGACCGAAGCCGCGCACGATGCCCATTCCGCCATCATGGCCGATGCGCTGCGGCTTGCGATCCTCACCCGGACGTTCAGCCGGCAGGCCACTCCGGCCGGAATCGACCCGGCCGACGGCGCTCAAGCGGAAGATGCCGGCCGCACCGTACGGTCGCTGCAGAACTGGCGCCTCAAGCGTGTCCTGCAATTTGTCGACAAGAACCTGACCGCAAAGATCTCGCTGCAGGACATGGCCGCCGTCGCCGGCCTCAGCAGGATGCATTTCGCGGCGCAGTTCCGCGCAGCCACCGGCGTTCGGCCGCACGAATATCTGCTGAGGCGTCGCATCGAGCGCGCCCAGGAGCTGCTCAAGCAGGCCGAAGTCACGCTCGTCGACATCGCCCTGACGGTCGGCTTCCAGACCCAGGCGCATTTCACCACGGTGTTCAAGCGCTTTGTCGGCGATACGCCGTATCAATGGCGCAGCGCCTATCTCGCGCAGTTCATGCCGCTGCCGCGCGCAGGTGTGGGGTCGTCATGAGCAATATCGGCATTCAAGCCCTGCTGCTGCCGCTCGCGAGCCTGCATCTGATGCTGACGCACCACGAACTCATGGAGACGATCGACCTCGCTCGCGCGCTCGGCAGCTCGTATCGCGTCGCGGCGTCGGATCTGGGAAGCGGCCTTCTCTATGGACGCTTCGCTTTCAACTTCTGCCGAAGCGCAATGGCGTGGGCTGCGCGGTGATCGATCAGCTTCGATACCAGCTTCCCAGATTCCAGGTCGTGACGTCCCATCCCGAGATGTCCGCCATGAGGTTGTTGACGGAGCCGCCGACGATGTTGCGCGACAGCAGCGGCACCAGGATGTTGGCCTCGCAGAAGATCTCGTTGACCTTGATCAGCAGCGCGGCGCGCTTGACCGGATCGAGCTCTTTCTGCGCGGCCTTGTAGGCCTTGTCGGCCTCGGGATCGGACCAGCGCGAGACGTTGCGGCCGAGCCATTTGTTGTCCTTGTTGGCGATCTCCCAGGACACGCACTGGTTCAGGAAGCGCTCCGGATCGGGCTGCGGCTGCGTCGCGTTGTACATCTCCATGTCGGCATAGAGCTTCGAGTAGGTGTCGGGATTGCCGACGTCCGACGAGAAGAACACCGACGCGGTGACCGACTTGAGCTCGATATCGATGCCGGCCTTCTGGCAGGCCTGCTTGATGATGGCCTGGGTCTTCTGACGCGGCGCGTTGATCGAGGTCTGGAAGACGTATTTGAGCTTCTTGCCGTCCTTCTCGCGGATGCCGTCCGCGCCCATCTTCCAGCCGGCCTCGTCGAGGATCTTGTTCGCCTTGTCGATGTCGAACGCGTAGGCCAGCTTGCCCGACTTGAACTGGCTGGGCTGGTTGACGAAGCTCGCCGTTGCGACGGCGGCGCGGCCGTAGATGAATTTCTGGATCGCGTCGCGATCGACCAGCAGGTTGAACGCCCGGCGCACCGCCGGATCGGACAGCGTCGGGTGTTTGGTCTTGACGCTGGACCTCTCGCCGTCGACCTCGCTCCACGGATCCGTCGTGTTGAGGATGATGAATTCGAGGCCGCCGGAGAGCGTGAATTCCACCTTGCCTTTGCCGCCGGCTTCCATGCGCTTGAGGACCTCGTCCTCCACCAGCAGATTCCAGGCATAGTCGTATTCGCCGGTCTGCAGCACGGCGCGCGCCGCGGAGACCGCATCGCCGCCGCCCTTGACCTCGAGCGTGTCGAAATGCGGCTGGTTCTTGACGTGGTAATCGGGGTTGCGTTCGGCCCTGATCAGATCGCCCGGCTTGAACTCGATGAACTTGTAGGGGCCGGTGCCGACCGGCTTGAGATTGCCCGGTGCGTCGCGCGACTTCGCGCCGCTGTAGTCGCCGAAATGATGCTTGGGCAGGATCTGGCCGACCGAGCCGACGAACGGGTCGGCCCAGAACGGGGTCGGGGCCTTGAAGACCACCTTGACGGTGTGGTCGTCGATCTTCTCGACCGTGATGTTCTGATAGGAGCCCGTGGTGTAGGCCGCGGTGGCGAGATCGGCGGCGTATTGCCAGGTGAACACGACGTCGTCGGCGGCGAAGGGCTTGCCGTCATGCCACCTCACGCCCTGCTTCAGCTTCCAGATCACGCTGGTGCCATCGGGCGAGAGGCCGCCATTCGCCTTGGTCGGGACCTCGGCGGCGAGGCAGGGGACGAGGTTGCCTTCCTTGTCCCAGCCGGCGAGCGGCTCGAAGAAGATGCGCGAGGCGACCTGATCCTTGGTGCCGAGCGCGAAATGCGGATTGAGCAGCGTGGGGGCCTGCCAGACCAGGATCTTGAGCGGGCCGCCGCCGCCGGCCTTGGTCGGCTTGTAGGCAAGCGTCGAATCCGCCATCGCAACGTCATTCCAGAGCAGGATCTGGCTCGCGACCGGTGCTGCGATTCCGACCGCAGCCATGGTCTGGATGAACGAGCGCCGCGACAGCGTGCCTTGCTTCACCTCCGCGACGGCCTTGCGGATCTCGTTCTCGTTCATCGGATGACCTCCACATTCGCGAAGAGATAAAGTCGCCACCTTCATGCAAGCCGCATGCACTTTAATAAGCTCAGCATGTCGGGCGTCGTGGAGTCAAAGCTGAGGGTGTCGAGTCGCGTGCGGATGGGCGCCGATGAATAGTTCTCTGCCGCATTTCGCCGACGATTGTGGAGAAGGCCGTTGCAACCGGCGAAATCCGTCGACCGACGGAGCGACAATCTGCCGCATGTCGCCGCATTTGGGGATGCATCGGATGTTACCATGACACCGTACGAAACGATCGATCCGGATATGCCTGCGCATTCATCAGATGAGACCCACAATTTAGTCGCCCAGTGCAACAAAAAACTACAAAGCAAACGCGATAAAAATGGCAGAGTGCAGTGCGAAAAAGGGCAATGGAGCTGAGACGTGACGATCGAGTTGAGCCGGCGCAGGTTGTGTCCTGCGACCGGCTTGTTTGAACGACGGGTTATCTCGTCGACTGCCTTCGGCGCACGAACTACGGAGCGACCATCAGGTTGGCTCTGGTCACGTCAAACACTGGATCGAATGCAGAAAGTGAAGAGCTGCCGCGGCGCGATTTCCGAATCGCGGCCAAGGCAACCGCCGCGGCGCGCAACGCCGGCAGGCGAAAGCGCAACGTCGCTCGCCTGCAATCGCACCATGCTCGCATGCAGGCTGTCGTGACAGCGATCCCATCACGTCCGGACAGACGTCCGGGCAATTGCTGACGGCGCGCTCGGAATCAAAATGGAAAGTGATTGCTTGTCTAACGACTCGTGCGAAGGCACCGGGGAACGCCTGGCGCGCCTGCGGGGCCGCGCGTCCCGGTTCTTCGAAAGCCTGTCGGTGGCAGAGCTTGCACGCCCGGCGCACAGGCATCAGTGGGTTACGGACTGGTTGAGGGTCGCAGCCGACTACGGCAGATCCGCTCGGGCCGCGCGCGCCGAGGGGGCGGCCCGGACCATGCTGGAAGCGTGGGTGTGCTCGCTGACGGCGCTCGAGGTCGCCAGAAACTTGTCGTGTCCGGGCGATCCCGTGGCCGGCGATCTCGCAGGCAAGATCGGCGACAGCCTGAGGGATTTTGAGGATGACGCCGGCCCGGTGATCGAGCGCGTGAAGCTCGATGGCTTTGATCACGCGGCGCTGACGGGCTTCTTCCTGCCGGCGCTCCGTCATGGGCGTCCCGCACCTGTGGTCATCTGCGTCGCCGACGACCACACCGCGATGGACTCGATGATGAGCAGGATATTGTCGGCCTCGTGCGGCCGGACCATGTCGATCCTGCTCGTCGATGCCGGCACTTCGCCCCTCGGTCGCAGTTTCAAGCCGGAGCATCTTCTTCAGTGCTGGCTGCAATATCTGGAGGCTCGCCCGGACGTCGATTCGCGGCGGATCGCGGTCTATGGCGAAGGCGCGGGCGCCAGTCATGCGTCCCGCCTCGCCCTCTTGGATCGCAGGATTGCCGCTGCCGTGTGCGATGGCGGGATTGCGACGCCGGTGATGCGCCGCGCCTCGTTGCGCTGGATGATCGGCGCCGAGCAGGCCGCCGGCGACGGGATGGCGACGGAGCCGTTGCTGCCGTCGCGTCGAATCCCTTGCCCGCTGCTGGTGGTCGTGGGCAGCCGGTCGATGGTTTGGGAAGAGGATGCCCTCGAGCTGAATTCCGGCTATCGGCGGGCCGGAGCCGATTGCGCGACTGTCGTGCCGAATCGCATCCCGCATCCTCTGGGCGAGGTCGAGGATTTCGTCGCGGTCGACGATTTCATCTTCCAATGGCTCGACAGCAAGCTTGGCGAGGCCCGTCAGCTCGCGCCCGTGACCTATCTCTAACCGCGAATCGGTGCGGTCACGAGGCGTCGATTGCCAGCAATCGGGCCGCCAGCCGTGCGTTCCTGGCGATCGTGGCGAGCGCCGCGTTCAGGTCGGTCAGTGTATTCTCGTCGAGCTCGTTGAACATGGTCGAGTTCAGGGCGAGCTTTCTCTTGGAGAGCTTTTCGATCTCCGTCGTCGCCTTCGTCGTGAGCGACATCAGGACGAAGCGCGCATCGTCCGCTCCGGGACGCCGCGACAGGAAGCCGCTCTTTTCGAGTGTCTTGGTCTGGTTGGTGACGAAGGCCGGGTGAACGCGCAGCTTGTTCGCAATGTCGATTCCCGCGACGCCAGGCCCCTGGTCCAGCTCGGTGATGGCCATCAGGATCAACCACTGCGGCTCGGTAATGCCGAGCAGTCCGGCCCAGCTGGTATGGATGTCCTCCAGCTGAGAGTGGATCTCCACCACGTTCCAGATGAAATCCGTAATCGCCCTGTCGAGTTTTCTCTCGATCATCTGGCTTCCCCCCTTTGTCTTATGACTATTCTTTTACTGGCATATTGGGGGCTAGTCTCGCCTCACGCGCATCGACGTTAGTGCTAGACGCCAAATCCTGGAAACCGATCGGCGAATAAGTGCTTGCAAAAAACAATTAATTAAATTACGTCTTGCCGCACTCAATCATGCTGCTCTTGACCCGTGTCGATGGACAGCGATGTGAGACCTCCAAGAAAGCCCTCGGGATGCCCCCTGAGGGCTTTTTCTTTTTTATTTTCAATTGCTTATTTCGGCTTCGCTGCCTGCCTGTTGCTCTGCGGCAACATCGTCCCCGGAACTTGCGATTCATCAAATCAATAAATTGAGGCAGTTGTTTTTATAAACTATATGTGAAGCCACGACGGAGGGGGGGCACCTCGCTGTCGTTTCGGTTCGGACCTTCGGTGCGGACCTGAATTGAGCGGAAATTGATGAGGGTAAAGCGGCCTCCACCGAGGAGGCGAGCCCCCTGAACCGACCTGGAGGTTTACTGATGAAGTTGACTAAGACACTCTTTCTCGGCACGGCTGCCGGCCTGATGGCCGCGTCCAGCGCGTTCGCAGCCGATCTTCCCGTGAAGGCCAAGGCGGTCGAATACGTGAAGATCTGCTCGCTGTACGGCGCCGGCTTCTACTACATCCCGGGCACCGACACCTGCATCAAGCTCGGCGGCTACCTGCGCGCTGACTTGAACCTCGGTACCAACTCGGACTTCAATCCGAACCAGAGCGGTACCGCCGGTGCTCGCAACCGCATGATGAACTACTACACCATGCGCGCTCGTGAAGACCTGAACATCGACACCCGCACCGCGACCGAATACGGCGTGGTCCGCACCTATTTCGATGCGGTCTTCACCTGGACGACCGGCAACTACACCCCGACCGGCTCGGGCACGGGCGGCACCCAGTACAGCGGTACGCTCGGCCTCAACGCTGCGGGCACCGCCCTCGTCGGTTCGAACGGCTCCGGCTCGGTGAACAGCACCGACGGCAACACCTCGGGCGGTGCGCTCGGCGTGTACTACGCTTTCATCCAGTTCGCCGGCTTCACGATGGGTAAGGCCGTGTCGCAGTTCGACGCGCCCTGGACCAACTATCCCGGCAACATCACCGACAACCTCGTCGGCGGCAGCGGCACGGTCACTGGTGTCAACCAGTTCACCTACACCGCCGACTTCGGTCAGGGCGTGACGGCATCGTTCTCGGCTGAAGATGCGACCCAGTACTATCAGGCCGGCAACATCAACCTGGCCGGCGCGACCGCGGGCGGCATGATCGGCGGTTCGTACGGCACCAACGCCATTGGCGGCTCGCGTTCGCCGAACCTCGTCGGTACGGTCCGTGTCGACCAGGCCTGGGGCCTGTTCCAGGCGTCGGTTGCCGCGCATGACAACCACGTCGGCTATTACGGCGCGACCGAGACCACCGGCCACCCCGACGACAAGTGGGGCTGGGCTGTGCAGCTCGCTCTGTCGATCAAGAACATCCCGACCGGCGCGGGTGACACGATCAACATCCAGGGCGTCTACACCGACGGTGCGACCCGCTACAACTTCCAGAACCTGTCGGGCAGCACCTACGCGCTGTACGGCAACTCGGGCATTGCTGGCGCTTACGGCAGCATCGGCTTCGCCTCGGCTCCGGACACCGTCTTCACTTCCGCCGGTGGCGGCACCTCGCAAGAGACCGTCAAGACCTGGGGCTTCCGTGGCGCTTACACCCACAACTGGGATCCCTACTGGAACTCGGCGCTCTACGGCGCTTACGCCCAGGCCCAGTTCGGCACCCTCGCCAAGACCGCGCTTTGCGGCGCGGGCGGCACCGGTGGCGTGTTCGGCGGTCTGGCTGGCGTGACCGGCTGTAACCCCGACTTCGCGATCGGCCAGCTCGGTATCGTCACCCGCTGGACCCCGGTCAAGAACCTGACGTTCTCGGCCGACCTGTCCTGGACCCACCTCGACCAGAAGTACTCCGGTACGGTTGGTCTCGTCCCGAACGTCACGACTGCCAAGCCGGCCGCTGTGTATGAGCTGAAGGATCAGGACTCGATCGCGATGATCCTCCGCGCTCAGCGCAACTGGTAAGATCGGTCTAACGATCTGACTTAAGCCCCGGCGGGAAACCGCCGGGGCTTTTTCTTTGTGCCTCTTTTGGTTTTTGTTCTGGCGATCCGTTGGCGCGAAAGTCGTCCGAATCAGAAGAACAGCGCCGCCACTATCAGTCGTAGGTGTCCGGCCCCATCGCCCATGACGTCTGGTCGTGGCCGAACGCGTAATTGCGGTTGGTGACGACAGGGTTGCGATTGACCATCGGCCGCATGAACATCGGGTGGGTGGCGCTGCGCACCTCGTGCTCGACGGTGAACAACGCCTTGCCGCTGTCGAGATCGACGATGTCGCAGAATCGGTATTGATACTGATTGTCCTCGCGCGAGATCAGGTTGCGCGCGAGCAGCTTGCGGTAGGGGCCGGAGAAGTCGGTGATGTACATCTGCACGTGGTGCCCGTCATAGTCGCCCGGCGGCCGGTCGGTCTCGCGAAACAGCAGGTGCTGGTCGCGGCCGGTCTTCACCGCCGCAACGGCGCCGCCGTCATTCCGCAACGCCGCGGGCATGCCCATGACCTCCGGATAGAAGGCGCAGATCGCGGGCGCCGTTCCGACCGGCACGTCGAACTCGACATAGGGAATGCCGAGCGTGATGCGGCCGAATCGCGCCGCGTCCGGCTCATGGATGCGCATGCGGTTGCCCCACGGACAGGTCGCCTCGACATGGTCATTGCGCTCGGCGAACGCGAACGCCGTGCCTTCGAGTTTCTTCGCGACCGACGCCAGCCGTTGCAGCAGCGCCTCGCGTCCCTCGATGACGAGGCCGGTATGGCCGCGCAGCACCTGCGGCCTGCCGCTCGGCAGGTGAAACTGGCTCCGTCCGGCGTTGATCCACATGTTGGTGTCGGACACCATCAGATAGGGATCGCGGGTGAGCCCAAGTCCCGTGACGTAGAACAGGGTCGCCAGGCGCTGATCCGGCACCTGGATGTTGACGTGCTCGAAATGGATGGCGTTGCCGAGATCTTCTGCGGATCGATCGAATTGTTGCGGCATGGGTGCGCTTCTCGCTTGGGCGGACGGAGCGGTCATACTAGGCCTGAATTTCCGCACGCCGAAACGGGGCGCCGATCACATCGCGGTGGCGGGGCATCGCGTCCGTCGCCGCCTTGCCGTGCCAGCCAGTCCCTGTAATCTGGCGAAAATCCAACAATAAGATCAAAGAACAAGGAAGGGATCGATGGGAGGAGTTTTGGCGGGCGTACGCGTCCTCGATTTCGGACGCTATATCGCCGGGCCCTATTGCGCGACCTTGCTGGCCGAATTCGGCGCCGAGGTCATCCGGGTGGAAAAGCGCGACGGCAGCGAGGACCGTTTCGTGGCGCCGGTCGGCGAGGGCGGTGAAGGCGCGCTGTTCCTCCAGGTCAATCGCAACAAGAAGTGCATCACGCTCGATCCGATGAAGCCGGAAGGGCAGGAGGTGATGCGCCGTTTGATTGCGACCGCGGACGTCGTCGTCGCCAATCTGCCGCCGCAGACCCTGCGCGCGATGAAGCTCGACTATGAGTCACTGAAGGCGATCAAGCCCGACATCATCCTGACGACGGCGACCGCGTTCGGCGGGCCGGGACCCTGGTCCGATCGCGTCGGCTTCGACGGTGTCGGGCAGGTGATGTCGGGCTCGGTCTACATGACCGGCGCCGGCGATCCGCCCTACCGCGCTGCGGTGAACTGGGTCGATTTCGGAACGGCGCTGCACTGCGCGTTCGGGACGCTCGCCGCGCTGATGGAGCGTGCGAAATCCGGGCGCGGGCAGATCGTCGAGGGCGCGCTATTGGCGACCGCGCTGTCCTTCACCAATGCGACGCTGATCGAACAGGCGGTCATCAACGTCAACCGCGTTCCGACCGGCAATCTCGGCCAGACCGCCGCGCCGGCCGACATCTACCGCACCAAGGACGGCTGGGTGCTGTGCCAGGTCACCGGCCATCCCCTGTTCAAGCGCTGGGCGCGGCTGATGGATGAGGAAGACCAGTGGCTGAACGATCCGCGCTTTGCCGACGACATCAGCCGCGGCAACAACGGTGCGGTCATCAGCGAGCGGATGGCGCGCTGGTGCGCCGAGCGCACCACGCAGGAGGCGGTCGACACCCTCGGCAAGGCGATGATCCCGACCGGGCCCGTGCTGAGCCCGCAGCAGGCGCTGGATCATCCGCACATTCGCGCCGCCGGCTTCCTGCAGGACGTCGACTATCCGGGTCTGCCGAAGCAGGCGCCGGTCGCGCGGGCCGCGGTGCGGCTGTCGGAAACACCGGGTGAAATCGCCAGCCGTCCGCCGACGCTCGGCGAGCATACCGATCGAGTCCTCGCCGAGCTCGGCTATGACGCGGATGCGATCGCAGCACTTCGGCAAAGCGGCATCATCTAGCTGAAGGGCGGCAGAACTGGATCGCCGCTGAAATGTTCAGACGGCGATCCAGTGCGAGCTAAACGAACTTGGGGAAGTTGTAAGGCCGCGAGCAAACGCTAACCCGGCCGGCGCAAACGCATCAAGTTTCGTAGTGTTGCTCCGGCCGGAGATTCATTGCAGCCGCCGGGAAATGGCCACACTTGGACGGCCCGCGGATTTCCGGGCCGCCAAACGTTTAGAATGCTTCATTGCCCCTTCGCAAGCGCCAGCGCGGCCTCGACCGCGTTCTCAAGAATCTCCTCCGACAATTGCCTGTCGCTCACGGCACGCGACAATTGCAGCGCGCCGACCATGGCCGAATAGGCCTTGATCGCACGCCGCCGACGCTCCGCAGCCGAACCGTCCGGTATCTGTGCCGCGATCAGCGCGATGATGTCGGACATCTTTCCGGTGAAGGCTTCGCGCGTCGCCTTCGGGTGCCGCGCGATCTCGGAGACCAGCGCCGCGGTCGGGCAGCCGGTCGCCGCGCGGTCGCGATGCCTCGGCGAGAGGTAGTCGCGGATCACCGTCTCGAGCGCAACGCCGCTTGCAAGATTGTCCTTGTGCCGCTGCTCGCGCCGCTCCAGCGCATCGAGCACCACCGCGCGCACCAGATCCTCCTTGGATTTGAAGTGCGTGTAGAAGGCGCCGTTGGTCAGGCCCGCCTCCGACATGATGCCGGCCAGGCCGATCGCGGCGATACCGCTCTCGCGAAACTGCGCCGATGCGACGTCGAGAATGTGCCGCCGTGTCGTGTCCCTGTGACCCTTGTCGTAACGCGCCAATCCCGCCTCCTGCGACCTGGCTTCGGCTCCGGCCACAAAATCGTGAGGCGGAGCCCTATTGCATTACGATTATAATAATACATTATGACCATAATGCAATGGGCGGCCCACCGGCGGTCCGGGGGATAAACAGGATCGCACCATGTCTGTCGAGGATGTCGCCGCGCCGCCCTTGTCCGCTGCGCAGTTCGCAGTCCACACCGCGGCGCCGCTTCGCCAGGCGCAACCGGCCGCCCCGAGCGCGGCCGAGCAGAGGCGCACGGCGCTGCTCGCCGCACCGATCCTGCCGACATTGCTCCGTCTTGCGGCACCGACGGTCACCGTCCTGGTGGCGCAGACCGCGGTCAACATTGCGGAGGCCTATTATGTCGGCTTCCTCGGCACCGACGCGCTGGCGGGCGCCGCGCTGGTGTTTCCGATCTTCATGCTGATGACCATGATGTCGAATGGCGGGTTCGGCTCCGGCGTTGCCTCCTCGGTCGCGCGCGCCGTCGGCGCCGGCCGCCGCGACGATGCGGAGGCGGCGCTGCTCCATGCGGTGGTGCTCGCGATCATCGCCGGCGGCGTGTTCACCCTCGGCGTGATCTTCGGAGGCCCGCATCTCTATCGTGCCCTCGGCGGCACCGACGGTGCGCTCGCTGCGGCCACCACCTATTCCAACTATCTGTTCGCCGGCGCCATTCCGGTGTGGATCGTCAATCTGCAGGCGGCGGCGCTGCGCGGCTCCGGCAATGTCAGGGTGCCCGCGCTGGTGACGCTGGTTGGTGCGATCGTGACCATCCCGGTCTCGCCGGCGCTGATCTTCGGCTTCGGGCCGATCCCGCGACTCGGCATCGGCGGCGCCGGTGTCGCCTTCGGCCTCTATTACGGCGCGGCGATGCTGTTCCTGCTGCGCTACATGGCCTCGGGCGCGACCGGCCTGAGGCTTCACCTCGTACCGTTGCGTGCAAAAATCTTCGGCGACATGCTGAAGGTCGGCATCCCCACCGCACTCAATGCGGTGCTGACCAATCTCACCGTCATCCTCGTCACCGGCGCGGTCGGCCTGTTCGGCACCTCCGCGCTCGCCGGCTACGGCATTGCTTCGCGGCTCGACTACATCATGATCCCGCTGCTGTTCGGCATCAGCACCGCGACGCTGACCATGGTCGGCGTCAACATGGGCGCCGGGCAAATAGCGCGGGCGCGGAAAATCGGCTGGATCAGCGGCATCGTCGGCCTGGTCATGACCGGGACGATCGGCCTCCTCGTCGCGATCTTTCCGACGGCCTGGATCAATCTCTTCAGCCACGACGCCGAGGTGGTGAACGAGGGCATGACCTATTTGCGCATCGTTGCGCCCGCCTATGCCGCACTCGGCTTCGGCTTCGTCAGTTCCTTCGCAGTGCAGGGCACCGGCCGCGCCATGGGCCCACTCGCATCATCTTTCGCGCGCATTCTGATCGCGGCCGGCGGCGGCTGGATCGCGGTCGCGAGCTTCGGCGCCGGCATGGCGGGTCTCGCCGTCATGGTCACACTGTCGCTCGCCGCTTACGCCGCGATCTGCGTGCTGATCATGTTGTCGCCGTTGACCTGGCGCGCCGAGTAACCGGCATCAACGGATGCTGGCGACGCCGACCCCCAGCACCGACAGCATCAGCAGATTGGTCAGGAGCTGCAGCGCGATCTTCGGCTGCGCCAGCCATCCCGAGACCTTCTCGGAGAAGGACAGCGCGGGATCGGCGAACAGCGGCTCGTGGTAGTGGCGGAAGAAGCGCGGAAACTTCGGCCCCAGCCACGGCGTGAGCAGGGCGTGGAAGGTCGAGGCCATTGCAATGAAGATCGCGGCGCCATAGCGCTGGTCGGCGAATTCGGAGGCGTTGATCAGGATCATCATCAGCGCGACGCCGGAATAGAACGGTACGCCCTGGAGCAGCGCATAGAGCGCCAGGCATTCGAGGCGGTTCCGGCCGGTAAGCTTCGGGGCGGCGAGGGCAGTCATGGCTGAATTCCTTGCTGGTCTGGCCGCCAATCTGGCACTTCAGGCGACACTTTGCCGTGATGCCGATCACGCTTGCGCAAGGCGCCGCATGGCCCGCGAATTCGTTTCCCATTTTGTGCCGAATGGAGAACGTGCGTCCGTCATCGGCAGCCAATATGGATTTCCATTTCATTGATTTCGCCTCACGGAGAAGCGAATACGGTTCCAGTCGTTGCCGCCCGCGTTGAGGAGACCAAGATGTCGTTTCGCCTGCCCCTGATCCTGTCGACCGTGCTCGCCGTCTGGTCGGCTGCTGCGAGCGCCGAGACCATCAAGATCGGCGTGACGCCGGGGCCGCATGCGCAGATCCTCGAGGCGGTGAAGCCGATCGCCGCCAAGCAGGGCCTCGACATCCAGCTCATAGAATTCTCCGACTACGTGGTGCCGAACGCCGCGCTCGACGCCGGCGAGATCCAGGCCAATTCGTTCCAGAACCAGCCTTACCTCGACAACCAGAAGGCCGACCGCGGCTACAAGATCGAGGCCGTCGGCCTGACCGTGAACTTCCCGATCGGCGTCTACTCGAAGAAGCACAAGGCCATTGCCGACATCCCCGAGGGCGGCAAGGTCTCGATCCCGAACGATCCGACCAATGGCGGCCGCGTGCTGCTGCTGCTGCGCGACAAAGGCGTGATCAAGCTGAAGGAGGGCACCGGCTTCAAGCCGACCGTGCTCGACATCACCGAGAATCCGAAGAAGCTGAAATTCGTCGAGGTCGATGCCGCGCAGGCACCGCGCGCGCTCGACGACGTCGACGCAGCGGCGATCAACACCAATTATGCAACCCAGGCGGGGCTCGATCCGGTCAAGGATCCGATCCTGCGCGAGGACCCGAAGGGGCCCTATGTCAACCTGATCGCGGTGCGCACCGCCGACAAGGACAAGCCCTGGGTCAAGGTGCTCGTGGACAGCTACCACACGCCCGAGGTCAAGGAGTTCGTCCTGACCAAGTTCAAGGGCGCGGTGCTGCCGAGCTGGTAGGCAGTCTGCCCAGCACCAGCGCAGGGCGATCCGGCGGGCAGCCTTGCGCAATGCCCGCTTGTCTGGAGCTGCGGCAACCGACATCATCGGGGGCGTGGCCATCCTCGCCCGACAGGGATCGTATGAAACGCTTTGCAAACCTGAAACGCCTGGGCTTCTTCACGCGGCTTCTCGACGAGGCGCCGCCGGCTGACCGCTACCGCTTCGCGGCCGAGCAGATCGTGCGCGCCGAGCAGGCCGGGCTCGACTCCGCCTGGATCGCGCAGCATCATTTTCACGAGCGCGAGGGTGGTCTGCCGTCGCCCTTCGCCTTCCTCGGCTACGTCGCAGCCCAGACCTCGCGCATTCGTCTCGGCACCGGCATCGTCACCCTGCCGCTGGAGAGTGCGGTGAGAGTCGCCGAGGACGCGGCTGTCCTCGATCTTCTTTGCAACGGCCGCTTCGAGCTCGGTGTCGGCACCGGCGGCAATCCGTCGGCCTTTGCCGCCTTCGGCCTCGACGGCACCCAGCGCAACGAGATCTTTGCGCGCAATCTGGAGGTCGTCCGCAAGGCGCTGACCGGCAAGCCGCTCGACGGCGGCGACACGCTGTATCCACAGCGCCCGGAGCTGGACAAGCGCATCTGGCAGGCGACGTTCTCGGTCGCGGGCGGGGCCCGCGCCGGCAAGGCGGGCGACGGCCTGCTGCTCTCGCGCACCCAGCCGCGGGCCAAGGAGGCGCCTCACGCCACGCTCGCCGAGATCCAGAACCCGATCATCGATGCCTATCTCGAAGCGCTGCCGCGCGGATGCGAGCCGCGCATCATGGCCTCGCGCAGCGTGTTCGTCGCCGACGACCATCGCGAGGCGCTGCGCCTTGCCGACATTGGCCTGCGCCGCGCGCTGCCGCAATTCATGAAGGGCGGCCACCTGCCCCCGGGCGAGACGCTGGAGGAGATGATCAAGGCCTTCGACACCCATGTCGGCGGGGCCGACGAGGTCATCGCCTCGCTCCGCACCGATGCCACGCTGGAGCGGATCACCGATCTCGTCTTCCAGGTGCATTCGGTCGATGCGCCGCATCCTCACGTCCTGCGCTCGATCGAGCTGGTCGCGGAGAAGGTCGCGCCGGCGCTGGGCTGGACCCGGACGGCGCCCGCCGTGGCGCTCGCAGGCTAGCCGGAATGAATGTGCACGAGGCTGAATGATGGCAACAGAAGATATCATCGACACGCTCGCCGGCATCGAACCGGGCTCGGCTCTTGACGCCATTCGCGCGCGGCGCCTGCAAGCGCGCGAGAATGCGCAGAAAAGCTATCTCTCCTTGTTCGAGCCGATCGACGCCAGCGACTTCTCGCTTCCGGAGCGAGCCGCGGTCGCGGCGTTCGTGACCGGGCTGCATGGCGAGTCCCCCGTTGCGACCTTCTATCGGGACAAGCTCGCGGCGAGTGCGGGTGGCGCGGCTCTGCTCGAAGCGATCGACGCCGAGATCGCGCGGGGCAGGACCTCGGGTCCGTATGGCTCATTCCCGGCCGGCCCGCTGTCGGTCGAGAACACGGCCGGGCTGATCTATCGCGTGAGTGCGGCGAGCAAGTCCGTCCTCGGTGCCAAGCTCGTCGCAGCCCTTGAGCATGCGCATCTGCTGGTGTTCCGGCCGCGCGATGCGGCGTCCACCGACATGAAGGCGCTGCTGGCCGCCGGCTGGTCGAACACCGGCATCGTCACCTTCTCCCAACTCGTCGCGTTCCTGTCGTTTCAGGTGCGCGTCGTCAGCGGCTTGCGCACGCTCGCCGCCGCGAACGCATGAGAGGAGGCCGCATCATGAGCGCCACCGTCAATCCGCCCGTCGTCTTCACCCAGGATGAGCTCGGCTGGGTCTCCTGGATCGATCCGCTGCCCGAGGCCGAGCTGACCGAGCGGCATTTCAATGGCCTCGTCGATCGCGCCCGCGCCAAGTCGGAATATTTCCGCCTGCTGGTACGCGATCCCGAGGTGCTGGAAGCCCGCACCAAGACCGACAAGGACATCTTCTACAACGTCGCCGACGGCCTGCCGCGCGCCGAGCGTGAGCTCGCGGCCGCCGCGACCTCGCGCTACAACGGCTGCATCTATTGCGCTTCGGTGCATGCGCGCTTCGCCAGCACCTATTCCAAGCGGCGCGACGACGTGCAGAAGCTGCTCGACGAAGGCATCAAGGCCGATCTCGGCGAGCGCTGGAATGCCGTGGTCAAGGCCTCGGTGGCGCTGGCCGCAACGCCGATCGCGTTCGGTCCTGAGCACATCGCCGAGCTGCGCCGCACTGGCCTCGATGATGCCGAGATCGTCGACGTCATCAACGGCGCCTCGTTCTTCAACTGGGCGAACCGGCTGATGCTGTCGCTCGGTGAGCCCTCGAAATAGGCAGTCTCACCGGCACAAGAATTGCTGCTTGTATCAACTGAAGTGGATGGAGCCGTGCATGAGCAACATCGATCGTCGTACCCTGGTCAAGGGCTCGCTCGCCGCCATGATGGCGGGTGCAGCGTTCTCGCGCAGTGCCCTTGCGCAATCCTCCGAGCCGGTCCTGCTCGGCGTCAGCGGTCCCCTGACCGGGCCGAACGCGCAATACGGCACGCAGTGGAAGCAGGGCTTTGACCTCGCGCTCGACGAAATCCAGGCGGCCGGCGGCATCAACGGCCGCAAGCTCGCCTATCAATTCGAGGACAGCCAGAGCGACCCGCGCCAGTCGGTGGCGATCGCGCAGAAATTCGTCTCCAATCCCAGCATCGTGCTGGAGCTCGGCGACTTCTCCAGCCCGGCCTCGATGGCGGCCTCGCCGATCTATCAGCGCGCGGGCCTCGTGCAGTTCGGCTTCACCAATTCGCATCCTGATTTCACCAAGGGCGGCGACTTCATGTGGAGCACCTCGGTCAGCCAGGCCGACGAGCAGCCGCTGCTGGCGTCCTATGCCGTGAGGCGCCTCGGCCTGAAGAAGCTCGCGGTGCTGCACCTCAACACCGATTGGGGCCGCACCAGCCGCGATTATTTCGTCAACGCCGCCAAGGAATACGGCGCGGAGATCGCGGTCACCGAGGGCTATATCGCCGAGGAGCGCGACTTCCGCTCGACGCTGGTGCGCGTGCGCGACGCCAGTCCGGATGGCCTGATCCTGATCTCCTATTATTCCGACGGCGCGCTGATCGCGCGCCAGGCGCGCCAGGTCGGACTCAAGCAGGTGATCTGCGCGGCGAGCTCGGTCTACTCGCCGAAATTCCTGGAGCTGGGCGGCGAGGCCGTCGAGGACGTCCATGTCGGCACGCGGTATTTCCCGGAAGATCCGCGGCCCGAGGTGCAGAAATTCATCGCCGGCTTCAAGAAGAAGTACAACGGGCTCGAGCCCGACGCCTTCAACGCCTACGCCTATGACGCCATGAACATGGCGGCGGCGGTGGTGAGGATCGGCGGCACCGATCGCAAGTCGATCCGCGATGCCTTCACCAAGGTCAAGGACGTCCCGAGCGTGATCTTCGGCGCCGCGACGTTCGACGTCGCCACCCGCCGCGTCAAGGGCGCCATGAACGCGGAGCTGGTCGTGCGCAAGGGCCAGTTCGCGCTCTGGGACGGCAAGCCGACCTGACCTCTCGGCCGGAGCCACAGCATGATCCGGAAAAGTGCGAAGCGGTTTTCCGGAAAGATCATGCGTAAAAACAAACTAAAGCGCGATAATCCTATCGCGCTTTATGGCTCCGGCCCTTCTCCCTTCATTAGGAACCCTTCGTGTCTTCCTGGCTCGACTACACGATCAACGGGCTGATCGTCGGCAATGTCTACGCCCTCGTTGCGGTCGGGCTCGCGCTGATCTTCGGCGTCAGCCGGCTGATCAACTTCGCGCAGGGCTCGATCTACCTGGTCGGCGCCTATATCGGCTGGGTCGCGGTGGTGCAGCTGCATACGCCGCTGCCGCTGACCATCATCGTGGTTGCGGCTGCCGCTGCGATCGTCGGGCTGATCATCGAGCGGTTCGGCCTGCGGCCGCTGCAGAACTCGGTGCGCATCGCGCCGTTGCTCGCCACCATCGGCATCAGCTTCGTGCTCGACCAGCTGGTGATGCTGACCTTCTCGCCCAATCCGCGCGCGCTGCCGAGCCAGTTGCCGGACGTGCGCTTCCAGGTCGGCGGCGGCACTATCGGCCCGCTCGATCTGCTGATTGCCGGCGTCGGTCTCACCAGCGCGCTGTTGCTGTTCGTGTTCCTGCGCTACTCCAAGCTCGGCTGGGCGGTGCGTGCGGCCTCGCAGGATCGCGACGCCGCGATGCAGATGGGCGTCGACGTCAACCGCGTCAATCAGGCGGTGTTCGGCATTGCCGCCGCGCTCGGCGGCGTCTCCGGCATGCTGGTCGGCATGTACTACAACCAGATCGACACCGCGATGAGCCTGCAGGCGACGCTGAAGGGCGTCGTCGCCGAAGTCGTCGGCGGTGCCGGCAACGTGCCCGGTGCTGTCATCGGCAGCCTCTTGCTTGGACTGGTCGAGAGCTACGGCGTCGCCGTGTTCGGCACCAGCTATCGCAATTTGTTCGCGTTCCTGCTGCTGGTCGTCGTGCTGGTGCTGCGGCCCAACGGCCTGTTCGCCAGCGCGCGGCAGGCGCCGCCCGAGCCGCTGACCGGCACCTTCATCGCGCCGAGCCGCCCCGTGCGCATTCCGCGCTGGGCGTTGCTGGCTGCGGCCGCGATCTTCGCGGTCCTGCCGTTCTTCCCGGTGTCCTTCTATGTGCTGCAGACCCTGATCAACGCCTGGCTGCTCGGCATGCTCGCGCTGAGCCTGACACTGGTGGCGGGCACGATGGGGCAGGTCTCGCTCGGGCACGCCGCACTGCTCGCGATCGGTGCCTACACGTCGGCGCTGTTGTCGCTGACGCTCAACGTCCCGGTCGGCCTCGCCATCATCGCCGGCGGCCTGATGAGCGCCGCGCTCGGCACGCTGCTGATCTCGCCGTCGTTCCGTCTGCGCGGGCATTACGTCTCGATCGCCACGCTCGCGATTGGCGAGATCGTGTCGCTGGTGATCCTGAACTGGGAGAGCGTCACGCGCGGTCCCATCGGCATCTCAGGCATCCCGCCGCTGTCGCTGTTCGGCTACGATCTCATCAGTCCGAATGCAATCTACTGGTTCAGCTTTGTCGTGATGGTGGTGCTCGCGCTGCTGCAGGGCCGGCTGCTCGGCTCGCATCTCGGCCGCAGCTTTCGCGCCATCCGCGACGACGACATCGCCGCCCGCGCCTATGGCCTCAGCCTCAACCGCTACAAATCGCTCGCCTTCATCTTCGGCGGTTTTGCCGCCGGCGTCAGCGGCGGTATCGCCGCGCATCTTTATTCCTACATCAACCACGAGACCTTCAACACGCAGCAATCCATTCTGGCGCTGACGGTCGTCATTCTCGGCGGCCTCGGCAATGTCGTCGGCGCCATCCTCGGAGCGGTCGCGCTGGTGGGCTTGCCGGAGGTGTTCCGGATCGCGGCGGAGTATCGCATCCTGATCTACGGCATCGTGCTGCTGCTGCTGGTGCGGTTCAGGCCGCAGGGCCTGTTGGGGACGATGTGATGGCGGAGCAGGCTCCCATGCTGTCCCTGCGCGGACTGACGCGCCGCTTCGGCGGCCTCACCGCCGTGGACGCCATCGATCTCGACCTCGCCAAGGGCGAGTTGATCAGTATCATCGGCCCGAACGGCGCCGGCAAGACCACGCTGTTCAACCTCGTGACCGGGCTCGACCGTCCCGATGCCGGCCTTGTCCAGTTCGAAGGCCAGGACATTACGGGCCTGTCGCCGGAGCGGCTCGCAGGCCAGGGCATCGCGCGCACCTTCCAGCTCGGCCGTGTCTTCGGCAATCTCGGCGTTATGGACAACGTGTTGATCGGCGCCCATACGCGCTTACGCGCCGTGAAGCCGGCGGTGCCGGTGATCGGCCCGCTGCTGGAGCTGGGCCTGGCACTGTTGCGCCCTTCGAGCGTCAAGGCAGAGGAAGAGCGGTTGCGCGAGGAGGTGAAGGCCATCCTCGCCCGCTTCGGCGAGCGGCTGCTGCCGCGCATCGACCAGCCCGCCTATTCTCTCTCTTACGCCAACCGCCGCCGCGTCGAGATCGCGCGTGCGCTCGCGCTCAAGCCGCGCTTGTTGCTGCTCGACGAGCCGACCGCCGGTATGAACCCGACCGAAACCGCGGAGATGCAGGCGCTCGTCGCCGAACTCAAGGCCGAAGGGCTGACCATCCTTCTGATCGAGCACAAGCTGGAGATGGTGATGCGTCTGTCCGACCGCGTCATCGTCATGGACGAGGGCAAGAAGATCGCGGAAGGCCCGGGCGAAACGGTGCGCACCGATCCCAAGGTGATCGAGGCCTATCTCGGCCATGGCCTGACGGGGACGGCGGAGCAGGAGAGCGCGGCATGACGGCGAGCGCACCCGAAGCACTGCTGGCGTTGTCGAACGTCAACACCTTCTACGGCCAGGCTCAGGTCCATTTTGACCTGTCGATCACGGTCGCGCGCGGCCACATCGTCTGCCTGCTCGGCGGCAATGCCAGCGGCAAGTCGACGACGATGAAGATCATTCTGGGCCTGGTGAAACCGCGCTCGGGCGACGTGACCTTCGACGGCGCTTCGCTGATCGGTCTCTCCACGCCGCAGATCGTCCGCCGCGGCATCGCCTCGGTGCCGGAGGCGCGGCGGCTGTTCGCGGACATGAGCGTGCGGGAAAACATCCTGATGGGCGCCTTCGTGCGCAACGACCGCGACGCGGTGGCGCAGGACCTCGACAAGATGCTCACGCTATTCCCGAAGCTCGGCCAGCGGCTGTCGCAGCGTGCTGGCTCGCTCTCCGGTGGCGAGCAGCAGATGGTCGCAATGGCGCGCGCGCTGATGAGCCGTCCCAGGATGATCGTGATGGACGAGCCGACCATGGGCCTGTCGCCGCTCTATGTCGACCGCGTGCTGGAGCTGATCCGCACCATCAACCAGGAGGGCGTGTCCGTCTTCATGGTCGAGCAGAACGCCAGCCTCGCGCTCGAGATCGCCCACGAGGCCTATGTGCTCCAGACCGGCAAGATCGTGCTGTCAGGCCCGGCCCGCGAGCTGAAAGACGACCCCCGCGTGCGGGATGCCTATCTCGGCGGTTCCGAGGCGGCGTAGGACGCGGGCGCCACGCAAAGCCGCCTTGCCGAATTGCACTGGTCAGTATGACCATCTTATGAAAAGGTCATACCGCTGTCGCGATGGGGCGTGCAGCGGACGGAATGGTTGTCGTGACGAGATGGTCTTTGCGGGCGGTCGAGCCCGGTGTGGTGCTGCTGTTTGGCGGGCTCATTGCCGCCAACATCGCCGCATGGGCCTGGGCCTTCGCGGCGTTCGGCGACCGTCCGACGGTGATGGCGACCGCGCTGCTGGCCTGGGTGTTCGGCCTCCGCCACGCCGTCGATGCCGACCACATCGCCGCCATCGACAACACCGTACGCAAGCTGATGCACGCGGGCGATGCGCCGCACAGCGCCGGCCTTTATTTCGCGCTCGGCCATTCCACAATCGTCGTCGTCGCGACCACGCTGCTCGCGTTCGGCGTGGTCAGCCTTGGCGGCGACAGCCTGCTCAAGGAGATCGGCAGCCTGATCGGCACCTCGGTGTCGGCATTGTTCCTGCTCGCGATCGCGGCCATCAACCTCGCCATTTTCGTTGGCCTCTGGCGGACGTTTCGTGCCGCGCGCGAACAGGGCGTTCACGATGCCGAAGGCCTCGACAAGCTGCTCGCCCATCGCGGTGTCCTCGCGCGCTTGCTCGGCCCGATGTTTCGCCTGGTGACGAAGCCCTGGCACATGTATCCGCTCGGCTTCCTGTTCGGCCTCGGCTTCGACACCGCGACCGAGATCGGCCTGCTCAGCATCTCCGCCAGCGAAGCCGCGCGCGGCGCTTCGCTTGTCGACGTCCTGGTCTTCCCCGCGCTGTTCGCGTCCGGCATGGCGCTGGTCGACACCGCCGATTCCACGCTGATGGTCAGCGCCTATCGCTGGGCCTTCGTCGATCCCCTGCGAAAGCTCTGGTATAACCTGACGATCACTGGCGCCTCCGTCGCGGTGGCGCTGCTGATCGGCGGCATCGAGGCGCTTGGCCTGATTGCCGAGCGGCTTGGACTGACCGGCGGCGTGTGGACGCTGGTGGACGGCCTCAACGAGTCGCTCGCCCATGTCGGCATCGCCGTGATCGCGCTGTTCGTGATCGCCTGGCTGGTCTCGATCGCGCTCTATCATCGCATGTTCGCGGACGATCGGCGTGCACCGGACATGCACGCGGCCGAACTGGCGCGACGGGCCTAAGCCCCCGGGATCAGAGCGAGGCCGCGCTCGCGACCTGCTCGGCCGGCAGGTCGTCGCCATTGGGATCGCCCGGCGCCGTGGCCCAGGCCAGCTCCACCAGCGTCACGAACCGGCGGCCGCCGCCGTCGAGCTGGACCACGATCAGGCCTTGCTCCTCCATATAGCCGAGCAGCCGCTGCGCGCGGCGCAGCGAATGCGAGCCGTAGGCGCGCGCGATCGCGGCATCGCCGGGGCAGGGCCAGCCTTCCTTGGCCGCGCGGGCGATCATCATGAACACGCCCTGCATGTCGTCGGGCAGGATCGAGGCGCGCAGCGACACCTCCTGCCAGGCGTCGTCATCGGCCAGATCCGTGCGGACGCCGGCGCGCGCATGCGTCAGCATGCGGCGGAAGTCGTTGAGGTCGGGCACTGCCGCGCCGAGCCCCTCGATGCGGCAGCGGACCACGAATTCCTGATAGAGCACGCCGATGGCGCGGAAACCGGCATCGGGCTCGGCCAGCACGGCGCGCAAGGTGCGATCGACGCGCTCGCGCCGTTCCGCAAGCTCCTCCGCGCTGACCGGCACCTCGACCGCCTCGGGGCGGATCTCCGGTGTGGCGGCAGCCTTCGCGGCGCGGAGCTGTTCGAGCAGGTCAGGCGCGGGCCGGCGCTGCGGCCGGCTGGCATCGGGCGGCGGCGCGGCGAGGATGACGGCGCGTGCATCCTCCAGCGTCGCCTCAGGCAGCGGCATCAGCCGCGGCGTCGAATTGCGCGGCGAGGTGTCGGTCGGGCCGATGTTGAGGCGCAGCGGACGCCGCGACAGCGCAGGTCCCAGCGCCATGAACTGGCCGCGCTCGAGATCGCGAAAGGCTTCGGCCTGCCGCCGCTCCATGCCGAGCAGATCGGCGGCGCGCGCCATGTCGATGTCGAGGAAGGTGCGGCCCATCAGGAAGTTCGAGGCTTCCGCCGCGACGTTCTTGGCGAGCTTTGCCAGGCGCTGGGTCGCTATGATGCCGGCGAGCCCGCGCTTGCGGCCGCGGCACATCAGATTGGTCATGGCGCCGAGCGATAGTTTCCGCGCCTCGTCCGAGACTTCGCCGGCAACCGCCGGCGCGAACAGCTGCGCCTCGTCCACGACCACCAGCATCGGGTACCAATGGTCGCGATCGACGTCGAACATCCCGCCGAGAAACGCCGCGGCGCGCCGCATCTGGTTCTCGGCATCGAGCCCTTCGAGATTGAGCACCGTGGAGACGCGATGCAGCCGCGCGCGCTCGCCGGCGACCTGCAGGCCGCGCTCGGTGTGATCCTCGGCCTCGATCACCAGATGGCCGAACCGCTCGGCCAAGGTGACGAAATCGCCTTCGGGGTCGATGATGGCCTGCTGCACCCAGGGCGCGCTCTGTTCCAGCAGCCGCCTGAGGAGATGCGACTTGCCGGACCCCGAATTGCCCTGCACCAGGAGACGGGTCGCGAGGAGTTCCTCGAGGTCCATGGCGGCCGCGGCGCCTGCCGTGGTCAGCCCCATCTCGATCGCAACCGTCATGCCCCGACTCAAGTCCCCGTCATTCGCGGACAGGGGCTTACCAATCCGAACGGGGTGCGTCGAGCGTTGCGGCACGAATCATGCCGTGTTGCCCACGGCGGAGTTCAGGCGTGACCGGACAGCCGTAGAAGTGCGGGCCGATAGGGCGCCTGCGGATCGTCGTCCTCATTCTCGGGGATCGCGCAGGAGCCGAATTCCCGGCTGATCCGCTCGATCTCGGCGATGCGCGCCTGCAGCCTCTGCAAATGCTCCGCCGAATTCGCCCGCCAGAACCGGAACGTGTCGGCGGCCAGCGGCAGGAATGCCGTGCCGAACAATGTCGGCTCGGGAACGATGGTACGTCCGAGCAGCATGAACCGGTCGGGGCCGGAGACGACGAGGGTCGCGTAGCCGCGATTGCCGATTCGCCTGATCCCGTTCAACGACCATTCGGCGAGCTTGCTGAAATACGGTTCCTCGCGCCAGCGATCGGGACAGTGGTCATCGACCGTCACGTTCACCGCATCCTGGCTGAAATGAACGATGATGCCCGACTTTGCGGGGAACCAGTCGTCGTCGAGATGGCCCTGCAGCCAGGCGCAGACGAACGACCGGCACATCTGCGGACGGCGCTCGTAGATCGCGCACCCGGTCCCGGTCTGCCAGTGCTTGCAGAGCTGGTTGGTCGGCTTGTCGACGGCTGCGACTTCGAGAATGTCACAGCAGGCATTGCACGATCCGCATTGCCGGGGCAGCGGCGCAGCCTTCGGCAGGCCGGTCGCGCGAAAGCCCTGGCCGTCGCGGATCAGCAGCTTCTGCTTCTCGAGTGCGTTCAACGCACGTTCGATCTTGAGGCGTGACAGTCGGGTGGCGTCGATCACTCCCTTGATCGTCGTCGCGCCGGCCTCGACCGCACGCACAACGCTGAGCATCGCCTGATCCATTTTCTTGTTCTTGTTGTTGGCATTCGCTCCCGAATGCCGGGATTGCATGATGGCTTACCCGGAAAGCTATCTCTCTCATTTTTGCCAGACAACGAGCGGAGCCCGGCATGCACGCATGCGGGCTTGCGGAAAATGCAGGATCGCGCGCCCGGATCCGCGATGCTCGTTCGGCGTCGGCAACCGGGAGCTTCGCCTGGGACGGCAGATTCGCCGTCAAACAAGGTCGTTTCAGCGCCGCGCAGCCTGGAAAGGCGATGAGTGACCCGCTTTACTCACGCAGTCATGAGATGCGCGACGCCTGCGCTCTCCGTGCGCGGGAACGACACGATTGCGTGAAGGCGACGTGATGACCGACGGTTGTGCGTGAGCTACAGCGGGAACGCGCTGATGCGAGGTGATGAACGTAGCCCGGACAGGATTCGCGCTCAGGTAGCTTTCATCAGAATTTCAGTCGAAAATTGCCGATGTCTTTACGGCGATGCGCTAGTTGTCGCCGACCGCCGCCGGCAAGGCGCCAGGAGACGCGGATCATGATGAGCATGCTCGCCAGTCCTGCCAAGATCACGGTCATGGTGTTCGGCGTCGTCGCCCTGATGACGCTCGGCATGGGCATCTACTGGCTCTTCAACAAACGGGCGCGGTTGAGAGACATCGCCGAGCTGAGAGCCAGGCTCCACGAGCTCGCGCCCTCGGACCCCGAATATGGCGCGGCGAGAGCGCTCTACACGTCGATGGTGCTGGATGCCGAACGTTGGGGCTTCTTTGCCGGCGCCTCCGGATCGGGCGGTCATGGCGCCGGCACGGATCACGGCGGCGGCGATCATGCCGGCGATTCCGGCGGCGGCGGACACTCTCATTGATGCCGGCAAGCGTAGCCGCATGACGCAGATGGCCTGCCCTCGGTCCCGTCGTGAGCGGCATCCCGGTCAAAACAAGAATCGAGAGTCCCGTTCCGATTCCATCGGAACGGGAAGGGCTACGGGAAGCGCTACTGCGCGCCCGAGCCGCCCTGCACGATCTTCTCGTTGAGCTTCTGGTCGACGGTGTCGACCGTGCGATCGATCTCGCCGTTCGGCGTGCCGAGCTGATGCGAGATCAGCTTCACCAGCAGGTCGACGCGCTCGATGAAGGGCGCGCCGCTCGCCACCGCGCGCGCGGCCGACGACGGCTTGAGCAGGCTTTCGGCGGCCTTGGCATATTTCTCGAACGGCACCTGGTCCTGCGGATCGGCGCCGAGCCGGCGGGCGATGGCGTCGACATGGTCGTAGATCGTCTGCGAGCGCTTGAGATCGCCGTGCACGGCGTCGCGGATCGATTGCGGCTCGTTCGGAGTGATGCAGCGGTAATTGCCGGTGAGCAGCATCGACCATTTCGCCAGCGGCACGAACAGGGAATCGAACACTTTCAGCTTCACCGGCACGTCCTTGCCGTCGAGCGTCACCGCGTCGATGTCGGCCTCAAGCTCGCGCAGCACCTTGTTGTGCTTTTCGTCGGCGAAGGCCGAGGCCTTGAAATTCGTGGGCAGGCCGACATGCAGCACGTTCGCGGCCTCTTCCGGCGGACGGAAGGCCTGCGGATCGGGCGAGCACAGCGTCACCAGGCCAGGCTCGAACCGCTCCCACACCTGCGCATTGGTGTAGGCCTCCTCGAGGTCCATGTCGGCGAGCGCCGGGATCCGCTTCAGATATGGCAGCGGCGGCATGTTCATGATCGACAGGCACGGCAGCTTCGCCGCGGCGATCTTCACCATCAGCATGCGGACGGTGTGATTGGTGTATTGCGGCTCCTGCATCGCAAGGCCGACCAGATCGTAGCGGGAGAGGTCGACATTCTGCGGCGTCACGGCGTCGAGCTTGCCGGGGAGGTCGCGCGAGAAGATCGCCCGGTGTCCCGCCTCGTCGCGTAATTTGATGCGGACCTCGGTACCGTCGCGATTGATCAGCTCGGCCGTCTTGGCGCGGCAGACCAGGGTCACGTTGTGCCCCGCCATCAGCAGCTTGGTGCCCAGCAGGGAGCCGTAGGAAGCCCCAAGAATCAATACGTTACGCGCCATGTTTCGTCCCCTGGAATGTCATGTGATTTTTTGCGCCCCGGCCGTGGCCCGAGGGCGGGTTGGCGGCATGTAAAGCGAACTGCCCGGCAATGGCAACTGGGATAATGCATACAAGGGAATGCGGGTATTTTTCGTAGCCCGGGTGAGCGTAGCGATACCCGGGACCGCCGTCGCTTGTGGCAAGACCCCGGATGTCGCTTCGCTCATCCGGGCTACGAGATATTGCCCGACGGGCAAAACACTCCGCACGTTGTCAATCCGATCTGACAAAAATATTCCGCTTTACCGAAATTCGGATTTGTCGTATGTATCGCCCATCCCGGCTCATCCTTGAGGGGCGATCATGTTGTCGTCACGATGCGCGAGCCGGGTTGCGGTGGACGCGGCAGCGTCGGGCGCGAGAGTTGAGGGCAGGGCGGA
>NZ_DASYWN010000045.1:0-124942 GCF_035935975.1 Bradyrhizobium sp.
AACTCCAATCTCGCGTCCATCCGGGACACCTCGTGGAACGGCATCCGACAACCTCCTTACTGAGCTGTCGAAAGTGTCCACGATGTCTCCGAACACCCGTCCACTATCTCCCCGGTCTGAACACCCGCAAGGGGGGAGGGAGCGCAGTGTGCATGAGGCGATGGCTGCGCTGAATCGCGGAAGTGCTACGTCGCGGCCACCGGCTCGGCCAGCACGCACCTTGCCGCCCGGCCCGGGCCGACCTCCACATTGGCAGGCAATTGCTCCAGGCAGCGCGGCTCGGCGAGCTTGCAGCGGGGGGCGAAGGAGCAGTTATGGGGCTTTTCGGCCAGCGAGGGCGGGGTGCCGGGGATGGTCTCCAGCCGCTGGCCGCGCTGGGCCCCGTGGATGGTGGAGGCGAGCAGGCCTTTGGCGTAGGGGTGCACCGGGGTGCGGACGATGTCGCGAAGCGTGCCCTGCTCCACGATCTGGCCGGCATACATCACCGCGACGCGGTCGCAGATCTCGATCGCGACACCGATGTCGTGGGTGACGAAGATGACGGACATGCCGAACTCGCGCTGAAGCTCGCGCAGCAGCAAGAGGATCTGGATCTGCACGGTGGCATCGAGCGCGGTGGTCGGCTCGTCCGCCAGCAGGATTTTTGGACGGCAGGCCAGCGCGAGCGCGATCATCGCGCGCTGGCGCATGCCGCCGGACATCTCGTGCGGATAGGCATCGAGCCGCCGCTTGGCCGAGGGAATACGCACCACCTCGAGCATTTCGAGCGCGCGCGCACGCCCTTCCGCGAAGCTCTTGCCTTCGTGACGCACCACGCTCTCGGCGATCTGCGCGCCGATCGTGTAGACCGGATCGAGCGCGAGCGCGGGCTCCTGAAAGATCATCGAGACGGTCTGGCCGCGGAACGACGACAGCTCTTCGTCGTTCATCGCGAGCACGTCGCGGCCCATGACATTGACCTTGCCGGTGATCTGCGTGCGCTTCTTCGGCAACAGCCGCATCAGCGCGCGCAGGGTCACGCTCTTGCCCGAACCGGACTCGCCGAGCAGGCCCAGCACCTCGCCGTCACCGAGCGAGAGATTGAGATCGTTCACGGCATAGACCGTGCGCTCTCCGGTGAAGCGGATGTTGAGGCCTGAGATCTCGACGAGCTTTGTCATGACGGCAGTTTCGGCAATCGATCGTGATAGTCGGTGACGCGCTGGAAGGCGGCGCCGATGGTAAGCAAAGTCGCTTCATCGAAGGAGCGGCCGATCAGCTGCATGCCGACCGGCAGGCCGCTCCTGGTGAAGCCCGAGGGCACGGTGAGCGACGGCAGGCCCAGGAAATTCACCGGACGGGTGAACAGCGTCAGGCGCTGCACCATGGCCGGCGCATTCGGGCCGCCGCCGACATCGCTCTCCTCGATCGTCGGCGCCGGCACCGGTGAGGCCGGCGCGATGATCGCGTCGACGCCGGCGGTCGCAGCATTGTGCGCGGCAAGCGCGGGACCGCGCCAGCGCATCGCTTCGAGATAAGTGATGGCGGGAACGGCAAGACCGTTCTGCAGCCGCATCAGGACCTGCGGGCCATAATCCTGTGGACGCTCGATCATCCAGCGCTTGTGGAAGGCGGCAGCTTCCGCCGCGAGCACGAGCTGGCTTGCCGAGGACAATTGCCGCTGGTCCGGCAGCTCGACCGTGACGATGTCGGCGCCCTCCCGCTTGAGCACCGCGATGGTCTCGTCCAGCACACGGGCGACTTCGCTGTCGAGATCGTCGACATAGAAGGACGAGGGCACGCCGATCTTCAGGCCCTTCAGCGAGCCCTTGGTGGCGCCGACATAATCGGACAGCGGCTCGTGACTGCAGGTGGAATCCGCGGGGTCCGCGCCGGCCATCAGCGCCAGCAGCAGCGCGCAATCCTCGGCAGTCCGCGCCAGCGGGCCGACCGTGTCGAGCGATTGCGACAGCGGCATCGCGCCGGCGCGGCTGACCCGGCCCACCGTGGTCTTCAATCCCGTGACGCCGCAGAAATGCGCGGGCATGCGGATCGAGCCGCCGGTGTCCGAGCCGAGCGCGGCAAAGGTCAGGCGCGCGGCGACCGCCGAGCCGGAGCCCGAGGACGAGCCGCCGGTGATGTGCGCGACGTTCCAGGGATTGCGCACCGGACCGTAATGGGCGTTGTGCCCGGTCGGGCCGTAAGCGAATTCGGCCAGATGCAGCGTGCCGAGGCGGACCTGGCCGGCATCCTTCAGCCGCTGCAGCGCGGTCGAAGTGACGGTCGGCACGAAATCGCGGCGGATCAGCGAGCCGCAGGTCGAGACCTTGCCGGCATCGTAATACATGTCCTTGTGCGCCAGCGGCACGCCGTGCAGCGGCCCCCGGACGTTACCCTTGGCGAGCTCGGCGTCGGCGGCCTCGGCAGCTTTCAGCGCCGCCTCGGCTTCGATCAACATGAAGGCGTTGAGATGCGGCTGCCATTGCGCGATGCGGTGCAACAGCGCGCGCGTCACCTCATGCGAGGACACCTGCTTCATCGCGATCGCGCGCGCGACCTCGGTAAGCGTCATCAATGCAGGCTCGGTGCTCATTTCGACACCTTCTGCGTCTGCGCGACCGGATAGAGCGCCGGCTCGAGGTCGAACGGCAGCGTGCCGGCGATGGCCTCGAAGCCTTCGAAGGCAGGCCCGATGGAGTTGGAGATGCGCGCCGCGATCTCGTCGTCCACGGGAACGCCCGCGACTTGCGCGATCGGCTTGATCTCTTTCGGAGTCGGTCTTGTCATGCTGTTTCCTCTGCGGGCGCGCGGCTATGGCCTGAACCCGGAATCGCCATATAGCACGCGGCCTCGTGGCCCATCTTATCGAGCGCGGTGAGCTTTGGTGTCGCATTTGCGCAGAGCGGCTCCGCAAACGGACAACGGGTGTGGAAGCGGCAGCCCGAGGGCGGATCGATCGGATTGGGCGGATCGCCCGTGATCGGCGGCTTCTCGGTGCGACGATCCGGATCGGAGGACGGCATCGCAGCCAGTAGCGCGCGCGTATAGGGATGCGCCGGGGTGTCCCAGACCTGATCGACCGGACCGAGCTCGACGACCTCGCCGAGATACATCACCAGCACGCGGTCGGAGATGTAGCGGACGACGTTGAGGTCGTGGCTGATGAAGAGATAGGTCAGCCCGAACTCGCGCTTGAGATCGGCGAGCAGATTGAGCACCTGCGCCTCGACCGATTTGTCGAGCGCGGAGACGGCTTCGTCCAGGATCACCAGACGTGGCGACAGCGCCAGTGCACGCGCGATGTTGACACGCTGGCGCTGGCCGCCCGAGATCTCGTGCGGATAGCGATTGGCGAAATTTTCAGGCCGCAGGCCGACCTTGCCGAGCAGCTCGCGCGCCAGCGCCCGCGCCGTGCCGTCGGCCATGCCGTGGACCTTCGGGCCGAACGCGATCGATTCCTCGATGGTCAGGCGCGGATTGAGCGAGGCGTAGGAATCCTGGAACACCATCTGCATGCCGCGGCGCAGTTCGCGCAGCGACAACGACTGGCCGACGGTCATGCCGTCATAGATGATGTCGCCGGTGTCACGCGGCATCAGGTGCATCAGCAGCCGTGCGGTGGTGGACTTGCCACAACCGGACTCGCCGACGATGCCGACGGTCTCTCCTTTCGCGACGGAGAACGAGACATTGTCGACGGCACGGACGGTTCGCTTCGCGGCGAACAGCCCGCCGCGCACCGGGAAGTGTTTTGTCAGGCCATTGACCTGGAGCAGCGGCTGCGCGACGCCGCCGACGTCCTCGACCTGCTCCAGCATTGCAACAGAGGTGTTGGTCTCGCTCATGGCTAGTTCCTGATGTCCATGGCGCTACGCAGGCCGTCCGAAAGCAGATTGAAGCAGATCGACACTGCAAAGATCATCGCGCCCGGCAGCGCGGCGACCCAGGGATTGACGTAGATCGCGGTGCGCAGGGTGTTCAGCATCAGGCCCCATTCCGGCTCCGGCGGCTTGGTGCCGAGGCCGAGGAAGGAGAGACCGGCGGCCAGGATCATCGAGACCGAGATGAGACTCGTCGCATAGACGAAGATCGCGCCCAGCACGTTGCCGAGAATGTGCACGCGCATGATGGTGAAGGGACCTGCGCCCGAGGCGCGCGCGGCCTCGACGAAATCCATGTTGCGCACGCCGGTGGTGACGCTTTCGGCAACGCGGGTGATCTGCGGCACGAACACGATGGTGAGCGCCACGATGGAGTTGAGGATGCCGGCTCCCAGCGCGCCGGAGATCGCGATCGCGAGCAGCACCGAGGGGAAGGCGTAGAACACGTCCACGGTGCGCATGATCGCGGTGTTGAGCTTGCCGCCGACATAGCCGGCGATGATGCCGAGCGACGTGCCGAAGCAGAAGGCGAGGATCACGGGCAGGATGCCGATGACCAGCGACAGCCGGCCGCCATAGACCAGCCGCGCCAGCATGTCGCGGCCAAGCTCGTCGGTACCGAGCGGATAGCCCACGGTGCCGATGTGGCGGAGGCGGCGGATCATCGAGCCCTTGTAGGGGTCTTCGAGACCGAGCCACGGGGCGAAGATCGCGGAGAGGAAGATCAGCAGCAGCACCAGCGCGCAGGCCATGCTGACCTTGTCACGCCGGATGCGGCGGCCGACGGTCGCCCAATAGCCACGCGCCTTGGTCGCGGGCGCAGCCTGCAGCGCGGCATCGGTGGCGGCGGTCAACGGAAGCTCGCTCATCGGCTAGCCCCGCTTGATGCGCGGATCGATCGCGGCTTGCGCGATGTCGACCAGCAGATTGAGGAAGACGAAGAACAGCGCCAGGACCAGGATCGTGCCCTGCAGCAGCGGCAGGTCGCGCTGGAAGATCGCGGAGTTGAGTAGGAAGCCCGAGCCCGGCCAGGAGAACACGGTCTCGATCAGGATGGAGCCGCCGAGCATATAACCCAACTGGAGCCCCATCACCGCCAGCGCCGTCGGCGCGGCGTTCTTGATGACGTGACGGAACACGCCGCGCTCATGCAGGCCCTTTGCGCGCAATGCCTCGACGAAATCCTGCGAGAGGATATCGCCGGTGAGCGCGCGCACGGTGCGGGTGACGATGCCCATCGGGATCACCGAGGTCGTGATCGCCGGCAGCACCAGATATTTCAAATGCGCCCAGTCCCAGGCCCAGGAGTTGGAGCCGTTCGGTCCGGCGCCGACCGCGGGCAGCCAGTTGAGCTGCACCGAGAAGATGATGACCAGCACCATGCCGAGCCAGTAATGCGGCACCGACACGCCGGCGATGGCGAAGGAGGTCGCGACCTTGTCGATCCAGGTCTCGCGGAAATAGCCGGCGATCAGGCCGAGCAGGATGCCCATGGTGAAGCCGATGATGGCTGCGGCGATCGCGAGCGTGACGGTGTTGCTGACCGCGCGCATGACTTCGGCGAGCACGGGGCGTCCCGTCGCAATGGAATTGCCGAGATCGCCATGCAGCGCGCGCATCAGCCACAGGCCGAACTGCACCGGCAGCGGGCGGTCGAAGCCGTAGGCGGCACGAAGCTGGGCGGCGAGCTCCTGCGAGGCATCCGCCGGGAGCACCGCGACGAGCGGATCGCCCGGTGTGATGTGCACGAGCAGAAAGCACACCAGCGCGACGCTGATGACGATCGGGATGACATAGACGATGCGTCTGGCGGTGTAGGCGAGCACTGATCTTCTTTCTTCCTTCTCCCCTTGTGGGAGAAGGTGGCGCGAAGCGCCGGATGAGGGGTTGTTTCCGCGGGTACAGTCATTTCAATAGGGAGAGGGTCACTCGCGGAGAGAGACCCCTCACCCGGCTTCGCTTTGCGAAGCCACCCTCTCCCACAAGGGGAGAGGGTGCACTGAGTTTGTGGTGCGAATTACTTCATCGACACCAGCGAGAAGTCGATGAACCAGCTCTTCGGCTGCACCACGCCTGTGACCTTCGGGCTCATCGCACGCGGGCCGACGTCGTGGGCGACGTAGAGGAAGGCGGCATCATCGACGGAGGCCGCGTGCAGCTCGGCGAGCGCGGCGTCACGCGCGGCGGGATCGAAGGTCTGGCGCGCCTTCTTCACCAGCTCGTCGAACTTGGGATTGTTGATGAAGCCCCAATTGTTCGAGACCGGCGGCGCCATGCCCGACTGCAGGAAGCGCACCAGCGCGAAATACGGGTCCATCGCCGCATAGGTGACGTTGATAGCGTTGGAGCCGCGGGCCGACGGATCGCTGGCGCCCTTGCGCCAGTTGGCACTGAACAGCGTGTTCCACTCGATGACGTCGAGTTGCACATCGAAATAGCACTCGGCCAGCGCCTGCTGCAGATACTCGTTCATCGGCAGCGGCAGCATCTGGCCGGAGCCGGACGTCGAGGTCTGGACCTTGACCGTCAGCTTCTTGGCCGGACCAAAGCCTGCTTCCTGCATCAGCTTCTGCGCGGCGGGCTTGTCATACTTGATCTCGAAGGTCGGCTTTCCGCGCCAGGGATGGCCGGGCTCGAACGTGCCGGTCGCGGGCACCATCAGGCCGCCGAGCAATCCGTCCTTGAGGCCTTCGCGATCGATGCAGAGATTTGCAGCCTTGCGCACACGGATGTCGTTCCAGGGCGAGCCTTCGATGCGTGAGAACTGCCACGGCCAGACATGCGGCTGCTCGTTGGCGTAGAGCTTGAAGCCGCGCTGCTTCAGCTCGGGCAGCGCATCGGGCGCCGGCGCCTCGACCCAGTCGACCTGCCCGGAGAGCAGCGCCGCGGTGCGCGCGTTCGCCTCCGGCATCGGCAAGAGCACCATCTTGTCGACCTTGGGCACGCGATCTTTGTTCCAGTAGCTCGCGTTCTTGACCAGCTCGAGCCGCTCGCGCGGCGTGAAGCCCACCATCTTCCACGGGCCGGTGCCCGCGGCGTCCTTGGCGAACGCGGTCCATGCGGCCTGCGACTTCGCCTTGGCGTCGGCGCCTTCGGCCTTGTCGTAGAAGGCCTGCCACTTCGCCGGGCTCGCCATGAACAAATTGGTGAGGTTGATCGGCAGGAAGCTGTCGGGCTCCTTGGTGGTGAGTTCGACGGTCATGTCGTCGATCTTCTTCGCCGAGACCAGCGTCGGCATGCGCGAGGCCGTGACGCCGACCTGGCTGGCGTCGAACTGCGGCGCATCCTGCTTCAGCACCTTGTCGACGTTCCATACCACGGCATCGGCGTTGAACGGCGAGCCGTCATGGAAGGTGACGCCGGGGCGCAACTTGAAAGTCCATTTGGTCTTGTCGGCATCGTCGACCTTCCACTCGGTGGCAAGGCCGGGGATCACCACGCTGGCCTTGTCGGCGGAGGACAGGTCCCAGCCGGTGAGCGCGTCGTACATGGTGAGGCCGGTGAAGCGATTGCCTTCGAAGCCCTGATCGGGCTGGCCGAGCGTGCGCGGAATATCGGCAGCCGTCATGCCGATGCGCAGTACAGTCTCTGCGCTCGCGACGCGCGGCCAGGCCGCCGCAGTCGTCAGGGCCAGCGCAGCAACCAGCGCCGCGCGTGTCGTCATCTTCATAAGCATCGCCTCAGTCCTTTTCCGGCTTTCGATGATTAATTTTGATGCAATCGTATGCAATGGCTATGCCAAGGAGAAACTTATTCTGCAAATTGCTCCTGCGACGACAAGTCCTTGTGATCAAATCGAGGCGAAGCAGCAGCTTTGCCTATTCTGGCATCAAGCTTGCAAGTTTGGCCCCGATTTCTGCTTGAGTTTTCCTGGGAGCTTTGGGCCATGCGTATCCGACTAACGACCTGTCTCGCCGTGCTTGCGCTGGCGGTTTCCGCAATCTCGGCGCGCGCCGAAACGGTGGTGCGCTATGGCATCTCGATGGCGGATATCCCGCTGACGACCGGCCAGCCCGATCGCGGTGCCGGCGCCTATCAGTTCACGGCCTACACGATCTACGATCCCCTGGTGGCGTGGGAGATGGACGTCGCCGACCGGCCGGGCAAGCTGGTGCCGGGCCTCGCCACCGAATGGAAGGTGGATGACAACGACAAGACCAAGTGGCGCTTCACTCTGCGCAAAGGCGTGAAGTTTCACGACGGCAGCGACTTCAACGCCGACGCGGTGATCTGGAATCTGGACAAGGTGCTCAACGACAAGGCGCCGCAATTCGACAAGCGGCAGAGCGCGCAGGTGAAGACCCGCCTCCCCTCCGTCGCGAGCTACGCCAAGATCGACGACTTCACGGTGGAGATCACCACCAAGGCGGTCGACTCGTTCTTCCCCTATCAGATGCTGTGGTTCCTGGTGTCGAGCCCGGCGCAATATGAAAAGCTCGGCAAGGATTGGGACAAGTTCGCGAGCCAGCCGTCCGGCACCGGCCCCTTCAAGCTGACCAAGCTGGTGCCGCGCGAGCTCGCCGAGCTCACCAAGAACCCTGACTATTGGAACAAGAAGCGCATTCCCAAGGCCGACAAGATCGTGCTGGTGCCGATGCCGGAAGCGCTGACGCGCACCAATGCGCTGCTCGCCGGCCAGGTCGATCTGATCGAGACGCCGGCGCCGGACGCCGTTCCGCAGCTCAAGGCCGCCGGCATGAAGATCGTCGACAACGTCACGCCGCATGTCTGGAACTATCATCTCAGCGTGCTGCCGGGCTCGCCCTGGACCGACATCCGCCTGCGCAAGGCGCTCAATCTCGCGATCAACCGCGACGAAGTCGTCGGCCTGATGAATGGCCTCGCCAAGCCCGCCAAGGGCCAGGTCGACCCGTCGAGCCCGTGGTTCGGCAAGCCGACCTTCGACATCAAATATGATCTCGCCGCCGCCAAGAAGCTGGTCGAGGAAGCCGGCTACTCCAAGGCCAAGCCGCTGAAGACCACCTTCATCATCGCGCAGGGCGGCACCGGCCAGATGCTGTCGCTGCCGATGAACGAATTCCTGCAGCAGAGCTTCAAGGAGATCGGCATCGACATCGACTTCAAGGTGGTCGAGCTCGAGACGCTCTACGCGCATTGGCGCAAGGGCGCGGCCGACGAGATGAACGCCGGCATCACCTCGAACAACATCGCCTATGTCACGTCGGATCCGCTCTACGCCATCGTGCGCTTCTTCGCCTCCGACCAGATCGCACCGGTCGGCGTCAACTGGGGCGGCTACAAGAACCCGAAGGTCGACGCTCTGATCAACGAGGCCAAGCAGACGTTCGATACCGCCAAGCAGGACGATCTGATCGCGCAGGCGCATGCGCTGATCGTCGACGACGCCGTGCTGGTCTGGGTCGTCCACGACACCAACCCGCATGCACTGTCGCCGAAGGTGAAGCAGTTCGTTCAGGCGCAGCACTGGTTCCAGGACCTGACGACGATCGGGATGGAGTGAAGGCGCGCGGCGGCAAACACCGCCGCCGCAGGGTGGGCAAAGCGCAAGCGTGCCCACCACCAGCCGCCAACGGAGAAAGATCGTGGGCACGGCGCTAACGCGCCTTTGCCCACCCTACGGGAGCTTCGTCGTATCGCTGCTCCCTACTTCCCCCAGCGCAGCGCCAGTGCATCGCGCTCCTTCGCCAGTTCCAGCAATCCCGCCCGCGTTGCCGGGTGCAGCGGCTGGAGCGGGTGGCGCACGGCTTCCGACTTGATCACGCCGCCGGCCTGCATCATCGCCTTGCAGGCGATCAGGCCGCATTGGCGGTTCTCGTAATTGATCAGCGGCAGCCAGCGCTCATAGGCGGCCTTCGCCTCCTCGCGCTTGCCGGCGAAATAGGGGTCGATGATCTGGCGGATGCCGTCGGGATAGCCGCCGCCGGTCATCGCGCCGGTGGCGCCGGCATCGAGATCGGCGAGCAGCGTGATCGCCTCCTCGCCATCCCACGGTCCCTCGATCGCGGCACCGCCCGCCTCGATCAGACCGCGCAGCTTCGACGCCGCGCCCGGCACCTCGATCTTGAAATAGCGGATGTTGGCGAAGTCGCGCGCCAGCCGCGCCGGCAGCTCGACCGACAGCGGCGTGCCCGCCACCGGCGCATCCTGGATCATGACCGGAATGTTGATCGCGCCGGAGAGCACCTTGAAGAACTCGACGATGCCTTTCTCGGGCACGCGGAAGGTCGCGCCGTGATAGGGCGGCATCACCATCACCATCGCCGCACCGGCGGCCTCCGCCTGCTTGCTGCGCGCCGCGCACACGGCCGAGCTGAAATGCGTGGTGGTGACGATGACCGGAACCCGGCCCGCGACATGCTCCAGCACCGCATGCATCACAGTTTCCCGCTCGGCATCGGTGAGCACGAACTGCTCGGAGAAATTGGCGAGGATGCAGAGGCCGTGCGAGCCGGCGTCGATCATGAAATCGATGCAGCGGCGCTGGCCCTCGAGATCGAGCTCGCCGCGCTCGTCGAAGATGGTGGGTGCGACCGGGAACACCCCGCGATAGGGGCGCTGGGCCTTGTGTGGGGTGACCGGCATCGAACTCTCCATCCCTGATGTGTCTTACGTCTGTTGCCGCTTGGCGCGGCGGCACAGATGTAGCCGCCGCGCGGACCGGCGGCAATGCCCGCGCGACGTGGGATGAAGGAACAGAGCGACGTTACGCGGTCTTCACCGCGCCGAGGAAGCCTTCGACCGCGACACGGAGACGATCGGCATCCGCCGACATCTTCTTCACGGAATCCGACAGCACCGTGCCGGCGTTGCCGGTTTCCTGGTTGAGCTTGGCGACGCTGCCGATGGTGTCGGTGACCTCGCGGGTGCCTTGGGCTGCCTGCTGGAAGTTGCGCGAGATCTCGGTGGTGGCCGCGCGCTGCTGCTCCACGGCCGCCGCGATCGCCGTCATCTTCTCGTCGATGCCGCTGATGGCGCCGCCGATGGAGCGGATCGCGGTCACGGCCTGACCGGTCGCGCCCTGGATCTCCTCGACCTGGCGGGAGATTTCCTCCGTCGCCGTTGCGGTCTGCGCCGCCAGACTCTTGACCTCGCCGGCGACCACGGCAAAGCCGCGGCCGGCCTCGCCCGCGCGCGCGGCCTCGATGGTGGCGTTGAGCGCGAGCAGATTGGTCTGGCCGGCGATGGCGTGGATCATCTTCACGACTTCGCTGATGCGGCTTGCGGTCTGGTCGAGGATCTCGACGGTGGCGTTGGTCTGCTCGGCCTGCGCCACGGCCTCGCGCGCTTCGCGTGCGCTCGACTGCACCTGCGCGGAGATCTCGCCGACCGAGGCCGAGAGCTCTTCCGTCGCGGCCGCGATGGTCTCGAGATTATTGGTGGCCTGCTCGGCGGCGGAGGAGACCGCCGCGGTCTGACTGCTCGATTCCGAGACCAGCGTACGCACGTCGGTCGCGGTGGCATCGAGCTCCTTCGCCGACGCTGCGACGCTGTGGATCACCGCCTGCACGGTGTCGTCAAAGCTGCGGCAGGCCTCATCCACGGTGCCGGAGCGGGCGAGTTGCAGCGCCTGCTGCGATTCGCGCTCCTGACCGAGACGCTCGGCGGTCGCCGCGCTCTCGCGCAGGCTTTCAAGCGCGGCGGCCATGGTGCCGAACTCGTCGGGATAGCGGGATTGCGGCACCGGCGTCGCATAGTCGCGGGCGCTGATCCGCGCGATCGCATCCAGGATGGCGCGCACCGGACGCATCAGGCGGTTACGCACCACGTACACGCCGGCCAGCGTCACGGCGAGCGCGATCAGGAAGGCGAGCGACTGCACCACGAGGTTGGTGAGCGCCTTGGTCTGAACGGTCTCGGCCCGCGCGATCGACTGGTCGAGCGCCTTGGTCGCGACCCCGACGATGAGCGGGAACGGCGACTGGCACAGCGTATTCCATTCGGACGCCGGCATCGCGGGCTTGCCGCTGCCGTCAAAATTCTTGGTGAGATCGCCGATCTGCTTCAGGACGCCATCGGTCTTGGCCTGCGCGTCCTTGGCCGCGGTCACCAGTTCGGCGCTCACGTCAGGCGCTGCGAGCAGTTCGCCCATGCCGGCCCAACCGGAGGCGATGGTGCCGTCCCATTGCGCCAATGACCGCTTCTGCGCGTCGTCGAGCTGCTTGCTGCTGTTGACGTTCGAGCGCAGCATCGAGCAATGGATGCCGTAGCGGTCGCGCACCTGCCAGGCGAAGCGGCGGACCTGGATCATGCGGGCGATGTAGGGATCGTTCATCCAGGCGCGGTTCGACACCGCTGTCGAGGCGAGGTTCGCCGTGTCGATCACCTTGGTGACGGCATCGTACCAGGGGTTGGTGCGCTCGATCTTGCGCTCGGCGCGCGGACGCTTGGCTTCGTCGTAGAACAGCTGGAATTGCGGTGCGGCCTCGCCCCAGCGCTGCTTCATCGTGCCGGCGAGCTCATCGCGGCGGGCGAATTCGATGGTGGCAAGCGCGGCGCTGATCCCGTCATAGCCGGCCTGCTCGGCCTTCTCGGCATCGGCGAGCTTTGCCTTGGGGTCGTCCTCGCCGAGGATGGCGCTCTGCGCATCGCCGCGATTGTTGCGCAACGACAGCACGCCCTGGAAGATCGCCTTGTCGGCGGCGGCTAACCGCGCGGTCTCGAGACTGTCGCTGTAGCGGCCGAAGGCCCCGAACATCTGGATCGCCGTCGAGGCGAGCGCACCGACCGCCAACAGGGCCATCAGCGTCAGGAGCAGCGAGCTTACCGATTTCTTAAACATTGCCATGAGTCACAAGGGGCCTACTTCCGGGAGAGGCCACCTTGCACTGCGACATGCCAATGTTTCGTTAAGGTTTTAGTCGAATTGCTGCGTTTGCCTGCGCGCTTTACGCGACCTTGGTGAAATCGGGCGGACGGCGCTCCGCAAAAGCCGTAAAGGCCTCGCGCGCCTCGGCGGTGCGCAGGCGCTGGGCAAACTGCTCGCCCTCGGCCTGCATCTGCGCGACCAGCGCCTCGCCGTTGCGCATCAGCTTCTTGGTCGCGGTGAGCGCGCCGGCCGGCTGGCGCGCGAGCCGCTGCGCCAGCGCGAGCGCCTCGGCATCGAGCTTGTCGAGCGGCACCACGCGGTTGGCGAGGCCCCAATCCAGCGCGGACTTCGCCGGCACGGTCTCGCCGAGCGCGAACATTTCGTAGGCGCGGGCATGGCCGATGCGCGCCGGCATCAGCAGGCTGGAGGCGGCCTCCGGCACCAGCGCGAGGCTGACGAAGGGCGTCGACAATTGCGTATTGTCGGCGAGCACGACGAGGTCGCAATGCAGCAGCATCGTAGTGCCGACGCCGACGGCGCGGCCCTGCACGGCGGCGACCAGCGGCCGGGTGCAGCGCGCCAGCGACTGGATGAAGCGGATCACGTTGCGGCTGCCTTCCGACTTGCCGCTCGCCACGGCCGCGAACTCGCCGACGTCATTGCCGGCGGTGAACATGTCGCCTTCGCCGCGGATCAGGATCACGCGGGCGGACGGATCGAACTCGGCCGATTCGATGGCGTCGGCCAACTTGCCATACATCGCATCCGTCAGCGCATTCTTCTTGTCGGGACGCGCCAGCGTGAGGGTGAGAATTCCGTTGTTGTTCTCGACGCGCACATGCTCGGTCATTTCTCTCTCCTTATTGTTCGTCTGAAGCTCTTGTGGGGTCCCTTGGAAACTTGTCCTGAATGCTCGTCAGCCAGCGCGCGACGATGTCGATCTCCGCGCTGGTAAATCCTTCCGTCAGCGCCGCGTTGACCGCGGCAGCATCTGTCTTTGCCTGCGCCAGCACTGTACGCCCCTTCGGCGTCAGCCAGACGCGCGAGGCGCGGCCGTCCTCGCGATCGGCACGCCGCTCGACCAGCCTCGCCGCGGCACTGCGATCGACCAGGCCGGAGATGCCGGCCGGGCCCATGTCCAGCGCCGCACCCGCCTCGCCCATCAGGACGCCGTCCTGCTTGCCGAGGATGAACAGCAGCCCGGCCTGCGCCGGCGTCACCTCGTTCTCGCGCTGCGCCGCCATCCAGCGCTGCAACCGGCGCTGCGCGACATTCAGCAGATAGATCAGCCGGTGGTGCCTCACCGCGGCGTCTTTATTTCGCATGCGAAGTATCTAGCCGAGACCGGCCGGCTTGTCAAAACGGCGCCGCTAGGTCGATTTGACGCGGCAGCCGTCGAGGAACAACGCCGCGCAGGTCTGCACCCGGCGTTCGATCTGCTTGCGTGACGGCAGCGGCATGCCCCCATAGATCGCCGCGCGCTGCGGCGCCGAGGCGACCATGCCGATCAACATGCCGGCGACTTCATCGGCATCGTCGATCGCGATGCGCTTGCGCTTCACTTGAAGGCGCAGCCAGCCGGCCAGCGCCTTCACGGTGCGGGCAATGCCGTTGTTGTAGAAGTTTGCAGCGAGTTCGGGAAAGGTCGCGGATTGCTGCAGCACCATGCGCTGCAACGCCACGACCTCCGGGTCGAGCGCGAGATCGGCGCAAGCCAGCAGCGCGGCGCGCAGTCCCGTGTCGATATCGACATCGTCGCTGGCCTGCAGATCGACCGCGGACAGCAGGCGCTCCAGCCTGTCCGCACACATCGCCTCGAACAACGCGGCCTTGCCGGGAAACAGACGATACAGGGTCTTGGTCGAGATGCCGGCGCCGCGCGCGAGCTCTTCCGTGCTGGTCGCGGCATAGCCTTCGGCGGCGAAGGTGTGCCGTGCGGCTTCGAGGACCATCCGCTTCGTCTCCTCGTCGCTGCGCACCGGCGGCCGTCCGCGGGGGCGAACTTCGCTATCCGATTTTGCCTGGGCCATGCCTTTGTCAGCCATGTCTTGATCAGCCATGCCTTTAAATGATGCCTGTCATTCCATTGACAATTCCAAAGCTAGTCTCATTTTGGAAATCGTCAAGTTTCCTAATTCAGGGGAGCCGGCCATGACCGTGCACACCAACCCATCCGCAGCCGCCGAGACCGCCCTTCCCGCCTCCGCATTGGAGGGCGTCTTGCCCGCCACGCCGACCCGCGCCGTCAGGCAAAAGCTCAATCTCCGCAAGCTGTTGCTGATGGGAGCGGCGGCCGTCGCGCTGGCCGGCGCAAGCTGGTACGGCTACGACTACTGGACCGTCGGCCAGTACCTCGTCTCCACCGATGACGCCTATGTGAAGGCCGACAACACCACCATCGCGCCGAAGGTCAGCGGCTATCTCAACGGCGTTCAGGTCGCCGATAACGAGCATGTGAAGGCCGGCCAGATCCTCGCCAGGATCGACGACCGCGACTTCCGTGTCGCGCTCGACCAGGCCCGCGCGGATGTCGCCGCCGCAAATGCGACGGTGACGAGCAAGGAAGCCCAGCTCGACGTTCAGGAAGCGGTCATCACGGCGGCAAAGGCGACCATCGACGTCGACAATGCGGCGAAGGTCTTCGCCAAGCAGGAAAACAAGCGCTACACCGACCTTGCCGCGACCGGCTACGGCAGCGTGCAGAACGCACAGCAGGCGCAGGCGCGCGACGCCGGTGCGGACGCAACGATCGCGCGAGACAACGCCAACCTGATCTCCGCCCAGAAGCAGGTCGATCTTCTCAAGGCCGAGATCGTGCAGGCCAAGGCTGCCGCCGCGCGCGCCGCCGCGATCCAGCAGCAGGCCGAGCTCAATCTCGGCTACACCACGATCGTCTCGCCGATCGACGGCGTCGTCGGTAACCGTTCCTTGCGCGTCGGCCAGTTCGTGCAGGCAGGCACGCAACTGATGTCGATCGTGCCCGCCGAGGGCGCTTATGTCGTCGCCAATTTCAAGGAGACGCAGTTGACGCATGTCGCGCCGGGCCAGACGGTGGACATCGAGGTCGACATGTTCCCGGGCCAGGTCGTCCACGGCCGGGTCGATTCGATCGCGCCGGCCAGCGGCCAGGAATTCGCGCTGCTGCCGCCCGACAACGCCACCGGCAATTTCACCAAGGTGGTGCAGCGCATCCCCGTCAAGATCGTGCTCGACGGCAAGCATGGAGCCGCGATCGCGCTGCGGCCCGGCATGTCGGTGATCCCGACGATTGCAACACGTTCGGCCGCGCCGACCGCCAATGCGGACGCCGCAGCAAAGGCCAAGCTCGTTTCCGGAGGGTCGTGCCATGTCAAACAGCCTCTCACTTTCGACGCAAGCCACACCGGCCGCGACGTCTGATCGCCCGATCGCCGATCCCAACCGCGCGAGCGCCGCGACCTGGATTGCCGTGCTCGCCGCCATGATCGGCTCGTTCATGGCGATCCTGAACATCCAGATCACCAATGCCTCGCTCGCCAACATCGAGGGCGGCATCGGCACCGGCGCCGACAACGGCTCGTGGATCTCGACGTCCTATCTGATCGGCGAGATCATCGTGATCCCGCTGACCGACTACCTCAGCCGCGTGTTCTCGTTCCGCCACTACATGCTGGCGAGCGCGACGCTGTTCGCGGCGTTCTCGGTCGCCTGCGCCTTTACTCACGACCTGCCGTCGATGATCGCGATGCGCGGCCTGCAGGGCTTTGCCGGCGGCGTGCTGATCCCGATGGCGTTCACGCTTGTTTTGACCAAGCTGCCGAAGCCGCAGCAGCCCGTCGGGCTCGCAATCTTCGCGCTGTCCGTGACGTTCGCCCCTGCGATCGGTCCGACCATCGGCGGCTATCTCACCGAGAACTACGGCTGGCGCACCATCTTCTTCGTCAACGTGATCCCGACCGCCGTGATGGTGGCCGCGCTCTACATGACGCTGGAGCGGCAGAAGATGCAGCTCGGCCTTTTGAAAGACGGCGACTGGGCCGGCATCGTCACCATGGCGATCGGGCTGTCGGCGCTGCAGGCCGTGCTCGAGGAAGGTAACAAGGACGATTGGTTCTCCTCGCCCTTCATCGTCAAGCTCGCGATCATCGCGGCCGTCAGCCTCACCTTGTTCGTCACGATCGAGCTCACCATCGAAAAGCCGCTGATCCGGCTGCGCCTGCTGACGCAGCGCAATTTCGGCTTCGGCACCATCGCGATGACCATGGTCGGCTTCGCGCTGTTCGGCTCGGTTTATATCCTGCCGGCCTATCTCGGCCAGGCGCAGGGCTACAATGCCGAGCAGATCGGCAACGTGCTGGCCTGGACCGGGCTGCCGCAGCTCGTGCTGATCCCGCTGATCCCGAAGCTGATGCAGCGCTTCGACACGCGTTACATCGCCGTCACCGGCCTTCTGATCTTCGCCTATAGCTGCTTCATGAACACGGCGATGTCGCCGGACTATGCCGGCGACCAGCTCTGGATCCCGAACATCGTGCGCGCCGTGGGCCAGGCCATGGTGCTGACGCCGCTGACCTCGGTGCTGACGGGCGGCATCGCGCCGCAGGATGCGGCCGCGGCCTCCGGCATCAGCAACATGTTCCGCAACCTCGGCGGCGCGATCGGCACGGCGACGCTCGCCACCATCATCACCAAGCGCGAGCAGTTCCACTCCAACATCATCGGCCAGTCGGTCACGCTCGGCCGCGAGGAAGTCCGCACCCGCATCGCGCAGATGACGGACTACTTCATGGCCCATGGCGTGCCGGACCCCCACGCCGCGCGCGAGCAGGCCATCATCGCGCTCGGCAAGACGGTGAAGCGCCAGGCGCTGGTGATGGGCTATTCCGACGCCTTCGCCGTGATCGGCGCGGTGCTGGTGCTCGCCGCGATCGCGGTACTGCTGACGCGACGGGTGAAGGCTGCGGGCGGGGGCGGCGCGCATTAGCGGCTCGACCATTGATTGCGATTTATCGGGTGAGCGGGACTCTCCGCGAGGACGGTGACAGTTGGACTCGAGGAGATTCCCCCTCACTCGGAATTCAAGCGTTGCTTGAATTCCGACCTCTCCCCGCAAGCGGGGCGAGGTAAGAAGTCACGGCGCGCAGGTAAAGCTCGCGGCCTCCATCGCCGGGCCGCTCTTATACTGCGGCCAGGCCGGCCAGCGGCATAGCGGCAGCGCGCGCAACACCGCAAATGACGGCGCCTCGACCTTCTGCTCGCTGACCTCCAGGTCGCCGGGCGCCTTGCCCTTCTCGACCCAGTCGACCAGCACGCTCAGCATGTCGACATTGGCCGGCGCGCCGGAGCCGACATGGTCGACGCCGGGCGCGGTGTAGAGCCGCGCAAACTCCACGGTCTCGGCCTTGCCGAGCTTGCGCTCGACGCTCTCGAAATAGCGGATGCCGGCATAGGGGCTCTGCGCATAATCCGCCATGTGCTCGAGCATGATCAGCCGGCCGCCGCGGGCGCGAAAACGGCTGAGATCGGGATCGGTCGAATCCATGAGATTGGAGACCTCGAGCAGCCGCGCCTTGTGGTCCTCCACCTTGTAGGTGGCGACGTCGAGCTTGGGATCGCGTGCGAACACATGTTGAATGCCGCCGGCGCCGTAGATCCAGGCGATGCCGTTGTTGGGCGCAGGCGGCTGCGCGGGCGGCGCGGTGCCGAGCCACCACGCAACCCAGCCGCCGGTCGGCCCGATCGCCGGCGTGTCCTCGCCCGAGATGCCCCAGCCCGGATAATCGTCGAGGCCGTTGGCGAGCTCGAACGGAAATTTGTAGGTCCCGTGCAGCGTGCTCACGGCCTTGATCTGCGGCTCGGTGAGACATTGATCGCCGCCCTGGCCCGCCGCGCAGCGCAGCGTTTCGACCTTGAACGCGGCCTTGCAGGCGACGGGATCCCTCACCAGCGCAGCGCCGGAGCCGTCGGCCTTGTCGCAGGCCGCCCGCACCGCATCGGCGACCAGCTTGACCTGCGTCGGGTTGATCCAGCCCTCGCCCATGGTCGCTAGCCCCGAGCGCGTGCCGGCATGCTGCAGGCCGACCCAGTTGATGACGGGGACGCGGGCGAAGATGCCGTCGAAATCGTCGGGATAGCGCTGGGCCATGGTGAGGCCTTCGCGGCCGCCTTCGGACGAACCCATGAAGTACAGCCTCTCCGGCTTCTTGCCGTAGGCGCGCTCCATCAGCGCAACGGCGGCGTCACGCACCTTCTTGTAGGCGCGATGGGCAAAATTCTCGAACGCTTCGTCGTTTGCCGCGAACAGTTGCGGCGGTTCGCCAGGCTTGGACTCGTGGCCGGAGTCGGTGCCGTAGGTGACGAAGCCGCGTGCCAGCGGCGAGGGCTTGTCGAAGGGATAGGCCGGCGGCAACCCGAGGCCCGTGATCAGCACGCCATTGAAACCACCGCCGCCATATTGCAGCGAGCGGCCATTCCACTCGACGGGCAGATTGACCTGGAATTTGATCGGCGGCGCCTTGGGATCGACAGGATCGATGTGGCCGAGCACCTTGCAGAAAGCGGGATTGGCCGGCGTGATGCGGCCCGACGGCGTCGGCCCGCGCTCGGCGACCGCGATCTGCGATGGCGTCTGCAGCGTTGCGGAATCGATCTTGACGGCATCGGCCCCGCCGACGAGGCCCTTGCAGACGGTGTCCGCATCTTCCGCCATTGTTGCCGCCGAGGCGGCGGTTGCGCCCAGCGCCGCCGCCGTTCCCACCAGCCATGCGCACAGCTTCGCCCTCGATAGCGTCATCGTTTCCACCCGGTTTTCTCTGTTTTGCGTCCGACAGCTGGCTGCATTCAACGCAACCTTCGTGCCTGCGTCAATCGCTTCAGAACGAGCCCAGCGCGCTACCCAGTGCGATCACGACCACCAGCGCCAGCAGCGACGACACGATGCCCACCATCACGATGTCGAAATAGCTGTCGCGATGCGTCAGGCCGCAGATCGCAAGCAGGCTCACGACGGCGCCGTTGTGGGGCAGGATATCCAGCGTGCCGGAGCCGATCACCGCGACGCGGTGCATCAGCGAAAGGTCGATGCCGGTGCGCGCGGCGAGCTCGACATAGGTCTGGCCGAGCGCATCGAGCGCGATGGTCAGGCCGCCCGATGCGGAGCCGGTCAACGCGGCCAGGATGTTGGTCGCCACCGCGAGCGACACCAGCGGGCCGCCTTCGATCGCGAGCACCCAATCGCGCACGATCGTGAATGCCGGCAGCGCGGCGACGACTGCGCCAAAGCCGACGAGACTGGCGACGCTGAACGCAGGCAGCACCGACGCATTGGCGCCGGCATCCATGGTCTGGCGTAGCGCAGGCAGCCTGCTCCAGTTCAGCACGATGGTCGTAAGAATCGCGGCAGCCAGCGCAACCGCGACTGACCACACACCCGCAACCGCGGCGAGCGACGTGCCGCCAAAGCGCTGCTCGGCGAGATAGGAGACATCGAGGCGCGGCAGCACGCCAAGCGACATCACGAGATTGACCGCGACGACGACGACCAGCGGCACGATGGCGCTCACGACCGGCGAGGGGGCGCTGCTGCGATGGCCGTGCTTCATCTCCGCCGGATCGAATTCGCGTGCCGTGGTCGCGCGCTCCCGCACGAGCTCGTCGGACGCCGCGCGATCGGTCGCATCCTCGACGTCGTCGCCATAACCCTCCCCGGCGCGCCGAGCCCTGGCCTCGGCGCGACGCAGCCACCACAATCCCGTGCCGAGCATGACGAGGGAAGCGATGATGCCGAGGCCCGGCGCGGCAAAGGGCGTCGTGCCGAAGAACGGCATCGGGATCGCATTCTGGATCGAGGGCGTGCCGGGCAAGGCCGACATGGTGAAGGTCGAGGTGCCCAGAACGACCGCGGCCGGAATCAGCCGCCGCGGTATCGCGGCCGCGCGAAACAGCGAGCGGGCCATCGGCACGATGACGAAGAACGCGACGAACAGGCTGACGCCTCCATATGTCACCACCGCACCGGCCAGCACGACTGCCAGCACCACGCGCCGCTCACCCAGCCGTTTTGCCATGAAGCCCGCAACGGACGTGACCGCGCCACTGTCGTCCATCAGCTTGCCGAAGACGGCACCGAGCAGGAAGATCGGGAAGAACTGCGCCACGAAGCCGCCCGCGCTTGCCATGAAGACCTGCGTGAGGTTCGCCAGCAGCGGCTCGCCGCCGAACAGCGCTGCCACCAGCGCGGCGAACGGCGCCAGCAGCAAGACGCTCCAGCCGCGAAATGCGAACAGCACCAGCAGCCCGAGCCCGACGAGAAGGCCGAGAAGCCCCATGCCTCAGCACTCCGCCAGCAGGACATCGAGATCGGCGGTCGAGCGATGGCCGATATCGGCACCGTGCTCGTCGAGAAATGCCTCGGCCGCCAGCCGCCCCTCGGACCGCAGCATCGAGACGAACTCCCACTCCGCATTGAGCTTCGACGAGGCGCCGAACTTCGCCAGCATGTCGCTCTTGATCCGGTGCGTCCGCATCTTCGCCCAGCGCGCGCCCTCGCCGCTGCCGGGATCTGCCGCCTGACGCAGCAGCGCGATCATCCGCAGCTCTTTCATCAGCGGCGAGTTGAAGGAGATTTCGTTGAGCCGGTTGAGGATCTCCGCCGCCGTGCGCGGTTCCTCCGGCCGCTCAGTCGGATTGATCTGGACGAGGATGGTGTCGTAGGCGCCGCTTTCGCGCACCAGCGGCGTGATCGTCGGGTTGCCGGCGAAGCCGCCGTCCCAATAGAGCTCGCCATCAATCTCGATCGCCCGGAACATGGTCGGCAGGCAGGCCGAGGCGAGCAGGACGTCGGCGGTGATCTCCGCGTTGCGAAAGATGCGGCCGCGCCCGGTCCGCACGCTCGTCGCGGTGATGAACAGCTTGATCGACGAGCCCGCGAGGCGCTCGAAATCGATGCTCTCGGCGAGCACCGCGCGCAGCGGATGGTAGCCGGTCGGATTGAGGTCGTAGGGCGAGAGCACCCGCGACATCAGATCGGTGAGGATATAGAAGGGCGAAGTATCGAGGGTCCACCGCCCCATCAGGCGGTCGAGCGGCGAGCGCTGCAGCGGGCTGAAGGCCGCGGCCTTCGACACGCGGCGCCAATATTGTTCGAGCGCCTCGCGCGCGCGCTCGGCGCCGCCGCCCGTCCAGCCGTCTGCCAGCACGGCCGCATTCATCGCGCCCGCAGAGGTTCCGGAGATCGCGGCGATCGTGAGCCACTTCTCCTCCAGCAGGCGGTCGAGCACGCCCCAGGAGAAGGCGCCGTGCGAGCCGCCGCCCTGAAGTGCGAGATCAATCAGTACGGCGTCGCGTTCCATGGCGGACACTCACGTAACTGAAGCTCAAATTCGACGTGCTTTTTAGCACGCCGAGGATGACAGCAGTGTAGGGAGCAATCGCCGAAAGTTGCAACCGGAACGTGGGATAGTTTAGTGCTCGAATACCAGCCGTGCGCCAACCGTGCCCTCGAGGGCACGGATCTGCTGGAGCAGCGCGCCTGAATCCTGGCCGCCGAGATCGGCGTCGAGCACGACATAGCCGAGGTCGCCCGCGGTCTCCAGATATTGCGCGGCGATGTTGATGTCGCGCTCGAGAAACACCTCGTTCAGCCGCCGCAGCATGCCCGGCACGTTGCGATGGACATGGCTGAAGCGCGCGCCGGCGGGACGCAGGTGCAGCTGCACCTCCGGGAAATTCACCGCGCCCATGGTCGATCCGGTGATGAAATAGTCCACCAGCTTGCGCGCGACCTCGCCGCCGATGCGCTCCTGCGCTTCCTCGGTCGAGCCGCCGATATGCGGGGTGAGGATGACGTTGCCGAGGCCCTGCACCGGGCTCTTGAAGCGATGCGCATTCGAGGACGGCTCGACCGGGAACACGTCGATCGCCGCACCCGCGATGTGTCCGTCACGCAGCGCGCCAGCGAGCGCATCGAGATCGACCACGGTGCCGCGGCTGTTGTTGATCAGGAACGAGCCCGGCTTCATCGCGCGCAGCTCCTTCTCGCCGATCATGCCTGATGTCTCCGGCGTCTCCGGCACGTGCAGGCTGACCACGTCGCTCTGCGCCAGCAGCTCTTCGAGCTTCTCGACCGGCTCGGTGTTGCCGTGGCGGAGCTTGTCGGTGCGATCGTAATAGATGACCCGCATGCCCATGGCCTCGGCCAGCGTCGAGAGCTGCGAGCCGATATTGCCATAGCCGATGATGCCGAGGGTGCGGCCGCGCACCTCGCGGCTGCCGGCCGCCGACTTGTCCCAGCCGCCGTCATGCGCCGACACCGAACGCGGGAAGATCTGGCGCAACAGCATCACGATCTCGCCGATCACGAGCTCGGCCACGCTGCGGGTGTTGGAGAACGGCGCGTTGAACACGGGAATACCGCGCTTGCGCGCGGCCAAGAGATCGACCTGGTTGGTGCCGACGCTGAAGCAGCCGACCGCGAGCAGCCCGTCGGCGGCCGCGAGCACCTCGTCGGTGATCTGGGTGCGTGAGCGGATGCCGAGCAGCGACACGCCCTTGAGCGCCCGGCGCAGATCCTCGCCGTCCAGCGCCTTGGTCAGCCGCTCGACATTGGTGAACCCTGCGCTCCTGAACAGGTCCACGGCGCTGTCATTGACGCCTTCCAGCAGCAGCGCCTTCGCGCTCCGCTCAGGGCTTTGGCCTGGGGCTGACATAGAATCTCCATAGGTGACGGCTTTGCCGCAGCTCTTAGACCGCGGACGGTGGGCAGCACAATAGGGCTTGGATATGGGAGGAAGATGGCGGGGCGGGAGGTGGATCTGGTGTACCAGACCCGTCATCCGCGCGCTCACAGCAGCCGGGCCGTCGCCCTTCGAGGGCCGCTACGCGGCCGCCTCAGGGTGACGGATCTAGATCACATAGAACCCGTGTGTGCCGTCCAGGCGAAGCTGCTCGACGAGGCCGTACTCCCAGTCGAGATAAGCCTGCATCGCGCGCTCGGCGACTTCGGTGCCCTCGTAGGGACGGCGGTAGCGGTGCGCCGGGTCCAGCTTGGGCAGCACGAGCGGCGGCGCGATCTCGAGCGTGCCGTCATAGCCGCCTTCGAGCACATAGACCTCCCAGCCCATCTGCGCGAGCCAGGACGCCGTCATGTCGGCGCGAACGCCCTTGTCGTCCGTGAGGACGATCCGCGCGCCGCGCACCGGCGCGGCCATGTCGGTCTCCTGGACGAGCTGGCCGCCCGGATAATGGCGAAAGCCCGGGAGATGGCCGGCCGCGTGTTCCTCGGCATCGCGCACGTCGAAACGATAGAGCGTGCGATCGGCTTCCGCGACCAGCGCCGACATCTCGCTTGCGCCGATGCGACGAACGCCGGCGCGATAGGCGACGTCACGGGCATTGGCCGGGCCGCCCTCGAACGATCCGATCGCGCCGCGCGTCTCCGCGCCGTGGTTGAGCGAGTGCCGCGCCAGCGTCCAGCCGATCGTGCCGTTGCGCAGCGCCCGTACCTTGTTCGGCACGCCGGCATTGATCAGCGACTGGGTGCCGATGATCGAGCGGGTGCGGCCGGCGCAATTGACGATGATCGTGGTGTCGGGGTCGGGCGCGGCCTGACCGGCCCGCAGCACCAGCTCCGCACCGGGCACGCTGACCGAGCCCGGGATGTTCATGGTCGCATATTCATCGAAGCGGCGAACGTCGAGGATGGCGATGTTGGCCTTGTCGGCGATCAGCTTTGCCACCTCGTCGGCGCTGAACGAGGGCGTATGGCGGCGCGCTTCGACCAGTTCGCCAAAGGCTTTGGAGTAGGAATTGACGTCCTCGAACACCTGATAACCCGCATCACGCCAGGCCTTCAGCCCGCCATCGAGCGCGCGGACGTTGGTGAAGCCGAGCGCGGCCAGCCGTTCGGCACCGGTCGCGACGAGCCCCTCGCCGTCGTCGTAAAGCACGATCGCCACGTCCTTGCGCGGCAACCTCACCGCGGCTTCGATATCGATCCGGTCCGCGGCCATGTTGGCGGCGAACAGGGGGTGGCCGGTGGCGAAAGCAGCCTCGTGCCTGAGATCGAGCAGCGCGATCTCCTCGCGCAGCAGCAGCGCGCGGCGGATATCAGCAGGAGAGACGGTCGAGAGCTTCATGGCAAGAACCCTAGCAAGCACCCTGGCGAGGACAGGCCATGGCTTTTGAACGATTAGGGGCGCGTTGGCTAGCCTTCGCGCACGCTCACTCGCCCGGAACCAGCTTTCCGAGCGGTGGCTGCGCCGGGCGGCGCAGCTTGCGGCGCGACAGATAGAGCAAGATGCCGGTCACCGAGAACAACGGCATCAGCGCTGCAGCGATCATGAAGGCGAGCTTGCCGGGCCAGCCCAGAAACGCGCCACGATGGATGTCGAGCACGTTGGCGATGATCTTCTCGCCGAGGCTCTTGTCGGCATAGCGCTCGGCCGAGATCACTTGCCCCGTGATCGCATCGATGCGGAATTCGTCGCGCGTGGTATCGAGCGTCGAGTCCTTCGGCCACGACCGGATCCGGATCACCGTTCCCGGCCCATTCGGCAGCGCCAGCAGCACCTTGGAGAAGCGGCCGGCCTCCTCGCGCTGGATCGTCGTCCAGGCGCGATCGAAGCCAACTGATTGATCCGCCTCAGGACGGCCAGCGGCGCGCGGCGCCTTTGCAGCCATCTTCGGCTGCATCTTTGCGGTGGCGACATGTGGGCGCGACAGCAGCCAGACGACACCGTCCTTGTACCAGTCGAACGAGTACCACAACCCGGTCAGCGTCATCACGAGATAGACCGGCAGCACCCAGGTGCCGATCACCGCGTGCAACGAGCGATGCAGCCCGCGGCCGCTGAGACCGAGATTGGGCTTCAGCCACATCTTCACGCTGGTCGCGCGGCGTGGCCAGCGCAGCACGAGGCCCGTGATCAGCATGACGATCAGGCCGAGCGCGGCAATCCCGGTGATCGGACGGCCCCAGCCCTTGGCCTCGCCGGGAATGAGCAGCCAGCGGTGCAACTGGCGCACGGTGACGAAAAACTCTTCGCCGCGCGGCGCGCCCAGCACGCGCGCGTCGTAGGGATCGACATAGAGCGAGCCGCGCCGGGCGCCCTGCTCGTCGCGGCCGAAGCGGGCACGCACCGCCGCCGACGGATCGCTCGACAGCGTCACGGACGCGACCTTGCCGATATCAGGCATCGCCTGCAGCCGGGCCACCAACTCGTCCGGCATCAGCGCCGGCGTCTGGCGCGGCGCGACCTGCATGATGCCGCTGTTCAGATAGTCGCCGATCTCGTCCTCAAAGCTCATGATCGAGCCGGTCAGCGCGATCAGCGCAAGCAGCAGCGCGAGCACCAGGCCCGCGATGGAATGGACCTGATGCAGGACCGCCTTGATGGTGTGCCCCACCCTATTCATCGAATCCGGCCTTCTTGATGAGGGCGATCGCGGCATTCTGGGACGCAGCGATCTCGTCGACCGGCAGAGTATCGGCAGTGAACGAGCTCATCCCGGCAACGACGAGCGCACGCTCTGCCGCGGCCAGCACGGGATATTCCAGCTCGGCGGCGGCAAAGATCCGTTGCGCCACCGGTGTCACCAGGAATTCGAGGAATTGTCGCGCTTCGGCGGGATGGGGCGCATGTTTCGCGATGGCCGCGCCGGTGAGATTGACGTGCGTGCCGCCGCCCCTGAATGTCGTCGGCACCGCCTTGACGTCCGCCGCCCAGTTGCGCCAGTCGGAGCCCTCGCGTCCGTCACGCAATTGCGCCAAGGCGACGGTGTTGCCGATGCCGATCTCGCACGTGCCTTGCGCGATCTCGCGGATGACGTCGTTGTCCTTGCCATCAGGCTTGTGCGCGAGATTGGCCTTCAGGCCGGCGAGCCAGGCTTCCGTCGTGGCCTCACCGTGATGAACGAGATAGGCCGCGACCAGTGCGACATTGTTCTGGTGAAGCGGCGAGCGCATGCAGAGCTTGCCGCGCCATTGCGGATCTGCGAGGTCTTCGTAGTCGATCGCGGCGAGCGCGCTGTCCTTGCGGGCAAAGACGACGCGCGGGCGGACTGCGAGCGCAAGCCATTGCGCACCGCTGCTACGGAGATTTGCCGGGATTGCCTGCTCGATGCGCGCGGACGAAGCAGCCTGTGTCAGCCCGCGGGCCGAGAGCTCGGTCGTCTTGTCCAGCCCAATCGTCAGAAGCACGTCCGCGGGCGATGCTGTGCCTTCCGACGCAAGGCGCTTGACGAGCCGATCCTCGACGAAGACCACGTTCACCCTGATGCCGCTGGCTTCGGTGAAAGCTGCAACGACAGGCGCGACCAGGGCCGCTTCCCTGGTCGAATAGAGCGTGATCTCCTCGGCGCGGCTCGCACCCGTGGCGGCAAGGCAGGCGGCCGCCACCGCGACAAGCACCGCGATGGCTTTGTGCCGCGCCGCCATCGTCAGAACTTCACCGTGGCCGACAGAGACACGCGCCGCGCATCACCGATCGCAACGTTCAGATTGTTGATGGCGGAGGGATAGTAGACGGTGTCGAACAGGTTCTTGACGTTGAACTGATAGATCACCGGCGTGTTCTGGTATTTCGTCTCATAGGTCGCAAAGATATCGGCGACGACATAGGACGGCAGGAAGAAGCTGTTGGTTGCATCGCCGGGGCGGTCGCCGACATAGCGAGCGCCGCCGCCGAGGCGAAGCTGGCCCGGCAATGCGGTGCCGAAGTCATAGACCAGATAAAGTGACGCCGTGTTCAAGGCGACGTTTTGCAGCTTCCTGCCATAAAGCGTCGGATCTTCGGAAGCCGTCACGCGCGCGTCGGTATAGCCATAGCTGCCGATCAGGGCCCAGCTATCGGTGAGCCTGCCGGTGACATCCAGCTCGACGCCGCGCGAGTGGGCGCGGCCGACGGTGTGAATCTCCACATCATTAGCGCTGTTGGTCACCGTCGTCTGCACGTTCTTCTTGTCGAGATCGTAGAGCGCCAGCGTACCGGAGATGCGCTTGTTCAAATCGAACTTCAGGCCGGTCTCGTATGACACGCCCTCCTCGGGCGCGACCTTGGAATCGACCACGACGCCGATCGGTGCGATGGTCGAGTTCGGCTTCAACGACTCGGTGTAGCTCGCATACAGCGAGACCTCGTCGGTCAGCTTGAAGATGGCGCCGCCGAGCGGAAGCACCTTGTCCTGGGATACGTTGGTATTGGTGTTGAACGGCTTTCCACGCCCGGCGATCTGGTCGTAGTCCATGTAGCGTACGCCGCCGACCAGCGCGAACCGCTCGGTGAGATGCAACGTGTCCTGGAAAAACAGCGACCACTGGCCCAGCTTGTCGGTCTGTGCGCTATCGGGGTTCGACGGCGTCGTCCCCGGCCCGATCAGCCCGTAGACGGGATTGTAGACGTTGAAGGCGGGAGTTGCCTGCCGGATCAAGGTGTCACGGTAGATGGTGCGATACTGACCGTCGCCGCCGAACACAACGTCATTGCGCATGTTGCCGAGCCAGAAGCCGCCGGAAACGTACGACGTTCCGTAGCTCACGTTACTGAGCGAGCTTCCCGTGCCGTCATTGCTGCGCGTTTCGGCGCCAGTCGTGAAGTTGATGTTGGTAATACGGAGCTGGTTGGCGCTGAAGGTTTCGGTGTTGTAGCTGTAGCCAGCGTAGAGCTTCCAATCCTGGTTGAAGCGGTGCTCGACCGAGGCCTGGATCAGGTCGGACGTGCCCCATGTGTTGTTGAAGGGTTCGTCGAGCCGGCGCGTGGACGGCACCGCCAGCGGCGCCTTGGTCACCGGATTGAACGCGGTGCCGCGATCGAACGGATAGATGAACTCGCGATGCTCGTAGTTGAGCTGGACCGTTGTGTCCTGGCCGTACCAGGCCAGTGACGGCGCAACCAGCATTTCGCGGTGACGGCCGAAATTGCGCCAGTAATCCTCGCTGACGCCGTAACCGATGAAGCGGTAGGCAAGGCCCTGGTCGCCGATCGGACCGGTGATGTCGAGCAAGCCGTCGGCACCGGTCTTGGAGGCACTGAAGGCCGAGCCGAGCAGCGTCACCGAACCGTGCTGATAGAGCTCGGGACGCTTGCTGATGGTGTTGACGATACCGCCGGGGTCCATGATGCCGTAGAGCAGCGAGGCCGGCCCTTTCAGCACCTCGACGCTTTCGACCGCGGAATTGAAGCTGCGGCCCTGCACCAGCGGCATGCCGTTGCGCATGATCGAGCCGTCGCGGTTGTCGCCGAAGCCGCGGCGGATGACGGCATCCTGCGAGCCGGCGAGCGTGTTGGTCTGGGTGATGCCGGAGATGTTGATCAGCGCATCGTCGATGTTGCGAGGGAGCTGGTCCTTCAGCACCTGCTCGGGCACGATGTTGACGGCCTGCGAGGTATTGAGCGGCGAAGCGCCGCTGCGCAGGGTCGTCGAACTCGGCATCGCGCGGTAACCGAGCTTTGCCGCCTGCTGCGCGGCAGCCGCCGCCGCGGCGCGTTCCGAGGATGTCGGCTCCGCAGGAGCGGCCGTCGCATTGCGGCTGCGCTGGCGCGCGGCGGTTTGCTTGCGACGCGGAGACTGTTCCGCGGCACGCGCCGCTGGTTTCGACCGCTGCGCCGGCGCTTCCACCGTCACCGGCGGCAACGCCGATTGCGCCTGTGCGCTCGTCGTGATGGAGGGGGTTTCAGCGAGCAGCACGGCTGCACCGATGAGAAGACTTGCACGGCTCTTGCCGGCAAGAAGACAATGGCCGCTGACGCGGCGGCCATCCACGAGGGCACGCACTTTCATTCCACTTCAAGTCAAGAACTTTGAAGTGTCGGCCTGTAACAGTCGCTGCGCGCGAAGAGAACCGTAGCCGGGCTTGAATAGCTCTAGTGTTGAATCGTTCTAAGCGCAGAAGCGCGCCGAACGTCAATCAAGGATTGATCTTGCAGCAAGCGCGACACGCTGCGCGCGAATTCGCGGCAACGTGTCACGACATTGTGCGCTCTCACACGGCGGCGGGAGCAGTCAGTTCGTCGAGCTTTTGCTTGAACGCCGCGCCATCGGACCAGGCACGAAGCGGCGGACGAACGCGCAGCCATGCCGCATCGCCCGTCTGTGCCGCGAGGATCGCCTTCAGCGTCGCGGTGAACGACGGAGTCTTCAGCACGATGTCGACCACGGCCTTCATGCGCGCTTCGACGTCCTTGCCGTCGACCATGCCCTTGACCAGCTCAGGCACGACATTGGCCATGCCGCAGATGGTGCCGGCGCCGCCGCCGGCGATCGCACGGGTGATATCGGTTTCGTTGCCGACGGTGATGGCGAGCTCGGGCGCGGCGGCACGGAACGCCTGGAACTGCTTGAAGTCGCCGCTGGAGTCCTTCAGGCCCGCAACCACCTTGCCGTAACGCTTGCGCAAATTCGCGGCGACGCTGGTCGGGATTGCGACGCCGGAGACCTGCGGGATGTGATAGAGATAGGCGCGCAGACGATCGTCGCCGACACCGTCGAAGATCGCGGCGAACGCATCCTCGATGCCCTCGGGCGAGACGCCGCGATCGAAGTAAGGCGGCAGATACAGCACGTGGCGCAGGCCAAGGCCGAGCATGGCGCGCGTCAGCGCGATGCTGTCGGTTATGGCGGGAAAGCCACCGCCGACGCCGATGCGCTCCGCCGGCACACCGGCCTTGAGCACGGCTTCGATGGTCGCGACGCGCTCGGCGACATTGAACGAAGTGCCCTCACCGGTGGTGCCGAACAGCACGACACCGTCGACGCCCTTGCCGAAGAGTTTTTTGGCGTGAGCTGCGAGCTTGGCGGAGTCCACACTGCCGTCCGTCGCCAACGGGGTTGCCGACGCCACCCAGAACCCGCGAATCGCCTCCGTCATCTCACCACCCTTTGCTGCAACCTCGGACTAAGCCCCTGATCTCCAACGATCTTGGGATGCCTTCCGAGCCTTGTTTTTGCTTTACTTTTGATGTTGTACCTTACATACAAGACAGACGCAAACCCTTTCCACCGTCGCTGCGCGCATGAGGCGCAGCCGAATTTAGAGGAGGTCTCGCATGAACATGGTGACCCCCATTGAGCGGCCCGACCAATTGCTCGGCGCGCTGCGCGACAAGCTTGGCGCGGCCGCGGTGCTGACCGGCGCGGATGTGCCGGCGCGCAATTGCAACGACTGGAGCGCGAGCCTGCCGCAGACGCCGCGCGCGGTGATCCGCCCGCTCGATGCGCAAGGCGTTGCCGATGCGATCCTGACCTGCCGGCAGGCGCGCCAGCCGTTTGTGCCGCAGGGTGGCTTGACCGGACTGTGCCGCGGCGCCTCGCCCGAAACGGGCTGGGTCGCGATCTCGCTGGAGCGCATGACCGGCATCGAGGAGATCGATCGCGCCTCGATGACGATGACGGTGAAGGCGGGCACGCCGCTGGAGACGATCCAGAAGGCTGCGGACGAGGCCGGCTTCTTCTTTCCGCTCGATCTTGGCTCGCGCGGCTCCTGCGCGATCGGCGGCAACCTCTCCACCAATGCCGGCGGCAATCGCGTGATCCGCTACGGCATGACGCGCGAGCTGGTGCTCGGCCTCGAAGTGGTGCTGCCCGACGGCACCATCATCACCAATCTCAACAAGCTGATGAAGAACAATGCCGGCTATGATCTGAAGCATCTCTTCATCGGCTCGGAAGGTACGCTCGGCATCATCACCCGCGTCGTGCTGAAGCTGTTCCCGAAGCCGCGCTCGACCATGGCCGCGCTCTGCGCCCTGAAGGACTATGCCGCGGTGATCGCGCTGCTGGATGCCGCGCGCAGCGGGCTCGGACCTTTGCTGTCGGCCTTCGAGGTGATGTGGCCGGACTATTGGGACGTGATCACGACACGCGCCGGCGTGAAGCCGCCGGTCGCCGCGGGTCTCGGCCTCTACGTGCTGGTCGAGGCGCAAGGCACCGACGAGAGCATCGACGCGCCGCGCTTCCAGGCCTGGCTCGAAGAATTGATGGAGCGCGGACTGCTGGCCGATGCCGCGGTGGCGCAATCGCTGGGCCAGACGCAGGCGTTCTGGCGCGTACGCGACATCTGCGCCGAGTTCGGCCAGGTGCTGGGGCCGCACATCTCCTACGACATCGGCCTTGCGGTGGCGCGGATGGACGAATTCGTCACGCGCTGCAAGGCGGCGCTCGCCGACGGCATCGAGGGCTGCGAGAGCGTCTATTACGGCCATATCGGCGACGGCAATCTGCATCTGGTGTCCTGGGTCACGGGCCTCACCGTCGAGCAGCAGCCGAAGGAGGAGATGGACGCGATCATCTATGGTCTCGTGCGCGAGATGGGCGGCAGCGTCTCCGCCGAGCACGGCATCGGCACCTTGAAGAAGAAGTGGCTGGGCCATGCCAGGAGCGAGCCCGAGATCGCGCTGATGCGCACCTTGAAGGCCGCGCTCGATCCCGATCACCTGCTCAATCCCGGCAAGGTGATCTGAGCGAGCGAGCGCATGAGATCGCTCAAGCTCGATACGCCGAAATCCCTGTCGCAGCGTGTGATGCAGCGGCTGCGGCAGGCCATCATCGAGGGCGAGTTCGCGCTCGGCGCCGCCATCTCCGAGGAGATGGTGGCGAATTCCTTCGGCGTCAGCCGCACGCCGGTGCGCGAGGCGATGGGCCAGTTGCAGGCGCAGGGTCTCGTGGTGATCCGCCCGCAGGTCGGCAGCTTCGTCTTCACCCCGAGCGCGGACGACATCACTGCGCTCTGCACCTTCCGCGTCACGCTCGAACCCAGGGCGGCCGAGCTTGCCTTTCGCCATGATCGCGACGGCGCGCTCGCAACGATGAGCGAGGCGATCGCGGCGATGGAGCCGGCGGTCGAGGCCAGGGACAACATCGCCTATGGCCGCGCCGACGCCGCGTTCCACGAGGCGCTGTTCGCCCATTGCGGCAATCACTATCTCGCCGAGTCCTACCAGCTCGTCGCCGGCCGCGTCGCAGCGTTGCGCACAAATCTGACCTCGCCGATCGACGTGCGGACCCGTTCGTCCTTCGACGAGCACCGCAAGCTGCTCGACCTGTTCGCGCGCGGCGAGTTTGCGGCGTTCGAAGCGAGCATGACCAAGCACATCACCAATTCGGCCGTGGTCTATGCCAAGGCCTTGAAAGTGGACGCGCTGAAGGCGGAGTAAGTGTTACCGCCCACCCTTCGATCCCGGCCGGTCAAGGAAATCCAGCGCTGTGTTGATCTGCTCGAGCTGGTGCTCGATCCTGTCGCGATCCTCCACGGCTTTCGCCTTCTCGAGTTCCTCGACGAGCTTCTGCTTCCGCGCCAGCAAGTTCTCTATGACCGTACTCACAAGACCCCCATCGCCCCGAAACGAGCATCGGGGCAAAAACCGGTTGCGGACACTGGCGCCGGGATTGCCGAGACGCGCGCGAGCGTGGCTCGTGCGGGTGCCTAGGTCAGAATGTTCACGGGGGCGGATGGTTCCTGCAGATGAACCGGAGCCGATGCAACTATTTGTGGCGGGAATCATGTGCCGTGAGCCGCATCATGACCTCGATCACGAATGTCCCCGCCCATGCCCGTGCAACACCCGCAGATGGGCGTGATATGGTCCTCCAAAACAAGCATCGTCCGTTCAGGGGATGAAGGAGGCGCGCCATGCACAAGGTCTGGATCGAGGCGGCGTTGAACGGACCGTGGAGCCGCGCGCTTCAGCCCGGCATTCCCGACACGATCGAGGCGATCGTCGCCGAGGGCATCGCCTGCGCGGAAGCGGGCGCTGCTATCATTCACACCCATGCCTATGACGGCGGCGGGCCGCAGACGTTCGACTGGCAGGTCTATGCCCGCATCATCGAAGGCATTCGCACCAAGGTCGACGTGCCCGTCTATCCCTCCATCCCCGGCCTCGATGCGCGCGGCAATGTTGCCGATCCCAAGGCGCGCTTTGCCCATATCGAGGCGCTCGCCGAACGCGGCCTGCTCGAATTCGCGGTGGTCGATCCCGGCAGCGTCAACTTCACGCTGACCGCGACCAGTGCGCAGGCCAAGCCCGCGGAGACCTATCTCAATCCGGAGACCCATATCCGCCACGGGCTTGATGTCGCCAAGCGCCGCGGCATCCATCCGGCCTTCGCGATCTACGAACCCGGCTTCATCCGCGCAGGTGCTGCACTGGCCCGCGCGAGCGGCGTGAAGTCGCCGGTCTACCGCTTCATGTTCTCGCAACAATTCGCGTTCTGCTTTCCGCCGAAGCCCTATGGCCTCGCGGCGCTGGTCATGCTGGCGGAGGAGGAAGCACCTGGTGCGCCCTGGATGGTCTCCGGCCTCGGCGTCGACATCACGCCGCTGATCGGCGAAACCGTGGCCCGCGGCGGCCATATCCGCGTCGGGCTGGAGGATGCGCTGCTGGGCTCGACCGCGACCAATCTCGGCCTGGTCGAGGACGCAGTGCGGAGGGTGCGAGAGCACGGCGGCGAGCCGGCCACGACGGCCGAGGTCCGGCAGGCGCTGGCGAAGGGTTAACCCCGCCCGAACGACTACGGAACCTCGATCTTTCACGCGTCCGTCGGTTGTATTCGGGGACGCGGAGTCCTATGCGTAGGCGCCATGGACACCCAGATCATCGCTGCCGAAAAGCCCCTGATGGCCCAGGCACGCCCGCGCAAGCCGGCGCCGTTCCTTCCCATGAGCCGCGCCGAGATGGACGCGCTCGGCTGGGATGCCTGCGACATCGTGCTGGTGACCGGGGACGCCTATGTCGACCATCCGAGCTTCGGCATGGCCATCATCGGCCGGCTGCTGGAGGCGCAGGGTTTCCGGGTCGGCATCATCTCGCAGCCGGACTGGCAGTCGGCCGAGCCGTTCAAGGTGCTGGGCAAGCCAAAAGTGTTTTTCGGCGTCACCGGCGGCAACATGGACTCCATGGTGAACCGCTACACCGCCGACCGGCGCCTGCGCCATGACGACGCCTATACGGCGGGCGGCGAAGGCGGCAAGCGGCCGGACCGCTGCACCGTCGTCTACGCCCAGCGCTGCCGCGAGGCGTTCAAGGACGTGCCGATCATACTCGGCGGCATCGAGGCCTCGCTGCGCCGGATCGCGCATTACGATTACTGGTCCGACAAGGTGCGCCGCTCGGTGCTGGCCGACGCCAAGGCCGACCTGCTGCTCTACGGCAATGCCGAGCGCGCCGTGGTCGAAGTCGCACAGCGGCTTGCCGCAGGTGAGGCGCCGCGCGAGCTCGACGATATCAGGGGCGTCGCGCTGTTCCGCCGCGTGCCGGAAGACTACGCCGAGTTGCACGCCGACGATCTCGATTCCGCCGACGAAGGCGCCACGCGCCAGAAGGGCGCGACCGTCATCAGGCTGCCGGCGCTGGAGCAGGTCGAGCAGGACAAGGAAGCCTATGCCCGCGCGTCACGCGTGCTGCACCGTGAGAGCAATCCCGGCAACGCGCGCCCGCTGGTGCAGCGTCACGGCGATCGCGACCTCTGGCTCAACCCGCCGCCGATCCCGCTGACCAGCGACGAGATGGACGCGGTCTACGACCTCCCCTACGCGCGCGCGCCGCATCCATCCTATGGCGAGGCCAAGATCCCCGCCTGGGACATGATCAAGTTCTCGGTGACGATCATGCGCGGCTGCTTCGGCGGCTGCACCTTCTGCTCGATCACCGAGCACGAAGGCCGCATCATCCAGAACCGCTCCGAAGGCTCGATCCTGCGCGAGATCGAAAAGATCCGCGACAAGACGCCCGGTTTTACGGGCGTGATCTCCGACATCGGCGGCCCCACCGCCAACATGTACCGGATGGCGTGCAAGGACCCGAAGGTCGAGGCCGCGTGCCGCCGGCCGTCCTGCGTCTTCCCGGAGATCTGCCCGAACCTCAACACCTCACATGACGATCTGATCCGGCTCTATCGCAAGGTGCGCGAGACCAAGGGCATCAAGAAGGTGATGGTCGCCTCCGGCGTGCGCTACGACCTCGCGGTCGAGAGCCCCGAATACATCAAGGAGCTCGTCACCCATCACGTCGGCGGCTATCTGAAGATCGCGCCGGAGCATACCGAGCGCGGCCCGCTCGACAAGATGATGAAGCCGGGCATCGGCGCCTATAACCGCTTCAAACGGATGTTCGATGCCGCCGCCGAGCAGGCCGGCAAGAAATACTATCTGATCCCCTACTTCATCGCCGCGCATCCGGGCACGACCGACGAGGACATGATGAACCTCGCGCTCTGGCTCAAGAAGAACCGTTATCGCGCCGACCAAGTGCAGACCTTCCTGCCCTCGCCGATGGCGACCGCAACGGCGATGTACCACACCGGCGTCAACCCCTTGCGCGGCGTGCGCCACGGCGGCAGCGACAAGGTCGATGCGATCAAGGGCCTGCGCCAGCGCCGCCTGCACAAGGCGTTCCTGCGCTACCACGACCCCGATAATTGGCCGGTGCTGCGCGAGGCCCTGATCGAGATGGGCCGCCGTGACCTGATCGGCTCGCGGCCCCACCAGTTGGTCCCTGCGTACCAGCCGCCCGGCACCGGCAAGGCCGCCGGCACCAGGCGCCCACTCCGCCCCGGCGGCAAGACGCAGAAGTTCACGACCAAGGGTCTGCGGGTGATGAAGTAGCGGGCGCCGCTCGCCTGCTAAAGATCGAGCACCACATCTCCCGACACGGCGTCCGTGACACCGCGTCCGTTGCCCTGGTCCTCGAGCACGGACCTGAAACTGTCGAGGGTCTTGATCATCGCCGGTCGTGCTGCAATGAGCGCGTCCTGACTGGACCACGTGCCGATCAGGCAGAAGGTCTGCTCGCCGGTCTGGATGATGACTCCGCGCTCGAGGCCCGGCCATTTCGCCTTGCCGTCGCGATGCGCGTCGAGGAAGGCGACCTCCTTACCCCGCTTCACCCTGAATTTCACCACGTTATAGACTTGCATGATGCGCCTCCCGACAATGGACCGATGAAAGCGGACGCCGTTCGAGGTCGAGGACGAAATTCCCTACGGCCGCCTCGGCCAATTGTTGCCCTCAGGTGCAGCGACGTCACCGTGACAAATCATCATGGCGAAACGGCGTACTCGCGCGACGCAGGCCATCCAGAACAAAATGTCGAAAACAACCCCATGCACAGTAGACGGCATGAGCGGGAACAATGGCTTGGGCCGCTATGTCGTGGCTTTGACACGTCGGGCAAAACAGGCGCATGATGGCATCATCGGGCGCGTGGGCTAGCGCGGGTCGGCCAGCTACTCCGTATCGATATCCTCAAGCTTCACGCCGCGTCCCGCGCGCAGGCTATTGCGCGCCTGTTCAACGCGCTGCAGGAAGCGAGGATCATTCTCCAAACGGTATTCGAACCAGTCGTCCTCTGATTCGAATCCAATCAGCACGCCAGCCGGCTTGCCGTGACGCGTGATGACGATCTCCTGCGTTTCCGCTTCACGGAGATAGCGGGACAGATCATCCTTGATCTCTGAGAGCGGGACCTCTTTCACTCCGGACTTCCGAACTGTGCGAGCCATGACTCGGCCTCCGATTTGGCAACGATCGCCAGAATTTCGACGGTCGTGCCGGATACATCATAGAACACGCGCGTCGTCCCACACCTAGCCTGTATCAAGGCCGGCGCAATGATGGCTGTCACGCCCGCCGAAATCCGTTGACTCAGACCGCATCACGTAACATATATAGTTACATGAAACGCGACAGCCGCTTGTCCGGCGTGCTCCACGTGCTCTTGCACATGGCGCAGCAGCCGGGTCCCTTCACCTCCGAGACCCTGGCGAAAGCCATGGACACCAATCCGGTGGTGATCCGCCGCATCATGGCGGGGCTGCGGGACCTCGGCTATGTCCGCTCGGAGAAGGGCCATGGTGGCGGCTGGACGCTCGCTTGCGATCTTTCCAAGGTGACGCTGCGCGACGTCTACACCGCGCTCGGCAGTCCCGCGCTTCTGGCCATGGGCAACCGGACCGAGGCGCCCGGCTGCCTCGTCGAGCAAGCCGTCAATGCCGCGCTCGACCAGGCATTCGGCGATGCAGAGGCGTTGCTGCTGGCGCGCCTCGGCGAGGTGACGCTGGCGCGGCTTGCCGACGATCTGCGCAAGCGCCTCGGGACGCGAAAACATCAAGGCATCGACGCGCACCACGCGTGACGAGCGCCATTCAGCAGGACAACATCGTGACCGACATTCAAAGCGCATTCGCCGATCCGCAAATGGTGGCGACATACACCGAAGGACCGCCGCGGTTCGTTCCCGGTTACACTTCGATGTTGTCCATGGCGGCGATCCTGCTGGCCGAGCGTGCGCGTGACGACGCGCGCATCCTCGTCCTCGGCGCCGGCGGCGGCCTGGAGTTGAGAGCCTTCGCGCAGGCGCAGCCGCGCTGGAGTTTTGATGGCGTGGACCCGTCAGCGGCGATGCTGGATCTCGCCAAGCAAACGCTGGGCCCGCTCGCCTCGCACGCACATCTCCACCAGGGCTATATCGACGACGCACCGGACGGACCGTTCGACGGCGCGACGTGTCTTTTGACGCTGCACTTCGTCGATGTCGCGGAGCGGCGTCGCATCGCCGCGGAAATCCACCGCCGGCTCAAGCCGGGCGCGCCGTTCGTGGCAGCCCATTTCAGCATCCCAGGCGGCGACGATGAGCGGCCGATCTGGCTTTCGCGCTATTCCGCGTACCTGGCCGCATCCGGCGTCGAGCCCGACAAGGCGGCCGCCGCCCGAAAGGCGGTCGACGGGCAATTGAGCATTCTGGCGCCGGAGCAGGATGAGATGATTTTGCGTGAAGCCGGCTTCTCGGGCGCATCGGTGTTCTACACCGGCTTCACCTTCCGCGGCTGGGTCGCGTACGCCTGAGGCCTCGCGCCTTCAAATGCGCTGCGGCAATTCCATCGATCGTCACAGCGCCTTGACATGTTTGGAGAAGATGCGCACCGGCGCGCCCTTGCGTTGGCCCTGCCGTTCGAACGCGACCAACGCAACGCGCTCGACCGTTTCGCGCAGGCGCATGAACCGGGCCTCCCTTTCGCCGGGCAGCGTGCCCTTCGTGCCGTCGAGATCATCCAGCGCACTGCTGCTGATCTCGCAATCGACGACCTTCGCGCCGAGCATCATCGTAAAGAGAAATGCCATGCGCCTGGTGTCGTACGCCAGAGGCCGACCGCGGGTCAGCTGCACGGCTTGGTCGGAAACTCCCAGTGCACGCGGCAATTGTCAGCCTGCCGTTTTGACGGCGGTACACAGCGATGGCTCCGCCAAGCGGCGCGCCTGCGAGGCAAAATCCTCGAACGTTGTGACCGCATCGCTCATGTTATGGCAGCCGCGACTGTCGCGTGACGCGTGAACGCGAAGGTCGAACAGCTCCATCCAGAACAACGGGCTCTCGGGCAAGCCCGCCGCCAACGCTTCGAACATGCTGATCTCGCAATCCCCGACACGTTCGAGCGCAACCATCCGCGAACCATGGGCGATATCGGCAAGTCCGAGCAACTTTCCGTACCCTCGCAATATCTTCACGTTGATGGGCGGCGCGGCGCCGTCACTGCTGGACATCAAGGCCATCGTAGCTTTCGGGGAAAGGGGCTGCCCCGAGAACGCAAGACCTGTCTGGGGGCAGACAAGCGATTTAAGTCACACGCCCCCCGGTTTCTTGTTATCGTGAGCCAATAAGTTGATTTTTCATGCCGTGATCACGATCGGCGAGCCCAAAGAGCGAGGCCCGCAGCGGCAACGTCGAAAGGGTTCGGTGTGCCGACTGCCCATTCGCCCCATTTTGAAACAATGCCCAGTGCGACCGGCGGAATCGCCCGCCTGGTATGGGCGCGCCTGCGGGACGCCGGCATCGAGGCGGACAGCCTGTTGTCCAGGGCCGGATTGACTCTCAAGCAGATCGAGGATCGCAAGGCGCGCGTGAGCGCCGAGAGCCAGATCAGGTTTCTGGAACTCGGTGCAGAAGCGCTGCAGGACGACACGCTCGGATTTCATCTGGCACGGGACTTCGACCTGCGTGAAATCGGCCTGCTCTACTATGTCGCGGCATCCTCCCGCACGGTTGCCGAAGCCTTGTCCAAGACCGAGCGCTATTGCCACCTCGCCAATGAAGGGGTTTCACTGCGATTTGCCGCGAAGGAAATGAAAATTGCGCTGAGATATGTCGGCGTGGACCGGCGGTCGGACCGGCATCAGATTGAATTCTGGCTGACCACCATCATTCGAATCAACCGCGTCCTGACCAATCGCCGGCTGGTCCCGAGCCAGGTGCGGGTCGCCCATCGCCGCCGCACGACACCCGCGGGCGTGAAGTCGTTCATGGGGTGCGAGATCGAGTTCGGCTGCGACGTCGACGAGATCATCTTCCCGCAATCAACCGGCCTCATCCCGATCGAGAGCGCCGACCACTATCTGAACGATCTGCTGGTCACCTATTGCGAAGAGGCGCTGGCGCACCGCAAGTCCCGCGTGACCTCGCTCAGGTCGAGCGTCGAACATGCGATCGCGCCCCTGCTCCCGCACCGCGAGGCACGGGTCGAAGAGATCGCCCGCCGTCTCGGACTGAGCCATCGCACACTGGTACGGCGCCTCGCTTTGGAGGGATTGACCTTCAGCGGTATCCTCGACGAGATGAAGATCGACCTCGCCAAGAGCTATCTGAAGGACGATGGACTGCCCATTTCGCAAACCGCCTGGCTGCTCGGCTACGGCGAAGTCAGCGCGTTCACCCACGCCTTCAAGCGCTGGACCGGAATGACACCAAGGCAATGGCGCGCCCTGGACACCCCCGAACGGGACAACGACGCAGGCCACGGGTCAGATCGTGAGCAGGTTTCCTCGGAGTTGCCCATCGCAAATCGCCGCGACCGTCCCTAGATTGCCCCCATGAAGAAAATCGGATTTCTGTCCTTCGGACACTGGACACCCTCGCCGCAATCGCAGACCCGCTCGGCCGGCGACACGCTGTTGCAGTCGATCGACCTCGCCGTCGCGGCGGAGCAACTCGGCGCGGACGGCGCCTATTTCCGCGTGCATCATTTCGCGCGGCAGCTCGCCTCGCCCTTCCCGCTGCTCGCCGCGGTCGGCGCCAGGACAAGCACGATCGAGATCGGCACGGCCGTGATCGACATGCGCTACGAGAACCCGCTCTACATGGTGGAGGACGCGGGCTCCGCAGATCTCATCGCCGGCGGGCGGCTCCAGCTCGGCATCAGCCGCGGCTCGCCCGAGCAGGTGATCGACGGCTGGCGCTATTTTGGTTATCGCCCGGCCGAGGGCCAGAGCGACGCCGACATGGGTAGGCGCCATGCCGAGGTGTTTCTCGACCTGCTCCGCGGTGAAGGTTTTGCCGAACCCAATCCGCAACCGATGTTTCCGAACCCGCCGGGACTGCTGCGCCTCGAGCCGCACGCGCAGGGCCTGCGCGAGCGGATCTGGTGGGGCGCCGGCTCGAACGCCACTGCGGTGTGGGCGGCGATGCACGGCATGAACTTGCAGAGCTCGACGCTGAAGAACGACGAGACCGGCGAGGCCTTTCACGTGCAGCAGGCTGCGCAAATCCGCGCCTATCGCGCCGCGTGGAAGGACGCCGGCCACAGCCGCGAGCCCCGCGTCTCCGTCAGCCGCAGCATCTTTGCGCTGATGGACGATCGCGACCGCGCCTATTTCGGCGGCGAGCGCGGCGGCGAGGACCAGATCGGCTTCATCGATCCGCGCACCCGCGCGATCTTCGGCCGGAGCTATGCCGCCGAGCCGGATGTGCTGATCGAGCAGCTCAAGCAGGACGAGGCGATCGCCGAGGCGGATACGTTGCTGCTGACGATCCCCAATCAACTCGGCGTGGATTACTGCGCGCATGCGATCGAGGCGATCTTGAAGCATGTGGCACCCGCGCTCGGGTGGCGGTGAGCTGATAGCTCACCGTTCAAGTCGGGGCGCTATTTCTCTGCGCCCTGATTTTGTCGAGCCAGGCCGCCAAACGCGGATGTCCCGTGTATCGGCCTCCCATGCTTGCCAGTTCCTGCTGAAACACCGGCAGCGACAACAGCCTTTCGATGTCGGGCTCCCTGATCTTCCAGATCGCCGGCGGAAAGAAGCCATGCACCTTGAGCTCGTAGAGCTCGAAGATCGAGTGGATGATCTCGTGCACGGCCTGCCGCTCTTGCGCCGTGATCTCGATGTCGCCGGCTGCCCCGCGTTCGAGGAACACCGAGACCGGAAGGCGGCGCCGCAGGTCGGAGACCCGGTCGGAATAGCGAAGGAAGATGTCCGCGCCGAGACGTCGATTGTTGGTGTGGAGCGCTACGTAGATCGCCGTCATGCCGACGATGACCGTCCCGAGCGTCATGAATCTAAGAATATGGTCGAGCACGCGTCTGTCTCCTTGCGCGGGGCAGCGGAGTTAAAGATGTAGACCACGGCGCGAGCTGATCAAATGGGCCGCCGAGGCTCGAAGTTGAAGCGGCAGGACCCTTGTGGCATATTATGCCATAAGGTCGAACAACGAGGACGACGATGCCAACGAGAAACGTCGTGCTGACGAAACACCAACAGGAACTCATTGAAGCCCTCGTCGAGTCCGGTCGCTACCAGAACGCCAGCGAGGTGCTACGGGATGGGTTGCGACTGGTGGAGCAACGCGAGGCCGAGGACGCTGGCAAGCTCAAGGCGTTGCGCGCCGCGGCCCGCCTCGGCATCGGGTCATTGGAGCGAGGCGAGTTCAAGGAGTTCACGACGATCGACGACCTGCAGAAATATCTGACTGATCTGTCGGAGAAGGTCATCGCTGGAACGGACGAATAAAGCGGTATGGCCCGGCAACAATGGCGCGTCCGCCTCGGCGCTGCCGCTGAGGTCGACTTTGCGAATATTCTGAAATGGACCACCGAGAATTTCGGGCCACGACAATCCCGCCTTTACAGGGACACGCTGGTTCGGGCGATAGGCGAACTCGCCAATGGCCCCGAGCTTGCGGGTTCCAAAGCCCGAGACGAGATCGCGCCGGGTCTTCGCACGCTCCACATTGCGCGACACGGTCGGCGCGGAAGCCACTTCCTCATGTACCGCGCCGCGCCGGAGAGCACGATCGAACTCGTGAGAATCCTCCACGACAGGATGGACCTTCGGCGGCACATTCCGACCGACGAAAGCGACGGATAATCTCCCGATAAAGCCATGCGGGAGGGCTGCTGGATCGCTACCCCGCCTTCACACTCGCATCGATCAGCAGCTTCGCGGCCGCGACCGCCGACTGCGCGGGGCCGTCCTCGGATTGCTGGCCGGTGACGTAGATGCCTTCGATGAGGAGCAGCAGGGCATCGCCGAGCACGTTCGGCTGGCGCGCGCCCATGCCGGCGGCGAGCTCGCGCAGGCGCTTGCGGAAGACCTTCTTGTGAGCTTCGGCGACCTGACGCGCGGGATTGTCGCGCGAGGGATATTCCACTGCAGCGTTGCTGAGGCCGCAGCCGCGATAACCCTTGGCGACGGCGCGCGAGGCGAGCTGGCTGATATAGGCGAGCACATGATCGCGCGCATTGCTATAGGTCTTGCCGCCGGGGCGCTCGAAATTCTCCCAGAAGCTCAGATCGTAGTCGCGCAGATAAGCGGCGGCGAGATCGTCCTTGGAGGCGAAGCTGCGATAGAGGCTGGGTTTTGTCACGCCGGCCCGGTCCACCACCTCGTCGACGCCGACGGCGCGGATGCCCTCGCGGTAGAACAGCTCGCTGGCGGAGGCGCGAATGCGGTCGGCGGCCCGGACGGGCGCTTCAGCGGGTTTTTCGGCTTTTTTCGTCATTGGGCTTCGTCCGCCTTCGGCATAGGGGGCTTGACAATGTTACTGACCGGTACGTACTAATGCCGCATCGCAATACGTACCGGTAAGTAACATGCCCCAACCCTCTGTTCAATCCCCCGCCTCCCGGCGGCCGTTCGGCCAAAACTACGCCTTCGTGGTCGTCGCCGTGATTTTCCTCGCGCTGCTTGCCGCGGCGGGACTGCGCTCGACGCCGGGCGTCCTGATGCTGCCGCTGCAGAAGACATTCGGCTGGGACGTCAGCGTGATCTCGTCCTCGGCGGCGATCGGCATCTTCCTCTATGGGCTCGCCGGTCCCTTCGCCGCGGCGGTGATGCAGCGCTTCGGCATCCGCCGCACGGTGCTGGGCGCGCTGGCGCTGATGTCGGCCTCGACGGCCGCGAGCTACTTCATGACCGCGCCGTGGCAATTGTTCATGACCTGGGGACTGCTCTCCGGCATCGGCTCGGGCGCCGTCGCCAACGTGCTCGGCGCCACCATCGTCAATCGCTGGTTCACAACCAATCGCGGCCTCGTCATGGGATTGCTGACCGCGAGCACCGCGACCGGCACGCTCATCTTCATGCCGGGCCTTGCAGCACTGGTCGAATGGGGCGGCTGGAAGCCGGTGGTGCTGACGGTGGCGGCGTGCTGCGCGGCGCTGATCCCGCTGGTCTATGTGCTGGTGCCGGAGCGACCGGCATCGATCGGCCTGCGCTCCTATGGCAGCACGCATGACGACCAGCCGGCATCGCCTGCGCAGGGCAATCCGTTCGTCGCGGCCATCAGCAACCTCGTGCGCGCGGCGAAGACGCCGACCTTCTGGTTCCTGTTCGCGACCTTCTTCATCTGCGGCTTCACCACCAACGGCCTCGTCGGCACCCATCTGATCGCGTTCTGCGGCGACCATGGCATCCTCGAGGTGCAGGCCGCGAGCCTGCTGGCGCTGATGGGATTCTTCGACCTGTTCGGCACCACGCTGTCGGGCTGGCTCACCGACCGCTTCGATCCGCGCAAGCTCCTGTTCTTCTATTACGGCCTGCGCGGGCTGTCGCTGATCTACCTGCCCTACTCGGATTTCTCGTTCGTCAGCCTGTCGGTGTTCGCAGCGTTCTACGGGCTCGACTGGATCGCGACGGTGCCGCCGACCGTGCGCATCGCCAACGAGACGTTCGGCGACAGGAACGCGCCGCTGATCTTCGGCTGGGTCGTCGCCGGCCATCAGTTGGGGGCCGCATGCGCCGCCTTCTTCGCCGGCTTCATGCGCTCGTCGCAGGGTGACTATCTGCAGGCCTTCATGATCGCCGGCGTGACCGGCATCGTCGCGGCGCTGCTGTCGCTACTGATCGGCCGTCGGCCGGCACAGCCGGCGCTCGCGCCGGCGTGAGGGGCGCATCGAAGTCGCGAGATGGGTCCGGGACAGGCGAATTGGCTGCCCCGGCCCCTGTCGTCTTCGAAACACGCACGTCAGCCCGTCTTCGTCCCCGTGACGACGGCAAGTGCCTCGACGAGGCGGTCGAGATCGGCCTCGTCGGTGAACAGCGCCGGCGTCACGCGGATGCATTGGCCCCTGGCGACGCCGGCCCGGCGCACCGTCATGATCTTGTGGCCGTCCCTGAGCTTCGCCACGACGGCGTCGTTGTCGGCCTTGCTGGTCTTGCCGGCGAGACGGAAGGACGTGATCGCGCCGTATGAGCCGGCTTCGTCCGGCGTCAGGATCTCGATGTCCTTGAAGCCGCGGGCGCGGCTCACCCAATAGTCGCGCAAATAGCGCAGGCGGGCCTGCTTCGCCGCGGCGCCGATCTGCTGATGCAGCGCCACCGCCGTCGGCACCGTCAGCACCGTGGCGAAATTGACCGTGCCGGTATGCACGCGCGAGCGGATATCGGTCTCGGCAAAGTCCTCGTCGCCCATGTCGCGGTCGATGTCGGCGAGGCGGTCCTTCCTGATATAGAGGAAGCCCACCCCGAGCGGCGCGCCGATCCATTTGTGCAGATTGAAGCCGACGAAATCGGCCTCGAGCTCGCCGACGCGGAAGTCCATCTGGCCCCAGGAATGCGCGGCGTCGACGATGGTGTCGATGCCCTTGGCCTTCGCCATGCGGGCGATCTCCGCGATCGGCATGACGAGGCCGGTGCGATGGCTGACATGGGTCAGCAGGAGAAGCTTCGTCTTCGGGTTGGCCTCGATGGCGCGGGCATAGGCGTCGAGCACCGCCTGGCGGCTGGCGGGCTCCGGCACGTCGAACTTGACCACGTCGACACCACGGCGCGCCTTGAGCGAATTCATCGCATATTGCATCGAATCATAGTCGAGGTCGGCATAGAGCACGCCGTCGCCGGGCTTCAGCCTGTTGTAGCCGCCGATCAGGAGCTGCAGCGCTTCGGTCGCGCCGCGGGTGAGCGCGATCTCGTCGGGCGCAGCACCGACCGCCTCCGCCACCTTGATCCGCACCGCCTCGAAGTCCGCGCCCGCACGCTGCCGCGCGTAGAACGTGTTCTGGTAGTTGATCATGTCGGACTGGCGGATGAACTCGCGCCTCACCGGTTCGGGCATGATGCCCCAATAGCCGTTCTCGAAATTGACGACGTCGGGCGTCACGGCATAGAGCCCCTTCACCGCCGCCCAATAGGCCTTGTCGGTGGCGATGGCGGCCGGCGTGCCGGTCGGCGCCGCCGGGAGGCTTTCGGCGGCAAACGCCGGTGTCGCAAACGGCGCCACCGCTGCGGCCACAAAACCCTTCAGGATCGACCGGCGGTCGGACGACATGGTCTCAGTCAGATGCATTCTAGATCTCCACGATGCGCGGCGAAGGGAGCAGCGATCAGTAGAGCGCGAATGACGGAGCCATGACATTACGATGATCGACACGCCGCCGGCGGCGACCTCGCCGACCGACGCGGCAAGATTCGTCCGGCGCGAACAAGCGTTGCACGACTTGCGGTCGAGATTGACTTCAACCACCACCCAAGCCAATGATGATGCGGGGATATCTGGAATTGCGGGGCGAGAATGCGTTTGGGTGTGGGGATTCTGGTCGTGGCCACGTTGCTTGCGGGCTGCGCATCCGGGCCGATGGGCAGCGCGGCACTGACTGACAACGTCAAATCGAATACGGCGCGCCTCGTGGTCTATCGCACCTCGCCGATGGCATTTGCGGTCCAGCCCAATTATGCCGTCGATGGACGGGTGATTGGCGGCAGCCAGCCCGCGGGGTTCGTGTCGTGCGATCTGCCTCCGGGCCGCCACGAGGTCGCCGTCAACAACCTGCCGCTGAGCGGCAATTTGCTCGGGCAGGGCAGCGAGAAGGTCAGCGTCGATCTGCGCGCCGGCAGCACGACCTACCTCTCCGCCCAGCCGCAGATAGGAATCGTGACGCCCGGCGCGATCACGCTGATCCAGGTCACGGAAGGCCAGGGCCGCGCCGACGTCGCCAGCCTGCATCAGAGCAGTGGCTCATGCGGCAAGGCGTGATTCGAATCATTCCGCCAAGGCGCGGATGAATCGCGTTGTCCTGAAGATCATCCTGCGTCTTGGCCGCTACGCGGTACTGCCGGTCGTGGCGCTGGCCTGCGTGATCCTCGCTCTTACGCGCCAGAGCCGATGGCGGCCGCTGCCACCGCCGGCCTGACCCGCGAGCACGATCCGGACTCGACGCATCCGCCTTTCGCCAAGCGGCTCGCCAATCTCGGTTATGCCGGCATTCCCGGGATCGACGAGGTTCGCACATCCGCCATCGATCACCTTTTCTCACGCGATGCCGCAAAAGACATCCCCGCCCGCTTCGACGCGGACTGGCGGAAGAAGGCGCAGGCCTGGGTCACGATCGGCAGGTGAGCGCCGTCACCACTGGTACTTGACTGCCCCCTTGCCGGCGTAGCTGCGCGTGACGTTCGAGAACTCGCCCTCGAACGTTGCGGCGATGGCCCAGCCATTGAACCAGCTCTTTTCCGCCGACGCAGTGACCAGCGCGGCGTCCGTGGCTTGCGCGGCGCCGTTGACGACGAAGCTCGCGCCGGGCAACGCCTGGAAGGTCGCGCCGATCGAACGATCGGGATTGAAGTCATGCGCCCAGGCGAGGCGCCCGCGCAGTGTGGCGATGCCGTCGGCCATCCCGAAGGACTTGTCCGAGCGAAGACCGAGCTCGCTGCGGGTATCCGTGACACTCTTCGACGCGTAGCTCAGGGCAAAGGTGGTGTTGCCGGTGACCGCCCGCTCCGCATAGGCCGGCAGGTCGAAGGTGGTGAACTGGACCGCGGCATAGGGCGTGAGGCCGACGCCGCCGATCATTGGCGTGACGAAGCGGTAGCCGCCTTCGAGCCGGCCGGAATAGGCGTTCGCCTTGAAGCGCGCCTGAAGATGATCGACGCCTGCGATGGCGACGTTGCGGTCGGTGGTGACGTCCTGCCAACCATAGGCCAGCGCACCCGTGACATAGGCCGCACCTTGATTGTGCCGCACGAAGGCGCCGGCCTGGAACAGATCGGAGCGGCCGGTGCCGCCATTCGCGACCGAAAAGCTGGTGCCGCCGCCGGCAAGCGCGAAACCTGCGACCGTATCAGGCGAGAACCAGTAGTCGGCGCCCGCGGTCCCGCCCGCGATACGACTGGTGACGGCGTTGGAGCCGAGCACGGCATTGCCGTCGGTGGTCTGCGAGCCGCCGAAGCCCACGGCCCACACGCTCCAGCGTGACCCAAAGGGTTGGGCCTGCGGTGCCTTGCGCGACATCGCGGCGTAGGCGTCGCGCTTGGCGCCAGTGCGTTTGCGGCCAGCAGCAAAGGCGAGCGCATCGCTGTCCTCGGCCGCATAGCCCGCAGTGCCGCCGGTTGAACGCGGATCGTCGCGACCGGCCACGAACGGATCGGTCAGCACACCCATGAACATGTTCATCGCGTCAAAGGTGGCCTGCTGTGCGCCCGTCGCGGTCTCACCCGAAATCTGCGTCAGGCCAGCCGGGGTCAGCGCGCCGAACACCGCGGGGATGCCGCCGGTGCTGTTGAAGAAGTTGGTGACGGCGTTCGCGACGTTCTGCTGGTTGACGGAGGAGCCGACCGGCAGCGTGTAGCTCAGGGCCAGATCGAGATAGACGTTGCTGGCATCATAGCTGAGGCTCGACTTGAAGCCCGACGGCAGGCTGGTGTTGACGAGGCCGAAGGTGCCGCTGATGCTGCCGGCGTTGAGAATGGTGTATTGCCGCGCGACGTAGGCGCCAGGCGCGAACACCGCGTTGACCGTTGCGCCGCCGAGCGTCGCGGTACCCGTGACATTGACGCGGTCGGCGCTCGCAGGCGAGACCTCGACCATGTAGGTCGACGCCGCGGTGAAGGTGAGGCTGCCGCTGACGGTCAACAGGCCGATGGAATTGCCGGGTGCCAGCGTGCCGCCATTGACGATCGTGCTGCCGACGGTGCCGTTGCCGCCGAGCGTGCCGCCGGCATCGACCGTGACGCCGCTCGCCGCAGAGAGATTGCCGTTCACCGCCAGCGTGCCGCCGTTGACCGTGACCGGGCCGGCATAGGTCGACGTGCCCGTCAGCGTCCAGATCGACGAGCCGGTCTTGTCGAGCAGCGTCCAGCCGGCGGCGATCTGGCTGACGTCAAAACTGTTGCTGCCGGTGCCGGCGAAGCGGAACGTATCCGAGCCGCTGCCGACCGCCAGACCTGTCAGCGTCGCGGCCGGCCCGCTCATGACAAAGAGGCTATTGGCGCCGTTCAAGAGCACGGCAGTGCCGCCGGTCCCCTCGATGCTGCCGGCATTGGTGACCGTCGTTGTCGCGTTCGCCCTGACGCCGGTCCCGCCGGTGATGGTGCCGTTGTTCGTGACAATGTTGGCGGAAGAGCCGCTCGCGAGATCGACGCCATAGGTGCCGCCTTGCACCGTCGCCCCGGCCCCGACCGAGATGGCGATCTTGCCGGTCCCAATGGTCAGGGCGTTGATGCCGGACAGGCTCGCGTTGACGCTGCCGTTCGCGGCAATCGTGATGTCGCGGGTATTCGCAATATTGGCGATGGTGGCATTGATGCCGTAGAGACCTCCGCTGACCGCGCCGGCGGCCGTGATGTCGATAGCGCCGGTGCCGGTGGTGGACGTCGCGGCGATTGCGCTGCCGCCGGTCATGGTGATCGAGCTGCCCACGCCGGTCGTGATCGAGATCGCGCCGGCACCGGCGCTGACTGCGAACACGCCGGTGTTCGCGGCGAAGATCGCTCCGCCGGTCTGGGACACCGTGACGTTTCCGCCGCCGGTCTCGGTCGCCCTGATGCCGATCAGGAAGGCGGTGCCTGCGCTGCCGATATTGGCATCCGAGGTCACATTGATGGTCCCGCCGATCGAACCCGCGTTGATGCCGACGGTCGAGTTGGCGCTTGCGGTGCTGTTCTGGATCGACGTGTTGCCGGTCAGGGTCGCCGAGATGGCGCCCGAGCTTGCCATATACAGACCGGTGCCCGTTGTGCCCGTGACCGCGATATTACCGGCATTGAGCGAGACGGCGATTGCGCCGACGTCCGCCTGGGCGACCAGGCCGCTGCCGCCAAGGTAGTTCGGCGCGACAGGCGTACCGCTCGTGCCGACCGTGATGGAGCCGGCGCCGCTGGTTTCAAGGAGAAGGGCCGTGCTCGCAGAGCCAGCGCTGAGACTGCCATTGCCCGAATAGACGATGTCCCCGCCATTGGCGCCGAGCCGGAGCGCGTTGCCGGCGCCGATCGACCAACCGTTGTTGGTGAACGTCACGGACGCGGCCGGGAAGGTAGATTCGACCCAGAGTCCCTGGTTCGTGACGGTCTTTCCGGCGTTGATCGTGCCGGTCACCGCGCTACCGAAAGTGAACAGCTGGTGATAATCGTTCGACGATGTCGATGCGGCATTCAGATTGGTCGTGAGCGATGTCCAGGTGTCGTCGCATGTGACGGAATTCGGACCGGCCGACACCGAGCAGGCGGCAAAGGCGTTGCCGGAATGTCCCGCAACACCGATGGTCAGGACAACAGCGAAAGGCGCGCCGAGGGGAATGGTGCGCCCGAGCGCTGCCCACGAAGGTCGAAATTGCTGCTGCATCTGCCTTGCGCCGAGATCCCGGAGCGACTTCGCCACCGCCGGCACGAGGCTGGGACGACGCGTCGCACCTGCTTGATTTTGCGACCGGAATCCGGCCAGTGTGGATTGCCCTGCAATCAGGGCGTTCATATTTGCGGCTGGCTACACCGAAAGTCATGGTGTCGTTCTGAAAAAGTTCTTAAGCATCGCGCCATGGCCACGAGCTACATCATCGGTCCGTTCCGGCTCGACGCTGAGGCCGCGATCCTGTTTCGCGGCAGCGCGCCGGTCGCGCTCGGCCAGCGTGCGGTTTCCGTGCTGCGCGTGCTGGTGGAGCGAACGGGCACGCCGGTCTCCAAGGACGCGCTGATCAAGTCCGCCTAGGCCGGCCTGATCGTCGAGGAAAGCAATCTTCCGGTGCAGATCGCGGCCCTGCGCCGCGTGTTCGGCGATGAGCCGGGCGGCGAGCGCTGGATCGAGACCATGCCGAAATACGGCTACCGGTTCGCCGGTCCCGTGAGCACGGATGCACCAGGCTCCGTGGTGCCTGCGTCTCCGGTATACGGCGCGCCGGCCGAAACGCCGCCGCTTCCGGCGCAGCCGGCGGTCGCGGTGCTGCCGTTCCAGAACATGAGCGGCGATCCCGAACAGGAATATTTCGCCGACGGCGTCGTCGAGGAGATCATCACGACGCTGTCGCGCTTCCGCTCGCTGTTCGTGATCGCGCGCAACTCCAGCTTCACCTACAAGGGGCGCGTCGTCGACATCAAGCAGGTCGGCAGCGAGCTCGGCGTCAGCTTCGTGCTCGAAGGCAGCGTGCGCAAATCGGCCGACCGCGTCCGCATCACCGCGCAGCTGATCGACGCCACGACCGGCGCGCATCTGTGGGCCGACCGTTTCGACGGCGCGCTCGAGGATGTCTTCGACCTGCAGGACCAGATCGCGCGGCAGGTGGTGGGGCTGCTGGTGCCGAAGCTCGAGCATTCCGCGATCGAGCGCGCCAAGCGCAAGCCGACGGAGAGCCTCGGGGCCTACGAATATTATCTGCGCGGCACCGCGGCGATCTACCGCTTCACCATCCGCGAGGCCAACATCGAGGCCCTGCAGATGTTCAGGCGCGCCATCGAGCTCGATCCGGAGTTCGCGTCGGCCTATGGCATGGCCGCCTATTGCTACGTCAAGGACCGGACCAACCGCTGGCCGACCGACGACCTTGCGCGCGACATCGCCGAGACCGACCGGCTGGCGAGAAACGCGATTCGTCTCGGCCGCGACGATGCGCTGGCGCTCGCAACCAGCGCCGGCGCGCTCGCCTATGTCGTGCGCGATCTCGACACCGGCGCCGCTTGCATCGAGCAGGCGCTCCAGGTCAATCCCAACATGATGTGGGCGTCCTATTTCGCCGGCTTCATCAAGAGCTGGATGGGCGAGCCTGATGCCGCCGTCGGACATCTGATGTACGCGATGCGCCTCAGCCCGGTCGATCCGCTGATGCCGCTGATGCAGGTGGCAACGGCGCATGCGCATTTCTTCGCCGGCCGCTACGAAGAGGCCTCGTCCTGGGCCAATGCCGCCTTGCGCGGCACGCCGAGGCTGCTGCCGGCGCTGCGGATCGGCGCATCGGCCGATGCGTTCGCCGGACAAACCGCGCAGGCGCGGAAAGCCGTCGCCCGACTGCTCGAGATCAATCCCGGCGAGCGCGTCTCCAACCTCGATGCGATCTACGGCCCGTATCGCCGCGCGGACGATGCGTGGCGGTACGGCGAAGGATTGCGGCGCGCGGGATTGCCGGAGTGAAGCGGTCGGCGATCACGCCGGCGAGCTAGGGCCGAACCTTGCGCCAGGCTTGCGCCGTGAGGGCAACGCCCGGCTGCCCTGCTTTCGACGCTTGCGAGAATCGTGCATTTCTCGCTGATCGAGACATCGAAAGCTGATCCAGAATTGACCGGACATCGCGAGCACTTCGCCGCCAGCATGAGCTCGATGACGGCTGTGCCGGCGGTCGGCACGCCCGCCACCCTCTGCGAAACGGGCCTTCAGCATCTTAGGGACGGACGGCATCCCGAGGCGCGTGCCTGCTGCGGGCAGGCCCTCGCGATCGATGCGGAGAACCCGGACGCCCAGCATCTCATGGGGCTGCTGCTTCTCCACGCCGAACAGTACAACGATGCCCTGGCGTGGATCGTCCGCGCGATCCAGCGCGCGCCCAAGCCCGAATTTCTTGCAAGCTTCGGGGCGGCCTTGCTTCGGCATGGGCGCTTCGCGGAGGCGCTCAACGTCTTCGACAACACGATCAAGCTCCGCCCCGACGACGCTGAGCTGTGGCGGCAGCATGGCGACACGCTCGTTCAGCTTGCGCGCCTCGATCAGGCCCTCTCGAGTTATCAGCACACGCTCGACCTCGATCCGCATCATCAGGACGCCCTCTGCAACAGCGGGATCGTCCTGCACAAGCTCGAGCGGAACGAGGAAGCCATTGCGCGTCTTGATCTCTGCGACGGCCTGTTCCCGAACCATGCCCCGACGGTGCAGGCGCGCGCATGGGTTCTCTTCAACCTGAAACGGTTCGAGGAGTCCGCGGCCGAAGGCCGGCGGGCGCATGAGCTCGCCCCCGATAATGCCGACACCTGCAACAATCTCGGCCTATCGTTGCGGCGGCTCGGCAAGGATGAAGAGGCGCTGGTCTGGTTCGAAAAAGCCGTCGCGCTGCAACCGCGTCGTGTCGATGCCCTCAACAACAAGCTGACGGCGCTTTACCACCTGCATCGCTTCGACGAAGTCTTTGCACTGGCCGATCGCATGAAGTCGCTCAGGCTGAGCGATCTCGTGACAGAGTGGAACGTGGCCCTGGCTCAGCTCCTGACCGGCGATTTCGAAGCCGGCTGGCGCGGACACCACACACGGCTAAAGCTGCCTTCGGCGAAATACCCCGCGTTTCCAGAACCCATGTGGCTGGGCGAGGAAGACGTTGCGGGAAAGACGATCCTTGTCGCCGCGGACGAGGGCCTGGGAGACACCATTCATTTCGTGCGCTACGTACCACTGCTGGCGGCGCGCGGTGCACGCGTTCTCCTCGTCGTCCAGGATCCGCTGCTTCGCCTGATGTCGCCCCTGAGCGGTGTCTCTCACTGCGCTCCGACGTCGAATCTCACCACGCTGCCGGCGTACGATTTGCACTGTCCGGTCTCCAGCCTGCCGCTCGCCTTCAAAACGCGCCTCGATACGATCCCGGCGCAGATACCGTATCTCCCCTCTCCTCCGGAGAGCCGCATTCAGGCCTGGGACGACCGTCTTGGTCCTCGCACCAGGCTCCGGGTCGGTCTGGTCTGGTCCGGCGACCCAAACCACGTCAACGATCGCACCCGCTCGATTCCGCTGCGGACGCTTTGCCGGATCCTCGACGTCGACGCCACCTTCGTCAGCCTGCAGAAGGCCCCGCGCCCTGATGATGCGGCCGTCCTGCGCGAGCGAAGCGACATTCTCGACCTGACCGCTGATCTCACCGACTTCGTCGAGACCGCCGCGCTGATCACTTGCCTCGATGTTGTGATCACCGTGGACACCAGCGTCGCCCATCTCGCCGGCGCGCTTGGCCGTCCGACCTGGATCCTGCTGCCATGGACGCCGGACTACCGCTGGCTGCTCGATCGCGCGGACAGCCCCTGGTATCCCGGCATGCGGCTGTTCCGGCAAACCGAGACGCGCGACTATGACAGCGTGCTCGATCGCGTGCGGGACGAATTGCGGATTGAGGCCGCAAAGCACGAGGCCCCTGCGCGCAGCGACGAAGCTTACCCGGGTCTTCCCACGTAGAGCGAGATAAACCGGTCGATCATCGGGTTGATCTGCTCCGGCACTTCCAGCGACAGGAAATGCCCGGAGCCGACGGCCTTGGCGGTGACCAGTTGCGGGCACAGCGCCGCAAAACGATCCAGATCCGCGAGCCGATGGGCCGCTTCGATGTAGAGCACCGGGACCCGGCACGCCTGGACGCACTCACGCGCCCGATGCACATCCCAGGGGAACAGACTTGTAAACGTGGACACCAGCACGTGCTGCGGCGTCGCCAGAAAGGTCTGTTCGACATGGGCGCGGCATCTGTCGGTCGGCAGACAGGAGTCCGCCACAATCTTCCGTGCCTCGTCCGCAAAATCCGCGCCCTTCAAGCCCTCCAGATATCCGGCAAACACCGTCCCTGCCGAGGCAGGGAAGAGCACCCCTGAATCGAGCAGCACCAGGCCTGCAGGAAAGTCCGGATAGCGGGCGGCGATTTCGAGCGCCATGTTGCCACCCATGCTCTGACCCACGATGACCGGTTTGGTGATCTGCTGCCGGTTGCACAGAAAGACGAGATCATCGGCGAAGCCTTCGATCGAATATGCCTGTTGCGGCTTATCGCTCTCACCATGCCCCCGCAGTTCGGCATTCAACGCCCGACCTTGACGGGCGAAATACTCCATCTGCGGCGCAAAATGCGTGCGATCCCCGCCGAGGCCATGGACGAACAGGAATTGAAGCGGTCCCGCCCCGGCGATGTCGAAGGAGAGCTGGATTCCGTCATGCGCGAGCTTCATGGGTCATCTCCACCGACATGTTCAGGTGTCTCTGGCGAGTCCTGATCCAAGTGGCGCACCACGGGCCGATGAAGATGGCGCGACTGCTCGCCATGGCGCAATGACGGACCGGCCGACACCGCGATCAAGATGACCATTGCGCGCTGCGGTTGCCAAGGGGCACGCCAACATTCAGCTTGAGGCGATCCGGTGTGGCTCGCGCCGGTGCCGGCGCGTCGGATCGAGGAGACTTCAAGGAATTTGAGAATATCGAGGAGCTGCGAACTCTTTTGAATGACCTCATCATGGCAGACCTTCGCACGCTCCATATCGAGCGAGAGGGTTGTCGTGGACGTCATTTCCGATGGACCGGGCAGCGACATAATTGAAATTACATGCGATTTTCCTGCCCCAAGCGGGCGACCGCCGTGGCACCGACTTCGGCCCCACCCGGTATGACAGAGAAATTCAGCACGCCTCACGACGCAGCGCGCTTTTCGCCGCGGGATGGTGTATTGTCGCCGGAAGCTTCGATACCGCGGATCAATCGATCGCGGCGCTCGAAGAGATGCACTCCAGAATCAAGCTGATGATCGCGACTGCGATCGGACGGCGCGGCAAATGGAGGACATTATGGCGTGGCGCGACGACAAGGCCCGGGCAACCCTGATCCGCGATGCAGCGGGCAGCGTGCCAGCGGGCAAGAGCCCCCGGGCCTTTGCCGAGCCCTTGTTCGGCTACACCAATATCGAGGATCTCGCCAATTACGATGCCGCCTCGCTTGCGCTCCTGGCGGAGCAGGCCTGGGAGCACGTCCAGCGGCGCACGGCCGGCAGCGCCGATATCCGCGTCGTCAACCCGACATTGCCGAACGGACGCGAGATTTCCGTGCTCGAGATTCTCAACGACAACATGCCTTTCCTGTTCGATTCCACCATGGCGGAGCTCGCCGAGCAGGGCATCGAAGTCAGCCTCGTCGCTCACCCGATCATCGCCGTCGAGCGCGACGATGCGGGCAAGCTACTGCGCTTCTACGGCGAAACACTGCCGGAGGGAGCCAACGGCGCGCGCGAAAGCCTGATTCACCTCCACATCAGCCGCCTCGACGCGGATGCCGATCGCCAGAAGCTGGTCGACGGCCTGACCAGGACATTGAGCAATGTCCGTGCCTGCGTCGCTGACTGGCGCAGCATGCGCGACCGCGTCGAGGAGGCGATCAAGACGTTCTCCTCCAACCCGCCGCCGCTGCCGATCGACGAGGTCGCCGAAGCCAATCAGTTCCTGCAATGGCTCTGCGCGGACAATTTCACCTTCCTCGGCGTCCGCGAATATCGCTTCTCGCCCGACAGCGACGCGTCGGACGACATCACGACCGGCGAAGGCCTCGGTATCCTGCGCGATCCGGACGTGAAGGTGCTGCGCCGCGGCAGCGAAATGGTGGTGATGACGTCGGAAATCCGCGAGTTCATGCACGAGCCGACCCTGCTGATCGTCATCAAGGCCAATGTCAGTAGCCGCGTCCACCGCCGCATCCGGATGGATTATGTGGGCATCAAGCTCTATTCGCCCGACGGCCGGCTCGAAGGCGAGTTGCGCGTCGTCGGCCTTTTCACCTCGGGCGCCTATACCCGCTCGGTCAGGCAGATCCCTTATGTGCGCCACAAGGTTTCGCGGGTGCTGCAGCGTGCCGGCTTCGACCCGAACGGCCATTCCGGCAAGGCGCTGATGCATATTCTCGAAGATTATCCGCGTGACGAATTGTTCCAGATCGACGTCGACACGCTCTACAATTTCGTCATCGAGATCCTGATCCTCTACGAGCGCCCGCGCGTCCGGGCGCTGGCGCGGGTGGACAAGTTCGATCGCTTCGTCTCCATCCTCACCTTCATTCCGCGCGACAAATACGACACCGACGTCCGCACGCGCGTCGGCGCCTTCCTGTCGCAAGTCTACAAGGGGACCCTGTCCGCCTCCTATGTATCGTTCCCTGAAGGTGCGCTCGCGCGCGTCCATTTCATCATCGGGCGCTATGAAGGCAAAACGCCCGTCGTCGAAGCCGCCACGCTCGAAGCCGGGATCAGCGCCATTGCCGCGACCTGGGCCGACAAGCTGAAGGCCGCGCTCACGGCGTCGACCGATGGCATGCGGGCACGCATGCTCAGCAACCGTTATGCCCGTGCCTTTGCCGGCGGCTACACCGAAATCTTCAGCGCGGAACAGGCCATCGCCGATATCGCGACCATCGAAAGGCTGACGCCAGCCCGCCCGGTAACGATTTCGGTTCACCGCGCCGCGGAGGACGATCCCAGGCGGCTCGGCCTGAAGGTGTTTTCGGACGCCGCACCGCTGTCGTTGTCATACCGCGTGCCGGTGATCGAGAATCACGGCCTGCGCGTGGTCGACGAGCGCACCTATCAGATCGTGCCCGGTAACCGGCCGGAGCCGGTCTGGCTGCACGACATGACGATCGAGACCAGTGACGGCCAGCCGATCGGGATCACCCCGGAACTCAGCCATCGCCTGGAAGCCTCGATCATGGCGGTGGTCACCGATCGCGCCGAATCCGACGGATACAATGCCTTGACGCTGCGCACCGACCTGGGCTGGCGGGAGGTCTCCACCATCCGGGCGCTGTCGCGCTATTTGCACCAGATCCGCGCTCCCTTCACCCAGGATTACATGTGGGAGACCTTGCGCAAGAACGCCGCGATCACGGCCAACCTGGTCGCGCTGTTCCAGACCCGCCTCGATCCGCGCCTTGCGCTAACGGATCGCGAGCGTTCGGCGCGCGAGACGACCCTGCTTGCCGAGATCGAGGAGCAGCTCAAATCCGTCGCCTCGCTCGACGAAGACCGCATCCTGCGCCGTTTCACCAATCTGGTGCAGTCGGCCATCCGCACCAATTTGTGGCAAGTCGGCCGGGACGGACATCCGCGTCCGGTGATCTCCTTCAAGTTCGACGCGCGCCGGATCGAGGACCTTCCCCCTCCCCGACCGCTCTACGAGATCTTCGTTTATTCGCCCCGCGTCGAAGGCATTCACCTGCGTTTCGGCAAGGTGGCGCGCGGCGGTCTGCGCTGGTCCGACCGGCCGCAGGATTTCCGCACCGAGATCCTCGGGCTGGTCAAGGCCCAGCAGGTCAAGAACGCCGTGATCGTGCCGGTCGGCGCCAAGGGCGGCTTCGTGCCGAAGCGCCTGCCGCCGCCTTCCAATCGCGAGGCCTGGTTCGCAGAAGGCACCGAAGCCTACCGCATCTTCGTTCGCTCGCTGCTCGAGCTCACCGACAATCTCGATGGCGACGTCGTCGTGCCGCCCGACTCGACCATGCGCCACGACGGCGACGACCCCTACCTCGTCGTCGCCGCCGACAAGGGCACCGCCACCTTCTCCGACGTCGCCAACGCAATCTCGGCCGAGAAGAACCATTGGCTCGGCGATGCCTTCGCCTCCGGCGGCAGCCAGGGCTACGACCACAAGAAGATGGGAATCACGGCGCGCGGCGCCTGGGAGGCGGTCAAGCGCCACTTCCGCGAGCTCGGCACCGACATTCAGAACATGCCGTTCACCGCGGTCGGCGTCGGCGACATGTCCGGCGACGTTTTCGGCAATGGCATGCTGCTCTCACCGGCGACACGGCTTGTGGCGGCTTTCGATCATCGCGACATCTTCATCGATCCCTCGCCCGATCCGGCGGTCAGCTTCGCCGAACGCAAGCGGCTGTTCGATCTGCCGCGATCGAGCTGGCAGGACTACGACAAGTCGCTGATCTCGCAGGGCGGCGGCGTGTTCTCGCGCCAGCTCAAGGCGATCCCGCTCACTGCGGAAGTGCGCACCCTGCTCGATCTCGACAAGCCGCAAGCCACGCCGTTCGAGGTGATGACGGCGATCCTGAAGGCGCGCGCGGACTTGCTGTGGTTCGGCGGCATCGGCACCTATATCCGCTCCTCCTCCGAAAGCGACGATCAGGTCGGAGACCGCGCCAACGATCCGATCCGCATCGCGGGTGGCGACGTGCGCGCCCGGGTGATCGGCGAAGGGGCCAACCTCGGCGTCACCCAGCGCGGCCGCATTGAAGCGGCGCAGAAGGGCGTCAAGCTCAACACGGACGCCATCGACAATTCGGCCGGCGTGAACACGTCCGACGTCGAGGTCAACATCAAGATCGCACTGGCGCGCCCCGAGCGCGAGGGACGCCTCAGTCCAGCCGACCGCAACAGCCTGCTTGCCGCAATGACCGACGAAGTCGGCACGCTGGTGCTGCGCAACAACTATCTGCAGACGCTGGCGCTGTCGCTGGCCGAGCGCAAAGGCGTGGCCGAGACCGGCTTCCTCACCCGCCTGATGCAGTCGCTCGAACGGCGCGGCTTGCTCAGCCGTGCCGTCGAATTTCTGCCCGACGATGCAGCGATCACCGAGCGCACAAGGCGCGGACAGTCCCTGACACGGCCTGAGCTTGCCGTGTTGCTCGCCTACGCCAAGCTGACGCTCTACGACGACCTGCTCGCCACCAGCGTGCCGGACGATCCTTATCTTGCCCGCAGACTGTCCCTTTATTTTCCGCGTGAGCTTCTCGATAAATTCCCGGCCGCGGTCGAACTCCATCGCCTGCGGCGCGAGATCATCGCAACCAGCCTGGTCAATGCCGTGATCAACCGCGGGGGTCCGGCCTGCATCGTTCGCCTGACCGACGAGACCGACGCCGATATCTCGACCATCGTCATGGCGCAAGTTGCGGTGGACGCGATCTACGAGCTCAGGCGGCTCAACGACGCGATCGACGCCCTCGACACACGAATCGACGGGCAGTTGCAGCTCAGCCTCTACGCGGCGATCCAGGATCTTCTGCTTTCCCGCATGGTCTGGTACGTGCGCAATGTCGATTTCAAGGTCGGCCTGGAGGCAGTGATCGCGCGCTTCGGCCCGGGCATCCGCGAGATCGCGACGTCTCTCGACAAAACCCTCCCGCCGGATTTGCAGGCCGCGCGCGGCAAGCGCCGGCAGGACCTCGCTGATGCCGGCGTCCCGGCCGGCCTTGCCGGCGAGCTTGCCGATCTCGACGCCCTGGTCGCGGCACCCGATATCGTGACGGTCGCCGAGCGCACCTCTCGCGCCATCGGCGATGCCGCCGCGACCTTCTTCGCTGCGGAAGCAGATTTCCGTCTCGACCGCATCATCAGTGCCGCGCGCGGCGTGCCGGCGAACGATTATTTCGAACGTCTCGCCATCGACCGCGCCGTCGACCAGATCGGCGGCGCCGAAAGGAGACTGGCCGCGGACATGCTGGCAACCGGCCAGTCCGGCCAGCAGGCGGTCGAGGCCTGGCTCGCGGCCCATCCCGAAGCGACGCGTATCCGCCGCGCGGTCGAGGAGATCGCGGCCAGCGGCCTGACGCTCGCCAAGCTGACGGTGGCGGCGAACCTGCTGGGGGACCTGGTCAAGGCTTGAGGGTCTGCGAGGCCGCGAAGCAGGAACGGAGGAAGCCAATGATCCACGCCACTTGCCATACCGCCGACAATGTCCGCTGCATCGAGTTCGATGCCACACCGTGGTTCAGCGAGGCTGACGCTCCGAGCATTGTCGATTTGGCCCGACGCGGATGGACCAGCCCGACGATCGCAGAATCCCTCGAGCACCGGCGAGGCTACGAAGGCTTGCACGACCTCGTCGAGTATGCGGTGAAGCGACTGCAACCGGAATCGCTGGAGGACCCGACCTGGGAAACCTTCGAGTGTGTCGTCGATGGACCCGAGGCGGTCGCCTGGCTCGAGAAAAACCGGCCCAACGTCGTGGCAAGGATCCCGTAAGCCGCGGCGAGCGCGGCAAGGCCCACAATTGATCGGCGGGTTACCGGAAAGCGGAGAGACAGCGATGCTGTTTCGTCTCGCGTTTGCTCTTGTATCGATGACGGCGCTATTGGTTGATCCCATCGATGCCGTGTCGCAGGACATGCTGCGCAGCGTCGACCTCAACAGCCCCGAAATGTCGACATCCGAGATGACGCGGGCCGAGGTCGAGACGCTTCTCAAGGCGGCGGCTCGAGACGCCGCGGGCCGGAGCTCTGCCGATTTGCAGGGAAAGCGGCTGTCGCACCTCGATCTCTCGGGGCTCGACTTCTCCGGCAGCAATCTCCGGCTCGCCAAGCTCAACCGGACCAGCCTGAAAGGCGCAGCCTTCGATCGTGCCATCCTCAACCAGGCTTGGCTGATCGACGCGGATTTGACGGGGGCGTCTCTCGTAAAGGCATCACTGCTCGGCACGCAGATGCAGCGCGCCAAGCTTGGCGGCGCCGATTTGAACGGCGCTCGCATAACCGCGGATCTTTCTGGTGCCAGCTTGATCGGGGCCAAGCTTGCTGGCGCCGACTTGAGCGCTGATATGCGCAATCAATCGATGGGCTTGATGCGTGGCGTGCTCAAATCCGCCGATCTCAGGAATGCCGATCTGAACGGCGCCAATCTCGCGCGCACCGATCTCGCATTCGCGCGGCTGCAGAACGCCAATCTGGCGAATTGCAATCTTGGCGGTGCCGACCTTTCGGGAGCCGACTTGTCCAACACCAATCTCGCAGATGCCGATTTCACCGAGACCGATCTCGCGTCGGCCCTCTTGCCGAGCGCAGCCGCGCTGGAAAAGGCCCGCAATCTGGACAAGGCCAGGAACTTGAACCTGGCGCGGCGCCTGCCTTAGATGCTCTATCCAGCTGAGCCAGGGGCCCATGCGCCGGCCATGTCACGCGGCGCCGCTACAGTTTTCCATAGACCCGCCCGGCGACCGCCTTCAGGCGCTCGACCGAGCCGGATTCAGGATGCGGCTTGACCGGTGCGAACAGGATCGAAGCCTGCCTGCCCTTCTTCCAGACATAGATGTTGACGGCGTTGCCGTTGCCCTTGGTGCAGGAATGCTCGCCGAACGCTTCGCTGCCGAGTTCGGGTATCGCCACGTGCTTGCAAGGGCCGGCGCGCTTCATCATGTTGATGACCGTGTCGCGCGACATCGCGATCACCGCGACGGTCATGGTGTTGGCCTCGCGATCGAACATCATGCAGCTGCCGGCGCCGGTCCGCTGGACCGTCAGCGTGCTGTTGTCGAGAAAGCCGTCGGCATCCGCGGCGGTGAGCCACTCGCAATCGCCGAACTTCTCGCTGCTCTTGCTCACGTTTCCGATGGCAACGCGCGCGGCTTCGGTGACCGGCCCGAGCAGCGCGTCGTCGGCACGCCGGCCGATCGGATAGACGCTGATCTGCAGAATGGAATCGCCGGACAGGGCGACGACCGAGGCCTCCTGGCGCTCTGCGCCGGCGGCGCTCGTTCCGCCCTGGCCTTCGTCGCCGATCCCCGCGACTGCGTTAAGCGGCATGCGCTCGCCAAGCGTCTTGACGAAGGTCGCGTACAATTCCTTGGCGCGGTCCTTGTCGGGATTGCGGAACACGCTCAGCATCATCGTGTCGCCGCGCCCGGCCTGATAGATGCAGCCGCGGCCGTCCTGATTTGAAATCAGCGACCATTTGAGCGCCGGCATCGCGCCGGCGAGTTCCCGGGCGCTGATGAACGGACAGGTTTCGGCCCCGCGTGCGGGAAGCACCGGGACGGCTGCGATTGCGAGGAACAGAAAGAGGCAGGAGATCAGGCGATCGATAGTAGGCATGGAACTACATACTACCGAAATGGCGCGCCCGGAACGATTCGAACGTCCGACCCTCAGATTCGTAGTCTGATGCTCTATCCAGCTGAGCTACGGGCGCGTTTTTCGCAAACAGCGCGGGCGTAGCCCGCGGCGCATCTCCCGGAGGCCGGGAGGGGTGCGAAAGAGCGCTTTGACTAACCGCTCTTGTCCCGATTGGCAAGGTCCGGGATGGAGAGATTTTCGCGTATTTTCACCCTTCTCGCTGTCATTCCGGGGCTCGCGAAGCGAGAACCCGGAATCTCGACGTCAAACTGGATTCCGGGTTCGGTGCTTTGCGCCGCCCCGGAATGACGTCGTATCTCGGCCTTTGGCCGAGTTACGCCCGCTGCCGCTCGTTGCGGATGGAGAGGAGTTCCACGGGGCGGTCGGGGATGACGATCCGGAAGGTGGCGCCGATGGTGCCTTCGACCAGATGAATCTCGCCACCATGGGCGCGGACGAGCTCGGCGGCGATGGCGAGGCCCAGCCCGCTGCCGCCGGGGCGGCCGGAGGTCTGGAACGCCTCGAACAGATGGTCCCGCGTCTTCTGGGGCACGCCGGGGCCGGTGTCGGAGACCTCCAGGATGGCGACGGCGCCCTCGCGCTTGCCGGTGATCCGGATCTGCTGCGCGCCGCCCTCGACCGACGCATGGCTTTCCAGCGCCTGGGCGGCGTTGCGGACGAGGTTGAGCAGCACGCGGAACAGCTGGTCCGGGTCGGCATCGATCGCGAGCCCACGCTCGATCGCAGCGACCCAGGCGATCGAGGCATCCGAGGCGAGGCCTGCGGTCTCGCGCACCTCGAGCACGACAGGCTCGATCATGATCATGCGGCGGTCGGGCGCGGCCTCCTGGGCGCGGCCATAGGACAGCGTCGACTGGCAGAACGCGATGGCGCGCTCGAGCGAGCGCACCAGTTTCGGCGCAAAGCGCTGCACCCGCGGATCCGGCACGCTGGCGAGCTGATCGGACAGAAGCTGTGCCGAGGCGAGCAGATTGCGCAGATCGTGGTTGATCTTGGAGACCGCGAGGCCGAGCGCGGCGAGCCGGCTCTTCTGATGCAGCATCGACATCAGATCGCGCTGCATGTCCGACAATTCGCGCTCGGCGACACCAATTTCGTCGCTGCGCTGGCTCGGCACGATGATCCGCGCCGAGCTTTCAGGGTTTTCGTGGAAGCCGACCAGGCTGGCGGTGAGCCGCCGCATCGGCCGCACGAAGAGATAATGGAGCGCGAGATAGACCAGGCCCGCGGTCAGCACGCCGATGATCAGCGCGACCACCACGACGTTGCGGGAGAAGCGGTACATCGACTGCCGCAGCGGCAATTCGTCGGTCACGATCTCGACGAACTGGGCGTTGCCGACGCCGGGGCCGACGATGCGGATCGGCTGGTTGCCGGTCTCAAGCATCATCTGGAACGAGCCGGTGATCGCCTCCCATACCGTCATGTCGCGCAGGTCGACGTCATGCTCGATCGCGGTAGGCAGATTGTCGCTGGCGAGCAGCCGGCGCTGCTGGCCCATCTTGATGGCGACGGCGCGGGCATTGATGCTTTTCAGGATCTCGCGCGAGAGCGAATCGGGGACCATGCCGAGCGGCGCGGCATCGAGCACCAGCGCCGCCGTATTGGCGGCCGCGACACGGTCGTTCAGCCGGTTGACCCAGAAGTTGGCGATGGCGGGCACGTAGAGCAGGATCGCCGCGATCATCACCAGGGGGACGGTGAGCAGCAGCAGCTTGCCTGACAGCCCGAGCCCGGCCGTCCCACGCGGCCGCGCCGCCGGCGGGTCCGGCTGATCCACATCCTGGATCGGCTGGCGGTCTGTCGTTGCCACGAAATGAGCCCCTGTTGGCTAGGCTAATGGAAGATGCGACCCGTTCCCGGCCCGGTCAAATTACGGTTCGCTAATCTGCCAAGGTGGGATGTAGGTGTTGATAGGGCGAGTCGCCACCTCTAGGGTTAAAAACCCCGCACAAACAGCGATATTCACCGGAATCGTGCGCTTGTGCGACGTTGACGAAAACAAGACGCTCCCTTATAAGCCGCGCAAATTGTCCGCGATGACCCGGTGTGACGCCGGGAGCGGCTCTCTTGGGGCCGACAAAGGGCCCGTTTTGGGCCGCATCTTCCGGACTTTCCTATCAATTCTACAGGCAAATTGCCCGGTCAGCGGAGAAAAACCCGTGAAGCGGACTTATCAACCCAGCAAACTGGTGCGCAAGCGCCGTCACGGTTTCCGTGCTCGTCTCGCTACTGCCGGCGGCCGCAAGGTTCTCGCCGCCCGCCGCGCCCGCGGCCGCAAGCGTCTGAGCGCCTGAGCCGGACCCCCATTTTTGGGATTTCATCATGGATCGGCTGAGGCAGCGAGCGGATTTCCTCGCCGTTGCCAATGGCGCGCGGGCGAATAGTCCCGCGTTCGTCCTGCAAAGCCGCCGCCGCGACGACAGCGGCCCGATCCGGATCGGCTTCACCGTTACCAAAAAGAACGGCAACGCCCCCGAGCGCAATCGCATCCGGCGCCGGCTTCGCGAACTCGTGAAGCGGCTCGATCCGGTGTCGATGCAGCCCCATCATGATTATGTGCTGGTGGGCCGAAGGGACGCGCTCTCGCGCGACTTCGCGACCATGCTCGACGATCTGCGCATAGCGTTCACGAAGCCCGCGCGGCATACGCCCAAGGGATCAGCGAGGGGACCGGCGAAAGGACGCGGCCAACGGCCAGCTCCGAGCCCCAGCCCTGCTCCTGCGACCAGCCGCAAACCGGATTGATGACGAGACAATAGAGATGACCGATAATCGTAATACCATCCTCGCCGTCATTCTGTCGGGCCTCGTCCTGATCGCCTGGCAGTATTTCTACAACGTGCCGGCGATGGAGAAGCAGCGCGCCCAGCAGCAGGCGCAGGCCGAACTCCAGAAGAACACCCCGCAGCCGACGGCGTCCGCAACGCCGGGCGCCACGCCGCAGGCCGGCGGCGCGGCCCAGCCGTCAGCCGCTCCGGCCGCGAACCAGCAGGCCCAGCCGGTCGTTGCCCGCAGCGCCGCGATCGAAGCCAGCCCGCGCGTGAAGATCGACACGCCGCGGCTTGCCGGCAGCGTCTCGCTCAAGGGCGGCCGCATCGACGACCTCGCGCTGGTGCAGTACCGCGAGACGGTCGACCCGAAATCGCCGCCGATCGTCCTCTACTCGCCCTCCGGCACGGCAGAGCCCTATTACGCCGAGTTCGGCTGGGTGGCCGCGACGGGCGTGACGGCGAAGATGCCTGACGCTCAGACCCTCTGGCAGCAGGACGGCAGCGGCAGCCTGACGCCGACGACGCCGGTTGTGCTGAAATGGGAAAATGGCGACGGCCTCACCTTCCGCCGCACCATCGCGGTCGACGACCATTATCTCTTCACCATCAAGGACGAGGTGAGCAATGTCGGCAATACGCCGGTCACGCTCTATCCGTTCGCGCTGATCTCGCGCCACGGCACGCCGCAGGTCTCCGGTTATTACATCCTGCATGAAGGCCTGATCGGTTACCTCGATGGCCTGCAGGAATACGCCTACAAGAAGATCGACGAAGCCAAGGCGGTGAACTTCAAGGCCACCAATGGCTGGCTCGGCATGACCGACAAGTACTGGGCCTCGGCGCTGCTGCCCGACACCAGCGCGCAGCTCCAGGCGCGCTTCTCCTCGAACCCGGTCGGCAACGTCCACACCTACCAGACCGACTATCTGCTCGACCCCGTCACCGTCGCGATCGGCGGCACCGCGACCGCGAATGCACGGCTGTTCGCCGGCGCCAAGGAAGCCGGCGTTGTCGGCGTGTTCCCGTTCGCCGGCCTCGGCGGCTACAACAAGGAGCTCGGCCTCAACCATTTCGATCTGTTGATCGACTGGGGCTGGTTCTACTTCATCACCAAGCCGATGTTCCTCGGCCTCGACTTCTTCTATCGCTTCTTCGGCAATTTCGGCATCTCGATCCTGCTCGTGACCGTGATCGTGAAGCTCTTGTTCTTCCCGCTGGCGAACAAGTCCTACGCCTCGATGGCGAAGATGAAGTCGATCCAGCCGCAGCTTCAGGCGCTGAAAGAGCGCTACCCCGACGACAAGGTGAAGCAGCAGCAGGAGATGATGGAGATCTACCGCAAGGAGAAGATCAATCCGGTCGCCGGCTGTCTTCCCGTTGTGATCCAGATCCCGGTGTTCTTCTCGCTCTACAAGGTGCTGTTCGTCACCATCGAAATGCGGCACGCGCCGTTCTACGGCTGGATCAAGGACCTCTCGGCGCCGGATCCGACCAATCTGTTCAACCTGTTCGGACTGATCCCGGTCGATCCGACCACGATCCCGGTGTTCGGCCATTACCTCGCGCTCGGCATCTGGCCGATCATCATGGGCATCACGATGTGGTTCCAGATGAAGCTGAACCCGACGCCGCCGGATCCGACGCAGCAGCTCATCTTCAACTGGATGCCGCTGATCTTCACCTTCATGCTGGCGGGCTTCCCGGCGGGCCTCGTGATCTACTGGGCCTGGAACAATCTGCTCTCGGTGCTCCAGCAGAGCTTCATCATGCGCCGCAACGGCGTGAAGGTGGAGTTGTTCGACAATCTCAAGGCGACGTTCGCGCGGAAGGCGACGTAGTCGTCATTGCGAGGAGCGAAGCGACGAAGCAATCCAGGCTGTATCCGCTGAGAAAGCCTGGATTGCTTCGCTTCGCTCGCAATGACGTAGGGAAACAAAGAGCTTCGCATGACCGACGATAAAGATGCGAAGCTGATCGAGGCCGGGCGAAAGCTGTTCGCGCGCGACTGGCAGTTCATCTGGGCCTCGCCCTCGATCCAGACGTTGCCGCCGATGGCGGGGCTGGAGATCGCCTTTGCCGGCCGCTCCAATGTCGGCAAGTCCAGCCTGATCAACGCACTCACGGGCCGCAACGCGCTGGCGCGTACCTCGCATACGCCGGGCCGGACCCAGGAGCTGATCTTCTTCGAGGTCCCCGGGAAAACCGACCTGCGCCTCGTCGACATGCCCGGCTACGGCTACGCCAAGGCGCCGAAGAGCCAGGTCGCGTCCTGGACCGAGCTGATCCACACATTCCTGCTCGGACGAGCCTCGCTCGCGCGCGTCTACGTGCTGATCGACGCACGGCACGGCCTCAAGGACGTCGATCTCGAGATCCTGAAGACGCTCGACCGCTCAGCGGTCAGCTACCAGATCGTGCTCACCAAGGCCGATCAGGTGAAGGCGTCCGAACTGCAGACGCGCATCGCGGACACCGAGGCTGCGCTCGCCAAACATCCGGCCGCGTTCCCGAACGTGCTCGCGACGTCGTCGCGGAGCTCGACCGGCATGGCCGAGCTCCGTGCGGCGATGGCGAAGCTTGTGGAAGAGCGGACCAAGTGATGGCTCGCCTTCTGATCGGGCTTGCCGGTTTGATGGGCGCCGCCGGCGTCGCGCTGGCCGCCGCCTCCGCCCATGGCGCTGACGCCAGCCGGCTTGCCTCCGCAAGCGCCATGCTGCTGTTTCATGCAACTGCCATACTTGCGACCGTCGCCCTGCTCGCGCGCGGCCTTCTACACGGCGGAATTGGCCTCATCGCCGCATTCGGCTTCGTGATCGGCGCCGCGCTGTTCGCGGGCGACCTGACCTTGCGGCAATATGCCGGGCACTCGCTGTTTCCCTATGCGGCGCCGACCGGCGGGACGGTGATGATTCTGGGGTGGCTGGCGGTGACGCTGGCCGCGGTGGTCGTGGCGAGGAAATAGGTCTCGTGCCCCGGACGCAGCGCAGCGCTTCAGCGGTGCGCTGCTGAGCCGGGGCCCATGCCGCTTTCTGGATCCCGGCTCAGCGGCGCGGCACTACGCGCCGCACCGCGTCCGGGACACGAGAGCGACATGCCAGCCACACTTTGCGCTGCCCCTGCCAATCAGATAGAACGCAGGCCGCGTTAGTCCCGCCAGCGAGATCCGCCTCATGACCGAAATCTCCCCGCTCGACCAGGCCCGCATCCTGTCCGAAGCGCTGCCGCACATGCAGCAGTACGACGAAGAAACCATCGTCATCAAATATGGCGGCCATGCCATGGGCGACGAGGAGACCGCGAAGAATTTTGCCCGCGACATCGTGCTGCTCGAGCAGACCGCGATCAATCCGGTGGTGGTGCATGGCGGCGGGCCTCAGATCGCGACCATGCTCAAGCGCCTCGGCATCGTCTCGGAATTCGCCGCCGGCCTGCGCATCACCGACGCGGCGACGATCGAGATCGTCGAGATGGTGCTCGCCGGCTCCGTCAACAAGCAGATCGTCGGCTACATTAACGAGGCTGGCGGCAAGGCCGTGGGCCTGTCGGGCAAGGACGGCAACATGGTGAAGGCGTCGAAGACGACGCGCACCATCATCGATCCGGGCTCGCATATCGAGAAGGCGGTCGATCTCGGCTTCGTCGGCGATCCCGAGAAGGTCGACCTCACGCTGCTCAACCAGCTGATCGGCTACGAGCTGATCCCGGTGCTGGCGCCGCTCGCGACCTCGAAGGAAGGCCAGACGCTGAACGTCAACGCCGATACTTTTGCGGGCGCAGTCGCCGGTGCGCTGAAGGCCAAGCGCCTGTTGCTGCTCACCGACGTGCCTGGCGTGCTCGACAAGTCGAAGAAGCTGATCCCGCAGCTCTCGGTGAAGGACGCGCGCAAGCTGATCGCCGACGGCACCATTTCCGGCGGCATGATCCCGAAGGTCGAGACCTGCATCTACGCGCTCGAGCAGGGCGTGGAGGGCGTCGTCATCATCGACGGCAAGATGCAGCACGCGGTGCTGCTCGAGCTCTTCACCAACCAGGGCACGGGCACGCTGATCCACAAGTGAGGCGCGAGAAGACGAGACACGACGCCATGGCCGGGCAAGAGCGGCGGCACAGCCGCTCGCCTCTGACGCGTCTCCTGATGACGCTGCCGGCCGCCGCCGTCTCGTTCGTCTTCTCCTCCGCGCCGGCTTTCGCCGACCTCAAGATCTGCAACCGCATGTCTTATGTCGTCGAGGCCGCGATCGGCATCGACGACAAGGCGGCCACCGCGACGCGCGGCTGGTTCAGGATCGATCCCGCCACCTGCCGCGTGGTGGTGCAGGGCACGCTGTCTGCCGACCGCATCCTGCTCAACGCCCGCGCGCTCGGAGTCTATGGCGCCTCGCCGATTCCGCAGAACGGCAGCGACATGCTGTGCGTGGCGCAGGACAATTTCGTCATCGCGGCCGCACGGCAGTGCCGCAGCGGCCAGACCCAGGCCGCCTTCACCCAGGTGACGCCGACACAAGGCGACGACGGCAACCTCATTGCTTACCTGGCCGAGGATTCCGAATATGACGACGAGCAGGCGCGCCTCGCAGGCATCCAGCGGCTGCTGGTGATCATCGGCTACGACGTCGGCGCGATCGACGGCGTCGACGGGCCGAAGACGCAGGCGGCGCTCGCCGCGTTCCTGAAGAGCCGCGGGCTGTCATCCGACGCCGCCTCGTCGCCGACTTTCTTCAAGACCGTGGTCGATGCGACGCAGACGCCGTCCGCAAGCGGCCTGACCTGGTGCAACGACACGCCGCACAAGGTGATGGCGGCGATCGCGACCGACGACGGCAAGTCGGTGACCAGCCGCGGCTGGTACCGCATCGACCCCGGCAAATGCCTGCATCCTGACGTCAGCGGCCAGCCGAAGCAGATCTTCAGCTTCGCGGAAGCGATCGATGCCGACAACCGGACCATCAAGCTGAAGGACAGGCCGCTGAACTGGGGCGGCGAGAAGCAGCTCTGCACGCGCGAGACCAAGTTCGAGACCAACGAGCAGACCGATTGCAACGCGCGCGGATTTGCGGCGATGGGCTTTGGTGCGGTGGACATGTCGAGCGGCGGCAAGACGCTGCGCTTTGCGATGCCGTGATTGAGAGAGTTGCGATGAACCAACCCCGCGCCTTCGGCCATGTCGACACCTGGGTGTTCGACCTCGACAACACGCTCTATCCGCATCACGTCAATCTGTGGCAGCAGGTCGACGCGCGGATCGGGGAGTTCGTCTGCAACTGGCTGAATGTCGGCCCTGCGGAAGCGCGCAACATCCAGAAGGACTATTACCGGCGCTTCGGCACCACCATGCGCGGCATGATGACCCTGCACGGCGTACGCGCCGACGACTACCTCGCCTATGTCCATAAAATCGACCACTCGCCGCTGGAGCCGAACCCGGCGCTGGGCGAAGCCATCGCCAAGCTGCCGGGGCGCAAGCTGATCCTGACCAACGGCTCGGTCGACCATGTCGATGCAGTGCTGGCGCGGCTCGGTCTCGGCTCGCATTTCGACGGCGTGTTCGACATCATCGCGGCCGGCTTCGAGCCCAAGCCGGCGGCGCAGACCTACCAGAAATTTCTCGGCGACCATGCGGTCGATCCGACCCGCGCCGCGATGTTCGAGGACCTCTCCCGCAACCTCACCGTCCCGCACCAGCTCGGCATGACCACGGTGCTGGTGGTGCCCGACGGCACCAAGGAGGTGGTGCGCGAGGATTGGGAACTGGAGGGGCGGGACGCGGCCCATGTCGACCACGTCACGGATGATCTGGCGGGGTTTTTGGCGAGGTTGTCGCGGTGACGCCGTAGCCCGGATGGAGCGCAGCGAAATCCGGGGCCTCGCGCCGCGGAGAGACCGTCCCGGATTGCGCTTCGCTCCATCCGGGCTACGGGCTCCAGCGCGCGATTGCGCGCAAGGCAGGTGATGACGGCGAGCCCAGCCTTGACTCCGCCCCGCCAAATCCCGAAAAAGCGCCCCAATCCCCTCAAAATTCCTGATCCCAAGAGGAAATCCCGATGTCCCTCCAAGCCCTCGAATCCACCATCAACAGCGCCTTCGACGCGCGTGACGGCATTTCGACCTCGACCAAGGGCGAGGTGCGCGAGGCCGTGGACCAGGCTCTGGAGACCCTGGACAAGGGCGAGGCGCGTGTCGCCGAGCGCGGCGCCGACGGCAAGTGGAAGGTCAATCAATGGCTGAAGAAGGCCGTGCTGCTGTCGTTCCGCCTCAACGACATGGACGTCATTCCCGGCGGTCCCGGCAAGGCGAGCTGGTGGGACAAGGTGCCCTCGAAGTTCGAGGGCTGGGGCCCGAACCGCTTTCGCGACGCCGGTTTTCGCGCGGTGCCCGGCGCCGTCGTCCGCCGCTCGGCCTTCATCGCCAAGAACGTCGTGCTGATGCCCTCCTTCGTCAATCTCGGCGCCTATGTCGATGAGAGCACCATGGTCGACACCTGGGCCACCGTCGGCTCCTGCGCGCAGATCGGCAAGCGCGTGCACATCTCCGGCGGTGCCGGCATCGGCGGCGTGCTGGAGCCGCTGCAGGCCGAGCCCGTGATCATCGAGGACGACTGCTTCATCGGCGCGCGCTCCGAGGTCGCCGAAGGCGTGATCGTGCGCAAGGGCGCGGTGCTGGCCATGGGCGTGTTCCTGGGCGCCTCGACCAAGATCGTCGACCGCGAGACCGGCGAAGTCTTTATGGGCGAAGTGCCGGAATATTCCGTCGTGGTGCCCGGCGCGCTGCCCGGCAAGCCGATGAAGAACGGCCAGATCGGCCCGAGCACCGCCTGCGCCGTGATCGTCAAGCGCGTCGACGAGCGCACCCGCTCGAAGACCAGCATCAACGAGCTGCTGCGCGACTAGAGCGCGGCAACGCGCCAATCGAACCGAATTCCAGACGGGTGCGACCAACATTCGGGACCGCGAGCAGCACTCGCGGTCTGGAGGTTGCGATGGACTTCGTCTGGCTATTGTTCAGCTTCAAGGGCCGCCTCAACCGCGCCAGATACCTCGTTGTGGAGCTGGCTCTCCTCCTGCTCTGGGTCGTGGCTTGGCACAAGTCCACGTTTCTGGTCTCGTCACCGGAGGCTTTAGGCTGGGTCGCCGCGATCCCGATGATCTGGATCAACACGGCCACGACAGCCAAACGGCTTCACGATCGCAACAGAAGCGGCTGGTGGGCGGTTGCCATTTTCGTCGTCAATCGTCTCTCCTACCTCTATTACGGGCTTTTTTTCGGGCTCTCGTTCGGCGTCGATATCTCGATCGCCAGGGAAATGCTGCTCGTGATGTTTGCTGTTGCGCTGTCCCTGCTTCAGACCTGGATTATCATCGAGTTGTTTTTCCTGATGGGGACCGAGGGGCCCAACCGGTTCGGGCCAGATCCGACGCGTACCGCTCCCGGCGCCGCCGTCGCTTCGCGCCTGGAGCCGCATGGTGTTCCGGATTTTCTCGTGCGCCGTTCTGGCCCACTCCCTCCGAGCTGAATATCGAACCCTCCCTCCCTCCATCGCGACCAATTACCGGGCGGCCTCACCGCCCGGAGCCTAGCGCATGGACTGGACCTGGTACCTCTTCCGCTTCGACGGCCGCATCAACCGCGCTTTGCTTTGGCAGGCGCTGCTGATCGTCGCTGTGATGGTTGCCCTGCTCGGCGTGATCGGTCAGGTGATCCACCTCGTCAGCGCCACGGGATCGTTCAAGCTATCCATCAAGCTCGATTTCGACTTCGGCCTCGACGACCTCTTCAAGCTGGTGGATCCCCGAACCCATCACTCGCTGGCGTCCGTTGACCGCGCAGATCTCATCCTGAAGGGGGCCGGCCTGGCGGTGTTCTCCTGGATTTTCCTGGCGACGGCGATCAAGCGGCTGCACGATCGCAACAGGAGCGGCTGGTGGATCGTTCTGTTCTTCTTCGTCCCCGGCCTTTTCGACCAGTTCTCGGACCTGCTGCCTGCCTCCAACTGGGTGCTTCCGTTCAACTTCACCGCTTCGACTTTATGGCTGTGGGGCATCGTCGAGCTGTTCTTTTTGTCAGGCATCTCCGGCCACAACCGGTTCGGCCCGGACCCGCTGGCTGACGTCGAGGACAGCGCCGCCGCCTCCCCTGCGAAAAGCTGGGACCAGAGCCGCGAGCTCGAATTCGTGCCGCCCAGCGCTAGCCCACCCGGCGGCATGCATGTTAAGCGGGGCGCATGACCGATGCTCTTTCGATTGCCCGCGATCTCATCCGCTGCCCCTCGGTAACCCCGGCCGACGCCGGTGCGCTCGGGGTGCTTGAAACAGCCCTCACCGCCGCCGGCTTCATTTGCCACCGCGTGACGTTTTCCGAAGCCGGCACCGCCGACGTCGACAACCTCTATGCGCGGCTCGGCACCGAAGGGCCGCACATCACCTTTGCCGGCCACACCGACGTGGTACCGCCGGGCGACGAGAACGCCTGGAGCGTCGGCGCATTCTCCGGCGAAGTGAAGGACGGTTTTCTTCACGGCCGCGGCGCGGTCGACATGAAGGGCGGCATCGCCTGCTCGGTCGCAGCTGTGCTGGAGCATCTCGCCGCCAACGGCGGCAAGCCGCGCGCGGACGGGGCGGGCTCGATCTCGTTCCTGATCACGGGCGATGAGGAAGACGTCTCGATCAACGGCACCATCAAGCTGTTGAAATGGGCCGCGGAGCGCGGCGAAAAATTCGATCATTGCGTGCTCGGCGAGCCCTCCAATGTCGAGACGCTCGGCGACACCATCAAGGTCGGCCGCCGCGGCTCGCAATCCGGCACGCTCTATGTCGACGGCGTGCAGGGCCACGTCGCCTATCCGCACCGCGCCGCCAATCCGGTGCCTGACATCTCGCGGCTGATCGTTGCGATCTCCGACGAGCCGCTCGACCACGGCAGCGCGCAATTCCAGGCCTCCAACCTCGAATTCACCTCGGTCGACGTCGGCAACAAGGCGAACAACGTCATCCCCGGCGAGGCTCGCGCCAAGTTCAACATCCGCTACAACGACAACCACACGCAGGCGAGCCTGCGCGAGCTGGTCGAGACGCGCCTCGCCAAGGCCTGCGGCAACCGCATCAAGGCCCGCATCGTCTGGGAGCCGTCGAACTCCAACGTGTTCGTCACCAAGCCCGGCCCGTTCACCGATCTCGCGGTCTCCGCGATCGAAGAGGTGACGGGGCGCAAGCCGGAGCTGTCGACGTCGGGCGGCACGTCGGATGCGCGGTTCATCTCGAGCTATTGCCCGGTGATCGAGTTCGGCCTGGTCGGGCAGACCATGCACCAGGTCAACGAGCGCGTGCCGGTGGTGGATCTGGAGAAGCTGACGAAGGTGTACCGCGGGATTTTGACGCGGTATTTTGCGTAGGCGCTGCGGCCTCCTCCGCGTCCACTCCGCCGTCGCCCCACACTCCGCTGTCATCGCCCGACTTGATCGGGCGATCCAGTATTCCAGAGACGACAGCGATAGAACCGAAAGGCCGCGGCGTACTGGATGCCCCGGTCAAGCCGGGGCATGACAGCGGTGGGTGCGGTGAGATCCTACGCTCTCCGCGCGCCCCTCAATAATCCACCTTCACCAGATACAGCCCTTCCGGCGGTGCGACGATGCCGCACGCGGCACGGTTGCGCGCGGCGAGCGCTGCGGAGAGATCGTCCGCGGTCCAGCGGCCCTCGCCGACCCAGACCAGCGAGCCCACCATTGAGCGCACCTGGCTGTGCAGGAACGAGCGCGCCGAGGTGACAATGGTGATCTCGCGGCCGTCGCGCAGCACGTCGAGCTGGTCGAGCGTCTTCTCCGGCGACTTGGCCTGGCACTCGGTGTCGCGAAAGGTCGTGAAATCGTGCCTGCCGAGCAGGCGTTGCGCCGCCGCATGCATCGCATCGGCATCGAGCCGGCGCGGCACGCGCCAGGCGTGGCCGACGTCGAGCGCGAGATTGGCGCGCGTGTTGATCACGCGATAGCGGTAGTGGCGCTTGATGGCCGAGAAGCGCGCCTCGAACGTGTCGGGGACGATCTCGGCCTCGAGCACCGCGATCGGATGCGGGCGCAGATGGGCGTTGAGACCGTCGCGAAAACGGCCCGGTGGAAACTGCTTCTCGATGTCGACATGCGCGACCTGGCCGCGCGCGTGCACGCCGGCATCGGTGCGGCCGGCGCCGTGCACGCGCAAATCCGCACCGGTCATCGCCTTCACGGCCGCTTCCAGCGCGCCCTGCACCGAGGGCAGCGTCTCCTGCACCTGCCAGCCGAAGAAGGGTGCGCCGTCATATTCGATGGTGAGCTTGTAGCGGGGCATCAGGCGAGCCGCATCGGCGGCTCGACCTTCACGCCGCGCAAAAAGTCCGCCGCCTGCATCCGGCCTTTGCCTTCGCGCTGCAGCTCGATGATGCGGATCGCGCCCTCGCCGCAGGCGATGGTCAGTTGGTTGTCGAGCACCTCGCCCGGCGCACCCGATCCTTTGGCCAGCTCGCAGCGCAGAATCTTCACGCGCGCGTTCTCGAGCTCGGCCCAGGCGCCGGGAAACGGCGACAGGCCGTGGATGTGGCGCAGCACCTCGCGCGCGGGCTTGCTCCAGTCGATCCGCGCCTCGGCCTTGTCGATCTTGGCGGCATAGGTGACGCCGTCCTCGCTCTGCTTCTTCAGCTGGAGCCCGCCGCGCGCGAGCGCGGCCATGGCGCGCACCATGAGATCGGCACCCAAGCGGGACAGGCGATCATGCAGATCGATCGCGGTCATGGTGTCGGTGATCGCAAGCCGCTCGGCCATGGCGACGTCGCCGGTATCCAGGCCGACATCCATCTTCATCACCATCACGCCGCTTTCGGCATCGCCGGCCATGATGGCGCGGTTGATGGGCGCAGCACCACGCCAGCGCGGCAAGAGCGAGGCATGCAGATTGTAGCAGCCGAGCTTCGGCGCATCGAGGATCGCCTGCGGCAGGATCATGCCATAGGCGACGACGACGGCGGCATCGGCGTCGAAGGCGCGAAATTCTGCGAGCGCCTCCTCGGTCTTCAACGTCTTCGGCGTCAGCACGGGCACGCCGAGTCTTCGCGCAGCTTCTTCAACTGGCGTCGGCTGCAATTGCAGCCCGCGCCGCCCGCCGGGCTTCGGCGCGCGGGTGTAGACGGCCACGATCTCGTGGCCGTGCGCGACCAGCTCGAGCAGCGTCGGCACGGAGAAATCGGGCGTGCCCATGAAGATCAGGCGGAGGGGCATGGGAGAAAACCTGCGAACGACGCAATCCACTGACAGTCATTCCGGGGCGGCTCGGGGAGCCGAACCCGGAATCTCGAGATTCTCAGGTGCGCAATTGCGCACCTTAGTTCGATGCTGCGCATCGCCCCGGAATGACGGAAAGCTCACTCCGCGCGCTTGGCGGCTTTCTCGAACTTCTTCATCACGCGGTCGCGCTTGAGCTTGGACAGGTAGTCGACGAACAGCACGCCGTTGAGATGGTCGATCTCGTGCTGGATGCAGGTGGCGTAGAGGCCTTCGGCGTCCTCCTCATGCACCTTGCCGTCGAGATCGGTGAAGCGCACGCGCACCTTGGCGGGCCGTTCGACCTCCTCGTAATATTCGGGGATCGAGAGGCAGCCTTCCTCGTAGACCGAAAGCTCCTCGGACGAGGCGATGATCTCCGGATTGATGAACACGCGCGGCAGCGGCGTGGTCTCGCCGTTCTCGTCGCGCTTGGCGAGGTCCATGGTGATCAGCCGCAGCGGCTGCGCGATCTGGATCGCCGCCAGCCCGATTCCGGGCGCGTCGTACATGGTCTCGAACATGTCGTCGGCAAGCTTGCGGATCTCCGGCGTGACCTTCTCGATCGGCTTGGAGACCAGACGCAGCTGCTTGTCGGGCAGGATGATGATTTCTCTGAGGGCCATGGCCGCGATTTAAGCCGCATGCCGGATGCGGTCAATGCGCCCAGGAACCCCGTTAACCCTCCGCTAACCATAAAACTTCAGGTTTCGTTAACCATAAAAGTTAGGGATCGATTAACCATAAATGTTCGCTATTCGTTCGTGCGCCCCGGCGAATCGGCTAGAAGGACGGGCATGAACGAGATCATTTTCATGCTGGGCGACTGGCCGGTGCGCACCATCGACGCGCTGATCGGCTTCGGTGCACTGGTCCTCATCCTGCTGATTGTCATTGCCGTCGTGATCGCGCGATCCGGGCGGCGCGGCGCGGAACTCGCCATGGCGCACGCGATCCGGGCCGACGAGCTCGAGGAGCGTCTCAGCCAGGTGCTGCACGCCCAGAGCGAGGCCGCCGGCCGAGCCGACGCCATGACCCAGGCGCTGGCGGGACGCCAGGCCGAGATGGCCCGCGCGGTCAACGAGCGGCTGGATTCGGTGACCCACCGGGTCGGCCAGTCGATGGAACACTCGACCCGCAACACCATGGAGAGCCTGCGCGCGCTGCACGAGCGGCTCGGCATCATCGACAACGCCCACAAGAACCTCACCGATCTCACCACGCAGGTGACGACGCTCCGCGACGTGCTTGCCAACAAGCAGTCGCGTGGCGCCTTCGGCCAGGCGCGGATGGAGGCGATCGTCCAGGATGGTCTGCCGAAGGGCTCCTACGAATTCCAGTTCACGCTCTCGACCGGAAAACGGCCCGACTGCGTCGTGTTCCTGCCCGATCAGCGCCCGCTCTGCATCGACGCAAAGTTTCCGCTGGAAGCGATGACCGCGCTGCACGACGCCCGCACCGACGAGGAGAAACGTGCCGCCACGCAGCGTCTGCGCGGCGACGTGATGAAGCATGTCAGCGACATCGCTGAAAAATATCTCGTCACCGGCGAGACCCAGGAGATGGCGCTGATGTTCGTGCCGTCGGAATCGGTCTACGCCGAGATCCATGACGGTTTCGACGACGTGATCCAGAAGGCCTATCGCGCCCGTGTCGTGCTGGTGTCGCCCTCGCTCCTGATGCTGGCGATCCAGGTGATGCAGCAGATCATGAAGGACGCGCGCATGCGCGATGCCGCCGACCAGATCCAGACCGAAGTGATCAAGCTCGGCGACGATTTGGGACGCCTGCGCGACCGCGTGCTCAAATTGCAGAAGCACTTCGCCGACGCGAACGAGGACGTCCGCCAGATCCTGATCTCCGCCGACAAGATCGAGAAGCGCGCCGGGCGGATCGAGGAGCTCGATTTCAGCAAGACCGACGCGCCGGCCGAGAGCCCGCGGCTGGTGGCGACCGCCGCGGGCGAGCTGTTCCCGAGGAAGCTCCAGGCGGGAGAGTGATTCTCTTCCGAGATCCGGTACGCTGCCGCCCCGATTTCGCTGTCGTCGCCCGGCTTGACCGGGCGACCCAGTATCCCAGAGGGGGCAGATGGGCGAACGCTGCTACTACGTCTACATTCCCGCCAGCAAGATCGGCGGAACGCTGTACATCGGCGTGACGAACGACATCATCCGCCGCGTCGCGGAACACAAGTTGAAGCTCATCGAGGGCTTCACGAAAGACTATGATGTGGTGAGGCTGGTCTATTTCGAGCAGTTCGGCGATCCCGAGAACGCGATCAAGCGGGAGAAGCGGCTGAAGAAATGGAAGCGCGACTGGAAGATTGCGCTGATCGAGAAGGACAATCCGGACTGGAACGACCTTTATCCGGAAATTGCAGGTCCTCCATGAATGCGGCCTCTGGAATACTGGGTCGCCCGGTCAAGCCGGGCGACGACACCTCCCTTGTGGCCCCCAGAATCTGCTAACACCTCCCCATGACCGCACCCGACGCGACCTCCTCCGCCGCGACTTCCGCCCCTGCGACCTCATGGCGCGACAGCCTGGCTGTCTACCTGCAGCCGCGGGTGCTGATCGTGTTGTTCCTCGGCTTCTCCTCGGGGCTGCCGCTGGCGCTGTCGGGGTCGACGCTGCTGGTGTGGATGCGGGAGGCCGGGGTCGACCTGAAGACCATCGGGCTGTTCGCGCTGGTCGGCACGCCCTACACGCTGAAATTTTTGTGGGCGCCGCTGGTGGACGCGCTGCATGTGCCGCTGTTCACGCGTGCGTTCGGGCGGCGGCGCGGCTGGCTGGTGTTCTCGCAATTGCTGCTGATCGTCGCGATCCTGCTGCTGGCCATGACCGATCCCGCGCGTTCGCCGTTCTACGTCGCGCTCGGCGCGCTGCTGGTGGCAACGACATCCTCGACGCAGGACATCGTGGTCGACGCCTTCCGCGTCGAGAGCCTGCCCGAGAGCGAGCAGGCCGCCGGCATGGCGGCTTACGTTGCCGCCTATCGCATCGGCATGCTGGTCTCGACCGCGGGGGCGCTGTTCATCGTCTCCGGCTTCGAGAGCACCGGCATCACGCGCACCTCCGCGTGGATGTGGGGTTATGTGGTGATGGCATCGATGGTGCTGATCGGAACGATCACGGCCCTGGTCGCGACCGAGCCCGAGCAATCGGTGCGCGCCGATGCGGCGACGCAAGCCGACAGCGCGTTCACCCGCGTGCTGCACGCGGCGATCGGCGCCTTCTCGGAATTTTTGACGCGCAAGGATGCGCTCGTCGCACTCGCCTTCGTCGTGCTGTTCAAGTTCACCGACGCCTTCTCGGGCACCATGACCGCGCCGTTCGTGATCGACCTCGGCTTTACCCGCAACGACTATGCGGCGATCGTGAAGGGCGTCGGGCTTGCCGCAACGCTGATCGGCGGCTTTGCCGGCGGCTTCGTCGCGCGGCGCTACTCGCTGGCGACATCGCTCTGGATCGGCGGCGTGGTGCAGGCGCTGGCCAATCTGTCGTTCTCCTGGCTCGCCGTGGTCGGCACCAATCAATGGGCGCTGGCGCTCGCCATCTGCGCGGAGAATTTCACCAGCGCCATCGGCACCGTGATCTTCGTCGCCTACCTCTCGGCGCTGTGCCAGAACCCGCTGCACACGGCGACGCAATATGCGCTGCTGACCGCGCTCGCGGCGGTGGGGCGGACCTATCTGTCATCGGGCGCCGGCTTCATCGCTGACGCGACCGGCTGGGCGGCGTTCTTCGTGATCTGCGTGCTGGTGGCGATCCCGAGCCTGGTGCTGCTGGCGTGGCTGCAAAAGCGCGGGCACTTTGAGGCGCTGGGGCCGGTGAGGGTGTGACCCTCGCTGTCATGCCCCGCGAAGGCGGGGCATCCAGTATTCCAGAGACAGCCGTGATTGACCGAGAAGCCGCGGCGAACTGGATCGCCCGCCTTCGCGGGCGATGACACCGGAATCGTAGAGAGACGCCCCCTATTGCTTCTTGATCAGGCTCCACTTCGTGATCACGGCCTCGCTCATCTGGCCGGGATCGCTGGCGCAGGCGACCTCGTCCACCTTGACTGAGATCGCCTTGCCGACGAAGGATTTCAGCTGCACGGCCTGCGCGTCGCTGGAGGTCACGAGCTGGAAGGTCTCAGGCCCGGTCTCGAGATTGCACAGCCCGTTCGGCGCCGGCAGGCGGCGCGGCTCGGAGGTGATCTGGTACATCGCAATCCGCTTGCCCGCGTTCTTGACGTCCCGCACCTTCATCGCGTTCAGCTCGCCCGAGAGCACGTCGCCATTGTTGATCGGCTTGCCGGGCTTCGAGGGCGGCGGCGCACCGTCGTCCTGCTGCGCGGAGATGGCGGGGGTCACCACCGCCATCATCATCGCGACCAAAGCCAGCCGTTTGGCGAATCGTTTCGTCATGTCGTCCGTTCCGTGAAGTCTGGATTGTTAGAACAGGGTCCGCTGCCGCATGGCGGCCGATAGCGTACCTTCATCGAGATAATCAAGCTCGCCACCGACCGGCACACCATGGGCTAACCGGGTTACTTTTACGTTGGCGTCCTGGAGCAGGTCGGTGATGTAGTGCGCCGTGGTCTGGCCGTCGACTGTCGCATTCAGCGCAAGAATGATCTCGTGCACCTCGGCTGCGTGGGCCCGCGCCACCAGCGCGTCGATGGTGAGATCCTGCGGGCCGACGCCGTCGAGCGGCGACAATGTCGCGCCCAGCACATGGTAGCGGCCCTGCGTCGCATTGGCCCGCTCCAGCGCCCAGAGATCGGCGACGTCGGCGACCACGACGATGATGGCGGGGTCGCGCTTCGGATCGGTGCAGACGGTGCAGGGATTTTGCGTGTCGATGTTGCCGCAGGTCTTGCAGACCTGAACCTTGTCGAGCGCGACCTGCAAGGCCGAGGACAGCGGCATCATCAGCGCTTCGCGCTTCTTGATCAGATGCAGCGCCGCGCGCCGCGCGGAGCGCGGGCCTAGGCCCGGCAGCCGTGCGAGAAGCTGGACCAGCCGCTCGATTTCGGGACCTGCAACCGCGCCCATCTTACTGGCCGAACAGCCCCGGCGGCAGGCCAAGCCCGCCTGTCAGCGACTGCATCTTTTCCTGCACCGCGGTCTCCGCCTTGCGGCGGGCATCGCCGAGCGCGGTGACCAGCAGGTCCTCCAGCACCTCGCGCTCTTCCGGCTTCATCAGCGAGGGATCGATCTTGATGCCCTTCACATCCATCTTGGCGGTCATGCGCACGGCGACGAGGCCGCCGCCGGAGATGCCTTCGACCTCCACGTTGGCGAGCGCGTCCTGCATCTCCTGCATCTTGGATTGCAGCTGCGCCGCCTGCTTCATCATGCCGAGAAAATCAGCCATGGGAGTTCGTCCTGGGTGTTCGTCCTTGGAAAGATAGGCTCAGAGATCGTCGTCGGCGTCGGAACCGTCTGGCGGATCATCGCTGCCATAGTCAGCGTTAATATTGGATTCCGGCGCCTCGGGGGCAAGCCTGCGGACCTCGACGACCTTCGATCCAGGGAAGCGCGACAGCACCTCCTGCACGCGCGGATCGGCCTCGGCGGTGCGCGCATGCTCCTGCTTCGCGGCCTGGTTCACCGAGCGCAGCGTGGGCTGGCCCTGCTCGTTGGAGACGATCACGGTCCAGCGGCGGCCGGTCCAGAGCTCGAACTTGCGCGCAAGCTCGGTGATCATGGTCTTGGAGGCGTTAGGCTCGAGCGCGACCTCGAGCCGGCCCTCCTCGAAACGAACGAGGCGCATGTCCGCCTCGAGCGCGCCCTTGGTCATGAGATCGCGCTTCTGCCCGGCAACCGCAACGAGCTGGGTGAAGCTGGTGATGCGGAGCTGGGGCGCGGCACCTTGCGGATCCGGCGCGGGCGCCGCCATCTGCGGACGGGCCGCACCGCCGAAGCCCGACGGCGCGCTCGGTGCGCGCACGGGCGCAGCCGAGACGGCAGGCGCTGCGGCGCCCATCGGCGCGGCCGGCGCACTGCTGCGCTCGGCACTTCCGCCGCTCACGATTGGCGAGCCGCCGCCGTTCTGCTCCAGCATCCTGATCGCCTCGTCTGGCGTCGGCAGATCGGCGACATAGGCGATGCGCACCAGCACCATCTCGGCGGCCGCAGCAGGCCGCGTCGCGGCCTGCACCTCCGTGATGCCCTTGAGCAGCATCTGCCACATCCGTGACAGCACGCGCATCGAGATCTTCGAGGCGAAATCCTTGGCGCGGACGCGCTCGGTCTCGCCATAGGCGACGTTGTCGGCGGTCGCCGGCACGATCTTCACGCGGGTGACGAAATTGACGAACTCTGCAAGGTCCGAGAGCACGACGATGGGATCGGCGCCGACATCGTACTGGTCGCGGAACTCCTTGAAGGCCGCGGCGATGTCGCCGCGCGCCAGCGAATCGAAGAGATCGATGACGCGGGTGCGGTCGGCAAGGCCCAGCATCTGGCGGACGGCGTCGGCTTTGACCTGGCCCGCCGCGTGCGCGATCGCCTGGTCGAGCAGCGACAGCGAGTCGCGCACCGAGCCTTCCGCCGCGCGGGCGATGATGCCGAGCGCCTCCGGCTCGATCTCGACGCTCTCCTTCGCGGCAATGTTGGCGAGGTGCTTCATCAGCACATCAGCCTCGACGCGCCGCAGGTCGAAGCGCTGGCAGCGCGACAGCACCGTGACCGGAACCTTGCGGATCTCCGTCGTGGCGAACACGAACTTGGCGTGCTCCGGCGGTTCCTCGAGCGTCTTCAGGAAGGCGTTGAACGCCGCCGTCGACAGCATGTGAACTTCGTCGATGATGTAGACCTTGTAGCGGGCGCTGGCCGGCGCGTAACGCACGCTGTCATTGATCTGGCGGACGTCGTCGACGCCGGTATGCGAGGCCGCGTCCATCTCCAGCACGTCCATGTGCCGGCTTTCCATGATCGCCTGGCAATGCACGCCGAGGGTCGGCATGTGGATGGTCGGTCCCTTCACCGAGCCATCCGGCATCTCGTAGTTGAGCGCACGGGCCAGGATGCGCGCCGTGGTGGTCTTGCCGACGCCGCGGACGCCGGTGAGGATCCAGGCCTGCGGAATGCGCCCGGTCTCGAACGCATTGGAGACGGTACGGACCACGGCCTCCTGGCCGATCAGGTCGTCGAAGCTTGAAGGGCGGTATTTGCGCGCCAGCACCCGGTAGGGCGTGTTGCCGGCCTGGCCGGCGCTATCGGGGTTCGGAGGGGCGCCAGCGTCGGTCATCGGTCGATCCGCAATGAAATGTCTCTCGGCCGGCTTTTGCGGAAAGGAGCGCGCTGGCGGGAGACCCGCCGGCGCAATTCGCTCGAAAAAACAGGTAGGAGACTGACGAGCGACCCGATCCGGACCTCGTTAGGGCTGCTTCCTTCCGGACCTGACCCGGTTGGCGAGTGGCTCGTCCACCGCCAATCTCCCGGTCCCTATTTGGGGCCAAAAGGTCGGGAAAGCAAGCGGGTATCCACCGATCCCGTCCTCTCCCGGAGGGACGGCCGCCACCCTGTTTGGATCGCGACAGGCGCCTCAGCGCCGGCCGCCTGGAACTTCGGTGATTCGCGCGAATCGCTTGCGGTACTCGGCAGGCGTCACGCCGACGTGGCAATGGAATGCACGACGCAGCGTATCGGCGTCGGCAAAGCCACAATGCAGCGCCACCTGCTTCGGTGCTTCGTTACCGAACTCGAGCAGCCGCCTCGCCGCATTGACGCGGGCTTCCTCGACCCAGGTCGCAGGCGTGACCCCCACCTCGGCGCGGAACAGCCGGGCGAAATGCCTGGGGCTCAGCTCCATGCGCGTCGCCAGGCGAGCAACGCTGTGATCGAGCCCGGGATTGGCGGCGACCCAGCGCTGCAGCTCCTGCAAAGCGGCACGGCCGGCCGGAACAGCCTCGCCCTTGCGGGTGAACTGCATCTGCCCGCCGGGGCGCTTGAAGAACATCACGAGCTGGCTTGCGACCTTCATGGCGGTGTCGCGCCCGAGATCTTCTTCCACCAGCGCCAGCGCGAGATCCAGACCCGCCGTCACGCCCGCGGCGGTGCGGAGCTTTCCGTCGGTGACGTAGAGGGCATCCTTGTCCACCGTGACCGACGGAAATTTCCGGGCCAGCACGTCCGCGACCGCCCAATGGGTCGTGACCCGCCTGCCATCGAGAAGACCGGCGGCGGCAAGGAAAAAGGCCCCGCTGCACACCGAGCCGAACCGGCGGGTCCGCGAAGCCCGCCGCCGCAGCCAATCGATCACGATGCCATCCGCCGGCACTTCGGCAGCGTTCGGGCATCCCGCCACCAGCAAGGTGTCGATCGGCTCCTGGAAATCGCGGTCGACGATACGATCGGGCATCAGCCGGACGCCTGAGGAGCTGTGGATCGGCCCCGGCTCCGCGCCCGCCACGAACAGCGCATAGGCGGGATAGCCGGCCTGCACGTTCGCCTCGGCGAACACGTCGAGTGGCCCGGCAACGTCGAGCAGCTGCACCCCCGGCAGCGCCACGATCACGACCGTCCTTGGTTTCGGCTTGGCACTCACGCCTTGGCACCCATGTCCGCCTCGATCCGGATTTGTCCGTTTTAGACGTATTACGTCGATTCAAGACAAGCTAGCCGAAATCTAGGATGCAGGCGACCTCAATTTTCAGGAGCTGCTCATGACGAAGATCACCGAAGCCGCCGCCGTTCCCGACAGCAAGCTGGCGCGCGCCATCACCGAATATATCCGCGACACCGAAACCGACCTGCTGTTCAACCACTCCAGCCGCGTCTACCAGTTCGGCGCGATGGCCGGCGTCCGCCGCGGGCTGACATTCGACCGCGAGCTGCTTTACGCCGGCGCCATGTTTCACGACATCGGCCTGATGCCGGGCCATGGCAGCAAGCACGAGCGGTTCGAGGTCGACGGCGCGCATGCCGCGCGCGACTTCCTGCGCAGCCACGGCATTTCCGAGTCGGATACCTACACGGTCTGGACCGCGATCGCCCTGCACACGACGCCGGGCGTGCCCCAACACATGCACCCCGTCGTCGCGCTGGTAACCGCGGGCGTCGAGATGGACGTTCTCGGCCTCACCTACGGCGAATATTCCGACGCGGAGCGCGAGGCGGTCGTGACGGCGTTTCCGCGCACGCCGCATTTCAAGGAAGACATCATCCAGGCCTTCTACGACGGCATCAAGCATCGGCCGGATACGACGTTCGGCAACGTCAAGGCCGACGTCATCGCCGACAAGGAGCCGCATTTCCATCGCGGCAATTTCTGCAGCGTCATCCGCAACTCGCATTGGCACGGCTGAGCGCAGCTCGTGCCGCGCAAATCCCCACCGCAATCATCGACCAGGAATCACGACATGAGCGACAAACGCCCGCATCTGACGCACGCAACGGGAGCTCCCGTCAGCGACAATCTCAACATCATGACCGCCGGCCGCCGCGGCCCCGCCTTGTTGCAGGACGTCTGGCTGATCGAGAAGCTCGCCCATTTCGATCGCGAGGTAATTCCCGAGCGGCGCATGCACGCCAAGGGATCCGGCGCGTTCGGGACCTTCACGGTCACCCATGACATCTCCCGCTATACCAAAGCGAGGATCTTCTCGGAGATCGGCAAGACAACGCCGATGTTCGCGCGCTTCTCGACGGTGGCCGGCGAGCGCGGCGCAGCCGACGCAGAGCGCGACATCCGCGGCTTTGCGCTGAAATTCTACACCGAGGAAGGCAATTGGGACATGGTCGGCAACAACACGCCCGTGTTCTTCTTCCGCGATCCCTTGCGCTTTCCCGACCTCAATCATGCGATCAAGCGCGACCCCAGGACCGGGATGCGCAGCGCCGACAACAATTGGGACTTCTGGACGTTGTTGCCGGAGGCGCTGCACCAGGTCACCATCGTGATGAGCGAGCGCGGCATTCCCAGAAGCTTCCGGCACATGCACGGCTTCGGCAGCCATACCTACAGCTTCCTCAACGCCGCCAACGAGCGGTGCTGGGTGAAGTTTCACTTCCGGACGCAGCAGGGCGTCGAGAACCTGACCGACGCCGAAGCCGAAGCCCTCATCGGCAAGGACCGCGAGACCCACCAGCGCGACCTGTTCGACAGCATCGAGCGCGGTGAATTCCCGCGCTGGACGATGTTCGTGCAGATCATGACCGACGACCAGGCCAAGGCGTTTGCCTTCAACCCGTTCGACCTCACCAAGGTCTGGCCGAAGGGAGACTTCCCGCTGATCGAGGTCGGCTATTTCGAGCTGAACCGCAATCCGGAAAACGTCTTCGCCGAGGTCGAGCAGGCCTCCTTCTCGCCTGCCCATGTGGTCCCGGGGATCGGCTTCTCGCCTGACAAGATGCTGCAGGCGAGGTTGTTTTCCTACGGCGACGCGGCGCGCTATCGCCTCGGCGTCAACCATCACCTGATCCCGGTCAACGCGCCGAAATGTCCGTATCACAGCTACCATCGCGATGGCGCCATGCGGACCGACGGCAATCTCGGGGGTACGCCGACCTACTTCCCGAACAGCCGCGGCGAGTGGACCGACCAGCCCGATCTCAACGAGCCGCCGCTCGAGATCGATGGGGCGGCGGCGCATTGGGATCACCGCGTCGACGACGATCATTACCGGCAGCCCGGCGACCTCTTCCGAAAGATGAACGCTGCCCAGCGGCAGGCCTTGTTCGACAACACGGCGCGCGCCGTGGGAGCGGCGGCCGTCCCGATCCAGCAACGGCACATCGCCAACTGCAGCAAGGCCGATCCCGCCTACGGCGCCGGCGTCCGCGACGCGCTGACGCGGCTTGCGACGGTCCGCGCCAAGGCCGCGGAATAGGATCAGCTGTACCGACCCGCTTGTGGTCCTTAGCGAACGGCGCCGGGAAGGTGCCGTTCGCCTGACTCCACAGTGTCAGCCGCCCCCGCTGCGGCCACCAGGGCAGCAGCTCGCATTTTTAAAGCGAGCCGCCGAAGGCTCTCAATTTCCTCGCGAAAATGCCCCTTGCCGACCCCGCTCGCGTCACCGCGCCTGACGCATCGCCGCGACGCGCAGACGCAGACATTCGCCTCGGAAAGCGTCATGGCCGATAGGCGTCGTGCCTATCTTCGAGGCCACGCACATCCCTGAGGCAATCGAGTCTTGACAGGGCCCGCCCCGCAGCGCCTTGCTATCAAATCCCGCCAGAACCGAAATAAAGGGTGCGCGAAAATCCGATCCAGAGCATTTTCAGCCGGCTGACGCCGATTGAAGGGTGAATTTTCCGCGCGAGATCAACCACACACCTTCATCCAACCAGAAAAGCGATTCCTCAAAATGGTTACACGTCGTGATGTCGCATCGATTGTCGGACTTGGCGCGATGACTGCCGCCGCACTGGCTGCCCCGGCTGTCGCGCAGACCGCGGCCGATGCCAACGAATCGACCTTCGCCCGCATCCGCCGCACCAAGAAGATGCGCATCGGCGCAGTCGGCGGCGGCGCGCCCTATTACATGAAGGACCTCGCCAGCGGCCAGTGGAAGGGCTTCTACATCGACATCGCCAAGGGGCTCGCCGACGACATGGAAGCCGAGCTCGAGATCACCGAGACCACCTGGGGCAATTCGGTGCTCGATCTGCAGTCCAACAAGATCGACATCTTCTTCGGCCTGAACCCGACCCCGAAGCGCGCGCTGGTCGTCGACTTCTCGGTGCCGGTTTTCAACAACGCCTTCGGCATCCTCTGCAAGAAGGACTTCAAGCCGAAGAGCTGGGCCGAGCTGAACTCGCCCGACATCAAGATCGCGGTCGACCAGGGCTCCTCGCACGACCAGGTCGTCAGCCGCCTGACGCCGAAGGCGCAGATCTCGCGGCTGAAGACCGCCGACGACGCCACCGCCGCGCTGCAGACCGGCCGCGTCGACGCACAGTGCCTGATCACCATGCTGTCGCTGACCGTGCTGAAGAAGAACCCCTCGCTCGGCCAGTTCGTGCTGCCGACGCCGATCTTCGCGACCACGTCGAACGCCGGCTTCCGCCGCGAGAACGACAAGACGTTCCGCGACTTCGTCAACACCTGGATCGACTTCAACAAGGGCCTCGGCTTCATCCGCAACGCGATCATCACCAACATGGAGCTGGTGGGCGTGACCGAGGCGGACATTCCGCCGGGCGTTTCGTTGTAAGCTCCCACTGTCATTCCGGGGCTCGCGAAGCGAGAACCCGGAATCTCGAGGTTCTCTGGTGCGCAATTGCGCACCAGAGTTCGATGCTTTGCATCGCCCCAGAACGACGGTGCCAACGGCACCCACGACGAGTTAAACACGCATGTATCAGTGGGACTTCGGCATCCTCTGGAGCTATCGCTGGCTCTTTCTCAACGGGCTCGGCGTCACCGTCGGTTTCACCGTGGTCATCGTCGTGCTGGGCCTCGTGTTCGGCCTGTTCGGCGCCTTCGGCAGCCTGTCGCGCTTCAAAGCGGTGCGCCTCACCGCCCTCGCCTTCATCGATGCGTTTCGCTGCACGCCGATCCTGGTGCAGCTGATCTGGTTTTATTACGCGCTGCCGATTCTCGCCGGCGTCGAGATGACGCCGATCACGGCTTCCGCGCTGGCGCTCTCGCTCTATGGCGGCTCGTTCTATTCCGAGATCATCCGCGGCGGCATCATCTCGATCGACAAGGGCCAGTCGGAAGCCGGCGCCGCGCTCGGCATGACGCCAGGCCAGAGCATGCGGCGCATCGTGCTGCCGCAGGCGATCAAGCGCATGATCCCGGCGCTGATGAACCAGTCGATCATCCAGTTCAAGAACACCTCGCTGGTCTCTGTGCTGGCGGTGCCTGATCTGGTCTATCAGAGCCAGGTCGCGGCCCATGACAGCTACCGGCCGCTGGAGACCTATACCGCGGTTGCGGTCGCCTATGCCGCGATCCTGATCCCGCTCACCATCATCGTCCGCCGCGGCGAGAAGCGACTGGCGGTCAGCGAATGAGCGAGACGCAAAAGATCGAGATCCGCAGCCTTCGCAAGAGCTTCGGCAGCAACGAGGTCCTGAAGAACATCAATCTCGACGTCGCCAAGGGCGGCGTGGTCGCGCTGATCGGGCCATCAGGCTCCGGCAAGTCGACGCTGCTCCGCTGCATCAATCTCCTGGTCGTACCCGACGGCGGCAGCGTCCGCGTCGGCGATACACGCTTTTCATTCGGTGAAGGCACAAAGCTTCCCGACGTGAAGACACTCGCAAGGTTCCGCGCCACCACCGGCATGGTGTTCCAGCACTTCAACCTGTTCCCGCACATGACGACGCTCCAGAACGTGATGGAGGGGCCGGTCACGGTGCGCCGCATGGCCAAGGCGGATGCCGAGAAGCTCGCGCGGGCGCAGCTCGCCAAGGTCGGCCTTGCCGAGAAGGCGGACCAATATCCGGCGACGCTCTCCGGCGGCCAGAAGCAGCGGGTCGCGATCGCGCGTGCGCTCGCGATGGAGCCTGACGTGATGCTGTTCGACGAAGCAACGTCGGCGCTCGACCCCGAGCTGGTCGGCGAGGTCCTGAACGTGATCCAGCAACTAGCCTCCGAGGGCATGACCATGGTCATCGTGACCCACGAGATCGCGTTCGCCCGCGAGGTCGCCGACCGCCTCATCTTCATGCGCGACGGTGTCGTGGTCGAGGAAGGCCCGGCGCGTGAGGTGATCGACAATCCGAAGGAGGCCGCGACCCGCGCCTTCCTCAGCCATTTCCACCGCACCGGCGCATTGCCGCCGGCCACACCGGCATCCTGATGTCCGATATCAATCGCGTCTATCTCATCACCGGCGCCGCCAGCGGCATCGGTCGCGCCACCGCAAAGCTGCTCGCCGCGCCCGGCGCGGCGCTGCTGCTGCATACGCGTTCCAACGCAGAAGGTCTCGACGCAACTGCGACGGAGGCCGAAGCAAAGGGCGCCGTAGTGGCAAAGTGCCTCGGCGATCTCGCCGAGGACACTGCCGCCGCTGTGGCCATCGCCGCCGTGCAAGCCGCGTTCGGCCGGCTTGACGGACTTGTTCTCGTCGGCGGCCACGCCCGCCGCGGCAGCGCGATCGGCACGCCGGCGGATCAATTCCGGCAGGCGATGGACGAATCGGCGCTGGCGTTCACGCGAATGGTCGAGGCGGCGCTGCCGCTGCTGCGCGCGGGGCAAGACGCACGGATCGTGGCGGTGTCGTCTTTCGTAGCGCATGCAATCCGCCCTGAATTCGCGCCGTTCGCAGCCACTGCGGCTAGCCGCTCAGCACTCGAAGCGCTGGTCCGGCTGACCGCGATCGAGCTCGCCAGCGACGGCATCACCGTCAATGCGGTCGCGCCCGGCCTCATCGTCAAGGACAAGCCGAGCGAGAGCCGGCTGTCGCCCGAGCAGATCGCCGCGACCGAGGCGCTGATCCCGATGCGCCGCCGCGGGCGGCCGGAGGAAGTCGCCGAGATCATCACCTTCCTGGCATCACCAAAAGCATCTTACGTCACCGGCCAAGTCTGGCACGTTAACGGAGGCCTGACATGACCGAAGCAACGATTGAACGTCTCAGGCTGTTCCTGATCGAGAGCCCGATCAAGATGGCGCGCCTGCAGGGCGTCGGCAACGTCAAGGGCACGGTGAAGCGCGTGCTGATCGAGCTGACCTCCAGCGACGGCGTGATCGGCTGGGGCGAAGCCGCACCATGGGAAGTCTTTACGGGAACGCCGGAAGCCGCTTTCTCCGCGCTCGATATCTATCTGCGGCCGATCCTGCTCGGCAAACCCGCGCGCCGCATTCGCGCGCTGATGGCCGAGCTCGACCGCGCGCTGGTCGGGCATGCCGAGGCCAAGGTCGGAATCGAGATGGCGCTGCTCGACATCGTCGGCAAATCGTCGGGGCTGTCGGTTGCCGACCTGCTCGGCGGCCGCGTGCGCGACGCCATTCCGCTGTCGTTCTCGATCGCCGATCCCGATTTCGCCGCCGATCTGGAGCGCATGCGGAAGATGGTTCCGGAGGGGAACGTCATTTACAAGGTCAAGACCGGCGTGAAGCCGCACCGCGAGGATCTCGACCATCTCGCAGCGATCCGGAAGGAGTTCGGCGACAAGGTCGATCTGCGCGTCGATTACAACCAGGCGCTGGCGCCGTTCGGCGCCATCAAGATCCTGCGCGATGTCGAGGAATTCGCGCCGACCTTCATCGAGCAGCCGGTGCCGCGCAAATTTCTCGACGTGATGGCGCAGCTCACCGCGGCGCTGGAAACGCCGGTGCTTGCCGACGAGAGCTGCTTCGACCGCCGCGACATGATGGAGGTCGTGCGCCGCGAGGCGGCCGATGCCGTCTCGATCAAGCTGATGAAGGCCGGCGGCCTGTTCGAGGCGCAGGCGATCATGGCGATCGCCGACATCGCCGGCCTGCCCGGCTATGGCGGCACGCTGTGGGAGGGCGGCATTGGGCTTGCCGCCGGCACGCAACTGATCGCAGCCACGCCTGGCATCTCGCTCGGCTGCGAGTTCTACATGCCGCATCACGTGCTGACTGAGGATGTGCTGGAGGAGCGCGTTGCCAACCGCGCGGGTCACGTTGTCGTGCCCGATGGCCCGGGCCTCGGGATTCGCGTCAGCGAAGCCTCGATCCGCGCCAATGCGCGGGTGCTGGCGGAGGCGTAGTTGCCGTCATTCCGGAACGCGCACAGCGCGAGCCCGGAATGACGATCGCGTATGCGGTCCCGATCCTTCCCCAATCGAAATCGGTATCGTATGGTCGGACCAAACGAGCCCCGTTCCCGCGCGGGCCTTCCGGAAACGCATATGCCCGAACCCGCCTGGTCGCTGCACTCCCGCCTGAAAGAGGACACCATCGACATCGGCGATCTGCCGCTGTCGAAGGTGCTGGTCATCAAGGATGCTCATTATCCCTGGCTGCTGCTGGTGCCGCGGCGCGCCGATGCGGTCGAGATCATCGATCTCGACGAGGTGCAGCAGGCGCAATTGATGACGGAGATCTCCCGCGTCTCGCGCGCACTGAAAGAGATCACCAAATGCGACAAGCTCAATGTCGCAGCCCTCGGCAACCTCGTGCCGCAGCTTCACGTCCACATCATCGCGCGCCGCACCGGTGATGCCGCCTGGCCGCGGCCGGTCTGGGGCGTGATGCCGCCGTTGGCGCACGATGCCGCGGAGGTACAGAATTTCATCAGCGCGCTTCGCAAAAAGATCTGGTTGGGTTGAAAGAACAAGAAATGTCAGCATTCGACTCGTTTCCGCTGGGACAGCCGGCCTTCGTCACCAACGTCCTCGACCGCGCCGCGCATCTGCGCCGCGACGACGAAAAACTGTTCGCGCTGGAGCAGAAATCGTCCTCGCGCGCCTATGTCGTGTACCGCGACTCGCTGCTGGTGAAGCGCGAGGGCGACAAGGTGCGCGCGCTGCTCTCGATCGACGAGGCGCTGAAATGTGGCGCCAATCCCGGCACGATCTTCCTCGGCCTGCGCGAGGGTGCGGCCCTGTTCGGCATGGGCCTGGCGCAGGCCGCGGCCGAGAAGCTGGTCGGCCGCGACGACTACACCGTCACCGAACTGCGCGGCATGGCGATGCAGGGGGTGATCCCGCCCGACGAGCTGTCGGCGATCGCGATGGCGAAGTCGATGGTCGGCTGGCATCAGCGCCACGGCTATTGCGCCAATTGCGGCGCCCGCAGCGGGATGAAGGAAGGCGGCTGGAAGCGCGAGTGCCCGGCCTGCAAGGCCGAGCACTTTCCACGCACCGATCCGGTCGTGATCATGCACGTGGCGTCCGGCGAAAAGTGCCTGCTCGGGCGCCAGAAGCAGTTTCCGCCCGGCATGTATTCCTGCCTTGCCGGCTTCGTCGAGGCCGCCGAGACCATCGAGGACGCGGTGCGCCGCGAGATCCTCGAAGAGTCCGGCATTCGCTGTACCGACGTGCAGTATTACATGACCCAGCCCTGGCCCTATCCATCGTCGCTGATGATCGGCTGCAGCGCGCGGGCGCTGAACGAGGACGTCGTGGTCGATCATTCCGAACTCGAGGACGCGCGCTGGTTCACGCGCGAGGAGGCAGCCCTGATGCTGAAGCGGACGCATCCGGACGGGCTCGCCGGCCCGCATCCCTTCGCCATCGCGCACCATCTGCTCGGCCGCTGGGTGCACAACAAGAGCTGACCGCCGATGGCGCCATCCGGGACCGCGCCGCGCATCCTCTGTATCGGCATTCCCGTGCGCGACCTCACCTTTCGGGTCGAGGCCGTGCCGGAGCGCGGCAGCAAGGCGAACGCCACGCATCTCGCCGAGATCTGCGGCGGCAACGCGCTCAATGCCGCCATCGCGATGGCGCGGCTCGGCGGCCGCGTCTCGTTTGCGGGGCCGATGGGCGACGCGCGGGAGACCTCGAGCGGCTTCATTCTCGAGCGGATGGCCACCGAAGGGATCGAGACCGCTCACATCGTGCGCATGCCGGGTGCGGCCACGCCCGTCTCTGCGATCATCATCGACGCGACGGGCGAGCGGACGCTCACGATCTATCGTGATCTTGTGTTGTGGAGCGTGACGCTGCCTGACGCTGACGGGCTGCTCGCCGATCGTCAGGCAGTCCTGGTCGAGAGCCGCTGCGGCGCCTTTTGCGTCGACCTCTGCACCGAGGCGCGCCAGCGCGGCATTCCCGTCATCGTCGGCGTCGATCGCGCGATAGCGCTGACTGATGACCTGCTCACCGCCGCCTCGCATCTGCTGTTTTCCAGCGAGCAGGTCCAGGAGACGGCGGGAGTGGCTGACGACGGCGAGGCCCTGAAGCGGCTCGCCGGGCTGACGCCCGCCTTCCTCGCGGCGACCCGCGGCCCGCGCGGCACGATCTGGCTGAACGAGGCGGGCGCGCTGGAGGAGACGCCGGCCTTCCCGATCGAGGCGGTCGATACACTCGGCGCCGGCGACGTCTTCCACGGCGCCTTCACGCTGCGGCTCGCCGAGGGTGGCGGGGTACGGGAGGCGCTGCAATTCGCCGCGGCCGCCGCAGCCCTGAAATGCACCCGCCACGGCGGCGGCCAGGCCGCGCCGCAACGCATTGAAGTTGAAGGGTTTTTGCAGAACCGGCTTTAGAGCCATTCTGCCCGCACGCCGAGATTATGGGCTTGCGGTAGAAGATTTTCCTCTATATGACGGAAATCAGCCCTAATATTGGAACAAAGTTCTTCAAATGACCGACGCCGCTGTCCAGATCCCCGAGACCAGCCGCCGCCTCGACGCCATCGACCGCAAGATCCTGATGGTACTCCAGGAAGATGCCTCCCTGTCCGTCGCCGAGATCGGCGACCGGGTCGGGCTGTCCTCGACCCCCTGCTGGAAGCGTATCCAGCGCCTGGAGGCCGATGGCGTGATCCTGAAGCGGGTCGCCCTCGTCGACCAGAACAAGATCGGGCTCGGTATCTCCGTGTTCGTCTCGGTCGAGAGCGCCGACCATTCCGACGCCTGGCTGAAGAAGTTCGCCGAGGCCGTCAGCGCCATGCCGGAGGTGATGGAGTTCTACCGGATGGCCGGCGACGTCGACTACATGCTGCGCGTCGTGGTCGCGGACATGCAGGCCTACGACATCTTCTACAAGAAGCTGATCAGCGCCGTGCCGCTCAAGAACGTCACCTCGCGCTTCGCGATGGAGAAGATCAAGTCGGTCACCGCGCTGCCGATCCCGGCGGTGGTGGCAGCCTGACGTCTCACGCCGGCTGAAACACCGGCAGCGCGACATTGACGCGCGTGCCCCCGCCGGAGGCCGCGGCAATCTCGATCGTCCCGCCATGCGCCTCAACCAGGCTGCGCACCACGGCAAGGCCGAGACCTGCGCCGCCGGTCGCGCGATTGCGCGACTTCTCCAGCCGGTGAAACGGCTCCAGCACGGTCTTGCGCTGATCCGCGGGAATGCCCGGCCCCTCGTCGTCGATCGACACGACGACGGCCCCGTCCTTCAGGGAGGTCCGCACATGCGCCGCATGGCCATAGGCGAGCGCATTGTCGATGATGTTGGCGAGAATTCGCCGCAACGCCAGCCGGTCGCCCAGCACCACCACGCTGCGGGCGCGCTCGTCCGCGACGAGATCGACCGGCTTGCCCTGAATGCGCCGGTCGTGCACTTCGACCGCGATCAACGCGGCCAGCTCGACCATCTCCTGTGACAGCCCGCCGGCACCCGCCCGCGTTGACAACAGCGCGTCGTCGAGCAACCGGATCATGTCGTCGATGTCGGCCACCGCCCGCTGCCGCTCGGCATCATCGGGGATGTGCTCGACGCGCAGCCGCAGCCTGGTCGCAAAGGTCCTGACATCGTGGGCGATGCCGCCGACCAGCGTCATGCGCGCGCGCAGCATCTCCGCGAGCCGCCCCTGCAGGCGGTTGAACGCGGCGATGACGGCACGGATCTCCGGCGCGCTGCGCCGTGCATCCGGCAGCGGCGGCGGATCGGCCGACAGGTCGACGCGATCGACCGCGGCCGCGAGCTGCGCCAGCGGCCGCGTCTCGCGCTGCATGACCAATAGCGCGAGCAGCGCCACGATCGATCCGAACAGGCCCGCGCCGAAGCCGACCGGCAGGCCGAGCGGGGTCACCGGCAGGCGGGTATAGGCATCGATGATCAGCATCTCGCCGCTGCGCAGGCCGATGCGGAATTCGATCGCATTAGCCATCAGCCGCGCGATGCGGGGGAACCAGCGGCTGGCGCGATGATCGGGCGGCGACACGATCTCGACCGGGCGCCCCGCCAGACCCGCCGCATAGGCCTCGCGCAATTGCTGCTGCGGCGGCGGCGTCTCGCCGCTGACCGGCGCGCCATCCGGCGCGATCCGCACCCGAAATTGCGGCGACGACACCGCATCGAGCACGGACTGGCGCTCGCCGGCGGCCGTGCGCTCGACCAGCGTTGCCAGCGCGTCGAGGCGCGCCGGCGATGGCCGCGTCAGCTCGTTCTCCTGCACTGTGGTCCGGTAGAAGATCGCCAGGACCACGGTGACCACCACGCTGAACCCGACCAATCCGATCAGGGCCAGCCGCGCGGCAAGCGTCACGCGCAGCATCACGACACCTGCTTGACGGTCGCGGTGAACAGATAGCCGCCGTTGCGGACCGTCGTAATCAGGTTGGAGCCTGGGCTCGCGCCGTCGAGCTTGCGGCGGAGCCGCGAGATCAGCATGTCCACCGTGCGGTCGAACGGCTCGGCCGAACGTCCGCGCGTCCAGTCGAGGATCTGGTCGCGCGTCAGCACCCGGCGCGGGCGCTGCACGAAACAGCCGAGCAGATCGAACTCGGCGCTGGTCAATTGCAGCCCCGTTATCTCAGTCTCGACGGTCTCGACGCTGCGTGAATCGAGATCGATGACAAAGCGGTCGAACGCGAAGCGCCGGACCATGGGCTTTGCGGGCGTCCCGTTGGCGCGCCGCAAAATGGCGCGCACGCGCGCCAGCAGCTCGCGAGGGCCGAACGGCTTTGCAAGATAGTCGTCGGCGCCCATCTCGAGGCCGACGACGCGATCGATCTCGTCGCTCTTGGCGGTGAGCATCAGGATCGGGATGGAATCGTCCGTGCGCAAGCGGCGGCAGATCGAAAGTCCATCCTCGCCCGGCAGCATCAGATCGAGGATCACGATGTCCGGCCGCAGGCGCTGGAGCATCGCATCCATCGCCTTGCCGTCGGCAACACAGGCGATCTCGAACCCCTCGCGCTGCATGAAGTCGGCGACGAGGCGGCTGATCTCGGGATCGTCCTCCACCATGAGAATCGTGGCTGGCTGCGTGTTCATCGCCGCATTCTGGATGACGGCGCGGCCCACGCAAGGGCGCGGGCGCCGTTGTTACACACTGTTACACGCATCGGACAAAGCCATAACAATCGTTTCGCCGCGGCAAAGCGGCAGCGACGCAGCTCGCCCAGTCTCCTCGCATGGCTTCCGGTCGCGGAACGCCCCCATCCGTCAAGGAGACGATCATGAACAAGCTCTTCCTCTCAACCCTCGTCGTCGGCGCATTGTCGATCGCAGCCGCGGCGGACGCCAATGCCTGGACGCGGACGGCGACCGGCACCGGACCGCGCGGCACCTCCAGCGTCACCGCGACCGGCGGCTGCGCCAACGGCAGCTGCAACCGCAACGTCACCCGCACCGGTCCCGCCGGCAACACCTACACCCGCACCGGCACGATCTCGCGCTGATCCGGGTCGGCCGTCGCCGCGCTAGCCCCGCGCGGCGGCGGCTCGTCGTCATCAAAATCAGAGAGACCAATAACCATGTCCCCCAGCTTCAATGCCAGTTCGCTCGCACGTGCCGCGGCCATCATGGCGTTCGGCATTGCCTCCGCGTCACCCGCGCTCGCCCAGTCGCAACTCCAAACGCAGATGACACCGCAAATGCGCAGCGAAGCGCGCGCCGTGATGCAGGCCTGCCGCGGCGATTATGACCGTCTTTGCGACAACGTCACGCCGGGCGGCGGGCGCATCCTGGCCTGCCTGCAATCCCATGCCGGCCAGCTTTCGTCGTCCTGTGCGCAGGCCCTGCCGCGTGCACAGGCCCTCAGAGACGGCGCCGTCAGCGCCGGCGTCGCACCGAAATAGGAGGGCACCATGGGTTACGCGTCGCTGCTGCTCGACCCGACACTCCGACGCGTGATCCTGGCAACGGCGATCGGCCTGATGCTGCTCGAATACGGCATCGGCCGGCTGGTCCACCGCGAGACCCATGACTGGCGCGAGAGCGTGGCGTCATTCGGCGTTGCGCTCGGGCAGAACGTGCTGCGCGCGGTCGAAGCCGGACTTCTCGCGGTGCCGTTCGCCTTCCTCTACGAGCACCGCCTGTTCGACTTCGCACAGGGCAGCCCGCTCGCACTTGCCGGATTGTTCATCGGCAGCGAGTTTCTCTATTACTGGCAGCATCGCGCCTCGCACCGCATTCGCTGGATGTGGGCGACGCATGCCGTGCATCATTCGACGACGCGACTGAACCTGACTGCCGCCATTCGACTCGGCTGGACCGGCAACATTTCCGGCAATTTTCTCTTCTTCCTGCCGCTCGCGCTGATCGGCTTTCATCCCTTCGCGATCGTGACGATGCTCGGGATCAATCTGCTCTACCAGTTCTTCATTCACAGCGACTTCGCACCGCGCCTCAGAGTGCTCGAATGGGTGCTGAACACGCCGAGCCATCACCGCGTACACCACGCCTGCAACGAGCCGTGCCTCGACCGGAATTACGGCGGTATCCTCATCGTGTTCGATCGCCTGTTCGGCACCTTCGCCGAACGCCCGTCCGACCAGCCGCTCCGTTTCGGCCTCGTCGGCGGGACGCCGTCCTTCAATCCTGTCCGCATCGCGCTCGGCGAATGGATCGCGATGCTGGGCGATGCCTGGAAGGCGCGGGGTACGAGCGCGAAGCTGCGCGCGCTGTTCGGCCCGCCGGGAGGCTAGATCACCCGCATACCTTCAAGCGGCGGCGGGGCGGTAGTCCTACGAGCCGATCCTAACCGGTCATTTACCGAGAATTAGGTCCGGCCGCCTAGATTTGCGGCATGGAGGGGAGAACGGCGATTCCGTCCCGGCTTTGGCCTGCCTGGGCGAATGCGACAGCGTTGCTGGTTGCAGGCTGGGTCGCGCTGGCAATCCTCACCTTACAGGTTCGTCCGGGTGCGACTGTTGTCGCGGTTGCGTTTCCGCCCTGGTGGAGCACGCAGCAGGTGTTTCAGGCTGCGGTATCCGCGCAAGCGGCGATCGTCGGGGCAACCGCCCTTCCCACCCTCCTCGTCGTCCGCCCGGATGACCATGACGGACTGCGCCGCCTACATGATGCAGGCGCCTGGTTCGTGATGGACGCGCAAGCGGTCTCAGCATGTTTTGGCAGATAGCCCTTTGGCGTGTAGCCACTCGGCTCGCAGTCCTGGAGAGGATGAAATGGTTGTCGAGAACGACGGACTGGAATCGCTGCGCCAGACCACCAGCAAGATTCTCGTTGCAGCGCTCTGGCTGCACGTGCCGATCAGCGTGACGGTCGGCCTTGTGCTCGGCAAGCCCTGGCTCATCCCCGCGACGTTCATGACGATCTTCGCGCTCGCCGCGACCTTGTCCTGGCGCATGTCGGGCAATGGCCTCTCCACGCGCCTCGTATTCGCCGTCGCACTGATGAGCGGCGTGTCGATGTTCACCTGGCAGTTCGAGGGACATCCCTGGCAGATCGACATGCACATGTACTTCTTCGCGGCGCTGGCCTGCACGGTCGCCTATTGCGACTACCGGCCGATCGTCGCCGCGACGGTTGCGGTCGCGCTGCATCACATCGCGCTGAACTTCCTCTTGCCCGCGGCGATCTATCCCGGCGGCTCCGATTTCGGCCGCGTCGTGCTGCATGCGGTGATCCTGCTGATCGAGGCCGGCGTGCTGATCGCGCTGGCGCACAAGCTGCAGGAGCTGTTCGAGACCACGGCAGTCAAGACGGCCGAGGCACAGGCCGCGATGGAAGCGGAAGCGCGCGCCAACAGCGAGCGCCACGACGTCGAGCAGCGCGCCAAAGAGGAGCGCGAGGCCGCCAAGCAACGGCTGGCCGGCAATTTCGAGCGCAGCATCGGCGGCATCGTCGAGGCAGTGGCGATCGCCGCCAGCCAAGTGCAGCAGCTGTCGTCCTCGATGAGCAACAACAGCACCGACACCGCGCGTCAGACCGCCGCCGCGGCCGCGGCCTCGAACCGGGCCTCCAGCAATGTCGAGACGGTCGCCGCCGCGACCGAGGAACTCACCGCGTCGGTCACCAGCATCACGCAGCAGGTCGCCCGCTCCGCCGAAATCGCCGCCCGCGCCGCGGACGAGGCCCGCCGCACCAACCAGGTCGTTGAAGGGCTTGCCAGCGGCACGCAGAAGATCGGCGAGGTCGTGACCCTGATCCAGAACATCGCGAGCCAGACCAATCTGCTGGCGCTGAACGCCACCATCGAGGCGGCCCGCGCCGGCGAGCACGGCAAGGGCTTTGCGGTGGTCGCGAGCGAAGTGAAGGCGCTGGCGAACCAGACCGCGAAAGCCACCGAGGAGATCTCGACGCAGGTGCAGAACATCCAGAGCGCGACCGGCGATGCCGTCAACGCCATCCAGGCGATCGGCGCGACGATCGCGGAGATCGACCAGATCTCGGGCCAGATCTCGACCTCGGTCGATCAACAGAGTCTGGCGACGCGCGAGATCGCCGGCAGCCTGCAGCAGGCCGCCACCGGTACTCGCGAGGTGAACGACAATATCGCCAGCGTCAGCAGGGCCTCCGACGAGGCAGGCGCTGCGGCTTCGAAGATGCACCAGGCCGCCGCGGGACTGTCGTCGCAGTCCGGGCGCCTGAAGGCCGAGGTGGACGGCTTCCTGGGGTCGTTGCGGACCGCGTAGGACGTAACCGCTGCAGCGCTAGCTCGGCCTCGTGGTTCGAGACGCCCGCCTTCGGCGGGCTCCTCACCATGAGGGTCCAACATCTCGCCGCGAAGCCAGACCTCATCCTGAGGAGCCCGCCAAAGGCGGGCGTCTCGAAGGACGGCCGCGCGCGATACTCCAATCAGATCGTCTGATTGTACTCGCCGACTTCCGGATGGTTACGCAGCACGCTGTTCACCATCTCGAACATGTCGTGCATGCGCTGCTCGGACACCGGGCTCTCGACCACGACGACGAGCTCGGGCTTGTTGGAGGACGCCCGCACCAGGCCCCAGCTGCCGTCCTCGACCGTGACGCGCACGCCGTTGACGGTGACGAGATCGCGGATCGACTGGCCGCCGATCTTGGCGCCCTTGGCCTGCAGGCCCTCGAAATGCTTCACCACCTTGTCGATGACGCCGTACTTGGTCTCGTCGGCGCAATGCGGCGACATGGTCGGCGACGACCACGTCTTCGGCAGCGCGTTCTTCAGGTCGGCCATCGACTTGCCGGGGGCGCGGTCGAGCATGTCGCAGATCGCGATCGCCGAGACCAGGCCGTCGTCATAGCCGCGGCCATACGGTTTGTTGAAGAAGAAGTGGCCGGACTTCTCGAAGCCCGCGAGCGCGCCCGTCTCGTTGGTGCGGCGCTTCATGTAGGAATGACCGGTCTTCCAATAGGCGGTCCTGGCGCCCTGCTTCTGCAGAATCGGATCGGTGATGAAGAGGCCGGTCGACTTCACGTCGACGATGAAATGCGCGTCCTTGTGGATCGCCGACATGTCGCGCGCCAGCATCACGCCGACCTTGTCGGCGAAGATCTCCTCGCCGGTGTTGTCGACGACGCCGCAGCGGTCGCCGTCGCCGTCGAAGCCGAGGCCGACATCGGCCTTGTGATGCAGCACCGCGTCGCGGATCGCGTGCAGCATCTCCATGTCTTCCGGATTCGGATTGTATTTCGGGAAGGTGTGGTCGAGCTCGGTGTCGAGCGGGATCACCTCGCAGCCGATCGCCTCCAGCACCTGCGGCGCGAACGCGCCGGCGGTGCCGTTGCCGCAGGCGGCGACGACCTTGAGCTTGCGCTTGAGCTTCGGACGGCTGGTGAGGTCGGCGATGTAGCGTGCCGGATAGTTCTCGTGGAACTGGTAGGAGCCGCCGGGCTTGTTCTTGAAATCGGCGTTCAGCACGATCTCCTTGAGCCGGGTCATCTCGTCGGGGCCGAAGGTCAGCGGGCGGTTGGCGCCCATCTTCACGCCGGTCCAGCCATTGTCGTTGTGCGAGGCCGTGACCATGGCGACGCAGGGCACGTCGAGATCGAACTGCGCGAAATAGGCCATCGGCGTCACCGCGAGCCCGATGTCGTGCACCTTGCAGCCCGCCGCCATCAGGCCGGAGATCAGCGCATATTTGATCGAGGCCGAATAGCCGCGGAAATCGTGGCCGGTGACGATCTCTTGGCTGACGCCGAGCTCTGCGATCAGCGCGCCCAGACCCATGCCGAGCGCCTGCACACCCATCAGGTTGATTTCCTTCTGGAACAACCAGCGCGCGTCGTATTCGCGAAAACCGGTGGGCTTCACCATCGGCTCGGATTCGAAGGCGTAAGTGTTGGGCAGCAAAACAGATTTCGGCTTGGGAAACATTGAGACGGTCTCGTGAAAAGGGCAGGAATTGATGCAGCCTTAGCGAATGCCGGGCCGCAGCGGAAGGCGGGAATGAGGGCTTGTGGCCGATAATTGCGGCCGTTTGGTAACAGGAAAACGTGACCTGCAGCCGGGCTCGCTCAGGGCAATATCAAATTATCGAGCCGTAACCTGCCCGAATTTACTGCTCCAGCACCATCTGGCCGTTGGCGTACTCAAAACGCTTGAGGCGGGACAGGAAGGAGAGGCCGAGCAGGTTCTCGGACAGCGCCTCGTCCGGCAGCACCATGGCATCGACGTCGCGCACGATCAGGCCGCCGACGTCCAGCATCGCGATCCGGGTGCGGGCGGCCTTGATGGTGCCGTTGGCGGTGGAGACGGTGGCGTTGTACTCGCCGCGCGAGGGACGCAGGCCGAAGCGGGCGGCCGAGGTCTCGTTCAGCGCCACCACGGAGGCGCCGGTGTCGATCATGAAGCCGATGCGCTGGCCGTCGATCCGACCTTCGGTCTGGAAGTGGCCGCGGCCGTCGCGGGGGATGTTGATGCTGCGGCCGCCGGCCGGCGCGGTGGCCGCGACCGCGACCGTCGTGCGCGGCGCTGATGTCGCTGAAGCGGAGCTCATCTTGTCCGCCATCTGCGCCATGAAGGTGCCGAGGCCCATCATGACGGCCGCGATGATCACAATGTTACGCATCACACCTTTTCCGGGTCGAACGCCCGATTTCACCACGCGGCACGCCGGGCCGCGAGCGATGCCCCGGCCTAGCCGGTGTCATTTTGACGAAAAGGATGAGCGAACGGTTAATCGGGCGGTGTCCTCATCCTGAGGAGCCCGCCGAAGGCAGGCGTCTCGAAGGATGGCCGCGGGCGAGATCCCGGCCTGCATGGTTCGAGACGCGCGTTCCGCGCTCCTCACCATGAGGGTCTCCTATTCACGTCCCGCGCGGCTTCGCCCGCCGGGTCGGCACAGCGCTGACGGGATCGTCCGGCCAGGGATGGCGCGGGTAGCGGCCGCGCAAATCGGAGCGCACCGCGGCGTAGCTGCCGCGCCAAAAGCCGGGAAGATCGCGCGTCACCTGCACCGGGCGCTGCGCCGGCGACAGCAATTCCAGCACCAGCGGCACCTTGCCGGCTGCGATCGACGGATGGGTGTTGAGGCCGAACAATTCCTGCAGCCGCACCGCGATGGTCGGCCCCTGCTCGGCCTCGTAGTCGATCGCGAGCACGCTTCCGGTCGGCGCCTCGAAATGCGTCGGCGCCTCGCGATCGAGCCGCGCGCGCATCTCCCAGGGCAGCAGCGCCATCAGCGCATCGGAGAGATCGCCGGGCGAGATGTCCTTCAGCGCGATCTTGTCGTAGAGCGCCGGCACCAGCCAGTCGTCGCGGCGCGCGATCAGCCCGTCGTCGGTGAGATCCGGCCAGCTATCGCCTTCGGCCTTGCGCAAGAACATCACGCGGTCGCGCCACTGCTTGGCCGCCTTGGACCAGGGCAGCCGGTCGAGGCCCGCCGCGATCAGCCCATCGGCGAAGATGCGCGCGGTGTCCTCGGAGGGCGACACGGCAAGCGTCGCCTCGGACAACGTGATCGCATGCAGCGTGCGCTTGCGCCGCGCGCGGAGTGCCATCGCACCGCGGTCGAACGAGATCTCGTCGACGTTCTCGATATGCTCGGCAAAGTGCCGCTCGATCTCCTCCTGGGTGATCTGCGCGGCGAGCAGGATGCGGCCGCTCGCGGCCGTGCCGGTCATCTCGCCGATCGCGATATAGGGCGCGCGGGCCAGCGAGGAGGTCTGCTCGACGGCAGCGCCGCGGCCGTTGGCGAGCACAAAGCTGCCATTGCCGCGGTTGCGCGCGACGCGGTCCGGGAAGGCGTAGGCAAGCATCAGACCGGTGGAGAGATCATCCGGCTGCCCCGCCTTCTCCGACGCCGCCACCTGCGAAGCCCAGCGCCGCGCCAGGTCGCGCGCGCTCGCGGCACGTGGCGAGCGGTCGCGACGGAACTGGTCGCGGCGATGCTCGAGATCGACGCTGTCGCCGCCGAGCCCGCGTTCGGTGATGATCGCCGCGATCTCGGCGGCGGCTTCGCCCTCGCCGGCGCGATGCGAATCCACGATCATGCGCGCCAGCCGCGGCGGCAGCGCCAGCGCGCGCAGGCTTTTTCCCTCCGCAGTGATGCGGCCGTCGCCATCGAGCGCGTTGAGCTCCGACAGCAGGCTCTTGGCTTCCTTCCAGGCCGGCTGCGGCGGCGGGTCGAGAAACGACAGCGCCGAAGGATCGGCAACGCCCCATTGCGCGAGGTCGAGCACCAGCGAGGACAGATCGGCGCTGAGGATCTCGGGCTGGGTATAGGGCGCGAGCGAAGCGGTCTGCGGCTCGTCCCAGAGCCGGTAGCAGACACCGGGCTCGGTACGGCCGGCGCGGCCGCGGCGCTGGTCCACCGCGGCGCGCGCGGCGCGCACGGTCTCGAGCCGGGTCAGGCCGATGTCGGGCTCGTAGCGCGGCACGCGGGCGAGACCGGAATCGACCACGATGCGCACGCCTTCGATGGTAAGCGAGGTCTCCGCGATCGAGGTCGCCAGCACGACCTTGCGCATGCCTTTGGGCGCGGGAGAGATGGCACGATCCTGCACGGCGGCGTCGAGCGCGCCGAACAGCGGCACGATCTCGATGCTGGCATCCTGCACGCGTTCGCCGAGGAAATTCTGGGTGCGGCGGATTTCGGCGGCGCCGGGCAGGAACGCCAGCACCGAGCCGCTGTCCGCGCGCAGGGCCGAAGCAATCGCATCGGCCATCTGCCGCTCGATCGGCGCGTCCGCCTTGCGGCCGAGATAGCGGGTCTCGACCGGAAAGGCCCGGCCCTCGCTCTCGACGACGGGCGCCTCGCCCAGCAGAGTTGCGACGCGTGCGCCATCGAGCGTCGCCGACATCACCAGGATGCGCAGATCCTCGCGCAGGCCGGTCTGCGCGTCGCGCGCCAGCGCGAGGCCCATATCGGCATCGAGCGAGCGCTCGTGGAATTCGTCGAACAGGACGGCGGCAACGCCTGACAGTTCAGGATCGTCGAGAATCTGGCGGGTGAAGATGCCCTCGGTCACCACTTCGATTCGCGTCGCGCGCGAGATCTTCGAGCCGAAGCGGACGCGATAGCCGACGGTCTCGCCGGCGCGCTCGCCCAGCGACTTGGCCATGCGGTCGGCGCTGGCCCGCGCCGCGATGCGCCGTGGCTCCAGCACGATGATCTTCTTCCCCCTGGCCCAGGGGGCATCGAGCAGCGCCAGCGGCACGCGCGTGGTCTTGCCGGCGCCCGGGGGCGCTACCAGCACAGCCGCGTTATTCGTCTCCAGCGTGCGCGCGAGGTCGTCGAGCACGGCATCGATCGGGAGGGGCGTGTCGAAGGTACGGGGCAAAAGTCTCGATCCGTCATCGCCGCCCTGTGCGCAATTGCGCCCCGGGGCGGCTGATCCAGTGAACTCAGATCCCGATCCTCACGAAGATCGGGATGACTGGATACCCCGCCTTCGCGGGGTATGACAATCGTGTGCCGCTATCAGGCCTGGGCCGGTGGGCGTCCGACGCTCTCGTAGGTAAAGCCGGCCGCACGCATGTCGTCCGGGCTGAAGATGTTGCGGAGGTCGACGACGACCGGCTGCGCCATGACGCTCTTCAGCCGGTCGAGATCGAGGCCGCGGAACTGGACCCATTCCGTGACGACGACCAGCGCATCGGCACCTTCAGCACAGGAATAAGCATCTTCGCTATAGTCGATGCTGGGCAGCTCACTCTTGGCCTGCTCCATGCCGACGGGATCGAAGGCCTTCACCTTCGCACCCATGTCGAGAAGGCCGGTGACGAGCGGGATCGACGGCGCATCGCGCATGTCGTCGGTATCCGGCTTGAAGGTGAGGCCGAGCACCGCGATGGTCTTGCCGCGCAGCGAGCCGCCGAGCGCCTGGCTCACCTTGCGCGCCATCGCACGCTTGCGGTTCTCGTTGACCGCCAGCACGGATTCGACGATGCGCAAGGACACGTCATAGTCCTGCGCGATCTTGATCAGCGCCTTGGTGTCCTTCGGGAAGCATGAGCCGCCGAAGCCGGGACCCGCGTGCAGGAATTTGGTGCCGATGCGGTTGTCCAGGCCAATGCCGCGCGCGACCTCCTGCACGTTGGCGCCGACCTTTTCCGAGAGGTCCGCGATCTCGTTGATGAAGGTGATCTTGGTCGCGAGGAAGGCGTTCGCGGCGTATTTGATCATCTCGGCGGTGCGGCGCGCGGTGAACATCAGCGGCGCTTGGTTCAGCGACAGCGGGCGATAGATGTCGCCCATCACCTTGCGGCCGCGCTCGTCGGAGGTGCCGACCACGACGCGGTCAGGGAATTTGAAGTCGCGGATCGCCGCGCCCTCGCGCAGGAATTCGGGGTTGGAGGCGACGACAACGTCGGCCTTCGGATTGGCCTCGCGGATGATGCGCTCGACCTCGTCGCCGGTGCCGACAGGCACGGTCGACTTCGTCACCACCACGGTGAAGCCGGTGAGCGACTGCGCGATCTCCTTGGCGGCGGCGTAGACATAGGACAGATCGGCGTGGCCGTCACCACGGCGCGAGGGCGTGCCGACCGCGATGAATACGGCGTCGGCGTCCGCGACCGGCTTCGACAGGTCGGTGGTGAAGTCGAGCCGCTTGGCCTTCACATTGGTCGCAACCAGTTCGTCGAGGCCCGGCTCGTAGATCGGGATCTCGCCGCGATGAAGTGCCGCGATCTTCTTCTCGTCCTTGTCGACGCAGGTGACGTCGTGACCGAAATCCGCAAAGCAGGCTCCGGATACCAGTCCCACATAGCCCGTTCCGATCATCGCGATGCGCATGGAAAACCCTGTTTAGCTTGGTTAACGAAACCCCAATCCGGAGGTCGGTTTAGCATTTTCCCCGCGGAAGGGAACCGTCAGCATCGCAAAAACCGGCACGCGAATTGTACCGGTAAAGAAGTCGGAAACCGCAAGGCTTCAAACTGCCCCACGCCCATACAGGGCCGGGCGGAACACGGCTCGAAAAGGGACACCATGGCCTCATCAGGCACAATCGCTGCGGGCGGGCTTTCCAGGGGCCCTGCTGCCGCGCGTGTCGACTGGATCGACTATGCCAAGGGCATCTGCATCGTCATGGTGGTGATGATGCATTCGGTGCTGGGGGTCGAGCTCGCCGCCGGCAAGACCGGGTTCATGCATGTGCTGGTGGCCTTCGCAAAGCCGTTCCGGATGCCGGATTTCTTCCTGATTTCGGGCCTGTTCCTGCCACTGGTGATCGATCGCGACTGGCGAACCTATCTCGACCGCAAGGTGGTGCATTTCGCCTATTTCTATGTCGTCTGGGTGACAATCCAGTTCGGCTTCAAGGCCCCCGCCTTCGCAGCGGAATCGAGCTGGCGCGACGCGGGACTATTGTACCTGGAATCCTTCATCGAGCCGTTCGGCACGCTCTGGTTCATCTACCTGCTGCCGATCTTCTTCGTGGTCACAAAATTGACACGGCGAATCCCCGCGCCGGCGATCTGGCTCGTGGCGGCCGCGCTGGAGACAGCGCGCATCACGACCGGCTGGACCGCGATCGACGAGTTCTGCGCGCGCTTCGTCTATTTCTATTCAGGCTATCTGTTCGCGCCCTACGTGTTCGCGCTGTCGGATCGCGCGCGCAATCGTGCCGCGCTGGCACTCGTCGCGCTCGCGGCCTGGGCGCTGGTCAATGCCGGCCTCGTTTCGCTCGGCGTCAGCGAATGGAAAATCGTCTCGCTCGTGCTCGGCTTTGCCGGCGCCTGCGCCATCATCACGATGGGCACGCTGCTCGCGCGTGCGCATTGGCTCAACTTCTTCCGCTTCTGCGGCGAGCATTCGATCGTGATCTATCTCGCCTTCTTCCTGCCGATGGCGGCGACACGCACGCTGCTGCTGCACACCGGCATCATCCCTGATATCGGCACGGTGTCGCTGGTCGTCACCATTGCCGGCGTGATCGGATCGCTCGCGATCTGGAAGGCCGCGTTGCGGCTCAATGCGCACTTCCTGTTCGAGCGGCCGGATGCGTTCTGGATCGCGCCAAAGAAGAGGGGGCCGGTGTTGCAGGCGGCGGAGTAATACGCTGTCGTCGGCTCGACCAGGCGACCCGGTACGCCGAGACGCCAGTGATCAAGCCGAGAAGCCGCGGCGTACTGGATTCCCCGCTTTCGCGGGGAATGAATGACAGTGGGGATAGCGGCGCCAGCAGGGCAAAAATCCCCCTCCCAAGGCTGTCAAAGCCCGCAAAAATTCATACATTGCGGCCATGCCCAAAACATCCCCGAAGACCTCCGCCAAAGCTGATACCAAGGCTGCCGTCGACGCCAAACCCGCCGCTGCGACAGCTGCCGCCAAACCGGTTGCGGCGAAGGCGGCCGGCAAGGGCGACCACATCTTCCTGGTCGACGGTTCCGGCTACATCTTCCGCGCCTATCACGCGCTGCCGCCGCTGAACCGCAAGTCCGACGGGCTGCAGGTCAACGCGGTGCTCGGCTTCTGCAACATGCTGTGGAAGCTGTTGCGCGACATGCCCGCCGACAACCGGCCGACGCATCTGGCGATCGTGTTCGACAAGTCGGAAGTCACCTTCCGCAACAAGATCTATCCCGAGTACAAGGCGCACCGGCCGCCGGCGCCCGACGACCTGATCCCGCAATTCGCGCTGATCCGCGAAGCCGTGCGCGCCTTCGACCTGCCCTGCCTGGAACAGGGCGGCTTCGAGGCCGACGACCTCATCGCGACCTATGCGCGGCAGGCCAGCGATCGCGGCGCCCACACGACCATCGTGTCCTCCGACAAGGATTTGATGCAGCTCGTGAACGACAAGATCACGATGTACGACACCATGAAGGATCGCCGTATCGGCATTCCCGAGGTGATCGAGAAGTTCGGCGTGCCGCCGGAGAAGGTGGTCGAAGTGCAGGCGCTGGCCGGCGATTCCACCGACAACGTGCCTGGCGTGCCCGGCATCGGCATCAAGACCGCGGCGCAGCTGATCGTCGAATATGGCGACCTCGAGCAACTCCTGTTCCGCGCCACCGAGATCAAGCAGCCGAAGCGGCGCGAGGCGCTGATCGAGAATGCCGAGAAGGCGCGGATCTCGCGCCAGCTCGTTCTGCTCGACGACAAGGTCGAGCTGGAGGTGCCGCTGGACGACCTCGCCGTCCACGAGCCCGATGCGCGAAAACTGATCGCCTTCCTGAAGGCGATGGAATTCTCGACGCTCACCCGCCGCGTCGCCGATTATTCGCAGATTGATCCCGCCAATGTCGATGCCGATGCAAGCAACAGCAGCGCCGCCAAGGCCGGCGGCGCGGCCGCGAAAACGACATCGTCCGAGACCTCAGGCGATCTCTTCGCCGCTCCTGCCGCGGCCGCAACCGGCGGCGACAAGGGAGACAAATCGGCGAGCATCAAGGGCGCGCCGATCTCGCTCGCCGCTGCGCGCGAAGAGGCGTTGCGCAAGCTCCCGGTCGATCGCAGCAAGTACCAGGCGATCAAGTCGCTGAAAGAGCTCAACGCCTTCATTGCGCGCATCCATGACACCGGTCATGTCGCGATCGAGATCAAGGCGAACAGCATCGATCCGATGCAGGCCGATCTCTGCGGCATCGCGCTGGCGCTGGCGCCGAACGATGCCTGCTACGTCCCTCTCGCGCACAAGCAGTCCGGCGGCGGCGCCGGCCTGTTCGACGCGGGCCTCGCACCGGATCAGGTCAAGCATGACGACGCCATCGAGGCATTGCGGCCGGTGCTGGAATCGGCGGGCATCCTCAAGATCGGCTTCGATGCGAAGTTCACCGCCGTGATGCTGGCGCAGCACGGAATCACGCTGCGCAATACCGATGATGCAAAACTGATCTCTTACGTGCTCGACGCCGGCCGCGGCTCGCAAGAGCTGGACTCGCTGTCCGAGCGCTGGTTCGGCCACGCCATGCTGAAGGAGAGTGAGCTGCTCGGCAGCGGCAAGGGCAAGATCACCTTCGACCAGGTGCCGATCGACAAGGCCGCGCCGCTGTCGGCGGAAGGCGCCGACATGGCGCTGCGCGCCTGGCGCGTGCTGAAGCCGCGCCTCGTCGCCGAGCATATGACGACGGTCTACGAGACGCTGGAGCGACCGCTCGTCTCGGTGCTCGCGCGCATGGAGCGGCGCGGCATCTCGATCGACCGCCAGGTGCTGTCGCGGCTATCAGGTGACTTCGCCCAGACCGCGGCGCGCGTCGAGGCCGAGATCCAGGAGATTGCCGGCGAGCCCGTCAATGTCGGCAGCCCCAAGCAGATCGGCGACATCCTGTTCGGCAAGATGGGATTGCCGGGCGGCACCAAGACCAAGACCGGCGCATGGTCCACGACCGCGCAGGTGCTCGATGACCTCGCCGAGCAGGGCTACGACTTCCCGAAGAAGATCCTGGAATGGCGCCAGGTCTCGAAACTGAAATCGACCTACACCGACGCGCTGCCCGAATACGTCAATCCGCAGACCCATCGCGTGCACACGACCTACGCGCTGGCCGCGACCACGACGGGCCGGCTGTCGTCGAACGAGCCGAATTTGCAGAACATCCCGGTGCGTACCGAGGACGGCCGCAAGATCCGCCGTGCCTTCATCGCGACGCCCGGGCACAAGCTCGTCTCCGCCGACTATTCGCAGATCGAGCTGCGGCTGCTGGCGGAGATCGCCGACATTCCCGTGCTGAAGCAGGCGTTTCGCGATGGGCTCGACATTCACGCCATGACGGCCTCGGAAATGTTCGGCGTGCCGATCGAGGGCATGCCGAGCGAAGTTCGCCGCCGCGCCAAGGCGATCAATTTCGGCATCATCTACGGCATCTCGGCGTTCGGCCTTGCCAACCAGCTTGGCATCGCGCGCGAGGAGGCCTCCGCCTACATCAAGAAGTACTTTGAGCGCTTCCCCGGCATCCGCGCCTATATGGACGAGACGCGCGACTTCTGCCGGCAGCACGGCTACGTCACCACGCTGTTCGGCCGCAAGTGCCACTATCCCGACATCAAGGCCTCCAACGCCTCGGTGCGCGCGTTCAACGAGCGCGCCGCGATCAACGCGCGACTCCAGGGCACCGCCGCCGACATCATCCGCCGCGCCATGACGCGGGTGGAGGATGCGCTGGCCGAGAAGAAGCTCTCGGCGCAGATGCTCTTGCAGGTGCATGACGAATTGATCTTCGAGGTGCCCGACGCCGAGGTGGAGAAGACGCTGCCGGTGGTGCAACACGTGATGCAGGATGCGCCATTCCCGGCCGTGAACCTGTCGGTGCCTCTGCATGTGGACGCGCGCGCGGCGAAGAATTGGGACGAGGCGCATTAGAGGCTGCTCTCCCCGGATCAGCAGCGCACACGCTGCACGCTGCGCCGCGTCCGGGGCACGAGAACTCAATTGTCCTCCGAGCAATTGCGCGATGGCCCGGCGTGGTCGCGCATATTAGAACCGCGCCATCTCCCGCACCGGTTCAATCATGCCCCACACCTCGGCCCTGCTCGGCTTCGCCCTCGTCTGCCTTGGTCTCGTGCTCACGCCCGGGCCGAACATGATCTATCTGATCTCGCGCTCGATCACGCAGGGGCCGGCGGCCGGCATCGTCTCGCTCGGCGGCGTGGCGTTGGGCTTCGTGTTCTACATGCTGTGCGCGGCGTTCGGCATCACGGCGCTGCTGCTCGCCATTCCCTTTGCCTATGACGCGCTGCGCTTCGCCGGCGCCGGCTACATGCTCTGGCTCGCCTGGCAGGCCGTGAAGCCGGGCGGACGTTCGCCGTTCCAGGTGAAGACGCTTTCGATCGACAGCCCGCGCAAATTGTTCACGATGGGGCTCGTCACCAATCTGCTCAATCCGAAGATCGCGATGCTGTATCTGGCGCTGCTGCCGCAGTTCATCGATCCCACCGCCGGCAGCGTGCTGACGCAGTCGGTTGTGCTGGGCGCGATCCAGATCGCGATCAGCGTCAGCGTCAACGCGATCATCGCGCTCGCTGCCGGATCGATCGCGCTGTTCCTGGCGAGCCGGCCAAGCTGGATGCTGGTGCAGCGCTGGCTGATGGGCACGGTGCTGGCCGGGCTCGCCGTTCGGATGGCGGTGGAAGCGAAGAAGGTGTGAGGCACGCTGTCATGCCCCGGCTTGACCGGGGCATCCAGTACGCCGCGGCCTCTCGGCTCAATCACCGCCGTCTCTGGAATACTGGGTCGCCCGGTCAAGCCGGGCGACGACAGCCTCCAATCAATCCAGCTTCGCCTCCATGCCCCGCTTCACGGCCGGGCGCGCCATCAGGGCATCGTACCAGCGCTTGACGTTGGGGAAGTCGGCCAGATCAACCTTGTGGCGAGGGTGGCGCCAGGCCCAGCCCAGGATGGCAAAATCGGCAACCGAGAGGTCGCCCGCGACGAAGTCGTGGTCGGCGAGCCGGCGGTCCAGCACGCCGTAGAGCCGGCGGGTCTCGGCCATGTAGCGCTTCAGGCCGTAGGCGCGGTCCTGCTCGTTCTCGAGCGCGATGAAATGATGCACCTGGCCGGGCATCGGGCCGAAGCCGCCCATCTGCCACATCAGCCATTCATAGACGGGGATGCGCGCGCCGAGCGATTTCGGCAGGAATTTGCCGGTCTTTTCGCCGAGATAGAGCAGGATCGCACCGGACTCGAAGATGCTGACGGGCTTGCCGTCGGGGCCGTCAGGGTCGAGGATCGCCGGGATCTTGTTGTTCGGGGACAGCTTCAGGAACCCCGGCGCCATCTGCTCGCCCTTGGTGATGTTCACCGGGACCACCTTGTAGGGCAGCCCCATTTCCTCCAGCGCGACCGAGATCTTGCGGCCGTTCGGCGTGTTCCAGGTGTGCAGTTCGATGGTCATGCCAGTTTCCTTGCCCAATTTCCTTGCTTCCGTTCCCCAACGGGAGGCCCTCCACTACTCCAGAAGGTTGCACCCCCACAACCGGCGGACCGGGATGGCCGATGCCTGTTGACGGGAGACGCCCCCTCTGGAATGTCGCGGCGGTCGCGGATAAATTCCGCCACCTTCAAAAACGCTCCCGAGGGACCGCCGTGTCGAAATCTGCCTCCCGCGCCCGCCTGTTCGAAATCATCCGCCGGCGCTCTTTCGGCCGCGGCGAGGTGACGCTCGCGTCGGGCCGCAAGAGCGATTTCTATTTCAACCTCAAGCCGACCATGCTCGACCCCGAGGGCGCGACGCTGCTGGCCGAGCTCACTTACGAGGCGCTGAAGGACGACCAACTCGATTTCATCGGCGGGCTCGAGATGGGCGCAGTGCCGCTCGCCGGCGCGCTGGCGCAGATTTCCTGGATCAAGGGCCATCCGATCGCGGCGTTCTTCGTGCGCAAGAAGCCGAAGGAGCACGGCGCAAAGCTCGCGATCGAAGGGCTGCCCAAGGGCGAGACGCTCGCCGGCAAGCGCGTCGTGATCGTCGAGGACGTCACCACGACAGGCGGCTCGGCGATGAAGGCGGTGGAATCCGTGCGCGAGACCGGCGCCGAAGTCGTGCTGGTGCTGACCATGGTCGACCGCGAGGAAGGCGCCACCGACACGTTTGGCGCGGCCGGCCTGCCGTTCCGCTCGCTCTACAAGGCGTCGGAATTTTTGAAGGCGTGATCTCTACGCAAGCGGGCGAGGTGAAGCCTCAACTGCTCATTTACCATCCCGCTCTATGGTGAATCATGTGCTGAGACCTGACGGTTTCGGCCCGGTTCAGTAGCGTCGGGTGGAGTGAGCGTTGCGTACAGTCATGTTCCATGCGCGCCGGCGGCGTCGCGCGATGCTTGTGGCCGCCACCCTTGCAGCACCGCTGCTGGCAGCTCCAGCCCCGGTTTCGGCCGAAGGCCTGTTCGACTTCTTCTTCGGCGGCATGCAGCAGCAGCGCCCGCAGCGCGAGGTGCCGCCACAGGCGAGCTCCTACGCCGATCCCTTCACCGGCCAGCAGAATGCCGCAACTCCGCAATATGTGCCGCCGACGCGTGCGGCGGCGGCCGGCGGTTCCGGCCCGGCCTTCTGCGTGCGCAGCTGTGACGGCAAATATTTTCCGCTGATGCGCGGCCTCGCCTCGCCCGCCCAGATGTGTCAGGCGTTCTGTCCCGCCACCGCGACCAAGGTCTTCTTCGGCTCCTCGATCGAGGGCGCCTATGCGCAGACCGGCGAGCGTTACGCCGATAGCGAGAACGCGTTCGCCTATCGCAAGGCGCTGCGCTCGGACTGCACCTGCAACGGCCGCGAGCCGGTCGGCCTTGCCCCGGTCGATCTCGCACTCGACTCCTCGCTGAAGGCCGGCGACGTGATTGCGACCAGCGACGGTCTCGTCGCCTATACCGGCGTTCGCCTCGGCAACGACCAGACTGCGGAGTTCACCCCGGTCGCCTCCTATCCCGGTCTCACCGCGCAGGTCCGCGCGCGCCTCGGCGAGATGAAGGTCGCGCCGGTGCGGGCCGAGACGGTGGCAGCGGATGCGCCGGCCTCGGCCGAGATCGTGCGCGAGGCGCTGCCTGACGTGACCGTGCCGAAGACGCCGGCGCAGAAATCGGCGAAGCGGGCGGGGTTGGATTAACGAAAGCCGCCTGTAGCCACATCGTCATTGCGAGCGAAGCGAAGCAATCCAGAAATGCCTCCGCGGAGACACTCTGGATTGCTTCGTCGCTTCGCTCCTCGCAATGACGAGAATGCTACCTCCCGATAATCACCCCGATCACATTCGGTGCGGCCAGATATTTCTCCTCGATCGCCGCGCGCGCGGCGGCGCGGTTTTCGGCCGTGAGCAGGCCGCGCTTCTCCGCCAGGATCATCCAGCAGAACCCCCACCAGTCGGTCAGCATGCCCGCCTCGCCGACGAGGTCGTAGCCCTGCTCCGCCGCGAAGATGCGCGCATGGGCTTCGTCGAGCGTGTCCAGGAACAGATGGTCCTCGGTCGAAAACAGTTCGTCGCTGATGTCGTCGATGGTGTAGCCCCAGATCGACTGGCACACCGCGTTGAACTCGCGGTCGAACTGATCGTCATCGATCCTCTGGCGCCGCGCCGCCTGATGCAGCCGCGACAGCGAGCGCGCGAAATCGGCGATCCGGGTGAGGGCGAATTGATCGAAGGCAATGGTGGACATGTAGTCCTCGCAAAGTCTGACTGACGCTAGATATTGTGTCGGCAGCGCGCCGAATCACAATGATATATCAAAGACTTGCTAAAGTGTTCTTAATTTGTTCCGAAGAGTTAACAACGCTTCGCACCGCCCCATTTGCGAATGCCGGAATCGAAAGGGGCCGCCTTGCGGCGGCCCCCTGCCGGTTAAAATGATTGTTCGGGATGAGAAATACCAGCCCCGGCAGCATCAAAGCTAGAGCCAACAACAGAATTGGGCGATTCCGGACAACTACTGAACGTAGTGCTGTCCCATTTCCGCCTCGCAAAGGTTCCAATTGGACCAACTCAGAGCGCGGCGGACCTCAATAACAGCGCGAGGCCGCAATGGCGTGGACGCGGCGATCGCCGAGCAGATGGGCGACAAATCCGTTCTTCGGAAAAATCTTTGCAAACGCGGCGTCGCGAATGCTGAGGCCGCCGGCATAGGCCCCGAAGGCCGGCATCACCGCGCGCATCCCATCACTGGCGAAGCAACGGCGCTCCATCGAACGGCCGCGCGCGGAGACGCGCGCCTTGGGATGCAGGTGGCCGGCGATCTCACCATCCGCGCCGGTCGGCTCGTGGCGGAAGGTGATCGGGCCGATCGCAACTTCGTCCGCGATGGTGCCGCCGAGATTGCGCGGCAGCATGGGATCGTGATTGCCCGAGATCCAGATCCAGTCGCGGCCGCTCTGGAGCGCAACGACGGCATCGCGATCATCGCCCGACAGGCGCTCATGCGCGGTGCGATCGTGAAAACTGTCGCCGAGTGCGATGACAGTTTTTGGATCATGGCGGGAGATGACAGCAGCGAGGCGACTGAGCGTCGCCAGCGTATCGTAAGGCGGCAGCAGCACGCCGCGCGTGGCGAAGCTGGAGCCCTTTTCCAGATGCAGATCGGAGACGACGAGCAGGCGCTGCTCTTCCCAGTACAGCGCGCCGGAGAGATCGGCGGCGAAAGTCACATCGCTGATGGTGACTTTGGATACGCGCATGTCCTCGACATCCCCCGAAATCAGCGCGCCTGCCGTCACGTCAAAACCTGCTTCTAACCCATCGCCTCTTTGACCAGCTCGTCGGCCGCTTCGGCCAACAGCTCGTCTGCAGCTTCGCCATAGACTGACTCGCGGCCGATTTCCAGCATCACGGGCACCGCGAGCGGGGAGACGTGGTCGAGTTCCCGGTGGGTGATGCGGCCCTGGATGCGGGCGAGCATGCCGCCGAGACGGCGCAGATCGAGCAGGCCGGTGGCGGCATCGGCGCGCGCGGCACGCAGCAACACGTGATCGGCCTGGTGTTTTCGCAGCACGTCGTAGACGAGGTCGGTCGAGAACAGCACCTGTCGGCGGCTCTTGTCCTCGCTGGTGAAGCGGCGCTCGATCAGGCCGGAGATCAGCGCGCAATTGCGGAAAGTGCGCTTCATCAGCGCGGACTCCGCGAGCCAGGCTTCGAGATCGTCCCCCAGCATGTCCGGATTGAACAGCGCATCGAGATCGAGCTGACCGTTGCGGATCATGAAGGAGGCATCGCCGAGCCCCCAGATCGCCACCGCATATTCATTGGCGACGAAGCCGAGCGGACGGGCGCGGGCGCGCTCCAGCCGCCGCGTCAACAGCATGCCGAGCGTCTGGTGCGCGAGCCGGCCCTCGAAGGGATAGCAGATGAGGTAATGCTTGTTGCCGCGTGGAAAGGTTTCGACCAGCAGCTCGCGCACGCCGGGCACGCGGGAGACGTCCTTCTGCAGCGACAGCCAGTCGCGCACCTGCTCGGGCAGGCCGTTCCAGGCGCGCTTGTCGTCGAGCAGGCGGCGCACGCGCTCGGCAAGATAGGTCGAGAGCGGGAACTTGCCGCCCATATAGGACGGCACCTTCGGGTCCTTGTCGTTGGCGCGGGAGACGTAGACCTGGTCCTCTGCCAAAGCTTCGTAGCGCACGACTTCGCCGCCGAAGACAAAGGTGTCGCCGGCGGTCAGACCCTCGATGAAATATTCCTCGATCTCACCTAACACCCTGCCGCCGCGCGCGATCGCGCCGGTCGAACCGCTTGCGTTCCCTTGGCCGGTGGAGCGTCCGCGCACCAGCCGCACCTTCAGCATCGGCTCTTCGACGATGGTGCCGACATTGAGGCGGTAGCTCTGCCGCACTTTTGGATTGGCGACGCGCCAGCGGCCCTGCTTGTCCTGCTTGATGCGGGCGAAGCGCTCATAGGTTTTCAGCGCGTAGCCGCCGGTCGCGACGAAGTCGACGACGTCGTCGAAATCCTGCCGGGCGAGGCCTGCGTAAGGCGCGGCGGTACGGACCTCGTCATAGAGATCGTCGTTGAAAAACGGCTCGCCGCAGGCGCAGCCGAGCACATGCTGGGCCAGCACGTCGAGCGCGCCGGTGCGCAAGGGCGGCGTATCCTGCGCATTTTCGGCGATGGCATCGATCGCGGCGCGGCATTCCAGCACCTCGAAACGGTTCGCGGGCACCAGCACCGCGCGCGAGGCTTCATCGAGACGATGGTTGGCGCGGCCGATCCGCTGCATCAGGCGCGAGGAGCCCTTGGGGGCACCGATATTGACGACGAGATCGACATCGCCCCAGTCGATGCCGAGATCGAGCGAGGAAGTGCAGACCACGCCGCGCAAGCGTCCGGCCGACATGGCCTCCTCGACCTTGCGACGCTGCGCGACATCGAGTGAGCCGTGATGCAGCGCGATGGCAAGGCCGTCATCGTTCATGCGCCAGAGATCCTGAAACAGCATCTCGGCCTGGCTGCGGGTGTTGACGAAGACCAGCGTGGTCTTGTTCTGCTTGATCAGCTCGTAGACTTCGGCGAGCGCGTGGCGCGCGCCGTGGCCGGCCCAAGGCAGACGCTCGCGCGTGTCAAGCATCTCGACCTGCGGCGGCGCTGCGCCGCCGGCGACGACGATATCGGCGGCCGCTTCCTGGCCGCCCGGCTGCGGCACCAGGAAGCGCGCGAGCTGATCCGGCTCGGCCACCGTCGCCGACAGGCCGATCGCGCGCATCTGCGGCGCCAGCCGCCACAACCGCGCCAGCCCAAGTGACAAGAGATCGCCGCGCTTGGACGTCACCAGCGCATGCAGCTCGTCGAGCACAATTCGTTTCAGCGAGGAGAACAGAAACGGCGCGTCGTCGGAGGACAGCAGCAGCGCGAGCTGCTCCGGCGTCGTCAACAAAATGTCCGGCGGATAGCGCCGCTGCCGCTGACGCCGCGACACCGGCGTGTCGCCGGTGCGGGTCTCGACCTTGATCGGCAGGCCCATCTCGGCGATGGGCCGCTCGAGATTGCGGGCGATGTCGACGGCGAGCGCCTTCAGCGGCGAGATGTAGAGCGTGTGCAGGCCGGCGCTGCGTTGCACGGAACGGCCGGTGGAAACGACAGCTTTCGCCGAAGCCGCGGGCTCGGCACTCAGCTCCACCAGCGTCGGCAGAAATCCCGCCAGCGTTTTGCCGGCGCCGGTGGGCGCGATCAGCAGAGCGCTAGCGTCCTCGCGCGCCTTCTCCAGCAGCGCGAGCTGATGCTCACGCGGCGACCAGCCGCGGGCCGCAAACCACGCCTGGAAGCGGTCGGGCAGCGACGCGGCCGGCTCGGCCGATATTTTGAGGATGCGGGGCGGCACGGCATCACAGGTAAGCCGCGGCGGCGGGTTCGTCGAGGGGTGGGGCCGCTTCGCCTCGCCCCGCTTGCGGGGAGAGGCCGGCGCGAAGCGACGGATGAGGGGGAGCCTCCGCGAGGGCAATTGTCACCGTCCCTGCGGAGGCTCCCCCTCACCCTACCCTCTCCCCGCAAGCGGAGAGAGGGGAAGCAGCAGCGGCGAGCGCCTACTCCGACATCGGCTTGTCGGAGATGTCCCAATCCTTGCCGCTGAAGGTGGAGATGAAGAGCGTCTTCATCGGCGTGTAGTCCTCGGGCGTGTAGTCGTAGGTGACGCCGTCGAGGAAATACGGGGAGTGGAAGCCCTTGAGGTTGGACGCCTGCTTCAGCACGTTGGCGCGGGTGAGCTCATCGCCGCAGCGGCGCAGGATCTCGCCCATGGTCACGGCCTGGCCGTAGCCGGCAAAGGCGATGGTGTTGTCGGGGTCGATCGCCGGCATGTACTTCTTGCGCAGCTCCTCGAACGCCATCACATCAGGATCCTTCTCCCATTTGGGCAGGCCGACTTCCTTGTTGTAGCGGATGGCGACGATGCCGGTGGCGTTCTCCAGGCCCGCGGCATTGAGGATCGAGCGGCCGGTCGAGCCCGCCGACAGAAGCTGCAGCGGCTTCCAGCCGAGCTCGGCAACCTTGCGGATCGACTGCGACGTCGCCTTGCCGGTGGTGATGTTGTAGAAGACGTCCGCGCCGGACTTGGAGAGATTGATGAGCTGGGAATCGACCGTGGGATCGGTGAGATCGTAGGTCTGCTCCATGATCACCTTGGCAGTGCCGCCGGCGTCTTCCAGAACCTTCTTGAACGGACCGAGGAAGTCGCGGCCAAAATCGTCGTTCTGGTAGAGGATGCCGATCTTGGCGTTCGGCTTCACGGCAACGACGTGCCGCGCCAGGATGCGCGCCTCGGTCGGATAGAGCGGCAGGCCCGCCATCGTCCATTTGAACTCTTTCGGGTTATTCCACTTCGACGCGCCGGTGTTGAGCAGCAGTTGCGGCACGCCCTTGGAGTTCAGGTATTTGTGCACGGAGGTCTGCGGCGCGGTACCGAGCGAACCGTAGAGCGCGAGCACTTCCTCCTGCTCGACCAGGCGCCGCGTCGCCTCGACGCATTTCGGCGCGCTGTAGGCATCGTCCATGGTCAGGAACTTGACCTTGCGTCCGTTGATGCCGCCCTTCTCGTTCAGCATCTGGAAATAGGCTTCGCCGATGCGGCCGAGCACGCCGTAGAGCGAGCCGGGTCCGGAATGCGGCACGGTCTGTCCGATCTTGATCTCGGTGTCGCTGGCACCCGCATCGTATTTCTTCTCCGCGGCCCAGACATAGGGCGCAGGCAGAGTGGATGCAGCGATGGTGGCGAGCGCGCCGGCGCTGAAATCGCGCCGCGATGGATTCTTGGTCATTATTTGTTTCTCCCTAGTGCGCGCATTGTGCTGGGAAGGCAGCGCGGCTCGCAAGTAGGAAGTCGTCGCTTTGCGACGCAATGACGCTTAAATTGCAGGGTGTTTAGCGCCTAGACTCAAGTTTTCTCGGCAACGACGACGAGGCCGCGCACCGGCTCGTTGTTCTCGTTGCGCGGCGAGGCCGGCTCTAGCGTCAGCAGCTTCAGTCCGGCCTTCGCAATGGCGCCGCGGACATATTCCGCCGAATGGGCATAGCGCAAACCTTCGCCGAGCACGATGCCGCTGCCATCATGCGTCTCCAGCGTGAAGGCGAGCACGCCGCCGGATATCAGCACGCGCCTGGCTTCCATCAGCACCGGCGCGAGATCGGAAAGATAGACGAACGCATCCGCAGCAACGACGAGGTTCGCGCTCGCATCAGCCTTGCTGCGCAGGCCTTCGATCATGTCGGCGACTTCGAGCTCGGCATAGAGCTCGGTGGCGCGCGCTTCCTTGATCATGCCGGGTGAGAGATCGATGCCGATGAAATAATCGACCTGTTTCGCGAAGGCAGCGGCGGCGAGGCCAGTGCCGCAGCCGAGATCGATGGTGCGCTTGAAGAAGGCGGGCTTCTTGGCGGCGACGCGCGCGGCGAGCACCGCCTTGAAGATCAGCGCGGGGGCGCGATAGCCGAGATCGTTGATCAGCGCGTGCTCGAAGCGCGGCGCATATTGATCGAACAGCGCCTGTACGTAAGCCTTGGGCATCTCCGCCATCTCTGCGCCGCCGAGCCGCATCAGATGCAGGCCGGCGCCGTGCTGGTCCTCGGGGTCGGAATCGCGCGCCTTGCGGAAGGCTTCGATCGCCTTGTCCCGCTCGCCGAGTTGCTGACGGATCTCGCCGAGCGTGAACCAGGCCGAGGTGAAGTTCGGCGCGAGCTCAATCGCCTGCTCCAACAGGTCGGCGGCGGCGGGCAGGTCACCCTTGAGCTGGAGGTCGCGCGCGAACTCGAAACGGCGGTCGGCCATGAGATCGCCGGAAGTCTGAAACAAGCGGAGGGGCATTGGGAACCAGGAAGCGAAGCGGGTGGTGACTCGAAGATGCGGTGGCGCGACCTATATAACAGGCATGCGCCCGCAAGACATCCTGCTGCCAACTGCTGACGGTCTGTGCTGCAAACCCGGCGGTTTCCATATCGACCCTGTCCGCCCGGTCGAGCGGGCCGTGATTACCCACGGCCATTCCGACCATGCCCGCGCCGGCCATGGCGCCGTGCTGGCGACGCAGGAAACGCTTGATATGATGCGGCTGCGCTATGGCGAGAATTTTGCCGGATCGACGCAAGTCATCAGCTATGGTGAGGAAATCCGGCTCGGCGACGTCACCGTCAAATTCCACCCGGCCGGCCATGTGCTGGGTTCGGCGCAGATCGCGGTGACGTGCAAGGACACCTGCATCGTTGCCTCCGGCGACTACAAGGACGCGCCCGACCCGACCTGCACACCGTTCGAGCTGGTGCCCTGCGACGTCTTCATCAGCGAGGCGACGTTCGGCCTGCCGGTGTTCCGGCACGGTGATGCCGCGGACGAGGTGAAGAAGCTGCTGGCGTCCGTGGCGCTGTTTCCGGAGCGCGCGCATCTGGTCGGCGCCTATTCGCTCGGCAAGGCCCAGCGCGTCATCGCGCTGCTGCGCCAGGCCGGCTACGACGCGCCGATCTATTTGCATGGCGCAATGGAATCGATCACCGCGTATTACCAGAGCCGGGGCATCGACCTCGGCGAGCTCAGGCCCGTGATGGGCGTGAAGAAGGCGGCGCTGGCCGGCACCATCACACTGGCGCCGCCCTCGGCCACCTCCGATCTCTGGACGCGCCGTTTTCCCGATCCCGTCACCGCGTTTGCCTCGGGCTGGATGCGCGTGCGCGCCCGCGCGCGGCAGCGCGGCGTCGAGCTGCCGCTAGTGATCTCCGATCACGCCGACTGGGACGGCCTCACCGCGACCATCGCGGCGACCGGCGCCGGCGAGATCTGGGTCACCCACGGCCAGGAGGACGCGCTGGTGCATTGGTGCCGGTCGCGAGGCCTGCGCGCGCAGCCGCTCGATCTCGTCGGCTATGGCGATGAGGAGGAAACCGAGACGCCGCTCCCGGACGAGGCCGAGGCATGAACCGCTTCGCCGAACTGCTGGACCGCCTCGCCTACGAGCCCGGCCGCAACAACAAGCTGCGGCTGATCACCGGCTATTTTCGCGAAGTCGGCGATCCCGACCGCGGCTATGCGCTGGCCGCGCTGACGGGCGCGCTCAGCTTCAAGCATGCCAAGCCGGCGCTGATCCGCGATCTGATCGCGTCGCGCACGGACGAGGTGCTGTTCGGGTTGAGCTACGATTACGTCGGCGATCTCTCGGAGACGGTCGCGCTGATGTGGCCGAAGGCGGCGCTGGCCGCCCACAACAACCCACCGCCCCCCACCCTCACCGAAGTCGTCACCACGCTGCGCACACTCGGCAAAACCGAGCTGCCAAAGCAGCTCGAACGCTGGCTCGATGAGCTCGATGAGACCGGCCGCTGGGCACTGTTGAAGCTCGTCACCGGCGCGCTGCGTATCGGCATCTCCGCGCGGCTGGCGAAGACAGCAGCCGCCGCACTTGGCGACAAGGACCCGCACGAGGTCGAGCTGATCTGGCCGGGCCTCAGCGCCCCCTATCTCGATTTGTTCGCCTGGCTGGAAGGCCGCGCCGAAAAGCCCGTCAATCGCGATCCCGCACCGTTCCGCCCGGTGATGCTGGCGCATGCGATCGAGGACAGCGATTTCCAAAACCTCGATCCCGCCGACTACGTCGCCGAATGGAAGTGGGACGGCATCCGCGTGCAGGCGGTCGCCGGGCGCGACGAGCGTGACCACGTCACCGCGCGGCTCTATTCGCGCACCGGCGAGGACATCACGGCAAGCTTTCCCGATCTCGTGCCGTCGCTGCGGCTGCCGGGCGCGATCGACGGCGAGCTGTTGATCCTGCGCGAAGGCCGCGTGCAGAGCTTTAACGTCTTGCAGCAGCGGCTGAACCGCAAGGCCGTCTCGCCGAAGCTGATCAAGGAATTTCCGATCCATTTGCGCGCCTATGATCTGCTCGGCGATGACGAGAACGATCTGCGCGAGCTGCCTTTCGCGGAACGGCGCGAGCGGCTAGAGAGCTTCATCCAGAAACTCGACGATCCCCGCATCGATCTGTCGCCGACCGTCCCCCTCACGAGCTGGGATGCGCTCACCGCCGCACGCGCCGACCCGGCAAGCGCCGGCGCGGGCGAGGATGCCGACGCGGTCGAGGGCGTGATGCTGAAGCGGCGCGATGCGCCCTATCTGCCGGGCCGGCCGAAGGGGCAGTGGTGGAAATGGAAGCGCGATCCGCACATCATCGACGCTGTGCTGATGTATGCGCAGCGCGGCCATGGCAAGCGCTCGTCCTATTATTCCGACTACACCTTTGGCGTCTGGACCGAGACCGAGGCCGGCGAGGAGCTGGTGCCGGTCGGAAAAGCCTATTTCGGCTTCACCGACGAGGAACTGCTGCGGATCGACCGTTTCGTCCGCCGCAACACCACGGAAAAGTTCGGCCCGGTCCGCCATGTCGTGCACGAGGGCGACAAGGGGCTGGTGCTGGAGGTCGCTTTCGAGGGCCTGCAGCGCTCGTCGCGGCATAAATCCGGCGTCGCGATGCGCTTTCCCCGCGTCAGCCGCCTGCGCTGGGACAAGCCACCGCGGGAGGCTGACCGACTGGAAACGCTGGAAAAAATGCTGAAAGCAGCAGCGGCGGAGGTTGAGGCTTGAATCGCCGCTGCTAAGGCAGAGCGCCCCCTCTCCCGCACGCGGGCTATCCGATTCACACATCGGTTTGGCCCATCTGCGACTGGCGCATCAACAGATTGGCGCCGCGCTTCATGGCTTGGAACTCGAGCCAGCCCTGAAGCATGACGATGGGGCCCGGCTTGCCGTAATAGCCCGTCCAT